>NZ_BMQA01000284.1 GCF_014647875.1 Streptomyces brasiliensis | reverse complement strand
GCGATGGGAGCCGTGTGAGCCGAGAGGCTCCCGCACGGTTCTGCGAGCGGCGGCGGGTGAGATTCCCGCCGCCGACTCACCCGGTGATCCACTGCGTCACCGAGGCCCAGGCCAGGCGCGTCCTGGCGGCCTTGCATGGGCGGATGACCCAGGTCGGACTGGAGCTGCACCCGGACAAGACGAAGATCGTGTACTGCAAGGACAGTAACCGCCGCAGCTCGTACGAGCAGGTGGCGTTCACGTTCCTGGGGTACACCTTCCGGCCGCGTGGAGCCCTCAACGGGAAGACCGGGGCGGTCTACACCTCGTTCCTCCCGGCGGTCAGCAAGGAGGCCCTGAAGAAGATGAGCGCGACGGTGAAGTCCTGGCGACTGCACCGCCACGTGAACAGTACCGAGGCGGACCTCGCGCGATGGATCAACCCCATCGTGCGGGGATGGATGGCCTACTACGGGGCCTTCTACCGCCACGAACTGTCGGCCCTGCTCCACCGCATCAACACCTA
>NZ_BMQA01000283.1 GCF_014647875.1 Streptomyces brasiliensis | reverse complement strand
GACACCACCGCCCAGGGCCGCGCCGGGGAAGGCCTGGGACAGGACGCCTTCACCGTCGACTGGCCGGCCCGCACTGTCATCTGCCCCCGCGGGCAGCGTAGTGTCAGCTGGTCCGAGCAGCGCAAACCCACCGGCACCGAGATCATCCGGGTCCACTTCGCCAAGACCGACTGCGACGCCTGCCCGGTGCGCGCGGCGTGCACCAGCGCCAAGAGCAAGTGGGGCCGCAGCCTGACCCTGCTCACCCAGCCCCAGCAGGAAGCCCTCGACCAGCGCCGACGCGAGCAGCAGACCGACGAGTGGCAGGCCGCCTACGGCACACGAGCCGGAGTCGAAGGCACCATCTCCCAGGCCGTCCGGGTGACCCGGACACGCACCACGCCCTACCGCGGGTTACGCAAGACCCACCTCGGCCACGTCCTGACCGCCGCCGGACTCAACCTCCACCGCTTGAACACCTGGTGGAGCGGCACCCCCATCGGCACCACCCGCATCAGCCGATTCGCCCGCCT
>NZ_BMQA01000282.1 GCF_014647875.1 Streptomyces brasiliensis | reverse complement strand
CAGGTACGGCGCCTTGGCGTGGGCGTGGTCGCGCAGCGACATGATCAGCAGCTTCGGCGAGAGCGGCTTGCCGGTGTTCCACGCCGGGCACTGCGACTGGCAGCGCCCGCACTCGGTGCAGGTGGAGAAGTCCAGCAGCCCCTTCCAGGAGAACTGCTCGACCTGGGAGATGCCGAAGACGTCGTCCTCGCCCGGGTCGGTGAAGTCGATCGGCTTGCCGCCCGAGGTCATCGGCTGGAGCGCGCCCAGCGCCGTGCCGCCGTCCGCCTCGCGCTTGAAGAAGATGTTCGGGAACGCCAGGAAGCGGTGCCAGGCCACACCCATGTCCGTCTTCAGCGAGACCGTGATCATCCAGATGAACGACGTGGCGATCTTGATCAGCGCCGTGAGGTAGACCAGGTTCTGCAGCGTGGTCACGTCCAGGCCCCGGAACGCGGCGACCAGCGGGTACGAGGCGAAGTACGCGGCCTCGTAGCCGTGCACGCCGGCCAGCGCGCCCTCCAGGCCGCGCAGG
>NZ_BMQA01000281.1 GCF_014647875.1 Streptomyces brasiliensis | reverse complement strand
GATCTGTTCGATGCCGGCTCGGTGAAGGCTCTCGCCGAGCGCTGGAACCGAGTCCTTGAGTTCGTGACTGCGGCGCCCGAGACCCGGCTGGGCGCCGTGGACGTCCTGCGCGACGACGAACGCGAACACCTCCTGCGCGTGTGGAACGACACCACCGTCCCGATCGCGGGCACGTCGGCAGTGGAGTTGTTCGAGGCTCAGGTGGCCCGGGCGCCCGGTGCGACGGCGGTCGTGGGTGATGGCGTGGAGCTGTCCTACGGCGAGTTGGATGCGGCGGCGAATCGGCTGGCGCACTATCTGCACGGGATGGGTGTGGGCCCGGAGTCCGTGGTGGGCGTGTGTCTGCCCCGGGACGTGGAGTTGGTGACCGGGATCCTGGGTGTGTTGAAGGCGGGAGCGGCGTATCTGCCGATCGACGGGCGGCTGCCGGTGGAGCGCGTGGCGTTCATGTTGGCCGACAGCCGGGCGCAGCTCGTATTGGGTACGCAGGAGGCCCTGGACGATCTGCCTGCCGGG
>NZ_BMQA01000280.1 GCF_014647875.1 Streptomyces brasiliensis | reverse complement strand
CCGTCCGGCTCGACCTGGCAGAACCTGTACTGCGACACCCAGGACATGGCCGCGACCGGGGCGCAGACCAAGTACCCCATCAAGGTCGGCTCGGACATCCCCTCGCTCAACGACGTGTCGGTCCAGGGCTTCCCGCTGTTCGACACCAGCGTGCCGGACATCTACAAGGAGCAGATCTGGAAGCAGGACTTCGAGAAGAACGGTCCTGCCGCCCTGAACATGTTCTGGCTGTCCAACGACCACACCGGTGGTCCGGCCAACTCGGCCGCTCAGGTCGCGGACAACGACCTCGCCGTCGGCCGGATGGTGGACGAGATCTCGCACAGCAAGTACTGGAAGGACTCGGCGATCTTCATCGTCGAGGACGACTCCCAGGCCGGCCAGGACCACGTCGACGGCCACCGTGCGCCGGTCCAGATCATCAGCCCGTACGCCAACCACGGCGTCGTCGACAGCCACTACTACTCGCAGGTCACCGTGGTCCGCACCATCGAGCAGATCCTCGGGATCCACCCGATGAACCAGATGGACA
>NZ_BMQA01000279.1 GCF_014647875.1 Streptomyces brasiliensis | reverse complement strand
CTTTGTTGATCTCGCAGGAGGCGATGTTGTGGCTGCCCGACGCGGTGGACTGCGAGACGACCTTGCCGTTGATCTTCAATTGGCAGGTGATATGGCCGCTGCCCTGAAGCTGTGCGGTGATCGCGTAGTGCTGCGGGTTCTCGAGCGGTCTGGTCACGTTCATCGGCGCTTTGCCCTGGGTGAAGGCTCCGGCCGGGCCGTACTGCACGTCGGCGCCGCTGGTGCCGGTGACGACGTAGGTGACGGTCTGTGGTGCCTCCTTGTGGGGGGCAGAGCGTGAGGCGGAGGCCTTGGAGCCGTTGCCGGTGTCCGAGGGTGCGGCGGCCGGGCTCTTGGCGCTACCGCTGCTGGGCTTGCCGCCGGTGGCAGCGGAGATCGCGCCGGCGATGACCAGGATGCCGACGACGCCCAGGCAGCAGACTCCGGCACAGGTCTTGCCCTTGCTCTTCTTCTTGTGAGGTTTCGGGGCCTGTGGCTGGGGCGGCTGCTGTGGCTGGCCGGGCTGCTGGCCCCGAGAAGGCGTGGACATGCGCGGGTACCC
>NZ_BMQA01000278.1 GCF_014647875.1 Streptomyces brasiliensis | reverse complement strand
CTTTGTTGATCTCGCAGGAGGCGATGTTGTGGCTGCCCGACGCGGTGGACTGCGAGACGATCTTGCCGTTGATCTTCAACTGGCAGGTGATATGGCCGCTGCCCTGAAGCTGTGCGGTGATCGCGTAGTGCTGCGGGTTCTCGAGCGGTCTGGTCACGTTCATCGGCGCTTTGCCCTGGGTGAAGGCTCCGGCCGGGCCGTACTGCACGTCGGCGCCGCTGGTGCCGGTGACGACGTAGGTGATGGTCTGTGGTGCCTCCTTGTGGGGGGCGGAGCGCGAGGCGGAGGCCTTGGAGCCGTTGCCGGTGTCCGAGGGTGCGGCGGCCGGGCTCTTGGCGGTACCGCTGCTGGGCTTGCCGCCGGTGGCAGCGGAGATCGCGCCGGCGATGACCAGGATGCCGACGACGCCCAGGCAGCAGACTCCGGCACAGGTCTTGCCCTTGCTCTTCTTCTTGTGAGGTTTCGGGGCCTGTGGCTGGGACGGCTGCTGTGGCTGGCCGGGCTGCTGGCCCCGAGAAGGCGTGGACATGCGCGGGTACCC
>NZ_BMQA01000277.1 GCF_014647875.1 Streptomyces brasiliensis | reverse complement strand
TGTGGACGCGGGCCGGGGTGGGGAATCTGATCGCGAAGCTGTACCGGGTGCGGCTGACCGAGCAGGGGGTGGGCAATTGCCTGCGCCGCTGTGGCCTGTCGTTCCAGCGGCCGGACAAGCGGGCCGTCGAGCAGGACACGGAAGCCGTCCGCGTCTGGCGGCAGGAGACCTGGCCGGCGATCCACGCGAAGGCGAAGGCAGAGGGTGGTGAAGTGCTCTTCGCCGATCAGGTCGGCGTCCGTTCCGACCAGGTCACCGGCCGCACCTGGGGCGCGCAGGGGTGCACGCCGGTCGTGCGCCGCACGGGCAACCGGTTCTCGGTGAATGCGATGTCCGCGATCAGCACCAAGGGCCGGATGCACTTCATGGTGTTCACCGAGACCTTCGACGCCGACGTCATGTGCCGCTTCCTGGACCGGCTTGCCGGCCTTCGCTTCGACCGCAAGGTGCACCTTGTCCTGGACGGCCACTCCGCGCACCGCTCCCGCAAGGTCCGCGCCTGGCTCGCCGATCACCCCGATCGCATCGAGCTACACTTCCTGC
>NZ_BMQA01000276.1 GCF_014647875.1 Streptomyces brasiliensis | reverse complement strand
GGGGTCCATGATGGTGGTGATCAGGCAGAAGATCTCTCCCTTGCCTTCACGGTTCGTCACTTCGTATTCGATGACGCGAACTGGGATCCCGGACGGTTGCTCGATGTTCGCTGATCCGCGGTGTCGCTGGACCGCGCGCCGGCGGCGGACCTTAGGATCGAGCAGAAAGGACTCGTACGACCCGTCCTTCAGGGGCCGCACTACTGGCAGGTGAGGGCCGTCAGGCATGCGCCACAGCAGATCTGCCCCGGTAGCCGCGGCAGCTGCCCACAGATTGTAGGCATAGAATCCCCGGTCAGCGGTGACCAGCATGCCGGGTTCGAAATCGATGATGAGTTCCCCGGCGAGAACACCTTCGTCCACGCGCCAAGGCGCCAGCCGTGCGGCTACAACGGCATGGGTCCCGCATTCGCCCAGCCCCACGATCTTCACCTGGGGAAAAGGGGCCGGATTCTTCGTTCCTCCGGACCGGCCGAACCTCTCGTCGTTCGCAGGAGTATCGGGAATATCCAGCACGAAGCCGTCGATGGCCATCAGCCGCCACCGTCC
>NZ_BMQA01000275.1 GCF_014647875.1 Streptomyces brasiliensis | reverse complement strand
CGCATCCGGCGGTTCATCGAGCTGATCTCAGTCGTTGCCAGGTCGGCTTGAGTGTGAGCAGACCGAGGTCGTCCCAGTAGGCGTTGGGCAGTGCCCGCTGGAGGACGGGAGAGCCCGCGATCCGCCAGTAAGCCTTGCTGCTGTTCCCCCACTGGTGGGAGAACGACTCGCTGATTCCGAGCCTGCGCAGGTTCGCCCGGCGGGTCCGGGGGATCTTCCACTCCTTCCAGCGGATCTGCCGCATCCTGCGGCGAAGCCACTCGTCCAGATCCCGGAACGGCCTGGAGGCGTCCGAGAGCTGGAAGTAGCCCATCCATCCGGTCATGAAGCGGTTGATCCTCGCGATACGTTCGTCCATCGCGATGCTCCACCGCCGCGAGGTCAGCTCCCGGATCTTCGTCTTCCAGCGCGCCAGCGCCCTCGGATCGATCCGGATCTTCACCCCGCCCCGGATGAAGTAGAAGCCGAACCCCAGCAACGTCGCGACGGAAGCTGGGACTACCTTCGACTTCTCCCGGTTGACCTTCAGTTTCAGCCGCTGCTCGACCACG
>NZ_BMQA01000274.1 GCF_014647875.1 Streptomyces brasiliensis | reverse complement strand
AGCGCTCCGGGAGGAGTCGCGTGGACGAGCTGAAATCATCAGGCAAGCCGTTCGAGATCTCGAAGTGGGCTGTCTGGGAGGCGTGGGAGAAAGTCAAGGCGAACAAGGGTGCGGCCGGGGTGGATGGAGTGTCGATCGAGGAGTTCGAGAAGGATCTGCGGGGCAACCTGTACAAAATCTGGAACCGGATGTCCTCGGGGACGTACTTCCCTCCTGCGGTCCGCGCGGTGGAGATCGCGAAGTCGCACGGCGGGGGTACAAGAATTTTAGGCGTGCCTACCATCGCCGACCGGATCGCGCAGACGGTGGTGGCCGGAGTGCTGGAGGCGAAGGTCGAGTCGATCTTCCATCCGGACTCCTACGGCTACCGGCCGAAGCGGTCCGCGCTGGATGCGGTCGGGGCCTGCCGGACACGGTGCTGGAACAACAACTGGGTGATCGATCTGGACATCCGGAAGTTCTTCGACTCCGTGCCGTGGGACCTGATCGTCAAAGCGGTCGAGGCGAACACCGACCTGCCCTGGGTGGTCCTGTATGTCAAGCGGTGGCTGGTC
>NZ_BMQA01000273.1 GCF_014647875.1 Streptomyces brasiliensis | reverse complement strand
TATTGCACAATGGGCGAAAGCCTGATGCAGCGACGCCGCGTGAGGGATGACGGCCTTCGGGTTGTAAACCTCTTTCAGCAGGGAAGAAGCGCAAGTGACGGTACCTGCAGAAGAAGCGCCGGCTAACTACGTGCCAGCAGCCGCGGTAATACGTAGGGCGCAAGCGTTGTCCGGAATTATTGGGCGTAAAGAGCTCGTAGGCGGCTTGTCGCGTCGGTTGTGAAAGCCCGGGGCTTAACCCCGGGTCTGCAGTCGATACGGGCAGGCTAGAGTTCGGTAGGGGAGATCGGAATTCCTGGTGTAGCGGTGAAATGCGCAGATATCAGGAGGAACACCGGTGGCGAAGGCGGATCTCTGGGCCGATACTGACGCTGAGGAGCGAAAGCGTGGGGAGCGAACAGGATTAGATACCCTGGTAGTCCACGCCGTAAACGGTGGGCACTAGGTGTGGGCAACATTCCACGTTGTCCGTGCCGCAGCTAACGCATTAAGTGCCCCGCCTGGGGAGTACGGCCGCAAGGCTAAAACTCAAAGGAATTGACGGGGGCCCGCACAAG
>NZ_BMQA01000272.1 GCF_014647875.1 Streptomyces brasiliensis | reverse complement strand
GTTGGACGATCTCGTCGGGTTCTTCGTGAATACGTTGGTGGTGCGGACGGATCTGTCGGGTGATCCGGAGTTCCGGCAGGTGTTGGGGCGTGTGCGGGAGGCGAGTCTGGGGGCGTTGGCGCATCAGGATGTGCCGTTCGAGCGGCTGGTGGAGGAGCTGGCCCCGGAGCGGTCGCTGTCCCGGCACCCGTTGTTCCAGGTGATGCTGACGCTCCGAAACCTGCAGAGCGCCGTCCTCGACCTGCCCGGCGTCCACGCCGAGGCGCTCGACGGATCAGGGAACGCGGCACGGTTCGACCTGGAAGTCCACCTGCGCGAGACCTTCGACGACCAGGGGCGCCCGGACGGGTTCGAAGGATCGCTGAACGGTTCGGTGGACCTCTTCGACGTACCTTCGGTCGAGGCGATCGCACAGCGGTTGGCGCGGATGCTGGAGCTTGTGACGGCGGCGCCTGATGTCCGTCTGCATGCGGTGGCGGTGCTCGATGCGGGTGAGCGGGATCGAGTTCTGGGTGAGTGGAATGACACGGCGGCTGCTGTTGATTCGGTGACGTTGGTGGAGTTGTTTGAGGCGCA
>NZ_BMQA01000271.1 GCF_014647875.1 Streptomyces brasiliensis | reverse complement strand
CACAGCCGCGAGCGTGCAGGATTCGGTCGCCGGCACCCACCTGGTCGACCAGGTGGCCGCCGCCCACCCCACCATCCGCAAGGTCTGGGTGGACGGCGGCTACCGCCAGCACCTCGTCGAGCACGCCGCCACCCTCGGCATCGACATGGAAATCGTCCAACGCGCCCCCGGAACCAGGGGATTCACCGATTCACCCCGCTACCCAAACGCTGGACCGTGGAGCGGACCTACGGGTGGCTGATGTTCCACCGCCGCCTGGCCCGTGACTACGAAACCCTCCCCGCCCGCTCCGAAGCCATGATCCACCTCGCCATGACCGACCTGATGGCCCGCCGCCTGACCAACGAAGCCACCATCTCCTGGCGCGACCCGACACCCCGGGATTAAACACCTATTCCGGGATGAAACATCGGGAGAAAACGACCTCTTACGGCCGGGCCGCCACCTGGGGACCCTCGGCAACGGCGCCGTGGCCGGGGACCACGACATCGACGTGGCTGGCGGCCTCATCCAGCCGGTCGAGTGCCGTTTCGTAGGCACCCACCTGATCGTCTTGGCGAAAGTCGAAGAGTGGCGGCCGATCAGCGGATGACCTGAAC
>NZ_BMQA01000270.1 GCF_014647875.1 Streptomyces brasiliensis | reverse complement strand
AGCGCGGCTGCTCAGCACAGCAACCAGGATCTTCTACGCGGAAGGAATCCACTCCGTCGGCATCGACCGGATCACCGTGGAGGCGAAGGTGACCCGGGCGACGCTGTACCGACACTTCGCGGGCAAGGAAGACCTCGTCCTCGCCTACCTCGACCAAGCCGACGAAGGAATCCGAGGACAGGTCGCCGCGGCCCAGGCGAGCAGCCAGTCAGCCGTCGACAAAGTCCAGGCCGTCGCCAAATCCATCACCCAAGGCATCTTGAGCCCAGGCTTCCGCGGCTGCGCCTTCCTCAACGCAGCAGCCGAATACCCCGACCCAGCCCACCCGATCCACCAGTTCATCCTGACCCACCGCCAGTGGTTCCTGAAAACCATCACGGACCTGCTCGCACAAACCAGCGACGCGCCCGCCGACCCAGCCGCCCGACACCTCGTCATGCTCAGAGACGGCGCCATGGCGGCCGGCTGCCTCTTCGACCCCGAGCTCGTCTCCGAAACCTTCCTGCAAGGCGTCACAGGAATCCTCCTGGCACGCACCGGCTCAGCAACCGCGCCAGAAACGACCCCCTCCATCACCACCACAGACCAGGCACCCTGACCCCTCCCA
>NZ_BMQA01000269.1 GCF_014647875.1 Streptomyces brasiliensis | reverse complement strand
TTTCCAGGCAACCGGCTCAAGCAAGCCCCTCAGGCTCGCAGGCGTGCAGTCTTCCCGGACTCGTTGTCGTCTCTGGTGAACCGTCGATGACAGTGAGCGTGCATGAGCCGCAGTACGGCTTGATCGTTCGGCGTGCCGTGGCCCGGCGTGGCGGTGATTGCGTGTTTGCGCAGCGCCTTCCGGGTGACGGAGAGCCATTGTTCCCACTCTTGCGGGCTCTGTGGCTCCCGGTCGGCGAGCAGCAGCAGCCCTCGGCATATGGGGCATCGGCCATGCTGTGCCTGCAGGAGGCGGAGCATGGCTCGCGAGACCGGGGGTTTGCTGCGGCGGCGCCGAGTGGCCCAGTACTCGGTGAGGGACGGGTCATCCGGGGATGCCGTTCCCGTGACGAGCTGGTGTCGGACGATCTTGGTCCAGGCGAATTTCCGGAGGTAGTAGCCGGTTTCCCTGCTACCGAACACCCATCGGTCCTGCCTGGCGGGGTTGAACATACCGAAGTACCGGTTCACGACCCAGCGCCTCAGTTTGTTCGGATGCGTGAGCCTGGCCCACTTGTAGGTCAGTCTCCACACATGATGATCCAGCGTCTGAAAAGCGCGACTGGATA
>NZ_BMQA01000268.1 GCF_014647875.1 Streptomyces brasiliensis | reverse complement strand
ACACTCCGGACGCAGTGCCGGGCGCGGTGTGCCAAGCGGGCTGGACCGTGTGCGGGAGGCGGCACGAAGGGATAAGGAAGCACGGTTCACCGCGCTGTTGCATCACGTCGACCTGGTTCGCCTTTGGGCGGCCTATGTGGCGATTAACCCGAAGGCTTCTCCGGGTGTCGACCGGGTGACGTGGGACGCCTATGGGCAGGATCTGCGAGGGAATCTCGAAGATTTGCTCTGTCGTGTCCACAGCGGTGCCTATAGGGCGAGTCCTTCTCGCAGGGTGTACATACCGAAGCCGGATGGGCGGCAGCGTCCGCTCGGTATCGCTACCTTGGAGGACAAGATCCTCCAGCGTGCGGTGGTGGAGGTGCTGAACGCCGTGTATGAGGAGGACTTTCTCGGCTTCTCGTATGGGTTCCGGCCTGGGCGTGGCCCGCATGATGCGCTGGATGCGCTCGCGGTCGGGATCTCCGAGAGGAAGGTGAACTGGATACTCGATGCTGATGTCAGCGACTTCTTCTCCAAGCTTGATCATTCTTGGATGGAGAGGTTTCTCGAGCATCGCATTGCGGACAAGCGAGTCCTGCGGCTCATCCGGAAGTGGATGACTGCG
>NZ_BMQA01000267.1 GCF_014647875.1 Streptomyces brasiliensis | reverse complement strand
GATCGCTCCCCCGGCTACGGCCACGGTGGCCCCGGCTTCCCGGACGGAGGCGATGGTGTCGATGCGGACGCCGCCGGCGATGGAGAAGGGGACACCGGCCCGGCGGCCGTCGTGGAGCAGCGTGTCGATCGTGTAGCCGGGCCGGGCCTGCTCATCGAGCCCGGCGTGAATCTCGACGAACGACACGCCCAGCTTCGCCACCTCGCGGATCCGGTCCACCCGGCCGCCCACCACCGCGATCATGTCGGCGACGACGCTCTTGCCGTACTTGCGGCCGGCCGCCACCGCCCCGCGCACGGTGTCGTCGTCGGCCGCGCCCATCACCGTGACCAGGTCCGCCCCCGCCTCGAAGGCAAAAGTGGCCTCCAGCTCGCCGGCGTCGGCCGTCTTCAGGTCCGCGAACACCAGCTTGTCCGGGTGCGCGGCCTTGATCGCACTCACCGCGCCGATGCCCGCGGACTTCACCAAAGGCGTCCCCAACTCGAGGATGTCCACGTACTCGGACACCTGATTCGCCAGAGTCAACGCCGAGGGAAGGTCAAGGACATCCAACGCCACCTGCAACTGCATAACATCTCCTCATCGGCAAAGACGGTGCTCCGCACACGTCGATACACACCTCGG
>NZ_BMQA01000266.1 GCF_014647875.1 Streptomyces brasiliensis | reverse complement strand
CTTATTTAATGATATATTTAATTAGTTATACCTTTTTAAAGGTTATTGTATTTTACAGTTCGTTTTAGCGAACTTTTATTTTTATTACTTGATTATGGTTATAAATGTCTTTAAAACCTTGATATGACGGCATTATAAAAAGCACCATAATTAATATGGTGCTTGGTTGCTGCTTTTATTTTTTATCTAACTCTATCATCATGTCCGTGATAATTTACTGGTGTGCCTCCTAGTTGATAAAAACGGTCGTACATATAGCCTGAAAGCTCCTCAAACGCCGTATTTAAACGGTTAAATGCGTTTCTAGTACCGATATATTCACGGTCTTCTAATAACGCTCTTCTTGTATAAGCAACTTCTTTCGCAAACGCAACGTTTAAATCATATGATGCTGAGTTCCTATTTCTACTTTGAAAATACTCTAAACCTGCACTCTTAATAGGGTTTAAAAGGTCTAGAAGCGGTTGTGCGTCAGGTCTTAATCCTCTTTCTTCTGCAATACTAGGTCTTGCGTCTGTAAGGCTCTCAGCCTCTTGTATATAGCCACTATCTTCTAAATCGCCGATAACATTATCAACTTCTTTTTGTACGTCTTCTCCTTGCTCTAATGCTTCTCTATAGCGTACAA
>NZ_BMQA01000265.1 GCF_014647875.1 Streptomyces brasiliensis | reverse complement strand
CGGATCGACTTCCAGATCATAATTGCTCTAGTGAATAACTAAAGAAAAAATAGATAGATAAAAAATAGATAGATAGATGAGAGATAGAAGAGAAAGAAACTAATTATAAGCGTCTCTCATAGGTTCACTAATTACTGACTGTTGGCGGGTCTCTTTGTATGTGTTGTCCGGAAAGAGGAGGACTCAATGATTATTCGTTCGCCGGAACCAGAAGTAAAAATTTTGGTAGATAGGGATCCCGTAAAAACTTCTTTCGAGGAATGGGCTAGGCCGGGCCATTTCTCAAGAACAATAGCTAAGGGACCCGATACTACCACTTGGATCTGGAACCTACATGCCGATGCTCACGATTTCGATAGCCATACCAGTGATTTGGAGGAGATCTCTCGCAAAATATTTAGTGCCCATTTCGGCCAACTCTCCATCATCTTTCTTTGGCTGAGCGGCATGTATTTCCACGGTGCTCGTTTTTCCAATTATGAAGCATGGCTCAGCGATCCTACTCACATTGGACCTAGCGCCCAGGTGGTTTGGCCAATAGTGGGCCAAGAAATCTTGAATGGCGATGTGGGTGGGGGTTTCCGAGGAATACAAATAACCTCTGGTTTTTTTCAGATTTGGCGAGCATCTGGAATAACTAGTGAATT
>NZ_BMQA01000264.1 GCF_014647875.1 Streptomyces brasiliensis | reverse complement strand
AAGGGCGAGCTGTATGTGCGCGGGCTGATGCTGGACGGCAAACGCAAGTCGATGCAGCCGATGGCCGAGCGCCTGGGCGTGGACCACCAGCAGCTGCAGCAGTTCATCTCCTCCTCCACCTGGGACTACGTCGAGGTGCGGCGGCGGGTGGCTCGGTGGGCAGTTGCGCACATCGCTCCGGAGGCGTATGCGATCGACGACACCGGCTTCCCCAAGGACGGCTACGACTCCCCCGGGGTGGCCCGGATGTACTGCGGTGCCTTGGGCAAGCGCGGCAACTGCCAGATAGGCGTGAGTGTCAACCTGGTCAGTGATCACGCCTCGGCGGCCGTGGACTGGCGGCTGTTCATCCCCAACAGCTGGGACGATGCCACGGCCGAAGACGACAAGCTGCTGGCCGAGGCGATCCGCCAACGCCGCCGGCGGGCAGGCATCCCCGACCAGGTCCGCCACACCGAGAAGTGGCGCCAGGCGCTTCAGATGCTCGACGAAGTCCGCGACCAGTGGGAACTGCCGGATCTACCGGTGGTCGCCGATGCCGGTTACGGCGATGCCACCGGCTTCCGCCTGGGCCTGACCGAGCGCGGGCTGGCCTACGCGGTCGCCGTCAAAGGCACCACTACCGCCTACCCCGGCGACGCGCGGCCCGAGCGCCCGCCCTACAGCG
>NZ_BMQA01000262.1 GCF_014647875.1 Streptomyces brasiliensis | reverse complement strand
TCCAGACCCTGCCCTGAGGGCGGATCCGACAGATTGATCACGACTCGATACGCGCCCTAGGGCGATCGCAAAAGCGGAGTGAACGCGTCCGCTCCGCACTCCGTCATGTTCATGAATTGATCGGGAGACGCACGTGGGGTCCGAACTCCCCACGGGTTCCGCGGTGCCCGGTGAGACGGAGCGCGCACGCTCCAGAAGGAGCCCCACTGATGCGAGTCAGACTTTCACTCCGACGCGACGCCGACAGGCCGACGCGGTCGCGGTTGCTGCCGTTGTCCTCGGTGATGGCCATGGTCGTGGCTGTGCTGACGGTCGCCTGTTCGGCGCACGGCGGTGGCGGGGAGGCCGGAGGGTCATGCGCGATCGCGGCCACGTACGGGGGCCGCACCTATACGCAGGTGGCCAACGTCGACTTCACCGTAGGCAAAGCACTCGGCACCGCTGAGTTCCCGCCCTGCGATGACACACCGGGTCACAACGACGATGCCGTTGGGACCGAACCGACCACGGCCTATGCCGTCGGCGGCTTGAATCCACGTATCGCCATCGCGGTGCGGTACACCTCGGACGAGGTCATGCTGCTCGCCGTCCAACCCGGTGGCAGCCTGCCTCCGGAGGTCAAGGCCCTGACACGGGGCTAGTAGGGCTTTGTTAGGTTCTGTGGTGGGGTTCGGGTGTGGGGGCGGGTTGGCCGCAT
>NZ_BMQA01000261.1 GCF_014647875.1 Streptomyces brasiliensis | reverse complement strand
TCGCTCCGCAGTCTGCGCACTCCATCCTGGTGTGCGCGGGATGCACCAGGCGCACATCCCGCCCATGCTTGCGGCCCATCTCGATCAAGGCGCGCTTGGTTGCCGAGATAGCGGCGTCAGCCGCCTTCTTGGCCATGGTGGTCTTCGCGAGGAACTTCGGGCGGAAGTCTTCCACCGCGATCCGGTCATGGCCGAAGACCACGGACTTGGCCCACTTGCGGCCGGTGTCCTGACGCTGCCCGGCGACCTTGGCGTACGCCTTCGCGCGCAGCTTCTTCGCCTCGCGGTAGCCCTTCGAGGCGGCCTGCCCCTTGGCCGATCGGCGTCGGGCCATCATCCGGTCGTAGCGCGAGAGCTTCGCCTGCGCCTTCTTCCCGTGCTGAGCGTGGCGGAGGTCGTGGTCGTCGCTCGTGGTGGTCGCGGTCTCCCTGACGCCCCAGTCGATCCCGATCATGCGGCCGGTCTTGGGCAGGTGCTCAGTGGTGGCGGCGGTCACGAAGGACGCGTACCAATGGCCGATGCTGTCGCGGTACACGCGCACCGAGGACGGCGGCCTGGGCAGCCGGCGCGACCACACCACCGTCAGCACGATCCCGCCCGCCAGGTGCAGGCGCCCGTCCCTGAGACGGAACCCACGCCGGGTGTAGTTCAACGACAAGTCGGCCTCCCGCTTCTTCTTCCAGCGGGGCATCCCTGCACGCTGCCGCATCGGCAGCCG
>NZ_BMQA01000260.1 GCF_014647875.1 Streptomyces brasiliensis | reverse complement strand
TCGCTCCGCAGTCTGCGCACTCCATCCTGGTGTGCGCGGGATGCACCAGGCGCACATCCCTCCCATGCTTGCGGCCCATCTCGATCAAGGCGCGCTTGGTTGCCGAGATCGCGGCGTCAGCCGCCTTCTTGGCCATGGTGGTCTTCGCGAGGAACCTCGGGCGGAAGTCTTCCACCGCGATCCGGTCATGGCCGAAGACCACGGACTTGGCCCACTTGCGGCCGGTGTCCTGACGCTGCCCGGCGACCTTGGCGTACGCCTTCGCGCGCAGCTTCTTCGCCTCGCGGTAGCCTTTCGAGGCGGCCTGCCCCTTGGCCGGTCGGCGTCGGGCCATCATCCGGTCGTAGCGCGAGAGCTTCGCCTGCGCCTTCTTCCCGTGCTGGGCGTGGGGGAGGTCGTGGTCGTCGCTCGTGGTGGTCGCGGTCTCCCTGACGCCCCAGTCGATCCCGATCATGCGGCCGGTCTTGGGCAGGTGCTCAGTGGTGGCGGCGGTCACGAAGGACGCGTACCAATGGCCGATGCTGTCGCGGTACACGCGCACCGAGGACGGCGGCCTGGGCAGCCGGCGCGACCACACCACCGTCAGCACGATCCCGCCCGCCAGGCGCAGGCGCCCGTCCCTGAGACGGAACCCACGCCGGGTGTAGTTCAACGACACGTCGGCCTCCCGCTTCTTCTTCCAGCGGGGCATCCCTGCACGCTGCCGCATCGGCAGCCG
>NZ_BMQA01000259.1 GCF_014647875.1 Streptomyces brasiliensis | reverse complement strand
GCGCCAACTCCGCACCAAACGCGAAACCCTGCCTCCGAAGAAGCACGGCAACATCCCCCTGTAAGGAGCCGCCATGACGATCAAAGTCGTGCGGGGCAACCCGACCCCGGAGGAGCTGGCCGCCGTGGTGGCAGTGCTGCATGTCGCTGGAACAGCGACTCCGGCCTCATCGCCTCGTCGTCCCAGCGCCTGGACCTCACACCGACTTCTCCTACGTACCCCATACGCCCACGGCCCCATCGGCTGGTTCGCCTCCAGCCTCCCCCGCTGAGGCATCAGATCGGACAATGTTGAAAACCATCCACGATGCAACGCTTCGAAATGTCTCCGCGTCTCACCTTCGCGTGGTCATTGCCCCACCCGGGTTCGACGGACACGACCGAGGTGCCAAGGTCATCGCCGGACCGCTGCACAGCGCCGGATACGAAGTGATCTACACCGGCGTGCACCAGACCCCGGAAATCGAGTTGCTGACGCGCGAAGACGGGAAGGCCGTCCGGATCTCGGTCGATGGCACCATCCCCGACGTCTCTGCGCTCCACACCATGGACACCAACACGGCACTCACACCTATTTCCGATATCAACCAGACCCTCGAAAGCGTCGGCCAGCTCAGTCCTGCCCCGACAGACGTGGTGGAGGCGGCATGCTGACCAAGGTGCTTATCGCCAATCGTGGCGAAATCGCTGTCCGCGTGGCCCGGGCGTGCCGGGACGCCGGGATC
>NZ_BMQA01000258.1 GCF_014647875.1 Streptomyces brasiliensis | reverse complement strand
CATCGCATACTTGAAGTCGATGCGGCAGCGCACCGCCTCGGCCGCCTGACGGTCCGACAGGCCGAGCAGGAACTGCAGCACACAGACAGTAGCCAGCTGGGCAGGCGAGAGACCCGGACGCCCGTCACGTGGGTACCAGTCGGCGAAGTCCTCGTCACACCACAGCCCATCGAGCCGGTCTCTCACCCATATCGCCGTCGTACCGTCCGGGTTGCTCGCCCGCGCGATCTGCGCGGTCAGAGCCGGGACTTGCTCACCGGAACGGGGGCGGAGGGACAACAGGCACCTCGACAGCTGCATCGGTCATCGGAACGACCCGAGCATGCCCGTTGATCATGCTGCCATACCGGGAAACTCCAAGATCACCGACAGAGTCAAGCTAAGAGCTCGTAACACGATCTTGTTGGTGAGATTGATAAGGCACGGGGGTGCCGGTCGGATGCGGCTGGAATGATTGCGGGCATGACACTGGACTGGTCCGGTCTGAAGCACGCCTATGGATCCGCGTCTGACCTACCACGGCTCTTTGACGAGATCGGTGATCCCGAGCTGGCTGACGAGGCGTGGGAGGAGCTGTGGGCTTCTCTCTACCATCAGGGGACGGTGTACACGGCTAGGGCGCGTATCGAGTCGTGATCAATCTGTCGGATTCGCACTCAGGGCTGGGTCTGGACTGGTAGATCGACTTGCATGACACGCGCGCAACTGACGGATGTGGAATGGGAGTTCATCGAGCCGTACCTGC
>NZ_BMQA01000257.1 GCF_014647875.1 Streptomyces brasiliensis | reverse complement strand
GCGGTCAAACGCATTCACGTCC
Organism: Streptomyces brasiliensis; assembly: GCF_014647875.1. Classification (GTDB taxonomy): domain Bacteria; phylum Actinomycetota; class Actinomycetes; order Streptomycetales; family Streptomycetaceae; genus Streptomyces; species Streptomyces brasiliensis. The sequence continues at coordinate 728 of NZ_BMQA01000257.1, read as the reverse complement.
ACGCCTACAGGAAGAAACTCCCAACCGAAACCACAACCTGCCACCCGGACCCACCCCACATCAAAATCCTCGCCGTTTCTTAAATAAGTGGCATTGCCCCACAGGGATCATCGGTCTCACCCGTCCTGGCGAACCTGTTCATGCACTATGCGTTCGACATGTGGCTGACCCGAGAGTTCCCAGCGGTCGCCTTCGAACGCTACGCGGACGACGGTGCGCCACGAACACAACAGGAGGTTCCGATGTAGACGGAAGCTCTTGACGTGGTGCTGCACTGGTGATGGAGGTAGGCCCTCCGGGATCGCCCACGCAGGGGGAGGTCCCAAACCACCGCAGGTTGCTCCGGTGAATGAGCCGGGGTGATGAGCACTGCGGAAAAGGCGCACATGATGCGTCAGGTGGGTGCCGAGAAGGCGAACGCGAGTGAACCACTGCTGAAGTGTCGTAAGCGTAGCGATGGTTGCCGAAACCGGGGTCCAGTTGTTGCCCCGGGACGAATCTGGCGGGTTCCTGTATTCCTGGCCAGGTGGCAGTCCGGCATGAAGGTGGCGCGAGCTCGGCAACAGGCGCCAGTGCGGAACGTGGGAACCCCTCGCCGCGATGCTGCCGACTGGGCTTTGTTGGAGCCTGGTTGGTGTCAAGGGAGAACTCCAAGCAGCTGAAACTGCAAGGGGCTGAGTACCGATGCGTGGCAGGGGGACGGACCGTCTCGTAGGTGCGCCGGGATA
>NZ_BMQA01000256.1 GCF_014647875.1 Streptomyces brasiliensis | reverse complement strand
GATCCTGTGCGGGGCGTTCGCCGAGGTGTTGGGTCTTGAGTCGGTCGGCGTCGACGACAACTTCTTCCAGCTCGGCGGACACTCCCTCCTGGCCGTACGACTGGTTTCGCGCATCCGTACGGTGCTCGGTGCGGAGTTGCCGCTGCGGGTGTTGTTCGAGGCGCCGACGGTGGCCGGGCTCGCGGTTCGGCTGTCGGAGGGTATGCGGGCGGCGCGGATGCCGTTGCGGGCTGTGGAGATGCGTCCGGTGCGGGTGCCGTTGTCGTTCGCGCAGCGGCGGTTGTGGTTCCTGGCCCAGTTGGAGGGGCCGAGTTCGGCGTACAACATTCCGGTGCCGCTGCGGATCAGTGGTGTCGATGTTGCGGTGTTGGAGCAGGCGTTCCGGGATGTGATCGGGCGGCATGAGTCGCTGCGGACGGTGTTCCCGGCAGTGGACGGTGAGCCGTACCAGCAGATCCTCGACCCGGAGGAGCTGACGTGGTCCATCCCGGTGAGCCAGGTCGGCCCTGACGGTTTGGCTGAGGCCGTGGGGCGGGCTGCGGGGTATGCGTTTGATCTGTCGGTGGAGGTGCCGATTCGGGCGTGGCTGTTCGAGGCCGGTCCGGAGGAGCAGGTGCTTGTGGTGGTGATGCACCACATTGCCAGTGATGGTTGGTCGACTGCTCCGTTGGCGCGGGATCTGTCGACGGCGTACGTGGCGCGGTTGCGTGGTGAGGCCCCTGATTGGGAGCCGTTGCCGGTGCAGTACGCGGATTA
>NZ_BMQA01000255.1 GCF_014647875.1 Streptomyces brasiliensis | reverse complement strand
CGCGAAGATCCGCTGCCTCAGACGCCGTACGTCCTTCTCAACCGTTTGCCAGTGCACGGCGTCCCAGTCGAGCGGCCCGTCCTCGGGTCCGTTCACCCCAGCCGCCTCGGTTTCGACAGCGTCCGTCTCCCCCATGACTGAGGTGTCCAACTTGTCCCTCGGTTCCCGCGTCGTTCATCATCGTTCCTCGCAGGCTCACCCGACCCGCGTCGGCACCCTTTCGGGTCGGAGCACGAGCTCCTATCCGGCCAGTTATGCGGGAGCCGCTGACGAAGGAGTCAGCCTCGGGTTCCCGGTTTCCTGCTGCCTTTCGGCCACCGGCATTCGCTTCTCGGGTCGTCCTGCACCCGCCACGGACATCCGCGTTCCTCACGGTCCGCCTACCAGGCCAGCAAATGCCGCCTGGACCGTGACGGGGTTGTCACGTTCCGCATGAGTGAGCTACGACCGGGTTGGGCGCCCTCTGCACCCCGGGGACGGTGGTGCGCTCCCGGCTGACCTAGCTTCCCCAGCCGGCACCCGCCGCCTCGCAGCGGCCGGCCCCTGTTCTCCCGCTGCCACATCCCATCGGCGGAAGTCTGGATGACGAGGCATCAACGAGGGTTCATGTTCTTCACCCGTCCGGTCTTCCCCAGCCTGTAATCCACGGATGGAACGCGGATCCTTGGGCCTCTTCCCCGGGCTTCGCACGCCGCAGTTACCCGCAGCGCACGCCGAGGCGGGGACGGTCCTTGCGCACGGGACCGGGCACTACACCTTCGAC
>NZ_BMQA01000253.1 GCF_014647875.1 Streptomyces brasiliensis | reverse complement strand
CGACGGCGAACGTCTTCGAACTGCCGATGTTCTACCAGTACGGGGTGGGCTCGGCCGGGTTCGGTGCCTGGCGGGAGCTTGCCGTGCACACCATGACCACGAACTGGGTTCTCGGCGACGAGTACGCGGGATTCCCCCTGATGTACCACTGGCGGGTTCTGCCTGACTCCCCTCCCGAAGGATTCACCGACGAGTTCGGGGGCCTGGAAGGGGCCGTCGCGCACTGGGAGGGATCACCCGCCGTTCGTAACCGGCTGGAGGCCATTGGCCAGTCCTCGTACAGTCTGGTGGTCTTCCTGGAGCACGTGCCGCACACACTCGCCGGATGGCTGGCCGAACACCGCAAAACCGCCGTGCTGGAAGGCGGGGACGGCTCCCCCTTCCGCTGGGTGGAGGAAGCTCTGATGAGCGGAGCTGCCTTCATGAGTTCTCGCGGACTTGTCCACTTCGATGCTCACTTCGCCAACATCCTGACCGATGGCCGCCAGCTCTACTTCGCTGACTTCGGACTTGCCCTGAGCTCCCGCTTCGACCTTTCGGCGGACGAGTCCAACTTCCTCTCGGACCACCTCGCGTACGACCACTGCTACACCGCGAGCCACCTGCTCCAATACCACTTGCTCGACGACGTGCGCGGTGGCACGGAACGCGAAGTCTTCCTGCACGACTGGATCGCGGGCCGGCGACCTGGCGACATCCCCCCGAGATCACGGCCATCATCGACCGGCACGCACGCCCTACCGTCGTCGTGGACTCCTTCTTCCGCCGTCTGTTCACCGAGAGCAAGCAGACGCCGTTCCCGGCC
>NZ_BMQA01000251.1 GCF_014647875.1 Streptomyces brasiliensis | reverse complement strand
CGCCTCGTAGCGAACTGCCAACTTGTCATATCTCGTGGCGACCGCGCGGTGCCGCTTGAGGCGATTGATTCCGCACTCCACCGCGTGGCGCTCCTTGTAGTCGGCCTTGTCGAACTTGGGTGGCCGGCCACCGTGGGAGCCGCGGTTCTTGCGGTTGGCGATCTGGTCGCGCTTCTCCGGGATCGTGCAGCGGATACCACGCTTGCGCAGGTAGGCGCGGTTCGCGCGGGAGCCGTACGCCTTGTCGGCACGAACCTTGTCCGGTCGGGTGCGCGGGCGGCCCGGCCCGAGCCGGGGCACCCGGATGCGGCCCAGGACGACCTGGAACTGCGGGGAATCGCCGCGCTGTCCTGCCGTGACGACCAGCGACATCGGTTTCTGAGCCTGCTCGACCGCCAGGTGGAGCTTGGTGGTCAGCCCGCCCCGGGAGCGTCCGAGCCCGTGGTCGTCGGGCTCGGTGAACACACCGCCTGGCGGCTCGATCTGCAGATCCCCTTTTTGCGGGCGCCGGCCGCATGCTGGTGGGCGCGGGCGATGGTCGAGTCCACCGAGACGTCCCAGGTGATCAGTCCTTCGGCATCGGCCTGGGCCTGCAGTTGCTCGAAGATGCGGTGCCAGGTGCCGTCCCGCTGCCAGCGCCGGAACAGGCCGTAGACCGTCTCCCACGGGCCATACCGCTTGGGTACGTCCCGCCAGGGAGCACCGGCGCGGGTGCGCCAGCGTATGCCGTCTATCAACTGCCGCTTGGTGTGCACCGGTGGCCGTCCAGGCTTCTTGCCGACCGGGAGCAAGGGCTCCAGCTTCGCCCACTGTGCATTCGTCAGAT
>NZ_BMQA01000250.1 GCF_014647875.1 Streptomyces brasiliensis | reverse complement strand
CGGGTACGGATGGTCGCCGTCGACGACCCGATGACGGCTGCGCTGCTCGAGGCCCAGCCGGACACCACGCCGGCGGTGGCGATCGATGCGGCTGGGTTGGCCTATGTGATTTATACGTCGGGGTCGACGGGTGTGCCGAAGGGCGTGGGCGTCGCACATGCCGGTGTGGTGAATTTGGTGGCCGCGCAGATCGATCGGTTCGCGGTGGAGCGTGACTCGCGGGTGCTGCAGTTCGCGTCGATCGGTTTCGATGCGGCGGTGTCCGAGGTGCTGGTGACGCTCTGCTCCGGTGCCGCCCTGGTCATGGCATCGGCCGACGAACTGCTGCCGGGTGGCGGGCTGGTGGATCTGGTCGCCGGCAACGGCATCACGCACGCGACGTTGCCGCCGGCGGTACTGGGAGCTCTCGACGCCGCCGAGCTGGACTCGGTGACCACGCTCGTGTCTGCTGGTGAGGCGCTGGACGCGGGTCTGGTGGAGCGGTGGGCGCCGGGCCGTCGGCTGATCAACGCCTACGGCCCGACCGAGATCACCGTGTGTGCGTCGATGTCGCAGCCGCTGATGCCGGGGGACGTGCCGACGATCGGCACGCCAACTGCCAACACACACCTGTACGTCCTCGACGAGACACTCCAGCCGGTGCCGGTCGGGGTCACGGGCGAGCTGTACGTGGCCGGAGCCGGCGTGGCGCGCGGCTACGTCGGCCGTGCGGGTCTGACGGGTGAGCGGTTTGTGGCCTGCCCGTTCGGGTCGGCGGGTGAGCGGATGTACCGGACCGGGGATGTGGCCAAGTGGGCCGCAGACGGTCAACTCGTCTTCGGCGGGCGGGCCGACGAGCAGGTCAAGATCCGCGGCTTCCGCATCGAGCC
>NZ_BMQA01000249.1 GCF_014647875.1 Streptomyces brasiliensis | reverse complement strand
CAGTCTGGTGGGGTTCGGTTCCATCGTGCGGGGAGGCAAGGAGGGGCTGCGATGTCGCTGCACCCTGTGCCCGCTCCGTCCGTCCCGGAGGCCACCGCGCGGGTGGCGCGGGCCGCGTTCCGCAAGGGCTGTATGGCCATGCGGATCCGGGACGAGCTCGGGCCGTTGTTCGAGGACGAGCAGTTCGCCCGGGCGTTTCCGCAGCGGGGTGGGCCGGCATGGTCGCCGGGGCAACTGGCGATGGTCAGTGTGCTGCAGTTCGCCGAGGGCCTGACGGACCGGCAGGCCGCCGACGCGGTACGAGGCCGGATCGACGTCAAGTACGCACTCGGTCTGGAGTTGGACGATCCCGGGTTCGACTTCTCGGTGTTGTCGGAGTTCAGGGACCGGCTGATCGCGCACGGCCTGGAGGAGCTGGTCCTTGACCGGCTGCTGGAACGGGTGGGCGAGCTCGGGCTGCTCAGCGCGGGCGGCCGGCAGCGCACCGACTCCACACACGTGCTGGCCCAGGTGCGGACGTTGAACCGGATGGAGTTCGTCGGCGAGACCTTGCGTGCCGCGCTGGAGGCACTGGCCGTCGCGGCCCCCGGCTGGCTGCGGCAGGTCGCGGCGCCGGAGTGGTTCGAACGTTATGGCAAGCGCATCGACTCCTTCCGCTTCCCCAAGGGGGTCGACGCTCGGCAGAAGTGGGCGCTGGCCGTGGGCCAGGACGGGTTTGCGCTGCTTGAGGCCGTCTATGCAGCCAACTCGCCCACCTGGCTGCGCGAGATCGAGGTGGTGCAAGTCCTGCGCACCGCGTGGGTGCAGCAGTACCACCGCGACGAGAAGGGGGTGCGCTGGCGGGAGGGCAAGGACCTCCCGCCGGGCAGGCTGAGGCTGTCCAGCCCTTA
>NZ_BMQA01000248.1 GCF_014647875.1 Streptomyces brasiliensis | reverse complement strand
CAGATCCCGCAGATCCCGGCCGGTGCCAGGCTGACCGCCCGGCTGCGGGGTGCGGCCGGACGCCGCATACGGGACGCCGGCTCCACCGTCATCCAGGCCGCCCGCGACCTGCATCTTTCCTGGCCGACCGTGATGGAAGCCTTCCGTGTCCAGGCCCGTGAGGTCACCGCCAAGCCGCTGCCCGAGGTGAAGGTCCTGGGCATCGACGAGACCCGGCGGGGCAAGACGAAGTGGGCACAAGACCCGGAGACGGGCAAGTGGCAGCTGGTGCGCGACCGGTGGCACACCGGGTTCGTCGACGCGCTGGGCACCGGCGGGCTGCTCGGCCAGGTCGAGGGCCGCACCGTCGCCGACGTCCTGGCCTGGCTGTCCACCACCGGCCTGGAGTGGAGAAAGAACATCCGGTACGTCGCGATCGACATGTCCACCACCTACCGGGCCGCCGTGCGCACCGGACTCCCGGGCGCCGTCGTGGTCGTGGACCACTTCCACGTCGTCCAGCTCGCCAACAAGATGCTCTCGCAGGTCAGGCGCCGCACCACCGCCGAACTGCGCGGACGTCGCGGACGCGCCACCGACCCGGAGTGGAAGGCCCGCAGGAAACTGCTGCGCAACCGGGAGGACCTCACCGACGAGCAGTTCGCGACGATGTGGAACCCCCTGCTCGGCGAGGGGAAGATCGGACAGACGCTGCTGACCGCGTGGATCGCCAAGGAGTCCCTGCGTAACCTCCTCGCGCTGGCCCGCACCGGCGCCGACCGCCACCAACTCGGCCACGCCCGCTTCAAGTTCCTCACCTGGTGCGCGGACGCCGACATCCCCGAGGTCCGCCGCCTCGCCGCCACCGTCGACCGCTGGTGGGACGAGATCGCCGCCTTCATCGACACCGGCC
>NZ_BMQA01000247.1 GCF_014647875.1 Streptomyces brasiliensis | reverse complement strand
TATACGTCGGGGTCGACGGGGCGTCCGAAGGGCGTGGCGGTCTCGCATCGGAGCATTGTGAACCGGCTGGTGTGGATGCGTGATCACTTTGGGCTTGGCGCGGGTGACCGTGTCTTGCAGAAGACGCCGGTTGTGTTTGATGTGTCGGTGTGGGAGTTGCTTGGCACGTTGGTGTGGGGTGCGACGCTGGTGGTGGCGCGTCCCGGGGGGCATCGGGATCCGGGGTATGTGGCGGAGTTGGTGCGCGAAGAGAACGTGAGTGTGCTGCATTTCGTGCCGTCGATGCTGGACGCGTTCTTGGTGTCGGATTCGGGTGGGCTGCCGGGTGTGCGGCTGGTGGTGTGCAGTGGTGAGGCGTTGCCGTTGCAGACGCAGGTGCGGTTCTTCGAGGCGTTCGCCGGTGCGGAGTTGCACAACTTGTACGGGCCGACGGAGGCGGCGGTGGATGTCACCGCGTGGGCGTGTGATCCGGGTCAGGTGGAGGGTCCGGTGCCGATCGGGTCGCCGGTGGCCAATACCCGGGTGTTCGTTCTGGATGAGTTCTTGGTGCCGGTGGCACCGGGCGTGGCTGGCGAGTTGTATCTGGCGGGTGTGCAGCTGGCGCAGGGGTATGTGGGTCGTCCGTCGCTGACCGGTGAGCGGTTCGTGGCCTGCCCGTTCGGATCTGCCGGTGAGCGCATGTATCGCACCGGGGACGTGGTCAAGTGGTCCCCGGATGGGCAGTTGGTGTTCCTCGGCCGGGCCGACGAGCAGGTGAAGGTCCGCGGTTTCCGCATCGAGCCCGGCGAGATCGAAGCAGTCATGCTGACGCATCCGGAGGTGGCCCAGGTCGCGGTCCTGGCGCGTGAGGACACTCCGGGGGATCTGCGGCTGGTCGCCTATGTGGTCCCCGCCGGTCAGGAGGCGGG
>NZ_BMQA01000246.1 GCF_014647875.1 Streptomyces brasiliensis | reverse complement strand
CAGCGGGCACCTCTTCTCATTCCGTCATCCACAGACCGACTATCGCGCGGTGGATCGAGGCTCAGGCATGGCCGTGTACTCCTCCACTGTCACCAGCCTCTTCCTATTAACTCGCCCAGCCGCTCTTGCACCCGCTTCGAGGCGAGGAATATGCGATTCGGCGTGGGCTCCGAAACTGGAGCGTCTGGTGGCCGCTGACGCACTCTCAGGGCATCACGCATTTGGCCGATTGTCGAACGGAGTCGAAGTCGAGCCCGCCTTCGCCGCACTCACCCGCCGGTACGGACCGGACCGGCTACGCGCGCTGGCCATCTGCACCCTGGCTGGCAGCCTGGGCAGCACCGGCTTCGCGCCCGTGACCGCCGCCCTCTCCCAGTACCTGGCGCGGCACCTACCTCACGCCGGCCGGATCCTCGCAACAGTCACGAACCCCGGCTACGCCCTCGCCCTTCGCGCCGCCTGGCCACCCGCACCGTCCGCGCCCGGATGCACGTCGGGCCGCGATGGTACCCCAAATCCCAGCAGGCGAAAGGTTCGTGATGGTGCTGCACGCGCCAACGGATCACAGGACAGTAGGCCAAGAGCAACTGCCGGTCATTGCCGACCGCGAACTTTCCCTGCCTCATCAGGCCCCGGCTGCGCTCCGCGAGGCGCGCTTCCCGGCTCCGCTGCGGGCGCCGCTCCTGCCTCCGGCCCGCTCCGCCCGCGCTGCGCCGACGCGCGCGGATTCCTGGAAAGGACAGCCCGAGCGCCAATCGTTCGGTGGGTCAGGCCGCCGAGCGGTGCCGTGATCAATCCTCACAATCGTTCGTACAGTGGGGGTTGCTGGCGGGATCCGCGGTGCCAAGTGACCGCGGCAGCGGCAGCGGCAGCGGCAGCGGCAGCGGCAGCGGCAGCGGCAGCGGCAGCGGCA
>NZ_BMQA01000245.1 GCF_014647875.1 Streptomyces brasiliensis | reverse complement strand
CTCCTCCAAGTGAGTCCCACTCAACTCAAGCGACCTCGTGTCGCACGGCGATGGTCCAGCAGTTCTTGCGCGGCAGGTCCGAGAGCAGTCCGAGCACCAACCGTCGTATCCGGCGGCGAGGTTCGACCCGGGTGAACCGGCCCGCTATCCCGTCCATCAGGCCCTCGAATGCGTCCTGCCAGCGGGCAGGATCTACGCTGTGACCTGCGGCCACCGCTTGATCGTTTGTCTTCACACACCGATGATCAGCGGTGGCCGCACCCGTGTCCGCATCGGCCGGAGCGCGATCCAGGGCTGAAGTTAGGCCGTCCAGCAGTACAGGCGGGCATGTCGTCCACCAGCGGTGCGGGCGAGGTGGGCCAGCTCCTCCAGGAGCTGGGTCGCCAACTCCTGATCGAACGTCTCGCCCTCCGCTGCCCGTTCTCGAACCCACAGATGGCTGACCTCGGCCAGTCTGGGCTGGTCAGCAGCCGTAAGCGCGTCCTGGAGAGGCGCGGACGCAGCGAGGACCATGGGGCCCTCGCCCTCGCCGGGGTCGGCGACGACTCGCGGCTCGTCAGCGGCAACGAGGACTTCGAAACGACGACCCGTGAAGATGCTCTCCCACTCGATCAACGCCTCTTCGATGTCGAAGTTGCCACAGGTCAGCGACTCGAAAACCCCATCGGGCCCTCGCTCGATGACAGCCGCCGCTGCTTCGTCTTCCTGCGCAACGAAGAACTTGATGATGACGCTCACCGGGGCATGGTGCCTGCTCGACGCACCCCGGTCCACCCGCCATCTGACAGATCACGATCAACCGCGCACCCTCGCTCCCCGAGCGCAGCCCAGCGTGATCACGATCTACGGCTGGAGTACTAGGGCGCGTATCGAGTCGTGATCAATCTGTCGGATTCGCACTCAGGGCTGGGTCTGG
>NZ_BMQA01000244.1 GCF_014647875.1 Streptomyces brasiliensis | reverse complement strand
GGTAGCGAAATTCCTTGTCGGGTAAGTTCCGACCTGCACGAATGGCGTAACGACTTCTCGACTGTCTCAACCATAGGCCCGGTGAAATTGCACTACGAGTAAAGATGCTCGTTTCGCGCAGCAGGACGGAAAGACCCCGGGACCTTTACTACAGTTTGATATTGGTGTTCGGTTCGGCTTGTGTAGGATAGCTGGGAGACTTTGAGACTCGGACGCCAGTTCGGGTGGAGTCGTCGTTGAAATACCAGTCTGGTCGTGCTGGATGTCTAACCTGGGTCCGTGATCCGGATCAGGGACAGTGTCTGATGGGTAGTTTAACTGGGGCGGTTGCCTCCTAAAGGGTAACGGAGGCGCCCAAAGGTTCCCTCAGCCTGGTTGGTAATCAGGTGTTGAGTGTAAGTGCACAAGGGAGCTTGACTGTGAGACCGACGGGTCGAGCAGGGACGAAAGTCGGGACTAGTGATCCGGCGGTGGCTTGTGGAAGCGCCGTCGCTCAACGGATAAAAGGTACCCCGGGGATAACAGGCTGATCTTCCCCAAGAGTCCATATCGACGGGATGGTTTGGCACCTCGATGTCGGCTCGTCGCATCCTGGGGCTGGAGTCGGTCCCAAGGGTTGGGCTGTTCGCCCATTAAAGCGGTACGCGAGCTGGGTTTAGAACGTCGTGAGACAGTTCGGTCCCTATCCGCTGCGCGCGTAGGAGTCTTGAGAAGGGCTGTCCCTAGTACGAGAGGACCGGGACGGACGAACCTCTGGTGTGCCAGTTGTTCTGCCAAGGGCATGGCTGGTTGGCTACGTTCGGGAGGGATAACCGCTGAAAGCATCTAAGCGGGAAGCCTGCTTCGAGATGAGGACTCCCACCCACTTGATGGGGTAAGGCTCCCAGTAGACGACTGGGTTGATAGGCCGGATATGGAAGCCTGGTGACGGG
>NZ_BMQA01000241.1 GCF_014647875.1 Streptomyces brasiliensis | reverse complement strand
GTGGAGGACCGAACCCACCAGGGTTGAAAACCTGGGGGATGACCTGTGGTTAGGGGTGAAAGGCCAATCAAACTCCGTGATAGCTGGTTCTCCCCGAAATGCATTTAGGTGCAGCGTCGTGTGTTTCTTGCCGGAGGTAGAGCACTGGATAGGCGATGGGCCCTACCGGGTTACTGACCTTAGCCAAACTCCGAATGCCGGTAAGTGAGAGCGCGGCAGTGAGACTGTGGGGGATAAGCTCCATGGTCGAGAGGGAAACAGCCCAGAGCATCGACTAAGGCCCCTAAGCGTACGCTAAGTGGGAAAGGATGTGGAGTCGCAGAGACAACCAGGAGGTTGGCTTAGAAGCAGCCACCCTTGAAAGAGTGCGTAATAGCTCACTGGTCTAGTGATTCCGCGCCGACAATGTAGCGGGGCTCAAGCGTACCGCCGAAGTCGTGTCATTGACACATGTACCTCCAACGAGGGTGTTGATGGGTAGGGGAGCGTCGTCTGCCGGGTGAAGCAGCCGCGTAAGCGAGTTGTGGACGGTTGACGAGTGAGAATGCAGGCATGAGTAGCGATACAAACGTGAGAAACGTTTGCGCCGATTGACCAAGGGTTCCTGGGTCAAGCTGATCTGCCCAGGGTAAGTCGGGACCTAAGGCGAGGCCGACAGGCGTAGTCGATGGATAACCGGTTGATATTCCGGTACCCGCTGTGAAGCGTCAAACATCGAGCATCGTGATGCTAAGGCCGTGAAGCCGCCCTGATCTCTTCGGAGTTGAGGGGAGTGGTGGAGCCGCCGGACCAAGCGGTTAGTAGGTGAGTGATGGGGTGACGCAGGAAGGTAGTCCATCCCGGGCGGTGGTTGTCCCGGGGTAAGGGTGTAGGACGGTGTGTAGGTAAATCCGCGCACTTTGTGTCTGAGACCTGATGCCGAGCCGATTGTGGTGAAGTGGATGATCCTATGCTGTCGAGAAAAGCCTCTAGCGAGTTTCATGGCGGCCCGTACCCTAAACCGACTCAGGTGGTCTGGTAGAGAATACCGAGGCGTTCGGGTG
>NZ_BMQA01000240.1 GCF_014647875.1 Streptomyces brasiliensis | reverse complement strand
CCTGGTGATCACGGACCTGTCCACCGGCAAGGTGGTGCAGAAGATCGGCACCAACGCGGCCGACAACCTGCGCATCAGCAGCAGCGCGGTCGGCCAGGAAGGCCCGACCTACTCGCCCGACGGCACGTCGCTGTGGCTGGGTCAGGCCACCGGCTACACCAAGTTCACCGTCAACGCCGACGGCACCCTGGCCAACCCGGTCGCCGTGAACATCCCGACCGTCAGCGGCCACCAGGCCCTGGTGGCCGCCGCGGTGTTCTCCGCCGACGGCTCCACCGTGTACGGCGCGGTCAACGGCCAGAACAAGGTCGTCGCCATCGACGCCGCCACCGGCACCATCAACCAGACCTGGACCACCGGCACCGCCCCGCGCGGCCTGGCCCTGGTCGGCGGCAAGCTGTACGTCACCAACGAGGGCGGTCGCCCGGCCCAGGCCGGCGAGACCACCATGAACTCCTACGGCACCAATGTGCCGGCCAACCGTGAGACCGGCGCCGCCACCACCGGCACGGTCAGCGTGATCAACACCGCCGACACCTCCGCCGCCGTCTCCACCATCGACGTCGGTCTGCACCCGACCGCGGTGTACGCCGCCAAGGGCGCGCTGTTCGTCACCAACACCGTCGACAACAGCGTCTCGGTCATCGACACCAAGAGCGACAAGGTCGTCCAGACCATCTCCACCCAGCCGTGGGCCGAGTCCTCGGTCGGCTACGAGCCCAACGCCGTCACCCTCACCGACGACGGCCGTCTGCTGGTGACGCTGGGCCGCGCCAACGCCGTCGCGGTCTACCGCTACTCGGGCCCGGCGCAGCCCGCCCGTTACGTCGGCCTGCTCCCGACGGACTACTTCCCGTCGCAGATCGCCACCGTCGGCAACAAGATCGTCGTCTCCAACACGCGTGGCATAGACGCGCGTCGCTCGACCACGGCCGCCCACGCCACCCACGACACGACGTCCAGCCTGACCCAGTTCACGCTGCCGAGCGACGACGTCGTCAAGTCGTACACGCCCAAGGTGTTCCAGATGAACGGCTGGAGCGGCGAC
>NZ_BMQA01000239.1 GCF_014647875.1 Streptomyces brasiliensis | reverse complement strand
CCTGGTGATCACGGACCTGTCCACCGGCAAGGTGGTGCAGAAGATCGGCACCAACGCGGCGGACAACCTGCGCATCAGCAGCAGCGCGGTCGGCCAGGAAGGCCCGACCTACTCGCCCGACGGCACGTCGCTGTGGCTGGGTCAGGCCACCGGCTACACCAAGTTCACCGTCAACGCCGACGGCACCTTGGCCAACCCGGTCGCCGTGAACATCCCGACCGTCAGCGGCCACCAGGCCCTGGTGGCCGCCGCGGTGTTCTCCGCCGACGGCTCCACCGTGTATGGCGCGGTCAACGGCCAGAACAAGGTCGTCGCCATCGACGCCGCCACCGGCACCATCAACCAGACCTGGACCACCGGCACCGCCCCGCGCGGCCTGGCCCTGGTCGGCGGCAAGCTGTACGTCACCAACGAGGGCGGCCGCCCGGCCCAGGCCGGCGAGACCACCATGAACTCCTACGGCACCAATGTGCCGGCCAACCGTGAGACCGGCGCCGCCACCACCGGCACGGTCAGCGTGATCAACACCGCCGACGCGTCCGCCGCCGTCTCCACCATCGACGTCGGTCTGCACCCGACCGCGGTGTACGCCGCCAAGGGCGCGCTGTTCGTCACCAACACCGTCGACAACAGCGTCTCGGTCATCGACACCAAGAGCGACAAGGTCGTCCAGACCATCTCCACCCAGCCGTGGGCCGAGTCCTCGGTCGGCTACGAGCCCAACGCCATCACCCTCACCGACGACGGCCGTCTGCTGGTGACGCTGGGCCGCGCCAACGCCGTCGCGGTCTACCGCTACTCGGGCCCGGCGCAGCCCGCCCGCTACGTCGGCCTGCTCCCGACAGACTACTTCCCCTCGGAGATCGCCCAGGTCGGTGGGAAGATCGTCGTCTCCAACACCCGTGGCATAGACGCGCGTCGCTCGACCACGGCCGCCCACGCCACCCACGACACGACGTCCAGCCTGACCCAGTTCACGCTGCCGAGTGACGACGTCGTCAAGTCGTACACGCCCAAGGTGTTCCAGATGAACGGCTGGAGCGGCGAC
>NZ_BMQA01000238.1 GCF_014647875.1 Streptomyces brasiliensis | reverse complement strand
CCCTCAATTCGGTGATGCTGTACGAGAGATGAAGGATCTTGGCCCTTCGGAGCCGCCCTGCGGGGGGAGGCTTCAAACCGCCTCATGCTGCGTTGGCTGAAGACCGTCGTGGTGAGCGATGAGGAAAAGGCGCCCGAGAGGCGTCAGGTAGGGACAGGGAAGACGATCACTGCTGAAGCGTCGAAACTCCAAGAAGACGTCGAAACCGGGCGTGGTGTAAGACCCGGGACAAGCCCGGCGGGAGCCCGCCGACTGGCCGGGCGGCGTCCGGCGCAGAGGTGACGTGAGCCCTGTCTGCCGCTCTCGTACGGAACGTGGGAAGGCGTGTCCGGCGGGACCGCGCGCGGCAGCGCGGCCACCGGGAGTGCCCGAGTCGGGAGTGCCCCGTAGGGACTTCGAGTACCGGGCCGGGCACGCTGGCGGACCGGCCTGTAGTAGCGGTGAAACCCCTGTAACGGGGGCGGAGCGAAGGAGCCGGGTCGTTCGTGGCTGTTGTTCGTTTGGTCAACCAGAGCCCTGGGAGGAGCCCGATGGACCAGCTGAAAGCATCTGGCAAGCCGTTCGACATCTCCAAGTACGAGGTGTGGGACGCCTGGTTGAAGGTGAAGGGCAACCAGGGAGCGCCGGGGGTCGACGGGCAGTCGATCGAGGAGTTCGAGAAGGATCTGCGGGGCAACCTGTACAAGATCTGGAACCGGATGTCCTCGGGGACCTACTTCCCGCCCCCGGTCAAGGCGGTGGAGATTCCGAAAGCGCATGGTGCCGCTGGTGTCCGTGTGCTCGGAGTGCCCACTGTCGCCGATCGAGTAGCGCAGACGGTGGTAGCCGTGCATCTGGAGAAACGGGTGGAGCCGATGTTCCATCCCGACTCCTACGGATACCGCCCGAACCGCTCGGCGCTGGACGCGGTCGGGGCCTGCCGACGGCGCTGTTGGGAGTACAACTGGGTGATCGATCTCGACATCCGGAAGTTCTTCGACAGCGTGCGGTGGGACCTGGTCGTCAAGGCCGTCGAGGCGCACACCGATGCCCGCTGGGCTGTGCTGTATGTGAAGCGGTGGCTGGC
>NZ_BMQA01000237.1 GCF_014647875.1 Streptomyces brasiliensis | reverse complement strand
GGCGTCGGAGGAGCAGCGTGAGGAGCCGCGGCGGCTGGCGGAGTTGGAGGGTGTGCGGGCCGCGAGCGTGGTGCCGTCGCTGCTGGAGGTGCTGGACCCGGGAGATCTGGCGCGGGTTGAGGCGATGGTGGTGGGTGCCGAGTCGGTCAGTGAGTCGGTGGCGCGTGCGTGGTCGGCGGGGCGTCGGTTGGTGCATGCGTATGGGCCGACCGAGGCGACGGTGATCGTGGCGATTGGTGCGGTGGATGGTGAGCGTTCGGGCCAGGTGCCGTTCGGCCGGCCGGTCGCGAATACCCGTCTGTATGTGCTGGATGAGGCGTTGCAGCCGGCGCCGGTGGGTGTTGCGGGTGAGGTCTATGTGGCCGGTGCGCAGCTTGCGCGTGGTTATGTGGGGCGGCCCGGTCTGACGGGTGAGCGGTTCGTGGCCTGCCCGTTCGAGGCGTCCGGGGAGCGGATGTACCGGACCGGGGACCTGGCCAAGTGGACGGAGGACGGTCAGCTTCTCTTTGCCGGTCGGGCGGATGAGCAGGTGAAGGTCCGTGGTTTCCGGATCGAGCCCGGTGAGATTGAGGCCGTGCTCGAGGCCCGGGCCGAGGTGGCGCAGGCCGCGGTCCTGGCACGGGCGGACGTGCCTGGCGACAAGCGTCTGGTCGCGTACGTGGTGCCTGCCGACAGCGAGATCGGAATCGATGCGGGCGTGCTGCGGGACGTGGTGGCGTCGCGGTTGCCGGAGTACATGGTGCCAGCCGCGTTCGTCGTACTGCCTGAGTTGCCGCTGACCGTCAACGGCAAGCTCGACCGCAAGGCTCTGCCCGCGCCGGAGTACGCCGCGGGCGGTGGCCGTGCCCCGGCCACCGTGCAGGAGGAGATCCTGTGCGGGGCGTTCGCCGAGGTGTTGGGTCTTGAGTCGGTCGGCGTCGACGACAATTTCTTCCAGCTCGGCGGGCATTCGCTGCTGGCGGTACGGCTGATCTCGCGGATCCGTGTGGCGTTGGGCGTGGAGGTCCAGGTCCGGGTGTTGTTCGAGGCGCCGACGGTGGCCGGGCTCGCGGTTCGGCTGTCGGAGGGTATG
>NZ_BMQA01000235.1 GCF_014647875.1 Streptomyces brasiliensis | reverse complement strand
CGGGCCGTCGAGAAGCAGCACTCCAAGGGCAAGCTGACGGCTCGTGAGCGGATCGAGCTGCTGCTGGACGAGGGGTCCTTCGTCGAGCTGGACGAGTTCGCCCGCCACCGCTCCACCAACTTCGGCCTGGAGAAGAACCGCCCCTACGGAGACGGTGTCGTCACCGGGTACGGCACGGTCGACGGCCGCCCCGTCGCCGTGTTCTCGCAGGACTTCACCGTCTTCGGCGGCGCCCTCGGCGAGGTCTACGGGCAGAAGATCGTCAAGGTCATGGACTTCGCCCTGAAGACCGGCTGCCCCGTCATCGGCATCAACGACTCCGGCGGCGCCCGCATCCAGGAGGGCGTGGCCTCCCTGGGCGCCTACGGCGAGATCTTCCGCCGCAACACCCACGCCTCCGGCGTCATCCCCCAGATCTCCCTCGTGGTCGGCCCGTGCGCGGGCGGCGCGGTCTACTCCCCCGCCATCACCGACTTCACCGTCATGGTCGACCAGACCTCCCACATGTTCATCACCGGCCCGGACGTCATCAAGACCGTCACCGGTGAGGACGTCGGCTTCGAGGAGCTCGGCGGCGCCCGCACCCACAACTCCGTCTCCGGCGTGGCCCACCACATGGCCGGTGACGAGAAGGACGCCATCGAGTACATCAAGCAGCTGCTGTCCTACCTGCCGTCCAACAACCTCAGCGAGCCCCCGGTCTTCCCGGAGGAGGCCGACCTGGCCGTCACCGCCGAGGACCTGGAGCTGGACACCCTGGTCCCGGACAGCGCCAACCAGCCCTACGACATCCACACGGTCGTCGAACACGTCCTGGACGACGCCGAGTTCTTCGAGACCCAGCCGCTGTTCGCGCCGAACATCGTCACCGGGTACGGCCGGGTCGAGGGCCACCCCGTCGGCATCGTCGCCAACCAGCCCATGCAGTTCGCCGGCTGCCTCGACATCAAGGCGTCCGAGAAGGCCGCCCGCTTCGTGCGCACCTGCGACGCCTTCAACGTCCCCGTCATCACCTTCGTCGACGTCCCCGGCTTCCTGCCCGGCGTCGACCAGGAGCACGACGGCATCATCCGCCGCGGCGCCAAGCTGATCTTCGC
>NZ_BMQA01000234.1 GCF_014647875.1 Streptomyces brasiliensis | reverse complement strand
GCGGAGATCGAGCGGCAGTTGGGCGCTGGCGCCACAACCCCAAGCTGATCCACGCCCTCGACACCGTCACCGGCGAGACGGCCCTGTCCTACCCGCTCCAGGAACTGCTTGCCCTCCGCCTGATCACAGCCCGCCGAACCTCAACCGGAGACCGGGGCCGTCGGCTGACGTTCAAAGGTGCAGCGAATCCTCAAACCAAAGCCGTGATCAATCTCAGCGAGCCCACCAGTATCACGCCCGGTGGTCCCGGGCCTGCACCGTGCACGACGCCATGCACGCCGGAGCCTGATCCTCAGGTCAGCACAAGGGGCGTCCGAAGCCATAGGTGGTGGCTTCGGACGCCCCGTTCGACTGTACGGGCCTGCGACTAATCGTCCATGCCGTCGTCGGTCTCGTCGTCGCTGTGCGGGTCGCGCAGCTGCCGCAGGCCCGGCGCCGGCGGCCGTGTGAAGGCGTAGCGGCCCAGGAAGTTGATGTGGTCGAACTGGAGCGGCGAGAGCCGGGCGAGCAGCTCGTCGGTGACGGGGAAGCCGTCGGCGGCCAGCTGCTTGACGGCGGCGTCGATGTCGAGGCTGTTGAACAGCACCACGGCGTTCAGGGCCAGGCCGAGCGCGCCGAGCTGGTCCTCCATGCCCTCGCGGTAGTGCTGTCGCAGTTCGCCGCGCTGCCCGAAGAAGATCCGACGGGCGAGGCGGTGACGGGCCTCGGTAACGTTGAGCTGGGCGCCGATCATCCGCCGGTACCCCTCGTCGGAGACGAACTGGAGCAGGTGCAGGGTCTTGAAGATCCGCCCGTAGTGGGCGAACGCGTCGCCGAGCCCGGTCGGCTTGCCATCCCGGGAGAGCATGCGAATCAGGTCATGGCCCCGGACCTCGCCGAGGGTGAGGGAGCCGGCCACGCGGAGCATGTCGCCCCAGTGTGCGCGTATCCGGTCCAGGCGGATGGTGTGGTTCGAGACCGGCTGGAGCGGCCCGTAGTCGGCCGCGGTGTTCGTCCGCCACAGCCGCGCGTCGGAGATGTCAGCGATGCGGGGTGAGAACTGTTAGGGTGCGTTTTGAAAGTGCTGGTCACAGCCACTCGTTGATGGCTGCGACCAGCACGGT
>NZ_BMQA01000233.1 GCF_014647875.1 Streptomyces brasiliensis | reverse complement strand
TGGAACGAGGCGTCGTCGGCTGGTGGTGTGGGTGGGTCGTTGGTGGGGTTGTTCGAGGAGCGGGTGGTGGCTGCTCCGGGTGCGGTGGCGGTGGTGTCGGACGGTGTTGCGTTGACGTATGCCGAGCTGGATGGGGCGGCGAATCGGTTGGCGCGGTATTTGCGGGGTCGTGGTGTGGGTGCGGGTTCGTTGGTGGGGGTGGTGCTGGAGCGTGGTGTGGATGTGGTGGTGGCGTTGTTGGGGGTGCTGAAGGCGGGGGCTGGTTATGTGCCGGTTGATCCGCGGTATCCGGTGGAGCGGGTGGGGTTTGTGCTGCGGGATGCGGGTGTGGCGGGTGTGGTGACGTCCGTTGCGTGTGGTGCGGTGGTTGAGGGGTGTCTGCCGGAGGGCGCGGTGCTGACAGTGATGGATGAACCGTCGGTGGCGGCGGAGCTGGCGGGGTTGGATGGTTCGGCGGTGGGGTGTGTGGTGTCGCAGGATGAGGCGGCGTATGTGATTTATACGTCGGGTTCGACGGGGCGGCCGAAGGGTGTGGTGGTCAGTCACGGGAATGTGGTGGCGCTGTTGGGGTCGACGGGTGGGCTCTTCGGTCTGGGTCCGGGGGATGTGTGGAGTTGTTTCCACTCGGTGGCGTTCGATTTTTCGGTGTGGGAGTTGTGGGGTGCGTTGGTGCATGGGGCGCGTGTGGTGGTGGTGGGGTTTGAGGTGTCTCGTTCGCCGGGGCGGTTTGCGGAGTTGTTGGTGCGGGAGGGGGTGACGGTGCTGAGTCAGACGCCGTCGGCGATGTATCAGCTGCTGGCGGTGGACGACTTTGTCGTGGGCGCGTTGCGGTTGGTGGTGTTCGGTGGTGAGGCGCTGGATGTGGGCCGGCTGGCGGGGTGGTGGGGTCGTGAGGGTGCTGCCGGGGTGGCGTTGGTGAACATGTATGGGATCACGGAGACGACGGTGCATGTGTCGCATCGGCGGGTGGGTGTGGGGGATGGGGTGTTGGGCAGTGTGGTGGGCCGGGGCCTGCCGGGGGTGTCGGTGTTCGTGCTGGACGATGCGCTGCGCCCGGTGCCGGTGGGTGTCGCGGGAGAGCTGTATGTCGCGGGAACGGGGGTGGCGCGCGGCTATGTAGGACGTGC
>NZ_BMQA01000232.1 GCF_014647875.1 Streptomyces brasiliensis | reverse complement strand
CCCGCCCGTGCCGTCACCGCCTCACACCGAACTCCTTGACTGAATCAAGCAACGGCATTGCGGTCGGGCCTCATCCTTATCAGGTCGATCACGGCGTATCGGACGTTGATCAACTCGCACTGAACCTCGGCTGATCATCCGCTCAGGTTCGGCGCCGACCGTTACTGTACGCGCCTGTTGGTGTCAGCCGCTGATGTCACCCACTAGAGGCAGCCCTGGCAGATATACCCCGCCCGTCACTCGTGCAGGTTAGGCAGCACTAGCTAGAGCTGATCACGCTGAAGCTACGCGAAGGCGTAAACGGTATGTTGAAGAAGCGCATATCACGCTTCTTCCAAAGCCTCCCCGAACTCACGCAGCGCTTTGCCGTGGCGGCTGCGGGCTAGTTCGTGCCCGACACCTATGGCGAGCGCGACCGGCCATTCGATGAGTTCGAGTGCCGTAAGGACGCCGAGGCCCGCTAGGAACGCGAGCTGGTCTCTGGGCGGCAGCTCAAGTCGCAGATCGCCTATGCGGACAGCCACCGAATTGCCCGAGACGACGTGTTCAGCTGCAGCGCGGGGCCCATGGGACCTCATGATCGAAACCGGCGCGCTGGAAGGCGCCGTTTCGGGGCCTGTCTTGCTTGCTTGCGCGGTCATGACTTATTCCGTTTCATCGGCTGGTGCCGGGCATTCGCTCGACGTCCCGCTTCCACGCTAGCTCGATAAGGCATGATGCCCCAGTTTGGAAGATCGCGTACGCGGATGGGCGCTGACCTGGCGAGACGGTGACCTGCGCGTTCCTGGAACGCGCGCCGTCGTTCCCCCTTGTTCCCCGCCACTCGCCGTCCGATCGGGCACGCAGGGGACATGTGCGGGTCATGTCCCTTCTTGTGTCCTTCTTGTGGTTTAGCCGATCAATCAGTGGTCGTGTTGGGGGTGTTGGGTAGCTCGGGAGCGCTGTCGGGGCGCTCGGCGGGGTAGAGCTGGTCCATGCTTCCCTCGGGCAGGTAGCGGCGGGGGAAGGCGATCCACACCCGCATCACCAGCCTCGTCCAGGCCGTCCTCACCCTGCACCTGACCTGCTCAGAAGCCGTATCTCAACCGAACTTGATCGTTTGATTCCTGCTGGTCAGGCATGGTTTC
>NZ_BMQA01000231.1 GCF_014647875.1 Streptomyces brasiliensis | reverse complement strand
TTCGGGGTGCGGGCAGCAGTGATCGCCGGGTGGCCGTCCGGTGCGGGGTCTCCAGGGTCTTTCGGGTCGTGGGCGGGCAGGGGCGGTCGCGTGGGTCAGGTGGCCATGCGCTGTCCGGTTGCCGTCCACAGGTCGGTGAAGTCGTGCTGCCAGCGCCAGTGCCTGGGCAGGTGGAGGGTGAGGCGGCGGGCGCCGGTGGCAATCCGGGCAGGGATGTTGATCAGGTGGCGGCGGATGGTGCCGGTCCGTGCTCTGGCGTGGAAGACGGAGGCGAGGTGGCCGGCGGCCCGGGTGAGGTTGTAGGCGGTGGCTGCGAGGGTGAGCCAGGCGGCGTTCGCGGTGAACTTCCCCGACGGTAGGTGGGCGAGCGCGGAGTCTTCCAGATCGGCGAAGACCTGCTCCACGACTGCGTGTTCGCGGTGCATGGGTTCGGCCTGGGCCAGGACGAACGGGCTGTCGGTGAAGATGACGTGGTGGCGCCAGACGCCGAACAGCTCGGCCTGCCCCGCGGGCACGCTCTTCGGGTTCAGACGCTTCACGCGGCGCACGATCAGCCGGGCGGTGGTGTGGAACGCCTTCTTCTTGCTGGTGAACGCGGTGAAGGGGACCTCGGCGATCTCCGCGTCGGAGATCCAGCGTTGCTCGGCGGCGTCCCACACCGCGCTGGTGTACTTGATCGGTGTCCAGGCGGACTCGTCCATGCCCGCGATCGCCTCGCGGATCGTCTTCTTCACCGCCACGGCCAGCGAGAAGTGCACGCCCGCCTTCCGGCACGCGTCGACCACCTTGTGCGAGAAGTACGCCGAGTCGGCGCGCACGATGATCTGAGCGGTGATGCCCATCGCCCGCACCGTGGCCAGTGCCTCGCGCAGCAGACTCGCCGCGCCCTTGCCGGAGTTGGCAGAGCCCTTGCGCAGCCTGGTGGCCACGATGACCGGCGCGCAGGTTGCGGTCTTGACGGTGACGATCTGGAAGTGCAGGCCACGCTGTCTGGTGTAGCCGAACGAGGCGCCCTGCTTGGCCGGTCCGTAGACCTGCTTGACCTTGGAGTCGATGTCGACGAACACCACCTCGTCCCCGGTGGGGACCAGGCCGGTGTGTGCCGCGAGATTGCAGGTGAACGCCCGTGCCGCGGACTCCAGTTGGCGTACGTGGCCCCAGGTGAAGGCGCGCAGGAACGTGCCGAG
>NZ_BMQA01000230.1 GCF_014647875.1 Streptomyces brasiliensis | reverse complement strand
GTGCCAGGTGGGAAGCAAGTACATGAAGCGGTACTCGGACGAGTACAAGCGGGACGCGGTCGAGCTCGTGCGGTCGTCGGGCCGGACGGTGACCGAGGTCGCCCGGGAGCTCGGGGTCAGCTCGGAGTCCCTGCGGGGCTGGGTGAAGAAGGCCCGAGCAGCTCAGGACACCGGATCCGGTCCCGTGGCCGGGCGGGCCGGGCAGAGCGCCGACGACCGGGACGAGGAGCTGAAGCGGCTGAGGAAGCTGACTGCTGAGCAGGCGAAAACGATCGAGATCTTGAAAAAAGCGACGGCCTTCTTCGCGAAGGAGAGCGACCGGTGAGCGCGATATGCCGGTTCATCCACGTGGAGAAGGCGAACTACCCGGTCACGCTGCTGTGCAAGGTGATGAAGACCGCGCGGTCCACGTACTACGCGTGGGTGGCCGGACGGGAAGCCCGCGAAGCACGGCGGCGGGCCGATGAGGCCCTGGCGCACGAGATCACGGTGATCCACCTCGCCTCCCGCCGGAACTACGGCGTCCCGCGCGTCACCGCTGAACTGCGCCGACAGGACCGGCTGGTCAACCGCAAGAGGGTGGCACGGGTCATGCGGGAGCACGGCATCGCCGGGAACAGCCGGCGCACCGGCCGCCGCAGCCTGACCAAGGCCGACACCAAAGCCGCCCCGTCGCCGGACTTGATCGGCCGGGGCTTCACCGCCACCCGCCCCGGCACGAAGATCGTCGGGGACATCACTTACATCCCCACCGCCGAGGGCTGGCTCTACCTTGCCTCGTGGCTGGACCTGGCCACGCGTGAGGTCATCGGCTACTCGATGGCCGACCACCACCGCGCCGAACTCGTCGTCGATGCGCTCGACATGGCCGCCGCGCTGGGCCGCCTGGAGCCCGGCTGCGTGATCCACAGCGACCGCGGATCGGAATACACCTCCCGCCAACTACGCGACAGAATCGGCGTGTTGGGGCACAGGCAAAGCATGGGCCGGACCGGGAGCTGCTTCGACAACGCCGCCGCGGAGAGCTTCTGGGCTGTACTCAAAGAGGAGATCGGCACCCGCTTCTGGCCCGACCGCGTGACCGCCCGCGCCGACATCTTCGACTTCATCGAGACCTTCTACAACAGACGCCGCCTGCGCAAGCACGTGCACTGGGGTTACCTCACACCCCATGAGACGCGCCTGCGCTAC
>NZ_BMQA01000229.1 GCF_014647875.1 Streptomyces brasiliensis | reverse complement strand
CAGCTTCGATGTGGGTCAGACCCGGCGGAGGACCACGGCACCATCATCACTGCTTCGATGTGCCGTCAGTCTGCCACCGTCTGCCTGGTCAAGTCGCCCACCCGTCAGCACCGTGCGACGGGTCCGCTGGCCGATCGGCTGGCCACGCTGGCCGATCCGCGGTGTCGGCGCGGAAAGCGTCACCCCTTCGTGGCAGTGCTGCTGATCGCCTGCTCCGCTGTGGTGACCGGGGCGAGGAGCTTCGTGGCGATTGATGAGTGGGCCACCGACGCCCCGCAGGACGTTCTGGCCCGGCTCGGTGCCCGCACCGCGACTGCCCTGGCCGTGCGCATCCCGCCCAGCGGCGCGACGATCCGCCGGGTCATCAAGGACACCTGCCCTGGCGGCCTGGCCGACCTCCTCGGCCACGACTCGGCCGGCACCGAAACCCTCGCGATCGACGGCAAGAGCGCCCGTGGCTCGCGCCTGGGCAGCACCCCGGCCGCCCATCTGCTGGCCGCGATGACCGGCACCGGCATGACCGTCACCCAGCTCAGGGTCCCTGAGAAGACCAACGAAATCACCTGCTTCGCCGCCCTCCTGGACCCCTATGACCTGCGAGGAGTCACCGTGACCGGCGACGCACTGCACACCCAGCGCGACCACGCCCGCTTCCTCGTCGAAACGAAGAAGGCCCACTACGCCTTCACCGTGAAACGCAACCAGAAGAACCTCTACACCCAGCTGAGCACCCTGCCCTGGGAGAAGGCGACAGCGAAGTTCTACGACCGCACCACCGGCCACGGCCGCAAGGAGACCCGGGTCGTGCAGGCCCTGACCGTCACCGACCTCGGCGTCGACTTCCCCCACGCCGCCCAGGTCGCCAAGGTCGTACGCCACCGCACCGACACCAAGTCCGGCAAGCAGAGCCGCGAGACCGTCTACGTCATCACCGACCTGACCAGCCGCCAGGCATCCCCGGAACGCATCGCAAAGATCTTGAGGGCACACTGGGTGATCGAAAACAGGCTCCACTTTGTCCGGGATACCGCCTTCCGCGAGGACGCCTCCAAGATCCGCACCGGGCACGGCCCGGAGAACATGGCCACCCTGCGCAGCTTCGCCATCAACCAACTCCGCACCGCCGGCCACACCAACATCGCCGCCGGACTCCGCACGACAGCCCTCCGCCCCTACGAGCGGCCACTGGCC
>NZ_BMQA01000228.1 GCF_014647875.1 Streptomyces brasiliensis | reverse complement strand
GTCAAGGCCTTGAAGACCTCGCGTGCTATGTAACGCTTGAGGCAGCGGATGATGTCCTTCTTCTGCAGTCCCTGCGCAGTGCGTCGGGCCACGTACTCGCGGGTGCGGCGGTCGTGTTGCATGCGGACGACCGCGATGCGGTAGAGGGCCGCGTTGGCTGACCGGTTGCCTCCCCGGTTCAGCCGGTGGCGGTCCCGGCGGCCGGAGGAGGCTGGCAGAGGTGCGGCGCCGCACAGATGGGCGAAGGCTGCCTCGGAGCGCAGGCGCTCGGGATTGTCGCCGACTGCCGCCAAGAGGCGTGCGGCGGTCTCGGGCCCGACGCCGTTCACGGCCAATAGCGTCGGCGCGGCCCGAGCCGCCAGTGTGGTCAACTCGGCGTCGTACTCGCTGATTTCGCGCGCGAGGTCCTGGTAACGGCGGGCAAGGCGGCGCAGGGTGAACTTGGCCGCGGCGGTGGGGTCGGCCAGGTCCGGTATCGGTCGGAGCCGGGCGCACACGCTGATCAGGTCTGCTGCTGCCAGACCTCGCAGTTGGTCGCGCAGGGTGTCGGGCGCGGTGACCAGAAGGCTGCGGATCTGGTTGATGGCCTGCGTACGGGCCTTCATGGCCGAGGTCCGGGCATTGTGCAGGACCCGCAGCCCCTCGGCGGCACCGGCGTGGGTCTTGGGGATGACGCCCGCGCGTCCGGAGGCGACTGCCTCGGCTGCGGCATAGGCGTCGATGGGATCGGACTTGCCCAGCTGGCGACGCATGCGCCGGTCAGGCCGGTTGATGTCGAATACTTGCAGGCCGGAAGCAGCCAGGACGCGTGCGAGCTGGGTGCCGTAGGACCCGGTGCCCTCGACGCCGACGGCGAGCACGGTCCCGAATGAGCGCAGCCAGGCCAGCAGGGCGCGGTAGCCGTCGTTCGTGGTTGGGAACTGAGCGTCGCCCAGGTGCCGGCCGATGGGGTCGACGGCGGCGGCGTGGTGGGTGTCGGCGTGGGTGTCCACGCCTCCGAAGACGTCCGGGCGCTGATCGGTCATGATGGAAGTGCTGTCCTTCGGGTTGCCGATGAGGGGCAGCACACGCCGGTCGGGCGGCGGACAAAGCAGTGACGGGGGCTTCTAGCCCAAGCTCCTATCAGGTCACGAGCGCCCGATCGGCTGTGTGCGTGGTGGCCCTCCGCAGCGAGTCGACAGTTCTCCGACATGACAGCCCTTGGGCGT
>NZ_BMQA01000227.1 GCF_014647875.1 Streptomyces brasiliensis | reverse complement strand
CAGCAGGATCAGGCCCTCGCGGCGTAACGACGGCGTGTCCAAGATCACGGGGAAACTTCAGCGTATGTCCTTCTCCAGGGCCTGGACGTTCTTGTGGGCGCCTCGCCGTATCTGCTTGTCCGTCAGCAGCCCGAACCACCGCTCGACCTGGTTGAGCCAGGAACTGCTGGTGGGCGTGAAGTGCACGTGGAAGCGGGGGTGCGCGGCCAGCCATCGCTGGATGGCAGGTGTTTTGTGGGTGGAGGCGTTGTCACAGATCAGGCGCACGTCCAGGCCGGCGGGCACCTCCTTGTCGATCCGGACGAGGAACTTCTTGAACTCCACGGCCCGGTGACGCCGGTGGATCTGCCCGATGACCTCGCCGGTGGCGGCGTTGAGTGCGGCGAACAGGGTGGTGACGCCACCGCGCACGTAGTCGTGGTTGCGCCGCTCGGGCATGCCCGGCATCATCGGCAGCACCGGCGCCGACCGGTCCAGAGCCTGGATCTGCGTCTTCTCGTCCACGCAGAGCACCAGCGCGTGCTCGGGCGGTGCCAGATACAGCCCGACCACGTCGCGGACCTTCTCGATGAACTGCGGGTCCTTCGAGAGCTTGAAGGTGTCCACCAGATGGGGCTTGAGGCCGAAGGTCCGCCAGATCCGCGAGATCGCCGACTGGGACAGGCCCACCTCCTTGGCCATCGCCCGCGTCGACCAGTGCGTGGCGTCCCTCGGCGTGCTCTCCAGCGTCCTGACGATCACCTCTTCCACCTGATCGTCGGTGATTTTCCTCGGCCCGCCCGGACGAGGCTCGTCGGTCAGACCCTCCAGCCGGTCGCGCACGAACCGGGCCCGCCAACGGCTGACCGTATGCGCCTCGACACCCAGACGGGCCGCAACGTCCTTGTTCGTCAGGCCAGTTGCGCTCTCCAGCACGATCCGACACCGCAGAGCCAGAGCCTGCGAAGAAGTCCGGCGCCTGGCCCAGCGGGTCAACGTCTCGCGTTCATCATCGGTCAGCACCAGCTCGGCCTTCGGCCGTCCCATCCTCGCCATCCGACCAGAATGCCGCACCCGGACAGATTACGAAGCGAATTCCCGACTCAGGACACTAGTTCTGCGGTGCCAGGGTGCGCAGGACACAGAACTCGTTGCCCTCGGGGTCTGCCATGACCACCCAGTTTCGGTCTGAGCCCTGGCCCACATCCGTCCTGGTGGCGCCGAGGCCGAGCAATCTGGTCACCTCGTCCTCGGTACTGCCGTCGATCGGGCTGACGT
>NZ_BMQA01000226.1 GCF_014647875.1 Streptomyces brasiliensis | reverse complement strand
TCCAGACCCTGCCCTGAGGGCGGATCCGACAGATTGATCACGACTCGATACGCGCCCTAGTGTCCTGCGCCAGTAGTTGATCGTTAGTAGTTACGTGACTTCTGCTGCTGGTGCGTCAGTTCCTCGTCGAGGCCCGAAGCTGGAACCGTTGCTGTTGTCTGATGGCGAGCGGGCGGTGTTGGAGCGGTGGACGCGGCGGGCGTCGTCGGCCCAGGCGCTCGCCCTGCGTGCGCGGATCGTGCTGGCATGTGCGGGCCCGGAGATTCCGCCGATCGTCGCGGTCGCCCGCGAGTTGCGGGTGACCGCCGACACCGTCCGCAAGTGGCGGCGCCGGTTCCTGGCGGAGCGGCTGGACGGCCTGGCCGACGAGCCGCGGCCGGGCCGGCCGCCCACCATCAGCGTTGACCAGGTGGAGGCGGTCGTGGTCACCACGCTGGAGGAGATCCCGAAGAACGCCACCCACTGGTCGCGGAAGTCGATGGCGGAGCACAGCGGGCTGTCGAAGTCCACCGTCGGCCGGATCTGGCGGAAGTTCCAGCTCAAGCCGCATCTGACGGACACCTTCAAGCTGTCGACGGACCCGCTGTTCGTGGAGAAGGTCTACGACGTCGTCGGCCTGTACTTCAACCCGCCCGAGGGCGCGGTGGTCCTCTCGGTGGACGAGAAGTCCCAAATCCAGGCCCTGGACCGGTCCCAGCCGGTGCTGCCGATAATGCCGGGCATGCCCGAGCGGCGCACCCACGACTACGTCCGCAACGGCCTGACCACCCTCTTCGCCGCGTTCGACGTGGCCACCGGCGAGGTCATCAGTGCCCTGCACCGCCGGCACCGGGCAGCGGAGTTCAAGAAGTTCCTGATCAGGATCGACAAGGAGGTGCCCTCGCACCTCCAGATCCACCTGATCTGCGACAACTACGGCACCCACAAGACCCCCGCGATCAGGACGTGGCTGGCCAAGCACCCACGGTTCCACATGCACTTCACTCCCACCGGCTCCTCCTGGATCAACCAGGTCGAGCGGTGGTTCGGCTTCCTGGCCGACCAGAAGATCCGCCGCGGCGCACACAAGAACGTCCAGGCGCTCGAGGCCGACATCCGCGCGTGGGTCAAGGACTGGAACGAGGACCCCAAGCCGTTCATCTGGACGAAAACAGCCGAGGAGATCCTCGACTCCCTCGCCCAATTCTGCCGACGGATCTCTGGCGCAGGACACTAGTAGGGCTTTGTTAGGTACCCCGATTGATCATCGTCAGTTAGATTGTGATCTTCT
>NZ_BMQA01000225.1 GCF_014647875.1 Streptomyces brasiliensis | reverse complement strand
CCCGTGCCGTCACCGCCTCACACCGAACTCCTTGACTGAATCAAGCAACGGCATTGAGGGTACGGCCCGTGCTGATTTCCTCGCCGGTCACACACGAAACAAGCCTCATGATCAGTCTCCCCTTTTTCCGATCACGGTGTGTGGGCCCGGGGGAAACAATGGAAACCTTCGACTGTTTCCCCCGGGGAATTACCTACGGATTACTTCAGGAATCCGCGAGACTGGAGGAACTCAGCCGTGATGTGCGCAACGCCACGCGGCCTGTAGATCTGCGGGAAACGCCGCATCTCCACTTCGGTGCGCCCGGTCTCGTCCGGCTCCGGCAGTTCGTGAACGAGCCGGTAGGGACGGTCACCCGTCGGCATTTCCAGCACGACCGGGCCTACCTTGGTGTCGAAGCGAATGCCGGTGTAGTTCGCGTCGGAGTTGTGCACGATGTTCCCGCCTGCCCGCTGGCAGATCAGCGGAAGGAAGTTCGCGATCGTGCGGGCCTGGATTGCAAGGCCGTTCATGGGTGCATCCTTACCGCCGCGCACCCGGCGGACGATCCCATCTGAGATCTGGATTTCCATGCTCTCCCCTTCGTTGGACTTTTGCGGTGCAGGGGGGTCGCCTCCCCCTGCACTCACAATAATAGTGGAGTTTCGCGTGAGGGGAAGCCCCTGTTGCGCCCCGTGTTGCGTGAAGGGTTGCGCCTGATGTTGCGTCAGGTGTTGCGCTAGAGGTTGCGGGGCCTGGGGGCCGGCTACTACGTCACCGCAGGTCGCTGGCTTTCTGTGTGTGGTCGGGTTGCTGACATCCCCTCTGCTGCCACTTGTCCCGCCCCGGTTGAAGGATGAGTGAGGAATGGGTGCGGGGGCGGGTGGCATGGCAGCGTCGGGGATCGGGGTGCGGGGTAGGTGTGGTTGCGCGTCGGCCGGGGGCCGTCGCGCTGGCCGTGTGCTGGCGTGGGTTCGGGCTGGTGCCCCGTGGGGGAGTGGCCGTGAGCTCGGCGCGTTCCGCGTGTGCTCTGGTCAGAGATTACGGGAAGGCAACATAACCGACGTATTCTCAGGCGAATTTGGGAGTAGGAAAATTGAGGTGAGGTCAGATCCAGTCAGAGTAGGGGATACAGAGGATTAGATTCGAGCGACGAATTGAGTTTCTGAAATCATATCAGCTTGCTGTTATGAACGGTCGGTCCGGCGCACCCCCAACGTAGCTGCCGCTTTTCAGTAATTCGCGGAGCGAATTACTGAGAGGAATTGCGGAGCAATTCCTCTCACCGGCACGGA
>NZ_BMQA01000224.1 GCF_014647875.1 Streptomyces brasiliensis | reverse complement strand
GGTGAGGGTGGGGACGTCTATCTGACGGCGCGGGTGGTGGAGTTCGACTCCCGGGAGCGGTTGGAGACGTTCACGGGTGCGTTGCAGCGGGTGATGGACCGGCATGACATCTATCGCACGGGTGTGGTGTGGGAGGGGTTGCGTGAGCCGGTGCAGGTGGTGTGGCGGCAGGCACAACTGCCGCTCGTAGAACACAACTTGGAGGGTGAGGTAGACGAGCCCGCACAGCGGGCGGAGCGCTTGATCGCCCTCGCGGGACCGGTGATGGACCTGGGCCGGGCGCCGCTGCTGGACGTGCATGCGGCCGAGCTCCCCGAAGGCCGATGGCTGGCCGTGGTGCGTATGCATCACATGCTGCATGACCACATGGGCATGGACGTGCTGCTGGACGAACTCAGGTCGGTACTCACGGGCCACGCGGACGAGTTGGCGCCGGCGATGCCGTTCCGGAACTTCGTGGCGCAGACGCGTGCGGTGCCCCGGGCGGAGTACGAGCGGTACTTCGCCGAGCTGCTCGGCGATGTGACGGAGCCGACCGCCCCGTACGGGCTGCTCGACACACGCGGTGGCGACGGTGGCGTGGCCTCGGCAGTCATGCCCGTCGCCGCCGAGGCCACCGACGGACTGCGGCGCGTGGCATGGGAGTTAGGGGTCAGCACGGCGACGGTGCTGCACGTGGCGTGGGCGCGCGTGCTCGGGGTGCTGTCGGGGCGTGACGACGTCGTCTTCGGGACCGTGCTGTTCGGCCGGATGAACGCCGGTGAGGGAGCGGAGCGGGTGCTGGGTCCGTTCCTCAACACCCTGCCCGTGCGGGTGCGTACCGGCCAGGTGGGCGTACGCGCTGCTGTCGAGGGCATGCGGGACCAGCTGGCGGGACTGCTGGAGCACGAACACGCACCGCTGTCGGTGGCGCAGCAGGTCAGCGGGATCACCGACAACACGCCGCTGTTCACCTCGCTGTTCAACTACCGGCACGTGACCGCCGCTGCCGAACGCCCGGCCGACGAGGAGCGGAACGGGCAGAGGTCGATCGAGGGCATCCAGCGCGTCATGGTCCAGGACCGGACCAACTACCCGGTGACCGTGTCGGTCAACGACTGGGGGACGGGCGGGCTGAGCCTGAGCGTGCAGACCGTGGATGCGCTCGACCCGGAAGCGATCGTCCAGTTGCTGCGTACCGCCGTGGAGCGCGTGGTCGACGCGCTGAACGGGGGGACAGATGTGGTTCTTGGTGGCGTGGATGTGGTGGGGGTTGATGAGCGGGTTCGGTTGTTGGGG
>NZ_BMQA01000223.1 GCF_014647875.1 Streptomyces brasiliensis | reverse complement strand
CGAACCACAGCAACACAGTTCATAGCCGCACATTCGTTTCATTTGACTTGACAGCTACCGTGAGGCCACGAGCCGGAGCCTGCGGTCATCCGAACTCGCCGATGTCATCGACTGGCAGCGCAGCCGCCTGTCCCACCACCTTGGACGCATGGGGCGCCGGGGGCTCGTACTGGCCGCGCTCGCCCAGCACCGTATCGCCACCACCAGCCAGTTACGCCGGATGCTGCGGCCGGACGGCACGCGGCAGCTGATCTCCCGCGTCCTGAACAGACTGCGCTGCGACAGCTTCGTCGACTGCACGGTCCTGCCGGACGCGAACCGTTCACGTACCAACGCCTGGTACCTCACGCAGGAGGGAGCGCGCCTGACCCGAGACCTGCCCGTCCTGCGGGGCCGTCCTCCCTCCCCCATCACCTCGACCACCGCCGCATCACTGAAGACCCCTCACACCCTCGCCGTCGTGCGCGCCCATCTGGCTTTTGCCGAAGACGCCCGCCGGCTCGGACACGAGCACGGCCCCTGGGACTGGACCCCCGAGGCGTCCCACCCGATCGGCGAGGGCGAGCGAGTCGTGGCCGATGCCGTCATGCACTACACCGCCGCCGAGAGCGAACGCCGGTGAATGATGAGGCGCGGAAGAGGCGTACGCGATACCCCGTCCCGCTCGCGGTCGGCATCAGCTGCTACATGCTCGCCGCGATCGCGGGGCGTCTGTCCATGCCGGGGCTGAGGCCGGCGTGGCTGTACGCCGCTCTCGTCGGCGCCTCCACGCACCTGGGCGGTCTGGGGCATCCTGACACTCTCACCGTCTGGCAGCGGCTGGCGGCCTGGCGGGGGAACGAGGGGGTCGGGCCACGCCGTGGACGGTGGACTGGTGGTCGTCGCTGGGGTATGGATGGCGTGGGAGGCGTGTGATCCGTCGGACGATGGTCTGGTGTGGATGTTCCGGGAAGGGATGTCCTTGGGCCGGGGTCCAGACGAGAATCCCGGCCCGTTTACTGCGGGCCGGGATTCTGTGTTGTGCGCCTGGCTGGTGGGCGCCGGCCCGATTGCGGCGGGCCGGCGCCATCCAGCATGCGCGTCAGACGTGTTGCTGGTGTCAGTCTTCGTCGAAGTCGTCGAAGTCCCCGCGCTCGTCCTTCTCGTTGAAGTGGCGCTTGATGACGCGGAAGCTGCCGACGACTCCGTTCTTGACCTTTACGCCGTCCTCCATCTTCTCGTGGTGCTCGCCCTTCTCGCCCTTCTCGCCCTTCTCGCCCTTCTCGCCCTTCTCGCAGTTCTCGTC
>NZ_BMQA01000222.1 GCF_014647875.1 Streptomyces brasiliensis | reverse complement strand
ATCTGGATCAAAGACCTCGCTCAGACCACCACTTGATCACGACTCAATACGCGCCCTAGTCCGCCCGGGCGGCCGCGAGGTGGGCGTCCACGGCGACGACACCGTCGACGCCCTGGCACAGGCCCACGACCACCGGGACAAGACGCGGTTCCGGGACGTGGCCCCGCAGGGTAACGGCACCGTCCCGGACCTCGACCGCGACGGTGCCCTCTTCCAGGCCGAGGATGCGCCCCAGGACGTCCCGCTCGACCTCGCCGCGGATTTCGACGTCGGAGCGGATGAAGGCATTCAGCAGGTCGCTACGGCTGACGATGCCAGTCAGGAGCCCATGGTCGCCGACGACCGGCAGTTGCTTGACGTGCCGCCTGCGGAGTTCCCGCGCGGCCCGGGGGATCGTCCAGTCGGCACGGGCGGTGAAGACAGGGCTGCTCATGAGCGCGCCCGCGGTCCGGGCCCGGGCCTTGCCCCACGCGCGCTCATAGCTCCCGTCCCGCCCCTGCGGA
Source organism: Streptomyces brasiliensis (assembly GCF_014647875.1). Lineage (GTDB taxonomy): Bacteria > Actinomycetota > Actinomycetes > Streptomycetales > Streptomycetaceae > Streptomyces > Streptomyces brasiliensis. The sequence continues at coordinate 791 of NZ_BMQA01000222.1, read as the reverse complement.
TCGGGCATGCCGGTCTCGTGCCGCAGCACGTCGGACGCGGACACGACGCCGATGGGGGCGCCCTCGTCATCGATGACCGGGGCCGCGGCAATGTCGTTCGCGTCCAGCAAGGAGGCGATCTCGTGGAACGGTGTGTCGGGGCGGAGCGTGATGACTTCTTCGGTCATCACGTCACCGACCGTGCAACGGTGCAGCATGGCATCGGCCTCCTCCCCTTCGCGACGGCGCAGCGCCCCGGCCTTCGCGGCCGCTCGTCCACGCCCGTCTCCCTACCCATGACAACACCGCGCCGCTCCGGCGACCAGTGACGTTCGACCTGGCGGGGACGGCCAGCGGTCCCACCTCCGCCGCAAGGGAGCGAAGAACGGCCTGGGCAAGGACCCGGAGCGGGCGGCGGAACGTGGCGCACAGCTGACGGCGATCGACCCAGACTGGGACTGCCCCTGGCCGCTGGACTGGCAACGCCACTACCGCATCCTCGCCGACCTCTCCGCCGACGAACCCGACGGCATCCTGCCGGCCATCGCAAGACACAGCAGGCGTTCCAGCGCGGCCTGACAGCCCTCACGCAATGGGTAGAACGGGAAGGCGCCCGCCGGCCCGTACCACGCGGCCACAGCGAACAGATCACCATTGACGGCGAGACCGAGCCAGTGGTCGTCAAGCTGGGCGTGTGGGTCTCGAACACCAAATCGAGGCGCGACAAACTCGCCCTCGAGCAGTTGGACGTGCTAGGGCGCGTATTGAATCGTGATCAAGTGGTGGTCTGAGCGAGGTCTTTGATCCAGATC
>NZ_BMQA01000221.1 GCF_014647875.1 Streptomyces brasiliensis | reverse complement strand
TAGCTCGGGGGCGCTGTCGGGGCGCTCGGCGGGGTAGAGCTGGTCCATGCTTCCCTCGGGCAGGTAGCGGCGGGGGAAGGCGATCCATTCGTCGTGCAGTTCGAAGAGCACGGCGGTGACCAGCCGCAGGAGCGCGTCGTCGTTGGGGAAGACCTGGACGACATCGGTGCGGCGCTTGACCTCGCGGTTGATCCGCTCCAGTGGGTTGGTGGACTGGATCTTCTTCCAGTGCCGGCCCGGGAAGGTGGCGAAGGCGGTCAGGTCGTCCTTCGCTTCCAGCAGCATCGTTTTGACCTTCGGGAACTGGGTGCCGAGCATGTCGGCGACAGTATCGAGCTGGGTGCGGACCGCGTCGGCGGTGGGCTGGGCGAAGATCGTGCGGATCGTCGCGGCGACCATCTCGGCCGCTTCCTTGTTGATCACGCTGAACACGTTGCGCAGGAAGTGAACCCTGCAGCGCTGGTAGGCAGACCCGAGCATGACCTTCCGGATGGCCTTGACCAGCCCTAAGTGGTGATCGCCGATCACGAGCCGGACTCCGGTCAGACCGCGTCCGCGCAGGTGGCGCAGGAACTCGGTCCAGAACACTTCGGTCTCGCTGTCGCCGACCATCACTCCCAGCACCTCGCGGCCACCGTCCTCGGTGATCCCGGTGGCGATCACCACGGCCCGGGACACGATCTGGTGCTCGACCCTCGCCTTGCAGTAGGTCGCGTCCAGGTAGACGTACGGGAAGCGGACATGGTCCAGGGGCCTGCTGCGGAACGCGGTCAGCTGGTCATCCAGGTCCTGGCAGATCCGGGAGACTTCGCTCTTTGAGATCCCGGTGTCCGCGCCGAGGGCCTTGACCAGGTCGTCGACCGACCTCGTGGACACGCCATGGACGTAGGCCTCCATGATGACCGCATACAGGGCCTGGTCGATCCGGCGCCGTCGCTCCAGCAGCACGGGGAAGAAGCTCCCCGACCGCAGTTTGGGGATGGCCAGGTCCAGGTCGCCGGCCTGGGTGGTCAGCGTTTTGTCCCGGTGCCCGTTGCGGAACGCGGTGCGTGTCTGGGTGTGCTCGTTCCACTCCGCGCCGATCTGGGCCGTGGCCTCGGCCTCGATCAGTTCCTGAAGCATCCGCTCGGCGACACCCCGGACGAGTTCGAGTCCATCCGCCGAACGTAATGACTCCAGCAGCCGGAGTAGGTCATGCTGGGACAGGGCCACCCTGCACCTCCGTCGTTGAACTGCCCGTTTACTACGGAGAGTTGCACGGTGGCCCGCCTCATGCGCAGGGAGCAGAAGCCATCTGCGGGTGTGCGCCC
>NZ_BMQA01000220.1 GCF_014647875.1 Streptomyces brasiliensis | reverse complement strand
GGGGCTTGGGGCGTTCCCAGGGGCGGCGGTGGTCTTCGGCAAGGGGACGGGCGAGGCGTAGCTGGGTGTAGGCGGCGATGATGAGCCAGGTCCACAGGTCGGCGCTGTGGGGGTCGCGTACGTGCGGAGCGGTCCAGCCCAGGGTCTGCTTGATCATTCTGAAGGTGTGTTCCAGGTCGAATCGGCGCAGGTAGGCCGACCAGAGACGGTCGATGTGTGTGGGGTCGGCGCCGGTGCGTGAGGTCCACAGCCATACCGGGTCCGGGGTGCGTTCGGAGGGCAGGCGGGCGACCGTGAGGCGGATCAGTGTGCCGTGCAGGATGGGGAGTTCCTCATCGGGGTGTACGTCGTCGGCCCAGGGGCCGCGGCGTTGGAGCTGTTGGTGCATGCGGTCCCAGCTGCGTGTTTCGGCCCGGCCGTAGCGGCGGGTGTCGTTCACGGTGTGCTGGTCGGGAGTGGGCCAGGTGTCCGGGGTGGCGGCCAGGGTGAGGCGGTGGCCGTGACGGGCGGGCCGCCCGCCCCGGCGGCGGTAGACGGGCTCGCCGGGATCGGTGTAATACACCCGGTCGGAGCGGACCCGGACGACGAGTTCCACTGGCAGGTCGGACAGGAGCCAGGCCAGGCGGGTGGCGTCGTAGCCGGCGTCGAGGACCACGAGCACATCGGGGTCGCCCTCGTGGCGGTGGCCGGTGCGGGTGAGGCGGTCGAGGGCCTCGCGGATCTGGTCGGCGGTCAGCTCGGTGACATCGTCGCCCGGGGCCACCCGCTGCGCGTCAAGGATTGCGGTCCACGAGGAACGTCCGGGCTCGAGAGCGGCCAGAAATGAGTAGGGCCAGCCGGGGATGTTCTGGCCGGTGGCCGTGCCGTAGCCGCTGACGTGGCAGAACCTGCGCTCGGGACTGGTGTCCGCACCGGGGCGCAGCCACGCAGTGACGTCCACCGCCAGCACGATGCGCCCCTCGGCACTCCTGGGCACGGGGGTGGTGGCCACCAGCCAGCGCAGGCGGGTGAACTCCATCCAGCCCTGGTTGACCGCGTCGTACAGGGCGCCGTGACCGCGCTGGAACTCAGGCTCCAGGGCCAGTTCCACCAGCGAGCGCACCGGAGTGCCGGAGCACAGCACGGCGTCGGTCAACTCGAAGAGCGCGTCCGCGCGCCGGTACAGGCAATCGTGGTAGCCACGGCGGAAACGGGCCAGCGCGCCCTTCGGTTCGACATCACACAGACAGCTGGAGATACTCACGTCAACGGCCGTTCTGGTTCCGGGAGTTAGGCACTCCGAGAACTGGAACGGCCGCCTTCGCGTCACGATCCCCCCTCGCCC
>NZ_BMQA01000219.1 GCF_014647875.1 Streptomyces brasiliensis | reverse complement strand
GCGAGCGTGGCCGTCTACGCAGACCCGGACCGGGACGCTCTGCACGTCCGGGCCGCGGATGAGGCGTTCGCCCTGGGCGGTGACACTCCGGCCACCAGCTACCTGGACATCGAGAAGGTCCTCAAGGCCGCGCGCGAGTCCGGCGCGGACGCCATCCACCCCGGCTACGGCTTCCTCTCCGAGAACGCCGACTTCGCCCAGGCGGTCCTGGACGCGGGCCTGATCTGGATCGGCCCGCCGCCGCAGGCCATCCGCGACCTGGGCGACAAGGTCGCCGCGCGGCACATCGCGCAGCGCGCCGGCGCCCCGCTCGTGGCCGGTACGCCGGACCCGGTCTCCGGCGCCGACGAGGTCGTCGCGTTCGCCGAGGAGCACGGCCTGCCGATCGCCATCAAGGCCGCGTTCGGCGGCGGCGGCCGCGGCCTGAAGGTCGCCCGCACCCTCGACGAGGTCCCCGAGCTGTACGAGTCCGCGGTCCGCGAGGCCGTCGCGGCCTTCGGCCGGGGCGAGTGCTTCGTGGAGCGCTACCTGGACAAGCCACGCCACGTGGAGACCCAGTGCCTGGCCGACCAGCACGGCAACGTGGTCGTCGTCTCCACCCGTGACTGCTCCCTGCAGCGCCGCCACCAGAAGCTGGTCGAGGAGGCCCCCGCCCCGTTCCTGTCCGACGAGCAGCTCGCCGAGCTGTACTCGTCCTCGAAGGCCATCCTCAAGGAGGCCGGCTACGTCGGCGCCGGCACCGTGGAGTTCCTCGTCGGCACCGACGGCACGATCTCCTTCCTCGAGGTCAACACCCGCCTCCAGGTGGAGCACCCGGTCACCGAGGAGATCGCCGGCATCGACCTGGTCCGCGAGATGTTCCGCATCGCCGACGGCGAGCCCCTCGGCTACGGCGACCCGGCGCTGCGCGGCCACTCCTTCGAGTTCCGCATCAACGGCGAGGACCCGGGCCGCAACTTCCTGCCCGCCCCCGGCACCGTCACCCGCTTCGAGGCGCCGGCCGGCCCCGGTGTCCGCCTGGACGCCGGCGTGGAGTCCGGCAGCGTCATCGGCCCCGCCTGGGACTCCCTGCTCGCCAAGCTGATCGTCACCGGCCGCACCCGCGCCGAGGCCCTCCAGCGCGCCGCCCGCGCCCTGGAGGAGTTCCAGGTCGAGGGCATGGCCACCGCCATCCCCTTCCACCGCGCGGTCGTCAAGGACCCGGCGTTCGCCCCCGAACTGACCGGCTCCACCACCCCGTTCACGGTCCACACCCGCTGGATCGAGACCGAGTTCGTCAACGAGATCAAGCCGTTCACCGCCCCCGCCGACGCCGAGGCGGAGGA
>NZ_BMQA01000218.1 GCF_014647875.1 Streptomyces brasiliensis | reverse complement strand
GTCGTGTTGGGGGTGGAGGTCGAGGTTCGGGCGTTGTTCGAGGCACCGACGGTGGCCACTTTCGCCGACCGCCTGGCCGAAGGAGTCGGGCGGGCTCGGACGTCGTTGCGGGCGGTGGAGACGCGTCCGGAGCGGGTGACGTTGTCGTTTGCGCAGCGGCGGTTGTGGTTCCTGGCCCAACTGGATGGCCCGAGCCCGACGTACAACATCCCGCTGCTGGTGCGGCTGAGCGGCGAGGTGGATATCGCCGCGCTGGGTGAGGCACTGCGTGATGTGATCGCCCGGCATGAGTCGCTGCGCACGGTGTTCCCGGCGGTGGACGACGAGCCGTACCAGCGGATCCTCGACCCGCGGAACCTGGACTGGAGCCTCCAGGTGTCGCAGGTGACGTCGGAAGACCTGGGCGAGGGGGTGGCGCAGGCCTCGCGGTACGCGTTTGATTTGTCGGCGGAGGTGCCGATTCGGGCGTGGTTGTTCGAGGCCGGTTCCGACGAGCGGGTGCTCGTGGTGGTGGTGCATCACATTGCTGGCGATGGCTGGTCGTTGGGTGTGCTGCGGCGTGAGTTCTCGGAGGCGTATGAGGCGCGGTTGCAGGGTGAGGCTCCGGTGTGGGAGCCGTTGCCGGTGCAGTATGCGGACTACGCCCTGTGGCAGCGGGAGTTGCTGGGTGCGGAGTCCGACGCGGGCAGTCTGCTGTCGGAGCAAGTGGAGTACTGGCGCCAGGAGTTGGCCGGGGCACCGGAAGAGATCGCGCTGCCCGCAGATCGGGCGCGTCCTGCGGTGTCTGGTCATGTGGGGCATCGGGTGCCGTTGCGGGTGTCGGCCGAGGTGCATCAGCGGGTGGTGGAGCTGGGGCGAGCCGAGGGCGCGACCGCGTTCATGGTCCTGCAGGCGGCGTTGGCGGTCACCCTTTCGCGCCTTGGTGCGGGGACGGATGTTCCGGTGGGTTCGGCGGTTGCTGGTCGTACGGATGAGGCGTTGGACGATCTCGTCGGGTTCTTCGTGAATACGTTGGTGGTGCGGACGGATCTGTCGGGGGACCCGGAGTTCCGTCAGGTGCTGGCTCGGGTGCGTGAGGCGAGCCTGGGCGCGTTGGCACACCAGGACGTGCCCTTCGAGCGGCTGGTGGAGGAGCTGGCCCCGGAGCGCTCGCTGTCCCGGCATCCACTGTTCCAGGTGATGCTGACACTGCAGAACGTCGAGCCTGCGGGTGAGGAGTCGCGGGCCGCGGACCGAACGACGACGGGAGCGGCGAGGTTCGACCTTGATGTGTCGTTGTCGGAGGTGTTGGACGAGGAGGGGCGTCCGGCTGGGTTGCGTGGGTCGTTGATCGCGTCGGCGGATCTGTTCGATGTGGG
>NZ_BMQA01000217.1 GCF_014647875.1 Streptomyces brasiliensis | reverse complement strand
CCCGTGCCGTCACCGCCTCACACCGAACTCCTTGACTGAATCAAGCAACGGCATTGAGGGGGCGGGTCGTCCTGATCTTGTTTGGTGGTCAACCGGTGCTTCCGGGAGGAGCCAGGTGAACGGATCAAGGCCGCAGGCCGAGACCAAGTCGTTTTACATTCCGAAGCCGATGGTGTGGGAGGCGTATCTGAGGGTCAAAGCCAATCGGGGTGCACCCGGGGTGGATGGGGTGTCGATCGAGCAGTTCGAGCAGAACCTCAAGGGGAATCTGTACAAGCTGTGGAATCGGCTCTCGTCCGGCTCGTACTTCCCTCCGGCGGTGAAGGCCGTGGAGATCCCCAAGGCGGGCGGGAAAGGTATCCGTGTGCTTGGGGTGCCCACTGTGGCTGACCGGATCGCTCAGACGGTGGCCGCGATGTATCTGGAGCGGCGGGTGGAGCCTGTGTTCCATCCTGACTCCTACGGTTACCGGCCGAGGCGGTCGGCGTTGGATGCGGTGGAGCAGTGCCGACGGCGCTGTTGGCGCAGCGACTGGGTGGTCGATCTCGACATCCGGGCGTTCTTCGACAGCGTGGACCACGAGCTGATGCTCAAGGCCGTTGAGCGGCATATCGATGAGGACGGGAAGTGGGTTCTGCTCTACGTCAAGCGGTGGCTTGTGGCCCCGCTGGCAAAGCAGGACGGAACGGTGCAGCAGCGGGTTCGTGGGACTCCCCAGGGATCGGCTATTTCCCCTGTGCTGGCGAATCTGTATCTCCACTACGCGTTCGATGTGTGGCTGATGCGGAACTTTCCGCACGTTACCTTCGAGCGGTACTGCGACGATGCAGTGATTCACTGCAAGAGCGAGAGGCAGGCCCGCCGCGTGCGGGACGCGCTCGCCGTGAGATTGGCGCAGGTCGGTCTGGAATTGCATCCGGACAAGACGTGCATCGTGTATTGCAAGGACGTTGACCGGCGCGGTTCGTACGAGCACACGTCGTTTACGTTCCTCGGGTACACGTTCCGTCCGAGGCTGGCCAAGAACCGGTACGGGAAGCACTTTGTGAACTTCCTGCCCGCGGTCAGCAAGGAGGCGATCAAGGCGATGGGCAAGGAGATACGTTCCTGGCGCATCGCCGCCCGCAGTGACAAGTCCCTCAACGACCTTGCGCGGATGTTCAACAGCATTGTGCAAGGGTGGGTCAACTATTACGGGCGCTTCTACAAGTCCATGTTGTATCCCCTCCTCCGGCGCCTCAACGAGTACCTGGTGCGCTGGGCTTGCCGGAAGTACAAACGGCTTCACCGCAGGGAGCGGAAGGCGAAGGAACTACTGGCGGGCACCGCCCGCCGGTACCCGAACCTCTTCGCCCACTGGCGGTTCGGTCTCAAGCCTGATGGCTGG
>NZ_BMQA01000216.1 GCF_014647875.1 Streptomyces brasiliensis | reverse complement strand
CGCACAACACAGAATCCCGGCCCGTGATCGGGCCGGGATTCTCGTCTGGACCCCGGCCCAGGGACATCCCTCCCCGGAACATCCACACCAGACCATCGTCCGACAGATCACACGCCTCCCACGCCATCCATACCCCAGCGACGACCACCAGTCCACCATCCACGGCGTGGCCGGACCCCCTCGTTCCCCCGCCAGGCCGCCAGCCGCTGCCAGACGGTGAGAGTGTCAGGATGCCCCAGACCGCCCACGTGCGTGGAGGCGCCGACGAGAGCGGCGCACAGCCACGCCGGCCTCAGCCCCGGCACGGACAGGTCGGCACCTGCTGCCGCCGGAGCGCACAGGAAGCACGTCGAACCCCTAGACAGGTCTGCAGTGCAATCCGGCAGAGCGGACGGATTTCTGGACAACACCGCCGCCGGACTACCAAGTCGACCGAGCACCGCCGCGCGGATCACCAGCTCGAGCAGGGCGGCGCGGACGTCGGCGCCGTCCAGGGTGTGCCGTGGGAAGGCGTAGCGGACGGTCGCGGTGGCGGGCTCTGCTCATCTGGTTCGTGGAGGTGGCTGGTGCTGTCGGTACTCGCTCTGCTGGAGGCCCGGGAGAAGAGGGTCCGGGAAGAGACCGCGCGGTTGTGGGAGGAAGCCGAGCAGGTGCAGGCCGCGCTCGGTGCGGTGGAAGGCGCCCTTCAGCGGCTGGCGGTTGCCCGGGCGACGGTGGCGGAGGTGCTGGCCGAACCACCTTCGGCGGTCGCGGGGCCGGCGAGGGGCGCGATGGCGGGTTCGCCGGTGCCGCACCGGAGTGAAGGCATGGCGGTGTCGGTTCTCGCACCGGACTGTCAACGCATCGTGTCGGTGCTGGAGTCGGAGGCGGGCCGGGAGGGCATGCGCTGCCAGCAGTTGGCCGTGGCCCTGGGCCTTGAGGCGGTCCCGGCGAAGATCGAAGGGCTGCGGTCGAAGGCTAAACGCCTGGTGGAACGGGGCTGGGCGCTGCAGGTGCGGCCGGGGGTGTTCACCGCGCTCGCAGTGCCGTCCGGCTGAAAGCGCCTGGGCGGCGTCCGGCCCGGCGGCCGCTCATGAGCATGGTCATCGACCACAGCACCATGGCCTCGTGCATGGCGGGCAGGGTCTCGTAGTCGCGGACCAGACGACGCGAGCGCATCAGCCGGCTCAGCGTTCTCTCCACCACCCACCTGCGTGGCAGCACCACGAACCCCGTGGTGTGGTCGGCGCGTCTGACGATTTCCACCGTGAGCTGGAGTTTCTCGGCCGCCCAGTCGACCAGACGCCCGGCATAACCTCCATCCGCCCACACCCGGCGGATGGAGAAGTAGGGACCTCCCCCTGAGTGGTGGACACCCTGACGCCGACCCCGGTGGGGGTCGGGAGAGGG
>NZ_BMQA01000215.1 GCF_014647875.1 Streptomyces brasiliensis | reverse complement strand
CCCGCCCGTGCCGTCACCGCCTCACACCGAACTCCTTGACCGAATCAAGCAACGGCATTGAGGGGGCGGGTCGTCCTGATCTTGTTTGGTGGTCAACCGGTGTTTCCGGGAGGAGCCAGGTGAACGGATCAAGGCCGCAGGCCGAGACCAAGTCGTTTTACATTCCGAAGTCGATGGTGTGGGAGGCGTATCTGAGGGTCAAAGCCAATCGGGGTGCACCCGGGGTGGACGGGGTGTCGATCGAGCAGTTCGAGCAGAACCTCAAGGGGAATCTGTACAAGCTGTGGAATCGCATGTCGTCTGGCTCGTACTTCCCTCCGGCGGTGAAGGCCGTGGAGATCCCCAAGGCGGGCGGGAAAAGTGTCCGTGTACTCGGGGTTCCCACAGTGGCCGATCGGATCGCTCAGACGGTGGCCGCCATGTATCTGGAGCGGCGGGTGGAGCCTGTGTTCCATCCGGACTCCTACGGCTACCGGCCCAGGCAGTCCGCGCTGGACGCGGTGGAGACCTGCCGGCGGCGCTGTTGGAGGAGCAACTGGGTGGTCGATCTGGACATCCGGGCGTTCTTCGACAGCGTGGACCATGAGTTGATGCTCAAGGCCGTCGAGAGGCATGTCGACGCTGACGGGAAGTGGGTCCTGCTCTACGTCAAGCGGTGGCTGGTGGCCCCGCTGGCGAGGCCGGACGGCACGGTGCAGCAACGGGAACGCGGGACTCCCCAGGGGTCGGCGATCTCTCCTGTGCTGGCGAATTTGTATCTCCACTACGCGTTCGACATGTGGCTGGCGCGGGAATTCCCGCAGGTTACGTTCGAGCGGTACTGCGACGATGCGGTGATTCACTGCCGCAGCGAGCATCAGGCCCGCCGCGTGCGGGACGCTCTTGCTGCGAGATTGGCGCAGGTCGGTCTGGAGTTGCATCCGGACAAGACGCGCGTGGTGTATTGCAAGGATGCTGACCGGCGCGGCTCGTATGAGCACACGTCGTTCACGTTCCTCGGGTACACCTTCCGGCCGAGGCTGGCCAAGAACCGGTACGGGAAGCACTTCGTGAGCTTCCTGCCTGCGGTCAGTAAGGAGGCGATCAAGGCGATGGGCAAGGAGATCCGCTCCTGGCGCATTGCCGCCCGCAGTGACAAGTCCCTCAACGACCTTGCGCGGATGTTCAACAGCGTCGTGCAAGGGTGGGTCAACTATTACGGGCGCTTCTACAAGTCCATGTTGTATCCCCTTCTCCGGCGCCTCAACGAGTATCTGGTGCGCTGGGCTTGCCGGAAGTACAAACGGCTTCACCGCAGGGAGAGGAAGGCGAAGGAACTGCTGGCGGGCACTGCCCGCCGGTACCCGAACCTCTTCGCCCACTGGCGGTTCGGTCTCAAGCCTGATGGCTGG
>NZ_BMQA01000214.1 GCF_014647875.1 Streptomyces brasiliensis | reverse complement strand
GACAGGAGCATCACCCGCATGACCAGCACCAAGCCCTCCGGGCAGGATCCCGCCCCGAAGCCGAAGCGCCGCCGCTTCACCCCCGAGTACAAGCTGCGGATCGTCGCCGAGTACGACACCGCCCCCGCCGGGGACAAGGGCGCAATCCTGCGCCGGGAGCGGCTGTACCACTCGCACATCATCGAGTGGCGCCAGGCCCGGGACGCCGGCGCGCTGGAGAGGCTGACCGACCACCGCACCAGCCCCGCACGGCCGAAGAAGCACCCAGCCGAGGCCGAGAACGACAAGCTGCGCAGGCAGGTGGAGCGGTTGGAGAAGGAGCTGGCGAAGAACCGGGCCGCGGTGGAGGTGCTGGGAAAAGCTGTCGCGCTGTTGGAATCGGTCTCCGACAGCGCGGACTGAACGACGTCCTCGAACACCACCTTCACGCCCTGGTCGAGCAGCTCGCACCGCACGTCGGGATCGTGGCGGCATGCCGTCTGACGGGACGCTCCAGGGCCACCCGTCACCGGCGGCTGAACCCTGCCCCACCCCGGGCGAAGGCGCCGCGTCCGGCGCCGGTCAACGCGCTGTCGGCCGTCGAGCGGCAGGCGGTGCTGGAGCTGATGAACCGGCCCGAGTACGTGGACCTGCCGCCCGCGCAGATCTACGCACGTGAGCTGGACGAGGGTCGCTACCACTGTTCCGAGCGCACCATGTACCGGATCCTGAAGGAGGCCGGGCAGGACGGTGAACGCCGCCGTCAGGCGACCCATCCGCCCCGCGCGATTCCCGAGCTGGTCGCCAACGGACCCTCCCAGGTGTGGAGTTGGGACATCACGCGCCTGGCAGGTCCGGCGAAGGGGATCTGGTTCCACGGGTACGTGATCCTCGACATCTACTCCCGCTACGCCGTCGGCCACACCGTCGAGGCGGCCGAATCCGCCGCACGGGCAGAGGAGTTGATCCGTGAGGCGATCGACCGCAACGGCATCGTGCCGCACACCGTGCACGCCGACCGGGGCACCTCGATGACCTCCAAGCAGGTCTCCCAAATGCTCCTCGATCTCGGCGTGACCCGTAGCCACTCCAGGCCCAGGGTCAGCAACGACAACCCGTTCAGCGAGAGCCAGTTCCGCACCACGAAGTACCAGTCGGACTACCCCGAACGCTTCGATTCCCTCGCCCACGCGCGGGAGTGGATGGATGCGTTCATCTCGCACTACAACCACGTCCACCGGCATTCCGGGATCGGCTACCACACCCCCGCCAGCGTCCACTTCGGCACCGCCGAACTCGTCCGCGAGCAACGGGCAGCCACCCTCACAGTCGCGTTCGAGCAGCATCCCGAACGCTTCAACCGCCGGCCGATGCCGCCGAAGATTCCCCAGCAGGCGTGGATCAACGACCCCGCCCGACGGCG
>NZ_BMQA01000213.1 GCF_014647875.1 Streptomyces brasiliensis | reverse complement strand
ACGCCACGGACACATCATCAGCTGGAAGGGGTTCTCCGCTCACCTGACCGAGACCTGTGCCCCCGACGGCCCCAACGTGATCACGGACGTGGCCACCACCGCGGCCACCACGCACGACAGCCAGGTCCTGCCCGGCATCCACACCCGCCTGCACCGCCGCGGCCTGCTGCCCGCCGAGCACCTCGTCGACAGCGGCTACACCTCCCTGGTCCACCTGGAACAGGCCGCCCGGGAACACCAGGTCACCGTCACCGGACCACTGCCGGGAAACCCCACCCGGCAGCACCGCCGAGGCGAGGGCTTCGGCCGGGACGACTTCCACATCGACTACGACCGCCAGCAGGTGACCTGCCCCCAGGGCCAGGCCAGCCGGGGCTGGCACGGCCCCTACCCGACCTCCTCGCCCACCGCGGCCCCGCTGATCGTGGCACGGTTCACCAAGGGCCAGTGCCAGCCCTGCCCGGTCCGCACCCAGTGCACCACCTCCCACCAGAGCGCCCGCAACGTCGGCTTTCCCCCACGAGCACTCCGTGACCTGCAACTCCGCGTCCGCACCGAGCAACAGACTCCCGAGTGGAAGACCCGCTATGCCGTCCGCTCCGGAGTGGAAGGCACGGTCAACGAGTTCGCCCACGGACACGGCATGCGCCACTGCCGCTACCGCGGACAGCCGAAAGCCCACCTGCAACACGTACTCACGGCCATCGCCGTGAACATCGAACGGCTCAGCGGCCGGCCAGCGACGAAGGAACCCTCTTCACCGAGACCGCCGACCGCCTTCCAGACCTTCCTGGACCAGCAGGGGATCCCCCGCTCAAAGTCCTGGCGCACCCTCGGCACCTGACCTCAACCATCCAAGATCCCCGACAGAGTCAAGCTTAGAACTCCTAACGAAACGATCTTCGACGTGGGTGGATCACTCCGGGACTGGTGATCTGGGGTGCGGGGTGGCGCGGTCGAAGCCGTGGGAAGTCGACGATAAGCTGTGGGCGGTGATCGAGCCGCTGCTGCCCAAGGTTGAGCGTCGGGCCTGGCATCCGGGGCGCAAGCGGCATCCGGACCGGCTGGTGTTCCAGGGCATCCTGTTCGTGCTGCACACCGCGATTGCCTGGGAGCACCTGCCGCAGGAGCTTGGCTTCGGCTCGGGCATGACCTGCTGACGGCGGCTGGCCGAGTGGACCGAGGCCGGAGTGTGGCACCGGCTGCACGAGGTCCTGCTCGCCGAGCTGCGCGGTGCGAACGCCCTGGACTTCTCCCGTGCGACGGTCGACGGCTCCCACATCCGGGCGTTAAAAGGGGCTCCAAGACTGGACGAAGCCCTGTCGACCGGGGCAGGACGGGCAGCAAGCATCACCTGATCAACGACGCCACCGACATTCCGCTCGCCGCGTCCCTGACCGGTGGCAACCACCGCCCTCTCACACGGCAGCAAACTTCCCCAACAGCGCGTCCATGACCTTCGGCGTATGCCACCCGTCCGCAGGGATGAACAGGATGCACATGCA
>NZ_BMQA01000212.1 GCF_014647875.1 Streptomyces brasiliensis | reverse complement strand
TGTGGGGCGGAACTTCCTGGTGTGCGACCGTGACCGCGATCTTGAGATGCCGCAGAAGTTACGCGAGTGGCTGCCGCCCGAGCACTTGTGCTGGAAGGTGCTCGATGTCGTCGGAGAGCTCGATCTTTCGGCGTTCGAGGACAGCTACCGCGCCGACGGACAGGGACGGGCGGCCTACCCGCCGACAAGCCTGGTCGCGCTGCTGCTGTACTGCTACAGCAAGGGAGTGCGCTCCTCCCGCCGGATCGAGCAGGCTTGCTGGGACGACGTGGGCTGCAGGGTCATCACCGCGAACCGCACAGTGGATCACTCCACCATCGCCCGGTTCGTCCGACGTCACCGTGACGCCTTGAAGTCGCTGTTCGTGCAGGTGCTGGCGCTGTGCGGTCAGCGGGGTCTGGTGGATCTCTCGGCCGTGGCCGTGGACGGTTCGCCGATGGACGCCAACGCATCCCGCGACGCCAACCAGCGCCTGCACCGGCTGGAGGAGATCATCTCCCGGTGCGAGGACGAGATCAACGCGCTGATGAACGATGCACTCGCTCACGCACAGAGCGTTGAGGCCGACGCTTCCGAAGGGATCGACCCCGATGCCCCCTCCGACGACTGGCCGCTACTGTCCCGCCTGTGCGACCGGCTCACGCGAGCCCGCTCGGCCAGGGACAAGCTGTATGAACGCGCTCTGCCCTCACCAGGCGAGATCAGGATCAAGGTCGAGGCTGCGGAGCGGATGGTGGCCCGGGCAGAGAAGCGTCTGGCCGCGGAGACTGCAGCTCACCAGGAGAAACTGAAACAGTACGAAGCCCGGGCCGAGGCAGACCAGGCGGCAGGCCGCCGCGGAGCAAACGGCCGGCCGCCGGTCTCGATGGAACACAAGACCGTCCTGGTGCGGCAGCGGGCCCGGCTGGTGAAGGCGCAGGCCTGGCTGGAGCGAGCCCGCACTCCCCGGCCCGTCCCGTCTCCGGAGTCCCGTGCCTGCCTGAGCGATCCAGACTCCCGGCTGATGCTCAGCAAACGCGGCGGCTACCTGCAGGGATACAACCTGCAGATCGCGTGCGCCCGCCACCAGCTCCTACTGGCCATTGAGGTGCACGACAACCCCTCGGACGCCACCGCCCTCGTCCCCATGGTGGAGAAGACCCAGCACAACCACCGGGCCGCCGGGCTCTGCGGCGACATCCAACTCTGGCTCGCCGACAGCGGATACGCCTCCACCGCCGCCTTCGAGGCCCTCGCCGACCTGCCGCTGCTGGTCTCGGTCACCAGCGAGGCCCACCAGGCAGGATTCCCCGCCAAGCGCCAACACGCCCCCGTCGGCCAACAGGCCATGGCCACTCGCCTTGCCACTCCATCCGGCCAAGCCCAGTACCGCCAGCGAAGTGCCCTGGTCGAGCCGGGATTCGCCCAGCTCTTCCAGCGGTTCGGCCGCCACCTCAACTACCGCGGCCGCCATGCCGTCGACGCCGAGATCAAACTCCTCGGCACGGTCCACAACCTCAACAAACTGCT
>NZ_BMQA01000211.1 GCF_014647875.1 Streptomyces brasiliensis | reverse complement strand
ATCTTCACGTTCTGCGCGCATGAAGGCAGGGCCTCGCGGTAGCTCGGGGATGCGAATCTGACCGAGCAGTGCCGGGAGGCCCTGGTGCCGTTGTTGTATGCGTCCGAGCCCATTGACTTCAACTTGGCTGCCCGATCGTGTGATTGCCTCGCGCACGTGTACGGCAACGCGGCCGATCATCCGGACCGGGTGCGGCGGTATCCGTCGGACATGACGGACGCGGAGTGGGCGGCCATCCGGCCGTTGCTGCCGGTGCCGGCCTGGCTTCAAGGGCGGGGTGGACAGCCCGAGGGCTACTGCCACCGCCAGATGCTGGACGCGATCCGGTACCTGGTCGCGGGCGGGATCTCGTGGCGGGCGATGCCCGCAGACTTCCCCGCATGGGGCCGGGTCTACGCCTTCTTCCGCCGCTGGCGCGAGCACGGGCTGATCACCGAGTTCCACGACCGGCTGCGCGGTCGGGTGCGTGAGCGTGAGGGCCGTGAGGCCGAGCCCACGGCCGGAATCATCGACGCGCAGTCGGTGCGGGCCGCCGCGACGGTGCCGGCCGCCTCACGCGGCTATGACGGCGGGAAGAAGGTGCCGGGCCGCAAGCGGCACATCGTGACCGACTGCCTCGGCCTGCTCCTTCTCGTTGCGGTCACCGCCGCGAACATCGGCGACCGGGACGCCGCCGCGGGCCTGCTGCAGCGGCTGCGCCGCCTGCACCGCGACATCACCCTCATCTGGGCCGACGGCGGCTACACCGGCGCCCTGGTCGACTGGTGCCGGCAGAAACTCGCCCTCACCCTGCAGATCGTCAAGCGCACCGATGACATGAAGGGATTCGTGGTGCTGCCCAGACGCTGGGTGGCAGAGCGAACGTTCGCATGGCTGATGAACTCCCGTCGCTTGGCCCGGGATTACGAAACCCTGCCCGCTACCAGCGAGGCGATGATCCGGTGGTCGATGATCACGCGGATGGGCCGGCGTCTGGCACGGGCACGGGCCGCCGACCGGCGCTGAACGTCCCTGACGACTCCTGCACCAGCCACCCACGCTCCGCCAGGCGCCTGGCCTTCGAGCGCAGCCCCTCGACCTTCGCCGGCGTCGTCTCCAAGCCCAGCTCCACCGCGATCTCCCTGGCCTTCAGCGGCCCCCTGCCCGCTGCCCGCCCCTCCTCCAGCACACCCAGAAGCCGCTGATAGTCCGGCGCCAGAACCGTCACCGGCAACCCGTCCCTCCAGGGTGGCACCGTCGAGCCCGGCACGGGCGAGGCCACGGTTTCCCGCTCCGTCCCGGCCTCGGTCACGGCAGTGGACTCAGCCGCAGAGACAGCCAGAGCCTCGACCAGTTCCTCCCGCGCGATCACACGCCGGTCCAGTTCGATCTCCGCGGCCTCCAAAACCTCAGCCAGCCGCGCTACTTCCTCCCGCAGCCCCTCCACCCGCACCCGGGCAGCCGTCTCCCGCTCCTCCAGCATTCCCAGCACTGACGCCACCGCGCACCCCTCGACCACGAAGCGGACACAAGACGCCGCATGTCTCCCTCACTCCGA
>NZ_BMQA01000210.1 GCF_014647875.1 Streptomyces brasiliensis | reverse complement strand
CTCTCCCGACCCCCACCGGGGTCGGCGTCAGGGTGTCCACCACTCAGGGGGAGGTCCCGACCACACCTTTGATTTCCTGGTGGAGAAGCGCAACGCCGCCGACAAGGGTTTCAACATCTGGACCCTCAACGGGGTTCCGTTCGACATGCACAGCAACAAGCCGGTGATGGATGTTCAGCACGGTAGGCGCTACCGGATGCGGTTCCGCAATGCCACCGACGACATCCACCCCCTGCACCTGCACCGCCACACCTTCGAGGTCACCCACATCGCCGGCACGCCGACCCACGGTCTGCACAAGGATGTCGTCATGCTCGGCGGCTACCAGACCCTCGACTTCGACTTCACCGCCGACCAGCCGGGACTGTCGCTGTTCCACTGCCACCAGCAGCTCCACATGGACTACGGATTCATGCTCCTGCTGCACTGCAAATGACCCTCGCCACCAGGCGGGACAGTCAGCGCCCGGTCGTCACCACGCGGCGAATACAAGTCCCGGGAACCGGGTCAGGGCGTCCTTCCGCTCCACCGGATATCGGCCTGTTCCCAGTCCCTGTCCCACTGCCGCATGCGGCACCGGTTCAGCAATTGGTGAACGGTCCAGGCTCCGCCCAGCACGACCGAAGCCGTACCGACCGCGGCGGCGGTGCCCACCACGCCCGCATCGAGCGCCACCTGCGTCTGGGAGAGGGGACGGGACATGAGGCGGCCGTGCCCGTCAGTCCACACTGTTGTCCGGCTGCCGACGGCGACGCCGGCCTCGATGCCGGTCCGGCCGGTGCGGGGTGCGCCGTCGGTCCCGGTCCACCGCACCGTGGCCACCACGGGGAGGCCCCCGGAGGACACTGCGGACGCACGAGCCGGCGTCTCTTTCAGGACAACCGCCTGCACCGAGTGCTGTCCGGCCAGCTGCTCATCCAACCCGTCATTGGTCATGATCCCCGCGACCAGACCGGTCAGGAGGCTGCCCGCTGTAGCGCACAGCCAGGCGACGAGGAGCAGCCACTTTTCGACTACGTCGATGCGCCGCGCCAGCGGATTACGACGCCACCACCACACTGTGGGCAGAGCTGCCATCATCATCACGCCACACCTTGAGCAAAAATGTGGACCTCTCCAGTGTCCCTCTCGGGACTGACCAGCGTGGGCGTGCTGGCCGCGGTGGTGGCGACCGTGGCCCGGTGACAGCCCAGGGGTCCTGTGCGTCCCGGTACGAGGTCGAGCAGGCGGTGAAGTGGAGCGCGCAACTGTACGAACGACTCTCTCCCCGCGCGTCGTCGCAGGTAGAGGGGCCGTTTCTGTTGATCAGATCGGGAGCATCCCACCGTCACCCAGGCGCTGTCACGTTGGCTGAGGGGTGGTGGGATGATCTTCAGGTTAGTCATGCTGGGAGGGGGTCGTTCGTGTCGTCGACGGTGCCGTCGTACAGGGGCCACCGCTACCCGGCGGAGGTCATCGCGCACTGCGTGTGGCTGTACTTCCGCTTCCCGCTCAGCTACCGGGAGGTCGAGGAGTTGATGCTGCAGCGGGGCGTGGTCGTCTCCTACGAGACCGTCCGCCGCTGGTGCGGCAAGTTCGGGCAG
>NZ_BMQA01000209.1 GCF_014647875.1 Streptomyces brasiliensis | reverse complement strand
CGCTGCGTCACCACCCGCCGAGCCCGCGGGCACCTCCGCACCGCTCAACTATGAAGACCCAACAAAGGCGCCGGCCTTCAGCGGACCGTTGCAGGCGGGACAGATCGGCATTGAGGTTTGTTTATCCGGACGCCGGCGGTCATGCGCCTGAGGTGAGTGTTCGATCGGGTGCTCGTGGTAGAGGCTGAGGGTCAGGGGCGGTTTCTGCAACTCCTCCACTCGCTTCCGGGCCGCACGCTCCCGCTCCTCCAGCAGCCCCAACACCGACGCCATCACACACCTCCAGCACGCCATCTCCACGGACGCACCGGACCTACCTCACCCACCCCGGCACTATGCCTGACCAGCACGAACCCAGCCCCACACTCGGTTTCGAGAAGCCCTCTTAATACAAGGGGAGCTGCGTCGACTGAATGGTGGGCAGTTGCGCTGCCCGTACTGCAGTCTGCTGCAGGATCGAGTGGCGACGCTTGAGCAGGAATGGGTTCTGTTGGAACCGGATATGACTCTGCTGGCCCATACGGTACCGGCGGAGCATCGGTGATCGAGCTCTCCGACGGTCGGGTAACCGTCTACGGCGTGTGTCCGCCAGATCCGTTTCAACGGTGCCGTATCGAGCACCGGCTGGCCTGCTCGGCGCAACCGCTGCCGGATCTTTGGCCGTGGTCGACGACGCTGCGAGCGGAGAAGGGGCGGCGAGCGGAGCGGCAGGCTGCCACTGGGCCGCCAGGGCCTCCGGAGGAATGGCCAGATGCGGGGTAACGGTCAGTTGGGGCGGACATGCAAGTGATGGGCATCGACTTCCAGGTGCAAACCAGCTTTTTCGTCGTGAGACCACCGGAGGTCAAAACCGTCCGCTTTCCGTATGAGCTCATCGAGCGGGGAAGGTGAGCCGCAGAACGATCTCGCCGTCGTCGATCTCCCCGGTGGGCTCGAACCCGAACTTCTGGTAGAAGGGCCATGGTTCGCCGTCGCCGGGCTCGTAGCTGGTCAGCAGCTCGGTGGCGCCGTCCGCGCGCACCAGGGCGGCGATCTGCATGAGCGCCTCTCGGCCGATCCCTCGCCTCTGGTACCGCTTGTCGACGAGGAGGCGCCAGAGGAAGTGCCGCCCTTGGTAAGGGCCAGCCGGCGGTCTCCACGACAGCATCACGAAGCCGACCGGCTCGTCGCCGCGGTACACGGCGCGGTACCAGGGATTGGCCTCCGCTTTCTTTGCCGCCTCCTTGAGCGACTTGGACACGGAGGCGACGAACTGCTTCTGGTCACGTCGGACGCGGAGGGCACGGACGGCATCCCGATTGTCGTCGGTGATTTCCCGTAGGTGCACGCCTGGAGATCTCATGCCACACCCCTTCCACATCCGGCAGCTGCGCCATCGGGGCCTACATGAAGAGCCGCCACCCGGCGGCATTCCCGTGCGGACGCGTTATCGAGGGCGCCAGGTTGGACGTCTTTGATTCTCGTCGGCCGGGTGGGGGTGCGCAGGGAACCGCGTGGCGCTTGCGCTGCCGACCCAGCCCGAGACCGAGACTTTGCGCACACTAGGGCGCGTATTGAGTCGTGATCAAGTGGTGGTCTGAGCGAGGTCTTTGATCCAGAT
>NZ_BMQA01000208.1 GCF_014647875.1 Streptomyces brasiliensis | reverse complement strand
TCCAGACACCCCTATGGGGTGGCAGGGACGCGTGACTCACGCCCCGCGTTCCACACGGTCTCGCCACGGGTGGCGATGTTGTGGGAAGCATTCCGGTCGGCGTGGGCAACGACCCCGCACCCCCGGCAGATGAAAAGCCCCTGGTCGACACGGTTGCGCTTGTCGACGTGGCCGCACTCGGCGCACGTCTGCGACGTGTACGCGGGATCAACGAAGACCAGGGGCACGCCTGCCCGCTTGGCCTTGTAGACGATGAAGTCTCCGAGCTGGGCAAAGGCCCAGGAGTGGAGTGCGACCCGTTGGGGCTTGCGAAGCCGTACCCTCTGCCGGATTCCCTTGAGTTCTTCCAGGGAGATCCCGGCCGAGGTGCGTTCAGCCTCGGTCACGATCGTCTTGGCGATGATGTGGTTGGTGTTCTTGACGTGCCGCTGTTCGCGGCGGGAGCGCTCCTTCAACCGGCGCTTGGCGGACTTGGTGCGCTTCTTCTGGAGCTTGGCCCGCAGGGCAAGCTGACGCTTGCGGTAGCGGTGGAGACCGCGCCCGGCGGCCTGGTAGCCGGTGGACGTGGTGGCGATGTTGACGATGCCGAGGTCCACGCCGATGAAGCCGTCCGGCTCGTACGTCTCGGCCTCGGGGACCTCGCAGGTGGCGATCAGGTAGAAGACCCCGTCACGCTCGATCAGGTCCGCCTCGCCCTTGCGGTACTCGCGGAGCGTCTTGAGCGCGTCGGCGGAGCAGACGAAGCGGACGTTCTTGAGGCGCCCGGCAGTTGTCCAGATGGACACGGTCTGTGCGTCGTACTGCCAGCTCAAACACCGGTCGTCATAGGGCTGCGCGGCCTCGGGACGGAACGTGATCGGCTTCGACCCGGCCTTGATCCGGCGCTTCGACTTCGGCTTGCCGAGGTTTCCGGCGCGGATGTTGGCGTGCAGCGTCGTGTACGCATCGCGCACCTTCTTGATCACGTGTTGCGCCGCCTGCGCCCCGAGCCCTTCGGCCTTGAGGCGCGGGTACGTGTGCTTGCGCAGCTCGTACTCACGCGGCACACCATGGGCGAACGCCACCTCGGAAACCCAGCACGCCAGGTCGTTGACCGTGCGCAGGGTCGCCGACAGCGCGGCGGCCTGGTCGGCCTCCGGCATCAGCTTCACCTGCGTCACGATCTTCATGCCGGGCATCGTACTACAGTTGGTCTATGTCACCGCTGGGAGCCAAGCCCCGACATCCGTAGGGGCGGCACGGTCGTATATACCCTCCATGCTCATTTGGTCTTCACGCCCAAGTACCGGCGCGGCCCGTTCACCGACGAGATCCTTACGTGCTGCGAAGAGATCATGCGGGCCGTGTGCGCCGACTTCGAAACCGAGCTGGTGGAGTTCAACGGCGAGCGCGATCACGTCCACCTGCTCGTGCACTACCCGCCCAAGGCCGCCATCTCCCGGCTGGTCGGCTCCCTCAAGGGCGTCTCAGCCCGCAGGCTCCGCCTGGGGGCACCTCCCGGCCGAAGGCTGGGGGAGAGTTCCCCGGCCACATCCGCACGTACCTGTGGGGCGACCACTTCTGGTCCCCGTCCTACTTTGCCGCGTCCTGCGGCGGCGCACCGCTGGCGATCATCAAGGAG
>NZ_BMQA01000207.1 GCF_014647875.1 Streptomyces brasiliensis | reverse complement strand
CATACCCGAAGGCGCAGTTGCGTCGCTTGCGGCGAAGTTCGAGGCGTTGTTCCCGCATCTGGACGAGCGGCAGCGGCGGTTGATGATGGGGGCGGAGGCACGCTCGCTCGGCCACGGCGGGATCCGGGCGGTGGCCCGGGCCGCGGGGGTCCGCGAGGCCACGGTCTCGCGGGGTGCGTCGGAGTTGGAGAGCGGCGAGCCGCCGCTGGGCCGGGTGCGGCGTGCGGGCGGGGGCCGCAAGCGCGCCGTGGACCTGGACCCGGAACTGCGTCCCGCGCTGCTCGCGCTGGTCGAGCCCGACCTGCGCGGCGATCCGATGTCGCCGTTGCGCTGGACGACCAAATCGACCCGCAGGCTGGCCGCGGAGCTGACCGCGCAGGGCCACAAGGTGAGCGCGGACACGGTCGGGGACCTGCTGCGCGAGGAGGGCTTCAGCCTGCAGGGCAACTCCCGCGTGCTGGAGGGGGCCGACCACCCCGACCGCGACGCGCAGTTCCGCTACATCAACGACCAGGTCAAGGCCCACCAGGTGAGCGGCGACCCGGTGATCTCGGTCGATGCGAAGAAGAAGGAACAAGTCGGCGACTACCACCAGCCCGGGCGTGAATGGCAACGCAAAGGCGAGCCGGTCAAGGTCCGCTCGCACGACTTCCCCGACCCAGACGGGCCGGGCGAGGTGATCCCCTACGGTGTCTACGACCTGACCGCGAACACCGGCTGGGTCGGCGTCGGCTGCGACGGCAACACCGCCGCATTCGCGGTCGCCACCATCCGCCGCTGGTGGCAGGAGGTCGGCCGGGACGCTTACCCGCAGGCGCGCCGTGTGCTGGTCACCGCCGACGCGGGCGGCTCCAACGGCTACCGCACCCGTGCCTGGAAGGCCGAGCTCGCCGCGTTCGCCGTCGAAACCGGCCTGGAAGTCACGGTGTGTCACTTTCCGCCCGGCACCTCGAAGTGGAACCGGATTGAGCACCGGCTGTTCTCCCACATCACCATGAACTGGCGTGGACACCCGCTGACCAGCCACGAGGTCGTCGTGAACACCATCGCGGCGACCACCACCCGCACCGGGCTGAAGGTGCAGGCAGAACTCGACACGGCCGCCTACCCCACCGGCGTGCGCGTCAGCGACGCCCAGATGGACCTGCTGCCCCTGCGGCGCCACGAGTGGCACGGCGACTGGAACTACACGTTGCTGCCCCGGGCGTTCGCGCAGGCCGCGGCCCGCACGGTGAAGCCCTTCAACCAGGCCAGCCCAGAACTCGCGTGGCTGTGCCACCCAGCGGTGACCGGGATGGACCCGTCCCAGTGGGCCACGCTGATCCGGGCGCTGGGGGCGCTGCACGAGGACCAGCGCGAAGCCGACACCCGCCGACGCCGGGGTCGCGAACGGAAGAAGGCACCCGGCGGCGGCCGACCGCCCAAGCTGACCCTGATCGACCGCGTGCTGGCCGCATTCCTGCACGACCGGCTGGGCCTGACCCAGGCCATCATAGCCAAGCTGTTCGGCATGACGCCCGAGATGATCGGCCAACGCATCCGACAGATCCGCATGCTCCTGTCGTCCATCGGCCGCCCGCTGGAACCCGCCGACACCCGACCACGCTCCATCGACGAACTCCGGGAACTCATCGGCTC
>NZ_BMQA01000206.1 GCF_014647875.1 Streptomyces brasiliensis | reverse complement strand
CGAGGTGTTGGGTCTTGAGTCGGTCGGCGTCGACGACAATTTCTTCCAGCTCGGCGGGCACTCCCTGCTGGCGGTGACCCTGGTCGAACGGCTCCGCGTGCGAGGTGTGTCGGTGTCGGTACGGGCCCTGTTCGAAGCCCCCACTCCGGCCGGGTTGGCCGGGGCCACGGGCATCGGCTCGGTGGAGGTGCCCGAGAACCTGATCCCGGTGGGTGCCGAGCGGATCACGCCGGAGATGCTGCCGCTGGTGGAGCTGTCGCAGATGGAGATCGACCGGGTGGTCGCGGCGGTCGACGGCGGAGCGGCGAACGTGGCGGACGTCTATCCGTTGGCGCCGTTGCAGGAGGGGATGTTCTTCCACCACCTGATGGCGGGTGAGGGTGGCGACGTCTATCTGACGGCGCGCGTCGTGGAGTTCGACTCCCGGACCCGGCTGGACGCGTTCACCGGCGCGTTGCAGCTGGTGATGGACCGGCATGACATCTACCGCACGGCAGTCGTGTGGGAGGGCTTGCGTGAGCCCGTGCAGGTGGTGTGGCGGCAGGCTCAACTGCCGGTGGTGGAGCACGAGGTCGACGGTGGGTCCGCGAACCCGGCGGATGCCCTGCTGGCCGTAGCCGGGTCAGTGATGGACCTGGGCCGAGCGCCGTTGATGGATGTGCATGCGGCCGAGGTGTCCGGGGGCCGGTGGCTGGCAGTGGTGCGGATGCATCACCTGCTCCAGGACCACCTGGGCATGGATGTGCTGCTGCAGGAGCTGCGGGCGGTGCTCACAGGGCAGGCGGAGCGGTTGGCGCCGGCGATGCCGTTCCGGAACTTTGTGGCGCAGACGCGTGCGGTGTCCCGGGTCGAGCATGAGCGGTACTTCGCCGAGCTGCTCGGTGACGTGACCGAGCCCACCGCCCCGTACGGGGTGCTCGACGTACGCGGCGACGGCAGCGATGTGGCCTCGGCGTCGATGCCCGTCGCCACTGAGGTCACCGACGGACTGCGGTGGGTGGCAAGGGAGTTGGGGGTCAGCACGGCGACGGTGCTGCATGTGGTGTGGGCGCGCGTGCTCGGGGTGCTGTCGGGGCGTGACGACGTGGTGTTCGGCACGGTGTTGTTCGGTCGGATGAACGCCGGCGCAGGTGCTGACCGGGTGCTGGGCCCGTTCATCAACACCCTGCCGGTACGGGTGCGGACCGGCCAGGTGGGCGTACGTGTGGCTGTTGAGGGGATGCGGGACCAGCTTGCGGGGCTGCTGGAGCACGAGCACGCACCGCTGGCTGTGGCACAGCAGGCGAGTGGTGTCGCAGCCAATACGCCGCTGTTCACCTCACTGTTCAACTACCGGCACGTCGATCAGGCCGAGGAGACAGCCGGGGAACGGCATGTCGACGGCATCCAGCAGGTCTCCCTCCGAGAGCGGACCAACTATCCGGTGACGGTGTCCGTCAGCGATCGAGGGGCCGGCGGACTGAGCCTGACCGTGGAAGCCGTAGCGCCGGTCGACGCTGGTGCAGTGGTCCGCCTGTTCCACACCGCGACAGAGAGTGCAGTGAGTGCCCTCGGGAGTGTGGTTGACGGGTCTGGTGATGGCGTGGATGTGGTTCTTGGTGGCGTGGATGTGGTGGGGGTTGATGAGCGGGTTCGGTTGTTGGGG
>NZ_BMQA01000205.1 GCF_014647875.1 Streptomyces brasiliensis | reverse complement strand
CTGCTGGGCGATGTACTGCTTGACGATGCTGAGCGGTGCGCCGCCGACGGTGCCGGCGAAGTAGGAGCCCGACCAGAGTTTGTTGGCGCGCCAGTAGTGGCGTGCCAGGTCGGGGTACTCCTGGCGCAGGCGGCGTGAGGAGACGCCTTTGAGGGAGTTGACCAGGCGGGCGAGGGCGACCTTGGGCGGGAAGTTCACCAGGAGGTGGACGTGGTTGTTCTCGCCGTTGAACTCGACGAGTTGGCACTCGAAGTCCGCGCACACGTCCCGCATGATCTCCTCCATGCGCGCCAAGTGGGCATCTGTGAACACGTTGTGCCGGAACTTGGTCACGAACACCAAGTGGGCATGCAGGGCAAAGACACAGTGACGACCAGTCCGGATGTTCTCCATACGAGCCATCATCCAAGCCGGTACGGTTCCTGTCATGCAGCTTCGGTACAGCTTCCGCCTGTACCCGACCCGCGGCCAACAGATCGCCCTGGGGCGGGCGTTCGGTTGCGCCCGCGTCGTCTACAACGACGCGGTCCGCGCCCGGCGCACCGCCCACGAACAGATGCTGCCGTTCCCGAAGATCGGGGACCTGTCCCGCATCCTGATCACCGAGGCGAAGAAGACCCCGGATCGGGCCTGGCTGTCCGTGGTCTCCGCCGTCGTGCTGCAGCAGTCGCTGCGCGACGCGGAGAGCGCCTATGCCAATTTCTTCGCCTCCCTCAAAGGTGAGCGCAAGGGCCCCAAGCTCGGAGAGCCGTCCTTCAAGTCCCGCAAGGACACGAAGCAGTCGATCCGGCTCACCGCGAATGCCCGCTGGAAACTCACCGAAGCGGGCCGTCTGTCGCTGCCGAAGATCGGCGAGGTGAAGGTCAAGTGGTCCCGCACCCTGCCCGCGGTGCCCTCCTCGGTCACGGTCATCAAGGACAGCGCCGGACGGTACTTCGCCTCCTTCGTCATCGACACTGACCCCGCCGCCGACCTGGCCCGCTTCGAAACCCCCGACCCGAACAACCAGATCGGGATCGACCTGGGGCTGAAGCATTTCGCGATCCTCTCCGACGGCACCAAGATCGAGAACCCCAGGTTCTTGCGCCGCGCGGAGAAGAAGCTCAAGAAGGCCCAGCGCAGCCTGGACCGCAAGCAGAAAGGATCCAAGAACCGCGAAAAGGCCCGCTTGAAGCTCGCCCGCGCGCACGCGGCCGTGGCCGACGCACGCCGCGAGTTCCACCACCAGCTCTCCACCCGGCTGATCCGCGAGAACCAAGCGATCGCCGTGGAAGACCTGGCGGTAAAGGCGCTGGCGCGCAGCCGTCGGACGGCCAAGAGCGTGCACGACGCGGGCTGGTCGCAGTTCGTGTCCCTGCTGGAGTACAAGGCCAGGCGGTACGGACGCACCCTGATCAAGATCGGCCGGTTCGTTCCCACGTCCCAGACCTGTCACGTCTGCGACCGCAAGGACGGGCCCAAGCCTTTGCACATCCGCGAGTGGATCTGTCCCGGCTGCCATACCGTGCACGACCGGGACATCAACTCCGCGATCAACGTGAAACAGGCCGCCGGACTCGGTGGTCACAGCCTGTGGAGCGCAGATAAGACCACGACCCCGGTTGTGGCACAGCGCCGCGAAACAGGAAGCCACGGACTCCCCGATGTCACCCGCGCCGCGTAGC
>NZ_BMQA01000204.1 GCF_014647875.1 Streptomyces brasiliensis | reverse complement strand
CGTGCCCGCCCACAATATCTGATCATTTCGGGGCGTCTCACCCGACGATGTCAGAGAGGGGCTTCACCTTCCTCGTCGGTGATCACTACCCGCCCGGCGCGACCGTCGACAACCGTGTCGAGCTCTTCGATTCCGGCCCGACCCGGCACTGGTACAACCCGGTCTACGCCAAGGCGCACACCCAGGGTGGCCACTTCGGGCCGTGGGAGAACCCCGAGGCGTTCATCGACGACATCCGGGCCACGTTCCGCAGGCTCCGCTGAGGCACGAGGGGGCGCGCCAGGGCATCCCCTGGCGCGCACCCCGGCGCCTCAGCGTCGAAAGTCGGTGTCGTTCCCGACGCCGATCACCAGCCAGGCACACCGTCGAGCCGTGACGGGGAACGGTGCGAGATCCACGCCGCTGAACCGGTACAACACGGTCGCATCGAAACCGGTATCGGTCAGTTCCGCGCCGTGCTGTCCGAGGGCGGCCAACGGTCGTCCTCGGATGGTCGCCGCACGTATGGCACGGGACCGCCGGTCGGGACGGACCGCGGCGGTCATTCGCATGAAAGCCCCGGCTGGACGGGGGAGGCCAGCCGGGGCCGTGGGCGGTGACGTGCGGAGAGCGGTCGCCTCTCGGCGGAGGGCTCCGGTGTTCCCCGCCTGTTGCCTGTGTCGTGGTGAGCTGAGGCACATCCCTGGGCGGGGGTCAGTCGACGAAGTCGGCAATCAGGGTGGCGAATTCGTCCGGGGTGACCAGGCGGATGCCGAGGGTTTCGGCCTTGGCGCGCTTGGCTCCGGCGCCGTCTCCGGCGACGACCAGGGTGGTCTTCTTGGAGACGTTGGAGGAGGAACGGCCGCCGGCGCGTTCGATGAGTTTGTTCATTTGGTTGCGGCTGAGCTTCTCCAGTATGCCGGTCATCGCGCCGGTGACAACGACCGTCATCCCGGCCAGCGCCCCGCCCTCCGGTTCCGTTTTTTGCGTGCTGGTGCCGACGTTGCTGTCCGCAGCGGTGAGCGGGGTGGTAGCGCCGGGTTCGGTCATGTTCACCCCGGCGGCGGCGAGTTTGTCGATGAGCGGGGCGAGTGGTCTGGACTCGACGCACTCTTCCCTGATCGCCTGCGGCGAGCCTGCTATGACCTCGCCGCCGGATGACGTGAGGCTCCTTGCGCCTCTTCAGCAGGGAGTGAGCACCTCAACGTGGTGCAAGTTCGGCCAGGTGGCGCAGGCATACGCAGTTCGCCCGGACGGGAGCGCGCTGTTCGAGTTCGGCCGGGGCGCGGTCCAAGCGGTCATGGCCGCGCAGGAGCAGAAGGTCGTCAACAGTGGGCAGGTCGGCGTAGGAGAGTTCGCCGTAGCTGACCTTCCGGTCGGGGCCGCCGTCCGCGGTCCGGGCGCCCAGGCCGTGGCGGGTAGGCCGTGCCCGCCGACATTGGTCACCGTCCGGCCTGGACGAACCCTGCTGTGCGCGACCGCGTTCGTCGGACAGCCACGGTTCACGTGGCCTGCTTGGAACCTACGACAGGCCACATGTCAAGCAGCGACTCGCCGACACTTTCCGGCGGCCCACCGCCACAGCGGGTGAGCAGACGCCAGAAGATCACCTGCAAGGGCTAATTGTCATTCAATCTCCCAAGCCGCAAGCAATCTTGACGGCCACTCAGCTCTCCTTCGGGGCGGCGTAAAGGGGCTCTACC
>NZ_BMQA01000203.1 GCF_014647875.1 Streptomyces brasiliensis | reverse complement strand
GAAGAAGGGCTCCAGGGGTGGCCGGCCCGTCAGCCACGACGCCGATCTCTACAAGGAGAGGAACACCGTCGAGCGCCTGATCAACAAGCTGAAGGCCTGGCGAGGCATCGCCACCCGCTACGACAAAACCCCGGAAAGCTACCTCGCCGGCCTCCACCTGCGCGCCTCGATGATCTGGATCAAAGACCTCGCTCAGACCACCACTTGATCACGATTCAATACGCGCCCTAGTGGGAGCAACCGTGACGCCCCAGCGCCCCGACCTCGCTGCGGACCAGCCCGAGCTGGGCGAGATCGCTGCGGAGCTGGCGCGGCTGCGCGAGGAGAACGCGCAGCTGCGTCACGCTCTCGCATCCCGGTCATTGGTCGACCAGGCCCGCGGCATGATCATGGCGATCGGCCGCTGTACGTCTGTCGACGCCTGGGAGGTGCTGATGGCCGTCTCCCAGCACAGCAACGTCAAACTGCACACCGTCGCCCAGCAGCTGGTGGCCACGACTGGGGGCCACCAGCTGCCCGCACCGATACGCCGCGCCCTGGGCCAGATAGTGCGAGCCAGCCGACGCCGATGAAGCAACGCAGCCCGGGCACCCCGCGGCTCCGCGCGCCGCTGTCCCCGTCGTCGCCCGTGCCCGGGGCGCTTCGTCCGTCGGTGCCCAGCGAGCCTGAGTTCACGTGGTGGTGCCTGCGCAGATTCCGGAGACGAGAGCCAGAGGTCGGCCAGTTGGCCACCTCCCGCGGGTGCGTCGGCGGGAGATGCGGGAGTGGCCGTTGCAGGGCACGGTGGAGATAAGGGGGCGGGGCCGGTCACCGGCCCGAGTCATGCGAGCATCGCCCTAGTCGAAGGAAACGTGATGGCCATAGCCACAGACATGCTCGTTCCTGCGCTGCGCGAGGTCCGTGAGGCCGAAGCAGCACTTGCCGACCGCTTCAAAGCACACCTCGCCGTTACGCCTGCCGGGGAGTACCGGGAGATCCTGGAGCGCCGTGTCGGCGATGCCCGAGGGCACGTGTATGCCATCGACGAACGCCTGGATACGTTGAAGCCCCGCGGGCTCGTGCAGAACGTTCTCAACAACGCCTGGGACCTCACCCGGCACGTGGCCCGGCTGCCCCTGGATGCGGCCATGGTCGCACCGAGCGCCCTGTTGCGGAGCCAGCCGGCGAAGGCGACGGAGGAGCAGCTACTGAAGAACGTCGAGGAGGAGTACGCGGCCACCGCCTTCGCCGTGGCCATCTGCCGGGCCGCCGAGCGTATCGCTCAAGAGGCCCAGGACACCGTCACGGAGGACCTGCTCAGCTCCATCCGCCGCGACGGCGAGGAGACGCTGGACGAACTTGCCGGCCGTCTCGACCGGCAGGCACAGGCGGCGGTGGCGGCCGCCGAGGCAGCGACGGCGGCCACCGAGGGTGCCGGCGCCGGCGCCAGCCAGGCCGTCCGCGACTGGGGCAGCTGGCTGCGGGAGACGGCCGAGCGGATGCCCGGCGTGGACCGGATCCAGGGCGTGCCGGAGGGAGCTCTCCTTGCGGAGGACGAGCTGCCGATCGCCGACTACCGCAGGCTCAGCACCAGGATGATCCTCGACCGGCTCCCGCAGCTGTCGCAGAGTGATCTTGCCACTGTTTGCTCCTATGAGCGTTCTCATGCGGCCCGTCCCGCGGTCCTGAGCAGGATCGCGGATCTG
>NZ_BMQA01000202.1 GCF_014647875.1 Streptomyces brasiliensis | reverse complement strand
GCCGAGTTTAATTGCAATTCAACAAACCGACAGTAATTACTGGATTACAAAGTATCCATTGCTTCGAATTCAAATTTGATTTATCAAGCTGGTTTATCTAATTTATCCACTGCGTCGAATTCAAATTTGATCGCCTTCCATACTTCACAAGCAGCAGCTAGTTCAGGACTCCATTTGCTAGCCTCGCGGATAATTTCATTACCCTCGCGGGCAAGGTCACGTCCCTCATTACGAGCTTGTACACATGCTTCTAAAGCTACTCGATTAGCTACGGCACCCGGTGCATTTCCCCAAGGGTGTCCTAAAGTTCCTCCACCGAATTGTAGTACGGAATCATCTCCAAAGATCTCGGTCAAAGCAGGCATATGCCAAACGTGAATACCCCCCGAAGCTACGGGCAGAACACCTGGCATAGAAACCCAATCTTGAGTGAAATAAATACCACGGCTTCGATCTTTTTCAATAAAATCATCACGTAGTAAATCAACAAAGCCCAAAGTTATGTCCCTTTCTCCTTCAAGTTTACCTACTACTGTACCAGCGTGAATATGATCTCCACCAGACATACGTAAAGCTTTAGCTAGTACACGAAAGTGCATACCATGATTCTTCTGTCTATCAATAACTGCGTGCATTGCGCGATGGATGTGAAGAAGTAGACCATTATCTCGGCAATAATGAGCCAAGCTAGTATTTGCAGTGAACCCACCTGTTAAGTAGTCGTGCATTACGATAGGAACTCCCAATTCTCTAGCACACACGGCCCTTTTGATCATTTCTTCACATGTACCTGCAGTAGCATTCAAGTAATGCCCTTTGATTTCACCTGTTTCAGCCTGTGATTTATAAATTGCTTCGGCACAAAATAAGAAACGGTCTCTCCAGCGCATAAATGGTTGGGAGTTCACATTCTCATCATCTTTGGTAAAATCAAGCCCGCCACGTAGACATTCATAAACTGCTCTACCGTAGTTCTTAGCGGATAACCCCAATTTAGGTTTAATAGTACATCCTAATAGGGGGCGACCATACTTGTTCAATTTATCTCTTTCAACCTGGATGCCATGAGGCGGGCCTTGGAAAGTTTTAACATAAGCAGTAGGGATTCGCAGATCCTCTAGACGTAGAGCGCGCAGGGCTTTGAACCCAAATACATTACCCACAATGGAAGTAAACATGTTAGTAACAGAACCTTCTTCAAAAAGGTCTAAAGGGTAAGCTACATAACATATATATTGATCTTCTTCTCCAGGAACGGGCTCAATGTGGTAGCATCGCCCTTTGTAACGATCAAGGCTGGTAAGCCCATCGGTCCACACGGTTGTCCATGTACCAGTAGAAGATTCAGCAGCTACCGCGGCCCCTGCTTCCTCAGGCGGAACTCCGGGTTGAGGAGTTACTCGGAAGGCTGCCAAGATATCAGTATCTTTGACTTCATATTGAGGAGTATAATAAGTCAATTTATACTCTTTAACACCAGCTTTGAATCCAACACTTGCTTTAGTCTCTGTTTGTGGTGACATAAGTCCCTCCCTACAACTCATGAATTAAGAATTCTCGCAACAACAAGGTCTACTCGATATAAATGAGGAGTTAATGAAACCTTTTCGAAGAAATCTTTCAAAAAATTATCAACGAATCCGAAAGGTTCCTTATTAGACCATGGTATTTGATTCGCCAAATACATCATTATTCTATATTCTTTCATATGTATGGC
>NZ_BMQA01000201.1 GCF_014647875.1 Streptomyces brasiliensis | reverse complement strand
GCATACGGCTCTGGTTGCTGGTTGGGCCGGTTCAATGGCTCTATATGAATTAGCCGTTTTTGATCCCTCCGATCCCGTTCTTGATCCAATGTGGAGACAAGGTATGTTCGTTATACCCTTCATGACTCGTTTAGGAATAACCAATTCATGGGGCGGTTGGAGTATTACAGGGGGGACTATAACAAATCCGGGTATTTGGAGTTACGAAGGTGTGGCCGGAGCACATATTGTGTTTTCTGGCTTGTGCTTCTTGGCAGCTATCTGGCATTGGGTATATTGGGATCTAGAAATTTTTTGTGATGAGCGCACAGGAAAACCTTCTTTGGATTTGCCCAAGATTTTTGGAATTCATTTATTTCTCTCAGGAGTGGCTTGCTTTGGCTTTGGCGCATTTCATGTAACAGGATTGTATGGTCCTGGAATATGGGTGTCGGACCCTTATGGACTAACTGGCAAGGTCCAACCTGTAAATCCGGCGTGGGGCGTGGAAGGTTTTGATCCTTTTGTTCCGGGAGGAATAGCCTCTCATCATATTGCAGCAGGGACATTGGGCATATTAGCGGGCTTATTCCATCTTAGTGTCCGCCCGCCCCAACGTTTATACAAAGGATTACGTATGGGAAATATTGAAACCGTCCTTTCCAGTAGTATAGCTGCTGTCTTTTTTGCAGCTTTTGTTGTTGCCGGAACTATGTGGTATGGTTCAGCAACTACCCCCATCGAATTATTTGGTCCTACTCGTTATCAATGGGATCAAGGATACTTCCAGCAAGAAATATATCGAAGGGTTAGTGCTGGGTTAGCCGAAAATCAAAGTTTATCAGAAGCTTGGTCTAAAATTCCTGAAAAATTAGCTTTTTATGATTACATTGGCAATAATCCGGCAAAAGGAGGATTATTCAGAGCGGGTTCAATGGACAACGGGGATGGAATAGCCGTTGGGTGGTTAGGGCACCCTATCTTTAGAGATAAAGACGGGCGTGAACTTTTTGTACGTCGTATGCCTACTTTTTTTGAAACATTTCCGGTTGTTTTGGTAGACGGAGACGGAATTGTTAGAGCGGATGTCCCTTTTAGAAGGGCAGAATCAAAGTATAGTGTCGAACAAGTAGGTGTAACTGTTGAGTTCTATGGCGGCGAACTCAATGGAGTGAGTTATAGTGATCCTGCTACTGTGAAAAAATATGCTAGACGTGCTCAATTGGGTGAAATTTTTGAATTAGATCGTGCTACTTTGAAATCCGATGGTGTTTTTCGTAGCAGTCCGAGGGGTTGGTTTACTTTTGGGCATGCTTCGTTTGCCTTGCTTTTCTTCTTCGGACACATTTGGCATGGTGCTAGAACCCTGTTCAGAGATGTTTTTGCCGGTATTGATCCAGATTTGGATGCTCAAGTGGAATTTGGAGCATTCCAAAAACTTGGAGATCCAACTACAAGAAGACAAGTAGTCTGATGCAAGATTGCTTTGTTATTTTTCGCTTCTACTTCTATTTGTGATTTGCCATAGGCTGCTGGAAAAATCTTGATTTAAATCGCTGCCTTTTCTTTGATTCTTGTTCTTTCTTTATTTTATTCGGGAGATGATTCCAAATAAACAGGTACGGAAGCTATAATTGTAAACCACGATCGAATTTATGGAAGCATTGGTTTATACATTCCTCTTAGTATCTACTCTAGGGATAATTTTTTTCGCTATCTTTTTTCGAGAACCGCCTAAAATTCT
>NZ_BMQA01000200.1 GCF_014647875.1 Streptomyces brasiliensis | reverse complement strand
CTGGCGGGCCGGCGGAACCCTCGTCGCCCGCGGCGAGTTCTCCATCGTCATCGCCGGACTCGCGGTCGGCGCGGAACCGCGCCTCGGCCCGCTGGCCACGGCGTACGTCCTCATCCTGGTCGTCCTCGGCCCACTGGCCGCCCGCTGGACGGAACCCGTCGGCCGCCGCCTTGTCGGCCGGGCACCCGCCGCGGCGCCGGTGCCGACCGAAGCCGCGGAGGCCGCGCGTGCGAACGGCTGAACACGGCAGCGCCCCCCGGCGGAACACCACCCCGACAGGCCGCCCGAGCGCGACGCCCGCGAGCCCTCCGAGTGCAGCCCAGGACGGTGGTGCGAGTGCGGATCCGAGCGGCCGTACGAACGAGAGCCCTGGCGGCCCTACGAGCGAGGGCCCGGACGGCCGTACAGCTTCCGAGGTGTTTCTCGACGGCTTCGAGGGGATCCTCGCCGATGCCGCCCGTACGGGACGGCGGTTGACCCGGGACGAGATCGCGTCGCGGCGGGACCTCGGGGCGCGGGCCGCCGAGGCCGGGCACGGGTGGCGGAATCTCGTGCGCGCGCATCTCGCGGCGGGCCGGCGCAGCCGTCCCGCCGGGGTCGATCCGGACAGTGTGCTCGCCGTCGTCGAGCAGGCCGTCGACGCCTTCGCCGACGGATACGAGCGGGCTCAGCGCCTCGTCGTACGCAAGGAGGAGGCCGCCCGCCGTGAGTTCATCGACGACCTGCTGCACGGCGGCGGCGACCCCGGCCGGCTGGCCTCGCGCTGCGAACGGTTCGGCCTGCGCCTGTCGCGTAGTCACGCCGTCGCGGTCGCCGAGGGACCGGAGAGGTACGACGAGACCGATCCCGTGCCCCGGCAGGTGGCGAGCGGGCTGTTCGCCCGCTTCGAGAACCGCCGCATCCTGTTCACCACCAAGGACGGGCGCATGGTGTGCATCGCCCCCGGTGACCAGGACGACGTGCTGACCTGGTTCACCGGGCTCGTCCACGCGGCCTGCGACGCGGGCCGGGTCGCCGTCGGCCGGCCCCGGCCCGGCGCGGTCGGCATCGGGCACAGTTACGAAGAGGCACTCAACGCCCTGGACGTGGCCCAGCGCATGGGCCTCGACGACCCGCTGCTGCGTTCGGCCGACCTGCTCGTCTTCCCCGTTCTGGCCCGGGACCGGCCGGCCCTGGTGGACCTGGTCCGACACACCCTGGGCCCGTTGGAAAAGGCGCGCGGAGGGGCTCGGCCACTGCTCGACACGCTCACCGCGTACTTCGACAGCGGCTGTGTGGCGGCCCAGGCCGCGCGTGAACTGTCGCTCAGTGTGCGCGCGCTGACGTACCGGCTGGCCCGGATCCGCGATCTGACCGGCAGCGACCCCACGGATCCCGCCGACCGTTACACCCTGCACACCGCGGTCCTCGGTGCCCGCCTCCTGGCCTGGCCCGAGCGGCCCCTGTGAGCCGGTCGTCCGGCGTCACGACCGTCCGACCGCGTCCTGGTCCTCCGCCGTCTCCCGTGGTGCTGGGACCGCGGCTTCGGCGGCCGGCCTGCGGAGACGGGCCGTCAGGCGCAGTGCCAGGGGTTCGGTCCAGCGGGCCGTGAGGGGGCCGAGGACGACCAGGATGAGGACGTACGCCGTGGCCAGCGGGCCGAGGGACGGTTCGAGGCCGGCGGTCACGGCCAGTCCGGCGATGACGATGGAGAACTCGCCGCGGGCGACGAGGGTTCCGCCGGCCCGCCAG
>NZ_BMQA01000199.1 GCF_014647875.1 Streptomyces brasiliensis | reverse complement strand
GTCCCGGTGATCGCGCCGAGGACGCCGGCGGACTGTTTCGAGGCGGCGCTGGAGGCGGCGCGGATCGCGTTGACGTACCGCACGCCGGTGATGCTGCTGTCGGACGGTTATCTGGCCAACGGCTCGGAGCCGTGGCGGATCCCGGAGCTGGAGGAGCTGCCGGATCTGGCGGTGCAGTTCGCGCAGGGGCCCAATCACACGCTGGATGACGGCAGTGAGGTGTTCTGGCCGTACAAGCGTGACCCGCAGACCCTGGCCCGGCCGTGGGCGATTCCGGGGACGCCGGGGCTGGAGCACCGGATCGGCGGGATCGAGAAGGAGGACGGCTCGGGCAACATCTCCTACGCGCCGGCCAATCACGATTTCATGGTCCGCACGCGGCAGGCGAAGATCGACGGGATCGAGGTGGCGGACCTGGAGGTCGACGACCCGGACGAGGCGGGCACGCTGGTGCTGGGCTGGGGCTCGACGTACGGCCCGATCACCGCGGCGGTACGGCGGCTGCGCGCGGCCGGTGAGTCCGTCGCGCAGGCACACCTGCGCCACCTCAACCCCTTCCCGAGGAATCTCGGCACCGTTCTGGAGCGTTATCAGAAGGTAGTGATTCCCGAGATGAACCTGGGCCAGCTCGCCACGTTGATCCGGGCGAAGTACCTGGTCGACGCCCACTCCTACAACCAGGTCAACGGAATGCCGTTCAAGGCGGAGCAGCTCGCCAAGGCGCTCAAGGAGGCCATCGATGGCTGACACGTCCGCGGAAGGCACGGACACGATCGAGGCGCTCTCCCTCGTGCCGAAGGCCGAGGCCAGGCAGTCGATGAAGGACTTCAAGTCCGATCAGGAGGTGCGCTGGTGCCCGGGGTGTGGTGACTACGCGATCCTGGCGGCGGTGCAGGGCTTCATGCCGGAGCTGGGGCTGGCGCGGGAGAACATCGTCTTCGTGTCCGGGATCGGCTGCTCCTCGCGGTTCCCGTACTACATGAACACCTACGGCATGCACTCCATCCACGGGCGGGCGCCGGCGATCGCGACGGGCCTGGCGACCACCCGCCGGGATCTTTCGGTGTGGGTGGTCACCGGTGACGGGGACGCGCTGTCGATCGGCGGCAACCACCTCATCCACGCGCTGCGCCGCAATGTCAACCTGAAGATCCTGCTGTTCAACAACCGGATCTACGGTCTGACCAAGGGCCAGTACTCGCCGACGTCGGAGGTCGGGAAGATCACGAAGTCGACGCCGATGGGGTCGCTGGACGCCCCGTTCAACCCGGTGTCGCTGGCGATCGGTGCGGAGGCGTCGTTCGTGGCCCGCACCATCGACTCGGACCGGGGGCACCTCACCGGGGTGCTGCGGCAGGCGGCCGCGCATCCGGGCACGGCGCTGGTGGAGATCTACCAGAACTGCAACATCTTCAACGACGGCGCCTTCGACGCGCTGAAGGACAGGCGGAGCCAGGACGAGGCCCTGATCCGTCTGGAACACGGCCGCCCGATCCGTTTCGGCACCGACAGCGAGCGGGGCGTCGTACGCAACCCGCACACCGGTGATCTGCAGGTCGTCACCGTGACGGCGGACAACGAGGCGCAGCTGCTGGTCCACGACGCGCACGCGGCGTCCCCGACGACCGCCTTCGCCCTGTCCCGCCTCGCCGACCCCGACACCCTCCACCACACCCCGATCGGTGTCTTCCGCGACGTGGACCGCCCGGTCTACGACACCGGGATGGCCGCCCAGCTGGACACGGCGATCGAACAGCACGGC
>NZ_BMQA01000198.1 GCF_014647875.1 Streptomyces brasiliensis | reverse complement strand
GCATCCGGCGGTTCGTCCAGCTGATCTCAGGCGGACTTCTGACGGGACCATGAGCCCTTGAAGGGCTTGTATCCCTGGGCTTCCCAGTAGGCCTTGTTCATGCCCAGCTCCAGTGGCGCGATCTTGGAAGTCCTCCAATGCCGCGTCCCTCCAAGACCCTGGGCGCCGAGCATCTTCTCCTCGATGCCGAGCCCTCGGAGGTTCGTCGCCCTGTTCCGGGCGGTCTTCCACTGTCTCCACTGGGCCTGCCGTAACCTGCGGCGGGTCCACTCGTCGATCTGGTCGAACACCTTCGGAGAGTCCGCGAGGCCGAAGTAGGCGACCCATCCGACCGAGAACCGGTTGAGCTTGTCCAGTCGGTGGGCCATCGACACACCCCATGTCCGGGAGGTGAGGCGCCGGACTGTGCCCTTCAGCCGCTTGACGGCCTTGCGGTCCACCCGGATCTTCACCTGCCCTTTGGTGAGGTAGTAGCTGAACCCCAGGAGCGACGTCCACCAGACGGGGCACGCCGTGGACTTCTCCTCGTTCACCTTCAGCTTCAGGGTCTTCTCAATGAAGCCCGTAACCGAGGCGAGGGTCCGTTCCGCCGCTCGCTTGGAACGAACGAAGATCATCACATCGTCCGCGTACCGCACGAACCGGTGTCCACGCTTGAAGAGTTCGCGGTCCAGGTCGTCCAACATGATGTTGGACAGCAGCGGAGAGAGCGGGGAGCCCTGTGGCGTCCCTTCCTCCGAAGCCACGACCATCCCGTCGGCCATGATGCCGGCCTCCAGGTATCGGCGAATCAACTTCAGGACCTTCTTGTCCCCCACCCGGCGAGCCACACGCGCCATCAGCGCGTCGTGGTTCACACGGTCGAAGAACTTATCCAGATCCAGGTCCACGGCCCAGCGGTTCCCGTCCTGGACAGCGCGGCGACCAGCCCTTACGGCTTGGTGTGCCGACCGTCCCGGTCGGAATCCAAACGACGCCCCGGAGAAATGAGGGTCGAATACGGGCACGAGGGCCTGCGAAATTGCCTGCTGGATCAGGCGATCCAGCACCCGTGGGACACCTAGCATCCGCTCCCCGCCGTTCGGCTTAGGGATGGTCACCCGACGAACGGGAGCGGGTCTATATGTCCCCGCGTCAAGCTCAGCCCATACTTTGGGCCAGTTCTGGGCGATCCACGGCCGCAATTCCTCCGTGGTCATTCCGTCGATGCCGGGGGCACCCCGGTTTGCTTCGACGCGCCTGAGCGCCGCGAGCAGGTTCTCCTTCGAGAACGCCGTCTCCCACAGGGACGGTTCGCGGTGATCATTGGTCCGGTGGTGCGCCGTCTGGTCACTGCGCTCCTCAGGCAGGGCAGCCGTATGCACCGGTGCCTCTACCTGGGGATCTGCCGAAGCAGGCTTGCAGCGGTCATCGTGACCTGAGCGAGCAGACACCCTTCCTCCGATCCACTAAACGTTCGGTCCTTCCCAAGTCCTTGTCGGCCTACTGCCTACCCGCCTCGGTACTACGACCTCTGCTGACTTCTGTCCGGTAAGTCCAGCCCCTTTCGGGACCGAGCTGTCACAATCGGGGCCGTCGCACCCTTACAGGCGACACCCGGACAGACCTCCCCAGATAAGAACAGCAACTTTCCCCGGACGCCTGCCGTATCTACGTTGCGGCCTTCTTGGTGAGAACGGGCTTCGTCGCAGTCAGCCGACTTACCCAGTCCGCCCCGCCTAAATACGGTTCGTGTACCTCAGTGCCCGGTTTTGCCTCCGGCTTCCTCCGGACCCCGCCTCGCGGCGACGCCCTTGCCCTCGGCTATCGAGT
>NZ_BMQA01000197.1 GCF_014647875.1 Streptomyces brasiliensis | reverse complement strand
GCCCTGTGGCGCGGAGCGCCGCAGTATCGCTCCGTAATGCTCCACCAGTGGCCCGCGCTCAGTCGGGCCGCTTCTGATTTTCGATGTAGTCCTTGACCACCTGGAGCGGTGCGCCGCCGCAGGACCCGGCGAAGTAGGAGCCGGACCAGAAGCGGCCGTGCATGATCGCCCGGTTCACACGGCCGGTGAACTCCTGTCGCAGACGGCGCGAGGAGACGCCCTTGAGGGAGTTGACCAGGTTCGACAGGGCGACCTTCGGCGGGTAGTGCACGAGCAGGTGTACGTGGTCTTCTTCGCCGTTGAACTCGATCAGGTCGGCTTCGAAGTCCTCGCACACCTTCCTCATGATCTCTTCGCAGCGGTTCAGCATGGCGTCGTTGAAGACGTTCCGCCGGTACCTGGTGACGAACACCAAGTGTGCGTGCAGGTGGTAAACGACGTGACGGCCTCGCCGTATCTCGGGGTTTGGTTCCCAGCGTGGTGACATAAGCCAATGCTAGAATCTTGCTGTCTCGAACCAGGAAGGGGGTGAACCAGTGATCCGCGCCTACAAGTTCCTCATGAGGCCCACCGTGGGCCAGCAGGGCGCTTTGACAGCGATGCTCCGCGATCACTGCACCCTCTACAACGCGGCCTTACAGGAACGCCGGAACGCCTACCAGCACGCCTCGAAGACGAGCATCACGTACGGACAGCAGTCCGGACAGCTCAAGGACATCCGCGCCCACGATCCGGATCAGGCCCGATGGTCGTTCAGCTCGCAGCAGGCGACCTTGCGGCGGCTGGACAAAGCGTTCGCCGCGTTCTTCCGGCGTGTGAAGGCCGGCGAGGCGCCGGGCTATCCGCGTTTCCGCTCGAACCAGCGGTT
This sequence comes from Streptomyces brasiliensis, assembly GCF_014647875.1. Taxonomy (GTDB): domain Bacteria; phylum Actinomycetota; class Actinomycetes; order Streptomycetales; family Streptomycetaceae; genus Streptomyces; species Streptomyces brasiliensis. Next base: position 950 of record NZ_BMQA01000197.1, on the reverse strand, counting down.
CGACACCGTGGACTTCCCCAAGGACGGCGACGGCTGCCGCTTCAACTCCACCCCGCACGACCTCGTCACCCGCGTCCGGCTGCAAGGCGTCGGACACGTCCGCGTGCACCAGCACCGCCCCGTGGCCGGCAAGGTCAAGACGATCTCGGTGAAGCGGGAAGGGCGCCGCTGGTACGTCATCCTCACCGCCGACCAGGCCGCTCCCGAGCCGCTGCCCGCGACCGGCGCCGTGGTCGGCATCGACATGGGCATAGCCAACTTCCTCGCTGACTCCAACGGCGGATTCGTCGCCAACCCGCGCCACGGCGCGAAGGCCGCCACGAAACTGGAGGCCGCGCAGCAGGCGCTCAGCCGGTGCAAGCGCGGCAGCAAGCGGCGCCGCAAGGCCGTGGAGACCGTGGCCCGGCTGCACCGCAAGGTACGCCGTCAACGCCTGGACCACGCGCACAAGACCGCGCTGACGCTGGTGCGCGGCAACGACTTCCTCGCGCACGAAGACCTCAAGATCCTTAACATGAGCAAGGCGCCGGCTCCGAAGCCGGACGCCGGTAAGCCCGGCGCGTTCCTGCCCAACGGGGCGAGCGCGAAGGCCGGACTCAACCGTTCGATCGCTGATGTCGGATGGGGGGTGTTCCTCGCGATCCTCGCGGCCAAGGCGGAAGGCGCCGGGCGGGAAGTGATGGCGGTGGACCCCCGCAACACCTCCCGGCGGTGCCCGCAGTGCGGGCACACCGCCAAGGAGAACCGGCCCACACAGGAGAAGTTCCACTGCGTCTCGTGCGGCCACACCGCTCACGCGGACACGGTGGGCGCCCAGAACGTTCTACGGGCCGGGCTGGTCCGTCACGACGCCAACCCGGCTTAGCGAGAAGCCACCCCGTTTACGGGGTGGAGGAGTCAGTACGCCCAGCATGGGCGGCAGCTTAAGGGTGAAAGTCCCGAAGAGGAGA
>NZ_BMQA01000196.1 GCF_014647875.1 Streptomyces brasiliensis | reverse complement strand
GATCTGGATCAAAGACCTCACTCAGACCACCACTTGATCACGACTCAATACGCGCCCTAGCCTCGGCATCGATATTTCCAAATCTTTGGAAGGATGGAATATGGGAACGACTGATGACGACCGAGTTCAGTACCTCCTTGACCGGGTCGAGATCCAGGACAAGATCGCCCTCTACGGACTGGGACAAGACCTGCATCAGGCGGACAGTGGGGACGGCAACGTGCTCGCCCAGTGGGGCGACTTGTTCACTCCCGACGCCAAGATCGATGCCACCGACGGAGTGAATAAGCTCTTCGAACTCGGCGACTACGCCGAGATGATGCGCGGCAAGGACCTCGTCGGCGGCACTGAAGGCCTGGGTTTCTCCTTCAACGCGTGGCAGCACATCGAAGGTCACGCGACGGTGACGATCAACGGCGACACCGCCCACTCGATCGCTCCACACCTACACACTCACAGCAACCGAGACGGGTCAAGCAACACTTTCGCGGTCGGCTACTGGCACGACGACTGGGTCCGCACACCTACGGGCTGGAGGATCTCTTATCGTCGCGTGCAGAACCTGTACTTCCACACATTCCCTCTTGTCGCGAACCCCCAAATGGTGTCGGGCTACGAAGCATCCGTAGCGATGTCCTCGACGGATACCTCACACTCGTCAGAGGGCGTTTGATGTGACCGAGTTGCCGCTCATGGTCTAGTAGGTCCCTCGCCGGGTTGGCGTAGTCTCGTCCGTTATGCGCTTGGCGACGTTGTCGATCGAGGCGAGGTGGATCATGGCTTCGGAGCTGGCCGTGAGGGTCTCGTAGTCACGGGCAAGGCGCCTGTGCATCATGATCCAACCGATACTCCGCTCCACCACCCATCGCCTTTTCAGGACGTGAAATCCGCGAGTTCCGGGGTTCTTGTCGACGACTTCGACATCGATCCCGAGTTTCGCGCCGTGTTCGACGACCGCCTTCTTGAAGCCGGTGTCGACCCAGCTCTTGGCGATGGTTGGGTACGTCTCCTTCGCCTGGTCGAGGAGGCGTATCCCCAGGGCGTTTTCAGAGAGGCCGGCGGCGGTGACGGTCACGGCGAGGATCAGGCCGACCGTGTCGGTGAGGATTCCTCGCTTCCGGCCCACGGTCTTCTTCGCGGCATCGGTTCCCTGGCTGGTCACGGGCACGTTGGTGGATGTCTTGACGCTCTGGGTGTCGATGACGGAGGCCGTCGGCTCGGGCTTCCGGCCTTCCTTCACGCGGGCCAGGGCGGTGAGGTCGTAATTGAGCTGGGCGAAGATTCCTTCGTCGCGCCAGGCGGCGTAGTAGAAGTAGACGGTGCCGTGGCCGGGGAAGTCGTGCGGGAGGTACTTCCAGGGGATTCCGGTGCGGTTGAGGTAGAGGATCGCGTTGAACACGTCGCGCAGGTCGACTTTCGCCGGCTGGCCGGTGGGGCGACGTTCGAGGCGAGCATTCCGCCAGGCCGTCAATGTCGGTTCGATCAGGGCCCATCGGGCGTCGGACAGGTCGCTGGGGTACGGCTTGCGATCACTCACGGCACACCCTGAGAGCATGCTGGCACTTCTCGTTCCGTTGGCGGCTAGGAGATTCTGTTGCATCTCTACGTCAGACGGGTTTCCGGACCCAGAAGCGGATGAGACGGGCGGCGGAGCTCTCGCCTTGCCGAGCGGCGTACTTCGCATATCGGGGCTGCCTGCAGTGAAGTGGGGCGCTCACATAAGGCGTGTACCGCCCCTGGCCTGCATAAATGCCCTCTTAGAGGTCGTTTTCACCTGTGAAGTGTGCTTTATCCAGGGCTTTTCGATCGGGTGTCATCA
>NZ_BMQA01000195.1 GCF_014647875.1 Streptomyces brasiliensis | reverse complement strand
GTCGTGTTGGGGGTGGAGGTCGAGGTTCGGGCGTTGTTCGAGGCACCGACGGTGGCCACTCTCGCCGACCGCCTGGCCGAAGGAGTCGGGCGGGCTCGGACGTCGTTGCGGGCGGTGGAGACGCGTCCGGAGCGGGTGCCGTTGTCGTTTGCGCAGCGGCGGTTGTGGTTCCTGGCCCAACTGGAGGGCCCGAGCCCGACGTACAACATCCCGCTGCAGGTGCGGCTGAGCGGCGAGGTGGATATCGCCGCGCTGAACGACGCGCTGCGAGACGTGATCGGGCGCCACGAGACGCTGCGCACGGTGTTCCCGGCCGTGGACGGTGAGCCGTACCAGCGGATTCTGGACGCGCGAGAGCTCAAGTGGCGACTCGAGGTGCGCAGCGTGGAGGCCGATGAGCTGAGCGCTGCCGTGAGCCAGGCGTCGCTGTATGCGTTCGATCTGTCGGCGGAGGTGCCGATTCGGGCGTGGCTGTTCGAGGCCGGTTCCGACGAGCAGGTGGTCGTGGTGGTGGTACATCACATCGCCAACGACGCGTGGTCGATAGGCGCGCTGCGGCGTGATGTCTCGGAAGCGTATGCGGCGCGGCTGCGTGGTGAGGCTCCGGTGTTCGAGGCGTTGCCGGTGCAGTATGCGGATTATGCGTTGTGGCAGCGGGAGTTGCTGGGAGCGGAGTCCGACCCGGGGAGTGTGCTGTCGCAGCAGGTGGGGTACTGGCGGCAGGCGCTGGCCGGGGTGCCGGAGGAGCTGGTGCTGCCGGTGGATCGGGCACGTCCTGCGGTGTCCGGTCATGTGGGGCGTCGGGTGCCGTTGCGGGTGTCGGCCGAGGTGCATCAGCGGGTGGTGGACCTCGCGCGGGCCGAGGGCGTGACGGTGTTCATGGTCCTGCAGGCGGCGTTGGCGGTCACTCTTTCGCGCCTTGGTGCGGGGACGGATGTCCCAGTGGGTTCGGCGGTTGCCGGTCGTACGGATGAGGCGTTGGACGACCTGGTCGGGTTCTTCGTGAACACGTTGGTGGTGCGGACGGATCTGTCGGGTGATCCGGAGTTCCGTCAGGTGCTGGCTCGGGTGCGGGAAGCGAGTCTGGGGGCATTGGCGCATCAGGATGTGCCGTTCGAGCGGCTGGTGGAGGAGCTGGCCCCGGAGCGGTCGCTGTCCCGGCACCCGCTGTTCCAGGTGATGCTGACGCTGCAGAACGTCGAGCCTGCGGGAGGGGGTTCGCAAAGCCTGGATCGGTCGACCACCAACTCGGCGAAGTTCGACCTCGATGTGTCGTTGTCGGAGGTGCTGGACGAGGCGGGACGTCCTGCTGGGTTGCGGGGTGGCCTGACTGCGTCGGCGGATCTGTTCGAGGCGGAGACCGCTGAGCGGTTGATGGGCTGGTTCGGCCGGGTGTTGGAGTCGGTGACCGCGGCGCCTGATGTCCGTCTGCATGCGGTGGATGTGCTGGATGGCGACGAGCGTGCCCTGCTGCAGCAGTGGAATGACACGGCGTCGGGTGTGGCTGGTGCGTCGGTGGTGGAGCTGTTCGAGGAGCGGGTGGCTGCGGATCCGGGTGCGGTGGCGGTGGTGTCGGATGGCGTCGAGGTGTCGTATGGCGAGTTGGATGTGTGGGCGAATCGGTTGGCGCATTGGTTGCGTGGCCGGGGTGTGGGTTTGGAGTCGGTGGTGGGTCTTCGTCTCCGGCGTGGTGTGGAGATGGTCGCCGGGATTCTGGGTGTGTGGAAGGCGGGGGCGGCGTACGTCCCGGTGGATGGTGAACTGCCGGTCGAGCGCGTGGAGTTCATGCTCGCGAATGCCGGTGTGGGTGTGGTGGTGGACGCGGATGTCCTCGATGGGCTGGGGGAGTACCCGGATACTGCGCCCGGAGTGGGGGTTGCCCCTTCGGGGTTGGCGTATGTGATCTATACGTCGGGTTCGACCGGATCGCCGAAGGGTGTGGCGGTGTCCCATGGTTCGTTGGTGAATCTGGTGTCGGTGTTCGGGCC
>NZ_BMQA01000194.1 GCF_014647875.1 Streptomyces brasiliensis | reverse complement strand
GGGGCTGCGGGAGTTCGTCGCGACACGGCTGCCGGAGTACATGGTGCCCGCCGCCTTCGTGACACTCGACGAGCTGCCGTTGACGGTGAACGGGAAGCTGGACCGCAAGGCACTGCCGGCGCCGGAATACGAGGCGGGCGCCGGTCGGGGCCCGGCGACCGTGCAAGAGGAGATCCTCTGCGAGGTCTTCGCTCGGGTGCTGGGGCTGGACGCGGTCGGCATGGACGACGACTTCTTCCGGCTCGGCGGCCACTCACTCCTCGCGATACGGCTGGTCGAGCGGCTGCGGGCGCGGGGCGTGACCGTACCGGTGCGCGCGCTGTTCGAGACGCCGACCCCGGCCGGCCTGGCGGGCGCGGCCGATGCCGAGGCGTTCCTGACACCGGAGAACCTCATCCCTGCCGGCGCCGAGCGGATCACGCCCGACATGCTGTCGCTGGTCGAGCTCTCCCAGGCGGAGATCGACCGGGTGGTGACGGCGGTGGAGGGCGGCGCGGCCAATGTCGCGGACGTGTACCCGCTGACGCCGTTGCAGGAAGGCATGTTGTTCCACCACCTACTGGCCGACGACGGCATCGACGTGTACGTCACCGCTCAGGTGGTTGAGTTCGACACCCGCGACCGGCTGGATGCGGTCACGCGTGCCTTGCAGCAGATCGTGGACCGCCATGACATCTATCGCACGGCGGTGGTGTGGGAAGGCCTGCGCGAGCCCGTCCAGGTGGTGTCGCGCCGCGCGGTCATGCCCGTCGTCGAGCACGAACTGGACCCTGTCGACGGCGACCCGGCCACTGCTCTGCTCGCCGCGGCCGGCTCGGTGCTGAGCCTGGGCCGTGCTCCGTTGATGGACCTGCATGTGGCCGAGGTGGCGGACGGCCGGTGGCTGGGCCTCGTGCGCATGCATCACCTCGCCCAGGACCGTCTGAGCCTGGATGTGTTGCTCCAGGAACTGCGGGCGATGCTGGCCGGGCGTGCCGACCGGCTCGCCCCGCCGCTGCCTTTCCGCGATGTCGTCGCCAGGACCCGGAGCATCCCCCGGGCCGAACACGAGCGCTTCTTCGCCGAGTTGCTCAGCGACGTCACTGAGCCGACCGCGCCGTACGGGCAGCTCGATGTGCGGAGCAGCGGCACCGACGCGATCACTGAACTGGCGCCCGTGGACAGCGATGTCGTCCTTCGACTGCGGGACATCGCCCAACGCCTTGGAGTCAGCCCGGCCACGGTGCTGCACGTGGCCTGGGCGCGGGTCCTCGGAGTGCTGTCCGGTCGCGACGACGTGGTCTTCGGGACGGTGCTGCTCGGCCGGATGAACGCCGGTGAGGGAAACGACCGGGTGCTGGGCCCGTTCATCAACACCCTGCCCGTACGCGTCCAGACCGGCCGACTGGGCGTTCGGACGGCGGTCGAGGACATGCGCGGCCAACTGGCGGCACTTCTGGAGCACGAGCATGCGCCGCTGGCCATCGCCCAGCACGCCAGCGGGATCGTGGGCGACGCGCCCCTGTTCACCTCGCTGTTCAACTACCGGCATCTGTGGCGAGGCGCGGACAACGCCGGCCGGCAGGGGTTCGAGGGCGTCCGCGGTGTGCTCGTCCAAGAACGGACCAACTACCCCCTGGCCGTGTCGGTGGACGACATCGCCCGCGAGCGGATGATCATCAGCGTCCAGTCGTACAGCTCCATCGACCCGGGCGCAGTGGGCCGCCTGATGTGCACCGCCGTGGAGAACACGGTCACCGCCCTCGCCGGGACACTCGACGGCGCCACTCCGGAGATCGCTCTGCGGGAGGTGGACATCCTCGATCCGGCAGAGCGGGATTGGCTCCTGTCGGGGTGGAATGACACGGCGTCGGGTGTGGCTGGTGCGTCGGTGGTGGAGCTGTTCGAGGCGCAGGTGGTGGCTTCTCCGGGTGCGGTGGCGGTGGTGTCGGATGGCGTCGAGGTGTCGTATGGCGAGTTGGATGTGTGGGCGAATCGGTTGGCGCATTGGTTG
>NZ_BMQA01000193.1 GCF_014647875.1 Streptomyces brasiliensis | reverse complement strand
GGTAGCTGTTGATCAGCTGGCGTGGGAGAGGCGGGGTCGGATGGGCTGCGACGAGGTGCTCGCGCTGTTGCGGGAGCGGGAGGCGGCCTGCCGTCGGGAGGCGGAGCGGTTGCGCGGGGAGGCCGAGCGGATCGCCGGGCTGCTGGTGGTGTGCGAGCAGGAGCTGGCCCGGGTGGCGACGGCGTGCCAGGTTGTGGGCGAGCTCCCGGCGGCGCACGGCGAGGCCGGGTCGGGGCGGGGTCGGCTCCCGGCCCCGCGAGCGGAGGTGTCGGGCACCGTCGGCAGTCAAGCCGCCGAGGGGAGTGGCGAGTTCACCGGGCGGATGCTGGGGGTGCTGGCCGCGTACGCCGGTCCGGTGCGGTGTCGGCAGGTGGTGGAGGGGCTCGGGCTGGAGGCGGTGCCCCGTGAAGTGGAGCGGGTGCGCCACCAGTTGAAGAAGGCCGCTGCCGCCGGGCGGGTGGTGCAGACCCCGGGCGGCCTGTTCACCCTGGCGCGTGGAGGTGCCGCGGCGCGCGGGTGACCTGCCGATACGGGAACGGGCCTCCTTCTTGTTGGTCGGGTGAACAGCCAGACCGCGCAAGGAAGAAGACCCGGTGGCACCTTACACGTCCGCGTCCCAGGCCCCCGCCCCGTTCACCGCCACTCGCACTCGGATGGAGGAGATGCTCGCCCGTCTGTCCGCACCGGCCATGGCCTCGGCCACCGCCGAAGGACTGGAGGACTACATCACCGCCGCGGGGCGGGAACTGCTGCGGCAGATGCTGCAGGACCAGCTGGACGCCCGCGCCGCCGCCGAGGTGCGCGTGGAGGCGGTCACCGGCAGTGACGCGGTGGTGCGCCCTCGGGCCGAACGGGGCCACCGCCGGCTGCTGGCCACCACGCTGGGCCGGGTGGAGGCGGCCCGGATCGCCTACCGCGCCCCCGGTGCGGCCAACCTGCACCTTGGCGACGTCGCCCTGGCCCTGCCGCGGCAGGTCTACTCCTACCCGCTGCAGCGCGCCGTCGCCCTCGAGGTCGCCGAGACACCCCTGCGCCGGGCGGGCGCCCACCTTGAGCGCACCACCGGGCAGCGGCTCGGCACCCGGCAGTTGATGGAGATCGCGTGTCGGGTCGCCGCCCACATCCCTGCCTTCTACCAGCAGGACGTGCCCGCGCCCGCCCCACCCGTCGGCAGCGAGGGGGACCGGCTGCTGGTGCTCAGCTGCGACGCGACCGGCGTGAACATGATCCCGTCCGATCTACGTGAGGCGGTCCGCGCCGCACGGGCAGCCGACGGCCCGCAGCCGCCCTCCGCCCAGCTCAGCAGTCGCGAGCACACCGGTCGCCGGCGGATGGCGACCGTCTTCGCCGTCTACGACGCCGCACCGGTCCCGCGCACCGGTGCGGACGTCCTGCCGGCCACCGCGGCCGAACGCGCCGCCCGCACCCACGGCCCGCGCGCACGGGGCCGGCACCTGGAAGGCTCCCTTCAGCGTTCCACCGCGGCCATGGTCACCGCCATGTTCGACCACGCCGAACAGCGAGACCCCGACCACCGACGGCGCTGGATCGTCCTGGTCGACGGCGCCAACCACCAACTCGAGTGCATCGCAAGGGAAGCGGCCGCCCGCGGCGTCCATGTCGACACGATCGTGGATATCGTGCATGTGATCGAATACCTGTGGCGGGCCGCCGAGGACCTCCACCCAGGCCACGCAGCACGCGCGGCCTGGGTCGCCGACGCCGCCCGCACCGTGCTGGACGGGCACAGCCCCCGCGTCGTGGCCGCACTGCGCCAGCACCTGCGCACCCGCCCCGATGACGCGAAGCAACTGCCCGCCGTCGCCCGCACCACCGCCTACCTGCAGGCCAAGGAGCCCTACCTGCGCTACCACCTCGCCCTCGCCATGGGCTGGCCCATCGCGACCGGGGTGATCGAGGGAAGTTGCCGCTTCCTCGTCAAGGACCGCCTGGACGCGACCGGGGCGAGATGGAGCTTGACCGGCGCCGAGGCAGTCCTCCTCCTACGCGCCGTCATCGACAACGGCGACTTCGAGCGGTACTGGCGCTACTTCACCGAACTCGACCACCTGCACACCCACGCCGTCCGCTACCAGGGAC
>NZ_BMQA01000192.1 GCF_014647875.1 Streptomyces brasiliensis | reverse complement strand
GACCGGGGACCTCCCTCTCCCTCGTGGGCGCACCGTGCGCCCACGACGCAGAGGGAGGTTCTCATGACGGAGACGAAGTCGGCGGTCGACTGGCTGGCATCCGTGGCACCCGACCCCCGGGCGGCTATACGAGGTCGTCGAGGTGTGGCAGGCCTGCGTTGCCTCCGCCCCAGCGGTCGACGCGTTCCGCGACTGTGGCCGTGACGGGTCTGGGTTCGTGGACCTGGAGGAGATCCGGAGCAGGCGCCGGTGACCGGTCAGCCGTACGCGGTCCGGTTGTCGCCGCCGGCCGCGAAGGTGCTCACCGCCCTGCCCGAGCACGCGGAGCAGATGGCCCGGGACGTCCTGGATGCCGCGGTCGGGAACCCGCGGGGTTTCCCGCAGTGGGACGTCGGCGACCCTGAGGGCGAGGACGTGCGCATCGCGTCCGTCGGCCAGCTGTCCGTCGTCTACTTCGCCAACCACGCCCTGCGCCACCTGTCCGTCCTGGACATCGTCTGGCTCGGCTGAGCTTGTTCTTTATGGTCTGGCGTCGAACGTCGTCTCGAACGGTGTCACTCACCTGGGCATTCGCCGGACAGGCGGACGGCCTCCGCATGAGCATGCGTTCCGTCACAGAACCGCACTCATACGAAGGCCGCAGGGGTGAGTCTGCTGCACCACGATGCCCGGCACGACGCATTCGACTTCACATCCCACTTTCGGGAGGACTTCTACGCATGCCTGACTCGGCGCGGTGACACCCTGTTCGAGCTCTGCGACGCGATGCTCTGCGAGGACGGCCCGGTGACCTCGCCGGTCGACCTGACTCTGCTGGCCGAACACCGGCGCGGCCACGGCGCGTTGTACGAAGCGCTCAACCAGGGCCGCATCGACGCGGACAGGCTGCGCAAGGCGCTGGCCATGCTGCCGCAGCCCAAGGCCGCCGATGGGCGTCTGGTTCTGGCGGTCGATGTCTCCGCGTGGCTGCGGCCCGACGCGCCGACCAGCCCGGACCGCCTGTTCTGCCATGTCTACGGACGCTCGGGACGCTCCAGTGACCAGTTCATTCCCGGCTGGCCATACTCGTTCGTCGCCGCGCTGGAATCCGGACGAACCTCATGGTGCCAGCTGCTCGACGCGGTCCGCCTCGGCCCCGACGACGACGTCGCCGAGGTCACCGCGGCCCAGGTCCGCCGCGTCGTCACCGACCTGATCGGCCAAGGCCAGTGGGAACCTGGTGACGACGACATCCTGGTCGTCTTCGACGCCGGCTACGACGCCCCGCGCATGGCCTACCTGCTCGACGGCCTCCCCATCGAGGTGCTCGGAAGGATGCGCTCGGACCGGGTGATGCGCCGTCCGGCGCCCTCGCTCAAGGAGTACGCCCTGGCCTATCCCCAGGGCGGGCGGCCGCCGAAGCACGGCAGCGAGTTCCGCTTCGCCAAGCCCGATACCTGGGGCGAGCCCGATGCGGAGACTGCGCAGGTCACCGACCGCTACGGCACTGCGCAGGCGATGGCCTGGGACCGCATCCACCCCCGCCTCACCACCCGCAGTGCGTGGATCGACCACGACGGTGAACTCCCCATCATCGAAGGCACCCTGATCCGGCTGAAGGTCGACCACCTGCCCGGTGACCGTGAGCCGCTGCCTTTGTGGCTGTGGTCCTCGAAGACCGGCTTGACCAGCGAAGACGTCGACCGGCGCTGGCAAGGATTCCTTCGCCGCTTTGATTTGGAACACACCTTCCGCTTTGAAAAGCAGACGCTCGGCTGGACGCGTCCCAGGCTCCGCACTCCCGAGGCGGCAGACCGGTGGACGTGGATCGTCATCGCCGCTCACACCCAGCTCCGTCTCACCCGCGAAGCCGCGGCCGACCTCCGCCGCCCCTGGGAGAAGCCCGCCGAACCCGCACGGCTCACCCCGGCTCGCGTCCGCCGAGGGTTCAGGAACATCCGCCCTCACCTGCACTGTCCGGCCCGTGCGCCCAAACCCTCAACCCCCGGGCCAGGCCGTCCACTTGGCTCCAAGAACCGGCGGCCCGCCACCCGTTATGACGTGGGCAAAACGACCAGACGCCCCGAGAGCATCGCTGAACGTAATCAACTCAAAGCTCATAAACC
>NZ_BMQA01000191.1 GCF_014647875.1 Streptomyces brasiliensis | reverse complement strand
GCGCCAACTCCGCACCAAACGCGAAACCCTGCCTCCGAAGAAGCACGGCAACATCCCCCTCTAGGCCCCAGGGAGCGCAAGATGACGATCAAGGTGCTAAGGGGCAATCCGACCCCGGAGGAGCTGGCCGCCGCCCTGGCGGTGGTCCGCGCCCGCGCCGCGACGGCAACCCCCCGGCCGTCCGGCGCACGGACCCGCGACGCCTGGTCCGACCCGTCCCGCATCGCGGCCGACCACGTACCGCAACCGGGCCCGGCGTCCTGGACCCGCACGTACTGGCCGAGCTGAGGGCAACACCGCGAAACAGGGGGTGCCAACTTGAGTACCCGTACTCACGCACCCGGCCCCGGGCAACCCACACGATGGACGGATGTTGTGGTCCGACCCGGAGAACGAGCCACCGAAAGAACTGCGCGACGCACAGGACATGCTTCGGCGGCTCGGCCTCCTCATGGCCCTGGTCATGGTCCTGACCATGATCGTGATCGGCTTGAGGTGAGCCCCGCTCACCCATGTGGCTAACCTGGCGGCATGACCGCCAAGCCGCAGCCGCGCAGACGTCTCGTCCTCGCCTCGCAGTCCCCCGCCCGCCTCGGCCTGCTCCGGCAGGCCGGCCTGGATCCCGAGGTGATCGTCAGCGGGTTCGACGAGGATGCCGTCACGGCGCCCACGCCCGCCGAGCTGGCGCTCGCGCTGGCCGAGGCGAAGGCCTCCGTCGTCGCGGCGCGGCCGGACGTACAGGGCGCGCTGGTGATCGGCTGCGACTCGGTGCTGGAGCTGGACGGCGAGGCGCTGGGCAAGCCCGTGGACGCCGAGGAGGCCACCGCCCGCTGGAAGTCGATGCGCGGCCGGGCGGGGACGCTCCAGACGGGTCACTGCATCTGGGACACGGCCGCCAAGCGGTACGTGTCCGGGATCGCGTCCACCGTCGTACGGTTCGGGGAGCCGACGGACGAGGAGATCGCCGCGTACGTCGGCTCCGGGGAACCTCTCTACGTCGCCGGGGCGTTCACCCTCGACGGCCGCTCGGCGCCGTTCATCGAGGGTATCGACGGCGACCACGGCAACGTGATCGGCATCAGTCTGCCCCTCGTGCGCAAGCTGCTGGCCGAACTGGGCGTCAACATCACGGAGTTGTGGACGCAGGCACCGGAGTGACCGGGCCGGCCATGGCCGGGACGCCGTCGCGCGGTTCGTCCGTGCCTCCCTCGGAGTGCTCCGTCCCGGCGGCGGCCGACGGCGCCTCACCCTGCCCCTCGGAAGCGCCCAGGGCCTCCGGGGAGCCGCCGTCCGCGGCATCGCCGTCCGCGGACTGCGCCGTGCCGTCCTGGCCGTCGTACGTCATCAGGAGCAGGACGACGAGCGCCAGGACGACGACCATGAACAGGAACTGGGGCCAGCCCAGCAGTCCCCAGGCGAACGCGCCGAGCAGGCCGTGCACGACGGCGACGCTGATCAGCAGGATGCGGCCGAGGCCTGCGGGCGCGCGGTCGCGGATCGCGACGAGCAGCGCGACCAGCGCGCACAGCGCGAAGTAGAGGCCGAAGACCACGCCGCCGATCTTCGAGGACGTGGACATCATGTCCGGGTCGAGACCGGCCAGCGACATGTCCTGACGGTCGACCACCACCCCCAGGAACCAGTTGATCGCGGCTGTCCCGAGCGCCTCGGCGAACAGGACGACCGTCACGATCCACGCCACCGGCCTGCGCACCACGGGCCCACCCACTTTCGACCGATCTCCGACAGCGCGAACGCTACTAACGGGTAAACCGGGGGACAAGGGTTCTGCCACCGCCAGTAAATCGTTGGGCCATTCGTAGGGACTCAACAAAGAAACGAAGTGTGGCGCAGCACGCTCTCACAGAGACCTTGACCACATGGCGGGGCTAGGGTTTTCCGGAGGAGTCCTGCGTACCAAGGTGCGACAAGGGCTTTCGCGGGTCGAGCGAGCCTCGAATCACGCTCCGTGTGGGCAAGCTCACCATTGGGGACGGGTCGAAGTGCCGTGTCGGCAGTCCCTAAACTCGGCTTGTTTCAAGGAGGGAGCCTCAATCGTGCGCAAGGTGCTCATCGCCAATCGTGGCGAAATCGCTGTCCGCGTGGCCCGGGCGTGCCGGGACGCCGGGATC
>NZ_BMQA01000190.1 GCF_014647875.1 Streptomyces brasiliensis | reverse complement strand
GCCATGGAGTTGGACGACCCCGGCTTCCACCACAGTTTGCGTATCCCTGCGTGACGCCTTGCCCCGGCGTGAAAATGGGGTCGGCGGCTGTCCGTCGACGTCGGCAGCACCTTGGGGGGTGGATCCCGCACCACAGTCTGACGCCGGAGCTGGCCTGAGGGGCCGTGCACTGTTGCCTCGAGCACGCCATTCAGCTTGCCGATGTCCCCTCCGCTCCATGGGCAGCCGCCGCCTGTCATGCATCCAAGTGGAAGCGAGGTGAGGATGGTGCCAGAGACACAAGAGCTCGGCACGACTGAGGACTTGGTGGAGAGGGTCGCGGCGATTGATGTCGCGAAGGCGTCGGGGATGGTGTGTATGCGCCTGCCCCACGCGACCCGGACGGGACGTCGGGTCCAGGAGGTGTGGAACGTTCCGTCGACCACCACCGCGATTCTGGAGCTGGGTGACCGCCTGGTCTGCCAGGGTGTCACCCGGGTGGTGATGGAGGCCACCGGCGCGTACTGGAAGCCGTACTTCTTCTTGCTGGAAGCCCGCGGCCTGGAATGCTGGCTGGTCAACGCCCGTGACGTGAAGAACGTTCCGGGACGGCCCAAGACGGACAAGCTGGATGCGGTCTGGCTGGCCAGGCTCACCGAGCGGGGCATGCTGCGCCCTTCGTTCGTGCCGCCGAAACCGGTGCGGCAACTGCGTGACCTGACCCGCCTGCGCGCGGCCCTCAACCAAGAGCGCTCTCGGCACAAGCAGCGGGTGGAGAAGATCCTGGAGGATGCGCAGATCAAGGTGACCAGCGTGCTCACCGACCTGTTCGGCGCCTCCGGCCGGGACATGCTCGCCGCCCTCATCGCCGGCGAACGCAGCCCCCGCGTCCTCGCCGATCTGGCCCGCGGCAATCTGGTCCGCAAGAAGGCCACCCTGGCCGACGCTCTGACCGGGCAGTTCGAGGACCACCACAGCTTCCTCTGCCAGACACTGCTGGACAGCATCGACCACCTCACCGGGCAGATCGCACGGCTGAACGAGCAGATCACCGCCGCTGTTCAGGACCTGCCCGGACCGGAGGAACACACACGCCCCGGGCCCTCGCTCGTCGAGCGGCTCGATGCCATTCCCGGTGTCGGACCCACCACCGCCCACATCCTGCTGGCCGAACTCGGCCCGGACATGGCGGTGTTCCCCACCGCAGATCACCTGGCCAGCTGGGCCAAGCTCACCCCGCGGACCACGCAGTCCGGTGCCAAACGCGGGTCCAGTCCGACCGGCCGGGGCAACCCCTGGCTCAAGAGTGCCCTCGGTGAAGCAGCCAGCGCCGCTGCCCGAACCGACACCTACCTCGGCGCGCGATACAGACGCATCGTCAAACGCCGCGGGCGCAAGAAGGCCCTGGTCGCCGTCGCTCGCTCAATCCTGATCATCGCCTGGCACCTGATCAATGATCCCGACACCACCTTCTGCGACCTCGGCTCCGACTACCACGAACGCCTGATCGACCCGAAACGCCGTACTCGCGACCTTGTGCGCCAACTCAACGCGCTTGGCCACGATGTCACTCTCACCCCCGCAAGCTGACCGCCATCTCAAGCTCTGGCCAATGAACGCGTCAGCATGCCCGTGACCTGGGGAACTTTCCATTCAGCGTGCTGGCCGACTTCCGCGACCGTCTCACCGAAGGCGACCGCGCCGACCGCCTCCTCGACCTCGCGCTGGCCCGTCTCAGGGAGGCCGGTCTGGTGCGCGAGCGCACCACGCAACGCACCGACTCCACCCATGTCCTGGCCGCGGTCCGTGACCTGACCCGGCTGGAGATGGTCACCGAGGCGGTACGCGCCGCGCTGGAGGAAGTCGCCGGCACCGCCCCGCACCTGCTGGACGAGGTGGTCGACGAGGATTGGGGGCGCCGTTACGGCCGTCCGGTCCGCCTGGGGAAGAACCCCACCAAGCCCAAGACCAGGATCCTCGCCACCGGCAACGACGCCGTCCGGCTCCTGGAGCACCTCTACCAGCGCGAGGGAGGCCGCGCGTTTGGCCCCCGCGTCCAGGCCCTGCGCCAGATCCTGGTGCAGAACTATCACCGCGATGCCGCAGGCCACTTGCGCTGGCGCACCGCCGAGACGGAAGACGGCCCAGGGCTGCCACCCTCGTCCCGGGCGATCGTCTCGCCCTACGACACCTCGGCCCGCTACGC
>NZ_BMQA01000189.1 GCF_014647875.1 Streptomyces brasiliensis | reverse complement strand
AGGCATTACGCGGGTAGCGATGCCTCGTTGGGGTGAAGCAGGTCACGTTGTCGCCGCTCACGGCCTTGGGACTGGTGAGGTCGCATGTTGAGGTGTCGCGTATTCGGAGCTGACGTCGGCAGCCCCATGACGCTGAGTGAGCTGTCAGGGGCGGTCGATCGCGATCTGGGATGATCGCGCGGTGAGTGATGCGACGTTGCTGGCCGCGGAGGCTGTTGAGTCACATGTCCGGGTGTTCTTCGAGGGCACTCCGTGGAGGTCGTCGACTACGGCCTCGGGCCGGAACGGCGACAGGTGGCGCCCGATCTGCGAGTCCTCATTGTGGGGCCCGGTCCCCGCAGCGACAGCTGGGCCTATGTGACCGCCGGGTGCTGGGCCACGATGGAGAAAGACGGTCACGGCCTTGAGTTCGTCATGACCGCCCACGTCCGCGACCAGCGGTTCATCGAGCTCATGGCGATGATCGCCTACTTACCACTGCGGAGGGCATCAGCTCGACCTGGAGCACAGCATGCCGATCGGTGAACCGTGGGTGCCGGGGTCGGCGATGACGGCACTCTGGAGGTGAGTCTCGGTGAGGACCTGCATGTATCAGTTTATGCATTTGGGGGATCCCTCATCGACGACTTTAAAGGCTCAAGCAGAGAAGCAGCACGCACGATCAACAGGCGGCTGCCCCCCCGGTGCGATAGGCGAATCCCAGAACGTCCATCAGGTGCGCTGGAAGCGGTCCAAGTATGCTGATATCTCAAGCTGGTTCTCTGTGCTTTGATATCAGGTGCGGGTGCGATCTGGATGGCGCTCACCGGGTAAGCACTCAGTCTCAATTCACCGCGTGATCATCTTTTCGGAGTGCCCCAGATGTAGAGAACCTGCGATCACCTGCTCATCAGCCTGCCCTCTCTCCACGGACCAGACCTTGAACACTGTCCCGTTTCCGGGGGCCACGCCCGCATCCTGTGGACCCTGCCCGTAACGACAGCCGAGATCGAGTTCCGCAGGCGTCACGGGCACAAGGCGTTGGAGCAGCTCTTCGACGAGGCAGAAATCATCCCCACCGATCCTTTCAGGGCGTCGGTTGCCTGAGTCTCCGTCCTCCGGCAGTCACCGATTGTGGTCGCCAGGGGCGTATCGGCTCCAGGTTCCGCCAGCCTCGGTGACCAGCCGGGTGGCGGTCTCGACGTACTGGGATTCGTCGAGTCCGACACCGTCGAACCGGTCTCCTACCAGCGCGCCTACTACGCCCGCCCGGCCAGCCTCGCTGCCGAGCGGCCCTATGAGGTCCTCGTCGCCGCGCTGGCCCGCACCGGCCTGGTGGGGATCGCCAGAACAGCCCTGCGCTCCCGGGAGCGGCTCGCGGTCCTGTACCCCTGGCACGGGGTGCTGGTCGTTCACACCGCCTTCTGGCCGGACGAAATTCGTGAGCCGGGACCCGCCGCGACCGGGCCGGTGACCGAGCGCGAACTGGAGCTCGCAGAGGTGCTGCTGGGTCAACTGCAGGGCATCGACGCCCAGGCCGTCCACGACGATTACGCCAAGGCCCTCCACCAGCTCGTGGCCGCGCTCAGCTCGGGGAGGACGCCGGCGGCACCCGCCGTACCCCGGGAGCCGCCGCTGGACCTGATGGCGGCTCTGGAGGCGAGCATCCGCGCCGCCCGCCTCGACCAGAGCTCGTAGCTGCACCCGACGCTGAAGGGTGCAACGGGGATCAACTCGGCTGCCTGCGGCTCAACCCCTCATCGGCGTCGAGGTCGGCCTGGCGCTGCTCGGTCAACTTGGCAGTCCGGCGACGGTGTTGTCCAGAAAACCGCCCGCCCTGCCGGACCGCACCGCAGACCTGTCTAGGGGTTCGACGTGCTTCCTGTGCACTCCGGCGGCAGCAGTTGCCAACCTGTCCATGCTGGGGGCAGAGGCCGGCGCGGCTGTACGCCGCTCTCGTCGGCGCCTCCACGCACCCTGGGCGGTCCCGAGCATCCCAACGCCTCACCACCTGGCACCAGCTGGCCGCCTGGCGGGGGAACGAGGGGGTCCACTCACGCCGTGGATGGTGGACTGGCGGTCGTCGCTGGGGTATGGATGGCGTGGGAGGCGTGTGATCTGTCGGACGATGGTCTGGTGTGGATGTTCCGGGAAGGGATGTCCCTGGGCCGGGGTCCAGACGAGAATCCCGGCCCGTTTACTGCGGGCCGGGATTCTGTGTTGT
>NZ_BMQA01000188.1 GCF_014647875.1 Streptomyces brasiliensis | reverse complement strand
CGACACCGATACCCGCTACAGCGTCAAGCGTGGCGCGGGCTGGGACGGCTACAAGGTCCAGACTCCTACAACGCAATAGGTAACCCGGGGTGGGGTCCGCACTCGTGGACGGGATCGAGTGTTTGATGGTGATCCTTTCGGGGCTGATCCGGACTTCTTTGACGACCGCGCGCAGGACGCGTTGTCGGTCGAGGATCGAGCTGGTCCGGGTGCTCTCACGCAGCCGGGACAGGAACCCTTCCAGGTTCTCGGCGAGTTTGAGGTAGGCCTGCTGGTCGACGAGTTGGGCGGCCAGTGCGTCCAGTTGTCTTTGGAGGGTGTGTCGCTTGGTTCGTAGCCTGGGCATCCGGTCGCGGAGCTCCTGCAGGGTGACCAGCTCTTCTTGATAGGCGCTGACCATGCGGTTGATCTGGGCTTCGACCGTGGCGATCTCCTGGTGCAATCGCTGTTGGCGGGCCTGGACTGGGTCGGCGTCGCGCATCCGCTCCAGGCGCCGTTCCAGCTCGTCGCGGACGAGTGCCGGGTCGGACAGCAGGGCGAGGACGTTCTCCCAGATGAGTTCGTCGAGGGCGTCGGCCCGCAGCGGGCGGCTCGTGCAGACCTTGATGCCCCCGGGCAGCTCCCAGCCGTTGGTGCCGGGGCAGCGGTAGTAGTGGTACTTCTTCGGGCCCGGCCCTTGTGAGGTCCGGTTGTAGGCGTATCCGCACAGGTCGCAGACCAGCAGTCCCTGCAGGAGCGCGGGCGTCTTGGTGTTGCGCGGGGAGAACTTCGCATTCTCGGCCAGCCGCCGTTGGACCAGTGCGAAGACTTCCTCGCTGACCAGCGCGGGAACCGGGATCTCGATCCACTCCTCGCGGGGTCGGGCAACCACGCCGGCCTGCGCCGGGATGCTTCGTCCGGCAAGCCGTGAGGTGCGGTTGGCCCGCGGAGCGGTCGATGCGGTCTGCGTCTTCCCGAACGCTGCTCGTCCCATGTAGGCGGGATTGCGCAGTAAGCGGCCCAGCGTGCCGGCGTCCCACTGCGCGTTACCTTTCGGAGAGGGGATCTGGTCGGCTGTCAGTTCCCGGGCCAGTGCCCGCATCGAGATCCCGCCGGCGGCGTACCGGTGGAAGATCCGTGCCACCACCACGGCCTCGGCCTCGACCACCGCATAGGCGGCCGCTGCGTACTCGGCCCGGGACAGGTAGCGGTAGCCGTACGGAGCCCGGCCCAGAACACTGGTCGCCCCGCTGCGGGCCCGGTGCAGCTTGCCCCGACGGGTGCGCTCGGCGATCTGGGCCCGCTCGTACTCGGCGATCATGCCCTGGAACTGCACCATCAGGGCCTGCTCCGGCGTCGTCGCCACCGGGTTGTGGATGAAGACCAGTTCCGTGCCGTTCCGAGTGAACTCCTCGACCAGCAGAACCTGGTGGGCGTAGTTGCGGGCCAGCCGGTCCGGCGACAGGCAGACCACCCGTTCAACCAGCCGCTGGGCGCTCAGGTCCCGCAGCCGCTCCAGTGCCGGCCGAACCAGGGTCGCTCCCGACCAGCCGTCGTCCGTGAAGACCCACTCCTCGGGGATCTCCCACCCCTGTGCCTGGGCGTGTTCGCGCAGGCAGGCGGTCTGGCTGTCGATCGTCTCGTGCTGCTTCTGCCGTGTCGAGGACACTCGGGCGTAGAGCGCTGCATGGATCATGGCCGTTACCTCGCTGGCCTGGGCGGCGTCCCCGCAGGGGGACGAGGATCTGATAGGCGGCGGCGAGCTCCACCGCACCGAGCCGGTCGAAGACGAACTCGAACGTGATCTCGGGGTCGTCCATCGATGCTCCCAATCGATGGTGGCTGCCCCGCACACGACCGGCTCCGAAAGAGGACAACGGGAGCACGACCTGCACCTCGAACGTAGCGCCGGGCACGTCAAGCGTCTGCACCCTTGGGCGACCGGGTTCTGAGATCAGCCGTCAGACCCGCTGTGACCTCGAACTCGAAGTTGCCTTTTGCGTTGTAGGAGTCCACTTCACCGAGACCTGCGAGCCGGATAGTCCGCACGTGATCACGAACGTGGTCACCACCGACGCCACTGTTCCCGACGTGGAGATCACCGAGCCCGTCCACCGTGCTCTGGCCGCGCGCGGCCTGCTGCCCGCAATCCATCTCGTCGACTCGGGCTACACCTCCGCCGCATTGCTGGTGGCCGCGGCCGGGCAGGACATCGAGCTGATGGGGCCGGTCTTCGCC
>NZ_BMQA01000187.1 GCF_014647875.1 Streptomyces brasiliensis | reverse complement strand
AACTCGCCCTCGCGGCGTGACCGCACCCACCCACCCATCACTCAAGAAGCAACGCACCCAAAGATGAGCGGCCTCAAGACCTCCGAATAGCCCCTGAGCTGGGAAAACGCGCTCCGGAGCCGTGGGCACACGGCCCCGGAGCCCCGTCATGCCCATCGCCGCAGGTCAGCCCGCACTTCCGCCCCCGCCGTATGCCTACCAACTGTCGAGCTCGGGGGCGAGGTCCGCCTCGACCTCGCCTCGCGCCTGGTCATCGGCGACGGTCACACCCGACGCCCCTCCAGCGGCATCAGCAGCTGCGGCCGGGCCTGACCGCGTCAATGAGGATCGCGTGGCCCGCGCGCGACAAACGGGCCGCCGCCGTCCGCCGGCAGGACGACGATGAACCGCCATGGACCGCTCTCGACGCGGGCCAGGTCGACCGTCGCGGCGGCGCCGAACGCCTCAACGGTGGGCCCAGCCCCGTCGGTCAACTCATCGAGCCCCGCGTAGTGTTCCGCCAGAGACGCGGATGGACCGTTGATCCACAAGGAGACCTTCGCGCCTCCGCGAAGCGCGGCGAGCAGGTCGTCGCGGACTTTCCCCTGAGCCGCAGCCCGCACCCTGTCGTGAAGACGCTCCTGCGCGCTCGGCTCCGTCGGGGCGGCCTCAGCCCGCTGACGGCACCGCAGACACGAGTGAGGGGCGCCGGGATCGAACAGGTGCAGGTAGCGGGTGGTGTGCCGCGCCGATATGCTGCACAGGGTCCCGCGCGCGCCCACGGCGTGCTCGACGCCAGGAGCGCCGTTCACCTCGCAGACGCCGAACCGGGCCGGCTCCCGTGCGGTCGCGAACGACCAGTCATCGGCCGGAACATCGATCACGCGGACGAGCATGCCACAGCTGTCGCACGCGGCTCGGTCGTGGTCCCGGAGGCCTTCCAACGGGAGCCCGGGGTGTGGTGCTGGGGTACACCCCAGCACCACACCCCGGGCATCACCGAAAGAGCGTCAGAATAGAGTCCGATGCCGGATTCTCTGACATGTGTCGGCTGGGATCTGAGAAGCTATCCGGACACGCGCACCGCGGAAGGGGCTCCCGGCGGCCTTGATCGTCTCCTACGTCCGCGTCAGTTCGGCCGACCAGAACACCGTCCGGCAACTCGAGGCCCTGCTGAGCCGAAGCACGATAGTTGTCACCGAGGCAGGCATCCTGTCACCGGGACCGCCGGACAGGGCGCGCCACGTCAGTCATCAACTGTCGCTTCCAGCTCGGGAGTTACACCAGTGACCGTACAGTCCCGGACCCCAGGGCCTTGGGTCAAGCGCCAGCGTCTTTGGCCGTACCTGACCCTCATTGCAGCTGGTCGGCGGACGCCACTTGGGGGCCGCCATCGAGGGTCGGATCGACTCGCGGGCGCCTTGACGGGGAGATGCGGGAGGGGGCGTTTCGGGGCACCGTGGGGATAAGGGGGCGGGGCCGGTCATTGGCCCGAGTCATGCGAGCATCGCCCTAGTCGAAGGAAACGTGATGGCCATAGCCACAGACATGCTCGTTCCTGCGCTGCGCGAGGTCCGTGAGGCCGAAGCTGCACTTGCCGATCGCTTCAAAGCCGATCTCGCCGTTACGCCTGCCGGGGAGTACCGGGAGTTCCTGGAGCGCCGTGTCGGCGATGCCCGGGGGCACGTGTATGCCATCGACGAACGCCTGGATACGTTGAAGCCGCGCGGGCTCGTGCAGAACGTTCTCAACAACGCCTGGGATCTCACCCGGCACGTGGCCCGGCTGCCCCTGGATGCGGCCATGGTCGCACCGGGCGCCCTGTTGCGGAGCCAGCCGGCGAAGGCGACGGAGGAGCAGTTGCTGAAGAACGTCGAGGAGGAGTACGCGGCCACCGCCTTCGCCGTGGCCATCTGCCGGGCCGCCGAGCGTATCGCTCAAGAGGCCCAGGACGCCGTCACGGAGGACCTGCTCAGCTCCATCCGCCGCGACGGCGAGGAGACGCTGGACGAACTTGTCGGCCGTCTCGACCGGCAGGCCGAGGCGGCGGTGGCGGCCGCCGAGGCAGCGACGGCGGCCACCGAGGGTGCCGGCGCCGGCGCCAGCCTGGCCGTCCGCGACTGGGGCAGCTGGCTGCGGGAGACGGCCGAGCGGATGCCCGGCGTGGACCGGATCCAGGGCGTGCCGGAGGGAGCTCTCATTTCGGAGGACGAGCTGCCGATCGCCGACTACCGCAGGCTCAGCACCAGGATGATCCTCGACCGGCTCCCGCAGCTGTCGCAGAGTGATCTCGCCAGTGTCTGCTCCTATGAGCGTTCTCATGCGGCCCGTCCCGCGGTCCTGAGCAGGATCGCGGATCTG
>NZ_BMQA01000186.1 GCF_014647875.1 Streptomyces brasiliensis | reverse complement strand
CACGGAGGAAGGAGGTCGGCATCATGCCGATGACGTGACCCGGGCCAGTGTCCAGGGCCCGTTCCCTCTCCGACGCGCGTTGCCGGTAACGGCGGGGTGCGAAGCTCGGAGAAGAAGCCCAAGGGCTCCCGTTCCACCCGGGAGTCACAGGCAAGGGAAAGACCGGACGGGTGAAGCTTACTGAACCCTCAACGATGCCCCGTGATGGCAAGCCTCGCAGGTGGGAAGCGATAGTGAGGTGCAGGACTGGCCGCTGAGATACGGCAGATGCCGGTCGAAGACCATTGGTCGGCCGGGAGGACACCATCGTCCCGGGGTAATGAGGGCGCCCACCCCGGTCGTGTCTCACACGTGTGGAACGCGACAACCCCGTTGGGGTCCAGACAGATTGACGTGTCTGGTCAGCCGACCGCAAGGAAGGCCCAGCTCCCCAGCGGATGCAGGACGGCCCAAGAAGCCAAGGCCGGCAAGCCGAAAGGCAGCAGGAAACCGGGACGGAAAGCGGCACCTCCGCCGCGTCCCGCATAACTGGCCGGATACGGGCGTCTACCCGGACCCGAAAGGGTGCTGACGTGGGCCTGGTGAGCCTGTGAAGAACTCGACAACGCAAGGAACCGGAACCGAAGGGCAAGTTAGGCACCGTGACGGTCATATCCGCTGCCGATACGGCGGTGGCCAGCACCGACCCGGCGAACGGACCGGAGGACGCAGCCCCCGACTGGGATGCCATCGACTGGCAGGCCCAGGAGGAGGCAGTACGGCGACTGCGCCAGAGAATCTTCACGGCATCGCAGGCAGGGGACCTGAAAAGAGTCCGCAATCTGCAGAAACTGTTACTCCGCTCCCGGGCTAACACGCTGGTCAGCGTGCGTCGGGTCACGGAGATCAACGCAGGACGCAAGACGGCCGGGGTCGACGGTCAGGTCGTCCTGACCGCCAGGGGCAAGGCGGAGCTGGCCCAGTGGTTCCAGCACCGAACCGGTCCTTGGCAGGCCCGGCCGGTCAAGCGGGTGTTCATTCCCAAAGCGGGCGGCAAGAAACGCCCTCTCGGCATCCATGTGATCGTGGACCGGGTCCAACAGGCCCGAGTCTCACAGGCACTGGAACCCGAGTGGGAGGCGCGGTTCGAACCGAAGTCGTACGGCTTCCGGCCCGGCCGCGGCTGTCAGGACGCGATCGCGGCGATCTACTGGACGGCCAAGGGTAAACGGGCCCGCCGCCAGTGGGCGCTGGACGCGGATCTGGCGGCGGCATTCGACCGCATCGACCATGATCACCTACTCCAGCAGCTCGGCTCGTTCCCCGCTCGGGAACTTGTCGGGCAGTGGCTGCGGGCAGGCGTGGTCGAGGACGGCCGGTTCACCCCGACCGAGGAGGGAACTCCCCAGGGCGGTGGGATTAGCCCGGTGCTCTTGAACATCGCCCTGCACGGGATGGAGACGGCTGCGGGAGTCCGCTACCGGCAGTCCGGCCGTAGCGCCGGAGACACCATGCCGGGCTCCCCGCTGCTGGTGCGATACGCTGACGATCTGCTCGCCCTGTGCCATTCGCGGGACCAGGCTGAGCAGGTCAAGGCCAGGCTCGCCGGGTGGCTGAGGCCGCGAGGGCTGTTCTTCAACGAGGACAAGACGCGCGTCGTCCACCTCGAAGAAGGCTGCGATTTCCTCGGCTTCTCCATCCGCCGCTATCACGGCAAGCTGCTGATCAAGCCGAGCCGCGAGGCCGTCAGACGGATCCGGAACAGGATGCGCGCCGAAGTGCGGTCCCTGCACGGGGCCAACGTCGCTGCGGTGCTGCAACGGCTCAACCCGATCATCCGGGGATGGTCCGCCTATTACCGGAGTGTGGTCGCCAGCGAGATCTTCACCGCGCTGGACGACTACATGTGGAAGCTCACTTACAAGTGGGCGACCCGCGCTCATCCGAACAAGTCACGGCACTGGGTCACGGCCCGGTACTACGGCAGGTTCAACAAGTCCCGGCAGGATCAGTGGGTGTTCGGCGACCGCGACAGTGGCGCCTACCTGCTGAAATTCGCCTGGACGAAGATCGTCCGACACCAGATGGTCCATGGCGCGGCGTCTCCGGACGACCCTGCCCTGGTTTCCTACTGGGCCGAACGGCGCCGCACCAGCGCGCCT
Source organism: Streptomyces brasiliensis (assembly GCF_014647875.1). Classification (GTDB taxonomy): domain Bacteria; phylum Actinomycetota; class Actinomycetes; order Streptomycetales; family Streptomycetaceae; genus Streptomyces; species Streptomyces brasiliensis. The sequence goes on along the minus strand of NZ_BMQA01000186.1, from coordinate 331 downwards.
CCGCCGGTCAACCGTGCCACGTTGCGCCTGCTCCAGGTGCAGAACGGGCGGTGTCTGATCTGCCGGGGCCTGCTGCTGCACGCCGATGACTCGCCCTCCGGTCCTATCGAGTGGGAGCGGTGGTTGCGGGACACCCGCCAGGCGATCACCACCCGGGTGATCACGTATCGCGGGATCGACACGTCGGACGGAGTGCAGCTCCGTCTTGTTCACGCCTCCTGCCAGCGGCTCGCTGACAAGGATCCTGCGTCACTGCATGTCTGCGGGCCTTCGGGGCTTGCTTGAGCCGAGCTGCGGGGAAAGCCCGCAAGGCCGGTTCTTAGGGGGGACC
>NZ_BMQA01000185.1 GCF_014647875.1 Streptomyces brasiliensis | reverse complement strand
CGTCGACGGCGCACGCACGCCGTCGAACAGGCGGGACAGGCCACCGTGCCGGAGAACGTCGTCGGGTAGCGGGAACGCATTGCTGCGTCCCCGCCCCCTCAGAACCGGCCATGCCCGTTTCCGGGCAACCGGCTCAAGCAAGCCCTATGGCTCGCGGGTTGGTAGAAGCGCTGGTCGTGTGCCGGTGTCGGTGGTCATCCGACGGTGGCAATGGGTGTGGATGAGGCGTGGGGCGGCGGGTTTGTCCGGCGTGCCGTCTCCCGTATCCGCGATGATCGCGTGGTTGCGGATCGCGGTGTGGGTGACCTTGAGCCACTGTTCCCATTCGTGCGGGCTTTGAGGCTCATGATCGGCGTGCAGCAGAGGTTCCCGGCAGAGCGGGCATCGGCCGTCCTGTGTCTGCAACAGACGTAGGTTGGCCGTGCTCAGCGGGGGTTTGCCGTGACGGCGCCGTCGGGCCCAGAAGTCGGCCAGGGCGGGATCATCGACTGATGCCGTTCCTGGCACCATCCGGTGCCGGACTATCGGCGTCCAGGCGAACTTGCGCAGGTAGTGGCCGCTGACGCGGTCCCCGAACACCCACGCGTCGCGCCTGAACGAATTGAACTTGCCGAAATAGCGGGCGACCACCCATTTCTTCGACTTGTTCGGATGGGAGAATCTGGCCCACTTGTGGACCAGCCTCCATACGTAGGCATCCAACGAGCTGAACGCCCGTTTGGAGACCCCGATCCGGTAGTAGGCCGCCCAGCCCTTGATGATCGGGTTGAGCTTGGCAATCACCGCTTCGGCGTTGGCCCCTCGCAGGGCCAGCACTTCGGCGGCGAGCCTGTTCCGGATTCGCCGCAGGGCCGCGTTGCTCGGCTTGATCAGCAGCTTGCCGCGATGGCGTTGGATGTTGAACCCCAGGAAGTCGCAACCCTCATCGAGGTGGACGATGTGCGTTTTGTCCTCGTTGAAGGCCAGCCCCCGGGGCATGAGCCACGCGGCCAACCGCGCCTTGACCTCCTCGGCCTGCGCCCGAGTGTGGCACAGTGCCAGAAGGTCGTCGGCGTAGACGACCAAAACCGGAGAGTCTCGTGCAAGGCTCGCAGCATCACTACCGAGAGCGCTGTAGCGGACTCCAGCGGCCTTTTCCATTCCATGCAAGGCGATATTCAATAGCGCGGGACTGATCACCCCGCCTTGCGGAGTCCCTTCCGCCGTGGGGGTGAACCAACCTTTCTCGACCGCACCTGCCTTCAGCCACCCGGCGATCATTCCCCTACCGGGAAATGTGCCCAGCGATGCGAGCAGATGATCGTGGTCGATGCGGTCGAAAGCCGCTTTCAAGTCCGCATCGAGCAACCATAGGCGTTTGGCGTTCTTTCCGCTAGACGTCGTGTGGATGGCTGCGATTGCGTCATGACAGCCACGGCCAGGCCGAAATCCGTAGACCTTCGGCCCGTGCCGTGCCTCCCACTCGGGCTCCAACGCGTTGAGCGTCAGAGCCTGGAGGCACCTGTCGGCTATGACAGGAATTCCGAGCGGGCGCCTGTTTCCGTTCGCCTTGGCTATATACACCCGCCTGACGGGCTTGGGATTCCACGGAGCCACCCGATGCTGCATCCAGTCGGCCAGTTCGGCCTTGTCCTGGGGCAGCAGGACGACTTTCCCGTCGACTCCCGCCGTCTTGCGGCCAGCATTGACCTCCGTGACCCGCCGCACACTCACGAGTGCGTTGGCGCGGGAGCGGAGCATCAACTTCTGTAGATTCCTGACCTTGGCCAGGTCTCCTGCCTGCGATGCCGTGAAGATGCGCTGCCGTAGACGCCGTACGTCGTCCTCGGCTGTCCGCCAGTCGATCGACGGCCAGTCGGTGATCTCGTCCTCAGGTCCGTTCGCCATGGCGGCGGTGGACGTCGCGGTCTGCACCGTCGTTGCGCCCGTCTGTATTGTCATGGCGTCCAACTTGCCCTTCGGTTCTGGCGTATGTCGTCATCGTGTCGCCACGGGCTCACCAGACCCACGTCAGCACCCTTTCAGGTCGAGGCATCGGCCCCTGTCCGGCCAGTTATGCGGGAATCACCGACGGAGGTGTCGGCTCATGATTCACTTTTTTTTTCCTGTTGCCTTTCGGCTGCCGGCATTCGCTTGTTGGGTCTTCCTGCCCCCGCTGGAGGATTGGGCCTTCCTTGCGGTTGGCTTACCAGGCTAGAAATACCACCTGGACTCCATCGGGATTGTCACGTTCCGCATGAGAGAGACGCGACCGGGGAGGGTGCTCTCTGTACCCCGGGGACGGCGGTGCACTCCCGACTGGCGACCCATCTCCAGTCGGCGCCTGCCGTATTCCAACGGCCAGTCCCTATCTCCCGCTGGAGCAACCCATCGGCGGGAGTCATCGTGACGAGGCATCATCGAGAGTTCATTTGCATTCACCCGTCCGGCCTTTCCCAGCCTGTAACCCCCGGATGGAACAAGGGCCCTTGGGCATTTCCCTCAGGCTTCGCACCCCGCAATTGCTCGCGACGCACGCTGAGGCGGGAACGAATCCTATGTGCACTGACTCGGGTCCTACACCTTCGACATTGTCGAGCCTCCTTGGTGATTCCCACTCTTCTCAAGCGACTTCGTGTCGCACCAGGTCATCGATGCTGTCCGCCCCGGCGATCATGCCGCCCACGATCGACAGCGCCTTCG
>NZ_BMQA01000184.1 GCF_014647875.1 Streptomyces brasiliensis | reverse complement strand
GAGCTGCATCCCATCACCCGAATCCCCCGCGAACCGGATGATCACCCGGTCCAGACGGCGGGTCTCCTTGGGAGGGGGGCTATCGGCGGTATCGGTGGTCTCCACAGACATGCCCGAGACGCTAACCAGGCTCGTTAGAGAGGCGCTTGTGCCGTCGGTTCTTCCGCCCCGTGAGCGGGGTGGCTGCAGATCCAGAGGGTCGAGCCGTGGAGCGGGGCCGGCACAGCCGCCCGGGATCAAACCCCGACCGCTCCGTCGATTCGTTCGCGGATCAGGTCGGCGTGCCCGTTGTGGCGGGCGTACTCCTCGATCATGTGGATGAGCACCCAGCGCAAGGAGACCGTGCCCCGCCAGGCATCGTGGCCCTCGACGTCGAGATGCGAAGCCTCCGCGACGAACGCTTCCGCGAAGGCGACTTCGGCGTGCCAGGCCGCCCAGGACGCCGCGACGACCTCGGGGTCGGGGACAGCGCCGTCGAAGTCGCCCTCGGGAACGTTCGTGGAGGAGAAGCACAGCTCGACGTCGTGCCCGGCGAGCACGGCCCGGAACCAGCGGCGTTCCACGTCGGCGAGGTGCCGGACGAGGCCGAGCAGGGAGAGCGAGGACGGGGACACGGATCGCAGAGCCAACTCCGATTCCAGTCCGGAGCACTTCAGCCTCAGGGTGGCGCGTTGGGCGTGCAGCACAGCCACAAGCATGTCCCGTTCGTCACCGGTCGCGGGGCCGCTGAAGCGGTGCTCGCTGCCGGTGCCGGTGAACAGTTCGATCCGTCGGTCGGGAATCTTCATGCCCGCATCGTGCGCTCCGGGTGAGCGTCCCCGGAACCCGCGGTGGGGTGGCGGGACTTGAGTACGGCCTGACACGGCTCGGGCCGGGATCACGTCGGTGCCGGTGTGCTCACGCCGACGGTTCGAGTCGGCCGCCACCCGCGGGGCCGCCGGGCACCACGGTCAGATGCCGGCCGGCCGGCCGCTTTGCGGTCTGCCGGGGCACGGGCAGCTGCCGCGCGGCCTTCTCCCGCTGCGCGGCGCCCGCTGCCAGAACGGCCCGCAGAGCGTCTGCGAACTCTTCTATGTCCTCGGGCGAGTTGTCGTGGTGGACGGAGGCGCGCAGGGCGGTGGTGACGCCGCGTTCGGGGAGGTAGAACGGACTCTCCTCGGCGACGGTCTTCCAGACGGTGACACCGCGCGCCGCGAGCTGCCGGCGCAGCTGCGCGGCGGAGAGTTCGGTGTGTCGGAAGGTGAGGATGCCGGACTGGATCCGCCCGGGGGCGATCAGTTCGGTGCCGGGGCTCGCCTCCACGGCGGCACGCAGGCCGACGGCCAGGTCCGTGGCGGTGGCGTAGTCGGCGCGGGCGGTGTGCTCGGCCAGGGCCGTGTTCAGCGCGGCAACGGCCGCACCGTGCGGCAGGGCCTGGGGTGTCACGCCGTTCGGAGCCAGGGCCGCGCGCAACTGCGGTGCCGTGTAGGCGAATCCGATGTTCTGCGGGCCGTTCAGGAAGCGCCAGCCGTCGGCGGTGAGCAGCTGGCAGCCGATGCGGGCGGCGTCCACGGGGACCTGGCCGACGGCGTACGAGGCGTCGACGGCGTACAGGCAGCGGTACCGGGCGAGGATTCGGCCCACGTCCTCCACGGGGTTGACGATGCCGCAGCCGGCCGGGACGTGGATCACGGAGACGAGGGCGACGTCGTCGCTGATGTGCTTCGCCATCCACTCCAGGTCCAGATCGCCGTCCGGGCGCAGCGGTACGACGTCCAGGCGGCAGCGGGTGCGGTCGCGCAGGGCGAGGAGGGTGGTGAGGTTGGCGACGCTCTCGTACGGGGTCGTCCAGATGCAGTCGGCCGGCCCGAGCGGGAGGCGCGACAGGAGTGTCGCGTAGGCGTCGGCGGCGCCGGTGTACAGGACGTTGTCACCGGGCGGGGAGCCCAGGAGGGCGGCGAGGCGTGCGTGGAGTTCGTCGTGGATGTCGTCGAGGTGCTCCTCGAGCTCGTAGGGGCCGTGCCGGTCCTCGTGGCGGGCCCACTCGGTGAGGACGGCGCGGGTGGCGGCGGGCATGCGGCCCAGGCCGGCCGTGTTCAGGTAAACCCTTCGGTCTTCTTGGGGCGTCACGTTCACTTCCGGGTTCCTCCTCCCGCCTTGCGCGGCATTTCTTTGCCACGTACGACGATGATTTCTGGCAATACATTGCCTACGTGCGGGCGGTGTTGGCAACACGGGCTCAGGCGAGGCTCTAGCGCCGGAGCTCCTGCCTGGGATTTCGGTGTGCGTACAGGGCAGGACCGGGTTCCGAGCCGGATCGCGGGCCGGATCTTGATTCGGGTCCGAACTGGACCCGATACGGGTCTGATCCGGGCTGATCCGGGGCCTGACCCGGCTCCTCCTGGCTTCTTCCTGGCCCCTTCCCGGCTTCCGACTGGCCTTCGCTCTAAGGGTTTTCCCATCCTTGCCCGAGGTTTTCGGCTTCTTCCAGATTCCGTCGTCGGTGCAGGTCATGCCGTATTCGGTGCGGCAAATCGGGTGCCAAGTCCCGTGTCCTGGGGGGTTTCTGGCGCTGTCCTCGACCATATGTCCAGCGATCCCCCAGTGATTCCCGAGAGTTCGTTGCCAACCTTCTTGGCAAGAGGTTGCCAAGCAGCGAACGCGAAGTTGTCACAGAGGAGTCAGTCATGAGCCGTATCACCGTCGCCGCCCGGATCGCCGCCACCGCCGCCGCCGTCGCCGCCACGGTCTTCGCCACCGTCGGGGCCGGCGCCACGGCCGTGGATGCGATCGGCCGGCCCGCCTCCGCGGCTTCCACGACGGTCACGGCGCGCACGACGGTCACGGCTTCCGCGGCGGGCACCGACGACATCGGCTGGCCCAAGGCCACCACCATCTCCACCACCGGCACCGACGAC
>NZ_BMQA01000183.1 GCF_014647875.1 Streptomyces brasiliensis | reverse complement strand
AGAGCGAGCCCGCGCACACCTCAACATTGATCGGCTACACCACGGCAAGGGACGCCATCGTAGTTGACGGCAACGTCAGCGGACGAGGGCGGAGAGGTGCGGCGGTTCGTCGCCGTCGCCGTTGGCCGATTCGATGGTCGTGGGGCCGTCGAGCGCGGTGCCGAGGGTGTCGATGGCGTCGCGCTGGAGGCGGAGTCGGACGTGGGCGTAGACGGTGGCTGTGACGCCAATGTGGGCGTGGCCGAGGAGTTCCTTGATCACGACGAGTTCGACGCCCTGTTCCAGGAGCAGGGTTGCGGTCGAGTGCCTGAGGTCGTGGAAGCGGATGCGGCGGAGGCCGGCGAGGCGGAGGAGCGTGGTGAAGGTGCGGGTGAGGTTCGTCGGGTCGATCGATCCGCCCTGAGCAGTGGTGAAGACATGCCCGTTGTGCTGCCACGCGGTGCCTGCTGCCTCGCGCTCTCGCTGCTGCTGTTCACGGTGGAGCTTCAGGGACTGGAGGCAGCGAGTGGGGAGAGCGATGCGGCGTTCGGAGGCCCGCGTCTTGGTGGGCAGTGCGGTGAGCCCACCTGCGGCGGTGCGCTGGAGTGTGCGGCGGATGGCGGCCGTGCCTGTGTCGAGGTCGAGGTCTTCCCAGCGGAGGCCGAGGAGTTCGCCCTTGCGGAGTCCGGTGTGGAGGGCGAGTTCGAACAGGGCGTGCAACCGGTGTCCGCGCGTGGCTGCGAGGAACTGGCGGGCTTCGTCGGCGGTGAGGGGTTCGAAGCGCCGGGGCCGTGGGGTGCCGGTGCGGACGTTGCGGGCGACGTTGCGCGGGATCTCCTCCTCGCGCACGGCGTGCTCCAGGGCGGACTTGAGCACGGAGTGCACGTAGGTCAGCGTCAGCGGAGAGAGCCGCTTGGAGCAGCATGTTCCGGCGGCGCAGCAACGGGGCTCTTCACGTCCCGCGTCGATGCCGCGCGCGCAGCACTGGCAGGTGGTGCGGAGCTGGTTGAGCCAGGTGCGGACGTCCTTGGCGGTGAGTTTGGTGAGCTTCTTCTTGCCGAGGCCGGGGATGAGGTAGCGGTGGACGCAGGTGGTGTAGCGGGTGTGGGTGTTTTCGCGGAGGTGGTGGACGGCGACGTTCTCCAGCCAGTACGTCAGGTACGCGGCCACGCTGCCCTGTGCGGTGGGGACGGGGAGGCCGCGGTTGCTGGTGGCGATCTTCTCGGTGAGTTTGGCGAGGGCGTCCATGCGGGTGGTGCCGTAGACACTGACGCGCTTGCGGGTGTTGCCGGGGGCGAGGACGTATCCGGCGGCTTCCCAGCGGCCGTCTTTTCGCTGGTAGATGGTCCCGTCGCCGTTGGCGCGGGTACGGCGGGAGGCGGGGGTGTCTCGGAGCGTGGTCATCAGGCGGCTTCCTGGTCGAGGCGGGTGTGGATGAAGTCGGTGAGCGCGTCTGCGGGGATGCGGCGGGCGCGGCCGAGAGTGATGGAGACGAGCTGGCGGGTTCGGATGAGGTCGTAGACGGCGGTGCGGCCGAGTTGGAGGCGTTCCATGACTTGGGGGACGGTGAGGAGTTTCGTGCCGGCGGTCACGCGAGGGCCCCCGCCCGGACAGCGCTGGTCAGCGGATCAGTGGGGTGACCGACCGGGTGACCGGCGGAGTGACCGGCGTGGTCACGCGAGTGTTCCGAGCGCCGGGGTCGGGTCGGTTGCTCGGGTTGCGTCTGTCGCGTGGCGGTCAGGAGGTTGGCGAGGTGTGCGAGTTCGGGCAGAAGGCCGGTTCCGGCGTACTGCCAGTGGGAGATGACCAGCGTGGTGTCCGAGTCCGTGCGCTGACCGGCGATGTTGGGGTGACCGGGGGCCAGGTCAGTGGGGTGTTCGGCGCGGTCACCGACCGGGCTGCCGTCCTTTTGGCCGGCCTGCGTCTGAGCCGACGCTGGGGCTGGGGTCTGGGTGTCGGGTCGACCGGTTCGCCAGGCGGTGCGTTCGGCGCGGAGGTGGGCGAGGGTGGTGGAGTAGTGGCGGGTGCGGGTGGAGAAGTGGCCGCGGAAGCCGAGCATGTGGGCCCATTGGCGCAGGCGGAGGTGGGCGTGGCGGCGGTTGGTGGCGAGGTGCCAGGCGGTGTGGATCATGCGGCGGGCGTGGTCGGTGATGTTGTGGGTCGCGAGTTCGGCGAGGAGTCGGAGTCGGCGGTCGAGGGTGCCGGTGGTGGTCTCGGCGCCCTTGGTGGCGTATTTGGCGATGTAGGCGGCGACGTGCCGGTCGGTGACCGGGCCGCCGCCGGTGAAGTCGGTGCCGCGGATCACGCGGACGTCGATCTGCCGCCCGAACCGGAACACCAACCGCTCTGCCCGATCAGAGGCTTGGGGCTGGGACGCGGGGACGACTGCGGCGGGCTGCGGTTGCTTCGGCGGTTCGCCTTCGTGGTGGACGCGGGTGCGTGTGGCGGCGGCGCGTACGGCGTGGTTGAGGAGTTGGGTGGTGGCCCAGGCGGGCGGGGTGCTGGTGGGGCCGGTGGGTCCGTCGAGTCGGATGACGGCGTGGAAGTGGACCTGGCCGCGTTTTTGGTACTCGGCGACCTTGGCGTAGGAGAGGGTGGCGTGGTGCCGTAGCGCGCGCTGGGTGAGTCCGGCGGCTTTGGCGATCTCACGGCGTAGATGGGTGGTGAAGCGGGCCCACAGTGCTGGGGCGTGCGCGTTCCACAGCACCGCGCCGGGGTAGTCGTAACGCTCGGGGTCGAGCGGCGTGCCGAGGAGCGGGTCGTCGTCGGGGTGGGTGTGGCCGCAGTGGCAGCGGCCGGTGTCGGGCTGGTTGTGGACGGGCCCGAAGCCGGGTGCGGTGAGGGTGGCGAAGACGCGCGGGTGCGCGGCGACGCTGGTGGGGACGGTCTTGCCGCCGCGTAGTCCGGCGGCTATGAGGGTGCGTTTCCTCTTGAGTGACGAGTGCGTGTCTGGTGGACCGGTGTTCTCGTTGC
>NZ_BMQA01000182.1 GCF_014647875.1 Streptomyces brasiliensis | reverse complement strand
CTGCACAAACATCACGAAGGCCGATCTTGCACAGGCCGCTTGACAGGAGATAGGAGCTTCCCCGGTAGGCGTCGTAATGTGCCGTTGAGGCGGCGTGCGTCACTCGTACGCAGCGCGGCCCTCGGAGGCAGGCCGTGATCTGTCATGCGGTGTCGCATGCCGCTGGCTGTCACTGACAGCCAGGTGCGCAGAGTCAGACCGTCCTCTCCGTTCCAGGCCGCTTCGGGCAGCGGGCTGACACGGCAGGACAGGCTCGTCTGTTGCCCAGGGAGTGCGAGCGGGTCGACTCCGTTGATCAGCAGGGTCAGCGAGCCGTGCATGCCCAGGTGCTCAGCTTCTGCGTCAGAAGGCGATCTCGCGCCAGGCCACGGTGGCCTCGGGGTACTGCTCCAGCGCGAGGTCCAGGCATTCGCGCAGCTGTGCGGCGTGGGGGCATGCGGGCACGACCAGCACGGTCAGGTCCATCACGGCCTCCTTCAGCTGTGGCGATGTGGGGCTATCCGGCGGCGTCGCTGAGGTGCTCGGGGTCCAGGACAGTGATGCGGCCGCGGGCCAGGCGGAGCAGGCCGCGGTCGGCGAACTCCGGTAGGACCTTGGTAGTAGTCTCGCGGGAGGTGCCGGCCAGGGCGGCGATCTGCTCGTGGGTGAGGGCGATCTGGGCGTGACGGGCGGTGGGGCGGAGTCGGCCCGCGGGGACTTCCGCGCGGGCGGCGAGCGCGGTCAAGGTCGCGGCGATGCGCTGGGAGACGGACTTGAAGATGCTGTCGGACAGGCGCTGTTCGAGGTCGGCGAGGCGGCGTCCGAGGATCTCGGTGATCCGGGCGGCGATCCTGGGATCGGACAGCAGGAACTTGTGGACGTCCGCGCGGCTCATCACGCACACGGTGACGCCGTCGAGGGCTTCGGCGAAGTTGTCGTACATGCGCTGGCCGAGCAGCACCATCTCGCCGAAGATCGTGCCCGGGCTGATGATGGCGGTGGTCAGGGCGCGGCCGTCGGCGGAGACGCGGAAGATGCGGACCCGGCCGCGTTTGAGGATGAACAGCACCTCGCAGGGCTGCTGCGGGGAGTGGAGGATCTCGCCGGCGCTGTAGGTCTTCATGGGGGCCGTCTCCACCGTCACCGTCATCCGCCCGCCGCCGACGGGGGTGAAGTGCTCGGCCGGCACCATGTCCTGGCCGAGCTCCAGCACACGCAGCTTCTCGCGCATCGCCCGGGTCGCCCGACCCAGATACGGCTGCGCTGGCCCAGTGCCCGGGTACGCCGCCCCACTCCCAGATCCACGGTCAGCGCGCCGCTCACCAGCCCCCACCAGGCGGCGCCCGCGGCCCCGCCCACACCAGCGGCCAGCGCGGCGACCCGCGCCACGCCGACAGCGGTTACCGCCCGGCCCCCAAGGCCGCTTCTTCGATCGCGACGCCGCGCCAGAACGTCACATGGTTCTTGATCTTCCTGGCCAGCGGCGTGGGCCGCGGGTAGTACTATGCGGCATCCGGGTTGGCCTGCCCGCCCACGGCGACCGTGTAGTAGCGGGCCACCCCTTTCCACGGGCACAGCGACCTGGTCCGGCTCTCGGCGAAGTACTCCCGGCGAAGCGACTCCGGCGGGAAGTAGTGATTGCCTTCCACCACCACGGTGTGCTCCGCCTCTGCGAGCTCCGCGCCGTTCCACACCGCACGCAACCTGATCATCTACCTTTGAGGCGCTTGTCCATCTCAAGACGGAACGTCCCGTACGGGTTGATGTTCGACCAGAACAGCATCTGACGATACGAAAGCTGCCACGCAGTTGCTTTTGCGGCTGGCGCACGAGACGGCCGACCACACCCTTGAACGTCACGCACAGCGACTTTGCGGCTGGTGTCCGAGACAGGAGTCCGGGGCCATCCCGGTGAGCGGGCCGGTGAGGAGGGCAATCACGGCGGAACGTACGGAACTTCCGCCCCCACTCCGGGTCGTCGTACTCGTGGTACTCGTAGGCGTCCCGGCCTCCCCACTGCAGCGGCCGGCATCCTGCTCCCCCAGGGCGACAGTGTGGCGTTCAAGGCGGCGCTTCCGCGAGACAGCAGCCGTACAGCTCGTGCCCGGCGCAGCGCGGAGCGGAGGAGAGGGAGGGCCGGCGGGTGCTGCGTTCTGACGCAGCACCCGGCCCCGTGTCCTCTTGTTTGAGCATGGTGCGGGCTTCGGTGACGGCGCGCTGGCACTTACCGGTGCATGTCGAGGGTGTCGAGGTCGTTGCGGCGGTGCTCGGTCGACTTGGTAGTCCGGCGGCGGTGTTGTCCAGAAAGCCGTCCGCCCTGCCGGACCGCAAAGCAGGTGCCGACCTGTCCATGCCGGTGCAGAGGCCGGCGCGGCTGTACGCCGCTCTCGTCGATGCCTCCACGCACCTGGGCGGTCCCGGGCATCCCGACACTCTCACTATCTGGACACACCCCACCGGCTGGCCGCCTGGCGGGGGAACGAGGGGGTCGGGTCACGCCGTGGACGGTGGACTGGCGGTCGTCGCTGGGGTATGGATGGCGTGGGAGGCGTGTGATCTGTCGGACGATGGTCTGGTGTGGATGTTCCCAGAAGGGATGTCCCTGGGCCGGGGTCCAGACGAGAATCCCGGCCCGTTTACCGCGGGCCGGGATTCTGTGTTGTGCGCCTGGCTGGAGGGCGCCGGCCCGATTGCGGCGGGCCGGCGCCATCCAGCATGCGCGTCAGACGTGTTGCTGGTTTCAGTCTTCGTCGAAGTCGTCGAAGTCGCCGCGCTCGCCCTTCTCGTTGAAGTGGCGCTTGACGACGCGGAAGCTGCCTACGACTCCGTGCTTGACCTTGACGCCGCCCTCCATCTTCTCGTGCTTGTCCTCGTCCTCGTCGTGGACCTTCGTGCGGACGTTGTTGGCCTCGCTGTGGGGGCCGACGGTGGCGACGGGGGCGCCGTTGTCGCAGGTGACACCACGGAAGAACTCGACGGTGTTGCGGCTGTCGTTACGGATGTTGAAGCTGGTGGAGCCCAGG
>NZ_BMQA01000181.1 GCF_014647875.1 Streptomyces brasiliensis | reverse complement strand
GCGGGTCTTGATCTGCTGGTAGGTGTGCCTGCGCAGGGCCAGGGGTTTCATCGTCTGCTGTTCGAAGGCGATCTCGGCGGCCCAGGTGGCGGCCTCGTTGCAGGCGTGCAGGGTCTCCTGAAGTGCCTTCGCCTGCACAGGCGTTGGCAGGAGTTTGACCCGCACGACGAGTTTCATGACCGCGAGGCCAGCACTCCTACAATCAGTCCATGTCACCTCGCTGGGAACCCAACCCCGATCTGAGGAGGGGTAGAACGGTTGTCTGCACCCTTCACGCTCACTTGGTCTTCACGCCGAGGTACCGGCGTGGTCCCTTCACGGACGAGATCCTCGTCCGCTGCCAGGAGATCATGCGGGACGTCTGTGCGGACTTCGGTGCGGAGCTGACCGAGTTCAACGGCGAAACCGACCATGTCCACCTTCTCGTCCACTATCCCCCGAAGGTCGCCCTGTCCCGCCTGGTGGGCTCACTCAAGGGCGTCTCCGCCCGCCGCCTGCGCCAGGAGTTCCCCGAGCACATCCGCCGCTACCTCTGGGGCGACCACTTCTGGTCCCCCTCCTACTTCGCCGCTTCCGCCGGGGGCGCGCCCCTCAGGGTCATCAAGGAATACATCGAGAACCAGAAACGCCCCGACTGAGCCATGACGTCCCACTCCGCCGGACCGGGCACCCGGCGCTCCGCGCCGATTGCTGTGACCGGCTCCGCCGGTCAAGACACAGCGACGCTCCGCGTCGCGCCCCTGGGATGCGATTCCTCCCGGGCCTGAAGCCCCGGGGTCCCTCGCAAGAATCCGCTGAAGTACCCGGCCTCCGTCCAGGGGTGCGGCGGGCAGAAGGTTGAAGACGCCCAGGAAGAGGTTCCTGCCACCGACCCAGCCCAGCACGGCACCAAGGATCCGCCAGCCCGGTGCCGGGCCCACCGCGGCCGCCGCGCCAAGCCCGATGCCGCCGAGCAGCAGACTGGCGAGCGGCCCGCTAACGGCGACCACGAAGCCCGTGCGCGCGGTCGCCGGCCGATCCATCCGGGTGAAGCCGCCGAGCGCCCACAGCGTCACATCCCGCACTTGTATCCCCGCTCTGCGAGCCGTCAGCGCGTGCGCCGCCTCATGCACCACCAGACTCACCAGCAACAGCGCAGCACCGGCCACCCCGGCGACCGCGTACACCACGGGCGCCATGCCCGGCGCGTACCCGGGCAGCGTGCCGGCAGCCAGACCGTAAGCGAAGAACAGCATGAGCAACGGCACGCTCCAGTGCGCCCGCACCGGCAGCCCCCGCAGATTCCCGAGCCGGATCGAACCCTTCATCGCCTTCACCACCGACGAGCCGCTCCGACCGCACCTCCTCTGTCCGTGGTCCGTCGTCGGCCTCAAGGACGAGAAACATCGGCGATGACAGGTGTGCGGGTGGCCTGCCTCCCGGCCTCGCCGACGCCACACCCTCACCCCTAGTGACGTACATCACACAGAGGTAGCGCCGAAAATCGATTCGTTCACCCAAATGGGGGAATCCACATAAAAGACATATAAATCTCGGAAAGGAGAGGAGAAGTCAGCGATGTCGTATCCGCAGAACTCGACCGGCATGACCGGGCACCCTGAGATAGCAGAGATGCGGGAGCGGCTCGAACGCACAGCCTCCAGCGGCAGGGCGATCGCCGTGGAAGGACTGATCCTCCTGACCGGTCTGTACGCCGCGATATCACCCTGGGTCGTCCACTTCTCGGGGCAGCCCGACATCGCCGTCAACAACCTGATCGTCGGCATCTGCGTCGGCCTGATCGGAGTCGGCCTGGCCCTTGTCCCCGAGCGGACGTTCCGCCTGGTGTGGACGCTCGCGCCCATCGGCGTCTGGCTTGTGATCTCCCCGTGGGTGGTCACCGCCGCCCACGGCGCACGAGCCGGCATCATCTGGAGCAACTGCTTCACAGGCGCCGTCATCTTTGTGCTGGGTCTGGCCGCCATGGGAATCACCGTCGGTATGACCCGTCCCAGGCATCGCTGAGGCGAAGAGCGTGTCCGCGCCGCGCGGGTCGGCACGGCACGCTTACGGCCCCGAAAGCGTTGTGGTGTGCGCCGGGGCCGTCTGCACCGGCCGGTCGAGCCGGCCAGGGATGTGGTCCGGCCCGGCACCGGGGAGCCAGGTCCCGAACCGTCGACACGACGCGTGTGACGTGTCGTTGGCTCCAACGACCGTGTCTCGTGCAGGAAAAGGCCACGTCAGCGTCCGGCACCCGAATAGCCGCTCGCAAGTAATGGGTTCTGCCGGAATCCGAAAAGACGGTCCCCGTCACTCGTGGCACGCCGGCGCACCGGCTCATCACCGACCACCTCGTCGGCCCCACGGCGGAACCCCACTCCGGGGCATGGGGCGCAAGCGGAGTGCCCGGCCGGGCCGTCGCGGAGTGACGGCCCGGCACGTGGGGTCAGGCAACCAGGGAGCGGTTGCCTGACGGCAGGAGGCGGAGGGCAGCGGAGCGTCCCGCCCGGCGGCACAGAGGCGCGCAGCGCCCCGCCCCCTCGGCCGCGCCCGGCTCTGCTGTGCCCCAGTCATCTCGGCACAGGCCAAGCCCTGGCCACCGCGCGGACCGGCGGTGCTCAAGGTCGGGCGTTGGTCTCATCCCAACGGGAACGTCGTCAGTGGATCCGGGACGGCATGCCGGCCGTTGTCCCGCCAGATGATGAGATGAACAGCGTCGATGGTTGCCGTGCCGAGCTCGAGGTCGCGACGCGCGCCGACCCATTCGACGAGGGCTGAATCAATGCGTGGCGCAGCGTAGGCTTCGGCCCGGATGCCGCGGACCCGACCGGCCTGCTTGAGTAGGGATTGCGGCCTGCGTCGAGTCAGGCCTGCCGCTGCGGTCGGGGTCGGAGCTGCGGCCAGGATCGCACGGGCCTCTCGCGAGCACAGGCAGGCCGTGCTTGTGATCGTCGAACGCCTCCAGGATGGCTGGGTAGAACTCCCACAGCTGGGATCGGATTTTGTTGTGGGCCTGACCGCGGTCCCACACGGCGTCCTGCTGGGCCCGGGCAAGCACGGCGATGGCCTGCACGAGTTCGGTCGGGTGGCCCCGGGGAATCTCACCCCGGGGCTCCCACAGATCCCGGCGTGAACCTCTCGGTTCACCGGGCTCTTGTCGTTCTGATCACCAGACAGCCGGGACGGTGTTGACCCAGGCCCAGTGCGCGAAGAACCGAGGCC
>NZ_BMQA01000180.1 GCF_014647875.1 Streptomyces brasiliensis | reverse complement strand
GGGGACTCTGCCCGGTGGGCCGGATGTCCAGTCCGGCGCGGGCGCCAATGCGGGTCAGGACGTCGCCCATGGTCACGGGGCCGAGTCCGCTCTTGAGGACGGTCTTCCATCGGTTGTGCATGGCCCGGCAGGCGAAGCTGTCCGGGCCGGCGTCCTCGCCCGGCTCCTGCTTCCAGCGGCACCATGCGCGGACCGGGCAGAGACGGGCTCGTGAGCCGTAGGGCACTTCGACCGTGCGGGGGGCCACCTTGGACACCCGGACATCCACGATGAGCCCCCGGCCCTCGGAGTCCCCGGCGATGTCGCGCACCCGGAGACAGGCCAGTTCCTGTTCGCGGCCCGCGATGGCGAAGTGCATCGCCGTCAGGCTGAGGTCCCGCCCCCCGAACCGGTTGCGCGGCAGGGTGGCGGCGACCTTCTCCATGTGCCGCACGAGCAGGTCCGGCGCCGGGTCCCGGCCGCGCATCTGTCCGGCCTTCTCCGTCTCCTTGACCGTCCCCCGAAGCAGAGCGCGGGCCTCCTCGGCGACGGGCTCCTGCAGCTGCAGCTTGAGCTGGCGGCGCGCGATGACGACCAGCCCGGACAGGCAGCGGTCGATGGTGGAGGGGACGGCGAGCTTCCCCGGCTCCCGGCCGGGCCGGGGCAGCCGGGCGGGCTTGGGCGGCCGAGCGGGCTGGTGCCAGCACCATTCCACGAACGTCACGAGGGTGCCGGAGCGGACAGCAACCGCTGGGGCGACCCCCGCGCGAAGCTGCTGGCCGGAGCGAAGTGGACGGCCGCCGAGCCGACAGTGCTCACCGCGGTGCGGTAGGCGGGACACCCACCCCTCAGGGGGAGGGGATGTCAATCAGGTGACGGCGGGCTGGCGCTTGCCGAGTCGTGTGCGGAAGCGGGATCTTGAAAACGCCCGGAGGCGTATGCAGGATCGAGATCGCGGAAGCGCCCAGGAGGAATTCCGTACTCACGGCGAAAAGCGGCCCCGAAGGCGAAGGCCGTTGAGTAGCCGACCTGCCGGGCGACCGCCGCCAGAGGGGCGTCAGTCT
The DNA here is from genome assembly GCF_014647875.1 of Streptomyces brasiliensis. Taxonomy (GTDB): domain Bacteria; phylum Actinomycetota; class Actinomycetes; order Streptomycetales; family Streptomycetaceae; genus Streptomyces; species Streptomyces brasiliensis. Next base: position 2,424 of record NZ_BMQA01000180.1, on the reverse strand, counting down.
CCCTGAGCAGGCGGGCCGCGCAGGTCAGACGCCATGAGGTCAGATACGTCATCGGCGGTTTGCCGACTACGGAGGTGAACCGTTTGGTCAGTGCCGTTCGCGAGATGCCCACGGCCTCGCTGAGCCGCTGCACCGTCCATGCCTGGTGCGGGCTGGTGTGGATCTCGCGTAGCGCGGCGGCGATCACCGGATCGTTGGTATCCGGCCGGTCCGCCTCGTGGTCCTGCTCCAGCCACTGACGCAGGACATGGGTCAGCAGCAGATCCAGCAGCGCGGGACGGGTCACCGAGGAACCCGGCCTGGCGTCGGACACGTCCGCACCGAGCATGTCGACCAACGACCGCACTTGCACATCCCGGTCGTAGTCCGGCGAGATCACGATAACGTCCGGCAGCGCTCGGAGGTAGTGATGGATCGTCCCGTGATCGAGCCAGTATGCGCCGCAGAGGAATGCCACGTCGGACGGTTCGTCACCCGGTGCGCTCGCACGCAGGACGGCCGGACGCAACTTCCGCAGTACACCCGGCGCGTGGCTGAGCCCGTGCTCGGCGCCAGACGGAGCGAGGACTACGTCGCCCGGCCTGAGTGCCCGGGGTGGGCCTGTGGATGTGATCAACCAGGCTGTTCCCCGCACGAGGACGTGGAAGCCGCTCATCGTCATTGAGGGGTGGCGCATGCCCCAGGCGCCCGACTGTTTGACCCAGCAGGCCTGGGCGCGCCCGACCCGCACGCTGCCGAGTGCCGCACTGAGAGTGTCCATGAAGGCGATCATACGTAGCGGGCACAACCCCGGTTGTACGCACGCGTATGCGGCCGCATCGCTGGCGTATGCCCCGGTCGTCGGGCGGCTGGTTAAGTGATGGGTGGTCGTGGTCGTCCACGACCGGCCCGCAGCGCACGGCAGAGCGTAGGGGCACCCCATGAGAGGAGCAGTGGACAACGCATGTCTGATACGGCGATCGAACACTACTGGGACACATTGGTCACCCCCTACGAGCTATGGGCAGAGCCCACTTCGGCGCGGCTCGCGAGCGCGGCACTCGACCTGATCGCGCCGAGCACCGGCTCCTCCGTTCTGGACGTGGCCGCCGGCACTGGCGCACTGGCGCTGGCCGCCGCCGAGCGCGGACTCCACGTCCGCGCGATCGACAGCTCCTCAAGGATGGTGGACCGCCTGACGGAGCGCCTCGGCTCTCTTGCCGGATGCTCCGCCGAGGTGATGGACGCGACGAAACTGCTGTATGACGACGACGAGTTCGACGCTGCGTTTTCGGTCCTGGGGGTGATGTACTTCGGGCCCGCGACAATGACCGCGCTGACCGAAATGGTCCGGGTCGTGCGACCCGGGGGCGTGATCGGCGTCGTGCACTGGGCGCGTCCCGTGGGCGGAGGGCCTATGTTCCTGCCCCTGGCCCGGGCGGTCGAGCGCCTGGACGATCCCGAGGTGGGGACCCTTGAGATCCCTGTGACCACCGCATACCTGGAAGGCCCGGAAGTCGAGGAGGCTCTGAGGGGGGCAGGCTGTACCGACGTACAGTCCGAGACGGCCGTCGTGGACTCACCCACCCCGGCGCCCGAGACGTTTCTGGCCGAGCTCGATCCGTTCTTCGGGATGTTCCCGCAGTACCGCGCCGCGGTCGCCCGCCACCCCGACCGCTTCCGGGCGCTGGTGGCCGAGGAAGTACGGCTCGTGGAAAGGGGAGAGAACGGCCACCCCGTCGCGCACGCCAACATCGCGTACGGGCGGGTATCCCACTGACCTGGCAGTGGGCTGGAACCGACACGGCCCCTGGAGGAACGGCTGCATGACATGCGGCGTCCGGAGGCATCCGCACGACAACAGGTCGGCCCTACCGGTGCCGACAAGGGATCACCGGACTCCACAGCCTACTGTGCTGACCACAATCGGGCACGGGTCTGCCAATTGAACGGCCCTGTCTCACACCCGGTGATGACGGAGCGTGCCGCTGTCCGAGGAGGATCCGGTGGCGAAGCAGGATGAAGCCTGATCGTCCGTGCATCTGGCGCGCGATCCGCTTGGTTTTGGTGTTGACGCCCTCGGTCGGGCCGTTGCTGTACGGAAGCGTGAGCGCGGCGATCACTGCGTCCCGGTCTCGGTCCAGCCCCCGGGCGAAGGAGTGCAGCAGATGCGGCAGATCGGTCGCGCGGGCCTGGACGATCCAGCGTGAGAGCCCGTCGGCGTTTCCTTCGCGAGGCGTCAGGAGCTGGGCGAAGTCCGCGATGTGAGCGGCCAGTTAGGTCAGAAAACGCACGCTCCCACCCGCATCAGCCCCCTGGCAGCACTGCGCCCCACCGGTTGACACCGGTGGGGCGTAGAAACGGCCCACAATTCGCCAACAGCGTCCCTGTACGGTGCCGGGCCGGTTCGGGTGCCGGGATCAGATGACGCGGATGTTCTCCGCC
>NZ_BMQA01000179.1 GCF_014647875.1 Streptomyces brasiliensis | reverse complement strand
GATCTGGATCAAAGACCTCACTCAGACCACCACTTGATCACGACTCAATACGCGCCCTAGTGGAATGGGCCGCCGCCGCTCTCCGCATGGTGCTGCAGGTGGTCAAGCGCGCCGAGAACGCCGTGGGTTTCAAGGTGCTGCCGCGCCGCTGGGTGATCGAGCGCACGAATGGCTGGCTGATGCGCACGCGCCGGCTGGCGCGCGACTACGAGCGCACCACCGCGGCCGCCGAGGCGATGATCTACTGGTCGATGACCGCGCTCATGATCCGCCGCCTGGCCGGACGCTCGCGCTGAACCGGCCGTCCGGCTCCTTGACCAGCCAGCCCCGCTCGGCCATCCGCCGCGCCTTGGCGCGCACCCGCTCAACCCCGGCGGCGGAGGTCTCCCAGCCCAGCCGGGCGGCGATCTGACGGCAGTTCAGCGGCCCGGCCCCCTCCCGCGCCGCCGCCTCGAGCGCGCCGATGATCCGCTGGTAGTCCGGGGCGAGCACCGCTGGCTCCACTCCGGGCCGCCGTTCGGGCACGATCGTGCCCGGCGCCGCGGCAGCAGCTGCTTGTGCGCCCTCCGACGGCGGATCATCGGCTGCGCGGGCCTCGGCCAGCGCCGCCGCGAACTCTTCCTTCGCGATCACGGCCCGCTCGCAGGCCTGCTCGGCCTCGGCGAGCGCAGCAGCGGCGCGCTCCGCCTCCTCGCGGCACTCCTCCAGGCGCTGACGCGCGGTCAGCTCCCGGTCCTCCAGCAGCCCCATGGGCGACGGCATCCGGTCCTCCACCAGCGCGGCGACACGACGCCGTCATTCCTGCCACCCGACCACCGGCAGCATGCCTGACCTGCAGAAATCAAGCGATCACGTCCGGATTGATAACGGCCTCTCAAGCGGCTGGAGGACTTCCGGTTCGAGAAGAACCCCCACGTCTCACCCCAGATCATCGGCGAGCTGAAGAACCCTGCCTGGGTCCAGGAGGGCCGTCCTCTGGTCCTGATCGGCGACAGCGGCACGGGCAAGAGCCACCTGCTGATCGGGATCGGTACGGCGATCGCCGAGGCCGGGCTGTCGGTCCGCTACACCACCGCCGCCGCCCTGGTGAACGAGCTCGCCGAGGCGGCCACGGCCAAGCGCCTGTCCTCCGTGATCGCCCGCTACAGCAAGGTCGACCTTTTGTGTCTGGATGAGTTCGGCTATCTCGACCTGGACAAGAAGGGTGCCAAACTGCTGTTCCAGATCTTCACCGAGCGGGAGGAACGCAAGGCGACGGCGGTCGCTACGAACTCCCCGTTCAACGAGTGGGACTCGATCTTCAACGAGCCCCGGCTCTGCGCGGCCATCGCCGACCGGATCACCTTCCGCTGCACGCTGATCCAGACCGGCACCGACTCCTACCGGTTCCAGGCGACCGAGGACGAACGAGGCACCAAGAACGCCCCGTCAGTTCGTCCTCGAACGTCCGGTCCGGTCAGCTCAACAGGGCAGCCGTGAACGTCTTGCGGTGGTCCACCAGCCAGGTCTGCATACGGTCCCAGCGTTCCCATCCACCACGCTCGGCCAGCGCCTGGAGATAGACGGGGTCACCGTCGGCCACTCGGCGGGCGACGAAGGCCCGGCAGACCTCCGTGGCCTGCTCGATGACGCTGGGCAACTCGGCGCGGTCTCCCGCCGAGAGGCCATAGCTGTCGGCAAGGATCCGCAGCCGTGCGGGCGCATCCAGCCCGGAGGGATAGAGGGCAGCTGCGGATCCGGGATCGAGGGCGGGCACCCAATAGCGGGCGGTCATGGCGATGTCCCAGAGGGGGCGGCCTGGGGCCGCCAAGTCGAAATCGATCAGGGCAGCGGCACGACCGTCGCGGAAGACGACATTGTCTGGGCACACGTCGTTGTGGCACAGCATCGTTCCCCCCTCCGGGTCGGCAAGGTCCCGGGGCCACTCGGCATGGGTGTCGACCGCGACAGCCGTGCTGGTCCCATGCAGGCGCCGCAGCAGGCTCCCTACCGATTCGAGGGCAGTATTCGTCATTGCCCAGTCCGGGAACGGCGGCAGAGCCACGTCGCCGGGGATGAAGGTCAGCTGCTCGCGGCCATCCGCGGTGAGACCGACAGGGGCCGGCGCCGCGTTGAAGCCGTGTTCCTTCAGCGCAAGGAGATAGGCATGCAGGGCGCGCACGTTGCGCGGCGCCGGGCGCTCAACCAACGCACCACGGCGGAAGACCGCCCCCGCGTTCGCCATCCCGCCGACCAGCGCCTCGTTTTCAGCCGTCATGAGGATCACGCTATCGCCAGATCGACCCCACGCGGGCTGGGCCGCAAACTCGGTGCGAACAAGCGCCCAAGGCTCACACGCAAGACCGGGGCCACCCAAGCCATGCCTGTCAGGGACGCAGCCCCGGGGACCCGGGGAACTCCCAACCTATCCACCCGACCCGCTTCCGACGGCACGGACACACACGGCTTCATGCAGACCATGTCCCTCCCCTCGTAGCGTGGAGTCCGTGATTGCAGGGGAAGTTGAGGTTCATGGGAACCGAGAAGCGGACGTACGACGCCGAGTTCCGTGAGGGTGCTGTACGCATCGTGATCGAGACAGGGAAGCCGATCCCGGAGGTCGCTGAGGAACTCGGTGTCCATCCGGGAACGCTGCACAGCTGGGTCTCGCGGTGGCGCCGCAACGGCTCGGCCTCCTCCGACCGTCCCGCACCCGCTGCCCCGGGCGGCCGTCTGCGGGATACCGAGCGTGCTGAACTGGAGCGACTGCGGCGGGAGATGACGGAGAAGAACAAGCGCATCCGGGAACTGGAGATGGAGCGTGATGTCTTCAAACGCTGCATGGCCTTGTGGGTGAAGTAGCTGCGGCGGACCCGGCCCAGGTGGCCGGGGTGATCAGCGACTGCAAGGCCGAGCAGAACATTCCGCACACCCTGGCGTGTCGGGTGCTGGGCGTGAGCGAGTCATGGTTCTACAAGTGGGTGTGTCACGAACGCCAAAGGGGGCTCGATGTAGGCAGAGCTTCGTGAGGCGGTGCTGTGTGGAAGATGAAGGTTCTGGCCCTTCGGAGTCGCCCTGCGGGGGGAGGCTCCAAACCGCCACATGCTGCGGCGGCTGAATGCCGACCGTGGTGAGCGATGTGGAAAAGGCGCCCGACGAGGCGTCAGGTGGGGATCGGGAAGGCGAGCGCAAGCGAATCGCTGCTGACGTGTCGAAATAGAAACAGACGACATCGAAACCGGGGTGTCCACTTGATCCCGGGATGAGCCTGGCGGAAGCCCGCCGACTGGCCAGGCGGTGTCCGGCATGGAGGCGACGCGAGCCCGATCTGCGGCTTTCACGCGGAACGTGAGAAGGCACGATCCGACACTGTCCGCCCCGTGGGCGGCGAGAGGGAGCGTCTCCTGCGACTGGGGTTGCAGGGGGACTTGAGTACCGTCGCGGGTCGTGCTGGCGGACCGGTTCGTAGGTGCGCCGGGATAAACCGGCATGGAGGAGGAGATGGAAGAGCTCTACGCCGAAG
>NZ_BMQA01000178.1 GCF_014647875.1 Streptomyces brasiliensis | reverse complement strand
CGGCGAGATCGAGGCCGTGCTGTCGGCGCGTCCGGAGGTGGCGCAGGCCACGGTGATCGCACGTGAGGACACCCCGGGCGACAAGCGCCTCGTCGCCTACGTAGTGGCATCGGACCCGGACACCGACCCCGGCGAGAGCGGCATCGACACGGATGGTCTGCGTGACCTCGTGGCATCCCGGCTGCCGGAGCACATGGTGCCGGCCGCGTTCGTGACAGTGGCGGAGCTGCCGCTGACCGTCAACGGCAAGCTCGACCGCAAGGCCCTGCCCGCGCCGGAGTACGCCGCGGGCGGTGGCCGGGCCCCGGCCACCGTGCAGGAGGAGATCCTCTGCGCGGTGTTCGCCGAGGTGTTGGGTCTTGAGTCGGTCGGCGTCGACGACAATTTCTTCCAGCTCGGCGGGCACTCCCTGCTGGCGGTGACCCTGGTCGAACGGCTCCGCGTGCGAGGCGTGTCGGTGTCGGTACGGGCCCTGTTCGAAGCCCCCACTCCGGCCGACCTGGCCGGGGCTACCGGCATCGGCTCGGTGGAGGTGCCCGAGAACCTGATCCCGGTGGGTGCGGAGCGGATCACGCCGGAGATGCTCCCGCTGGTCGAGCTGTCGCAGCAGGAGATCGACCGGGTGGCCGCGGCGGTCGACGGCGGAGCGGCGAACGTGGCGGACATCTATCCGCTGGCACCACTGCAGGAAGGCCTGCTCTTCCACCATCTGCTGGCGGACGGCGGCGTGGATGCGTATGTCTCCGTACGCGTAGTGGAGTTCGCCTCGCGGGAGCACCTGGATGACTTTGCGCACGCGCTGCAGCGCGTGGTGGACCGGCACGACATCTACCGCACGGCCGTGGTGTGGGAGGGGCTGCGCGAGCCGGTCCAGGTGGTGTGGCGACAAGCCGTACTGCCAGTGGTCGAGCATGCGCTGGAGGTCGATTCGGCGGATCCGACGGCCGCGGTCGAAGCCTTGCTGACCATGGCAGGATCCGTGATGGACCTGGACCGGGCTTCGCTGATGGATCTGCACGTGGCCGAGGTCCCGGAGGGCCGGTGGCTCGGTATGGTGCGGATGCATCACATGGTGCAGGACCACTTGGGTATGGACGTGCTGCTGCAGGAACTGCGGGCGGTGCTGGCCGGCCGGGAGGACGAGCTCGCGCCGGCGATGCCGTTCCGGAATTTCGTGGCTCAGAGCCGTGCCGTGCCACGGTCCGAGCATGAGCGGTTCTTCAGTGAACTGTTGGCGGACGTGAGCGAGCCGACCGCCCCGTTCGGGCTCCTGGACGTGCGCGGCGACGGCTCCGACGTGGTCTCCGAGATGGTTCCCCTGGACGCGGATGTCGTAGCGGGTCTACGGGATGTGGCGCAGCGGCTCGGGGTGAGTGCGGCGACGGTGCTGCATGTGGCCTGGGCGCGGGTCCTTGCGGTGGTGGCCGGCCGGGACGACGTGGTGTTCGGCACCGTGCTGTTCGGCCGGATGAACGCTGGAGAGGGCTCCGACCGGGTGATCGGCCCGTTCATCAACACCCTGCCGGTGCGGTTGCGCATAGGAGACGTGGGTGTGCAGGCGGCCGTGGAGGAGATGCAGGTCCAGCTGGCCGGGCTGCTGGAGCATGAGCATGCTCCACTGGCGGTGGCACAGCAGGCCAGCGGTCTGACGGACAGCACACCCCTGTTCACCTCCATCTTCAACTACCGGCATATCGCAGGGGAATCGAGCCAGTCGGAGTCGGAGACGGAGAGGGAGACGGAGGCGGAGGCTGATCGCCCGGAGCCGATGGCCGGGATCCGCAATGTGTTCGTGCGGGAGCGGACGAACTATCCGATGGCGGTGTCGGTCAACGACCGCAGCGGTGGCGCTCTGACGCTGACGGTGGAGGTGGCCGACTCGGTCGACCCGCAGTTGGTGGCGCGGCTGCTGCGCACCGCGGTGGAGAACACCGTCACCTCCCTCGTCGACACCCCCGACGCCACGCTGCGCAGCATCGACGTCCTCGCCACCCAGGACCGCGAGGACCTCCTCCACCGGTGGAACGACACCGAGGTCGCAGGCCCGGCGGACACCGTCATCGAGCTCTTCGTCCAGCGGGTGCACGCCGCACCGGATGCGGTGGCAGTGGTGGCCGACGGCGACGAGTGGTCGTACGCCGAGCTGGATGCACGCGCCAACCGGCTGGCGCACTGCCTGCGTGACCGCGGCGTGGGTACGGAGTCGGTGGTCGGTCTGTGCCTGCCGCGTGGGCCGGAGCTGGTCGCCGCCATCCTGGGCGTGTGGAAGGCGGGAGCCGCGTATCTGCCGATCGATGGACAACTGCCGTGCGACCGAGTGGAGTTCATGCTCGGCGACGGTGGTGTGCAGCTGGTGGTGGCGGACCACTCGGCGGCCGAGAACCTGGCTGCGGTGCTGAGCGGCATGCTGGTCGTGTGGCTCGATGAGCCGGAAGTGCAGGCGCAGCTGGCCGAACTGCCGACGAACGCACCGCAGTTGACAGTGTCGCCGAATGAGCTGGCGTACGTGATCTATACGTCGGGGTCGACGGGTGTGCCGAAGGGCGTGGCGATCGCGCATGCCGGTGTGGTGAATCTGGTGGCCGCGCAGATCGAGCGGTTTGCGGTGGAGCCGGGTTCTCGGGTGCTGCAGTTCGCGTCGATCGGTTTCGATGCGGCGGTGTCCGAGGTGTTGATGGCGCTGTGCTCGGGTGCGGCTCTGGTGATGGCGTCGGCCGACGAACTGCTGCCGGGTGGCGGGCTGGTCGATTTGGTCGCCGGCAATGGCATCACGCATGCGACGTTGCCGCCGGCGGTGCTGGGAGCTCTCGACGCCGACGACGACCTGGAATCGATCACCACGCTCGTATCTGCCGGTGACGTCCTGGACGCAGGCCTTGTGGAGCGGTGGGCACCGGACCGTCGGCTGATCAACGCTTACGGCCCGACCGAGATCACCGTGTGTGCGTCGATGTCGCAGCCGCTGACGCCGGGGGATGTGCCGTCGATCGGCGCGCCGATCGCCAACACGCGCCTGTACGTCCTCGATGAGATGCTCCAGCCGGTGCCGGTCGGGGGCATGGGCGAGCTGTACGTGGCGGGTTCCGGTGTGGCGCGCGGCTATGTCGGCCGTGCGGGTCTGACGGGTGAGCGGTTCGTGGCCTGCCCGTTCGGGTTGCCGGGTGAGCGGATGTACCGGACCGGTGACGTGGCCAAGTGGGCCGCGGACGGTCAACTCGTCTTCGGCGGGCGGGCCGACGAGCAGGTCAAGATCCGCGGCTTCCGCATCGAGCCCGGCGAGATGGAGGCTGTGCTGTCGGCGCGTCCGGAGGTGGCGCAGGCGGCCGTGATCGCGCGTGAGGACGCTCCGGGGGACAAGCGTCTGGTCGCCTACGTAGTGGCCACGGACGCCGATGCCGGCCTCGACACAGGCGGCCTGCGGGACGTGGTGGCGTCGCGGCTGCCGGAGTACATGGTGCCGGCCGCGTTCGTCGTACTGCCTGAGTTGCCGCTGACCGTCAACGGCAAGCTCGACCGCAAGGCCCTGCCCGCGCCGGAGTACGCCGCGGGCGGTGGCCGTGCCCCGGCCACCGTGCAGGAGGAG
>NZ_BMQA01000177.1 GCF_014647875.1 Streptomyces brasiliensis | reverse complement strand
CCTTCCAGGAGAACTGCTCGACCTGGGAGATGCCGAAGACGTCGTCCTCGCCCGGGTCGGAGAAGTCGATCGGCTTGCCGCCCGAGGTCATCGGCTGCAGCGCGCCCAGCGCCGTGCCGCCGTCCGCCTCACGCTTGAACCAGATGTTCGGGAACGCCAGGAAGCGGTGCCAGGCCACACCCATGTCCGTCTTCAGCGAGACCGTGATCATCCAGATGAACGACGTCGCGATCTTCAGGCCGGCGAAGAAGTAGGTGAGGTTCTGCAGCGTGGATACGTCCAGGCCCGCGAGCCAGTTCACCACTGGATACGAGATGAAGAACGAGGCCTCGTAGGAGCCCACATGGTGCTGGGCGCCCTCCAGCGCGTGCAGCATGAAGATGCACACGCCGACGATCAGGATGACCGTCTCGACGAAGTACGCCTGGCCGAAGTTGGAGCCGGCGAAGCGGGACTTGCGGCCCAGCCCGCGCGGGTGGCTCAGCTGACGGATGACGATCAGCGCCAGAATGCCGAGTACCGTCATGGTGCCGATGAACTCGACGAAGACGTTGTACGGCGCCCAGTCGCCGACGACCGGCAGGATCCAATCGGCCTGGAACAGCTGGCCGACTGCATTGACGATCGTCAGCAGGAGCGAGAAGAAGCCGACCGCGACGAACCAGTGCGCCACACCGACGATGCCCCAGCGGTTCAACCGGGTATGTCCCAGGAACTCCCTGACCACCGTGACGGTGCGCCGCACGGGCTCATTCGTACGGGTGCCCGCGGGCACGTCCTGACCGAGCCGTACGAAGTGGTAGATCTGCGCGATGGCACGGCCGAACAGTGCCACGCCGACCACGATCAGAGCCAACGACACGATGATCGCGACGAGTTGCATAGGAGAAAACCCTCTATCGGTTGCGGAACCTAGCCCTTCCAGGCCCTGATCTCCTCGGCCAGTGCCGGCGGACGACGCCGAAGAGGTCACCGACGACGCCGTGGTCGACCAGGTCCGGTCGACGCGAGTCCGCGCTGACGCGGGAGCACAGCGCAACGGACGACCTTGGTACTGGGTACCATATTGTGCACACTGAGTCTCAGTCAGTGGCCGTGCAGTCGGTCACACAGCAGTCCGCGCTCACCGCGGACGATCAAGTGACTCGAGTCCCCGACTGCTTGGCCCCCTCTTCGACGAGGCGACGCAGCGAGGGAAGCAGGGCGTCGATGTTCTGTCCGGTCCTGAACGCAACGATGGTGGTGCCGGCACCGGGTTCCGACGGGGAAGCCGGCGCCGGGAACAGGGCAAGCACCTCGCGCATCGCTTCATCGACCTCTGCCACAGGGTCTGTGGATTCACCCCGCAGCCACCGGCGCAGCACGTGGTTGTGGGCCGCGACGACGGACGCCGCCATGAGTTCGGCTCTCAGTGACGCCGACTCCGTGGGATCCCCCATCCAGTCCGCGATGAACTCACGGAACAGCCGCTGGTAGCGCGCCACACTGGCGATCTCGCGGTCACGCAAGGCAGCCACCTTGCTGGTCAGGGCGTACCGCCTGCGCGCGAGGTCACCCTCGTCGATGTAGTGCAACAGCACCAGGCGGACCGCGTCCGAGACGGCGACCAGGGCGGTGCTGTGACTGGAGGTCGCCAGCCGGTCCCGGATCAGTTCCAGCAGCCGGTCATGGTCGGGGAAGATGACCTCTTCCTTGGAGCGATAGTGCCGGAAGAAGGTCGTACGCCCCAGTCCGGCCCGCTCGGCGATGTCATCGATCGTGGTCTGCTCGTATCCGCGTTCGTCGAAGAGGGCGAAAGCCGCGTCGGCGAGTCGGGTCCGTGCGGGTGGCTTGCTCATAAGCGCCCATCTTTCCCTGCCCCAGCCGTGAAGGACCACTTGCTCTCACGAGCGGTACTGCGTACCGTATTTTAGAGATTGAGTACCAGAGGAGGTCGGTGTGGGTTCCGGGGCGACGAACGAGTCCGGTCTACCGATACAGCCGCTTTACGACGGCTGGGCGCTGACGGACTTCGACGCGGACGCCAAGCTGGGCGCGCCGGGGCAGTTCCCGTTCACGCGTGGCGTGTATCCGTCGATGTACACGGGCCGGCCGTGGACGATGCGCCAGTACGCCGGGTTCGGCACGGCGAAGGAGTCCAACGAGCGCTACCACGAACTGGTCGGCGCCGGCACGGGCGGCCTCAGCGTGGCCTTCGACCTGCCGACACAGATGGGCTACGACTCCGACGAGACCATCGCCCGGGGCGAAGTGGGCAAGGTCGGCGTGGCGATCGACTCGATCGAGGACATGCGGACGCTCTTCCAGGGCCTGCCCCTGGACAAGGTGTCGACATCGATGACGATCAACGCCCCGGCATCCACGCTGCTCCTGCTGTACCAGCTCGTCGCGGCCGAGCAAGGTGTGCCCGGTGACCGGTTGACCGGCACGATCCAGAACGACGTGCTCAAAGAGTACATCGCCCGCGGCACCTACATCTTCCCGCCCCAGCAGTCCCTGCGGCTGATCAGCAACATCTTCGCCTACTGCCACAAGGAACTGCCGCGCTGGAACACGATCTCCATCTCCGGCTACCACATGGCCGAGGCCGGGGCGACGCCCGCGCAGGAGATCGCGTTCACCCTCGCCAACGCCATGGAATACGTACGCACAGCGATCGCCGCAGGCCTCGACGTCGACGACTTCGCGCCGCGTCTGTCGTTCTTCTTCGTCGCCCGCACCACGCTGCTGGAGGAGATCGCCAAGTTCCGCGCCGCGCGGCGCATCTGGGCCCGCATCATGCGCGACGAGTTCAACGCCAAGAATCCCAAGTCGCAGATGCTGCGCTTCCACACCCAGACCGCCGGCGTGCAGCTGACCGCGCAGCAGCCCGAGGTCAACCTCGTCCGTGTCGCCCTGCAGGGCCTGGGCGCGGTCCTCGGCGGGACCCAGTCCCTGCACACCAACTCCTACGACGAGGCCATCGCCCTGCCCACCCAGAAGGCGGCGCGGCTCGCCCTGCGCACCCAGCAGGTCATCGCCTACGAGACCGACGTGACCACGACCGTCGACCCCTTCGCCGGGTCGTACGTCATGGAGTCGATGACCGACGACCTCGAAGCGGCGGTGCTGGAGCTGATCCAGGCCGTGGAGGACCGTGGCGGCGCGGTAGAGGCGATCGAACAGGGCTTCCAGAAGTCCGAGATCGAGAAGTCCGCGTACCGGACCGCGCTGGAGATCGACAACCAGGACCGCATCGTCGTCGGCGTCAACAAGTACATCCTCGACGAAGAAGAACCCTACGACCCGCTGCGCGTCGATCCGCAGATCGAGATCGACCAGCGTGAACGACTCGCCGCCTTGCGTCGTGAACGTGACAACTGCGCCGTTGAACATGCCCTGGACGCTTTGCGCATCGCTGCCAAGGGCACCGACAACGTCCTGCCCCCTATGCGAGATGCCCTGCGTCAGCGCGCCACGGTCGGCGAGGTCTCCCAGGCCCTGCGCGACGTCTGGGGCGTGTACGTCCCCCATGACACCTTCTGACCCAATGACATGCACGTGGAGCCGCTAGTGAACGACATCGACATTCGTACGACTGCTGGGAAGCTCGCGGATCTCCAGCGCCGTATCCAGGAGGCGACGCACGCCGGCTCGGCA
>NZ_BMQA01000176.1 GCF_014647875.1 Streptomyces brasiliensis | reverse complement strand
CAAGGCGCGGATCGAGCGGACGGTGGGTGGGCGCCCGCGACGCTTCGGTGCGCAGGTCACAGCAGGGCGTCGCTTGAGCAGGTCGCGATGCCACCGCAGGACCGTGTCCGGGCGGACCAGCAACAGGAGACGCCGCAGCTTGTCCATAGGGAGGTGGTGAAGCAGGCCGGCGAGCACGGCACGGTCGGTATCGGTGAAGACGGGCTTGCCGACCTGGCGTTGCAGGACCAGCAGTTGATGCCGGAGCGCGAGGATCTCGATGTCCTTCTCTCTGTCGCTCATCGGCAGGAGCCGCAGTAGCGCGAAGGCGTTGGTCGCGGCGAGGTAGGCCAGTCGCAGCAGCACGGCAGATCATGATGCCGCCGGTGCCCCGTGCAGATGAAGACCTCGGCGGGTGTCAGGCATGGCCAGACACCGGTGGTCAAGGCCGCTACCTGCACGGATGATTTATCGGCACCCGCAGTCCCCATTCTGGCCGATCTCGCCTACCAGGGCGCCGGCCCCTGGCTGACTACGGGCATCAAACGCAGGCCGCTGCAGGAACTCACCCCCACCGAGAAGACCGTCAACCGGGCTCTTGCCGTGCGAGTTGAGCCACGACGATCACTCCTATGAGTAGGGATCGGCATCGACACCGGCAGCCAGGGCGGTTGAGTGAAGCGCTGGCGGGGCGCCGTGTGGCAGCTCAAAACGACGCCAGCGACGCGAAGAAGACGAACTTCGCCTCCCGGCTCGACGAACTCGACGACCTGTTTCGCACCGGGGCCCCGAGCGAGTGGCCGCACCGCCTGCGCCGTCGAGCACGCGATCACCGGCTACCTCGACCACGTTGCCCCGGCAAGACGATGACCGAGGTCATCACCCGGTGACAAGACTGGCCATGACGGGCCGGGCCTTGGACGACCGACGTCACCCGCACCTACGTAGCGCTCGACAGGGGCTTTGGTAGTCGCTTCCGTTGAGGGTGCGGGAGGACCGTGAACGGAGGTTCGGGTCCTCCCGCGGGTCGCGTGTCCGCGGTGAGGGAGCGGCGGTGCATTGCGCGACGCGGTGTGCAACGCCTGTGCTGCGCATCAGTCACGGCCCGGGATACGCAGCGTTGCGCGCGCGGGGGCGGCTTGTTCCCCCCTGTCTACGGGCTGGGCAAGCCTCCATTCTCCCTACCACGTTCCCTACCGTTCCCCCAACCGACTGCCCTACCGGCACAGGCGATACAACGCACAGGGTTTGCGCAGGTCAAACCCCTTGGTCAGGCCCGACCAGCGTCCTCGACACCCCTCTTCTCTCTCCGTCTCCACCCGGTGTTGTGAGTGATTGTCTGTGGTGGGTGGGAGGGTGGGGCTGCGTCGGGATCAGAGGGGCCGGGCGGCGCGTATCCCCGGGTTGCGGCCCGGCCGGGGGCCGGTCCGCCGCGCGGTGCCGATGGCCCCGCGTATGCGGTGTGCAGAGGGAGAGGTGGGCGGGAGTGGGCGGTTCGAAGACCTACCCGTACGGATCGACCACGGCGGTCCGCGGTCACGTCCTGGCGGCGCTGGGCGTGTTGAAGGTGGCGACGCCGGATCAGATCCACCGGCTGATGGCTCCAGGGCACAAGGACAACAAGGCGTTCCGCAACGCGTGCCTGGACCTGGCCCGTCATGGGCTGACGGTGTCGGAGGGCAGCGCGCGGGACGGGAACAAGCTGTGGGGGCTGACCCCGCTCGGTCTGGACGCGGCGGCCGAAGTCTTGGGCAGGCCGGCGGGGGAGATGGGCGGGACCGCGCGGGGCGCGGCCCGGTCCGGTGCCCCGCATGCGATGGCGGTGAACGAAACGGTCATCGCCATCACCCGCACCCCACCGGCCCCCACACGCCCGGTCCCTCGCCAGGGCGCCGGCGCGCAAGGCCCGGCAGCTGGCCTGGCCGCAGGCACGACTGCTGGTGAGCAGGCGGCCGGGCTGGAGTCCGACGGGATCGGCAGTGCCGTGTCCTGGTCGACGGAGGTTTCGCTGAACCTGCCCAGCGTGGGCCGCAACCGGTCCGGGGTACGCGCGGATGCCGTCCTTGTGGCGCCGGAGGCGGGGCTGCCGGTGCTGCTGGTGGAGGTCGACAACTGCACCGAGCCTGTCGAGACGCTGGCGGCCAAGTTCGGCAAGTACCGCGCCTTTTTCCGGACCCGGACGAAGGGCCGGGATCGCTGGGGCCGGGAGATGCCTGTGTGGCGCACCCTGTTCCCGCCGACCGGCCGGGAGGGCTACCCACCGGTCGCGATCGTCTTCAACCCCGGCACCCGCCTTGGAGCACAGGGGCTGAAGAACCGCATGAACAAGGTCATGAACCTCACCCGCGAGACCTGGTCGGGCAGCTTCCAGCGGACGGGCAGCCACCTGAGCTCAGAGACGGACGGCTACTACGACTACGCCGACGCCATCCCCATCCTGTTCACCACCCTCGAACGCCTGCAGACGCACGGCCCCAGAGGCGCGGCGTGGTGGCGGTGCGGACACGGGCAGTGGGAAGACCTGTCCGCCGCCCTCACCAACCCGAACGACCACGAACACTGGAACACCCGGGACGACAAACGCCGCCTGGCCGAGGAACGCGAGAGTGAACGCGGCCAGGCCGCCGCCTGGGCGCAGACGCAGGCACCGGCCCGTCCGGTGGTTCCGACGCTGTCTGAGCGCCTTCAGCAGCTGCGTCCCGCCGACCCGGCTGTGGTGGAGCCGTGTGAGCGGTGTGGGCGGCCCCGCGACGGCGAGTTCGGGATCGTGTACGACGACGCCCCGGCCGCAGACGGCTGGCACTGCCCGGACTGCCGCATCGATCTTGCCCGGCAGCCACCCGGACTGTTCAAAGCCCTCTTCGGGCGCCACACGTGAGCGGCGCGTGGCTGTAGCGGGGACGGCTTACATCCTACGAACGGCTCACCCAACACTTCGAAACCTTGATCACCTGGGCGGTTATCACCCTCATGACCAGGCGCCTCGATCGGAAAGGCGCGCTCCCTCAGCTGGCCAAGGAATCCGACCGCTGTCGACAGCTGACCGGCGAAGGCCAGCTGGGTGAAAGAAGCCTCAGCCCATCCATTTGGGCAGGGCAAGGTCAAGCTTGGCTGTGCGCCATCAGGGCTGCGTGAGGCACTGTGAAGCGCTCCGGGTCTGCTGGAGGCTCTGATGTGCCCCGAGTTCCCGGTCGCCGTCGCCATCCATCGCGAGGACGGCGCGGTGACGAGCGAGATGACGGTGGTGTGGACCCTGCGCCCCAACAACTGACGCACACGCAGCGACACGCGGGACCCGGCCGGAAGGGGGGCGGCCGGGTCTTCGTGCGTCGTGCCCAGGTGTGCGTCGTGCGTGGGGCTCGGCCCGCTGGAACCGGACGCGGCTCACCGGGTTCCTGCGAGGATGCCTTGGCCTTCAGGCCGGGGAGGAATCGGACTCCTGCGGAGCAGGGCAGGGAAAGGGCAATCGCCGTGAGGGCGATTGGCCGTCCACCGCGGGACGGGGTGAGCAAGCCCGCCTTGATCAAGAGCTCCCAACTGTCAGTCCTCCCAGATAGATTCGGGTTCATGACGACGGACGCGACGACGAATGGGGATGGCGGGCACGCCCGGTACACGTATCGTCTTCGCGTGTCCGCTGGCGCGCGGGCTGCGCTCGAGGCGGAGTGGGACCGGTGCCGCTGGATCTGGAACGAGTGCGTGGCCAGGTCCAAGGCCGTGTACCTGCACAACAAGGTGCGTTGCGAGGACAAGCTGACGTGTGGTCC
>NZ_BMQA01000175.1 GCF_014647875.1 Streptomyces brasiliensis | reverse complement strand
CATCGCATACTTGAAGTCGATGCGGCAGCGCACCGCCTCGGCCGCCTGACGGTCCGACAGACCAAGCACGAACTGCAGCACACAGACAGTAGCCAGCTGGGCAGGCGAGAGACCCGGACGCCCGTCACGCGGATACCAGTCCGCGAAGTCCTCGTCACACCACAGCCCGTCCAGGCGGTCTCTCACCCACATCGCCGCCGTACCACCCGGGTTGCTCGCCCGCGCGATCTGCACGGTAAGAGGCGGGACTTGCTCACCGGAACGAGGACGGAGCGACAACGGACACCTCGACAACTGCATGGGCTCTCGGAAACACCCCGAGCATGCCCACCGATCACCCCGGCGCACTGGGAAACTCCAAGATCCCCGACAGAGTCAAGCTCAGTTGATGGTTGACAGGTTGACGTCGGGTGACGCTTGACGTCTGCCCTAGACATCTCATGCCGTCGGTGGGTCAAGTTGGGGCGCGAACAATCACGAGGCCGGGCCGCTTAGGCCTCCCCCGCGCGGTCGGGTGGTCGGGTGGTCGAGGGAAGCGGTAGCGTCCTCGGCGTGCTGGACGGCCCTGACGTGTCGGTGGTGCTGCGGGGCGGGGTGCATACCCGCTCCCAGGCCTGGGACTTCGTGCGCTGGTTCGCCGACGCATGGATGGGTCGCCGTCTGCGAGTGGAAGACGGTTGTGCCGAGGACGAGTTGGCCGCTGCGGAGGTTGATCTGGGCTTCGAGCTTCCGGCTGCCTTGCGTGAGGGTTTTGAGCTCTTCGGCCGGCGGGACGACCTGACCCGACAGCAGGACCCTCTAGTCCGGCCGACCGGCCTCTACGTCGACGACGCATTGAACGGTGTTTTGGTCTTCCGACGCGAGAACCAGGACTGCGCGTACTGGGGGATTCCGCTGGACGAGATCGAGCAGGAGGATCCGCCGGTCGTGGTGGAATCGCGCGAGGGTTGGATTCCCTTCTTCGATCGAATGTCCTTGGCCTGGGTGGAACTCGTGCTGAGCGAGTCGCTCTTCGGGGCAGACAGCCTCTACGACGCCTGCGAGCTCCCGGACGCGCTGGTTCCGAGCCTCCACGCTCGCTATGGGCGGGTGGACCTGCCTGACCATCCGATGTGGGCGAGCGCGGACGACTCGCCGCTGCGCTGGTATGCGGCTCCCGGCCGACTGGTGCGCCGGGACGGCATTGAGGACCAGTCCTGGATTCACGCGCGTGGACGTACACCTGCCGCTCTCGAAACCATTCGGGCAGAGCTCCCCGGACCGTGGGTCTGCTGACCCCAAGCCGAGGCAAGCGGTGTTAAGCATCAGGTGAAGCCACAACGTCAAGCATCAACCGAGACAAGACACAGACAGACGACCGAGAGCTGTTACAGGTTTCTCTACCTCATTAAGCCCCGGCTCCGCTGCGGGCGCCGCTCCTGCCTCCGGCCCGCTCCGCCCGCGCTGCGCCGACGCGCGCCCACTGGTGGATAGGGCCGGTGGCCACGAGTCGAGCACCGCACATCGCGGCCACGGTCAGAACAGTGCCTCCGGCGGGGGATCGGCCGGCACCGGGATGGAGGGGGCGCCCTCTCCGACCGCGGGTCCGTCGTGGCGGATGTTGGGGGCTCCCATCCCGCACACCATCGACCCAGGCAGAGCCGAGCAGACGCGGCCCTTGGCGTCCAGGTCGTTCGTACAGTGGCGCGCTCCACCTGGACGCCAGGAACCACGCCTGCTCCACGGCGTGTGGGTCGACGGCGTACGGGATGGGAGCTGGGGAGGGTGGTGGGTTGGGGAAGGTGGGACGCCACCGGTACAGCAGAAGGTGACCACCCGTACGGGTCTGGGCGCATGCGCGGTCAGGACTGCCGAGTTTGACTCCACGTATGAGTACCGATCAGCCACTGCCGGACTCCGAGGAGCCGTTGTGGGGGAAGCCTGACGTACCCGGTCCGCCGACCGATATCCCACCGCTGGCGGCCAGGTGGCGGCGGCTTCTGGCGCGGATCATCGACTACGTCCTGATCATCGGAGTCCCCTCCAACCTCATTGTGTGGATCTACGATCGCATTCAGCCTGCTCTCGGCTTGATGGGGAGCGCACTACTGGGCGTGATCTTCTGGCTCGTGTACATCGGCTACGACGGCTACCTGCTCACCACCCGCGGCCGGACCTTCGGCAAACAGTGGATGAAGATCCAGGTCGGCATGCTCCATGACGGATCGCTCCCGGCCGGCTGGCCTGGCTGGCTGCGCGCCGCGGCCTACGGCCTGCCGGGGGTCCTCGCGGGCGCCGGATGGGCGCTCTGGGCGATCAACGTCCTGCCGGCGTTCGTCCCGTCCGTCCTCGGGATCCTCTGGTTGATCAACGTCCTGTGGTTGCTGTGGGACAAGCCTTATCACCAGGCGCTGCACGACAAGGTGGCCAAGACCGTCGTGGTCTCGGCCCAGTGACCGGTACTCACGGTTCGGCGGCGCTCTGACAGCCGTATCGCCCGATACGCGGGCTCGGCCAACCTTGTTGTTGAGCCCCGACGTCCCGGGCTCGGAGCCCGTGCCCCCGACGTGCCCGATGGAGCGTCAACTGACGGGGAACAACGGGGAACGCAGGCGAGCGTCCACGGAACGCACAGGTCGCGCGGTCAGGTGCAGCTTGGTGGTCAGGCCGCCGTCCTCGGGCGGACGGGCGCCCTCGCGGCATGCCGCCTTTCGGAACGGCCCATCGTGCCTATCTCGCGGGCTGTACGGCATGCGGAATCGGAAACGACCGGGTAGAAGGGGCGTCCCTGTCGCTCGGGACACGCGAGCCGTGATGCTGCTGATGCTGGAGATGACAGGAGGTATGAGCCGGGGTCCCACTGGAAGGTGGACCTCACCCTCATCAACGTGGAGCTCAAGCCACCAGGAGAGCCCATGAAAACTGCACGCCGCTTCGTTCACACCGCCACCACCGCCAGCTTGACCGCCGTTCTGACCGGCGCGGCAATGGGCGGGGCCACCGCCGTCAGCACCCCCCAGGACTTCGCGCGCACCGGCAGCCTGCGCATCGCAGCCACCGCCGGGGGCCCGGTCACCAGCCCGCCTCGCGGCGTCGCCGCACAGTGGGTCGACACCACCGACGCACCGAGCGGCATCACCGTCAAGCTGCCCGGCAGGGCCAAAGTCGAGCACGACTCGTTCACCTTGAGCGGTAAGACCTACCAGATACGGCGGTACAAGGTCAGTGTCGGGAAAAACAAGGTTGCCTTCGAGGTCGTGGACATGCACGGAGCGGATCCCAAGCCCGAACTGGACCCGGCCGTCCGCGGCGCTGCCGCCTCGATCAGTGGGACCATCACCAGGAACCAGCCCCTTAAAGTCGCCGGCCACTCCGCCCGCGAGGGCCGGATCACGTTCGACAACCACGGCGTCCCGAGCGTGACCCTCGTCCGTTCCGTCGCCGCCGACGACCACCTCGTCGGACTCGTGGCCGGCGGCCCTGCCACGGACGAGCATGGCGTGAAGCAGCTCTACCAGCAGCTCACAAGCTCCCTGCGCATCCCCTGACGTCCACGAGGGGCGCCTACGCCGCCGGTCAGGCCGGCCACGATGCGTGCGCTGATCTCGGACCGCCGACGCTGACGAGGTGCCCGTGCCCCATCCGTGCCCGCTAGTGCGGGGAACCGCAGGGAACCACGGTCGCGAGGGGGCACAGGACAACAGCTTCTGACCGCAAAGCGGCGGCGACGTCCGGCGTCCGGTCCGCGGACTGCGCCGGCACCCCCACCGCCGC
>NZ_BMQA01000174.1 GCF_014647875.1 Streptomyces brasiliensis | reverse complement strand
GGTCGATCACCTCGAAGTCCAGGACCTCGCACCAAAAGGCCGCGAGCCTCTCCGGATCGTGGCAGTCAACGGCCAACTCGGTGAACCTGCTTGTCATGACTCCCCCATGCGTCGGACGGGGCTCAGAGTATGCCGCCCGTCCGACAGATCCGAGATCTTCCCGACCAGGACCACGGCTTGACTCAGCATCAGATTCGCGAGAAGCCCTGGTATTGAGATCTCCTCGGCAACGCGACCGTTGCGGTGCGTGATCATGCGTCGGACGGCGGGGCGGCCTGAATAGCCCCGTTGCGAAGTGTCCCAATTTGGGGTCGCGGAGATCTTGACGGCGCTTTACCTTTCCAACAGACTCCCCACAACTTGGGTGCCTCGCCCGACTGACACCCCCGTCTCGGGAGGGCGCGCCAGATGGAGGAAACTCGTTGAGGAGTCCCCACAGAGCGCGGCATTACGCGCTCTTGCTCGCAATTCCCTTGGTGGTCATCATGAGTGCCCTTCCGGCGCTCGGCGACCCCACGAGCCAACCGGTCACACCCGACCGCGATTCCAGCACCGCCCAGAACGGTGTCGCACTGATGCGCATCGTCGTCCCCGATAAGTCGGGGGTGGACAAGCTTGACGCCATGGGTGTCGATTTGGCCGAATACAGTAAGCCGGTCGACAACGGCATCGAAGTGCACGCCGTCCTCAGCCCTGATGAGACCGAGAACCTGCGTGACCAGGGCTTCGACGTCCAGAACCCCATTTCGGACCAGGGCGATTACAACGCGAACATGCGCGCCCGTTCGCAGGCGGTCGCGATCGAGGCCGCCGACGCGGCCGAGGCTGACACGCTCACGCCCCTGCGCGCCGAGTGGTTCACCA
The DNA here is from genome assembly GCF_014647875.1 of Streptomyces brasiliensis. Taxonomy (GTDB): domain Bacteria; phylum Actinomycetota; class Actinomycetes; order Streptomycetales; family Streptomycetaceae; genus Streptomyces; species Streptomyces brasiliensis. The sequence continues at coordinate 2,924 of NZ_BMQA01000174.1, read as the reverse complement.
GCCTCAACGACCAGCGGTTCCTGTCGGTCGAGGTGAAGTCCAGCGCGACGGACGCCCAGACCGTCCTCACCGCCTCTTGGGACAGTGGCAAGGGCACCGAGCCCGGCTCCGGCGGGACGGCGACGATGTCCCGCTTCACCGACGCCGGCGCGTACATGTACCACCGGTTCAGCGCGCCGCTGGCGATCACCGAGGCCCCCGCCACGGTCACCGTCACCAGCAGCCGCGGCGGCACGATCACCGTGCCGGTGACCAAGTGGCTGGGTGACCCGGTCAAGGCGCCGAGCCCGAACTACGTGTCGGACTTCGTCGACCACTACATGGACCCGACCGAGGTCACCGACCGGGTCGTCGGTCTCGCCAAGGAATTCCCGAACATCTCGGAGATCATCAATCTCCCGTACAAGACGAACGGCTACCGCCGCCAGGCGCAGGCGCAGTTCGGCACGGGTTCGGGGACCGCGCTGGCGAGCACGTTCTACGTGACCTCCAAGGCGTACGGCAGTGAGGGCGGCAACGACCTCAGCATCACGCTGAAGGACCCGGGAGCGAACAACGCTCCGCTGTCGGTCGCGGTCAACGGCAAGGAATTCGTGGTCAACCTGGCCACGGACGCCTCCGGCGCGATCACCAGCACCGCGGGCCAGGTCGTGAACGCCATCAACGCCAACGCGGCGGTGTCGACGCTGGTGACCGCCAGCCTCTACCGGACCAGCAATGGCACCGGTGTGGTGGCCGCGGCCCCGGCGACCCCGCTGACCGACGGCCTCAAGGCGCCGGCGAGCGTCTCGCGTGAGCCGTTCCAGATGAAGGCGATCCGGATCGGCAAGCACCGGGACGGCTCGAAGACCGGCGTGTTCCTCTACTGCCAGGAGCACGCGCGCGAGTGGGTGACCCCGATCACCTGCGTGGAGACCGCCGAACGGTTGCTGCGCAACTACGCGCAGGACGCGAACACCAAGAAGCTGGTGGACGACCTCGACATCTTCATCATCCCGACGATGAACCCCGACGGCGCCCACTACTCAATGTACGACTACAACATGCAGCGCAAGAACATGGTCAACTACTGCGCTGCGGACAACTCGGACCCGGCACGCCGCAACTCCTGGGGCGTCGACCTCAACCGCAACTTCTCCGTCGGCAGTGGCTTCGACGGCTACACCGGCGGCAGCACCAGCTGCACCGGCGAGACCTACTCAGGTCCGTCGGAGCTGTCGGAGCCGGAAGCGCGCAACGAGGTGTGGCTCGCGAACAACTTCAAGAACATCAAGTTCGCGATGAACACCCACTCCTACGGCGGCTACTTCATGTGGCCCCCGGGAGCGTACAAGTCCGCCGGCCGTGAGGTGCTGCCGCGGACGGACATGGGCACGGAGAACTACTTCTGGAACGCCTCCACCCACATCCTGTCCGCCGTCCAGGACTGGCGCGGCACCGGCATCCAGCCGGGACGCACCGGCCCCGTGGTCGACGTGCTGTACTCGGCGGCCGGCAACAGCGCCGACGAGTTCTGGTACAACAACGGCATCATCGGCTGGGACTTCGAAGTCGGCACGGACCTCTACGACCCGGCCACCAAGAAGTACAACGCGGTCGGCTTCCAGCCCCCGTTCAGCGAGGGCCACGAGGAGGCCATGGAGTTCTCCAACGGCCAGATCGGCATCCTCGATGTCGCCCGCGCCTACGACAAGGACCACCAGCAGCCCACGTCGAAGCTCGCGGTGACCGACGCGTCCGCCACCTCGACGACGTTCACCTTCACCGTGGACGAGCCGGCGAACATCTACTACACGCTCGACGGCAGCCGCCCGACGATGAACTCGCCGAAGCTCGCCGCCGCGGGCATGCGCGAGGGCGCCGAGAAGATCACGGTCGACAAGAACACCGTCGTCCAGTGGTTCTCCATGGACCTCGCGGGCAACTACGAGCAGAACTACAAGCCCGACGGCAACGGCAAGAACTACAACAAGCAGAACGTAACGGTCGGCGGCACGAACTAACCCTCCGCTGACCCTCGGCCAACCAGCCCCGGCCCGTGCCACCCAGGCACGTGCCGGGGCTGTCTGCTGAGGTGCAACCGCGATGCCGGTCGGGAACGTGCCGGATGCGGCCCGTCGGCCCACTTCACCGGGGGACGCCAGAACACCTCGGGGTCAACGACTACCTCGGCGACGCGCGATCCGATGACCTGGTCGAGGTTGCCCGCGCCCTACGCACCTGCGCGGGGCGCGCACTCCGAAGGCCGACGAAGTCCGAGCCGCTATGCGAAGGGTCGTCGCTAGCCTCCGGTGCGCGGGGCGCCCGGACATGCCGCGACCGGAGCGTCCGCAGCCTTCACGGCGGTACGGTCTCGCCATGCCTACGCCGACCCGAGCCGAGGAAGCCCTTGCGGCCGTGCTGGCCGGCGTTCCACGCCCGAGCGAAGAGAACGGCGATCTACGAATCCTGGACTCATGGACTGTGGGCGAAGACACGATCTGCGTGGCCTATCAAGGCTGGTGGGAAGACGGCACGATCGGTCTGCGCCGCCGGATCGATGACGACTTGCCAGTGAGCTGGGTCGTCGGCCAGATCCTCGACGCCGAGTTGGGCGAGCCTCCTGGCGGCATGATCGAAGGCGCAGAGCCAGACAGCAGGGGCATTGTCTGGTGGCATGGCGAGCCGCCTGAGTGGTGGAAGAACGCGCTCCTCAATCCCGCCCGCTGACCGTTGCGAAGTAACCGGATGTCTGCCGCGATGTGCTCGGGCGGCATAGCGTCCGCTTCTGCCGCGACCTGAGCGGATCTGCGGCAGTTCAGAGGTTCAGCCGAGATCGCACCCCAAGGCTCGATACCCTTCGCCATGCCCCGTGACATGACCGACGCCGAGGCCGAGCAATCTGGTCACCTCGTCCTCGGTACTGCCGTCGATCGGGCTGACGT
>NZ_BMQA01000173.1 GCF_014647875.1 Streptomyces brasiliensis | reverse complement strand
GGCTCGCACTCGCCGCATAACAGGATGAAACGGTGTCCACTCTTCGGGTGGAAGTCCCGTACGTCTTGCGAAGCCGATCCAGAAGTGGGACGGCGGCGTCGCGGTCCTGCACGCTCGCCGCGGTCACACACACGGCCAGAACCAGGCCGAGGCAGTCCACCATCAGGTGCCGCTTGCGCCCGCCCACCTTCTTGCCGCCGTCCCAGCCGGAGGTGGAGCGCGGAATGTTCGCCGCTGCCCGCACCGACTGCGAGTCCACGATGGCAGCCGTCGGATCCGGCGAACGGCCTTCCTTCTCGCGGATTTTGTCGCGCAGCCGTTCGTGGAGCTCGGCGAGCAGACCCGTGACCTGCCAGCGGCGGGCGAAAGCGTGCACCCGCCGATACGGCGGGAAGTCCGCGGGCGGGTTCGCCCACTTGACGCCGTTGTCGACCACGTATCGCACCGCGTCCAGCATCACGCGGTGGCAGAAACCCTCCGGCCTACCGCCCCGCCCCTGAAGCCATGCAGGCACTGGCAGCAACGGCCGGACGACCTGCCACTCCGCCTCCGTCAGGTCGGAGCCGTAACACCGCACGCGTGCCGGACCGTCCGCCGCGTTGCCGAACCTGTGCGCGAGGCAGTCACACTCCGGTGACGGCGCGTTGGACTCCGCCGACGCGAGCACGAAAGATTGCGACACAGGGCCTCCTGGTGCTGCTCGGTTGGGATCGCAACCGAGCAGCACCAGGAGGCCCTGCCGTTATGCCGCCGCCCCCGAGAGATCACCCAAACAGGAACCGTGTCCGACTGACCAAGGCTGCCGAACGGTAAGCGGAAGGCTTCTAAGGGTTGTCCCGCAACTGATCTCGGCATGAAGGTGGTCGGTCAGGACTGGATCCTGGGCACAACTGGGGTGTTCCGCCACCACGGTCGCGTCGTTCTCGTGGACTGTCCGGTTTGATCACTTGGTGTCCAAGGCGGCCCAGGACCAGGATGCGACGGGTGGCGGGCGGATCCGCCTGGGGAAATGAGCGGCAGGGTCCCCCTGGTACGCGGTACGGTGCGCTGATGCCAGCGATCAAGAAGTTCCAAGTCACCTTTGACTGCGCAGAACCTGAGCGCCTCGCTCGCTTCTGGTGTGAAGTGTTGGGGTACGTCATACCGCCTCCACCGGAGGGGTTCACCACTTGGGACGATTTCAACCGCACCCTGCCTCCTGAGAAGCGGGGATCATGGTTCGCCTGCAGTGATCCCTCAGGCGTGGGCCCGCGCCTGTACTTTCAGCGCGTCCCCGAAGGCAAGATCGTTAAGAATCGGGTGCATCTCGATGTCCGAGCCGGCACCGGGCTCGTGGGGGACGAGCGCCTCGCCACGCTCGAAGCCGAGTGCGCACGACTGGTGGCGCTCGGTGCGACCCACGTGCGCACACTGTATGCCGATGAGGAAAACGAGTCGTGCATCCCGATGCTGGACATCGAGGGCAACGAGTTCTGTATCGACTGAGCACTCTCCGAGCCGGGGAGGTGGGGAGCCGCCTCCCTTGGACCTCTCTCGTCTCGTATGGGGAGGGAGTTACCCCATGAGGGCGAGGTTGTGCATCCGGGCGATGCCGAGCATGGCGGTGTGAACGCCGTCGCTTTTCAGGCGGCAGTCGCGAAGGATCTGACTCGAAAATGGCTGTACGAGGGCAGGGTTGATTGCCCCGGCTGTAGGGCTGGGGTATGAGGAGATCAAGCGGGTGCGAGGCCGGAGGTGTCGACCCCGAGGGCGCTCAGCTAGGCGGGAGCCGTTGCTGCCGTCGCTTGACCTGGTGCGGGTGCTGTTGCCAGTGACTGGGTCCAAGGTCCTGGTAGTCGGCGTCGTTGGTGAGCATGTGCCAGGTGGCGATGACGATCTTGTGCATGACCGCGACGAGTGCGCGTTTCTTGCCCATGCGTCTGATCAGCCGGCGGTAGTGAGCGTTGAGGTAGGTGCCCTTGGTGCGTGCCGCGGCGGCGGCCGTATCGCCGCGGGCGCCCTTCAGCCAGACGTTGCCGTGCGTCGTGGAGCCTGATTGACGTGCTCCCTGGCTTAAAGTCCAGGGTCCCGGCGCCTACGTCGCCGAGGCGCTGCAGGCACCCACCGCCCGCGAGGTCGCCATGGCCTTCCTCGCTGGCTCGGCCCGCGCCAACACGCTGCCCGGACTCCCCGCCGGCTGCCTCGGTGTCCAGGGCGCACTGGCCGCCGGCCAGACCGGACGAGTTGCCCGCGACACCCTGGCCGAGTGGCGTGCCCACGGCCAGGCGCTGCTCCGCGACCGGTTCCGGCAGGCCGTCCAGGTGGGCGACCTGCCCGTCGGCGCTGACCCGGAAAAGATCGCCCGCTACGTCATGACGATCGCGAACGGCGTGGCTGTACAGGCAGCCGGCGGCGCGACATGCGAGGACCTGCAACAGGTGGCCGACGCGGCTTTGCAGAACTGGCCACCGGCCTGACGATGCGGGCCCTTGAAATGAGTCCTGCCCGCGCGGCCCGGCTCTCGCGTAAATCCGTTGAGCCCGGCCATCTCGCGGAGCGCCTCGCCGTCGTGGCCGTCCGCCAGCCATTGCGCTGCCCACCACGGGGTGCGCGCGGATACCGAGTCGAGCGTGAACCAGGCGGCGACATCGCGCGGCGCCGACGCGGGTGTGGTGGGGGTCGGTTTCTCAGTGGTCATCATCCGGGGTTTCGTCGAGTTCGTGGAGGGTGTCGGCGTAGTACAGGCGGCGTTCGGCGATGAGCGTGGTGACGTCGTCGTCGGTCGTCTCCGGGATCTCGTGCAGGTGCTGCTGCAGGTTGTCCCGCTGTTCGTGGCTGGAGCCGACGACGTGAGCGAGTGTGTGGGCCTGGCTCTGTTCACGAGTTGCTGCGACAGCGGATGTACACGACTTCGGGCAGCGCCCCAGCGCGGCCGTGTTCGGTGTTCATGAGAAACGGCGACAGCACCCGCCCGCGTCCAGGATCCGGGCGCTCCAGGCATTGCTGACGTCAAGAGTCAGCCGACTCCGTCGCTCTGGGTGCTCAGCCCTCGTCCGCCGCCGATCCGGCTGCACCGGGGATGGTCTGGCCGATGATGCCGGCGAGGCGATGCAACTGTGCGGCGAGCTCGTGCCGCTCTTGCGGCGCGAATTGCGACAGGGCGGCGTACTGGCGTGCGCGCAGCTCGGCCTGCATGGTGGCGAGGCGTTGTGCGCCATCCTCGGTGAGTCGGATGAGGACCTGGCGCTCGTCGTGCGGTGCACGGCGTCGGGTGACCACGTTCTTGCCCTCCAGCTGCTGCAGCATGCGGGTGGCGGTGGGGACGCTGACCTCGGCGTTGGCGGCGAGTCGGCTGACCGGCACGCCCTCGCCCTCGGCGTCCTCGGTCAGCGCGGTGAGCAGGGCCATCTGTGACATGGACAGTCCGGCTTCGGACTGGCCGACTGTGGCGGACCGTGAGCGTCGCATGGCGTAGAAGAGCCGATCGGCAGCTTGGGCCAGGTGCTCGATACCGGGCTCCACGTGCAGGCCGGGGGTGCTGCGGGTCTCGGCTTTGACTGTCTCCCTCATAGCTGTTAGCTTACTAAATAGATTTTATTAGCTAGCTAAATATTAGGAGGCGAAGCGAACTTGACCTTCCCCGCTCGCATCGACGTCCACCAGCACATCGTTCCCCCCGGTGTGGGCCCAGACCCTCGCCGCGCAGGGCCTCGACTCCGGCGGCTGGGCCATCCCCGACTGGAGCCCTAGGAGCGCCATCGCCATGATGGACCACCGCGAACGCCCAGCACCGTGTGACTGCTCTTCTCGATTCCGCGGCGCCAGCCCGGCCGAGGTACAGCACCTCATCGCGGCCATCCAGGCCGGCGCCGTGGAAGCCGCCCACGCGGAAACCTTCGAGCTAGTGCTGTGGGCGGGAAGGTTTGCCGGGAAGCTCGCGGCGTCCGGTGCGGTGCATCGCGAGGCGGAGCGTCACCCGCGTACTGGATGTACTCGGGTGAGGCGACAACGCCGCGAGGTGCCGTGCCGGGCGTCGCGAGCCGGTACACCTTTCCGGCACAGCACTAGTAGGGCTTCGTTAGGTACCCCAACTTCCGTCTAACGGGTAGTGTGTGATCTTGTAT
>NZ_BMQA01000172.1 GCF_014647875.1 Streptomyces brasiliensis | reverse complement strand
GAGCCGACCTCGAACGGACCCGGCGATGGATCGCCGCCGAGCAGCGGCGCGAGCGGGAACAACGGCAAGGCGAGGCGGCACGGCTGGCGCCGCCGGACTGGCTTCTCGAGCTCGGCCTCAACCGCGACAGCCGAGCCAACCGCGCTCTTCGACTTGCGAGCGGTAATCGCCGATCTTGAGGAGGTCGACACCACGTCCAGGGATGATCTCCATGTCGCCATGCTGCCAGCCAAGGCAGACATGCTGAGCTCCGGAGCCCTCAACCAAGAGACCTCCAAACTGGTGCTCCAGGCCCGAGAGAACAGCCGCGCTCGTCAAGGCTGCGTGCGGCGGCTGACACCAGCGGCCGACACCAACAAGCACGAACAGCAACGGTCGGCGGCGGACCTCAGTGGACGATCGGCCGAGGCGCAGTCCCGGTTGACCGACGTCGACGGCCCCCTGTGATCGACCCGACAAGGATGAGGCCAGACCTCAAAACCTCCATCGGCCACGGTGCGGACAGTAATGGGCAGTCCCGGAGCCGAACGAGCAGGTCAATGACCCGTTGCCGACATGGTCACGGGCGAACACGCGGACAAGTTGCCCGCTGGCGGGTTGGCATGACCTTCTATGGCAGTGCGGCGACTTGGTTGTCACCCGACGCAGGCCATCCGGTCGACCCACTCGGACAGTGTGAGCGAGGTGGTCCGTGCGCCGCGGGCTGGGCCGGACCCGCGCCGCTGACGCGGCGCAGCCTGGCTCTTGGTCGATCCTGGCAGGTGCGGCCGCTGAGTCGGGCTGGGGCCGGTGGTCAGGGCTTCGTGCAGTGAGGACAGGTGTGCGGCTACTGCGGCGAGACAGTGGTGTTCGTCTTGGCACGTGGAGCAGGCAGCCAGGTGAGGGACGAGGGCGTTGGTCTCCTCGGGAGCAAGGATGTGAAGAGCGTGGCCGGCCAGTAGGTCGCGGAATGCGAGGCATTCGCCGATGAAAGTGGCCATGTCGGATTCCTCTCTGTGCTGCGACACCCGGCGCGCTGCGGCACGTCTCGGGTCCAGGCCGTCCTGGGAGCCGTGCGGAGCGTGGATCCGGCTCTTGTGTCGCAGCTACAGGTTGGCTGAAGACCGCCTCCCCGCGCGTCGTCCCCGTGCGGTGTTTGCTGGGTACTGCGAAGGCAGTACCCAGCAGGTTGAACTGCTCCGTTCGCGCACAGGGGCTTTCACCTCGGCGTTTGTCCCACAGGAGTGGGTGACTCGCTGGCTTCCGTCTTCGCGCTGACCAGGCCGGACTGGTAAGCGATGACGACGAGCTGTGCCCGGTCCCGGGCGGCGAGCTTGCTCATGGCACGGTTGACGTGGGTTTTGGCAGTCAGCGGACTGACAAACAGGTGTTCGGCGATGTCGGCGTTTGACAAACCCAGCGCGACGAGCCTGGTCACGTCACGTTCCCGCGGAGTCAGGCAGGCGAGTTGCTCGTGCACCACGGCGGCGCAGCATTCAGGCTGCGCCAGGAATTGCTTGATCAGGGCCCGCGTGGCAGTTGGGGACAGAAGTGCCTCGCCGGCGGCTACCGTGCGGACCGCGTCGAGCAGCTCCTCCGGTCGCGCTCCCTTGCCCAGAAAACCGCTCGCCCCGCACCGCAACGCCTCCGCGACGTACTCGTCATTCTCGAACGTGGTCAGAATGAGCACCTTCACGGCGGCCAGATCGTCGGACTCGCTGATCAGTCGCGTGGCGACGAGGCCGTCCATCTCGGGCATCCGGATGTCCATGAGGACCACATCGGGGCGTTGTGCGTGTGTCAGTTCCACGGCTTCGTGGCCGTTGGATGCCTCGCCCACGACCTCCATGTCTTCCGTGGAGTCGAACAGGATTTTGAAGGTGCCCCTCAGCAGGGCCTGGTCATCAGCAAGCAGAACACGGATCGTCATGGCCGTTTTTCCTCCAGCAGTGCCTGTGATGCCACGCCGTCCCTCGGCATACCGGGGCGCAGGGGCAGTTCGGCGGTGACGGTGAAGCCGCCCTCGGGCCGGGGGTGCGCAGTGAGCTTTCCGCCCAGGCTGGCTGCCCGCTCTTTCATGCCGATCAATCCATGGCCGGTCCCCGGCTGCGGGCCGTGCGGGGCAGCGCAACCGTCGTCCTGAACGGTGATCGTCAACCACTGGCGGTTGTAGCTCAGGTGCAGCCGGGCCTTGTCAGTCCTGGCGTGCTTGCGCACGTTGGTCAGAGCTTCCTGAACGATGCGGTAGGCGGCCAGGTCGACCGCCGACGCAAGGGGCTGGGCATCTCCCTGCCGGGTGTGCAGGACGGCCAGGCCAACGCGTTCGAAGGAGGCCAGCAAGGCTGGTATCTGGGCCAAGCCCGGGATGGGATCGCGTGGTGCCGCAAAGTCGTCGGACTGCCGTAACAGGCTTACGGTCACACGCAATTCGTCCAGCGCGGAACGGCTGGTTTCCTGGATGTCTTTAAGGGCGGCGAAGACCTGTTGAGGCCTTGCTTGCCCAAGGTGGACCGCAACGCCGGCCTGAGCGTTGATCAAGGCGATGTGGTGGGCGACGACGTCGTGCAGCTCACGCGCGATGCGGACGCGTTCGGCCGCCACGCGCTGCTGCGCCTCCTGTTCACGGGTCCGCTCGGCATGTTCTGCCCGTTCCTCCACGGCAATGACATACGCGCGGCGCGAGCGCACCCCGTCCCCGACCGCCGCGGGCAGGGCCATCCACGCCAGCGTCGCGACGTTGTCCGGCTGCAGCCAGGATCGTGGGTCGTGCACCATAGCTACGCCGATCAGCGCAGCGGCCGCAGCTGATGCCACGCTCCAGGCAGTGCGGCGGTCTGTCAGCGCCGCCACTGAAAAGACAGACACGATGACCGGGCTGTTTACCAGCGGACTTTCGTCGAACCCCAGCAGCTGAAACGTCACCCCGCAGGTCACCGCCAGCGCCGCGACGGCGAAGGGGTACCGACGGCGCCACGGCAGCGAGAAGCAGCCAACGGCAGCGAGCAGGAGAGCAGGCCATCTCAGGGATAACCGGTGCTCGTGCGGAATGATGGAGGCGGCCACGACCGACAGCACGAACAGTACGACCGCCGCCAGCACGTCACGAGTTCCGATTCGGGGCCCCAGCCTGGGCCTGTATCCGTTGCTCACTGCCATGGCACCACCGTAGGGATGCTGCCCGCGGGCTGCCGAGCCGGCGGAACCGGTCAGCACCGGATTCACCAGCCCCAACGGCCCAGCCAGGCCACCGGTGGAGCTGAGCTCTTCGAGTGACAGCCGCTCTGACCGTGGCATGCCCACAGGGCACAGCCCTGACCATGGCCGCGGTCGCGGGCGCCTGCCAGGTCACCTTGCTGGGCCGCCAGTGCCGCTGCGATGGCATCAGCGCACCGTCCCGCCGGCCCTCTACGGCACGGCCATGGCCCTGGCGGTTGCGCGACCGCGAGCAGCCCGGAGCATCCAACCTGCCACGCCCGCGCACCGAGGCGACGCCTGAGCAGTTGCAGGCCGCCCGCTGTGGTTGGGTTGCGGATCGGCGACGACCCGTTTGGAGGGGGAAATTCCACGCGACCGTACTGACATGCCTGAACTTGCCGAGGAGCAGTCCTCCGACGGAAACGATGCCTTCGCTGCAGGCTGTCTCCTGCTGCTCGTGCTGGTGGCGGACGTGGCGGCCGGATTGCTGGTCTTCATCGTGCTCGCGGTGCGGGGGCTGAGCCGAATGAACGCCGGCTCCAAACACACGGTGGTCAGCACACCACCCGCGGACTGGACACAAGTCCTGTGGTTCGGCGCGTTGACCCTGGCGGTCTGTGTGACGGGCGTCGTGCTGCTGCGGCTCGGACACCGATATATCGGGGCGGTCCAACTGGTGCTCTGCATCGTCCCGGCATCCCTCACGCTGGGAGCCTGGCCCTGACCTGGGGGTGAACACAGGTGCAGCCCTCCGACCAGGCCGTCATGGCCGATTCAACGCGTCCCGCGCTCCTCAGTGATCCTCTGTCTGAGTCCTGCGGGTCCTCAGCTGACCAGTGGTCTCCAACTTCAACGACAAATCGCGCTCGATGGACCCGCAGAGAAACAAGCCGTTGCTTACGGGAGTTGGGCTCGTTGATGTGGTATGGGC
>NZ_BMQA01000171.1 GCF_014647875.1 Streptomyces brasiliensis | reverse complement strand
CCGGCCGCCATCTGCGAGCGCCCGGCGTTGTGAACGCAGACGAACAGCACGGAGGCGAGCGGGCTGGAGGACATCGGTTTTTCCTTCGTAAGGGGATCAAGCACGTGGTGCGGATCGGGTACGGGGGTCAGGTGCTCGGCAGGGAGGCGAGCAGTTCGGTGATGTGGGCGTCGATCTCGTCGCGGATGCTGCGGACGACGGCGATCGGGGCGCCCTCGGGGTCGGTGACGGGCCAGTCCAGGTAGCGGCGGCCAGGCAGCACGGGGCAGGCATCCCCGCAGCCCATGGTGATGACGATGTCGGCGGCCTGCACGACCTCGTCGGTCAGCGGCTTGGGGAACGCGTCCGTGAGGTCCACGCCGGCCTCGGTCAGCACCTGCGCGACCACCGGCTCCACCTCGCTGCCCGGGTGCGTGCCCGCGGGAGTCCGTCAACCTGCCGCGCCACATCGGCCCGCGCCGCGTCGACCACGACCAGGTCGTCACCGAAAAGCTGAAGCCGTCACCTCAGACCGTGATCCGCGAGGCCCTCGGAGAACGCCGGCCTTCGGGATGGGCGCTGCAGAATCCGGGCACCGGCCGCGGCCCGGCCGGAGGGGGCCTGCAGCATGAACGTGCAAGTCGTCGCCGATCCGCTCGGCCGTCTGCTGTGGGCATCGCCGGCCCTGCCCGGCGCCGTTCACAACATCCGCGCAGCCCGCGAACACGGCATCGTCGACGCCCTTGCCGCAGCAGGCGTCCCGTGCTAGGCCGACAAGGCGTACCGCAGGTGCCGGGGGCTCCGTCCGAACTCCCTACTGGGGCAGGTGGGAGATGCTGTCCGCAGGCCAGCAGGCAGTCAACCGATCCCACGCAAAGATCCGTGCCTTCTCCGAGCAGGCCGTCGCCACCCTCAAGATCTGGTTGTCATCCGTCACGGTCGGCGCACGAGCCGGTCGAGACGTTTCAGGCTTTCGACCAGCGGTAGTTGTCGTTGTGGTGTGTGCCCGATGACGAGGGGCCGCATCATTTCGATCTGACCGTTTGTCATGACACCGTCTTCGTGCGGGATGATGTGGCAGTGCCAGACGGCTGTTCCCGCGATCGTGAATTTGCCGACCCAGGCCGTGATGTAGTTGGGATCCGCGATGAACACGTCCTTGGGGCCGGATTCGTATGCGGGTGCCGGTTCGAACGGCCCAATGCTGGATGGCACCGGTTTTTTGTCCGCACCCCAATGGCCGACATGCCAGCGTCCGATCAGCTGCATTTCCAGCAGGTGAAGATGCATAGGGTGGGAATTCGCGCCGTGGTTGCGCATGGCCCACACTTCCCAGGATCCGACCTGCGGTGTCTCGGTGGGCGCGTCCAGGTAGTTCAGCAGCTGGTTGGCGTCACCGAGCTCTGGCGCACCTGAGAGCGGCTTGGGGCCGGCCTGGACGGTGCGCAGCCGTGCGTCCTGCAGCTTGCGGAACAGCGGTTGTCCGTTGTTGGTCTCGTCGATCGTGTGCGGGATGTGTGAGTGGTCCTGGCGGCTGAGCCGCTTGCCGACGTCGAACCGCATGAGCCCGGGAATGAGCGGAGCGGCGTTGGGGCCCGGATAGTGGGCATTGGCGTCGTTGGACAGAACCCACTTCTGTGAGCGGTGGCCATGGAAATCGACAACGACGCGGTACCGCTCGCCGGGCACGATGAGCAGGTCGCGCACCCTGACCGGGTGACGCAGGTAGCCGTCGTCGCTGGCCACCACAGTGATGCGCGGAGCACGGCTGGGCCGCCCGGCGACCTGCTTGAGGCTCAGATGGTAGAAGCGGTTGCCGGAGGAGTTCAGCAGGGTGAACAGGTAGCGTCTCGGCTCCACCTGCTGCTTGGGCGCGATCGTCCCGTTGATCACCGGGAGATCTCCGAACGAGCCGCTGTAACACAGTTCCTTGGTGACGGGATCAAACGAATTGTCCTGCAGTTCGTACAACTTCTCGAACCTGCCGCTCGGGAGGCCGAACGACCGCTCCCGTTCGTCGGTCTGCGGGGAGAACCCAACCAGTCCGGGATACGTGTGGTAGCCGGTGGTCATGTCCGTGTGGTCATGGTAGAAAAGCGGCGCCGGCGCCTGGTAGTTCGGATAGTGGTAGGTGTAGGAACCGCCGGGCGGAACTTCTGTGCCCAGCGGCGCGGGCACACCGTCGCTGCTCGCCGGCTGCAGCCCGCCGTGATGGTGCAGGTTGAGGGTGTTGCGGTTGTCCGGCTGACCGAACGGGAAGATCGGCGTTCCTGCCGGGGGCAGGTCGTTGACCATCTTCACGTCCACGGGGTGACCTTGCCGGGTCACGAGAGTGGGCCCGAGGTAGTCCATCGGGGCGTTGGCCGTGCTATACGCCAGCGTCTTCACCGGCGGCCACGAACTGGCGAACCGGTGCGTGTGGTGGACGGCCGCCGTCAAGGTGTAGTGATGAGGACGGTCCGTGGCGGCCACCGGCGGTTGCTGTACTTCGTCCGCGAAGAACGGTGGCCGGGGCGAAGGGGCACAGTTCTGGGCAGCGTCCGCGGCCCGCGCCGTGGACGCGGGTTTTGACGTCAGTGTGGCCGCGTTCATCGGCATCGGTGTTCCGGCCGCGAGGATCGCTGCGCCGACAAGCCCCGTCGGGAGGAGCATCCAGACTCTCCTGGCCTTTCGGCCGGACGGCAGTCCTACCACATCGCACCTCACACTTCCGCAACACGTCCTCGGGGGTAATCCACACCGTGACATCTCTTATCCGCCCTATCACGTAACACAGGGGGATTCCGAGAATCCACAGCCAGTTCGGGTGATTTAGAGAATTATCAGTTGAATTTAGGGTCTGCAAAAGAAAAAGGCGTCGGTTCTCGCTGTGCCGCGTGTCGGCGTGATAGGGACACGTCATGGATGAGGCTGGGGAGGTCGGGGCGGGGTTAGTACTCCAGCCGTAGATCGTGATCATGCTGGGGCTGCGTTCTGGCGGTGATAGTGGCTTGCTTGGGATCGTGCCTGGTGGCGGCGGCGCCAGTGGGACCAGCGGAGCTGGTGGGCTGCGTCGTGGACGGGTTTGGCGACGAGGGCGACGAACAGGCGGGCGATCTCGTTGCAGGTGAGCGGGATCAGGTTGGCCGGCGCGGGATGGCGGGTGTGTTCGTCGGCGCGGACGACGGCCAGGAAGGCGTGGGCGAGCATGGCGAGGGTGACCCAGCGGGACCAGGACGCGTAGCGGCGGACCTGGTGCTCGTCCAGTCCGGCCAGGCCCTTTCCGGACTGGAACGTCTCCTCGACCCGCCACCTTGATCCAGCGACCCTCACCAAGGTCGTCAGCGGCACAGGGCGGGGCGAGTAGCAGCGGTAGTAGGCGAGTTCGCTGGTGGTGCGGTTGCGGCGGATCAGCAGCTGGCGGTGGCCGGGGGCCGAGTTGGGCAGGTCGATGACGGCCCAGTCGTAGAAGCGCTGCCCCTTGGCACCGGCCCCGGCGGACAGTTTCTGCCAGGCCCGCTTGGGGAGCTTCTTGGCCAGGGCCTCTGCGCGGAACTTGCCAGACTGGGTGGTGACTTCGTGGCCGCGGGCTACCGCGAGGACGTAGCCGGTGCCACGTTCTTCCAGTGCGGTCCGCAGTTTCGGGTTGCCGCCATAGACCTCGTCGCCGGCCACCCACGGGGCGTGGTGGCCGACGTCCAGGAACCGGGCGATCATGCGGGTGGCCAGTTCGGGCTTGGTCGCGAACGCGGTGTCCTGGTCGAGTCCGGCCGCCTGGCAGCGGTCGGGCTGGTCGGTCCACGAGCGTGGGATGTACAGCTCCCGGTCCACCGCGGCGTGACCGCGCTGGCCTGCGTAGACGAGGTAGACGGCGACTTGGGAGTTCTCGATCCGGCCGGCGGTGCCGGTGTACTGGCGCTGGACGCCAACGGTGTGGCTACCCTTCTTCACGTCGCCGGTCTCGTCGACCACGAGCACCGCCTGGTCGTCGTGCAGGTGCTCGACCACGTAGCCGCGCAGGTCGTCACGGACGAGGTCGGCGTCCCACTTGGCCCGGTTCAGCAGGTGCTGCATCCCGTCCGGGGTCGCCTCCCCAGCCCACTCGTCGGGTAGCTCCGGCGCATTGCTGCGCCGGAGCCCCCTCAGAACCGGCCGTGCCC
>NZ_BMQA01000170.1 GCF_014647875.1 Streptomyces brasiliensis | reverse complement strand
ACCGAGGGCAGGGACACCCGCACACCCGCCACCGATAGCACGAGACCGGCTACTGACCCCCACAACAGTTGCCCACCACGCAAAAACCCGGCAACACCCCACGACATGCAAAAACACAATCCCGTGATACGCACAATAAATAACCACCCACCACCCCGGCTGCTTTACGCTCGGCGTCGTGTCGAACCAACCGTTGATCGCTCCGTCCATACTCTCCGCCGACTTCGCACGGCTCGCCGACGAGGTAGCTGCCGTGGAAGGACAGCCAGGTCGAGGAGCAGATTGGCTCCACGTGGATGTCATGGACGGGCATTTCGTGCCGAACCTGACCCTGGGTCTGCCGGTCGTGCAGTCGCTGCTGGCAACCACTGACCTACCGCTGGATTGCCACCTGATGATCGAGAACCCGGATCGCTGGGCAGTCGGTTACGCGGAAGCGGGTTCCTACAACGTCACGGTGCACGTCGAGGCCACCAACGATCCGGTCATGCTCGCGAAGGACCTGCGGGCCGCAGGCTCTAAGGCCGGGTTGGCGGTCAAGCCGAACACGCCCCTGGAGCCCTACGTCGATGTGCTCAAACACTACGACACCCTGCTGGTGATGTCCGTGGAGCCCGGTTTCGGCGGCCAGAAGTTCATCGCCGAGGTCCTCGACAAGGTGCGCAAGGCCCGAACGATGGTCGACACCGGCCACCTGAACCTGGTAGTGGAGATCGACGGCGGCATCAACACCGACACGATCGAACAGGCGGCCGAGGCCGGTGTCGACTGCTTTGTGGCCGGTTCGGCCGTCTACGCTGCCAAGGATCCGGCACATGCCGTGGAAAGGCTACGCAGCCAGGTGGAGGCCCTTTCCGCGCGCACCAAGCGTTGATTCTCCCCGATACGGCAACTGTAGATAGTCGTTGCTGAGCTTTTTGACCTCGATTCGTCAGCGAGGGTCGATCGCTGATCGATCCGGCGGTTCGCCTGTTGTGTCCGTGGCCGGTGCAGGACGGTCCGTCGCGCGACGCCGCGGCTGCGCCGGGTTCCACGGGCCCGGAGATTGGAGCTGCTCGGCTTCCAGCACACTCCTGGCCCCGAGCACGATCGCCACGGCGAGCTGGACCAGCACCCCGGCCCGCTCCCGCCGGCCACTGGCTCCGCTGAACAGCCGGGGTTGATCATGGTGTGGTGTCGGCGTATGCGTGCCAACGGCGGTGGCAGAGGCGGGCGCGGTGTTGATGGCGGCGGCGCCAGGTGGGCCACCACAGCAGGTGGTCGCGGTCTCGTCGGGGCGGAGGAAGGGGCAAGGCCTGGAGCCGGCGGAGGAGTTCGTGGCTGCTGAGAGGGACGAGGTCGGCCTCGGCGGGGTCGTTCCGGCCGCTCTGGGCGGCTCGTTCGAGGGCGGCGGTGACGGCCAGGGAGGCGTGGGCGATCAGGGTGATCACGCTCCAGCTGTGCCAGGAGTTCCAGCAGGTGACCTGGCTTTTGTCGAGGTGGCAGATCTCCTTCGCGTCCTGCAAGCTGTCCTCCGCCGCCACCTGAGGCACACCGCCGGTGACACCAGTCGCGCCAGTGTCACCGGGCCCAGGGCACAGCAGCGGTGGCAGGACACAGTGCGGGTGCAGCGGTGTCGGCGGACCAGCAGTACTGATGTCCCTGCAACGCGGTCGTGTCCGTCAAGGGTGTCATCGGTGGTGACCTCGGTCATCGCCCAGTCGTAGTCGCGTACGCCCTTGTGCCCCGCACCGGTCCGCATCCGCTGTCAGGCTCGCTCGGCAGCCGGGCGGCGGCTTTGGTCACGCTCGGCTTCGTGGCTGGGGTGGTGACCTGATTGGTTGGAGGCGGCGTGGAACATGTCCGCCGCGAGGCGCGGTTTGGCCACCAAGCACAGCTCGTCGGGGGCGCCGGTCAGCTCGCGGCGTTCCTCCTTGCCGGCCTGCTGCCGGGTGAAGTACAGGCGCCGGCCGATCAGGCAGTGCCCGGCGGACGAGGTGAAGGTGAGGTGCACGGCGGCCTGGCACAGGTCCACGCCGCCGGCCGAGCTTGAGTACCCGGAGTCCGGCTGGAGTACCGGACGCCGAGACCGGGCGCTCACACACCGAGCAGTCGCCGGAGCTCCGGGGCGTGGCGCCGCGAGACGGGAACAACCTCGCGGACACGAGGATCCATGATCAGAAAGAGCTCGCCCTTGATGCCCCGCTCCAGTTCTGCCACCCGGCGAAGGTTGACCAGGAAACGTCGATGGACTCGACGAAACCCGTAGGGTGTCAGCAACCGCTCGACATTGTCCAGGCCGCGGGTCGCCGCTTGGATCCTCCCTCTTTCCGTGATCAACCAAACGATGTTCCGGTCGGCCTCGGCATAGCGGATCTCCGACGGAGCGAGCAGGACCAGCCGATCATTACGCATTCCGATAATGCGCCGAGGCAGCGGGCTGACCGCCGCTTCCGCATTGCTCTCGTAAGGTTCGCCCTCTTGCACCCCCAATATGCACAGCATGCCCATCACGTGATTCGAGTCGACAACGGGCAGCATGGTGAGCGGAGTGGCGTCCTCCCCTGGGGACACCGGCAGACACGCGTAGCCGCTCCACTGTTCGGTTCCCTGTGCCTGGTCCATGGCCCACCGCACCACGTCAGGAAGCCCTGAAATGTCCGGGGTCCAGCGTTCCGCCGGTTCGATCGCAGCCGCGACAATGGGGGGGTCGTCAGTCAACCCGAGCAATTTGATAGCTGCTTCATTCGCAGCTATCAAATTTCCTCCACGGTCCATCGCCATAAATGGACCACTGACCTGGGCACATTTTTTTCTGAACTCAGAGGCTACTTTGTCTGCCTCGTAGACGGCGCGCCGGTAAATCTCTTGTTCGATGCACGCGACTGCTTTCGTCAGCCACGACGGAACGGACTTGGACAGCGACGCGTTCCATCGCGAGATGTTGATCGACGCGACCGGCGAGCCGGTCACCACGTCGCGTATGGAAATGCCCGCGCAGGCCCACTGGTGGAAGGCTTCGCACCAGTGCTCCGGCCCCGTCACAGTCACCGGGCCGGACACCGCGAGTGAGGTTCCCATCCCGTTCGTGCCAGTGCACTCCTCCGACCACGACGACCACGGGGCGAGGTTGTGCAGCTCAGCCCGCCGCTGTGCGGTGGGGTCGCCCCACGCCCCAAGGACCCGCCCGTCCCCGTCCGTAACGGTGACGACGGCGTCATCCCGTTCCACTTCCTGGCCGGCCAACGCACCGAGGCCGCCGAGCGCAGTAAAGATCACGCCGTTGTCGATTCGTTGGATGTCGCCCCCCGCCGCCGGTGCGACGTCCAACTTTCGGTCCACTTCGTACTGATCTCGACAGCGGTACCACGACGCCAGGATCTCAGGCCGGACGCCCGCCTCTATGTCTTCGCCCGCGGCAAAGCTTTCCCATGCACGAGCTACTTCTCTCGCTGATGAGGTATTCACCACAGAGCCATCCGCCACGTGGTAGCCCCCGCTGGGCCTACTTGGTGCGACCGCCAGCGGTGGCACTCTCCCGGTCATCGCGACCTCCTTGTCACCTGACGCATTGGGGTCCTTGGGGAACACCAGTGGACGGAAGTGCGAAGGTAACCCCATGGCGCACGCCATCTCAAGACATGCGTGCGCTTTCATCCTGTGTGTGGGCAGGTCATGAGGGTGTGGACAGCTTGTGCTACAGCCGGAGATCTTGTGACGGGGTCCGTGTGGCGTCGTTGACCGGGCATGATGCTGGGTGTGACGGCTGAGCAGATAGCCACGAGGGATGCCGAACTGTCCGTGTTGACCGGGTCGTTGGGGTACTTGTTCAACCGTCCGGAGCCTCGGGAGGTGTTCACGCAGTTCATCGAGGGGCTGCTGGCGGAGCTGTCGAGGAAGAACGGGTGGACGTTGTCGCAGCGGGCCGGGCATGTGACCGCGGACCGGATGCAGTGGCTGCTCAACGGCTCGGTGTGGGACGCCGACCGGCTGCGCGACGCGGTCTGCGACTACGTCGCCCAGCACCAGGGCGACGCGGACGCATCGCTGGTCATCGACGACACCCAGGCCCAGAAGAAGGGCACCAGGTCGGTCGGCGGGCCTTCCAGCACTGCGGACTAGTCGGCGACGTCCGCAACTGCCAGACCATGGGTGCGACGCGAGGTCGCACGCTGTGAGTGGT
>NZ_BMQA01000169.1 GCF_014647875.1 Streptomyces brasiliensis | reverse complement strand
CAACTCCGGCAGCGGTCTCCATGCCATGCAGAGCAACATTCATCAACACAGGGCTGATCAGTCGGGTAGCGGCGGCGCATTGCTGCGCCGCCGCCCCCTAAGAACCGTACGGGCACGTTATCCGCGCATACGGCTCAAGCAAGTCCTGAAGGCGTTCAGGCATGCAGAACCGCTGGGTCTTTGCCGTGGCCGTTAATAGACCGGCGACGGCAGGAGGAATGAACGAGGCGGAGTTTGTCCGTCACGCCGGGCGTCGCACTGGCTATGTACTTTTGGCGGATCGCCATTTGAGTGACGCGTACCCACTGTTCCCATTCGTGAGGGCTTTGTGGTTGCTGATCGGCGTGGAGAAGCAGCTCGTGGCAGAGAACGCACCGGCCCGCTTGATTCGCGAGGAGCCGACGGACCAGTTCGCTCAGTGGTGGAAACGGCTGCTTGCGACGGCGCTGAGCCCAGTATTCGGCGAGCGCCGGGTCATCGGGCGAGGCTGTTCCGACGACCATCGCATGTCGGACGATTTTCGTCCAGGCGAACTTGGGCAGGTAGGCGCCAGTGTCCCGGTCACCGAAAACCCAGCGGTTCTGCCTGGACTTGTTGAACTGGCCGTAGTAGCGGTCAACGATCCACCACCGCGACTTGTTTGGATGGTTGTGGCGTGCCCACCGGTACGTGAGCTTCCACATGTAGTCGTCGAGCGCGGAGAATACCGCACTCGAAACCTCAGTCCGGTAATAGGCAGCCCATCCCCGGATGATGGGGGTGAGCTTCTTCAGTACAGCTCCTGCACTGGAGCCGCGCAGTGCACGCATTTCCGGGTCTTCGAATTTAGTGGGGGTGGGCGGTGACGGGCGAGCTCAACCGTCACGTTGCGTGAGGGAGTTGGGGTGCGGGTGCCCCGGATGCAAGGAGCCCGCGAGTCTTCGTGATCATGGCTGTTCTCTAGGCAACCGATCATGAAACCCCACGGGCTTGAACATCGACGATACCGGGATCAGCGAGGCGGCGACGCGACTTCTGGGGCTGGAGGGGGTGAGTGTGACGCAGGTCAAGGACGACGGGGCGGGCGGTTCGACGGTGTACGTGGTCACGAACGAGGACTCCGCACGGGCCTGCCCCGACTGTGGGGTCTTCGCCACCCGGCCGAAGGGCTACCGCACCACCCGGCCCCGGCACCTGCCCTGCGGCGGACGCCCAGTGAGCATCCGCTGGCGCAAGACGCGCTGGTACTGCACCGAAGTGGCCTGCCCGCGAGGCTCGTTCACCGAGGCGACACGCCAGGTCCCCGCGGGGATGAGGACCACCCTCGCCCTGCGCCATGCGGCCGGGGCCGCGGTCTGCGACGGCTCTCGCACCGTCGTGCAGGCAGGCCGCGACCTGCACCTGAGCTGGCCCATCGTGCAGCGATGCTTCGAGGACTACGCTGCGACGGTCCTGCCCGAGGACCCGCCCGCGACCGAGGCGGTCGGGATCGACGAGACCCGGCGGGGCAAACCGGTATGGAAGCAGAACCCGGACACGCACAAGTGGGAACTCGTCGCGGACGCCTGGCACATCGGCTTCGTCGACGCGATCGGCGGGCGCGGCCTGTTCGGGCAGGTCGAAGGCCGCAACGCCACCTCGGTCGCCGACTGGCTCACCGCCCAGCCGGCCTCCTGGCGCGAACAGGTCCGCTACGTCGCCATCGACCTGTGCTCCACCTTCCGCGCCGCCGTGACCCGTGCCCTGCCACACGCGGCGGTGGTCGTCGACTGCTTCCACATCGTCCAGCTCGCCCAGCGCCACCTCGCCGACCTGCGCCGCCGCCTCACCTGGAAACAGCACGGCCGCCGGGCCCGCAAGGGCGACAGCATCTACACCGTCCGCAAACTCCTGCGCCGTAACAAGGAAGACCTCACCCAAGACCAACTGACCCTCTTCAAGACCGAGTTGGAGCACATGGGCACCTACGGCCGACAGATCTACGCCGGATGGCAGGGCAAGGAACTCCTGCGTGATCTCCTCGGCCTGGCCGTCACCCGCACGCACGTCACCCCCGGCCGCTCCGCGATCTCCGCCGCCCGCCACCGCTTCCTCGCCCACGCCGCCGACCACGCCCACCTCCCCGAACTCCTCACCCTCGCCGAGACCGTCGAGCAGTGGTGGGACGGCATCGAGACCTACCTGACCACCGGCATCACCAACGCCGCCTCCGAAGGCAACAACCGCCTCATCAAGCTCGAAGCACGCAACGCATTCGGCTTCAGGAACCGCGCCAACCAGCGCCTACGCTCACGCTGTGCGACCACCCGCCGGAGCCGACGGCAGGCGCACCCCCACTAAATTCGAAGACCCGCATTTCCATGCGCAGCCTTCTCCGGATCCGCCTCACGGCCTCCCGGCTGGGTTTGATCAGGACAAGCTTGTCGTGATACCGGCGGACGTTGAATCCGAGAAAGTCAAAGCCATCATCGAGGTTGACAATCCGCGTCTTCCCCTCATTGAAGGCAAGTCCTCTCGGTGTCAGCCAATCGGCAAGCTTCGCCTTGACCTGTTCGGCATGCTCCCGGCTGTGGCACAGCGCCACAAGATCGTCAGCGTACCGGATCAGCACGGGTGAATCAGGTGCAGTCTGAAGACCTCCTCGACTGCGATAGTGATACCTGACTCCTGCTGCCTTCTCCATCCCATGCAAGGCGATGTTCATTAGCACTGGGCTGATCACACCTCCCTGCGGTACCCCTTCATCGGTTGGCGCTAATTCTCCCTTGTCCATCACGCCCGCCTTCAGCCAATCCCGTACGAGCCCACGTGCGGGGAACGTACCGAGAAGCTCGAGGAGGTGGTCGTGATCGATGCGGTCGAATGCTGCTGCCAGATCGGCGTCAAGGATCCACCGGCGTTTGGGGTCACGCCCCTTCACTACCTGGTAGATTGCCCCGATAGCGTCATGGCAGCCGCGACCCGGTCGGAAACCGTAAGACTTCGGCTCGAACTGGGCCTCCCACTCTGGCTCCAGAGCATTCTTCACGCGCGCTTGAAGTACGCGATCGACGATCACTGGAATTCCGAGCGGACGCCGTTTTCCATTCGACTTCGGAATGAAGACCCGCCGGACTGGGCGAGCGTGCCAAGGTTTGGTCTGGCGGTGCATCCACTCCGTCAGTGCCTCCTTGCCCGGGGAGGTCAGAACAACCTTCCCATCCACACCCGCTGTCTTGCGGCCAGCGTTCTCCTCCGTCACCCGTCGCACGCTCACCAGCGTGTTGGCTCGGGAACGGAGCATTAATTTCTGCAGACTTCGGACCTTCTTGAGGTCCCCTGCCTTGCTCGCCGTGAAGATCCGCTGTCTCAGACGTCGTACGTTCTCCTCGGCGGCACGCCAATGAACGGCGTCCCATTCCAAAGGAGCGTCCGCAGGTCCGTTCACGTCGGCGTCAACCGCCTCGGTGTCCAACTTTCCCTCCGGTTCCGAGGTTGAGTCAGAGTCTCTTTCACAGACTCACCTGGTTCACGTCAGCTCCCTTGCGGGCCGGGTACAAAGTCCCGTATCCGGCCAGTTATGCGGGAGGCCACTGGAAGTCGTGGCTAATCTCCCGGTTTCCTGCTGCCTTTCGGCTGCCGGCATTCGCTTCTCGAACCATCCTGTCCCGCTGGGGGTGTCCGCCTCCCTCGCGGTTGGCCTACCAAGGACGACCTGTTGCCGCCTTGGACCCCAGCCGGGGTTTCCGTGTTCCACACGTGTGAGATACGACCGGGTTGGGTGCCCTCTTTATCCCGGGGCGGTGGTGTCCTTTCCGGGCGAACGGGAGTGGCCCGCCCGGCACCTGCCGTTTCACAACGGCCAGCCCTACTGCCCTGCTGACACAACCCATCACAGAGCATCCTCAGTCACGAGACATCAACCAAGGGTTCAGTCACCTTCACCCGTCCGGTCTTCCCCTCGCCCGTAACTCCCGGATGGAACGGGAGCCCTCCGGCTTTCCCCCGAGCTCCGCACCCTGCCGTTACCAGCAACGCACGTCGGGGCGGGGACTGATCACATGGACACTGATCAGGATCTACACCATCGACATCGTCGAACCTCCAAAGGTGCAATCACTCACAACGTGCGACCTCACGTCGCACCACCGCCTTGGGGGGTTCCCTCTTCCGTCGGTGTGAACCAGTTATCCTCGACCACACCCG
>NZ_BMQA01000168.1 GCF_014647875.1 Streptomyces brasiliensis | reverse complement strand
CTACGACAACGCCCTACCCACAGCAGAGATCAAGACAGCGTGTTGATTCTCTGCGGGCCCTGTGCCGAGTTGTTGTCGACGACGGGTCTGGGCAAGTTGCGGCGCCGGCTGGGGCCGGCGCCGTTCAAGGCACTATTCGAGGTCGTCGCCGGGCCGCTCGGCGGGCGACAGACCCCGGGCGTCTACTACCGGGGCCTGCGCACGGTGGCCTTCGACGGCTGCAGGTCCACCCGGGTCCCAGATTCCAAGGACAACCTCGCCTGGCTGGGCAAACAGCGACTCCAGAACGGCACCGACGTCAACTACCCCCTCCTGCATCTGATGGCGCTGGTGGAGACGGGAACGCGCGCGATCATCGGCGCGGTCATCGACGCTGCACGCGGGGAGGTCGGCATGGCACTGGAACTGATGGCGCGGGTCACCGAGGGCATGCTCCTGCTCGCCGACCGAGGCTTCGACACCAACGAGTTCATCCGTGCTGCCCATGCCAGCAGGGCCGCACTGCTCCAGCGCGCGTGCGCTTCACGCAAACCGGTGGTGCTCAAGGTCCTGCACGACGGCTCGTACTTGTCGGTCATCGCCGGAGTCCCGGTCCGCATCATCGAAGCCCAGGTCACCGTTACCAGCGCGGATGGCGGCACCCATCAGGGCACCTACCGCCTGGTCACCACTCTGCTCGACGCCCGGCGCTACCCCGGCGAGGAACTCGTGACCTTGTACCACGAGCGCTGGGAGATCGAGGTCGCGTTCCTGGCGATCCGCCACAGCATGGTCGGGGGCGAGGTCCTGCGCTCCAAGGACCCCCAGGGACTGCGACAGGAGATGTGGGCCCTGCTGACCGTCTACCAGGCCATACGCACCGCCATGACCGACGCCTCCGACGCGATGCCCGGATGCGACCCGGACCGGGCCTCGTTCCGTATCGCCCTGTGCGCGGCCCGCGACTCGGTCGTCACCGCCACAGAGGTCATCCCCGCACCGGGGGAGGAGCTGACCAGCATCATCACCCTCGCGGTGAGCGACAACCTCCTGGATGCCCGCCGGCCGCGCATCAGCGCGCGCACCACCAAATCCCCCTCCGTCCGCTACGACCGCAGACACGCCGAGGAGGACCGTCCCCAGGTCAGCACCCCGATCACCGACATCAACATCGTCATCCACCCGCCGCGGGAGACCGGCCCCATCCCTCCTCGCACCCTCACACCCGTTCCCGCCGACACTCCTCACCCCGACCCGACCCACGCGACACCCCAAGGCCCAGTACCGCTTCCGCCACCAGTACCGCCACACACCAGCCGACTGGAAGACATCATGGCGTTGATGTCGACCGCCCCGGACCGTCACTGGCGCGCCGGCGAGATCAGCGTGCTCCTGCGTCTGGAGCACTCCAGGGACATTGCGAGTCAACTGTGCGTCTGGACACGCCGGGGCGTCCTGACCAGGACCGGACGGGGCACCTACACCCTCCCCCCGGGCCCGCCCGTCCCCTCCAAGCGCGCGCTGCGTTTGGAGGACGTGCTAGCGGTCATGGCCACCGATCCCGAGCGTCGCTGGCGGCCACGGGACCTGGCCCAGGCCCTGGGCACCATCAAGGAGAGCACTCTCAAGCAGGTCATGAGCGCCTGGTCACGCAAGGGGCTGTTGCTCAAGACCGCACCGGGCGTCTACGCCCACCCCATGCCCCAACCACGGGAACTTCAGCAGCAATCAAGACGAACCGCTTGACAATTGCCCACGAGCTTCAAGTTCCTGGCATTGACCACCGCACCATCAGGAAGTTCCGCGGTTACAACAACAACCTCGACATCCGGCCCCCGGCGGCGATCGATGTCCTGGATCTGAGCAGCCTGCCGTCAGACGCGTCGTAGCGGAAGATTTCAAGTCCAGTGAGACGGTCGTGCCGCTATGAGATTTGTGGTGCGGGTTCCCGGCGCTTGGCGGGGTCGTTGATCCACGCCTGTTGGGGTATCTCGGGTGGCCGGGGGCGACGGCCGAAGCGTTCGGGATGGCGGGCATACGCCTCGGCGAGGGTGACGGCCCGCTGGTCACGGACTTCCTCGGCGGTCCCGAAGTGGACGCTGGCCGGCGTGTGCCAGCCGATGCCCGAGTGCCGGTGCTCGTGGTTGTAGTACGCGATGAAGGCGTCGAACCACTCCCGGGCATGGGCCAGGGAATCGAATCGTTCGGGATAGTCCGCCATGTACTTCGTGGTCTTGAAGTGGGCCTCCGAGTAGGGGTTGTCGTTGGAGACCTTCGGCCGTGAATGCGACCTGGTCACCCCCAGATCGATCAGCAGCTGGGAGACCCGCTTGGAGGTCATCGACGTGCCCCGGTCGGCGTGCACGGTCTCGGGCACGATGCCGTTGCGGACGATGGCGTCGCGGATCAACTCCTCGGCACGCACGGCCGATTCGGCCCGCTCGACGGTGTGGCCGACGATGTACCGGCTGAAGATGTCAATGATCACGTAGGCGTGGTACCAGACGCCCTTGAGCGGTCCGGCCGCCTTGGTGATGTCCCAGGTGAACACCTGCGAGGGGCCGCTCGCCACCAGCTCGGGCACCGCCTTGGCGGGATGGACGGCCTGGCGGCGCCGCTCACCGCTCTGCCCCTTCTCCCGCAAGATCCGGTACATCGTCGAGACGGAGCAGTGATACCGCCCGGCGTCCAGCTCGCGGGCCCAGATCTGTGCGGGCGCCAGCTCGGCGTATTCCTCGCTGTTCATCAACTCCAGTACCGCGGCCCGCTCTTCGGCGGTCAGGGCCGAGGGCTGGACCTGCGGCTTGCGGGGCAAACGGGGTGCCGGTGGCCGCAGCCGGCGATAGTGGGTGGCCCGTGAGCGGCCGGTCAACCGGCACGCGGCCGTCACCCCCAGTTCGCTCTCGACGTCGGTGAACGCCTGGTGGGTCACCTCGGCAACGGCAGCGCTCAGTCCGCGCCCTTGGAGATCATTTCCAAGAGCGCAGAAGCTTTTCCCATGACTTCCAGCGCGGCCTTGTTCCGGGCCAGCTCCTTCTCGAGCTGTTCCACCCGGCGACGCAGCTTCTCGTTCTCCGTCTCGGCAGCCGACTTCTTCGGCCTCGCCGCACTGGTGCGCTTGTCGACCAGCTTCTCCAGCGCGCCGGCATCCCGCGCGGCCCGCCATTCCTTGACGTGCGAGTGGTACAGACGCTCGCGCCGCAGGACCGCGCCCTTCTCGTTCTTCGGAGCGGCGTCGTACTCGGCCACGATCCGCAGCTTGTACTCCGGGGTGAAAGTACGGCGCTTCGGTCTTGCGGCCGGGTCCGTCCCGGCGGGCTTCTTGCTGGTCATGAGGGGAATGGCTCCTGTCGTGCCCTCTCAGGCTAACCCGCCGAAGCGGGACGTCTCACCCAAGGCTGACAGAGAGGGTAGAGAGCATCGCGCTGAGCTGGTCACTTGGGCCTGTCACCGACACGATGGCAGGGCCTCAGCGTCCCTGAACAGCGAAGTTATCACCGCATGAAGCCAGCTTGACTGAGGTGTCTGGGAGCGAAGGTCACTCGTCTGCGTTGTCCGGCGCGCGGATCTGATGGCCCGTTTCGTACATTCGGTGTGTCCGGTTCTGACAGGCAGCCGGGCTTCACCCGGCCTCGTGCCTGCGTTCGCGTGCCGCGCGAGGCCGTTTACCTTCTCCTGGCCGGGGGCACGACCGTGTCCCCGGCGCCGAGGGCCTCTGTTGTGGGCCCCCGAGCAACTCGCCCACAACGCACTGATCCGGCCGCTGGCCTTGTACGACGGTCCGGACCGGCGGGGGTGCCGGACCCCTTCGTAGCGGGCAGCCGCACCATCCTCTCCGTTGGGAGCCCGACCAGGCCCACCTGACCGAACGGGCCCGCCCTCAGAGGCTGGGGAGCGGCCTGCTCCACGCTTGACGCTGCGTGTCTCAGGTCTCGGTCACCCTTGAGCTTCACTCCTGGGGTGTTCTGCGTTGCATGTGCGATGGAAAAGTTGCTGAAGTGGCGCGGCTTGCGGCGGAACGTGGAAGTGTGGGGCCTGTTCGGTTGTGTGATGTGCAGGAGGGGTGGGCTGTGGCTGCGGGGGACGGTGAATTAGCCCGGCTGTCCGGGGCACATCGCATTCTGATCGGTGTGGTCGTGTCCGGTGCGGTGATCATCGCCGGTATCGGCTTCGCCGGTTCCTACGCGGCCGTCCGTGAGCTGGCCATC
>NZ_BMQA01000167.1 GCF_014647875.1 Streptomyces brasiliensis | reverse complement strand
ATGCGGCCAACCCGCCCCCACACCCGAACCCCACCACAGAACCTAACAAAGCCCTACTAGAGTCCAGGGTTTCCGGCCTGGGTGGTCTGACCCTTCCGGTGGCTTCCTGCTTCACCGCGCTGTGCGGGCAGGTGTGCCCGTCTTACCGGCGCTCCACAGGCGTTTAGCGTCTGCGCCTGTCCGGCGGCGACGATACGGCGTCCTTCGAAGAGGACGTTGCGGGCTGCGTTGTGGTCGCGGTCATGCAGTGTGCCGCACTCACCGCACGCCCACTCACGGACGTGGAGAGGCTTCGGGCCGTCCCGGAATCCGCAGGCCGAGCAGACCTGAGAGGAGGGGAAGGCCCGGTCCACCTTGGCGAAGGTGCGTGTGGCCGCTATCGATGGATGCGGAGATCTCGGTCCACCAGCGGTTGACGGTGACGGCGAGCTGGTGGACTTCGGGGATATCGGCGTCCGTGCAACTCGGCGTTGTACGTGGGTTGCTTGGACCCCATGAATCCCAACTTCCCCTGCAAACAAGGACTCCACGCTACGAGGGGAGGGACAGTACCGACTGTGTCCCGAGACGGTGGAGTTCTTCCAGGGTGACGCTGAGCGCCGGCACGTACGGCTGGAGTACCGGCGCACGGAGTTCGGGTGGAGCAGGGGGTTGTTGTGGCCGTAACCCGGAGGCGGGCCCGGCGGACGGCTCAGAAGACAGCTCAGAGGATGCCCTCCTCTGGGACGACGACCTTGCCGATCTGCTCCTCGATCTGCGCCGCCGGGAGCGCCACGGCGATGGCCCAGTAGTAGATGAGGACGCTGAAGACCGCGGTGATCCCGATGTCCCACCACAGGGGGATCAGGGGGTTCTTGAGCGGCCCGAAGTCGCTGAGGTAGACGATCACGCCCATGCCGATCAGGTAGACCGGCAGCCACTGGGCGGCACGCAGGTCCAGCTGCGGGGCGATGGGGTTCATCTTGAACACCCGGTTGGCGATCAGGATGACGTAGCCGATGAGGATGGCGACGCCCAGCTTCCAGTCGGTGGTCCAGCCGGACCAGAGGATCAGCAGGTTGGCGACGGCGAAGGCCAGGGGCGACATCCAGCTGCCGCCGGGCAGCCGGTAGGGCCGGTGGGCGCCGGGCAGCCGGCTGCGGAAGACGCCGAAGGACAGCGGGGCGCCCGCGTACATGAGCACGCTCGCACTGGTGATCAGTCCGACCAGGGAGCGCCAGCTCGGGAACGGCAGGAAGCAGACGCAGCCGACGACGAAGGCGGCGATGAGGCCAGCCCAGGGGATACCGCGCCTGTTGGTGCTCTCGAACACGGACGGGATGTAGCCGTTGCGGCTGAGGCCATAGGAGACCCTGGAGGAGCCGGTGATGTAGATCAGGCCCGTACCGCCGGGCGAGACCACGGCGTCGAGATACAGGACCGCGGCCAGCCAGCCCAGGCTGATCAGCGTCGCGACCTGGGCGAACGGTCCCGACAGGGTGGTGAACGCGGACGTGGCCCAGTGATTGCCGATCTGGGAGGCGGGCAGGGCCGCGAGGAAGACGACCTGGAGCAGGATGTAGATCAGGATGCCGAGGACGATCGATCCGATCACCGCCCGCGGGATGTCCCGCTTGGGGTTGGCGCTCTCGCCGGCGAGCTGGTCGGCCTGCTCGAAGCCCAGCAGCGCGAAGATGATGCCGCTGGTGGAGACCGCTGACAGGATGCCCTTGGCACCGTAGGGGCTGAAGCCGTCGGCCGCGGTGAAGTTGCTCGTGTGGAACGCGACGAGGGCGAACACGAAGATCGTCAGCAGCGGGACGCCGACCTTCCACCAGGTCGCCGCACTGTTGGTGCGGGCCAGCAGGCGGATGCTGAGGAAGTTGATGGCCGTGATGACGGCCATCAGCCCGACCGCGACGGCGATGCCGGGTGGGGTGAGGATGTGCTCGCCGCCTCTGACTTTCTCCCAGCCGCTCGCCCAGGAGTAGTGCTGAGCGTAGGTGATCATCGCGAGCACCTCGATGGGTGCCACGGTGGCCGCCTGCAGCCAGGAGAACCAGCCGAAGGACGCCCCCGCGGCCCCGCCGAAGGCGTAGTGCGGGAAGCGCGCGGTGCCGCCGGAGACCGGATACATGCCGCCGAGCTCGGCATGCACCAACGCCAGGATCAGGATCGCGACGCCGCCGATGGCCCAGGAGATGATCGCCGCGGGCCCGGCCGCCGCCAGGGCCCCCTGGGCGCCGAATAGCCACCCGGATCCGATGATCGAGCCTTCCGAGGCCCAGATGAGACCGACGAAACCGATCTCACGCTTCAGTCCCGGCTTGTGGCCAGCAGGGGTGGCCTTCTCTCCAGCGGCCATGATTCACACTCCTTCAGAAGTGTGATGTGCACGCATCACTATCGTGCCACCGCAATTCATCCAGCCGGTAGCCTGGGTCTTCAAAGTTGAGCGGTGCGGAGGTGTCTGCAGGCTCGGCGGGTGGTGACACAGCGTGTCCGTAGCCTTGGGTGCTGGCGGTACTCCCGGCGGGTACGGCATGCGCATGATGCGTCTTGTGGCCCGTCCGGCCACGGTCTCCGCCGGTGTGGTGTCGCTGTGGGTGTTGAACACCGGTGCCATGGCGCACGAGGTGGTGGTGCTCCGGCTGCCGTCGGGTCAGGGCATCGGGGAGCGCCCCATCGGTCCTGACGGGAAGGTCAACGAGGCGGGCAGCCTGGGCGAGGCGTCCCGCAGCTGCGGGACGGGCGAGGGGGACGGCATCGCCCCCGGTACGATGGCGTGGACTACGCTGACGCTGCGTCCCGGACGCTACGAGCTGGTGTGCAACCTCCCCGGCCACTACCTCGCCGGGATGTACACCGAACTCGACGTCACCGACAGGTAGCAGGCTCCGGCGGCACGGGCGGCAGTTCTCAGAAATGAGTAGTTCTGAACGACCTTTTTTCTGTCCTGCAACGTTGGTCAGCCTCACTGCCTTGAGCTGCGATGGAGCTGTCGGCGTTGGTCATTGTTGGTCACCAATGGCTTACCTCGCACGGCCCACAGACGGCCCGGCTTGCCGCCTCTCGATGCGAACTACGGGCGGAGTGGTTGCTGAGGTCTGCCAGGCAGGTCAGCCGGTTGCCTGAAGCTCGTGGCGGCCAACTGCGGTCGCGGTAGTTGCTGTACTTCCTGCTGTGCAACCCTAATTGGGCGATCACGCCCAGGGATGTTGATCGTGTCCGCAGAGAGCCTTGACGCCGGTGCGCTCGAAGTCGTAGGTGCACCGGTTGATCCGCAGGCCGTCGACGGCTCCGATCCACATGAAGTCGCGACCCTTGCTCACCCCGACGGTGTAGATGATCGGCTTCGCGCCGCCGTCGTTGAGCGCGGTCATCAACTGCTGGAAGGAGCAGTGGGAGGGTTGGCCACAGCCGGTCACGGTTCCGGCGTTGCCCGTGAGGAACCATGTGCCAGTCGTGGTCGCATCCAGGTAGGGACTCCATTGGTCCACCACTAGAGGGGAGGGCGGAACCCACACCATCGAGGCGAAGGTGGTGGTGGGGGCCGCGGTGAGGTTCGGATTGATCTCGAACCTAATGTTCGGCATGTTGGTGTTCGGGGCACCGTAGGAGACGTTCTCGCTCGTCTGGAAGACGTGGAAACCGAGCTGCTTCAGTCCCAGCACCGGGTCGCCGTAGAAGTCGACCTCGTTGCCGAAGTCGACGACCTCGCTGGGCGGGGTCAGCGAGGTGGACTTGTCCGCAACCTCAATGCCCAGGCTGCCTTGCCCGTACGGCGGCCTCGCAAAGCGGCCTTTGACGCCAAACGAGCCGTACGGACCGTCCCTGAGTTCGGCGACGGGGGAGCCGATGGTGTTTCGGGTGATCACGCCCCAGTGGTTCGGTTGGTCGTGGTTCCCGCCCCCGCCGGCCTGTGCAGACCCTGGGAGGACCGCGGCGACGATCGTGGCCAGTGCTGTGACCAGGAGAGCCTTTTTCCGGCTCATGCTGAAGCGAGCGTTCACACTTACTCCCTCTGGATGGTTGAAGTGCCAGACCTGAGCTGGTGTCCGGCCCTCACAGTGCGTGTCACCATATGACCTTCATTAGTTAAAATGATCACGGCCTCGCCTACTAATAGAGATATTTCACCCGGCTAGCGCGACGGTTTGCCGCTGCCGCTGCCGCTGCCGCTGCCGCTGCCGCTGCCGCTGCCGCTGCCGCTGCCGC
>NZ_BMQA01000166.1 GCF_014647875.1 Streptomyces brasiliensis | reverse complement strand
CCATCGCGCCGCCGACGCATCGTCACGCACCGCAACCGTTACGTTGCCGAGAAGACCTCAATGTCTGGAGCATCATCTGTCCAGCAAAGTGACTCCACCAGACCCGGGGCACATCAGACTCTACGAAACTCGGGGCAGTTCGGAGGGTATCCGCGTCCACACCTTCGCCACCCGGGCCGAGGCGAACCTCACTCTTCGAGTACATCGACGGCTTCTATAACGGCCGGCGCATCCAGGAACGGCTCGGCTGGCTCAGCCCCCCTACCCAAGGGCCACCTAAATCACCGACCACCAGTCCTACCTCACCGCCATCGCAGAGGAGATCAACAACCAGCCCCGCCGACGCCTCGGCCACCTCGCCCACCCCACAAGAAGCCTTCCAACGCACCCTCACCGAAGGGGCTGGTTCAACGAGTTGACACCGCCCGCCCCGTTGACGCCGGGTTGTGGCGGTGCTCCAATGCCTGGGCACACAACGTGTACATGCCACCGTAGTGGAGACGGGCATTTGCGGTGTGTTTTGCCATGCCTGTTTACCTGGGCTGGTACGGCGTTGCGGATGTCGGTCTCCGCTCAGTCAGGAGCGGACCTTTGATGGTGTTTTCACCGAACGGCGCCGCATTGCGCGGCATACGGAAGTCTCCCCCGCCCCAAGGCAGATCCAACGTCATTCGCCGCGTCACATTGGCGCACTCTTCCCGTCTTCGTCGGGGGGTGACCAGATGAAGCGGCAATTCATGCGGATCGCCGGAGCGGCGGCATTCCTGCTCGGGCTGTCTCTCGTCGCGCCAGCCGCGCCGGCGGCGGGGGCCGCACAGACCGCCGAACCGTCGGCGGCGCGGGGCGTCGACCCCTCGCTGTACTCCAACCTGAAGTGGCGCAACGTCGGCCCGCAGCTCGGCGGGCGTTCGATCGCTGTCGCAGGCAGCTCCGCCCGTCCGAACGAGTACTACTTCGGGGCGACCGGCGGTGGTCTGTGGAAGACCACCGACGGCGGCACGGAGTGGGCGCCGGTGACGGACGGGCAGATCTCCAGCTCGTCGGTCGGCGCGGTCTCGGTGTGCCCGTCCGACCCGGACACGGTCTACATCGGCATGGGCGAGGTGGACCTGCGCGGGAGCATCATCCCGGGCGACGGCGTGTACAAGACCACCGACGGCGGCAAGACCTGGAAGCACCTGGGACTCGCTGACACGCAGATGATCGGCAAGATCCAGGTCGACCCGGGCAACTGTGACCGCGTGTTCGTCGCTGCGCAGGGGCACATATGGGGCAAGAACACCGAGCGTGGCGTGTTCCGCTCCACCGACGGCGGCGCGAACTGGCAGCGCGTGCTCTACGTGGACGACCAGACCGGTTCGCCGGACGTGACGATGGACCCGTCCGACCCGAACGTGCTGTACGCCGGGATGTGGCAGGTCCAGGGCAAGTTCTGGGAGACAAACAACGGTGGCCCCGGTAGCGGGCTCTACAAGTCGACTGACGGCGGCAGCACCTGGACCAAGCTGACTTCCCGCCTCGGGCTGCCCGCGGACGCGCCGATCGGCAAGGTCGGGGTCAGCGTCTCCGCCGCCGACCCGAACCGGGTGTACGCGCTGGTGGAGGCGAAGGACGGCGGGCTGTTCCGCTCCGACGACGCGGGCAGCACCTGGAAGCTGATCAACAACAGCCAGGCCGTCCGGCAGCGAGCCTTCTACTACACCCGAGTGGTCGCCGACCCGGTAGACCCGGACCGGGTCTACGTGCCCGAAGTGCAGTTCCTGCGCTCGAACGACGGCGGCGCCAACTTCTCGACGATGGGTGGCCTGCCGCACGGTGACAACCACGCCCTGTGGATCGACCCGCAGAACAACCAGCGGATGATCGAGGGCAACGACGGTGGCGCCACCGTGTCCACGAACGGCGGCTCGTCGTGGACGGCGGAGGACTACTCGACCGGCCAGTTCTACAGCGTGGTCACCACCAACGACGAGCCTTACCTGATCTGCGGCCAGCAGCAGGACCGCGGCACCACCTGCGCGTCCAGCACCGGCGGCACCGACACGGTCAACATCACCGGCGGCAGCGAGAGCGGGCCGATCGCGGTCGACCCGAAGAACTCCAACGTGTTCTACGCGGGCGACTGCTGCGGGCCGTGGACCGGTTCGATGAGCCGCTTCGACCGCAGTGGTGAGAGCGCCATCGGCGCCCGGCGGGTCGACCCCTGGCCGGACAACCCGATGGGTTCGGCGGCCGGTACGTTGAAGCACCGCTTCCAGTGGTCGTACCCGCTGGTGACCAACCCGGCCGAGCCGGACGCCATCTACGCCGGCTCGCAGCACGTGATGAAGTCGACGAACGGCGGGCAGTCCTGGCAGGAGATCAGCCCGGACCTCAGCTACGCCGATCCGTCGACCCTCGGTCCTTCCGGCGGTCCGATCACCTTGGACCAGACCGGCATCGAGTACTACGCCACCGTGTTCTCGATCGCCCCGTCGACCGTGAACAAGAACCTCATCTGGGCGGGCACCGACGACGGCCGGGTCTGGCTCACCCAGAAGGGCGGCGGCAAGTGGAGTGAGGTCACGCCTGGCGACCTGGAGAAGTTCACCCGGGTCACCATGATCGACGCCGGGCACTCCACCCAGGCCAACGGCGCGGACAAGGCCGCGCAGAAGACCGCGTACCTCGTCGGCCAGCGCTACAAGCTGGAGGACTTCACCCCGATCGCCTACCGCACGCATGACGGCGGCAAGCACTGGACGAAGATCACCACCGGCTTCGCACCGGACGACTTCCTGTGGAGCATCCGCCAGGACCCGGTCCGCAGCGACCTGCTCTACGCGACCAGCGCGCACGGTGTGTACGTGTCGTTCGACGACGGCGACCACTGGCAGTCGCTGCAGACGAACCTGCCCGACGTCACCGCCTACGACCTCAAGGTCAAGGGCAATGACCTGGTGATCTCCACCCAGGGCCGCGGTTTCTACGTCCTCGACGACGGGGCCGAGCTGCTGCGCAGGCTCAACCCCAGCACCACGCCGAAGGACATCGCGGACTTCCACCAGACCGTCCCGCCGGTGACGCCGATCAAGCCGGTGTCACCGCCGGCCGCGGTGGTCCCGCCGACCCAGCACGCCGCGAATGCCGAGAACGACCTGGCCGTCGTGCAGGACCCGGACAACGCCGTCCGTTCGGTGAGCAGCAACGTCTCGGTGAGCTACACCCTCAAACAGGATGTCACCTCGGCGAAGGTGGAGTTCGTCGCGCCTGACGGCACCGTCGTCTCCAGCAACAACGTGCCCACCACGGCGGGGACCAGAACGGCCACGTGGAACATGCGCTACCCGGACGCGGTCAGCTTCCCCGGGCTGGTCTACTGGCAGGGTTCCAACCAGGGTCCGAAGGCGCCGCTTGGCAGCTACACCGCACGCCTCGTGGTGAACGGGGAGCCGTTGCAGCAGTCGTTCGACATCCTGAAGGACTCCCGGCTCACCCATGTCACGGAGGCCGACATCGCGGCGCAGTTCCAGCTGGACCTCGCCGTACGGAACGCCACCAACGACGCCAACCAGGGCGTGATCAACATCCGCGCATGCACCGCGCAGGTGGATGATCGAGTCGGCGCGGCGAACGATCCGGACGTCACCAAGGCCGGTACGTCGCTCGACGACACAGTGAACGCCGTTCAGAACGAGCTGCACCAGAGCAAGAACGTGGCCAACGAGGATCCGCTCAACTTCGGCATCAGGCTCAACAACAGGATCGCCTCGCTGCACTCCGTGATCGAGAGTGTCGACGGCCGGCCCACCGACCAGACCGGGCAGGTCTTCGACAACCTGAACACGCTGCTGCAGGACCAGCTGAAGAAGCTCAGCACCGCGGTCGACACCGACGTGCCGAACTTCAACCAGCTGCTTGCCTCGCACAACCTGGCGCCGATCAGCTGCTCGGCCGTCTGAGGCGCACCCGAAGCAATCGGAAACTCCTGAGCACCATCTGATGTGCGCCTGAGGCACACCGCGCATCACGCCGCCGGGCCGGCACGCTGACCGCTACACGGTCACTGCCTGCCCGGCGGTCGCGCGCTTCTTGAGAGGTACCGGCGGCGCGATGAGCGCTGATCACCTCGGCCGGCGTCGGGCCCGGCGGCCCGCCGGCCGGGAAGGTTCACGCCAGTGAGGTCTTCTCGGCAACGTAACGGTTGCGGTGCGTGACGATGCGTCGGCGGCGCGATGG
>NZ_BMQA01000165.1 GCF_014647875.1 Streptomyces brasiliensis | reverse complement strand
CTCATGGTGCTGTCCTCCGGCGAGGGGTCTGACCGTTTAGGGCGATTTGCCCTTGTTTCTCCAGATTGCCCGCCGGACGTCATGGCCGTGTCCGCCGACTGTCACAGGCGCGTCACAGGGAAAGGCGGGATGGTTTGAACGCAGGCAGCCGGGCCCAGTCACCGGCCGGGCCGTCTCAGTTCCCGTCTCATTCAGCCCCGTACAGGGCCGTTCAGACCGGACTGCGGGCGAGGCTAGTCCCGGGACCCGGTCAGCCATGAACGCAGGTGAACGGCTCCGTACGAGGCTCACCACCCCACCAACACAGTTGGAAAGCGTGTGCCCTGACAGATCGAAGACACGGACTGTGGCGCCATGTCGAAGATCCGCAAAGTCATCTATGCCGACGCACCCCTCATCCCCCTGGCCGTGTACCCAGGAGGACCCGAACACGGTGACGGTCCCCGTAGCCGTGAAAGCGGGTCCCGAGGGCCGACCGTCTTGCTCACTCATCCACCACATGAGACCCACAGCGCCAGCCCCGACGATCACACCCGCGAGTGCGCCTGAGAGGAGGGGCACCCACCTGCGCCTTGCATGGTTGTCCCTGACAGCTAGAGTCACTGGCTCTTCGGCAGCCCTACCACTCTCGTCAACTGGCATAGCCTGATCTTGACACTCGCCGGAGGGGCCCGACGCCCATTTGCCCCAGCAGCTCTAAGCCCGGAGGCGGTTTTGGCAGCAGGCTGGGAGCATGAACAGAACCAGCCGCGCGAGGCGGACTGTGCTCTGGGTGGTGGGTCTCGGTGTGGCCGCCACCGCCTGTACCAGCAGCACCCTGTCCATGCCCGGGAGACCTTCGGATTCCCCAAGCTCCTCTGTTTCGGGCGGCCGACAACCGCTCAAGCCGTTCGCCACGGTGCCCAGTATCCAGGAGTGCGAGAAGTTGCTGGGAACGCCCTGCTACACCCTGGACATGGTCCGCAAGGCATACGGGATCGATCGACTCCAGGCGCAGGGGCTTACCGGCAAGGGCCGCACCATCGCCATCATCACCCTGTTCGCGCCGCCCAACCTCCAGAAGGACCTGGATGAATTCAGCACAAAATTGAAGCTGCCGAAGCCGAAGCTCACGATCAGGCCGATCGAGACCGGAGCCCCCTCTGCCTCCTTCGATGCCGGCAACCAGAAAATGGTCGCGGTGGCCCTTGAGGCCACGCTCGACGTGGAGGTGGTGCACATGATGGCCCCGGACGCGAGCATCGTGGTCGCGGATCTCGGCCTTCCACCGCAACAGCCCTCGCCCTCACCGACCGGCTCCACCTCGCCCCAGCCCCGGGGCAACAGCCCCTCCTACCTGCCTCCCTCGATTGGCCTGGCAGCCGGTAGGGCGTCCGCTGAAGTGCTCCCGGATGCCCTCACCACGACGATGATGCAGGACAACCCCGACGTCATCTCTTACAGCTACGGGGGCGAGGAATACCAGGCTGCAGGTAACACCAATCAGCCGGTTGCCGCGTTCGAGCAGGCCAGCAAGGACTTCGCCGAGATCGTACAGAGCGGAACCACGCTGGTGTCCGCTGCCGGTGACTGGGGCGCGGCACCGAAGATTGGGAAAGGCGGCACGCGGGTCAGGTCCCTGAGCTGGCCCGCTTCGGACCCCAGTTTCGTTTCCGTGGGCGGCTCTCGCCTGCATCTGGACGCCAACGGAAAGCGCAGTGCCCCAGACACTGTCTGGAACGATTCCAGCGTTGGCCAAGGGGCCACGGGTGGCGGTCCATCGCAGACGTTCCAGCGCCCCGCCTATCAGGACAGTGTGAGCGGTGTGGTCGGTCAGCGGCGCGGAACGCCCGACCTGTCCATGGACGGTTCGGTCTCCGGGGGCACGCTGTTTTACCAGAGCTTCCTGCCGACGGGGACGGGGTGGATCAGCGCGGGCGGCAGCAGCGTAGCTGCCCAACTGTTCGCCGCAGTCGTTGCGCTGGCCGACGAGAAGGCTGGCAAGCGGCTCGGCGACATCCACGCGGCGCTCTACGCACTGGCCGCGCGACCGGACGGCGGGATCGTCGACATCACCGAGGGGAACAACGGCCCAGACGGCTTCCAGGCCGCCAAGGGCTACGACCTCGCCTCGGGTCTGGGCACCATCGACGCCTCCAAGTTCGTACCCGCCCTTGCCGCCACCGGCTGAACCAGAAACTGCTCGCTGCACCACCCTCTCAGGGCCGTGCGAAGGCACCCGACGTTGGCCAACGAGGACGACCAGTGACAGACCGACTATGCGAGCTACCATGCGCTCCCGCAGCCGAGCCACGTTGCGATCGACCTCCTCATGGGATGGTCACCTCCAGCGCTGTACAGCAGCGGAGTACAGCAACCACAACAACCGCCCACGACCGGCAGCCACCCTGAGAAGCCTCACGTCGACGTCTATGACCGCCCACGACCGATCTCTGTAGAGCTACGGATCGGAAGGTGGCGCCTACCATGGCGATCGTGGCTGGCATGGATGTCCCTGAGCCCTTGATCGCTCTGCAATGCGCCGTATATGCGGCGAGGCAGGCGCTGACCGAGCACGTCCGCACGAACGGCCCTGTACGCGCCTGGAGCGATAGGACCAACGCCGCGGGTGCCGCGTTGCAGCAGACGCGCGATCGGGCCGAGGCCGCTCTTCAACAGGCAGTCACGAGAAGTGGTTTGGAACGTGATCACGGTAGACGTGCCTTGAATCACGCACTCAGGGCGGCGGCCCTATCGCGGATGGAAGCCCGCGCCACATCCGTGCCAGAACGGGCGGGGTCCCACGGGGAATCAGGGTGCGCAAGGGTACGTGCCGCCGGACTCCGCCAAGGACAAGGAGCCCCAGGTCAGACGTAGGACCGTCCAACCTCGCTCCTAAAGCGGGTGTCGCAGGTTCGAATCCTGCCGGGGGCACAAGGGAAAAGGCCCCGGACCGATCATGGTCCGGGGCCTTTGACGGCTGAGGTTGACGGCAAGCACGGCTAGACGCGTACCCGTGGCTCCCACTCGCCCGTTCGGAGGGCTGCTCAGCACTGCTGGGGCCTCCCTGCCCTTGTTCCCTCAAAAAGGCATGAGCGCGGGGTGACCGGGAGGAGAATGCCGTGAGGGCCAGCGGCTCTTGCCCAGCCGCTGTATGGCATGGGGGTGGGTGTGAAGGAAGACAGGGACAACGAATCAACTTCCGATAGTGCTGAGCCCGTCGGCATGCCACTTTGGCAAGCCGTCTTCCTGATCATCTTAGCAGCGGCTTTTATGTTGCTCCTACCGCACGCCTACGTCTCTAAAAAAGAAACACCTGCGCCGCCGGGTCACCAGAAGACCTTCTTGGAGGAGGTCGACAAAGACCGGAAAACTCTAGTGCCGGGAGACTTCTGGTTTAATAACGCCGTCAGCTCGGCTGTGGGGGAATCAACAAGTGTTGCGGTCGGCTTGTATATGGAGGGAAGGATCTCGGATGATCCTGGCCCGTCCTCCCCGCCCGCAGGAAGCAAGACCCACCATATCCCCGTGGGCGGCGTAGAGGGAGCGTCTCTGACCTCGTCTAGTGATGAAGTCAAGATCCGACCGCTCTTCGACTCCAGTGAGCAGCAGCTAGTCACGCAACCGTCGGACCTGGCAGAGTGGGAGTGGGCGGTCGGCGCAAGCGAGCCGGGCAATTACAAGTTGGTGCTGCGGATTGCAACGTACCAAGGAGACTCAAAGCGGTCCCTGGCGACTTCCGCTCCTGTTACGATCCGTCTTCATGTGAAGAATACCGTGTCTCACAGGTTGAGTTGGATACGTGGTGAGGTTGTCGCGTGGGGCGGCGTTGCGGCGGCTGTCGTCGC
This sequence comes from Streptomyces brasiliensis, assembly GCF_014647875.1. GTDB lineage: Bacteria > Actinomycetota > Actinomycetes > Streptomycetales > Streptomycetaceae > Streptomyces > Streptomyces brasiliensis. The sequence goes on along the minus strand of NZ_BMQA01000165.1, from coordinate 532 downwards.
TCTTTTGGCATTCCGGGGCCCGCTGCTGGCCTTGGCAAAGGCTCGACGAGACTCACTTCTTGAGCGGCGGCGTCGGGGCCGGGACGGATACATGTAGCAATGCGACCGTGCGAAATTCCCCCCAGGCATTCCGTATGCCCGGCGTCAGCTCCTGGCCGGCAGCCAGGAGCTGACGTGCGTACTGCTAACTCATGCTGGCAGACGACGTTTGAGTAGCCGGTCGATGTGGCTGATCGCCTCGCGCTGAGTGTCGTGCACAACGTGGGTGTAGACGTCCATCGTGATGCTGATCTGGGAGACTCCACACCACCGCGATGACATCTTGCGGGGCGGTGGAGGCTCAGGAGTACGTTGACCCCCGTGGGGGAGATTACGAACAGCCGAGCTCGGCCGCCCATCGCAAGGTCGAACCGCCGTCGCGTTCTCGGCCATCCGGGCGTTCAGTTCGTCATCGGGATGGTGGTCTTGGCGCCAGGGCGATTGCAAAGTCGCGTTGATCTCGTGAGTGTGCAGGTCACGGCGGTGTGACGAT
>NZ_BMQA01000164.1 GCF_014647875.1 Streptomyces brasiliensis | reverse complement strand
TCCACACGGTCCTGATCAGGAGGGTTCCGGCACCGCGGGCAACGGTGGTCACCGTGTTCCACACACTCGCCACACGATCCGACGCCCCTGAGCTGACCTATTCTCCCGGAACAGGCGGCATGTGGACCGCCCGAAAGGGGTCGCCAGACTGACAACGTCCACTGCGTCTTACCCGCCCGCTTCACCAGGCCCCGCAGGTACTTCGCCAGCTCGACGCTCTCGGGCGTCGCGTCCTTGTGAAACCCGCCGTATCAGCGTACGGACAGTCAGAACCCGCTGCTCCTCCCAGCAACGGCCACTGCAGCCACCACCAGCGAACCGGCCGACGCCGCCAAAGCGCCGACGCCGACGCTGGCGCTGGCGCCGCCCACCGCCGCCGCGGTGACGCCGCGCCCGCCTGGCGCCGCTGAACTGCCTCCGCTCCTTCCCGACATAATGGTGGCCCGGTCCGATGTCGGACCGAGCCACCATGCATGGCAGGAGCTGCTACGGCTCCGCGCCGCTCACCCGTTCCGCGCGTCGTCGGGGAACACGATGCCGCCGGAGTAGCCGGCCGGGCGCGGCACGACCGCCAGGCGCAGCATGCCGTTATCGAGCGGCTGGAGTGTCGCGGCGTGCAGGTGCCCGTCGGCGGTGCCCAAAGCGTCCGGCGCGAACGTGCCAGCGGGCAGATCGTAGGAGCCGCCCAGGTGCATCAGCAGCGCGACCAGCATGCCCAACGTCATGTCGCTCGCCTCCAGCTGCGCGGGAGAGACCTGCGATGCGCCTTGGACGGTGCGCGGGTAGATCGACACCGGGGTCTGCTTCCCGCCGTCGTACAGCTCCCAGCACCCCTCTCTCTGCCGCCAGACGAGCTCGCCGGGCCCTTCCTCGTCCTCATCCAGGAAGTCGTACGTCTCGCTGACGTACGCGTCAGCCGCGAACACCTGCGCCCTGGCCACGTCGGCGTACAGCGCGCTGCTGCCCTCCCAGGTCGGGTTGTCTTCCCACGACGCCTCGAAGACCACGCTGACCGTGGCGCCACTCATGCCTCTGCTCCGTCCATGCTGCGGGCCGCGCCCCAGGCCCGGCGATCCGTACGCTGCATCACGCCGACCCCTCCCCCGCGTCGCTGTCACTGGGGGTGCGCACCACCACGAACCCGATCCAGCTCGCCCTGTGGGACGGGAAGGGGCCGGTGGTCGTGTTCGCTACGTACGCCTCCCTGGTGGACCGCGAGGATTCGCGATCATGGACGAGGCTCACGGAACCGCTGGTGATCTTGGACGTCCGTGGGCGGCGATCCATGACAACGCCCGTATCCCGGCCGACTTCCGCCAGGACTCCGAGACCTACGGGCCGTGGCTGGCCGAGCTCGGACTCTCGGAAGCGATCGAGAAGGGCATCCTCGCGGGATTCGAGATCGACGTGCTGGAGATCCGCGACCCCTCCCCCGTGGTCGGGCTGTCGGAGGAGGCGCTGCGGGCCGGCGCCTGGCCCTGCTGCAGACTGCGCTCCTGGAGCACGCGGCAGCGTACAACCTGCGCACGGTCATGACTTTCCACCAGAAGGTGGAGGAGGCCGCCGCGTTCGCGGAGAAGCTGCCGAAGACCGCAGCCACCAACGCCTCCGACGACGACCTGGCGGCTGCGGACCGTCTGCCGAAATCTCGATCCAGGCGGAATTCTACGAGCTGGAGACCGGCCGCCGCGTCCCGCCGGACCGAGTGTGGTCGGCGTGGCTGTGCGGCGACCGCCTCGTGGCCGAACGCCGGGAGGTACTGCGGCAGTTCGCAGGCGGCATCGACGCCGCGGGCCGACACGTACACCGCGCCTTCCTCGCCAGCGTTCGCGCGCTCGGGGAAGTGGAAGCTGGCGCTTACGGGTGGTTTCATCCGGGCGTGCCCAAGTCCCTTGCATTGTCAGCTATTTGGTCCTTCCAACTTGCCAATCCCTTGACGATCCGTTCTTTGGGCGTTCAGTAGATCTTCTGTGGCCAGACTGTGTGCGCTTTCTACGGTCCATGAGGATTTCGAAGGAAGGGACTCATGGACACACTCCGCGCAGTCCGGGCTCGCGGGATCAGCAAGTGCTTCGGCGATGTCGTGGCACTCGACGGTGTCGACTTCGATGTGACGCAGGGGCAGATACATGGCCTCGTCGGACCCAACGGCGCCGGTAAGACGACACTTCTCGGCCTGCTCCTAGGCCTGGCCGTCGCCGACGGCGGCACACTCGAAATCCTCGGCACGCAGGTCGGGCGGGCCTTCGCCGCTCCCGACGGCGTCGCCGGGTTTGTCGACGGGCCGGGGCTCTACCCCTCGCTCACCGCCCGGCAGAACCTCGCCGCCCTCGCCCGACTTCGCGGTCAGGGCGAGGGGGCGGCCGACATCGACGACGTGCTCGCCCAGGTCGGGCTCCGTGACGTCGCCGATGACAAAGCACGCGGCTTCTCCCTCGGCATGCGGCAGCGGCTCGGCCTCGCCGCCGCCCTGCTCACCCGGCCCCGGCTGCTCATCCTCGACGAGCCCTCCAACGGGCTCGACCCGGCCGGTAAGCGGCAGGTGCACCAGGTGCTCAATCAGCTCGCCGTGGACGGGACGACGGTCATTCTCTCCAGCCATCGGATGGACGACTTGGAGGCGCTGTGCTCCGAGGTCACCATCCTCGCCACCGGCCGCGTCGTGTTCTGCGGGCCGCCCAGCAAGCTCGCCGCCGAGAACTGTGAACTCGACTACCGGCTGCGCACCTCCGACCCGAAGGCCGCCCGCCAACTCGCGGGCGAGATCGAGGGCGTTCGGATCGTCGACGACGTCACCGCCCGGCAGGACGACGAGCTGCTCGTCGTACGCGGAATGGTGCCCGCGCTCGACGAACTCGTCTCCGCGCTGGTGAAGTCGCAGGTCGCGGTGCGTGAACTCGCCCCCGTGGTCTCCCCGTTGGAGGCCGCCTTCCTCGCCCTGACCGATCAGCAAGAGCAGCAGGAGAGCGACCGATGACCGCGACCCTCGCCCCTGAGACGCCGGTCATCACCGCGGTCCCCGTATCCGTCAACCGCGGCTACTGCTTCGAGCTCGTCAAGCTCGTCTCCCAGTGGCGGATACGGCTCCTCGTCCTCGCCTGCTGGATCGTGCCCGCCGTCTTCGTCGTCGGCGTCTCCCAGCAGTCCACCCTGCCCGTCGACACCCTCTTCGGCCGCTGGATGCACGCCACCGGGTGGGCCGCGCCGCTGGTGATGCTCGGGTTCGCGGGGACCTGGGCGCTGCCGCTGCTGACCTCCGTGGTCGCCGGTGACGTCTTCGCCTCCGAGGACCGGCTGGGCACCTGGCGGCATCTGCTGGTGGCGGTGCGCTCGCCCCGCAGGATCTTCGTGGCCAAGGCGCTCGCCAGCCTCAGCGTCATCCTGTTGCTGGTCGCCGGACTCGCCGTCTCCAGCACGGTCGGTGGGCTCCTGACCGTCGGCAACCACCCCCTCGTAGGCCTCGACGGGCATCTGCTGTCGTCGGGCGACGCGGCCTGGCGGGTCCTGCTCGCCTGGGTCGCGGCCCTCGCGCCGACCCTGGCGCTCGCCGGGATCGGTCTGCTCGGCTCGATCGCGCTGGGCCGCTCCCCGATGGGACTGCTGCTGCCCGCGCTGGTCGCCATCGTCATGCAGGTCGCGCAGATGCTGCCACTGCCTGTGGCGGTGCGCCTGGCCCTGCCGGGTTTCGCCTTCATCTCCTGGAACGGCCTGTTCACCAGCCCGACCCAGCTCGCCCCGCTGCTGAGCGCCGTCGCGGTCAGCCTGGTGTGGGCGGTGCTCGCGACCGTGCTGGCGTATGTGCTGTTCCTGCGGCGGGACTTCACCAATCTCGCCTACGACGGTTCCGGGCGCCGCGCGCTCACCGTCGGGCTGCTGCCGCTGGCGGCGCTGACCGCACTCAGCGTCGCGGCAATAGCCGTATCCACATCTTCCATGGGTTCCGGGATCGAGCCGGGCAAGGTCCAGCGCTCCGTCGCCACGGCCTTCGCCCACCTCTATCGCATGCAGACCGACCAACTGCATCGCCCCGCTGTCACGGAGGCGCAACTGCGCACCACAGCGGCATGCGCCAAAAGCGCAGGCAAGGGAGCCCAGGAGGGCGCAGGCAACGACTGGCGGTGCGTCGTCAGTTGGCATCTGCCCGGCGTCGCAGTCACGGGGACGGCGATCTACCAGATCGACATCACCTCAGACGGGCGGTTCATGGCGGACGGTGACGGTCCCAAGGAAGTGAACGGCTACTTCCTGCTGCGGACTTCGACCGGAGACGCCCCAAATCCGCTCTGGCAGTTCGACGGCAACGTCGAACTGCTCGGCACCTCCTCGAAGGGATAATTTCCATGCAGGTTGCACGGCAGCGCCGCGTCCAGCAGAGGCAGCAGGTCAACCTCTTCGGCAGAATCGTCGGCCGTCGGTCCATGATGGTGACGGCGGGTATCGCGGTCGCCCTCGGCGTCACCGGTACGGCGGTCGCCTCGACGGCACAGTTCGGCACCGAGCAG
>NZ_BMQA01000163.1 GCF_014647875.1 Streptomyces brasiliensis | reverse complement strand
CATCCGCTGATCGGCCGCCACTCTTCGACTTTCGCCAAGACGATCAGGTGGGCGCCTACGAAACGGCACTCGACCGGCTGGATGAGGGGTTGAGCCGAGATACGGGAGATCGCCGCCATGGCGGCGATCTCCCGTATCTCGGCTCAACCCCCAACTCAAGCTGCAGGCAGCAGAGTTGATCCCCGCTTACCCTTCGGTGTCGGGTGCAGCTACGAGCTCTGGTCGCGGCGGGCGGCGCGGATGCTCGCCTCCAGAGCCGCCATCAGGTTCAGCGGCGGCTCCCGGGGTACGGCGGGTGCCGCCGGCGTCCTCCCCGAGCTGAGCGCGGCCACGAGCTGGTGGAGGGCCTTGGCGTAATCGTCGTGGACGGCCTGGGCGTCGATGCCCTGCAGTTGACCCAGCAGCACCTCTGCGAGCTCCAGTTCGCGCTCGGTCACCGGCCCGGTCGCGGCGGGTGCCGGCTCACGAATTTCGTCCGGCCAGAAGGCGGTGTGAACGACCAGCACCCCGTGCCAGGGGTACAGGACCGCGAGCCGCTCCCGGGAGCGCAGGGCTGTTCTGGTGATCCCCACCAGGCCGGTGCGGGCCAGCGCGGCGACGAGGACCTCATAGGGCCGCTCGGCAGCGGGGCTGGCCGGGCGGGCGTAGTAGGCGCGCTGGTAGGAGACCGGTTCGACGGTGTCGGACTCGACGAATCCCAGCACGTCGATGACGCGCCGGGAGGGCAGCGGGAGCCGTTCCAGGTCGGCGTCGTCCAGGACCGCCAGGGTGCCGTCCGGCATCTCCACGCCTCGCCCCACGTCGGCCCAGGCAACCTCCTGGTCCAGCACGAGTACGGCCGGCGCTCGCCGCAGGCCTACAGGACGGCTTCCTGGTGGAGGTCCAGGAAGAACCGCAGCCGTACACCGGGCTCGCCAGGCTCGCGGGTCGTACGGTCCGCCGGCGCGATGGCGCACCGCGCTGCGAGCGCTGCCTGCACCGCGAAGGCGGTCTCGCCATCGGCGGCCGCGATCATCTCCGGGGCGTCCAATCGTTGGCGAGGAGGCCAAGGATGGCTTCGTCTGCATATGCGCCGTACACCCAGGCGGAGCGCCGCAGCGTTCCCTCCCGCGTGAACCCGACTCTGGTTGCCGCCGCGAGCATCGGGGTGTTGTCTGTGAGGGTGTCGATCTGCAGGCGCTGCAGTCCACGTACGGCGAATCCGTACTCGCACAGCGTGTGCAGGACATCGACGGCGAGCCCGCGGCCGCGGAATGCCGGGCGCAGGGCGATCCCGATGTGAGCCGTCCGGTTGTGTGTGTCGATCCGCCAGAGCAGGGCCTCGCCGACCAGCTCCTGCGACTCCAGCTCCACAACGGAGAAGCACGCTGCCTCGTCCGACGGCCCGGTCACGGCGAAGGGCGAGTGACCCGAACTTGGTGGGATGGGCCGCCACGGGCGGGAGTCGGCGCGTGACCGTGTGGCCACATCGTCGTACAGCTCGGAGTGGAGAACTGGGACGTCGCTCTCATGCCGGGCACGCAGCCCGATCTTTTCGCCATGTATCACGGGGCTTTGCTATACGAGGGGCCGCAGCCGATCAACCAAGTTTCCCCGGCTGATCCACACAGGTGGCAGTCATAAGAGCCCAGGGAGTGTGAGCGGTTGGGGGGGGCGCGGGCGTTGCGGCGGAGGCCGGCGGCGATGTTGGTGACGTCGGCGATCTTCAGGGCGCCGATGGCCAGGTTGCGCCAGGTGGCCATGGCGCGCGGTGCATTGCCGGTTCCGCGGCGGCCTCGGCGACGTGCCGCCGACGGCGATGACCGAGGTGAGGTCCGCCGGGCAAGGGCGGCCAGCTGGAAGCCGTTGGCGGTGCGCGCCGGGTGAGTATGACCACCGCGCTGACCTGGGGGCGATCACAGCGCGCTCCCCGCCGCCCGGGACGCAGCCGAGAAGCCGTGGCCCGGGCGGGACGCCGATGGGGTGAACCGGTCAGCTCACAGCGATCTTCACCGAGGAGCTGTGCGCGGCGGCGAAGCTGGTCGTCGCGACGGTATGCAGCCGGTAGGTGAAGGTGCCTTTGGTCTTCTCACCGAGGGTGAAGGTGACTTGGCCCGTGCTGGACTGGGGCTTGGAGGCGAGGGTCTTCCAGGCGCCGCTGCGGTATACCTGCAGCTTCACCGTGGCGCCTCTCTCCTTGGAGGAGACGGTGCCGCTGAACTTGACGGTGGCGCCGTGCCTGACTCTGGTGGCGGATGCCTTCAGCGTCACCTTCGGCGACACGGACACCTTGGGGGCGGCCGAAACAGGTTTGGTCCCGGCGGCGGCGACCATGCGCAGGCTTTCGTTCCGAGCGGGCTTGGTGGTCAGCGCAATGCGGCCGTTGCCGTCCGTCGTGCCGGTGGCCACCGTCTTCCAGGCGGTACTGCCTGCCGGCCGGGCCTGAAGCGAGACCGCACGGTACGCCAGCGGGTTCCCGGTGCCCGCGGTGAGCAGGCCGGTCACCTTCACGTTCTGGCCGAGCACCACAGCGCCTGGGGCCGTTGCGGTCAGCTTGTCGGCGGTCACGACCGCCTGGACGGAGGCGGTGCCGACCGCCCCCGTGCTGTCGGTGACCGTCACCGTGACGGTGTGCTTGCCGACCGACCAGGTCGAGGTGTCGAGGCCGTCGCCCCAGGTGGTGTTGATGTGGTGGTAGCCGCCGTTCTGCACCTGGAGCGGCGAGACCGGGTTGTCGCCGTCGGCGTAGGACCGCACGGTCCTACCGTCGACCGCGACCTCCTCCTTGGTCAGCCATACCTCGTAGTACTTGGGGTCGGAAACCATCCTGTTCCAGCCGTACGGCACGGCGGCCGTCCACTCCATGTCCATCGAGTCCGCACCGCCGTAGGCGAGTTGCGGCGAGCTGGTGGTGGCCGTCACGGTCGGGCCGGGCGTGGCCGTGAGCTGCAGCGAGACCGGGGCTGAGCGGTAGCCGTCCTTGTCGACGGCGACGGCCTGGACGACCGGATGGAAGGCCATGGTCGAGTACGTACTGGTGTAGGTGTACGGCGCGGTGTCGTCAGTCGCGCGGGGCTTGTTGCTCTTGGAGAACAGGGCCGTCTCGTAGAAGTCGACGTGGTCGATCGCGGAGCCGCCGGTCGCCGACTGGGCGTCCACGGTGTACGTGGTGGCTCCCCACACGAGCGTGTGCGCCTGTGGGGAGGTGAACACCGCAGACGGATTGGTGACGGTAAGGCTGACAGTGCCCCTGATGGTCTGGGCCGTGGCCCCGGAGCCGGTGTCGTCCGTGGTTTCGGTGACCGTGACGTCCAGGGTGTTGTGGCCGTCCGGCAGATTCCGCGTATCCAGCGTGAAGTAGCCCGTGCCGACGGAGCTGACCGTCACCGAGCTGTAGTTGTCCGATCCGACGCGCGTGGTGTAGGCCGCCTCGCCTGTACCGGCCTCGAAATGGAAGCCTGCGTCGGCCACAGGCGTGAAGCGGACGAGGACGTCACCCCGGTAGGCACCCGAGGCGTCCTGGGTCTCCTGGGCACCGGTGACCAGGTCCGCCTGCTCGACGACGCTCACATCACCGACGACGCCGGTTCCGGAGGGGCCGTCGTCAGCCAGGGCGGGCCCGGCCACGGTGGAGGAGAAATAGAGGGCCAAGCCCAAGGCTGTGGCCGCGCGCAGGGAAGATCGCACCATGGCGACTCCGTAAGAGAGGGAGCGGCGTCAGCCACTCCGGATCACTGAGAAAGGTATACCGTACAGACGTTCCCCGGACCCAGGAACACCGGGGACCACCGGATCGATGAACGCCGAGAGGCACACATCGCTGGCCGTACCCGCAACGTGCCCATAAGACCCGATCTCCCGACGGCCCACGCTGGCACCTCAGTTACGCTGACCTGCAGTTTCTCCCCCAGAGAGGTTCTTAGTCGGCCTCGGACGTCTCGTCCGGGGCCGTTTATGTGAGCGGTGCGTGAGCGGACGGGCCGCCAGGCTCCGAGATCTCGCCCGACGGATCATCACCATTCGGCACGGACACCGGGGCAATCTTCTCCGCGTCGTCGAGCCAGGGATCCGCTTCGGGAGCGAAGTTTTCCGAGGTAGCAGGTCGCCCTCGTCCGCGCCGGAGCCCGCTTCGACCGAGGTCGGCTCGTCGAACACCCCGATGCTCACGCAGCCTGAAGGACTTCAATCAATCCACAGGTCTTGATGCGATGAAGGGGCGAAGTCCCCGCCCTCCGTGGGTGCCTGGGTAGGTCCCAGTTACCTGCTGCGTGACGGCGAAGGAGGCCCTCAGGTGAGCGAGTACAACGGACATCAGTACGTCGGTGTCGACCTACACCGCAGGAGGTCCGTGAGCGTGCGTCAGACCGAGGACGGCGTTCAACTGAGTGCGGTGCGCATCCAGTAGATCCTCTTGAGCGCTGCCTGTTCGTTGGGGAAATGCCCGCAGGAGGCGGTGGCCTTGAGTTCTATTGAAGGCTCCCCTGCCTGAAGGCGGGGGAGTCCCGTCCGGCCTTGCGGCCGGACGCCCCTTGCGGGGCGCCTTCGGGCGTGTGTGGGGAT
>NZ_BMQA01000162.1 GCF_014647875.1 Streptomyces brasiliensis | reverse complement strand
TCCAGCTCACCGTCGAGCGGACCCCGGCTCCCGGGCAGCGGCGGAATCCCGAACTCGAGGGTGTCGTCGACAAGGAGAGACAGCCGGCGCAGCCGGGTGGCGCGGAGCCTCAGCCGGCGGACCAGGCGCGACCCGCACGGCCTGAACGATGGCGCGAAGCAGACCCGGCAGGCGAAGGGAACGCCCAACACCTCGCCGACGCCTACCAGGATTGGATCGCCGCCTTCGGATTCGAGCCCAGCGGCGCGCAGTTCGCTCTGTGGCTCCAAGACCAGTACGGCATCGCGACCGCGGCCGGCGGGCCACTGTCGGACGAGCAACTCGAACCCCTGCTGCGGCTCCTCAAGCAGCGGCACTCGCCCGCAGCCGAAGCCCGTGAGTGGGCCGAACCCCAAGGCGCGCAGGACGCGGACGACGGATGGACGTGGGGCGACTACTTCTACAACGCCTGGCTCACATACGCGGCGGAACGCGGTTCCTCTCCCGATGCCGTCGCGTTGGCCGAGTACGTGTATCAGCGTGACGGCATCACAGGAGCAGCAGGCCGGCCCGTCACGGCAGCGGAACTGCAGGAGTACGTCGCTGAATTCCAGGACCGGGAGTACGGCATCGGCGAGCCCAGCTCCGCCCCGTCAGCTGAAGGCGAAGAGCGGGCCGACCCCACCGAGCGGCTGGAGGAGGAGCCCCTGGCGGGCCGGGCGGCCGGACAGGAGGCCGTAGCCGCCGGTGCCCAGGCTGCCCAGGGGCAGCGTGGGCCCAGGATCGACGCCACGGTCGACGAGCTGCGGGGCTCCGCTGCGGGAGGGGATCTCACCGTCGTTGACCGCTACTACCTCGCGTGGATGGAATACCAGGCTCAGCACGGTAGCGAGCCGTCCGCTGATGAGTTGTCCGTGTACCTCGCGCAGAAGGGCATGTTCGGCCGGGCAGGCAAACCCGTCAGCCCGTCCACGCTGCGCCGCTATCCGCTCTGGTTCCGTACCTACAACGTCTGGGCCGAGCATCGCGTGCGCACCGAAGAGCCGTCAGCTGACGCTGTTGCGCAGGACTGCGCAGCCCACGGGATCACGGCCCAGTACAACAAGCCGATCACCCCAGCCCAGATCGGCGAGCAGACCAGCGACTTCGAGCGGCGATGGCACGCGCTCGCCCAATATCACGCCGACGCCCAGCAGTAGCCGTTTGCTGTCCAGTCCACACCGCGGGTCTCAACATCCTCGCCGAACTGCTGTGGCTGTGGGGCAAGGGGCTGTTCGGAGGTGGCAGAGCAGTGTCCAGCGGACTCACCCTCGACTGCGCTTGGTCGGCCACCAGGGTGCCCAGTCCGGACCTCGTCGGTCGTCGCATGGAGTGCTGCTGGGGTGTCCAGGTCGCACGTGCTGCTGCACCGACTCGACTCCCGTCCGTAACGATGTCCGAACTGCTGTGGGAGTGGGAGCCACGCGCGTTGCCCATGATGATCCTTCCCGGCACCGGTCACCCCGATGCCATCCGGTCATACACAAACTTCGGGAGCGTCGAGTCGATGGTGTCCCTTCTCGTGCAACACCGTTGCTTTATGCGGTCTGGCACTTTGTCAAGTCCATGAACGAGAGGACGGGACCCCTGGTAGATCCCTGTGGTGTCGAGCCCAGAGATCGTCGCACCGGAGGTCCCGTTGCCGCGGCATTCTGCCACCCCGCCATCCGTGGCGTTAGCTCACGATGTGTACACCCCCGGCCACCTGGGAGAGTTGACGCAGGTCATCGACCCGCAGCTGGTCGACGCGGTCCTCGATGAGACGGGCTCGCGCGAGCGGCGCGTGCGGTTGCTGCCTGCGCGGGTGGTGGTGTACTTCGTGCTCGCCCTCGCCTTCTTCGAGCGCTCGTCCTACCAGGCGGTGTGGGACAAGCTGTGTGCGGGACTATGTGGGATCGCGGTGGCGCGGCCGTGCGCGTCCTCATTGTCGCGAGCCCGCCGCCGACTGGGCAGCGCCCCGCTGCGCCGCCTGTTCGAGATCCTCGCCGGTCCCGTGGCCACCCGGGCACAGGCCAGTTCCTTCTATCGCGGCTTGCGGGTGGTCGCAGTGGACGGCACTGCCCTGAGCATCCCCGACGAGGAGGCGGTGACCTGGCGCTTCCCCAAGCATGGTGGGGAAGTGCTCGAGTTCGGCTACCCGCTCCTGCGCCTGGTGGCGCTGGTCGAGTGCGGCACCCGCGCCCTCCTCGGCGCGGCCTTCGGCCCGGACACGACCGGCGAGCTCGGCTACGCGCGCCGTCTGCTGGGACAGCTGGACGCCTCGATGGTGCTGCTGGCCGACGCCTACTATGACGCGTTCGACTTCCTGGAGGCGGTGACAGGTACCGGCGCGTCCTTCCTGCTGCGCTCGACCCGCAAGCGTCGTCCGACGGTGCGCCGCCCGCTGCCGGACGGCTCTTATCTGACGACCATCTGCGCCGGGAAATACAAGGCCGGGCGCGGTTACGGGCGACTCGAGGTCCGGATCGTCGAAGCCTGGATGACCGTCACGCTGGACGACGGCACCCGCCGCACCGAGCTATGGCGGTTGATGACCAGTTTCCTGGACGCCGACCGCTACCCCGCCCACGAGCTGATCGCGCTGTATCACTGTACGCCGCCGGTGGCGCCGCAGTCGCAGCGGCGGGCTCCCTCATCAAGGGCATGATCGCCCGCGCGTTCGGGGACCCCAACTCCGCCAGCCTGTCCTGGAAGGTGTAGCGCTCCGATGGAAGCAACCGGCATCCACGCCCTCGACACCGTGCTCGTGTGGGGCGGAGTGATCTCCGTCCTGGCGGGCGTGGGCACCGTCGCGTGGCGGGCTGTCCGGACAGCTCTGCACCTCGGCGGCCGGGCCGGTCAGTTCTTCGACGACTGGTACGGCGAGGAAGGACGGCCCGGCGTCCCGGCCAGGCCCGGCGTCATGGAGCGCGTGGCCGGGATCGAGGACTGGCTCACCCGCGTGGAACACGAGCTATACCCCAACAGCGGTGGCAGCTTGCGCGACGCCGTCGACCTGGCGAACGAGCGGCTGTCCCGCCTGAGTCCTGACCCCGAGCCCGACAACGCGTCGCCCGATCCGCCGCCCGTCGCCCGACCCTACAACCTCAGTTTGAGCAGGTCAGGTGCAGGGTGAGGACTGCTTGGACGAGGCTGGTGATGCGTGTGGTGCTGCAGCGGAGCTTCCGCAGGAGGCGCCAATTCTTCAGGGTCGCCATGGCCTGCTCGCCCAGCGCTCTGATCCGTGCGTGAGCTCGGTTGACGGCCTGCTGTCCTGCGGACAGACGGTCCCACCGGCCGCGGAAGGGCACTCGGACGGTTCCGCCGGCGCCTTGGTAGCTCTTGTCGGCCCAGCAGGGCATGCCCGCGTCGTCGAACGCGTCGATCAAGCCGTGTGTGCGGGCCGCCTTGATGTCGTGGACGGCGCCGGGCAAGGCGGGCGAGGCCCACAGTAGACGCCCGTGCGGATCAGCGATCACCTGCACGTTCATGCCATGTTTCTTGTGCTTACCGGAGTAGAACGGCCGGTCGGCGGCGATCCGGTCGATCGGCAGCAGGGTCCCGTCCAGGATCACAAACGCTTTGTTCTGTGCGGTCTTGACCGCGGCGGCCAGGTCCGGGGCGAGCGCGGCCAGCACATCGACGGCCTCGGCGATATACCGGTAGGCGGTGGTGGGTGCCCACGTCGAAGCCCGCGGCGAGCTGCGCGTAGGTGTGCCCGCACCGCAGGTGGGCGAGGGCGAGCAGAGCCTGACGGGCCGTACTCAGCCGGCGCCAGCGGGTGTCGCGCTGCCGGCGTTGGTCGCGCAACCGAGCGGACAGGAAGCGCAGGGCGGAGCTGGACACGTCGATCCCGGACGGGTAGACAAGCATGCGAAGCCTCTGGTGGAGACGGAATTCTTGGTCGAAAGCCCATCTTCCAGGGGCTTCTCCTGTCCGTCAGCTCAACTACACAGCCTGCTTGGCGGGTGGACAACGCTCATGCGGTGGCACACTGGTCGTCGTGTCCAACTCCTACGCGCAGCCCATCTTGAGAACGGCGGACCTCTCGGAGGGATTGCGCATCGTTGAGAGGCTGCTGGGGATCGCCGACCTGAGGGATCTGGAAGTCGATTTCGATGCGCGGATCTCCTCGACTCATTCTCTATCGGAGGTGCTGGCCCTGCTGCCGGACGCCGATTGGTGGGCTGCAGGGGAGAGGGACGGCGCCTCGGACACGGGGGATGATCCGTCGGCCTGCCTGCCCATCTGGCTACGACGCTGGGCTGGGGCACCCGAGACCGTGGAGCCGTTTCTCAAGGCGGTGGGCGACAGCCCGGCGACGGTGCGGTGGGACTTCAACGCCTGGCCCGAGGCTCCCGAGGTAGGTCTGGGGGTGGGAGGCACCCGCGGCGCGTTCGTCACCCTGTGCGCGCATGCCCGCGACCTCGATCTGGAAGAGCCTGCGGCCGACTACACGGTGTTCGTCCACGTCAAGCAAGTTGAGGCCGAACGCGCACCGTGGCTTGTGGCCCAAGTTGGGCTGCGGGTGATCGGCGACTTGGTGAGGGTGCGTTTCCTCTTGAGTGACGAGTGCGTGTCTGGTGGACCGGTGTTCTCGTTGC
>NZ_BMQA01000161.1 GCF_014647875.1 Streptomyces brasiliensis | reverse complement strand
ACGCCACGGACACATCATCAGCTGGAAGGGGTTCTCCGCTCACCTGACCGAGACCTGTGCTCCCAACGGCCCCAACGTGATCACGGACGTGGCCACCACCGCGGCCACCACCCATGACAGCAAGGTTCTGCCCGGCATCCACACCCGCCTGCACCGCCGCGGCCTGCTGCCCGCCGAGCACCTCGTCGACAGCGGCTACACCTCCCTGCCCCACCTTGCACAAGCCGCACATGACCACCAGGTCACCGTCTCCGGGCCGCTCCGGGGCAACCCCACCCGGCAACACCGCCGGGGTGAAGGCTTCGCCCGCGACGACTTCCACATCGACTACGACCGCCAGCAGGTCACCTGCCCCCAGGGACAGGTCAGCCAGGGCTGGCACGGCCCCTACCCGACCTCCTCACCCACCGCGGCCCCGCTGATCGTGGCCCGGTTCACCAAGAGCCAGTGCCAACCCTGCCCGGCCCGCGCCCAGTGCACCACCTCCCGCGAAAGCCACCGCACCGTCGGCTTTCCCCCGCGAGAACTCCGCGACCTGCAACTCCGCGTCCGTGCCGAGCAACAGACACCTGAGTGGAAGACCCGCTACGCGGTCCGCTCCGGAGTAGAGGGAACGGTCAACGAGTTCGCCCACGGACACGGCATGCGCCGCTGCCGCTACCGAGGCCAGGGCAAGGTCCATCTCCAGCACGTCCTGACCGCCGTCGCCATTAACATCGAGCGCCTCAGCGGTCTCCCAGCGACCGAGGAAGCACCCCCTCCTCGCCGACCGACCGCCTTCCAGACCTACCTCGATCAGCACGAGATCCCCCGGCCGAAGTCCTGGCGCACCCTGGGCACCTGACCTCGGCAACTCCAAGATCCCCGACAGAGTCAAACTCCGTAGAGTCGAGCCGTCCCGGCAACAGGCGCCCCGGGGGCGCCCGAGCCGGATGCCGAACCGGTGGGAGTAAGAGGCGGCTCGCGGGGTGGCCGCACGAGCGTGGCGCGCGATCGGCGTCCTGAGTAGTCCCCACCGGACCCCGGTCATACGGGGATGCTCGTGCCCCTGCCGTGCCCGAACTACCGGGAACTGACGGGGAACCATGGTGGTTGACGGACAGCGCACAGGAGAACGGCCCCCGACCGATTTACCTGGTCAGGGGCCGTTCTTACTGCTCGCAGTGCGGAGGCGGTGGGATTTGAACCCACGGTGACATCGCTGCCACGACGTTTTCAAGATTGCTCACAGCTTGACGGAGACGCCCCGGCCGTGGGAGAGAGAGGATCGTGTCCGGCGCCGGCCAGGAGGGTTCGTATGAATGTCGCCATAGCCGTGGGGGCGCCCAAGGGGGATCTGGACTATCTGGCCGTCGACGGCGCGCGGTTCTGTGTGGAGATGGCACGCCAGAGTTTCGGTGGGCCACCCGCCGGTTTCTGGGTGTTTCAGCGGAAGCCGGTCCGGGTTCCGGTGCCCGGGGCAGACGACATGGGGCGCTGGGTCGACGAGTGGTTCGCCACGGGCGACCCGGTCGACGCCCTGCGAGGTGAGCGGCAGAGCAACGCGGCCGAGCGTCTGGTGAAGAAGAACAAGGCTTTCGGGCCAGGGGGGTTCGCGCTCGCCCCAACGCTGGAGGCGATCATCGCGGCGACGGGTGACCTGAACGGCCACACGCTCGCGGTCATCGTGCTTACCTCCTCGCCGGGTGACGGCGCCGCCGTCATCGCCACGCTGAAGAGGGCTGCCCGCTATCCCGTCTTCTGGGTGTTCATCGGAGCGAACTATGACGTCGAGCGTGTTCTGCACCTCGGCGCACTGGACACCTTGGGCGAGCGCCCCGGCGATCCGGAGAACGTCCTGATCCTGAAGACGCAGGGGTGGGGCTCGAAGTTCGGCGACTGGTGGCGGACGCGGCGGATCAGAAAGGCGTCGACCCGATGGCGCCGCCGCATCCCGCTGGGCTGAGACACCCCGTGTCTGGCAGCCGGAGCATTTCCCGCGGGTGCTGCCTCACCCCACTACAAGGCCGTCAGCTCGCGTCACGCGCCCTAGGGCCGGTCATCCTCTTCGGGCTATGGCTCTGTGTTTCACGCAGGCGCCATGGCTCTACCTAAAGGGGCTCGTCACGCTTGAGTTTGCGGCGTTCACGGATGTTGGGATGACGAACGACCACCCCACCCATACCGCCGGAGCCGTGTAGGCGGATCAGCGGTGCACCGGGGACCCGATCGGGCGTCGTTTTGTCCTTCACGCCGCCGACACCGGGTGCCACTCCGTCTGTGTCTGCGGCCCAGCTACGAGGGATGACGATGGTGACGCCGGCCATCTGACCCCGCACCTCTATCTCAACCTTGGGCAAGTCGCAGTCAGCCTGGGTGAAGTCGAGCTTGACACCGCCCATATCGCCGTATGCGGTGATCCGTGCGGGGACCCGCCAGTGTCCTGCACGCACCGCACCATGGATGCCGCCCTTGATCACGAGCGGCTGTCCCAGTTCTGGAGAATCGACGTGGGGCAGGTCTGCGATGAGCGGTTTCAAATCGGCAAGGGTCTTGGCGGTCAGTGCTCGGCCCAAGCGGGAATCCAGCTCGTCCAGATCAAGGCGGCCCTCGGCAGCTGCGTCCCGCAGTCGCTCCACCACCCTTTCGCGGTCGGCATGAGATGCACGCAGTTCGCTCTGTGCCGCGGGCTCCGGGTGTTCAGCTGTCATGCGCGAGATCATACGGACGGCACACGTAACGCAGCGGTACGCAGTGGGCAGTCACGGACAACGGCAATGTGCGGCACGGGGGAACAGCCCAGCCTCCACCTGGCCTGACGGATGCGCCGCGTGGGCCGTCTCTGGGCCGTCCGGGGCGAACCGGCGTTGACAGATGATGACAACTAGTCCCGGCATCCACGCAGGTCACAGGGCACGTCGCAGTGAGCCGCCGCACGTCAGAGACTTGGGCCATCACTTCCAGAAGATCTGATCGAGTACCAACGAGCTGTTGACTCGGTCATTGAGACTCCGCCGACCTTGGGGAACCAGGCGAAGGCCCATCAGCCGATGGTCAAGCCCGTGATGCCGAAGATCAGCGTAAGGACGAACCAGACTGACGGCCGTAGCCAGGCGAGGGACCTCAGGCGTGCCACGGAAGTTAGATATGACCCCCATTGGACCAGAAGGAGCAAATGGCTACGATCACGGCAGGGATGAACAACGGCGTGCCATGACAGACGTAGGCCGCACCTATGGCCAAGCCGATTAGAACGATCAGCACGGTGCCCCCCAGTGCACTTAAGTGGCCACAGCGTAGATGAGGTACCGAGTGGCAACGATGAGCTTCGGCGAAGTCCGCTCAGTCGATGGCCCAGACGTGAGCGTCGTAAGTCGCTGCCGGCCGTGCTTCCTCAACACCATGATCAACAGGTGGCCTCGGGGCCTTGCGCAGCCCGGCCACCGCGGCGGCGACCTGCTCCATGTCGGGGCCCTGCACGGCTGCCGCGCGCTTGCGCCGCGGTTAGGGAGAACGCCATAAGGGAGCTGGAGTGCCCAGGCGGCCCGGTGCCGCGCCGAACTCGGCCAGGTCACCGACGCGCTCGCCGCGCTCCAGGGCGTGCTGAACGTCGTGCGGCGTCTTCCCGCTCGCCCTGGCCCTCGCCCTGCTCCACGGACTCCATCAGCCCCCCGCCTCCCCAGCCCGCCCTTCGACGCCATCTGTTCTGCCGAACCCGCCAACGCGATCGTGAAGGCGAACTGCTTCTTATCTTCACTGCTCAGTACGCCCCCCCCCACGCGACCTGCCGCCCCGTCAGATCACAAAGTGCGACTGGGCTCCGCTCGACCTGGAACACCGTCACCGGCAACTCCTGGCTCATGAACGCCCGCTGAAGCCGCGTGTCATGGGCCTGTGCCGTATCGCCCTGGAGAACGCCTTCCTGGAAGCCGCGTGGATCAAGCACCACTTCTCCGGCGGACCTGAGCAGGAACTGCACGCCGCCGTCGACGACGCCGAGAAGTTCACGAAGGTCGCGGCGCTCGCCCTGTTCGGCGACATCACACGGATCCGCGACGTCGACAAGGAAGTGAAAGCCCGCTACGGAGCGCAGGCGGCATACCTCATCAAGCAGTGCCAGAGAGGAGCCCACGCCGCCGGAGCGCAGATCACCGACCCGCGCCGTTTCGTCCAGGACGTCGAGGCTCTGGCCCAGAAGGTGCGCAAGCCGGAGGTGAGCGCCCGATGAATGCCTTCGCCGCATCCTCAGCCTCCATATCCGCAGCACCCGCTTCCCCCGCCTCCGTCGAAGACCTCCTGCTGACGGCCGACCGGCTGCTCGCCGGCGACCTCGGCGGTGCCACAGCCGCCGGCCGTCACCGCGGAGCCTCACTGGCCCTGAGGACTGCCCTGGAGATCTGCGTGGACCGGGTCCTCAACGCAGCAGTACCAGGACTCGCCCGCACCACCATGCGAGCCAAGATGCTCTGCTTGCGTTGCTACACCCCTGGGGAAACTGCCCGGCGAACCCGCGCCGTCTGGTCGCACCTGTGCCTGGGGTGCCACTACCACCAGTACGAAATCGGGCCCACCTACGAGCAAGTCCGCGCCTGGCGCACGGAGGTCGGCGAGCTCATCCGAACGCTGGACGTCCTTTGACTGTTTGGTCATCGAGGCCACCATTGGTCCGCCGTTCACCGGTCGAAGCACGCAACGCCTTCGGCTTCAGGAACCGAGAGAACCAACGCCTGCGCTCACGCCGGACCACCACAGGTCAGCGCCGTTGGGGCCGGCGGCGGCCACGCGGTCGGTGCGGAT
>NZ_BMQA01000160.1 GCF_014647875.1 Streptomyces brasiliensis | reverse complement strand
CACAGCCGCGAGCGTGCAGGATTCGGTCGCCGGCACCCACCTGGTCGACCAGGTGGCCGCGCCCACCCCACCCTCCGCAAGGTCTGGGTGGACGGCGGCTACCGCCAGCACCTCGTCGAGCACGCCGCCACCCTCGGCATCGACATGGAAATCGTCCAACGCGCCCCCGGAACCAGGGGATTCACCCCGCTACCCAAACGCTGGACCGTGGAGCGGACCTACGGGTGGCTGATGTTCCACCGCCGCCTGGCCCGTGACTACGAAACCCTCCCCGCCCGCTCCGAAGCCATGATCCACCTCGCCATGACCGACCTGATGGCCCACCGCCTGACCAACGAAGCCACCATCTCCTGGCGCGACCCGACACCCCGGGATTAAACACCCATTCCGGGATGAAACATCGGGAGAAAACGACCTCTCAGACACCTTGATCATCCGAGGCCGCGTCTCGTTTCACCAACGCCGTGAAACCGACAACGCGCCTGCTCCATCACAACCGTGACGTCTCGTCACCCGAGAACGCTCGAGCCCTGCGTCGGTCCCCGCTCGTAGGCTCCAGGGTGCCGTTCGGCACCGGTTACCGCCCGCTAGTCCAACGTAAGTTGTAACAACTCCGTTAAATCGAAGACAATCTTTCTCGACCGCGAAATTTCGTGATGTGGTCCTTGAAATTGCGCGGATCACTTTTTCCGATTTTCGCCCAGTCTTCGGGTGCAGCCAGCAGGAGGATGAAAACATGACGTGGGAAACTCCGGAATACACGGTGATCGAGGTTTGCGCTGAGGCCAGCGGATACTTTTACCGGGGCTGACAGTCGGACTTCACGGGCCGTTTTGCCCGATTTCTCGTAGTCGCGGCAGGTGACTGAAATCTGCGGCGAGACTACGTCTGCGTTGGCGCAAGGCCCCAGAAAATTGATCGCACAGGGGCCTTGCGTCATTCGCTGAAAGTCGGTTTCGACGTGCCGACGAGTCCGGTTGATATCTCCTCGCATTATGGAAATTTTTCGTTGAACAGCAAAATCATCGGTTGTGCGGCCTCGGGGTGGTGTCCGCTGTCGATCGCGGCGTGACGAGAATTCGATCGACCACGCAATCGAGTTTTCGACGCCGCACTGGCGAAAACCGCATCCGTGATCAGCTCCGCGGAAGTGCAAGGCTCAGGTAGGGTGGTCCGCCACAATGCGCGCGTGGCGAGGTTTCCGGCTGGAATAGCGAGCATCCCCCCCAGCGATAAGCGAGTTCTAGCTACCGGAAAACCTGGATTATCGTTGAACCTTTAAGGCGGTTTAGATGGCTCTTGAATTTCTTCCGCTGATAGCGCTCGCGTTCGGTCTCAGTCTTGACAATTTTCGCTCGTCGATCGCCATCGGAACCATTCCTTTTGGTTGGCGTCGCGCCGCGCAAATATCCCTCATCTTCGGGGTATTCGACACTGTGGGTCCGCTCTTGGGAGGATTGCTCGGTCACTACCTGGCTGGATTTCTCGGTAGGTGGGCGGAATCCATCGGGGCGGCCGCACTGGGGTTGTACGGCCTGTGCTTCCTTATCAGCGCTATCCGGAATCCGGAGCCGAAAGAGATGGACCATCCGTGGGTGACGCTCTTCGGTATGCCGCTTACACTGAGCATCGACAATTTCATCGCAGGCACCGGTCTGGGGATCGCCGGGTTTTCTCTCGTGGTCCCGATGCTGACTTTCGGTGCCATGACGGTGGTCATGTCGTTGGCTGGACTGTTCGTGGGGCAGATGGTTGCCAAAGTTGTGCGGATCCGTTCCGACTTGTTCAGCGGTATCTCACTCCTCGGGGCAGCGATCCTGCTACCGCTGGTCTTCGGCGGCTGAACGGTGGGCCCTCGCGCCGACCCGTTCCTCGCTTTCGCCTCGGCCGGGTGCTTCAGCACCCGGCCAAGGCGAAAGCCCTGTCGATCCGGTCGACGAAGGGAGCGACATGCTGCAGCTCGCCGGGCACGTCCTCAGCGACAGGCTCGACAACACCCGCCGACACGATCGCCGTGATCGGGTTCGGTGTATACGGCCTGTTCCTCATCGTCCGGGCGGTGATCTCGCCCGAGCGCGCGGATCCAGACCTGAAGTGGGCACGGTGGGGGTTGCCAATCCCGTTGAGCATCGACAACGTCGCCGCAGGCGCGGCCCTCGGCTTTGCCGGTTACACACCCTGGCTCGCGCCCGTTCTGTTCGGCTGCGCGACCTTCGTGATGTCGGTCGCCGGACATCGGATCAGCCGCACTGTGGCTCATTTCGTCGACTTCATCCCGAAGATCAATACTGACCTGCTGGTAGAATTCTGCTTCACCCTCATGGCAGTCTTGATGGCGTTCAGTGTTACCCAGCCGCTCTCGTACGGCTGATATCGGAGCCTGGTCTTCATCGGCCGATGAAGAGACCAAGCTACATCGGCAAGGGCGAATCGTATTGGTCGCGGGCGACCGGAAGAACGTGCGGGTGCCGGTCTCCCGGCGCAATGCGCCAGGCGCTCGATATCTCAGGCTCGGCAACACCTGGGAGGACACCAATGCCCGAGAATCCCGATACCCACGTCTACCGCACCTACGACAAGGTTCTGGGCGAGACGAAGCCGGCTCGGCGGCGGAATCATCCGACGGCGAGCGGCAATGCCAACGATTGGTGGCCACACCGGGTCGACTTGAAGGCATTACGTCGGCACGAACCCACAGACAACCCGCTGGGCGCGGACTTCGACTACGCCGAGCAATTCAAGACCCTGGATCTCGACGTACTGGCGCGTGATATCGACGAGGTGCTGACGACCTCGCAGGACTGGTGGCCCGCCGACTTCGGTCACTACGGTCCCCTTGTGCTGCGCATGGCCTGGCATGCCGCGGGTACCTACCGCGTCAGCGACGGCCGAGGCGGTGCCGGTGCCGGGATGCAACGCTTCGCCCCGTTGAACAGCTGGCCGGACAACCGCAACCTGGACAAGGCGCGTCGGTTGCTCTGGCCGGTGAAAAAGAAGTACGGGCGCAGGATCTCCTGGGCGGACCTGATGGTCTTCGCCGGCAACCGCGCACTGGAGTCGATGGGCTTCAAGACGTTCGGGTTCGGCGGCGGCCGTGTCGAGGTATGGGAGCCCGACGAGACGTACTGGGGCCCGGAACGCAAGTGGTTGGCCGAAGAACGGTACAGCGGTCTGCGCGAACTCGACGAGCCGCTGGCGGCCGCCGAGATGGGGCTGATCTACGTCGATCCGCAGGGCCCGGCCACCAATCCCGACCCGGTGCTCGCGGCCCGCGACATCCGGGAGACCTTCAAGCGGATGGGGCTGGGCGACGAGGAAACGGTGGCGCTCATCGCGGGCGGACACACCTTCGGCAAGACACACGGCCCGGCGGACCCGAACGTGACCGGCGGCCCCGAGCCCGAGGCAGCGCCGCTCACCGCGCAGGGCCTGGGCTGGATCGGCGGGTACGGCAGCGGCATCGCGGCGGACACGGTCACCAGCGGGCTGGAAGGGATGTGGACGCGCACGCCCGTCCAGTGGGACCACACGTTCTTCGAAACGCTGTTTGAGTACAAATGGGACGTCGAGCTCAGCCCGGCGGGCCTGTGGCAGTGGATCCCGAGCGACGGCCAGGGCGAGGGCACCGTGCCGGACTCTTACGACCCGGACACGAAACACCACCCGGTCATGCTCACCACGGACCTCTCGTTGCAGGAGGACCCGGTCTACGAGTCGATCTCGCGGCGGTTCCTGGAGCACCCGGATCAGTTCGAGGACGCGTTCGCGCGGGCCTGGTTCAAGCTGACTCACATCGATATGGGCCCGATCGAGCGTTACCTGGGGGCGCTCGTCCCGGCTGAACGGCTGATATGGCAAGACCCGGTGCCGAAGCTGGACCACGAACTGGTGGACGTCGACGACGTCGCCGCCCTCAAGCACGAGATCATCGGATCTGGCCTGTCGGTCGCGCAGCTCGTCTCCACGGCGTGGGCGTCGGCTTCGACGTACCGCGACAGCGACAAGCGCGGTGGGGCGAACGGGGCGCGGATCCGGCTCGAACCGCAGTGCAGCTGGCCGGTCAACGAGCCCGAGCAGCTGGGTGTCGTCCTGTCCGCGCTGGAGGCGATCCAGGAGCGATTCAACGCCTCCCAGCAGGGGGGCAAGCGGATCTCGATGGCCGACTTAATCGTGCTCGGCGGGTGTGCTGCGGTGGAACACGCCGCCGCGGCCGGTGGCCACGAGGTCGACGTTCCGTTCCGGCCCGGGCGCACCGACGCGACCCAGGAATGGACCGACATCGAGTCGTTCGACGCCTTGAAGCCCACAGCGGACGGCTTCCGGAACTACCTGGGCAATGGCTTCTGGATGCCACCGGAGCATCTGCTGGTCGACCGGGCAAACCTGCTGACCTTGAGCGCGCCTGAGATAACCGTGCTGATCGGCGGGCTGCGGGTGCTCGGCGCCAACCACAGACGTTCCTCGGTGGGTGTGTTGACCTCGGCGCCGGGGTCGTTGACGAACGACTTCTTCGTCAACCTGCTGGACATGGGGACAGAGTGGGCACCGAGGCAGGACGGGGACATCTGGACGGCGATCTACGAGGGCCGCGACCGGGGCACCGGCAAGGTGAAGTGGACCGCGAGTCGGATCGACCTCCTCTTCGGTTCGAACTCCGAACTGAGGGCGCTCTCGGAGGTCTACGCGAGCGATGACGCGGGCGGGAAGTTCGTCCAGGACTTCGTCGCCGCGTGGGTGAAAGTCATGGAACTCGGCCGTTTCGATCTGCGCTAGGAGGCGTGGACGGGCGAAGCCGTCCTGATCGGGTCAAGTTTGTGTGATGGGGCAGGTTTTGTCTGTTCAGGGGGCTAGGGTGCGTTTTGAAAGTGCTGGTCACAGCCACTCGTTGATGGCTGCGACCAGCACGGT
>NZ_BMQA01000159.1 GCF_014647875.1 Streptomyces brasiliensis | reverse complement strand
GCGCTGGAGGACCCGGCCGGCAAGGGCGTCGAGGCCGTCCGCCCGATCCGCGACGAGATCAAGACCCGCATCGAGAAGCTGATCGCCGAGATCGACGCCCAGCAGTAGGCATGAGCGGCGTGCCGGACAGGCGGCAAGACCGAGATCGTCAAACTCAACATCGGCACACAGGTCTCCGCGATCAGCGTGCTCCTTCCGATGACCTCCTCCACGTCCGGGCCAAGAGTCCGGAGGGCAAGGCCTTCACCCGGAGCTTGGACCTCAACGGCTGCCGAATCCCCGGTCACTCGTTACTACTTCACGCCCCAGCGGCATGAGTGAGATCGGGATGAGCTTGAGATTTGCCCATCCGAACGGGATCCCGATGATCGACAAGAAGAGCGGGATGCTTGTGATCAGGTGGCACAGCGCCAGCCACCAGCCCGCGAAGATCACCCAGATCACGTTGCCGATGAACGATGGTGCCCCTGCGTCTGGCCGCTCCACAGTGGTCCTGCCGAAGGGCCACAGGACGAAGCCTGCGATGCGTAGCGACGCAACGCCGAATGGGATGGTGATGATCAAGACAAAGCAGATCAGCGCGGCGATCAGGTAGCCGATCGCCATCCAGAAGCCGCAGAACACGAGCCACAGGATGTTGAGCAGCAGGTTGAACACCTTCATGGTCGGCACCTCTCCAGGTCGCTTCGCCGGCACTGCCTGCTGCCACAAGTATCAGCTGGTCATGCATCCAGGCGAAACCGCAGCGCCCTTGTGGCGCGATCGGGAACGTTCGGTGATTCCGGTCTCGCTGCCTCTGCTGGGCCGCGAGATCGTGCCCACGGACCAGCCGTTCGCGTCGCGCTGACCCGGCAGCGGCTTCGGCCGGGGGACGACCTCCGGCCCGACCAGGCGGCCTGAGACCGGCCGGCCTGACCGGCCGTCATGCGGCGCCCGTGGCCGCAACGTTTTCCACAAGGCGAAGGTTGTCCACAGGCTCGCCCGACTGTCAGTGGCGGCTTGCATCATGAAGCCATGACCGAGATCGAGCAGTTGCTGACACGGGTGGCCGAAAAGGCCCGCAACTCCCGTCCCTGGGGCTGGCCGTCGCTCCCCGAGCCCGTGGACGCCGACACACTCGACCGGGCCGAGGCCGCCCTGGGATTCGCTCTGCCGCCCCTCCTCGCCGCGCTCTACCGCCGTATAGGAGACGGCGGATTCGGCCCGGAGTACGGCCTCTTGCCCCTCCTGGACAGCCCGCCCTCCGGAGAACCGGCGGTCGTCGCCCAGTACCTCGCCGACCGCGAGGACGGCCGCAAGGACCCCGACTGGCCCTGGCCCGAGGGCCTCCTGCCGATATCCCACTGGGGCTGCGGGATGTACGCGTGCGTGGACTGCCGCGACCAGGCCGGCCCGGTGCTGCTCTTCGAGCCGAACGCCGACACCGCGGACGAGGCCTGGTACGTGGATGCCCCCACCCTCACCGACTGGCTGACCGCCTGGCTCGACGGCACGGGCTGGTACGAGGAGACCAACGACGGCACGGACCTGGCCCCGTGGGCCGACTTCCGGATACGCACGCAGCCGACTCCATCCGCGTGAGGACAGGAGCCGCCCGCTCCTCCCAGGGCCGGTGTCACCGTGTTTGCGTCACCCACCGCCGTACGCCGTAAGCGGCCGCGCCCACCACCAGCACGCCCGCACCGACGGCCACCGAGACCGCGGGCAGGGCGAACGCCAGCGTCACGCACCCCAGCAGGCCCACCGCGGGCAGCACACGCGACGACGGAGCCGGACTCAGCGTCCATGCCGACGCGTTGGCCACCGCGTAGTACGCCAGCACACCGAAGGAGGAGAAGCCGATGGCACCGCGTACGTCCACCGTCGCGGCCAGTACCGCCACGACCGCTCCCACGGCCAGCTCGGCGCGGTGCGGGACCTGGAAACGCGGATGCACGGCGGACAGGGCCTCGGGGAGATGGCGGTCGCGGGCCATGGCGAGCGTTGTCCGGGACACGCCCAGGATCAGCGCGAGCAGCGACCCGAGGGCGGCGACCGCGGCCCCTACCCGGACCACGGGCGCCAGTCCCGGCACCCCGGCCGCCCGTACGGCGTCGGCCAGCGGCGCGGCCGCCTGCCCCAGACCGCCCGCACCGAGCACGGACAGGACGGCAACGGCCACGCACGCGTACACCGCGAGAGTGATACCGAGGGCCAGCGGAATCGCGCGTGGAATGGTCCGCGCCGGATCCCGCACCTCCTCGCCGAGCGTCGCGACGCGCGCGTACCCGGCGAAGGCGAAGAACAGCAGACCGGCGGCCTGAAACACCCCGCCCACCCCTGACGACAGCCCGATGTCCAGCCGCCCGGAATCGGACTGCCCGGAGCCGAGACACACGACGACCACGCAAGCGAGGACCACCAGCACCACGGCCACGATCACCCGCGTCAGCCAGGCGGACTTCTGGATGCCGCCGTAGTTCACCGCGGTCAGCGCCACCACGGCCGCGACGGCGACCGCGTGCGCCCGGCCAGGCCAGACGTACGTCCCCACGGTGAGCGCCATCGCAGCACAGGAGGCCGTCTTCCCGACGACGAACGACCAGCCCGCGAGGTATCCCCAGAAGTCCCCGAGCCGCTCCCGCCCGTACACGTAGGTGCCGCCCGACGCCGGATACAGGGCCGCGAGCCGCGCCGAGGACATGGCGTTGCAGTAGGCTACGACGGCCGCGACCGCCAGGCCGAGCAGCAGCCCCGATCCGGCAGCGCGCGCCGCAGGACCCAGGGCGGCGAAAACGCCGGCGCCGATCATCGAGCCGAGGCCGACGACCACGGCGTCCCGCACGCCCAGAGTGCGGCGCAGACCCGAATCGGAGCGTGTCATGAGCCGCACCCTACTGATCGCCGGAACCGCCGGGTGCACCGGTGACGTCCTGTTCATCAACGCGGTGCGAATACGTGCGCCGCAGACGGCACCGAACAACGCACAGCACGCACGGCCCGCGAAGCACAGCCGGTCCGGACGAAATTCACAGGCCCGGGAGAGTGCGGGCACAGCGCGGGAGGGCAGGTTCACGGCATGAGCATCATCGGTTGGATCATCCTAGGCCTGTTGGCCGGCGCCATCGCCAAACTCCTGCTGCCCGGACGCGATCCGGGCGGCTTCATCGGAACGACCCTTATCGGCGTCGTGGGGGCGTTCGTCGGTGGCTGGATCTCGGCCCGCTGGCTGGACCACCCGATCACCAAGAACTTCTACGACGGCGCCACTTGGGCGGCAGCGATCGGCGGCTCGCTCGTCCTTCTGATCCTCTACCGCGTCCTGTTCGGCAACTCGCGCGACTGAGCGATCCGGATCCGACTACCGCACCGACAGACGAAAAGGGCGGGCACCACCGGGCTTCCCGGGTGCCCGCCCTTCTCGGCGTACTAGCGGTAGTTCACGAACTGCAGCGCGAAGTCGAAGTCCTGGCCCTTGAGCAGCGCGATCACGGCCTGCAGGTCGTCACGACTCTTGGAGGTGACGCGCAGCTCGTCGCCCTGCACCTGAGCCTTCACGCCCTTGGGGCCCTCGTCACGGATGATCTTCGCCACCTTCTTCGCGTTCTCCTGGGAGATGCCCTCCTGGATCGAAGCGAAGATCTTGTACTCCTTGCCGGAAAGCTGGGGCTCGCCCGCGTCCAGGGCCTTCAGCGAGATGCCGCGCTTGATCAGCTTGGACTGGAAGACGTCGAGAACGGCCTTGACCCGTTCCTCGGAGTTCGCCTCCATCAGGATCTTCTCGCCGGACCAGGAGATCGAGGCGCCGACGCCCTTGAAGTCGTAGCGCTGCGAGATCTCCTTGGCGGCCTGGTTGAGGGCGTTGTCGACCTCCTGCCGCTCGACCTTCGAGACGATGTCGAAACTGGAGTCGGCCATGTCCTGTGGCTCCTTGTATCAGGGTGTGTATCGGGTGCGTGTCGGCGCGTACTGGGCGGCCGCCGAGTCCGGCACAGGGCCGGGCCGTATCCGCACCAGCCTAGCCACCCCACGACCTCCGGGCGCCGATCAATCGGGTGGCGAAGCACCCCTGGGCATCGGGTATTGTTTACGTCGTTGCCAGGGAGCACCGCCGAAAGCGGGCTCACATGGCAGCGAACCCCGGCGGTGTGGCTCAGCCTTCCCAGGTTCGAATCCTGGCGCCGCCACAAGACCGAAAAGGTCTGTGACCAGCAGCAATGCTGATCGCAGACCTTTTCGGCGTTCACGGGCGCGACCTGGTCGCTATGGGTGCTTTTTCCCAGTGTGTCTCACCCTGATTCGGGTGCTGACCAGTCCGTGTGGGGCAGGTGTGGGGCAGCTTTCGACCCTTCTAGCTGCCGTTCTTCAGGGCCCGCTCGATTCGGGCGTTCGCCGTGGCGGCGCCGCCGTTCAGGCACTTCGCGTACACGCGGAACAGCACGGCCACGCTGTGGCCGGCGCGCGCGGCCACCTCTTGCGGTTCCACCCCGGAGCTGAGCCACGTGGACACGGCGGCGTGGCGAAGATCATATGGACGCTTCGCGAGTAATGACGCGCACTGAGCGGGCGTGAGAGCACGCGCGCGGGCTTCCGCCCACACCTCGCCGTATCCGGTGTCCTGGATGAGTCCGCCGCGTTGCGTCTGGAACAGCCGCCCGTCGCGGGCGACGCCGTACGCCGTGACGTGCCACCGCAGCTGTACAGCAACCGACGCGACCAGTAGTGACCTCGACGGGCCGTGAAGTGACCCAACCGACCGCCGTGCGCCGATCCGCCTCTAGCTACGGATCAGAAGGTGGCCGTGACCGATCCCCGCCCGGCGGGCGGTAGACCCGGGCGAAAGCTGGCGACACGCGGCCATCGTCAACGCTGTCCAGCGCCTTTTCCCCGCGTCTGCCTGACACACGACGGGGCTCTACAGACCCTGACGGCAGATGATGACGGCAACAGAGCCACACGTACGAGGACCTTGGCGGTAGCAGGGAGCCAGCCCTGAGCCGGTGCACTGGCAACGCGGCAGCGTGCACCCACCTGGTCGACCAGGTGGCCGCCGCCCACCCCACCATCCGCAAGGTCTGGGTGG
>NZ_BMQA01000158.1 GCF_014647875.1 Streptomyces brasiliensis | reverse complement strand
CTTGCTGCGGTGGATCATGAACAAGTACAAGAGGCTCCGGTCCTGGAAGAAGGCCAACCGGGCGATGCACGACGCGGTTGCCCGGCAGCCTCGGTACTTCGCGCACTGGGCCTGGGCGAAACCGGCCGTCAGATGATCAGAGCGACAAGAGCCGTATGACGGGCGACTGTCACGTACGGATCTGTGGGAGCCCGGGGCTGAGACGCCCCGGGCTACCCGACCATCAGCCGCAACCTTGCTCGCCCCTTGTCTGTCTTCCTTGTAGGCCCCGGTTCTGGAACACCGCAGCTGGGTCCCACGGGCAAGACGGACAAGGACTGATGGGGAGGGATTGGTATGTGGCGTGTGAGCAGACGTGGCCTGTTACGGGCGCCTGTCGCCTGGGTAGGGGCACTGCTGATCGGGGTGGTGGCCGTCGGGCCGGCGCAGGCAGCGGAGCAGACGCGGCCCGGTGCGGAGTCCACCGCGACACAGCCGGCCGACACGGCTGGTCCGGCCTTTGACCAGCTTCGCCTGGACTTCGATCAACCCAAATACCTCTACAACGCCGACGCGTCGGTCACCCAGCGCTACCGGCTGCACATCACCGACGCCGAGTCGGGGTTCGACCGAGGGAAGCTGGTCGTGAGAGGCTCGCACGGCGGGGCGGTGACCGCGCACTTCGCAGTGGTGCGCAACGCGGTGGGCGAACTGTGGTGTGGGACGGACTTCGTCTTCGACACGTACGACCTCGAATGCACCGTCGACGTCACCATCCCCCAGGACGTGCCCGCCGGGACCTGGTCCGTCTCGCAGGTCAAACTGGTCGACGTCGCGGGCAACGTCAGCACAACGAGCGGGCTGACCGCGGCTCCGATGCAGGTGACCCAGAACCGAGCGCTGTCGGCGGCAGACTTCGCCATCAGCCCCGAGCAATACAACAATTGGACCGGGTTCGCGACTCTGACGGTCACAATGAGGCCGCTCGGCGCCCAGAACGGCATTTCCTCCGTCACACTGCTGCTCGACAAGTGCAGCGGGTCGGTCACCGAGAACCC
The DNA here is from genome assembly GCF_014647875.1 of Streptomyces brasiliensis. GTDB lineage: Bacteria > Actinomycetota > Actinomycetes > Streptomycetales > Streptomycetaceae > Streptomyces > Streptomyces brasiliensis. The sequence goes on along the minus strand of NZ_BMQA01000158.1, from coordinate 4,118 downwards.
CACCATCGCACCCGACGGGACCATCTCGGTGCTCGCCACCGTAGCGCCGACTTTCACCAAACAGTGCAAGGTCACCGGGATCGGCCTCACCGACGGCGCCGGCAACGCCGCCGCCTACGGCACAGCCTTCCGCGGCCCGGAACTGGACCTGGTCGCCACACAGATCCCGAACACCCAGGCCCCCGTCGTCAACTCCGCATCACTTGCGGATGTCTCTGTGCCGGCAAGCTCGCTGCCTCGCAACGACGTGCTCACCCTCGATGTGACGTCGTTCGCGGGCATCACCGGCTTCAGTCTCACCGTGTACGACGCGGACGGCATCTCGGTGGATGGTGCCTCCGGCGGTGTCGGCTCCGTTACCAGCGGGGAGCTCAAGCTGAACGTGCCACTGCACCAGGGCCTGGCCTCGGGCACGTACACGGTCGGCTTCACGCTGACCGACGGGAGCGGCTTGTTTTCGCAGTACGGCTACCCCAATGGTGTCGGCCTCCCGGTGCCCGGCGGGCCACTGCAGATCACCGTGACCGACGAGTGACCCACCCGCACTTGTGGCTCTGCTGGAGCGGGCGAATCGGTCAGGCTGTGAGGGCGTACCCTTGCCCGACCCGCGTAGCGGCCTGCAGGCAGGCTGGCTGCCGCCGCAGCGGCAGCGTGCCGCCTGACGGTTCTTACTCGGCCTGCTCCTCGCCCAGGACAGGTGCAGCCGTCTCCTCGTTCGCGTTGGGGGCGGTGTAGTAGACGGAGGAGCCCTGCTTGGTGCGCTGGGCCTGGTTCTTGGCGACGAGTCCTTCGAGGGTGGTGCGCACGACAGTGGTCTTGATACCGCGCTCGGGGTGGGCCGCGTCGAGTGTCGTGGTGACTTCGGTCGCGGAGCGCGGTTCGCTCTGCTCGGTGAGGTGGCTGCGGACGAGTTCGACCAGCGTAGGCCGGGTCGCTGTCGCGGCTGTGGTGTTGTCCGTGGGCTTCTTGCTGGCAGCCGTCTTCTTGGACGCGGAGCTCTTGGCCGCCGCGCGGTCCTGCGCGTCGTCGGCCTTCTTCGCTCGCGTCCGCTTGCTGGCACCGTGCTCACCAGCCGTCTTCTTGTTGCGGGGAGCGGGCACGGTAGAGCTGTCTGGTGCGGCCGCAGGCTGAACCGGTGCCGGCGAAACGCCAAGTACCTGCTGCACGTTGACCAGAACAGAGTGGTCATGCTGCAGGGCGGCCAGTTGCTCCTGCAGTGCGGCGATGTCCGCGCTGATGCGTTCCTGCTCCTTGGCGTTGCGTTCGAGATCGCTGGTCACCTGGGCGGCGTACTGCGACGTCAGCTCGGTGGTTGCCGTTGTGCTCTCCGACATGGTGCTGCCTTTCTCGGTGTTCCTGGCTATGCGTGCCAGATCTTTGACGCAGACGCGGAGCGCCACGCGTGTGGGCTCGAGCTGGAGACAGCGGCGGTCACCGCTGCAAATAGCCCGGCATAGAGATAGTACGTATGAGTTAACCCTGTTGTGTCTCTTGAGTGATGTCTTTTGTTCGAGCTGAGCTTCAGGGGCGGCGTACGTGGTGATGTCTGGGGCGTACTGCAGAGTGAGCCGCTGGGAGTTCATGGGGGAGTTGCCATAGGACTTCATCGGTGTCCCGGTGGTGGTGCCAGGCGGTCAGGATGCGGCTGGTTGTCAGCCGGTCGAGTAGTTCTGCGGTCTGGTGGGGGGAGTGGCCGCACAGGCGGGCGAGGACGTCCATGTCGGCTTGGTGGTGGCCCTGGGCGGAGGTGTGCGCGGCCAGCACGAGCGCGGTCAGTCGCACCGCGGGTGGTGCGGTGTGCGGCAGGAGACCACCTCCAGCCAGGACTCGAGTTCTTCCCGAGCCCGAGCCTCACGCAACTCCAGCAACGCGATCACCGACGGCACCGCACACCTCCGAGGCAGAACCAACCACCCGCTGGCTGCCCCGGGCCGACCACCCCCACACCACAACCACCCGAAAGCCGCAGGTCATCGACCTACAGCACGGTTCACCACCACGCTCTCATTCTCACGTCGACCGCCACCGGGAGGGCGGGGGCGGTCGCCCCTGCCCTCCGCTCCGTGGCGGCACGGGAATTATTTGTCCAAGAAGGTGGTCACGTCGGCGGCGAATTCCTCGTGGTGCTGGAAGAGGAAGCCGTGGGCCGCGTCGGGGTAGATCTTGATCTCGGCGTTGGGCAGCAGGCCGGCCAGCAGGTGGGAGTAGCGCGGCAGGATCATCGGGTCGCTGTCTCCGTTCGCTACGAACACCGGCTGGGTGATGCCCTGCAGACGCTCCAGCTGCGCGTGGTTCGGGATGCCCCAGTGCGTGACCGCGTCGTATTGCGCCAGCCGGGTCGCCCAAGTCGTTTGGGCGTCGTGGCCCTCGGTACGGCTGCCGAAGACGCGACCCGCGACGGTCTGGCCGACCTCCGGGTGAAGAAGATGCTCACGTAGCCCTCGGGCGAGGGGACCTCACCCCCGACCGCCTCGATGACCTTTGGGGCTGGGCAGTGGAGCAGCGCGAGTTCCTGGTCCCAGTGGCCGCGCCCGCCGTCCTCCTCGACCTCGTCCCGGGCTACTGCCCGCAGCAGGCGGCCCTCCGCGTCCGGCACGTCGGCGACCTCGGGGAGCATGGACATCTGCTCCAGGTCCATGTCTCCGGCCGACACCCGACGCAGCGTCGCGTCGTCGAGCTGCTGCGCCCGGCCGAGCCCGACGGACCCCGGTCAGTCCTTCCGGTGAATCCACGTCCGGGCGAGTTCCGCGACCCAGGTGGCCGCCGCGTCGGGAGCGGGCGGGGGTGCGCCGACGACCACGAGTTCTGTGACGCCCGCTGCAGCGAGGGCGGGCAGGTGCTCCGGTGTGCCGTCGCCCAACGCGACGGCAACCGTGAGCTCGTCGAAGGCGCGACCGTGGCGGGCGCACTCGTCGGCGAGGATGGCGACGCGCGAGCGGACGTCGGCCGCCGGGATGTTGAAGCCGTACCAGCCGTCGGCGAGCGTGACCGCGCGGCGCAGGGCGGCGTCGCTGTTGCCGCCGACCACGACCGGGAGCCGGCCGCCGCGCAGCGGCTTCGGGTTGACGCGGATCGCGTCGAAGCGGGTGAACTCCCCCGCGAAGGAGGCCGGGTCCTCGGTCCAGAGGATGCGCATCGCGGCGAGGTACTCTTCGGTGCGCCGCCCGCGCCTGGCGAAGGGGACTCCGAGCGCTGCGAATTCCTCGGCCGACCAGCCGACCCCGACACCGAGGGTGAACCGCCCGGCTGAGAGCACGTCGAGTGTGGCGGCCTGTTTGGCGACCACGACCGGGTTGTGTTCAGGCAGAAGGAGCATGCCGGTGGCGAGCTCGATCCGGCTGGTGACCGCTGCCGCGAAGCTCAGGGCGAGCAGCGGGTCCAGCCAGTCCGCGTCCGCGGGCACGGCGATCCGGCCGTCCGCGGAGTAGGGGTAACGGGAGACGGGCGCGTCCACGAGCACCACGTGCTCGCCGCACCAGAGCCTCGCGAAGCCGTGCATCTCCGCGGCTGTGGCCACCGCCCCGATGACCTCCGGACGGGCACCGTCACCGATGCCGAGCGCGTGCAACCCCACTCGCATCCGCCACCTCCTGGCGTCACCCTAAGTGCGAAGCGCGGACGCGTTCGGGTGAGGTGGCATGCCGCGCGTGGAGGCGGCACGGCATGTCACTCGCACGGGGGAGGCCATCGCCTGTGCCTGCGCTGTCATTCCGGCCCTGGGTGGGGACGCCTTGCGGGCGTGAAAGCATGGGGGGGGGCGGCGCCCGCCTGGCCGACTCCGGTGTTTTCTTGGGACGTTGAGCCCGCAGGTCAGCCTGGGGCTGGGGCCCGTAGTGGGGCCACGCACTGTTGCTTCGAGTACGCCGGTCGGCGCTGTCAGGTTGGCTGAGGGGTGGTGGGATGATCTTCAGGTTAGTCATGCTGGGAGGGGGTCGTTCGTGTCGTCGACGGTGCCGTCGTACAGGGGCCACCGCTACCCGGCGGAGGTCATCGCGCACTGCGTGTGGCTGTACTTCCGCTTCCCGCTCAGCTACCGGGAGGTCGAGGAGTTGATGCTCCAGCGGGGCGTGGTCGTCTCCTACGAGACCGTCCGCCGCTGGTGCGGCAAGTTCGGGCAG
>NZ_BMQA01000157.1 GCF_014647875.1 Streptomyces brasiliensis | reverse complement strand
CCTTCGCCACCAAGCCCGAGCTGGCCACCGCGATGCTGGAGCAGGCCCGCGCGACCCACATGCCGTTCTCCTGGGTGCTGGCCGATGCCGGCTACGGCCAGGACTCCGGACTGCGGGCCTGGTGCCACGCGCACCAGGTGCCATACGTGTTCGGCGTCCCCGTCGACCTCCCCCTGGACGGGGTCCCGGGGCGGCCGCGTCAGCCGGCCGTCCAGCGCGCCGACGATTTGCTGTCCTACGCGAAAGTCCGTGACCAGTGGGAACGCCGTTCCTGCGGCGACGGCGCCAGGGGTGGACGACTTTACGACTGGACGGCCTTCGCCGTCCAGGTGAAGGACGAGAGCCCGGCCGACGGCTTCACGCACTGGCTGGTGCTGCGCCGCAGCCTGCATCCCAACCGGCGCGGCAAGGACGGCCGACTCCACCGCGAGATCGCCTACTTCCTCGTCCACGCCCCCGCAGGCGCCACGCTCTCGCAGATCATCGCCCGGGCCGGTGGCCGCTGGCAGATCGAGGAGGACAACGAGATCAGCAAACAGCTCGTCGGCCTCGCCCGGTACCAGGTCCGCAAGTGGACGCCCTGGCACCGGCATGTCACCGCCTGCATGCTGGCCACCGCATTCCTCAGCGTCCAACACGCCGCCCTCCCCGACACCGACACCGACACCGACACCGACACCGAGCATGACCTCACCGCGGGAAAAGACCAGGTCACGAGCAAGAGCGAGGCCGCTGGCCAATCCACGGTCCGCTTCCGCGGCCTTCCGCCCACACCATCCGGCACTGCCTGGCCGCCACCCGACTCAATCCCTGCCACCCCGTGGATACCGTCCTGACCTGCGAGTTGTGGCGCCGCCTCCACCAAACCCGCGCCATGATCAGCCACTACCGGCGACGAGGAGACCCGCTCCCGGACCGCCTCCGCCCCTGGACCCACTACCAGCCGATCCCACCCATCACCGATCCTCAAGATCTCCGGCTGTAGTACAAGCAGCCTGACGTCTCAGTCGGATTGACCTTCTTCTTGAGCGCAAGCCCGGGCGTTTACGCCCGGGCTAGCTCATCCTCAGTCCGAAGCCGCGCAGCGGCGGAGCCCGCTTTAAAAGCCCCGAGTGCGTATTCCGGTGTCACCGGGATGCCGTGGGCGACGTGAACATCCACACGCTTGCCGACAACGACGGGACTTTCGTCCCGGACCCCGACCTCCGTGCGGAGGTCACGTATCGCCGGTCCCAGACCGGCAGGAGCCCGCTCCAGCGGTCACTGCACGCCTACCACCAGAACGTCCTCGCACGAGTCGATGGAAAGCAGGCAGGGAAGAACGGCGTAGCGCACCGAACCGGGCCACCCGCCCCAGCAGTACCGCAGCGGGTGTAGCTGTCGACAGCGCTGTCATCCCAGGCGACACCACCTCCCGTCAGGGTGCTGGCAGGGCATCCGCCCACGCTGCCTGAAGCGCACAAGACAGAAGCCCCAGCCTTCTTCAGGCCGGGGAGGTTCACAGCTACCGGGGTTGCGGCAGTCCGTTGGGCTTTTCAGCCTCGATACTTGTGCACGTCGCAAACGCAGTACATGAGACGGCAGCTGAAGCATGCGGGCTTGTCGACGCACGTGATACAGGGCCCGCAGTGCACCGGCTCGGTGTGCCGCGCGAGATCGCCAGGCTCGTAGGCCTCCCCGCAGTAGTGGCACGGCAGACGCTCAAATCCAGTGTCCTGCTGGGGCACCGACGACTGGTTCATCACATCACCCTTTGTTTCTTCCGCTGTCTTCCCCATGACCGAGGTGCGGGTTGAAATACCTACCACCTGCGAGACTACGGGGGACCTCGGCGTAGCCCCGCTCTCCTCGCCTGTCAGTGCGAAAGCACCCGCCCGGTGATCGAGACGCCGCCGGGACGACTCGATCACCGGGCGGGTGCAAAGGAAACCGCCAGGAAGTTACCTCGTGTCTCGCGTCAGTACCACGTCAGTGGCGCTTCCCTGTCACAGGGAGAACGTGATCACCGCGGCACCGTGACCCTGACCGGACATGCCGGGGACGATGCCTTCGAGCCAGCCACCCCAGCCGACCGGCACCGTGATGTACTGCTTGCCATCGACGGTGTAGGTACTCGGGCTGCTGTGGTGACCGCTGCCGCACTGGAAACTCCAGAGCTTCTCTCCGGTCTCGGCGTGGAGCGCCATGAACTCACCCGTGGGTGTGCCCGCGAACACCAGGTTCCCTGCGGTGCTGAGGGTCGACGCGGCCATCGGCACGTTGAGCCGGTAGCGCCACTTCTCCTCACCGTGGGAGTCGAACGCGCTGACCGACCCGGCCATGTTGTCGATGTCGACCTCGACGGCGGCACCCCAGTAGGGCATGCCTTCCTTGAACTCGCGACGACGCCGGGTGGCGGTGGCACCCACGTCGGCCACCGGAACGTAGAACAGATCGTGGTCCGGGTTGTACGACGCGTGCGTCCACTCCTTCGCACCGGCGGGGCCGGGGTAGAAGTGGCAGGGCTCGCCTTCCTTGTCCGGGTACTTCCGCGGGGTCACCTTGCCGTCGCGGGTGATGACGCCCCAGTCGATCCGGTCGACGAACGGCGTGACGTGCTGCAGCTCGCCGTTGGTGCGGTCAAGGACGAACATGTACCCGTTCTTGTCGAAGTGGGCGAGCAACTTCTTGCCATCCCGCTCGAACAGGGTCATCTCCATGGTGGAGTCGTAGTCCCACAGGTCGTGGGGGGTGAACTGGTAGTGCCACTTGATCTCACCCGTGTCCGCATCCAGCGCGACCACGCTGTCGCTGTAGAGGTTGTCCCCCTCACGGACCTCGCCGTCGAAATCGGGAGCCGGGTTCCCGGTGCCCGCGTAGTAAAGGTTCAGCTCCGGGTCGTAGGTTCCGGTGACCCAGTGGTTCGCGCCTCCGCGCTGCCAGGCCTCCCCGTCGGCGGGCCAGGTCTCCGAGCCGGGCTCACCTGGCTTCGGCACGGTGTAGGTGCGCCAGCGCTGCTCACCGGTCTCCAGGTCCCAACAGTCGATGTGACCGCGGACGCCGTACTCGCCACCGGCGGAACCGGTGATGAGCGTGTCCTTGATGACCAGCGGAGCGATCGAAGCGCTCTCGCCCGCCCGCACGTCACCGATGGTCTTCTGCCAGACCTTCTGGCCGTTGGTGGCGTCGATCGCCACCAACTGGGCGTTCTGGGTCACCATGTAGACCTTGCCGTTGGCCACCGCACAGCCGCGGTTGACGTTGGCGCAGCACAAGGTCACGTCGAAGGGGACCGCGTGCTTGTAACGCCACAGCTGCTCGCCGGTCGTCGCATCGAGCGCCCAGAGCCAGCCGTCCCAGCCGGTGACGAACATGACGCCGTCGACGACCAGGGGGCAGGCCTCGAACGCGTAGGTCGAGGTGGAGGCGATCAGGCCGGTCGAGCTCGCCTGGTGGATCCAGGCGACCTTCAGGTTCTTGACGTTCTCGACGTTGATCTGGTCGAGCAGGCTGTGCCGCTTGCCGTCGTAGTCGCCGTAGTACGTAATCCAGTTCTGCGATTCGCTGCGCGCCTGGAGGATGCGCTTGTAGCTGATGTCGCGCGTCACGTCCGGAGCACTGTGCGGGATGTTGGAAAGCTGGCTGTGGTTGAACGCCTCGCCGGCGTCGACGTATTCGACGGTCATGGTGGTTCCTACCTTTCTACGGCCGCGGCTGGGCAGGTCGGTCGAGCTTGGCTTCCGGCGGTACTTCGCCGCTCACGACGATGGCGGCGGTCAGTCCCCTGCCCTCGTCGTTGCCGGCCGGGGAGCCGTACCAGTAGTAGCCGGGACCGTCCAGTTCGAGCGTCGCGCGGCCCTTCGAGTGGTTCAGCAGACCGATGAACTTCCTGTCGCCGTTACTGGGCAGCAGGCAGGCGTGGGTGTTCTTGTCATCATTGATGATCGTCAGCTCGACGGTGCCGGCGTGCGGCAGGATCAGGACCGCAGGCTCCCACACCATCGCATCCTCCGGGATCCGGATGGTCGCCTCCATCGTCCCGTCGGCACGCTCGGTTGCCTTGGCGATTGAGCCGGTGCCGAGCACGGCACCGATGGCTGCCTTGTTCTGTCCGCCGATTTCGGCCAGGAGATCGGCTCGTTCCTGGGCAGTCGTCATCGACTTCACCTCCTCGTTAGCGAGAAATGAAAATTCCGACAGATTTCGCGGAACACCTACACGAAAGCGTTGGCTCGTTGTCGACAAAATCGGACACTCTCAAGCGCTACGCCACCCGGGCAAGCTATTCCGATATCCGTCGCCACCGACCGGCCCGGCCCCGCCGTTCCCCCGGCAGGAGGTGCCGTTCGTGCAATCCTGCGCCTGGGTTTTGGTTGAAATCCGTGGTGTGGTCAGGCCGGTGCCAGGAAATCGCTATCCCGGGTGACACGCCACGAGGTCATCCTCACCCCGCACGAACCGCTCCCACGCCCTGTACACCGTTGCCTCGCCACGGCTGCGAGAGGTCAGGGTCGAGCCAGCGTACCTGTGCCATGTAGGACCGCCTTTGGTCTGTTGCCAACCCGGACGGCACACATGCGCTGCGCTCGTGCGCTGTGTCATGTATCGGGCCGGGCCGCGTTGCTTGACCGCAGACGCAAACTAAACTGCCCCTCGGTTTGAGGACAAGCAGAGTGGGATGAATGCGGGCGAACGACCTACGAACGGTCGTGAAGCGGAGATTATCGGTGGCCATCCGCCCACGAGCGGTCACCATGCTTTCGCCCCGAGTCGACGCTGTTCCGGCCGACGGTACGGCAATTGGCCACGTGTTGCAGAAGTTGTCCGCCTTGGGGAACCTCTTTGATCCTGTGCCGTGGGGTGAAATCAGGGCCCCGCCGCGTATCCCGGTTGTCCGGTTCGCGGTGATCGGTGATGGCGGGGGCTCCGGACGCGGGGGCCCCTTGTGGATCATGGAGATGTCCGAGCTTCAAGATCTGCAAGGGTGCCGTGTTCGTTCCTCCATCATCTCCCGTCCCTTCCCCTGCCTGGATCCCGACTCCGCTGAAGCGCGGGGACACCCACGATGTCGGTCAAGTGCGCTCGCTGGGACGCGCAGAGAATCAACTCGTGGCCTTTCGGGTTCCGGTTCGTTGATGCAGCGTGGGCATACCTGAGAGGTCGTTTTCACCTGTGAAGTGTGCTTTATCCAGGGCTTTTCGATCGGGTGTCATCA
>NZ_BMQA01000156.1 GCF_014647875.1 Streptomyces brasiliensis | reverse complement strand
TACAACGCCACAGACCCGGCCGCGGCCGCGTACGAACTCAAAAAGCGCGCAGCCGCCTGACAGGACCAGCACGCTGTGTGCCAAACACAAACCTGGCACACAGCAGCAGGGACCAGCCCCAACACCCCCGGCTTTACCGGGCCCGGACGCGTCGGGGTCCGCACCGTTCTGACCGAATAATCTACCGGTGCTCCGGACCCGGCCACGGCAATTAAGCACGACCAGCCCACCAGCCATCCGACCCGCCAATAGACGGAAAACAGTCGGCGTTCATGAGGCGCTGGTGAGCCGCGTCGGGAGACTTGAAGAGGAAAAGGGAGTCGGCGTGGAAGGCCAAGAGTCAGGTGCTCGATCCCATCGGGCACACGATGCTAACTGCTCCCTCCTGCGGCTGGCCGCGGAAGTGCTGCGGTTGCGCTACGCGCATTTCAGCCGAGACAGCAGCCTGTCCCCGGCCGCGGCAGGCGAGCTGGCAAACGCCTTGGAGGGTGTCGCCGAGGGCCATCCCGCCTATGACCAGATCAATCCAAGGGAGGCGATCGCCTTGGCCCATCGCCTGGTTGATGACGACCATCCTGAGCTGTCAGGAATGTGGCCCAGGACCCGGTAAGCGGTCGGAGGTTTCACCGGGCACGTAATGGCCGGTGGGCCGTAGCCGAGACCTCGGATTGATACGGGGGCTGTCTTCCTTCAGGGAAATCACCCTGGCGAGGTGAACGAGACGGTCGATCATGACCGCGGCGACGACGGTGCCGCCGAATACCTCGCCCCAACGCGGGCCGCTCGGTCGCAGGTGGTCGTCACGTCGCAGTCTGAGGACGTTCCCGACGCCGACCACGGCCATGTCCGCCGCATTGACCTGGCACCGGTGACCGAGCTCGGCGTGGAAAGCGGGTGGTGCCATCGCGTCTCCCGCTTCCACTCAACTGGCCGATCCTGGACCGCCGCCCAGCCTGACCGCACTGAGGATCACTCGCAGCTCAAAGAGGAGTACACGATGACCGCTGCCGTTGCCACCGAAGCCCCCGTCCGATCCGCACCCGCGGGCGACCCCGCCCTGATCGGCGTGCCCACCTTCATCGTCGGCGCGACGGCGCTCGGCCTGGTGCTGACCGGGTACGTCCCGGCCGGTGCCGTCGGCGCCTCGATCGCGATCATCTTGCCCGCGACCGGCCTGGGCCAACTCGTCGCCGCGGTGTGGGCAGCGGCACTGGGCCAGAACGCTGTCGCCGCCGTGTTCGGTGTGTTCACCGGGTTCTGGTTCAGCTACGCGGCACTTGTGCTCGGCCTGATTCACGGCTGGTTCGGCATCTCCGGCGACGCGGCGGTCGCCACGCAGGGCCTGTTCCTGATCGCCTGGCTCGTCACGATCGGCCTGCTGACGCTGGCCACCTTGCGGTTGCCCGCCGCATTCACACTGCTGTTCGCATTGATCGATATCGCGCTCGCGCTCGTGCTGTACGGCACAGTGAGCGCCTCCACGGCTGCCACCAGCGCGGGCGGGTACGTTGTGTTCGCGTTCACCGCGGTCGGGGTGTACCTGTTCGCCGGCGCAATGTTCGCCGCGACGGGCGGCAGGCCGCTGCCGCTGGGCCGTCCAGTGCTGAACTGAGGTGACGCGGGGTGGGCGCGGAGGCTGACCAGGCCAAGGGAGAAGCCATGCGCTTCGAAATCACGCGACTCGACGACGTCGACGGCACACCCGTGGACACCATCGTCGTGGACGCCGCCTCCGTCAGCCGGATCGTTCAGCAGGCCGCCGCCATCGGGCAGCGGCTGTGGATCCGCCCGGTCGAAACCTCGGCCTCGTAACCAGCGGAGCCCCTCTACATGCGCTTGAGAGCCCCCGTACGGGCACCGGTTCCCGGTTCCGTGCCGGCCCGGTCATCGGAATGTCCACAGGAGTGGCGGAGAAAGCACCCGAACGATGAGCGCGATCGAAGACCCAGGTGACGAGCGCCTGTCGGTCACGAGGCCCAAGACGTGGGCGACCGGCATGCCCGCCGTCACACACGCCCTCCAGTACTCCCTGGGGCAGACCTCGGTGCGGCGCACTGCGCTGACGCTGCTGAACATCAACCAGGCGGAGGGTTTCGACTGCCCGGGCTGCGCAACCTCTCCACGCACACCACTCCGACGTCAAGGCGTGGCTGGCGAAGAACCCTCACGTGCGCCTCCGCTTCACCCCCGCCGGCTCCTCTTGGTTGAACCAAACCGAGACCTGGTTCGGGATCATCACCCGACAGTCGATCCGCCGCGGCACATTCTCCAGCGTCCAACGTCCTGGTCAAGCAGATCCGTGACTGCATCAACTCCTGGAACGAGAACGCGAGACCCTTCACCTGGACCGCAATCGCCGGGGAGATCCTCGCCAAGGTCCGGCTCGTCCAGACCGCCGTGAAGAAACTCGTCAACAACAACTCGAACTGACATAAACCGAATCACGAGACACTAGTAGGGCTTCGTTAGGTACCCCAACTGCCGTCTAACGGGTAGTGTGTGATCTTGTATCAGGTGTGACACCTGAGGAGATGGACGAGGTCCGTCCGCGTCTGGAGGCGTTCGCAGTCGAGATGCTCGGCTCGCTCGCGCGGCGGGACCAGCGGGCCAAGGGCGAGCTGTATGTGCGCGGGCTGATGCTGGACGGCAAACGCAAGTCGATGCAGCCGGGGATGCGTATATGCCCTGGCACCACCCGGATCGGTGACCTGCGGTTGTGGATCTTCCTTGGATGATCCCACCAGTTCCTGGAGTCGGGCTGGAACGCGGTGCGGGGTTATGCGACGTCGACGCCGTAGGCGCGGGCGAGTCCGTCGAGGCCGTCGGCCCAGCCTTGGCCGAGGGCGCGGAGTTTCCAGACGGGTTGGCTGGCCTGGGTGTGCCGGTACAGCTCGGCGATGACCATGGCTTTGATGTGGGGGTCGGCGGGCGGATTGAACGTCCAGGCGGTGCCGGTGGGGCAGTTCATGTCGAGAGCGGCGTGGGTTAGGGCGGCGCAGGTCAGTCCGGTGTCGACGTCCATGTTGATGGCGACGGCGACGCGTCGGACCCGGTCGGGAAGCGCGGACAGGTGGAGGGTGGCGCGTTCGACGGTGTGTGGTCCTTCTTGCTGCTTGCCCAGGAGGCGTGCGGTGCCGTCAACGGTGGCGGGCTGGTTGTAGAAGACGAAGTCGGCATCACTGGCCACGCGGCCGTCGTCGGCGGTGAGGAAGAGGGTGAGGTCGGCGTCCGCGCCGGCGAAACGGAAGGCGATCTGCAGCCCCTGCCAGGCTTCCTCGGGCAGTACCAGGGTCTGACCGGCCACCAGCGCGGTGGCCGCGGCCGGTGGGGTGGGCCCGGCCGGCGGGAGGAGCGGTGCGGGCGGCGCTGCTGCGAGTGTGGCCTGCTTCCACGCGGCGAACGGGGTGAGGCGGAACGGGTCGCCGGCGGGGCCGGCGGGCGGTGAGGTGCTGCCGAGGGTGCGGTCGAGGTCGGCGGGGGGGGGGTCGGGTTCGTCCTGGGCGTGGTCGAGCAGGTCCTGCAGGCCGGGCACCCGGCTCGGGTCGAGGGGCTTGACGGTGCTGGAGAGGTTGCCGGAGGCGGTGGTGGTGACGGAGCAGGCGACGTCCTGCCCGATGTCCAGGAACCGCAGGGCGTCCTCGGCCTCCCTCCAGGGGGTCGACTCGACGGCTTGGCGGCTGAAGCGGCCGTAGGCGACGAAGCCGAGGCGCTGGGTGTCGGGCAGGCGCGTGAGGACGGCGAGGTCGATGGCGGTGATGCCCGGCGCGGTGGCGAAGCCCTCTTTGAGGGTGGCGACGATGTTCGAGCCCATTGAGGTCAGCCACCACAGGAGCCGGTCTCGCTTGGTGAGGTTCTTCAACGTCGGCCGCCCGCTGGAGGTCAGACCGGGAGTCTGGGTGGGCAGCGTGTCGAGGTCCTGCTGCCGCATCACTACCGACATCACCGACCCGTCCACGCCGACGGCGCACCCGGCGGCCGGATTGTCGGAGAACGCGGTGTTCACGGCCTCGCAGACCGTCGCCTCGTCGTTGGCGAGCAGAGCCTGCCACCACTGTGCGGCCCCTCCTGCCATCCGGTCATGGACGGCGTACAGCCTCGCGGTCTCCGCCGCGAGGTAGGCGGGCGCATCCTGCTGGGCGCGCTGTCTGGCAGCCGCCCGCTCCGCCCGGGCCAGCCGGCCCACCCCCTGCAGATGAAAGGCCTGAGCCTCGGCGAGCGCCCACGGCAGACCCAACTGCGGCACATCCGGGACAACCGGCGGATGCGCGACGGGAAAAGGCTGCAGATGCACACTGGTCGTCTGGCGCCGCAGTTCCCGCAGCTGCGCGATGGCAGCGTCACGCTCGGCTTCCTGCTGGGCCCGCTCCGCCTGCCGGCGCGCCCGCTCCAACTGCGCGGGCGAGGGCGCAACCGTCCGGGGCCGCGGGCTACGGCGGGTGCTGGTCCGCCTGCGACCGCCGCTGAGGGAACTCGATGCATAAAACGGGCCGAGCCCGCTGGAGACCCTGGCGCCGCCCGTGCCGACACTGATCCTTGCTGCCCGCGAACCGATCGAGGTACGCACCCCACGCGTCGAGACCCGCACACTCATCCCCGGAACACCCACACGGAAACCGAACCCCATACAGCCCACCCCTTCTCTCTCGAGCAGACAGTGTGGCACCCACACATCCGCGTATGTGAAGGAACCGTGTGCATGCCCCCCATCGCCGCTCAGCGTCGTGCGACCGCAGCGCCAGGAGGATCGATTCATCCTCGTATGCGCAGCGAACTGTTAGAGCTCTGAGCCCGTTTGGTGGGGGATGCCCCAATGGGTATTCGCCCGGGTCGGTGACTGGGGTGAGTGGCCCTCGCGTCGGTGCCGGGCGGAGGCGACGTCACGAGGATAGGGAGCGGTTGTCGGAGGGTGCTCGACCGTGCAGGCCAGCACACTGGCCCTGCTGCTCCCCGCCACTGTGAACTTCTGGCGCGGCACTGCATACGGCGTGGGGAGCGGCCTGCTCCACGCTTGACGCTGCGTGTCTCAGGTCTCGGTCACCCTTGAGCTTCACTCCTGGGGTGTTCTGCGTTGCATGTGCGATGGAAAAGTTGCTGAAGTGGCGCGGCTTGCGGCGGAACGTGGAAGTGTGGGGCCTGTTCAGTTGTGTGATTCGCAGGAGGGGCGGGCTGTGGCTGCGGGGGACGGTGAATTATCCCGGCTGTCTGGGGTCCATCGTGTGCTCGTCGGCGTGGTCGTGTCCGGTGCGGTGATCATCGCCGGTATCGGCTTCGCCGGTTCCTACGCGGCCGTGCGTGAGCTGGCCATCAAGAAGGGCTTCGGGAACTTCTCGTACGTCTTCCCGATCGGCATC
>NZ_BMQA01000155.1 GCF_014647875.1 Streptomyces brasiliensis | reverse complement strand
CGTGCCCGCCCACAATATCTGATCATTTCGGGGCGTCTCACCCGACGATGTCAGAGAGGGTTGTCCGCTGCCAGCTCGAGCAGCCGCGACGTCATTCTTGACGCGGCGCGTACCCTCGTCGCAAACCGAGGGTACGACGGCATGGCCATATCGGACCTGTCCACGGAGTCAGGTCTGCCGGCCAGCTCGATCTACTACCACTTCGGCAACAAGCTTGGCGTCCTGGCGGCCTTGCTTGAGCGCACCTTTCAGGAGTTTCACGCTCAGTTCCCGGCTCCGTCCTCATTCGCTGATCGTGAGCCGCTCGAGCGATTCGAGGCATGGCTCACGACGGCGTGCGCATCCCTCGACCAACGGCCCGACTACCTCCGCCTTCTGCTGGCCATCAGCGTTGGCCCGCAGAAGGACGCTGAGACGGTGCGGACTACCGTGCGCCGCATTCGTGACTCCGCCCACAGGTCCTGGGTGGAGGCCCTCGCGCCGATCTTTGCCCCGGATGGGGGCGAAGAGGACGAGGCCTTCGTCGAGCAGTTGGCTGTCCTCGGTCGGTCTATGACTGACGGTCTGTCAGTCACGCATAGCTTCGACGGCATGAGCTACAGCTCACACGTCGCTTCGTTCGTCGCGCTGATCCGCGGTCTCGCCGACCAGCGCGGTCGCGCAAAGGGTGTGGCTTTCGACGTGAGTGGAGCGTGACGATCCGGACCCGGCAGTGCCTGACGGGGAATGGGAGCGCCGCCGGGAGCTCGGCTCCATGTCGTCCTGCTGACGAAGCTGCGGTTGGTAAAGCAGTTCGACTGGTCACGGACGGCGATCGACTCCAGCCTTGCCAGGCCCGCTGGGGACTCCGAAAGTGGACCGAGCCAGGATGACGGAGTGCGTCCGGCGGTGGATGCCATGTCCTCGCCCTGCTCGTGAAGATTCCGTCGTCGTCGGCCTGTTCGGCCCTGCGACGATGATTCGACTATCGGCACTGATCACCGTGCTGGCCGTGCTCACTGCTATGGCGCCCTTGTCAGCCTTCATCTCCGAGCGCTTCCCCTCGCAGACCTGCACCACCGGCTTCGGCATCGCCCAGCAACTCGGCAACATCCTCTTCGGCGGCTTCCTGCCTCTGATCAACGGCTCCCTCGTCAACCTCACCGGCAATCCACTGGCCAGGGTGGTGTACTCGATTGCGTCACTGGTTCCGTGCCTACTCGTGACACTGCTGCATCTGGTTCTGGGCTCCGACGCCCTGCGCCTCGCGCAGGCCCGGCAGGCAGTGGACCACGACATCCGCGCCTGGGAGGAGTTGTCGCGGACGACGGACTTCGCCAACGGAGCCCAGATCGCGAACTGAAACTCGCCGGGGCGGGTGCCCAGTAGGCGGTGGACCGGCACAGGGCACGAACCCGCCCCGTCTGCGCCGACGGGCGCGAGCCCCCGGCTGTGCCCACGAGCGCCAGTGGCGGACGTGGGGCGGCGACGTTCGGACATGCCGCGCAAGGGCGACGTCCGGGAACAAGCCATCCTCGATGCGGCGGAAGCCCTGCTGGGGAAGGTCGGATTCGAGGCGATGACGGTCGGCGACCGTCATCGCGGCGGGTGCCGGCATCTCGCGCGGCTCCCTCTACTTCTACTTCCGCTCCAAGCGGGACGTGGTGTCCGGTCTGGTCGCTCGTACTGTGGCCGCACTGCAGCAGAAGTCACGGCATGCTGCACACGATCCTGCCGAGCCGCGCGAGGCCATCGAGACCGTCATGTCACGTACTCGGGCGCTGTGGCAGGAACACGGCCTGGTCATGCAGGCTGCCACCGACCTCGGCCGATCCGTGCCCGAGATCGGCGTCCTCTGGACCCAGGCTGCGGAGATCTTCATCGAAGCGATCACGCGTATCCTGCAACGCGCCGGCGTGCCCGCAGGCGACGGCCCCCACGCTGCTGCGTCTCCGGCCAGAGCCCTGTGCTGGATGATTGAGCGAACGTTCTACCGCGCTTCCCAGGCCGGTGACGACGAGCTTGAGCAGGCGGCCGCCACCTGTCTGGAGGTTTGGCTGCGCACTGCGCGCCTCGTCTGATCGGTGCGCATGGGCCAGGTGAAGGCTGTGGCGCGGGTGCCTGGCAGGAGCCCTCCACGTAGGAGTGCGTTCCCGCACACGAACCGTCGGATGAACGCTCCGCCCACGCGTCCGCGCCGTCGAAGTAGAGTGCTGCAGAAAGTCGATCAGGGGAGATGACCGTGGGAAGGCGCAGTGACGCCCCCAGGAAGGGAGACCTGCGTGAGCAGGCCCTTCTGGACGCCGCCGAAGAGCTGCTCGAGCACACGAGTCTTGAGAACCTCACGGTCGAGGCGATCGCTCAGAGGGCCGGGATTTCCCGGGGCTCCCTGTACTTCTACTTCGGCAACAAGCACGAGGTCCTGGCGGCTCTCGTTGAACGAACCATGCGCACCATCCGGGCGCATGCCGATGCCACGGCTCGAGATGAGTCCTCCTCGCCCTTGAAGGCCATGGAACGGGCCGTCCACGCGACCGAGCAGGTCTGGCGGGCCCACAGTACGGTCATGCGTGCGGCGGTGGACTACTCGGCGCTGCATCCGGTCATCGGAGCCGCCTGGAGCGAAACCGTGGAACGTTTCGCCCGGACCATGACGCAGGTGCTCAGGAGCGCTGGAATCCCGGAAGAAGACGGGCCCGGCGGCGCCTCCGCACTGGCCTATGCCCTGTGCTGGATGACGGAACGCACCTTCTACCGCGCTGCCTGCTCGGGAGAAGGGGACCTGGAACGAGCGAGCGCGACGATCGTCGAGATCTGGCGCAGGGTGATGACGGGCTGACACACGACGCGCGTGCGTCGCCGCTCGGCGTCAGGGGATGACCTCGGTCACGGCGAGGAACATCCGCTACATGTGGGGCATACCCGGATCCGACCGGAACCAGTTCCTCGACGTCCTGTCGACGACGGCGATATTCCCCAGGGGGCTTGTCGGGCGAATTCCCCCTCGGTTCCCTCCGGGTCAGTCTTGCCAGTCCAGTTGCGGTTCCGGGATACCGATGGAGCGTCCGTGGTCCTGCGCTTCGCGGCGTCCTTCGGCCTGGCCGCGTGGGTAACGGAAGACCCTTCCCGGGAAGACGACGAACGCCTCGGTCGCCGTGTTGTAGTTGACGTACCACCCTCCTGTTGGAGCGAGGTTCGCGGCCATCTGCTCGGCCAGATCCTCGGCGTCATTCTCCTCCGCGGCGAAGCCCAGCAGGGTCCACTGCCGCGGCTGGCCGGTCACGGCAGTGGATACCTCGATCCGTGCGATCTTGTTGACCTGCAGCGGGACGTCCGTCAGCCTGGCCCCAATACGCAGGCTTTCGGCGATGAGCACACCCTCAAGCACCCGGTCCTCCTTGATCTCGGTGCGCGAAGACTAGCGAGGTCCGGGGCCATCCCCTTCTCCAAGATGAACGGGTCTGTCCCGTAGTCGGTGGTGAGGTTGGGTGTCCGTCAGGGCAGAAGGCTGCGCAGGTGGGGTAGGTCGACGGCGCGGGCGGCCGTGATCCACTCGGTGGGTTTCGTGTCGTTGCCCTCGGCCGGCTTCAGCAGGGCGGCGAAGTCGCGTACGAGTTCGGCGAGTGCGGTCGTCTCCGGGCAGGCCGCGGCGATCTTCTCCAGCAGAGAGGCCTCTTTCGGGCGCGGATTCTCGGGGTTGGTGAGTAGGAGGCGGCTGGCGTGGCGCGGTGTGGTGATGGGTCGGTCACCACCCTCGGCGCGGGCCTGGTTGAGGTAGCGGACCGGCAGGTTGGCGCTGCCGGTGTAGCCCAGCTCCCGGATTTCCCGCAGTAGTTGGGTGATGGGGATGGCGGGGTCTGCCGCACGGCGAGCACGGAGATGGTCTCGGTAGGGCTCGACGAGGGTCGGCCGGTAGGCGGGGGTGATGCGCCGGGGGTTATAGAAGCCGTGGATGTACTCGAACAGCGCGAGGTTCGCCTCGGCTCGGGTGGCGAAGGTGCGGCCTCGGATGCCCTCGGTCTTGATGAGTATCCAGAGGTTCTCGGCCAGGGTGTTGTCATACGAGTCCCCGACGGAGCCCATGGATGCCTCAATTCCCGCTCGCAGCAGCCGTGTTGTGAGCTTGATCGACGTGTATTGGGTGAATTCAAGTGGTCGTCGCAACAGTGGCAGCACGCAATGGCCCCAGGGCACCGATCTCCGCACCCTGTGACAGCTCCGGACCCTGGTGTTTACGCCGGTCACGATGGCCGTTCGGCCGTGCGGCCCGGGAATGTCCCGGGCCGCCGGCCTGGCCCAAACGACACCCTAGGCAGGCAGCTCAGGCAACAGCGCGCGTTTGTGCAGGGGTGCGTTTCACCTGGTGCTGCGGGCAGCGTCCTCGATGATGTGGGTGACTGCACCGGGGTGGCTGATCATCACGGCGTGGGAGGCGTCGACCTCCTCGGTGTGGACTCCGGCTCGCTTGGCCATGAAGCGCTGGGCGTCGGGAGCGATCGCGTGGTCCTGGCGGGTGATCAGATCCCAGGACGGGATGGTGCGGAACGCTTCCTGAACGCTGGCGTCGGTGACCGCCTTGGTGTTGGCGGGTCGCTGAACCGCTGCCAGATCGGCAGCTGTGGTCTTGTCGACGTCACCGGCGAACACGTCCCGGAAGCGGTCCGGATTGATGGACACCTCCGCCCCGCCCGGGACGTCAGTCGGCACCACCGGAAGTTCCGGCGACTTCTTGGCCAGGTCACCCACCGTCTCCCCCTTCTCGGGGATGAAGCCGGCGATGTAGACCAGGGCCTTGACATCGGGGTCCGAGGCGGCGGAGTTGGTGATCACGGCACCGCCGTAGGAGTGGCCGACCAGCACCACGGGACCCTTGATCGTGGACAGGTAGCTGGAGACGTAGGCCGTGTCGCTGGTGAGCCCCTGCAGAGGATTGGCGATGGCGCGCACGGGATAGCCGTCCTTGCGCAGCCGCTCCATCACCGGCGACCAGCTGGAGGAATCCGCCCACGCTCCGTGGACGAGGACGACGGTCGGCTTCGGGGAAGCAGATGCGGAGGAAGATCCTTCGCTGGTCGCCATTGCCACACCCGGAGCGGTGGTGGCACCGAGCAGAGCGAGGGCGCCGGCGGTGAGCGCGACACGACGTGGGACGCGAATTCGCATGATGTGGCCTTTCGGTTCGACTGGGGGTTTCGCAGTGCAGAGGGCTGGCCCCTGCCCGCAGTGGACCTGGACGCCCTTGCCTCGCCCGGGGGCTGGCTCGACAACGCGGCTGCAACATCCGTGCGACAGGTGCAGTGATGTCTCGACCCACACGCCGAGGGAGAACGTTCAGTCACTTCATTAGAAGCGCCCAACGAACCTGTGTCAAGACAGAACGTTCTATCTCTCTGTTTGCTAGCCTGACGGTATGAGCCCGACCCCAGAAGGCGGCAGCGCCTCCGAAGCGCG
>NZ_BMQA01000154.1 GCF_014647875.1 Streptomyces brasiliensis | reverse complement strand
GGCGTCGGAGGAGCAGCGTGAGGAGCCGCGGCGGCTGGCGGAGTTGGAGGGTGTGCGGGCGGCGAGTGTGGTGCCGTCCCTGCTGGGGGTTTTGGAGCCGGGGGATCTGGCGCAGGTGGAGACCCTGCTGGTGGGTGCTGAGGCGATTGGTGAGTCGGCGGCGCGGGCGTGGTCGGCGGGGCGTCGGCTGGTGAACACGTATGGGCCGACCGAGGCCACGGTGATGGTGGCGGCCGAAGCGGTCGACGCGGATCGTCCGGGCCCGGTGCCGTTCGGCCGGCCGATCGCCAACACCCGTCTGTATGCGCTGGACGATGCGCTCATGCCGGTGCCGGTCGGAGTGGCTGGGGAACTGTATGTGGCGGGTGCTGGTCTGGCGCGTGGCTATGTGGGTCGCGCGGGGCTGACCGGCGAGCGGTTCGTGGCCTGCCCCTTCGGGTCCGGGGAGCGGATGTACCGGACCGGTGACCTGGCCAAATGGACTGCGGACGGGCAACTGCTGTTCGCCGGTCGGGCCGATGAGCAGGTGAAGATCCGTGGGTTCCGGATCGAGCCCGGTGAGATCGTGGCCGTGCTCGAAGCCCGTGCCGAGGTGGCGCAGGCCGCGGTGATCGCGCGTGAGGACACGCCGGGCGACAAGCGCCTGGTCGCGTACGTGGTGCCTGCCGACAGCGAGATCGGCCTCGACGCCGGCGTGCTGCGGGACGTGGTGGCGTCGCGGCTGCCGGAGTACATGGTCCCGACTGCCTTCGTGACGCTGGACGAGCTGCCGCTGACCGCCAACGGCAAGCTCGACCGCAAGGTCCTGCCGGTGCCGGAGTATGTCGGGGGTGGCGGCCGGGGGCCGGCGACGGTGCAGGAGGAGATCCTCTGCGCGGCCTTTGCCGACGTGCTGGGTGTGCAGTCGGTGGGGGTCGACGACGACTTCTTCCGGTTGGGTGGGCATTCGCTGTTGGCGGTGCGGTTGATCTCGCGGATCCGGGTCGTGTTGGGGGTGGAGGTCGAGGTTCGGGCGTTGTTCGAGGCGCCGACGGTGGCCGGTCTTGCGGCCCGTCTGGTTGATGGAGCGGGGGTGGCTCGGACGCCGTTGCGGGCGGTGGGGATACGTCCGGAGCGGCTTCCGTTGTCGTTCGCGCAGCGGCGGTTGTGGTTCCTGGCCCAGTTGGAGGGGCCGAGTTCGACGTACAACATCTCGATGCCGGTCAGGGTCAGTGGCGTGGACACCGCGGTGCTGGACGCGGCACTTCGGGATGTGGTCGGTCGGCACGAGTCGCTGCGTACGGTGTTCCCCGTTGTCGATGGTGAGCCCTACCAGCGCATCCTTGACCGGGCGGAACTCGACTGGTCGCTGCGGGTGACCCGTGTGGAGACCGATGAACTGGACGCGGCCGTGCGGCAGGCCACGCAGCACGCGTTCGATCTGTCGGTGGAGCTGCCGATTCGGGCGTGGCTGTTCGAGGCCGGCCCCGATGAGCAGGTGCTCGTGGTCGTGACGCACCACATAGCCAGCGACGGCTGGTCCCGCGGCGCGCTGGCACGGGACGTGTCGATTGCGTATGCGGCGCGGCTGCGTGGTGAGGCGCCGGTGTTCGAGGCGTTGCCGGTGCAGTATGCGGATTATGCGTTGTGGCAGCGGGAGTTGCTGGGTGCGGAGTCCGACCCGGGGGGTGTGCTGTCGCAGCAGGTGGGGTACTGGCGGCAGGCGCTGGCCGGGGTGCCGGAGGAGCTGGTGCTGCCGGTGGATCGGGCACGTCCTGCGGTGTCCGGTCATGTGGGGCGTCGGGTGCCGTTGCGGGTGTCGGCCGAGGTGCATCAGCGGGTGGTGGACCTCGCGCGGGCCGAGGGCGTAACGGTCTTCATGGTCCTGCAGGCGGCGTTGGCGGTCACTCTTTCGCGCCTGGGTGCGGGGACGGATGTCCCAGTGGGTTCGGCGGTTGCCGGTCGTACGGACGAGGCGCTGGACGACCTGGTCGGGTTCTTCGTGAACACGTTGGTGGTGCGGACGGATCTATCGGGTGATCCGGAGTTCCGTCAGGTGCTGGCCCGGGTGCGGGAAGCGAGTCTGGGGGCGTTGGCGCATCAGGATGCGCCGTTCGAGCGGCTGGTGGAGGAGCTGGCCCCGGAGCGTTCGCTGTCCCGGCACCCGCTGTTCCAGGTGATGCTCACCGTGCAGAACATCGACAGCGCCTACCTGGAACTGCCCGGGGTCGGCACGGGTGTTGACGAGGTGACGGCGCGCGGTGTGGCCACGGTTTCGGCGAGGTTCGACCTCGATGTGTCGTTGTCGGAGGTGCTGGACGAGGCGGGACGTCCTGCTGGGTTGCGGGGTGGCCTGACTGCGTCGGCGGATCTGTTCGAGGCGGAGACTGCTGAGCGGTTGATGGGCTGGTTCGGCCGGGTGTTGGAGTCGGTGACCGCGGCGCCTGATGTCCGTCTGCATGCGGTGGATGTGCTGGGTGCCGATGAGCGCGATCGGGTTCTCACCGAGTGGAATGACACCGCGGTCGAGGTGGGCGGGAGGACGATTCCGGCCCAGTTCGAGGCGCAGGTGGTGGCTTCTCCGGGTGCGGTGGCGGTGGTGTCGGATGGCGTCGAGGTCTCGTATGGCGAGTTGGATGTGTGGGCGAATCGGTTGGCGCATTGGTTGAGTGGTCGGGGTGTGGGTGCGGAGTCGGTGGTGGGTCTTCGTCTCCGACGTGGTGTGGAGATGATCGCCGGGATTCTTGGTGTGTGGAAGGCGGGTGCGGCGTACGTACACGTGGATGGCGAACTACCGCTTGAGCGCGTGGAGTTCATCTTGGCGGATGCCGGCGTGGGTGTCGTGGTGGATGCGGATGTCTTCGATGAGCTGGAGGGGTATCCCGGTACCGTGCCTGGGGTGCAGGTGGTTGGGGCGGGGTTGGCGTATGTGATTTATACGTCGGGGTCGACGGGGAGGCCGAAGGGCGTTGCGGTCTCCCATGGTTCGTTGGTGAATCTGGTGTCGGTGTTCGGGCCGGTGATGGGTGCGGGTCCGGGTGTGGGTGTGTTGCAGTTCGCGTCGTTCAGTTTTGATGCGTCGGTGTTGGATGTGGCGGTGGCGTTGTCGTCGGGTGCGACGTTGTGGGTGGCGTCGGAGGAGCAGCGCGAGGAGCCGCGGCGGCTGGCGGAGTTGGAGGGTGTGCGGGCCGCGAGCGTGGTGCCGTCCCTGCTGGGGGTTTTGGAGCCGGGGGATCTGGCGCAGGTGGAGACCCTGCTGGTGGGTGCTGAGGCGATCGGTGAGTCGGCGGCGCGGGCGTGGTCGGCGGGGCGTCGGCTGGTGAACACGTACGGGCCGACCGAGGCCACGGTGATGGTGGCGGCCGAAGTGGTCGACGCGGATCGTCCGGGCCCGGTGCCGTTCGGCCGGCCGATCGCCAACACCCGTCTGTATGCGCTGGACGATGCGCTCATGCCGGTGCCGGTCGGAGTGGCTGGGGAACTGTATGTGGCGGGTGCTGGGCTGGCGCGTGGCTATGTGGGTCGTGCGGGGCTGACCGGTGAGCGGTTCGTGGCCTGCCCCTTCGGGGCCGGGGAGCGGATGTACCGGACCGGGGACCTGGCCAAATGGACGGACAATGGTCAGCTCGTCTTCGCTGGGAGGGCTGACGAGCAGGTGAAGGTCCGAGGCTTCCGGATCGAGCCGGGCGAGATCGAGGCCGTGCTGCTGTCTCAGCCGGACGTTGGACAGGCATCGGTGTTGGCGCGTGAGGACGCCCTGGGCGACAAGCGTCTGGTGGCGTATGTGGTGCCTGCCGACAGTGAGATCGGCCTTGACGCGGGTGTTCTGCGGGACGTGGTGGCGTCGCGGCTGCCGGAGTACATGGTCCCGGCTGCGTTTGTCACGCTGGACGAGCTGCCGCTGACCGTCAACGGCAAGCTGGACCGCAAGGTTCTGCCCGCACCGGAATACACCACCGGGGCCGGCCGTGCCCCGGTCACCGTGCAGGAGGAGATCCTTTGCGCGGTCTTCGCAGACGTCCTGGGGCTTGAGTCTGTCCGCGTCGACGACAACTTCTTCCAGCTCGGTGGGCATTCGCTGTTGGCGGTGTCGTTGGTGGAGCGGCTGCGGGCCCGGGGTGTGTCGGTGTCGGTGCGGGCGTTGTTCGAGGCGTCGACGCCGGCCGGGTTGGCCAGGGCCACAGGCATCGGATCGGTGGAAGTGCCCGAGAACCTGATTCCGGTGGGTGCGGAGCGGATCTCGCCGGAGATGTTGCCGCTGGTGGAGCTGTCGCGGGCGGAGATCGACCGGGTGGTCGCGGCGGTCGACGGAGGGGCGGCGAATGTTGCGGACGTGTATCCGTTGGCGCCGTTGCAGGAGGGGATGTTCTTCCACCACCTGATGGCGGGTGAGGGCGGGGATGTCTATCTGACGGCGCGGGTGGTGGAGTTCGACTCCCGGACCCGGCTGGAGACGTTCACCGGCGCGTTGCAGCAGGTGATGGACCGGCACGACATCTACCGCACGGCCGTCGTGTGGGAAGGCCTGCGCGAGCCGGTGCAGGTGGTGTGGCGGAAGGCGCAACTACCCGTCGTCGAGCACGAGATCGACGGCGCGTCCGAGAACCCGGCGGATGCTCTGCTGGCCGTAGCGGGGTCGGTGATGGACCTGGGCCGTGCGCCGTTGATGGATGTGCATGCGGCGGAGGTGTCCGGGGGCCGGTGGCTGGCTGTGATGCGGATGCATCACCTGCTCCAGGACCACCTGGGCATGGACGTGCTGCTGCAGGAACTGCGGGCGGTGCTCACGGGCAACGCGCACGAGTTGGCGCCTTCGATGCCGTTCCGGAACTTTGTGGCGCAGACGCGTGCCGTGTCCCGGGCCGAGCATGAGCGGTACTTCGCCGAGCTGCTCGGTGATGTGACCGAGCCGACTGCCCCGTACGGGGTGCTCGACGTACGCGGCGACGGCAGCAGGACCTCCGAGGCAGTCGTGCCCATCGCAGCCGATGTCACCGACGGTTTGCGGCGGGTGGCACGGGAGTTGGGGGTCAGCACGGCGACGGTGCTGCACGTGACGTGGGCACGCGTGCTGTCGGCCTTGTCGGGCCGGGGCGATGTGGTGTTCGGCACGGTGCTGTTCGGCCGGATGAATGCCGGTGAGGGCGCCGACCGGGTGCTGGGCCCGTTCATCAACACTCTGCCGGTGCGCGTGTGGACCGGCCAGGTGGGCGTACGTGCGGCTGTCGAGGGGATGCGGGATCAGCTGGCGGGGCTGCTGGAGCACGAACACGCGCCGTTGGCAGTGGCACAGCAGGCGAGTGGTGTCGCGGCCAATACGCCGTTGTTCACCTCGCTGTTCAACTACCGGCACATCACCGGTGCCGGCGAGAGTCCGACCGGCACGGAACTGGGTGAGCGGCGGCCTGTTGAGGGCATCCAAACCGTCTTCGCCGAGGAGCGGAACAACTATCCCGTGACCGTGTCGGTCAACGACCGAGGCGCCGCTGGGATGAGTGTGAGTCTGGCGACTGCCGATGGCATCGACCCGGAGGGCGTCGGTCATTCGGTGAGTATTGCGCTGGCGAACGTGGTCGACGCGCTGGCGACCGCGCTCGACGGCGGCCCGGACACACAGCTGGCCGCGGTGGACATCCTCGGTCCGGCAGAGCGGGATTGGCTCCTGTCGGGGTGGAATGACACGGCGTCGGGTGTGGCTGGTGCGTCGGTGGTGGAGCTGTTCGAGGCGCAGGCGGCGGCTGCTCCGGGTGCGGTGGCGGTGGTGTCGGACGGCGTCGAGGTGTCGTATGGCGAGTTGGATGTGTGGGCGAATCGGTTGGCGCATTGGTTG
>NZ_BMQA01000153.1 GCF_014647875.1 Streptomyces brasiliensis | reverse complement strand
CGAGGTCGAAGCCGCTCTGCATGCGCATCCGGAGGTGTCCCGGGTCGCGGTGATCGCCCGCGAGGACACCGCGGGCGACAAGCGTCTGGTCGCCTACGTGGTGCCCGCCGACACCGACACCGAAGACGTGGACAGCGGTGGCATAGGGGAGTTCCTCGCGCAGCGGTTGCCCGACTACATGGTCCCTGCCGCGTTCGTCACCCTGCCGGAGCTGCCGCTGACCGCCAACGGCAAGCTGGACCGCAAGGCCCTGCCGGCGCCGGAGTACGCCACCGGCGTCGGCCGGGGCCCGGCCACGCCCACGGAGGAGATCCTGTGCGCGGCGTTCGCCGACATCCTCGGGGTGGAGTCGGTGGGCGTGGACGACGGTTTCTTCGATCTGGGCGGCCATTCGCTGCTCGCGGTCCGGCTGGTGTCGCGGATCCGTGTCGTGCTCGGCGTGGAGATCGAGGTCCGGACGCTGTTCGAGGCCCCGACGGTGGCCGGCCTGGCGGCCTGGATGGCCGAGGGAGCGGGGCAGGCGCGTACGCCGCTGCGGGCGGCGGAGACGCGTCCGGAGCTGGTGCCGTTGTCGTTCGCGCAGCGGCGGCTGTGGTTCCTGGGGCAGTTGGAGGGGCCGAACCCGACGTACAACATCCCCGTGGTGGTGTCGCTCGGCGGAGTGGACGCCGCGGTGCTGGGCGCGGCGCTGCGCGATGTGATCGAACGTCATGAGTCGCTGCGGACCGTGTTCCCGGCCGTGGACGGCGAGCCCTACCAGCGCGTCCTTGCCCCGGGGGAGCTCGACTGGGCTGTCCAGGTCACCCAGGTGACGCCTGGCGAACTGTCCGCGGCCGTGCGGCAGGCCTCGGAGTACGCGTTCGATCTGTCGGCGGAGCTGCCGGTCCGGGCGTGGCTGTTCGAGGCCGGCCCCGACGAGCAGGTGCTGGTGGTGGTCATGCACCACATCGCCAGCGACGGCTGGTCGATGGGTCCGCTCAGCCGGGATGTGTCGGCGGCGTACGCGGCGCGGCAGCGGGGCCGGGCCCCGGAGTGGCAGCCGTTGCCGGTGCAGTACGCCGACTACGCCCTGTGGCAGCGGGAGTTGCTGGGCGAGGAGTCCGATCCGGACAGCCGGCTGTCGGAGCAGGTGCGGTACTGGCGGGCGACGCTGGCCGGAGCCCCGGAAGAGCTGGCGCTGCCGGTGGACCGGCCGCGGCCGGCGGTGGCCACCCACCGCGGTCACGCCGTGCCGTTCCGGGTGTCGGCCGAGGTGCACCTGCGGGCGACGGAGCTGGCGCGTGCCGAGGGCGTGACACCGTTCATGGTGGTGCAGGCCGCCTTGGCGGTGACACTGTCGCGCGTCGGAGCCGGCACCGACATCCCCATCGGGTCCCCGATCGCGGGCCGCAACGACGAGGCGCTGGACGACCTGGTCGGGTTCTTCCTCAACAGCCTGGTGATCCGCACGGACCTGTCGGGCGACCCGGAGTTCCGGCAGGTGCTGAGCCGGGTGCGGAGCGCGAGCCTGGGCGCGTTCGCGCACCAGGACGTGCCGTTCGAGCGGCTGGTCGAGGAGCTGGCGCCGGAGCGCTCGATGTCCCGCCATCCGCTGTTCCAGGTCACGCTGACCGTGCAGACCATGGAGCGCGCCTCGCTCGACATGCCGGGGCGGCGGACCGGCCGTGAGGCCTTCGCGGTGGACGGCTCGGTGCCGGTGCCCGCGAAGTTCGATCTCGACGTGACGATGGTAGAGCAGTTCGATGACCGGCGCCGACCGGCGGGTTGGCACGGCATGGTGACGGTGGCGGCGGACCTGTTCGACGAACCGGCGGCCGCCAGGTTCGCCAGCTGGTTCGCGCGGGTGCTCGACGTGGTGACCACAACGCCTGATGTGCGGCTCGCAGCGGTGGACATTCTCGATGCGCAGGAGCGCGAACTGCTGGTCGGCGGGTGGAACGACACGGCCACGGATGTGGTGGGCCCGTCGGTGGTGGACGTGTTCGAGCGGCAGGTGCAGGCCGCGCCGGTCGCGGTCGCGGTGGTGGCCGACGGCGTGGAGATGACGTATCGGGAGCTGGCCACGGCGGCGAACCGGCTGGCCCGTCATCTGCGCGGCATGGGCGTGGGCCCCGAGTCGGTGGTGGGGCTGTGCCTGCCGCGCGGCGCCGGCCTCGTGACCGCGATTCTCGCCGTGCTGAAGGCGGGCGCGGCGTACCTGCCGATCGACGGGCGGCTGCCGGTGGACCGGGTGGCGTTCATGCTGGCCGACAGCCGTGCGCAGCTCGTCCTGGGCACGCAGGATCTGCTGGACGACCCGCCGGTCGGCCGGGTCCCGTTGGTCGCCCTCGACGACCGCACGACCTCCGCGCTGGTGGATGCCCAGCCGGAGGCCGCGCCGGAGGTGTCGATCGACCCGGCCGCCCTGGCGTATGTGATCTATACGTCGGGGTCGACGGGTGCCCCGAAGGGCGTGGCGATCGAGCACGCCGGAATCGTGAACCTGGTGGCCGCCCAGGGCGGACGGTTCGCGGTGGAACAGGGCGCGCGGGTGCTGCAGTTCGCCTCGGCCGGGTTCGACGCGGCGGTGTCGGAAGTGCTGGTGACACTGTGCTCGGGTGCGGCACTGGTGATGGCGCCGGCGGACGAGTTGCTGCCCGGTGGCGGGTTGGCCGATCTGGTCGCCGGTCACGGCATCACGCATACGACGCTGCCGCCGGCGGTCTTGAGGGCGCTCGGCGCCGCCGGCCTGGACTCGGTGACCACGCTGGTATCCGCCGGTGAGGCCCTGGACGCGGAGCTGGTCGAGCGGTGGGCGCCCGGCCGTCGTCTGATCAACGCCTACGGTCCGACGGAGATCACGGTGTGTGCGTCGATGTCGATGCCGCTCGCGCCCGGTGACGAGCCATCGATCGGTACGCCGATCGCCAACGTCCGCCTGTTCGTGCTGGACGACACGCTCAGCCCCGTCCCGGTGGGGGTCGCCGGCGAACTCTATGTCGCCGGTGCCGGTGTGGCACGCGGATACGTGGGCCGGCCCGGACTGACTGGCGAGCGGTTCGTGGCCTGCCCGTTCGATTCCGTCGGTGAGCGGATGTATCGCACCGGAGACGTGGTCAAGTGGGCCCCGGACGGCCGGTTGGTGTTCGTCGGGCGGGCCGACGAGCAGGTGAAGGTGCGCGGCTTCCGGATCGAGCCCGGCGAGATAGAGGCCCTGCTGTCGACCCACCCGGAGGTCCGGCAGGCGGTCGTGGTGGCGCGCGAGGACGCCCCCGGGGACAAGCGGCTGGTCGCCTACGTCGTCCCCGCGGACGACGGTGATGACGACATGGACCTCGCCGGGCTGCGGGAGTTCGTGGCCGGGCAACTGCCCGACTACATGGTTCCGGCCGCCGTCGTCCCGCTGCCGGTGCTGCCGTTGACGGTGAACGGAAAGCTGGACCGCAAGGCGCTGCCCGCCCCCGAGTACGCCGCAGGAGCGGGTCGTGGGCCCTCGACGGCGCAGGAGGAGATCCTGTGCGCGGCGTTCGCTGACGTGCTGGGCCTTGAGTCGGTGGGCGTGGACGACAACTTCTTCCAGCTGGGCGGGCATTCGCTGCTCGCGGTGCGGCTCGTGTCGCGGATCCGCGCGGTGCTGGGAGTGGAGGTCGAGGTCAGGACCCTGTTCGAGTTCCCGACGGTGGCGGGTCTCGCCGCCCACCAGGCCGGGAGCGCGCGGCAGGCCCGAACGGCGTTGCGCGCGGCGGCAACGCGGCCCGAGCGGGTTCCGCTGTCGTTCGCCCAGCAGCGGCTGTGGTTCCTCGCGCAGCTCGAAGGTCCGAGCCCGACGTACAACCTGCCCACGACGATCCGGCTGAGCGGCGATGTGGACGTCGCCGCGCTGGGTGCGGCACTGCGGGATGTCATCGGCCGGCATGAGTCGCTGCGGACGGTCTTCCCCGCGGTGGACGGCACGCCGTACCAGCAGATCCTCGACCCCCAGGACCTGGAATGGGAACTGCGGGTCTCCCAAGTGGAGCGCGGCGAACGAGCAGAAGCCGTCGCGCAGGCGATGCGGTACACGTTCGACCTGTCGGCGGAACTGCCGATCCGGGCCTGGCTGTTCGACTCCGGTGACGAGCAGCTCCTGGTGGTCGTGATGCATCACATCGCGGGCGACGGCTGGTCGATGGCCCCGCTGAGCCGGGACCTCTCGACCGCGTACGCGGCGCGGCTGCAGGGGCACGCCCCCGACTGGGAGCCGCTGCCGGTGCAGTACGCCGACTACACGCTCTGGCAGCGGGAGTTGCTGGGCGAGGAGTCCGATCCCGACAGCCTGCTGTCGACCCAGACCGCGTACTGGCGGAACACGTTGGCCGGAGCGCCGGAGGAGCTGGCGCTGCCGGTGGATCGCCCGCGACCGGCTGAGGCCGGCCACCGGGGACACCGGGTGCCGCTGCGGGTGCCGACCGAGGTGCACCAGAGGCTGGCGGAGCTGGCACGGGCCGAGGGCGTGACGGCGTTCATGGTGCTGCAGGCCGCGCTGGCGGTGACGCTGTCGCGCCTGGGAGCCGGTACCGACATTCCCATCGGGTCCCCGATCGCGGGCCGCAATGACGAGGCGCTGGACGGCCTGGTCGGGTTCTTCGTCAACAGCCTGGTGATCCGCACGGACCTGTCGGGCGACCCGGAGTTCCGGCAGGTGCTGGCCCGGGTGCGGGAGGCCAGCCTGGGCGCGTTCGCGCACCAGGACATGCCGTTCGAGCGGCTGGTGGAAGAACTGGCACCGACCCGGTCGATGGCACGCCACCCGCTGTTCCAGGTGTTCCTCACCCTCCAGAACACCGACGAGGCGTCGCTGGAGCTACCGGGAGCGCGCACCGGCACGGGCGCCGACTCGCCCGGCGGAGCGCCGGCGTCGGCATCGGCGAAGTACGACCTGAACGTCGGGATCGCCGAGATGTTCGACGACGAGGATCGTCCGGCGGGCCTGCGCGGAACCGTCACCGTGTCGGCGGACCTGTTCGACGAGGCCACGGCCGGGCGTATGGCGGACTGGTTCGTGCGGGTGCTGACCACGGTGACCGCGGCCCCGGAGGTGCGGCTGGCCGCGGTGGATGTTCTCGACGCCGGTGAGCGGGACCGTGTGCTGGTGCGGTGGAACGACACCGCGGCCGCGGTGAGGGACTCGTCCGTGGCCGGGATGTTCGAG
Source organism: Streptomyces brasiliensis (assembly GCF_014647875.1). Classification (GTDB taxonomy): domain Bacteria; phylum Actinomycetota; class Actinomycetes; order Streptomycetales; family Streptomycetaceae; genus Streptomyces; species Streptomyces brasiliensis. Next base: position 834 of record NZ_BMQA01000153.1, on the reverse strand, counting down.
GAGCGGGTGCGGGCGGTTCCGGAGGCTGTGGCGCTGGTGGCCGGTGGCGCCCAGGTCACGTATCGCGAGCTCGATGCACGGGCGGGTCGTCTGGCGTGCCACCTGCGTGATCTGGGCGTGGGCCCGGAGTCAGTGGTGGGGTTGTGCCTGCCGCGGGGCGTGGAGATGGTGACCGCGATCCTGGCGGTGTGGAAGGCAGGAGCGGCGTACCTGCCGATCGATGCCCAACTCCCGGCGGAGCGAGTGGAGTTCATGCTGGCCGACAGCGACGTGTGGCTGGTGCTGGGCACCCAGGAGGCGCTGAGTGGTCTGTCGGCCGTGCAGCTGCGAACGGTTGCCGTCGACCATCCGACAACCGCCGCGCTCCTCGACGGTTATGGGGAGTCGTCGCCGGGCGGGGTGCTGCCCGTCGTGGATGCGGCCGGGCTGGCGTACGTGATCTATACGTCGGGGTCGTCGGGCGTGCCGAAGGGTGTGGCGGTGACGCATGGGTCGCTGGCCAACTATGTGTCGTCGGTGTCGGGGCGGTTGGGCTGGGATGTGCCGGGGGCGCGGTACGCGCTGTTGCAGGCGCAGGTGACCGACCTGGGCAACACGGTGGTGTTCAGCAGCCTGGTCACAGGCGGACAACTCCACGTACTGGACGCCGAGTTGGCGACGGATCCGGAGGCGGTGGCGCGGTATGTGGCCGAGGAGCGGGTCGACCACATCAAGGTGGTGCCTTCGCATCTGGCGACCTTGACGGCCGCGGTGGGTGTAGAGGCGTTGCTGCCTGCCGGGTCGGTGGTGCTGGGTGGTGAGGCGGCGCAGGTCGACTGGACGGCGCAGCTGCTG
>NZ_BMQA01000152.1 GCF_014647875.1 Streptomyces brasiliensis | reverse complement strand
CGGCGAGATCGAGGCCGTGCTGTCGGCGCGTCCGGAGGTGGCGCAGGCCACGGTGATCGCGCGTGAGGACACGCCGGGCGACAAGCGCTTGGTCGCCTACGTGGTGCCGGCGGACCAGGACGCCGACGCCCTGGACGGGGACCGGTTGCGAGCAGCGGCCGCGTCGCGGTTGCCGGAGTACATGGTGCCGGCTGCGTTCGTCACGCTGGCCGAGCTGCCGTTGACCGTCAACGGCAAGCTCGACCGCAGGGCCCTGCCCGCGCCGGAGTACGCCACGGGTGCGGGCCGGGCCCCGGCCACCGTGCAGGAGGAGATCCTCTGCGCGGTGTTCGCCGAGGTGCTGGGCGTGGAGTCGGTCGGGGTCGACGACAACTTCTTCGAGCTGGGCGGGCATTCGCTGCTGGCGGTGCGCCTGACCTCACGGGTGCGTGCGGTTCTCGGCGTGGAGGTCGAGGTACGGGCGTTGTTCGAGGCGCCGACCGCGGCCGGGCTCGCGGCGCGGCTGGCCGAGGGCGCGGGGCGGGCCCGCAAGGCGTTGACGGTGGTGGAGATGCGGCCCGAGCGGGTGCCGTTGTCGTTCGCCCAGCGGCGGCTGTGGTTCCTGGACCAGCTGGAGGGGCCGAGCCCGACGTACAACATTCCGGTGCCGCTGCGGATGAGCGGTGTGGACACCGCGGCGCTGGGTGCCGCGTTGCGGGACGTGATCGGACGGCACGAGTCCCTGCGGACGGTCTTCCCCGCCGTGGACGGTGAGCCGTACCAGCGGATCCTCGACCCGGCGGACCTGGCTTGGGAACTCGAGGTCTCTCAAGCCGCGCCCGAGGATCTGGCGGACGCCGTGGGACAGGCGTCGCGGTACGCGTTCGATCTGTCGAGGGAGCTGCCGATCCGGGCGTGGCTGTTCGAGGCCGGCCCCGAGGAGCAGGTGCTGCTGGTGGTCATGCACCACATCGCCGGAGACGGCTGGTCCCGTGGCCCGCTGGGCCGGGATCTGTCGGCGGCGTACGCGGCGCGGCTGCGTGGCGAGGCACCGGAGTGGGAGCCGCTGCCGGTGCAGTATGCCGACTACAGCCTGTGGCAGCGGGAGTTGCTGGGCGAGGAGTCCGACCCCGACAGCCTGATCGCGGCACAGGTCGGCTACTGGCGGCAGGCGCTGGCCGGCGCGCCGGAGGAGCTGGCGCTGCCGGTGGACCGCTCACGCCCGGCGGTGGCGAGTCACGTGGGGCACCCGGTGCCGGTGCGGGTGTCCGCCGAGGTGCATCAGCGCCTGGTGGAGCTGGCACGGGCCGAGGGCGTCACGATGTTCATGGTGGTGCAGGCCGCCCTCGCGGTGACCCTGTCGCGGCTCGGCGCGGGCACCGATGTCCCGATCGGATCCGGTGTGGCCGGTCGCGCCGACGAGGCGCTCGACGACCTGGTCGGCTTCTTCATCAACACGCTGGTGGTCCGGACGGACCTGTCGGGTGATCCGGAGTTCCGTCAGGTGCTGGCCCGGGTGCGGGAGACGAGTCTCGGGGCGTTCGCGCATCAGGATGTGCCGTTCGAGCGGCTGGTGGAGGAGCTGGCGCCGCAGCGGTCGATGGCCAGGCACCCGCTCTTCCAGGTGTCGCTGACCCTGCAGAACGTCGAGCGGGCCGGGCTCGAGATGCCCGGTGTGCGCACGGGCGGGGGCGCCGGCGTTGACGGCGCCATGACGGCGTCGGTGAAGTGCGACGTGGATGTGATGGTCGGGGAGGTCTACGACGAGGACGGCCGTCCGGCCGGGCTGCGCGGGTCCGTCATCGGGGCCGTGGATCTGTTCGACGCCGATTCGGTGGAGGCACTTGCCGAGCGGTGGAGCCGGGTCCTCGAGCTGGTGACCGCGGCGCCCGACATCCGGCTGAGTGCCGTGGACGTCCTGCGACCCGATGAGCGTGAACAGCTGCTGCGCGGAGGGAACGCCTCGCCGGTCGAGCTGGTGGGCTCGTCGGTGGTGGAGCTGTTCGAGGCACGGGTGGCTGCGGCCCCGGGTGCCGCGGCGGTGGTCGGCGACGGTGTCGAGCTGTCGTATGCGCAGGTGGACGTGGCGGCCAACCGTATGGCGCACTATCTGCGCGGGATCGGTGTGGGCCCGGAGTCCGTCGTGGGTCTGTGCGTCCCGCGTGGGGCCGAGTTGGTGACGGCGATCCTGGCGGTGTGGAAGGCGGGGGCCGCGTATCTGCCGATCGACGCCCGGCAGCCTGCCGAGCGTATCCGGTTCATGATCGCTGACAGCGGTGCGTCAGTGGTGCTGACCGGCGGTTCGGACGCGGTGCCGGCGGACGCGCTGAACGGGGTGGCCGTGGTGCCGCTGGATGCCTGGCAGGTACGTGACCGGATCGACGCCTGCCCAGAGACCTCGCCCGACTTCACGGTTGGCGCCACCGGACTGGCGTATGTGATCTATACGTCGGGCTCGACGGGCCGACCCAAGGGCGTTGCGCTCACCCATGCCGGAACGGTGAACCTGGCGACCGCGCAGATCGAGCGGTTCGCGGTCGAACCCGATGCGCGGGTGCTGCAGTTCGCGTCGAGCGGATTCGACGCCGCGACGTGGGAGGTGCTGATGGCGCTGGGCGCCGGGGCCGCCTTGGTGGTGGCGTCGGCGGAGGAGCTGAATCCGGGTGGTGGGCTGGCCGAGGTGGTGGCCCGTCATGGGGTGACGCACGCGACGCTGCCTCCGGTGGTGCTGGGGGCTCTCGGCGCCGCCGATCTGGACTCGGTGACCACGCTCGTGTCTGCTGGTGAGGCACTGGACGCGGCGTTGGTGGAGCGGTGGGCGCCGGGGCGTCGGCTGATCAATGCGTACGGTCCGACGGAGATCACGGTGTGCGCTTCGATGTCGCAGCCGCTTGTTCCTGGGGACGTGCCGTCGATCGGCACGCCGGTCGCCAACGCCCGCTTGTTCGTGCTGGATGCGGCGCTGCAGCCGGTGCCGGCAGGAGTCGCGGGCGAGCTGTACGTGGCCGGTGCGGGGGTGGCGCGCGGGTATGTGGGCCGCCCCGGGTTGACGGGCGAGCGGTTCGTGGCCTGCCCGTTCGGATCTGCGGGCGAGCGGATGTACCGGACCGGGGACCTGGCCAAGTGGACGACGGACGGCCGGCTGATGTTCGTAGGGCGCGCCGATGAGCAGGTGAAGATCCGCGGCTTCCGGGTCGAACTCGGCGAGATCGAGGCGGTGTTGGGCGCACACCCCGAGGTGGCCCGGACCGCGGTGCTGGCACGTGAGGACACTCCGGGTGACAAGCGTCTGGTCGCCTACATCGTCCCTGCCGATGATGCCGACGGCGCCGGGATCGACGGGGAAGGTGTGCGGGAGTTTGTGGCGTCCCGTTTGCCGGAGTACATGGTGCCGGCCGCGTTCGTCACGCTGGCCGAGCTGCCGCTGACCGTCAACGGGAAGCTCGACCGCAAGGCCCTGCCCGCGCCGGAATACGACACCGGGACGAGCCGCGCCCCGGCCACCGTGCAGGAGGAGATCCTGTGCGGGGTGTTCGCCGAGGTGCTGGGGCTCGCGTCGGTCGGCGTCGATGACAACTTCTTCAAGCTGGGAGGCCATTCGCTGCTGGCGGCGCGCTTGACCGCACGGGTCCGCGCGGTGCTGGGCGTGGAGGTCGGGCTCAGGACGCTGTTCGAGGCGCCGACGGTGGCCGGACTCGCGGCCCGCCTGGGCGAGGGCACGGCGCAGGCTCAGCTGCCGCTGCGGGCGAGGACGCGTCCGGAGCTGGTGCCGTTGTCCTTCGCGCAACGGCGGCTGTGGTTCCTGGCGCAGCTCGAAGGCCCGAACCCGGCCTACAACATCGCGGTGCCGATCCGGCTGAGCGGTGTCGACGCCGCCGCGCTGGGCGCGGCGCTCCGGGATGTGATCGACAGGCACGAGTCGCTGCGCACGGTGTTCCCGGCCGTGGACGGCGAGCCGTACCAGCGGATCCTCGATCCGCGGGAGCTGGACTGGGAACTGCGGGTCACCCAGGTGGAGACCGGCGAGATGGACGACGCCGTGGTGCGGGCGTCGCAGCATGCGTTCGACCTGTCGGCGGAGCTGCCGATCCGGGCGTGGCTCTTCCGGTCCGGTTCCGATGAGCAGATGCTGGTGGTGGTCGTGCACCACATCGCGGGCGACGGTTGGTCGATGGGCCCGCTGAGTCGGGACCTGTCGGCGGCGTACGCAGCGCGGCTGCGGGGTGAGGCACCCGACTGGGAGCCGCTGGCGGTGCAGTACGCCGACTACGCCCTGTGGCAGCGGGAGTTGCTGGGCGAGGAGTCCGACCCTGACAGCCAGCTGTCGGCGCAACTGGAGTACTGGCGGGGGACGTTGGCCGGCGCGCCGGAGGAGCTGGCGCTGCCGGTGGACCGGGCACGCCCGGCGGTGGCCAGCCATCGCGGGCATGCCGCGCCGCTGCGGGTGACCGGCGAGGTGCATCAGCGCCTGGTGGAGCTGGCGCGGGCTGAAGGCGTGACGGTGTTCATGATCCTGCAGGCCGCGCTGGCGGTGACGGTCTCGCGGGTGGGGGCAGGGACGGACATTCCGATCGGGTCGCCGATCGCGGGGCGCAACGACGAGGCGTTGGAGAACCTGGTCGGTCTCTTCCTGAACACGCTCGTGGTCCGGACAGATCTGTCCGGTGAGCCGGAGTTCCGCGAGGTGTTGGGACGGGTGCGGGAGGCCAGCCTGGGCGCGTTCGCGCATCAGGACGTGCCGTTCGAGCGGCTGGTGGAGGAGCTGGCCCCCGAGCGGTCGATGGCTCGGCATCCGTTGGCGCAGGTTGTGCTGACCATGCAGACCACCGGAGACGCGGCCCTGGAACTGTCCGGCGCCCGCACCTCCGGCGGAAACACGCAGCAGAGCGGTGAAGCCACGGCCTCGGTGAAGTTCGACGTATGGGTCGCGCTCGGCGAGGTGCATGATGCCGAGGGAGCGCCGGCGGGGCTGCGCGGCGGGATAACGCTGGCCGCGGACCTGTTCGACAAGCCGGCCGCCGCCCGGTTCGCGCAGTGGTTCACCCGGGTGCTCGAGGCGGTGGTGGCCGCCCCGGACATCGCGGTGCGTGAGATCGAGGTGCTCGATGCGGATGAGCGGGACCGTGTGCTGGTGCGGTGGAACGACACCGCGGCGGCGGTGCGGGACTCGTCCGTGGCCGGGATGTTCGAGGAGCGGGTGCGGGCGGTTCCGGATGCCGTGGCGCTGGTGGCCGGTGGTGCCCAGGTCACGTATCGGGAGCTTGATGGCTCGGCGAATCGTCTGGCGTGCCATCTGCGTGATCTGGGTGTGGGCCCGGAGTCGGCGGTGGGGTTGTGCCTGCCGCGTGGCGTGGAGATGGTGACCGCGATTCTGGCTGTGTGGAAGGCGGGCGCGGCGTATCTGCCGATCGACGAGCGGCTGCCCGCGGAGCGGGTGGCGTTCATGCTGGCCGACAGTCGGGTGCAGCTGGTGCTGGGCACCCAGGAGGCGCTGGACGACCTCCCGGTCGGCAGGGTGCGGATGGTCGCCGTCGACGACCCGATGACCGCTGCGCTCCTCGATGGTTATGGGGAGGCGTCGCCCGGTGTGGTGGTGGACGCGGCCGGGTTGGCGTACGTGATCTATACGTCGGGGTCGTCGGGGGTGCCGAAGGGTGTGGCGGTGACGCATGGGTCGCTGGCCAACTATGTGTCGTCGGTGTCGGGGCGGTTGGGCTGGGATGTGCCGGGGGCGCGGTATGCGCTGTTGCAGGCGCAGGTGACCGACCTCGGGAACACGGTGGTGTTCGCGAGCCTGGTCTCCGGTGGTCAACTGCACGTGCTGGATGCGGAGTTGGTGACAGATCCGGTTGCTGTGTCCGGGTATCTGCGGGAGCAGCGGATCGATGCGATGAAGGTGGTGCCGTCGCATCTGGCGGCGTTGACGGCCGCGGTGGGTGTCGAGGCGTTGCTGCCGGCCGGGTCGGTGGTGCTGGGTGGTGAGGCGGCGCAGGTCGACTGGACGGCGCAGCTGCTGGCGGCGGCCGGTGGCCGGAAGGTGTTCAACCACTACGGTCCGACGGAGACCACGGTCGGGGTGGCGACCGGTGAACTGACCGCGGAAGGGATGGCTGCCGGGGTGGTGCCGATCGGTACGCCGATCGCCAACACCCGGCTGTTCGTACTCGATGGGACGCTGCAGCCGGTGTCGGTCGGAGTGGCGGGCGAGCTGTACGTGGCCGGTGCCGGGCTGGCGCGCGGGTATGTCGGCCGTGCGGGCCTGACCGGTGAGCGGTTCGTGGCCTGCCCCTTCCCGACCGATTCCGGGGAGCGCATGTACCGCACCGGCGACCTGGCCAAGTGGACGTCGGACG
>NZ_BMQA01000151.1 GCF_014647875.1 Streptomyces brasiliensis | reverse complement strand
CACGCTCCACCATCCTCGCGGCCGCGGAACGCGTCCACGCCTGACCGGCCTGCACCGGCGAGACGGTCGGTGCCGCACCCCTTTGTGTGGCTGCCGGGCTGATGTCACGCCTTTGGGTTTATGCGCCGGGCCGCGGGGCTCGGGGGCGACGGTGCTGGTAGGTCCACAACTGGTCGACGTGGGTGAAGCCGAAGGAGTGGAAGAGACGGGTGGCGGCCTGGCTTTCAGAGGCGGGCTGCTGGGCGTCGTCGAGGACGAGGGCGACCTTGGTGGCGCCCTGCTCGGCCAGCAGGGCAAGGGCCTGGCTGAGGAGCTTGCGGCCCAGGCCGCGGCGGCGGCGGGCGGGCAGGGTCTCGATCCAGTAGACGGTCGCGGTGTGGCCGGGTCCCACGCTGACCACGGCCTCGGCGACCGGTTCGGCGGCCTCGCGGATGATCAGGCGGTGGCCCGGGGGGTAGTCGCAGGGGAAGACGTCGGCGACCAGCTTGGCCGGCGGGGGCTCGGCAGGGAGCACGAGGTGCAGGTAGCAGCCCTGGTAGCGGCCGGTGAAGCCGGTGTGCACCAGGGCGTCGTGGGTGGCGCCGCGTCGGGTGCAGGGCAGGCCGCCCGGCCCGAGGGAGCCTGGCGGTGCCCCCACGAATGCCTCGATCTGCGTGCAGTCGGCGAGTGCGGCGAGAGCGTGGCTGAGCAGGGCGCGCAGGGCGGATGGGTCCTCGTAGGCGTGGACCCAGCAGATCAGACCGGATCGCACATCGGTCCAGGACAGGTACGCGATGATCCCGTAGGGGCGGTCCTCGGCATCGGCCAGAACGCTGATCCGCGGCCAAGCCGGTACAGTCCAGCCGGCCAGGGGGAAGGGGACAGGACTGCGCTGCGCCGCGGCCAGCTTCTCCGGGGTGCAGTGCGGCTGCCCTGGCAGCCGGTCGGCATCGATCAGTTCTCGCACCCCCGGTTCGTCCTGGGGGCCATACGGGCGTAGCGTCGATGCGCTCTTGGGGTTGGGGGAGGGAGCCATGCTGTCCGTCCGCACATGTGCTGACGTTTCCTATCGGCTACCTCTTTAGAGTAGTCGTCCGTTTTGGCCACGCTGTCACGGAGAACCTCGGCGGTGGCGGGGAGACTGCCCGTTCGCACGGGGGGTGTGGCCGTGTGGGGGGCCTGCGGCGGACGTGGCCTGCTGAGCCGCAGTCAGCAGTGCGCGCACCTGGTCGATGACCGGCTGGTGCACCGGGAGGCTCAGGTGTCCGACGCCGGGTACGAGCACATTGCATGCCATAAGGTCGGGATGGTCGATGCGGCCTCTGGTGGCCGGGATGACGGCCTCGTCCAGGTCGCTGTAGAAGGCCACGAACCGGGTGCGGCATCCGATGGCGGGCTCGGCGAGTTCGGTCAGCAGGTCGCTTCCCGGCCGTAGCTCGCGCAGGAGCGGATGCGGCGGTGCCAGCAGGGCCGTCGCGGTCCCGCCGTGCGGCGTCGCCAGCGTGATCAGCAGCGGCACATACGTGTCCCCGCCGAGCCGCTGCACGTAGTAGCGGGCGATCAGCCCTCCCAGGCTGTACCCGATCAGCACCACGCACCGCGCCCGGTCACGGGCGCACGCCAGCTCCACCTGCTCTCCCAGAACCCGGGCCGCCGTACGGATGTCAGCACTGTTGAACACGTTGTTGTTGACCAGGATGAAGGGGCCCACACCGCAGTCGTCGCCCAGCCCGCGCTGCAGCGCCGAGACGACCGACGCTCGGTCGGCCAGCCCGTGCACCAACAGCACCAGGAGGCCTGCACCTGCCGACGGCGCCTCGTCCCGGCACACCGACTGCCGGGGCAGGCCACGGCCCACGCGCCCGGTCAACTGCCCGACGCCCCCCCACAGCCATGTCGAGCGGGAGCCGCACCAGGCGCACGACGGCCCTACCTGCCTCGACACCCGCGCCACGCACGGGTGGCAGCCCCGGCACCGACAGGTGCGGCCCGAAAGGAATGCTCGTCACCATGGACCCCGCCTACATACGCTCATATTCACCTCATATGCATATAAAACGCCTCGTGTTCCCGCCCGATTCCCTAACCCCAGTGGTAACCGGCAGTGCACCCTGCATGTCTTCCTGGCCGCGTCTGGCCTGATGAACCCAGCCGTGGCCTCCTGGTGTGGCGATCGTTGAAGAGGGATGAGGCTCAGCCTCTCCTCGGTCCCCTCGGACGGATCAAGCTGTCCTGGCCGCCCTGCTGCCCGAGCGGCGACTGCGCGTCAGCCCCCGCATCGTCAAACGCGCCATCTCCAAGTACCAGGCCCGAGGCCCCCGCATCGACCACACCAGCTACAAGTCCAACATCAACATCCTCGCGGCCCCAGCCCTTGACAAGCCCCACCAGGCCCGGGCGGCCCCGCACCGTGCGCCCTGGGCAGGGGCCGCCCCAACGCCTCGGCCGTTTGCGACCGCCCTTCACGCTGCTTGATCTTGATCCAGTCGCGGGAACGGCGTCCGGGCAAGTAGGGGCTGGTGAGCCGTTTGGCGACCATGCCGTCGAAGCCCTCCCGGACCGATTCCTCGAGTGCCTGGGAGGCGAGCGCGGGCCAGGCGGCGGGTACGGCGATGCCGGGTCCGGCTAGATTGAGATCGTCCAGCAGGTCCCGGCGCGAGGTATAGGGCAGCTGCACCGTGGGCTCGCCCAGATAGAGGATGTCGAAGATCATCAGGTGGACGGGCAGGTCCTTGATCGCGTGGGCGACCGCGTCCGGATGGTGCAGGCTCATCCGCTGCTGCAGCCGCTCCACTGAAGGATGGCCCTCGCTGTCAAGGGCGACGATCTCACCGTCGAGCACTGCCTCCGGAGCGGGCAGCGCGGAAGCCAGCGACTGGAATTCCGGGTACTGGGCGGTGACGTCCAGTCTCGTCGCCGAGAGCAGGCGAACGGTGCCGTCGCCGGGCAGATGGGCGAGGACCCGGGCGCCATTCCACAGCGTCTCGTACGCATACTCAGCTTCGGTCTCCGGCGTGGGCCGCGGGCCGATCACTGCGAGCATCGGTGACAGAAGAGGCAGTGTGCCCCGCGAGGCCGATGACGGGTGCACACTCATGATTGTTTCCACCTGACTCCCGTGACGCGTTATCGACCGCCTGATCAATTGCCTCACCCATACGGTCGCAGCGGAAGCCAGAAGCCGCACCTGGAAGGCGCGCCCCCCAGCACTCGATGTACGCCAGGGCCCAGGCATGGCCGACCGCTCCAGCCGCCCGCGGAACCCGCCCCACCTGAGGAATTTCGGGCTCTGGCGCTGATCTTGTGACGCAGTCGGTGTCAGCGGTGGCTGTGATCATGGCTCGCGTGTTCTTCGCGGAGTTTCGAGGTGTTGTTCCCTCGTCTGGCTGGTGTCGTGGTGGAGTTGGTCGAGCGGGCCGTGGCCGGAGTGGTCACGATGCATGCGCGGGCCCGCTCGGCGGGCTCGGACTGCCCGCACTGCGGTAGTGCGTCGGGCCGGGTGCACGGCCGGTACATGCGACGGCTCGCGGACGCCGCGGTCGGTGGGGCCAGAGTGGTGATCGAGCTGCTGGTGCGGCGGTTCAAGTGCCCGAACCCAGCGTGCCCGGCGGTGACGTTCGCCGAGCAGATCTCGGGGCTGACGAGCCCGCATGCCCGCTACACGCCACTCGTGCGTGAGCAACAGCCGATGCCCCAGCCGCCGTACCACATCATGCCGATCACCTTCCCTCGGCGGACGGCTGTGCTTGCTCTGTCTCCAGAATGCGTCCGAAGCCCCCGGAGTGGACAGGGACCAAGGGCCCGGGACGGGGTCGAACGGCCCGTGTTCGTGTTGCCGGGAAGCTGGCCTGGGCGCCCAAGCAGAGCTTGGCCGCAGTAGCACGGTGGCCGTCCTGCGGGGCTGCGGGGCCGGTGCCACGATGGCGGGAGGTGGAACAGCGCTGTGTACCGGTATGCCATGCCTCACCGACCTGAATCCAGGGCGCGGAAGGAGGGCCCATGGTCAGCAGGCGGCGTTTCCTTCAAGCCGGTGTCTCAGGAGGCGTGTCTTTGTTCCTCGTCTCTGCTAAGCCGCTCTCGCGGGCCGTGCCTGCGGAAGCGGGGGTCCTGGATCCCGTGGCGATAGAAAAGTACGTCGCTGAGCTGGTGATACCGCCGGTCATGCCGCCGGATCACCGGGCGGGCCTGGACGTCTACACGATCGGTGTTCGGCAGTTCCGGCAGCAGGTGCTGCCGCGGGGCAGGCCGGCCACGACGGTGTGGGGGTACGGGTCGGCCGGGCGCCCGCAGACGTTCCACTATCCGGCCTTCACCGTCGAGGCGAAGGCGGGCCGGGCCGTGCAGGTCCGGTGGGTCAATCAGCTGGTCGACGGGCACGGCGGGTACCTGCCGCATCTGCTGCCGGTGGATCCCACGCTGCACTGGGCGAACCCGCCGGGCGGGATGTCGGGGCGGGACTCCCATCCCGCGTTCGCCTCCACCCCCGGACCGTATGCGGGTCCGGTGCCGATGGTGACCCACCTGCACGGCGGGGCGAACACGGAGGACAGCGACGGCTACGCCGAGGCGTGGTATTTGCCCGACGCGCACGACATCCCGGACGGTTACGCACGGGTCGGATCCTTCTACGACGAGTTCGCCCGCACGTCGCAGGCGCGGTTCGGAACCCCGTGGCGCCCCGGAGAGGCCGTCTTCCACTACGCCAACGACGAGCGGGCCTCCACGCTGTGGTTCCACGACCACACGCTGGGCATCACCCGGTTGAACGTGTACGCCGGTATGGCGGGCTTCTACCTGCTGCGCGGCGGGGCCTCCGACCTCGCTGCGGGCGTCCTGCCCGGGCCCGCACCCAGGCTCGGGGACCCGCCCGGCACACGCTACTTCGAGGTCCCGATCGTCATCCAGGACCGCTCCTTCCGCACCGACGGGAGCTGGTTCTACCCGCCGAGCCGGGCACTGTTCGACGGGTTCAAAGGCCCCTACGTGCCCGGCAGCGACATCCCGCCGATCTGGAACCCGGAGTACTTCGCCAACGCGATGGTCACCAACGGCCAGACCTGGCCGGTGCTGCCGATCGAGCCGCGCCGCTACCGCTTCCGCCTCCTCAACGGCTGCAACGCCCGCACCCTGATCCTGAAGATCGTCACCGGTCCGCTGGCGCGCAGGCCCGCAGCCCCGGCGCTTTCCTTCTGGCAGCTCGGCAGCGAGGGAGGCTGCCTGCCCGCCCCCGTCCGGCGCGAGCAGCTGCTGCTCGCGCCGGCCGAGCGCGCCGATACCGTCGTCGACTTCACCTCCCTGCCGGTCGGCAGCGAGCTGTACCTGATCAACGAAGGGCCGGACGGCACGTTCACCGGCGGGACGGCCGGCACCGACTTCCCTGCGGCGAACCCGAAAACCACCGGCCAGGTCATGAAACTCGTGGTCACCCCGCTCACCGCTGGCCCGGTGATCAGGTACGGCTACCCGGCACTTCGGCCTGCCTGCAGCCATCCGAAACCCTGACTGCGATGAGGGAGGTGTCATCGTCGGTGTCCGCGGTGGACCGGTCGAGCAAGCGGTCGAGGAAGCGGCCGAGGTCATCGATGGGGCCCCGGAGGCCGCCCACCAGTCGGCGCAGCGAGTCCTCGACCGACTGGTCCCGGCGTTCGACCAGGCCGTCGGTGTAGAGAAGCAGGACGTCGCCGGGTTCCAGGACGAGGGTGTCCTCTTCGTACTCTGCGTCGGGGGCGGCGCCGATCAGCACGCCGTCGGGCATCGGTAGCAGCCTGGCGTGGCCGCCCCGGACAAGGAGCGGTGGCAGGTGACCGGCTCTGGCCCAGCGGAGTTCGCGGCAGGCGGGGTCGTAGCGGGCGCAGACAGCGGTGGCGGTGGCCGGGTCGGAGAGTTCGTCGGCGGCGGTGTTGAGCCAGGCGAGCAGCTGGGCCGGTCCGGCTCCGGTGACGGCGAGGCCGCGCAGGGCGTTGCGCAGGGCGACCATGCCGGTGGCGGCCTCGATTCCGTGTCCGGCCCTGTCACCGACGACGAGCAGGGCGGTCCGGTCGGGCAGAAGCACCGCGTCGTACCAGTCCCCGCCGACGCGTTCCTCCTGAGCGGCGGGGCGGTAGCGGGCGGCGGCGGTCAGCCCGGCGGCGTCCAGCGGCGGTGGTTCGGGCGGCATGATGGCCTGCTGGAGGCGGAGGGCCAGCCGGTGGCGTTCGGAGGCCTGCTGTTCGGTGTCGGCGAGCCGTTCCCGGGTGGCGGAGAGCGCGATCTCGGTCCAGTGCTGGGCGGAAACGTCCTGGTAGGCCCCTCGGACGGCGACTAGGGCGCGTATCGAGTCGTGATCAATCTGTCGGATTCGCCCTCAGGGCGGGGTCTGGACTGGTAGATCGTCTTGCATGACACGCGCACAACTGACGGATGTGGAATGGGAGTTCATCGAGCCGTACCTGC
>NZ_BMQA01000150.1 GCF_014647875.1 Streptomyces brasiliensis | reverse complement strand
GCCGAACGCGTTGATCAGGGTCAGCACCAGGGAGAAGAAGCCCACCGCGACGAACCAGTGGGCGACACCCACGATGCCCCAGCGGTTCATCCGGGTGTGGCCCAGGAACTCCCTCACCACCGTGAGGGTGCGGCTCTTCCAGTCGTCGGTGCGGGTGCCCGCCGGCACGTCCTGACCGAGCCGTACGAAGTGGTAGATCTGCGCGATGGCACGGCCGAACAGCGCCACGCCGACCACGATCAGAACCAACGACACGATGATCGCGGCGAGTTGCATGGTAAACGCCTTCTGTTTCTCGCGGGACTCAGCCCTTGCGGGTGTTGATCTCCTCGGTGAGCTGGGGGACGACCTCGAAGAGGTCGCCGACCACGCCGTAGTCGACCAGGTCGAAGATCGGGGCCTCGGCGTCCTTGTTGACGGCCACGATCGTCTTGGAGGTCTGCATGCCGGCCCGGTGCTGGATCGCGCCGGAGATGCCGTTGGCGATGTACAGCTGCGGCGAGACGCTCTTGCCGGTCTGGCCGACCTGGTTGGTGTGCGGGTACCAGCCCGCGTCCACCGCGGCACGCGAGGCACCCACGGCCGCACCGAGGGAGTCGGCCAGCGCCTCGATGATCGCGAAGTTCTCCGCACCGTTGACACCACGGCCACCGGAGACCACGATCGCCGCCTCGGTCAGCTCCGGACGCCCCGTCGCCTCACGCACGGTGCGGCCGGTGACCTTCGTGCCCCTGGCCTTCTCGGAGAACGTGACGTTCAGGGCCTCGACCGCGCCGGCGGCCGGGGCGGCCTCCACGGCCGCGCTGTTCGGCTTGACCGTGATGACCGGCGTGCCCTTGGAGACACGGGAGGTGGTGGTGAAGGAGGCGGCGAACACCGACTGGGTGGCCACCGGACCCGTCTCCCCGGCCTCCAGGTCGACGGCGTCGGTGATGACGCCCGACCCGATCCGCAGCGCCAGACGTGCGGCGATCTCCTTGCCCTCCGCGGAGGACGGCACCAGTACGGCGGCCGGGGAGACGGCTGTGACGGCGGCCTGCAGAGCGTCCACCTTCGGCACCACCAGGTACTCGCCGTACTCGGAGGCATCGTGGGTCAGGACGCGGGTCGCGCCGTGCTCGGCCAGGGTGGCGGCGGTGTCGGCGGCACCGCCTCCCAGTGCGACGGCGACCGGCTCACCGATCCGGCGGGCCAGCGTCAACAGCTCCAGGGTGGGCTTGCGGACGGCACCGTCCACATGGTCGACGTAGACGAGGACTTCAGCCATGGGACTTCTTCTCTCCTGCTTGCGAAAGATGAGGGGCGGTCAGTGCGTGCGAGCTCTTAGATGAACTTCTGGCTCGCGAGGAACTCAGCGAGCTGCTTGCCGCCCTCGCCCTCGTCCTTGACGATCGTGCCCGCACTGCGCGCCGGACGCTGGGCCGCCGCCTCGACCGTGGTCCAGGCACCCGCCATGCCGACCTGATCGGCCTCGATCTCCAGGTCCGACAGGTCCCAGGACTCAACCGGCTTCTTCTTGGCCGCCATGATGCCCTTGAACGACGGGTACCGCGCCTCACCTGACTGGTCCGTCACCGACACCACCGCCGGCAGCGAGGCCTCAAGCTGCTCGGAGGCGGTGTCGCCGTCACGGCGGCCCTTCACCACCCCGTCCTCGACCGACACCTCGGACAGCAGCGTGACCTGCGGGACACCCAGACGCTCGGCCAGGAGCGCGGGAACCACACCCATTGTGCCGTCCGTGGAGGCCATGCCCGAGATCACCAGGTCGAAGCCGGCCTTCTCGACCGCCTTGGCCAAAACCAGGGAGGTGCCGATGGCATCCGTGCCGTGCAGGTCGTCGTCCTCGACGTGGATCGCCTTGTCCGCACCCATCGACAACGCCTTGCGCAGCGCGTCCTTGGCGTCCTCCGGACCCACCGTCAGTACGGTCACCTCGGCGTCGCCGTCATAGTTCTCGGCGATCTGCAGCGCCTGCTCGACCGCGTACTCGTCCAGCTCGGAGAGCAGACCGTCCATGTCGTCCCGGTCGACGGTCAGGTCATCGGCGAAGTGCCGGTCGCCAGTGGCGTCGGGCACGTACTTCACGGTAACTAGGATCTTCAGACTCATAACTTGTGTCCTGCCAATCAGGGTTGGGCTGCTTCGCGGCCGGCAGCGTTCTCGACGTGGCATCCCGGACGGCCAGATGTTGGGTCGGTTTGGGCCCAGGCTTCGCCGGCGAACGCCTCTCGTTGAGCCGTGCACCGCCGCTTGGCGTCCTCGGAGCGTCTCTTGGCCACGTCAGTGTCGGTCCGGAGGGGCGGGAGGACGACCGGCTTGCCTTCGGTGTCCACAGCGGCCATCGTGAAGTCGGAGTTGTTTGCATGTCGACTTGTGACGCTCTGCAAGTGTTCGGCTTCCACGCGGATGCCCATTTCCATCGAGGTACGGCCCACGTGGTTAACCTTTTGCGCGTTGGCTTACCACGTGTAGAAGCCTTGTCCGGTCTTGCGGCCGAGGTGCCCGGCCGCGACCTTCTCGCGCAGGATGGCGGGCGGCTCGAAGTGTGGTCCGACCTCCTTCGCCAGATGTTCGGCGATGGCAAGCCGGACGTCGAGACCCACCACGTCCGTGGTCTTCAGAGGGCCCATCGGGTGTTTGTAGCCGAGCGTCATGGCGGTGTCGATGTCCGAAGCCGAGGCGACACCGTCCTGGAGCATCCGCATCGCTTCGAGGGCAAGTGCGACACCGAGGCGTGAGGAGGCGAAGCCTGGGGAGTCGGTCACCGTGATGGCCGTCTTGCCCAGGGCCTTCACCCACTCCTTGGCGTCGGCGACGAGATCCGCTGACGTCTTCGAGCCGACCACGATCTCCACCAGCTCGCTGGCGGGAACGGGGTTGAAGAAGTGCAGGCCGATAAACCGCTCCGGCCGCGCCAGCGACGTCGCGACGTTGTCGACGGAGAGAGAGCTGGTGTTGGTGGCCAGGAACGCCTCGGGGGCAAGCTCCTCCACGCGGGTGAGCACTGACGTCTTCAACTCGACGGACTCGGGGACCGCCTCGATGACGAGCACACACGAGGCGAGCGCCGACGGGTCTGTCGTCACGGTAAGGCGCTCCGCAACCTGCGGGAGCGGCTCGCGGAGCTTCCCGCGTTCGGCCGCCTTGGTGAGGCTGTCGCGAACACGCCCATCGGCCGCTGCCGCGGCTGCCTCGTCGGCCTCGATCACGGTCACCGAGGTGCCGGCCAGGAGGAAGGCGTGCGCTATGCCTGCTCCCATCCGGCCGCCACCGTAGACCCCGACGCTGTTGGGAAGGCTCATTAGTTCTCCGATCCGAGGGTGACGTTCTCGATGACGACGGCGAGGGCCTGGCCGACGCCGATGCAGATAGCGGCGACACCCCATCGCTGCCGGTCGGTGATGAGCCGGTGGGCGAGGGTGCCGAGGATGCGCCCCCCGGATGCGCCGAGGGGGTGACCGATCGCGATCGCACCGCCCCAGGTGTTGACGATGCCAGGGTCGATCTTCCAGGCATCGACGCAGGCCAGGGACTGGACCGCGAACGCCTCGTTGAGCTCCACGGCCTCGACGTCCGCCCACTCGATGCCGGCACGGGCGAGCGCGGCGTTGGCGGCCTCCACGGGCGCGAACCCGAAGTCCTGCGGCGCCAGCGCGTGGACACCACGGCCGGCGATCCGGGCCAGCGGCGCGGTGCCGATGACCGAGGCGGCTTCCTCTGAGCCGACCACCAGGGCGGAGGCGCCGTCGTTGAGTGGAGATGCGTTGCCCGCTGTGATCGAGCCGTCGGGGCGGAACGACGGCTTCAGCCCGGCCAGTCTCTCCACCGTCGAGCCCGGCCTGATCCCCTCATCACAGGCCAGGTCGACGCCGGGGACAGCGACCACCAGGTCGTCGTACCGTCCGGCCGCCCAGGCCGCGTCGGCGAGCTGATGGGAGCGGACGGCGAAGGCGTCCTGGCGTTCCCGGGAGATCTGGAACCGGTCGGCAAGCTGCTCGTTGCACTCGCCCAGTGAGGCTGTCCATTCGGCCGGCATCTTCTCGTTGATCAGCCGCCAACCGAGCGTGGTGGAGACAGCCGTGACATTGCCCGCAGGGTAGGCACGGGAGGGCTTGGGCAGCACCCACGGCGCACGGGTCATCGACTCCACGCCGCCCGCCAGCACGACGTGGGCGTCGCCGGTCTCGACGATCCGTGACGCGGTCATCGCGGCATCGAGCGAGGACCCGCAGAGCCGGTTGACCGTCGATCCGGGCAGCGAGACCGGCAGCCCGGCCAGCAGTACGGCCATACGGGCGACATTGCGGTTGTCCTCGCCCGCGCCGTTGGCGTTGCCGAGGAGGACGTCGCCGATCAGGGCCGGGTCCAGCTCGGGTACCTTCGCCAGCACGCCGTTGAGCGCCGTGGCGGCGAGGTCGTCAGGACGCACGCCGGCCAGGGCACCGCCGAAGCGGCCGAACGGCGTCCGCGCGGCGGCGTACAGGAAGGCGGAGGTCATCGAGGGTCCTTTCGGGCGATGAGCATGGTCTTTATGCCGTGCTGGGCGACAACGTCGTGCTGATTGGTGACGCGCACCTCGAACTCCACGACGCCCCGGTCCGGCTTCGAGGACGACGGCCGCTGGGCAACGACGACGCAACCCATGCCTTCGCCCACGAGAGCGTGCAAGCCTTGGCACAGGCAGGCCTGACGGGCCTCGTCTTTCCCGAGCACCTCGGCGTAGTGATCCGCGCTGCCGGCGACACCGGGTGGTGTAGCGCGGGACACAGATGGTGTAACGACAGGCACGTTACTGATAATAGACAGGGTGCGCAAGGTCCAACATTTAGATGTGTGCAGGGCGCCCTGAGGAGCAGGCCGTCAGCGAGTCCGATGTGCTGTGATGTGGCGCCTCAGGTAGGTGAGATGCTTGACCACCGCCGTCTCGCCTGCGTCCGGGTCCTGCCGCTGGATGGCCCGGACGATCTGCTGGTGCTGCTTGACGGTCTCGCGGCCGACCGAGGGCGAGAGGTCCAGGTAGTGCACCGGCTCTGTGGCGTGGTGTAGAGCAGCGACGAAGCTGGCCAGCACCCGATTGCCAGAGGCGCGCGCAATCAAAGTGTGGAACTGGCGGTCGAGCTCCGGGATCTCAGGATCGTCCACCGATGCGGTCTTCTGCCGCTCAACGATCGCGGTCAACTGCTGGACGTGCTCGTCAGTCCGATTGGCTGCCGCAAGGCGTACGGCAGGCACCTCGAGCTGCTGCCGCACCTCGGCCACCTCGTCGAACTCGATGCTGCCCAGGGCGAGGAGGTTGTCGACCGACTCCATCATGACGTCGCCCAGCGAGTGGTAGTCGATCGACTGCACGAAGTTGCCGCCCCTGGCCCCGGGCACCTTGTTGATCAAATGCTGTGACGACAGCACCCGCAGGGCCTCGCGCAAGGTCGTCCGGCTGACGTTGAATTGGCGCGCCAGTTCCGCCTCCGGGGGCAGCATCTCGCCAGACTTGAGCTCGCCGGACAGGATGGCGGCCCTGATGGTCTCCTCGACCTGCTCACGCGGCCGCAACACCGTCCGACCGATCATCTTGCGTGGTGCGTCGCCGTTCGCTTTCATGGCCATCTTGTTGTCCTCCCGGTTCTCTCATTGCCGATCACGCACCGTTGCCGATGCGCTACGCGCTGGGGCTAGTGGATGTTGATGTTACGCGCAAAGGGTGGCTAATGTCTGACGTTTGCACCTAGATATAATGTATACCGTCGCAGTCTGTCGCAGGCGGAATACTCTCTCCTCGGCGGAGACGGCGCCACGGCAGCAAACTCCTCCCCAAACACGCATGTTCAGCAGCGCCATGGGGATGTGGGTTCGGCTGTGGCATCGGCAGCGTCACGGGTGGACGCCTCCCAGACCGTCGGTGAGGACGGCTTGCGGCTTCGACGGCGGCAAGCTGCGCGACGGGCGCAAGCGCCACGTTGCGAGCGCCTGCTGCTTCAGGTGACCCTCACCTCGAGCGGGTGAGGGGTCTTGAGCATCGAGGTCTCCATGACCCAGCGCAACGGTCCCAGACGGGAAACGTCTTGGGTGAGAAGGCAGTACTGGACGAAACCGCGATACTCGTACTACAGCCGGAGATCTTGTGACGGGGTCCGTGTGGCGTCGTTGACCGGGCATCATACTGGGTGTGACGGCTGAGTGGATAGCCGAGTGGGATGCCGAACTGTCCGTGTTGACCGGGTCGTTGGGGTACTTGTTCAACCGTCCGGAGCCTCGGGAGGTGTTCACGCAGTTCATCGAGGGGCTGCTGGCGGAGCTGCCGAGGAAGAACGGGTGGACGTTGTCGCAGCGGGCCGGGTATGTGGCCGCGGACCGGATGCAGTGGCTGCTCAACGGCTCGGTGTGGGACGCCGACCGGCTGCGTGACGCGGTCTGCGACTACGTCGTTGAGCACTTGGGCGACGCGGAGGTATCGCTGGTCATCGATGACACCCAGGCCCAAAAGAAGGGCACCAGGTCGGTCGGGGTGGCCTTCCAGCACTGCGGACTAGCCGGCGACGTCCGCAACTGCCAGACCATGGGTGCGACGCGAGGTCGCACGCTGTGAGTGGT
>NZ_BMQA01000149.1 GCF_014647875.1 Streptomyces brasiliensis | reverse complement strand
CCGGGCCAGGACCGCTTCTGGTTCATGTGGGACGACCTGGTCCGCGGCGCGATCGGCGCGGTGGTACTCGTGGACACCCGGCGCCTGGCGGACTGCTTCCCGGCGGTCGACTACTTCGAGAACAGCGGCCTGCCGTTCGTCATCGCCCTCAACGGCTTCGACGGACACCAGCCCTACACACCCGACGAGGTGCGCGAGGCGCTGCAGATCGGACCGGACGCGCCGATCATCACGACGGACGCCCGGCACCGCGCGGACGCCAAGTCGGCGCTCATCACGCTCGTGGAGCACGCGCTCATGGCACGGCTGAGGTAGCTCTCAAGTCGTGAGCGCTGTACGGCAGTTGTCGTAATGACACCGGAGCCGGCTGTGGCCTTTGACACGGTCGGCTCCGGTGTTCATAACGTTTCGGCAGAGGAATCGGGTGGTATCGCCACGCGTCGCGGTCGACCGGTATCGCTGCGCTCACAACGGCCCCGCCTTTTGGCGGGGCTCGCTCTTTATGACCGTTTTATCTCGCCCTTACAGGGCGGCGTTCTGCGCGTTCCGACTGTTTGGAACTGCGCTGGTCGACGTGCTGGAATGCCTGAACTGCCCATTAGTCAAAGACGTACTCAGTAGCGGTCGATGACACACCGGGCTCTGAGAGACTGCGGCACGACGTAGGTGCCCGCCGCCGAGAGGTTGTTGGTCGAGTGAGGCGAAGCAAGAACGGTCCCGAGCCGTCGGCGCGGGGCAACTTCACCCCGCCGCCGCGCGCTGCGGCGCCCACCCCTGTGCCAGGCCCCGAGCGCCAGGCTCCTCCGGCCCCGAGCGGCCGGGCCTTCTCTCCGCGCAACTGGCGAGTGCCGACACGGCTGAACGCGATCCTGCTCATCCCCGTGGTCGTCGGCCTCGTCATGGGCGGCTTCCAGGTGAAGAGTTCGATCGACACCTGGAACGAGGCCCGGGACGCGGAGAACACCGCCGTCCTGGTGCGTGCCTCCCTCACCTACGCCGACGCTCTCTACAACGAGCGTGACGTCTCGGTGGCACCGCTGCTGATGAACGAGGACAAGAACGTCGTCGCGGCGGCCCGCAAGCAGACGGACCAGGCCGCCGACGCGTTCGACCAGGCCGCGCAGAACATGCCGAACAAGTCCGGCCTCGAGCGCCGCCTCAAAGGGTTCCGCGAGGTCGAGCCCCAGCTCCAGGCCCTGCGCGAGAAGGCCTACACCAAGCTTCCCGGCGTACAGACCGAAGAAGGCTACGTAGCCATCGCCCACCCTCTGATGGAGTTCGCCAACGAACTCGGTCTGGGTACCGGAAACATCACCTCCTACGGCCGTAGCGTCTACGCCATCTCGCTCACCAAGGCGGCGCTGTCGCTGGAGCGGTCGATCGGTACGCACCTGCTGGTCAAGCCCGGTCCGGACGCCCCGAACCTGGCGACCCAGCGCGTCTCCCTCTCCTCGTACGCCTATCTGGAGCGGATCGCCGTCGAGGAGTACCTCGGCGCCGGTACCGAGGAGGACAAGCAGAAGCTCACCGACATCGAGCAGAAGATCAAGACGGACGGCGCCGCGGAGGCCGCGAAGGCCAAGGCCGCCGACCCGAAGTACGTCGCACCGTCCGACCCGTCCAAGATGGTCACTGCCGTGGCGACGCTGCCGGACACCAGCGAGCTCACCCGTCAGGGCCTCGCCGCGAAGGGCGTCACCCCGCAGAACTGGTGGGCGTACAACACGCTCAAGTTCAACGGCTACCGCCAGATCGAGTCGGACATGGCCGACAAGGCGGTGACCGAGGCCTCCGGCATCGCCGGCGACGCGAAGACCTCCGCGTTCATCACCGGTGGCGTGGTCGTGGTCGCCCTGCTGCTCGCGTTCATCCTGGCCGGCACCGTGGCCCGGCAGATGAGCCGCTCGATGCGCCAGCTGCGCAACGCGGCGTTCGGCATCGCCGAGCAGCGTCTGCCGATGCTGGTCGACCAGCTCTCCCGCACCGACCCCGGCCGGGTGGACACCCGGGTCGCGCCGATCCCGATCAACTCGACCGACGAGATCGGCGAAGTGGCCCGAGCCTTCGACCAGGTCCACCGCGAGGCCGTCCGGCTCGCCTCCGAGCAGGCCCTGCTGCGGGGCAACATCAACGCGATCTTCACCAACCTGTCGCGCCGCAACCAGTCGCTGATCGAAGGCCAGCTGACCCTGATCACCGACCTGGAGAACAACGAGGCCGACCCGGACCAGCTGGAGAACCTCTTCCGCCTGGACCACCTGGCGACCCGTATGCGCCGCAACGGCGAGAACCTCCTGGTCCTCGCCGGCGAGGAGCCCGGCCGCCGCTGGGACCAGCCGGTCCCGCTGGTCGATGTCCTGCGCGCCGCCTCCTCCGAGGTGGAGCAGTACGAGCGCATCGAGCTGTCGGGCGTCCCGGAGGCCGAGATCCACGGCCGCGCCGTGACCGACCTCGTGCACCTGCTCGCCGAGCTGCTCGAGAACGCCACCACGTTCTCCTCGCCGCAGACCAAGGTCCGCGTCACCGCGACCCGTCTGCCCGACGGCCGCGTCATGATCGAGATCCACGACAAGGGCATCGGCCTCACCGCCGAGGACTTCGCTGACATCAACCACAAGCTGGCCAACCCGCCGACCGTCGACGCCGCGATCTCCCAGCGCATGGGCCTGTTCGTGGTCGGCAGGCTGTCCGACCGGCACGGCATCCGTGTCCAGCTGCGCCCCTCGGGCGAGCAGGCCGGTACGACCTCGCTGGTCATGCTGCCCGACGCGATCACGCACGGCGGCGGCGGCGAACAGCCCCTGGGCCGCGAGGAGTTCACGGTCTCGCAGATCATCCCGGAGCAGCAGTTCCGGGGCGAGAGCTTCAACCAGCCGCAGCCGCTGCGCACCGCCGCGGAACTCGGCTTCGACGACAGCCGTTACGAGGTCCCCGACGACATCCGGGACCTCGACCCCGTCGGCCGCTCGCTGATGCGCGAGGAGCGCCGCGCGGCGCTCGAGGCCCATGCACAGGTCCAGCCCGCCGAACTTCCCCAGCCCCAGCATGACGCCCCCGAAACCCCCTCCTACGCGGATGAGTTCGACGCGCGGCAGGGCTACGACGACGGCCGTGACGGCTACCGGGAACAACCCGGGGCGTACGAAGCGCAGCCGTCGTACGACGAGCAGTACTTCGCGTCGAACGGCCATCCGCAGAGCGACGGTTTCACGTCGAACGGCGGCTATCCGGAACCCTCCTATGCGGAGCCGGTCCAGGAGGAGCGCGCGGCCGTCCACGCCGCCGGCCCCGAGTCCTTCCAGGGCTACGAAGAGCAGTCCTACCAGGACGACTGGCCGCAGCAGAACGCCTACCAGAACGGTTACCCGGGCCAGTACGCTCCGGAAACGGAATCTGCGCAGGTCGCTGACGCGGGTGACCGGAACCACGTAGGCTTCGACAATCCGGGACCGGCTTCCTCGGGCAGCCACCAACTGACCGACGCGGGTCTGCCCCGCCGCGGTTCGTCGGCGGGCGGCGCGGACGGCAACGGCTCGAACGGCGTGGGAGGCGGGCACCAGGAGGCGTCCCTCCACGCACCGGAGTCCAACGGTGACAGCAGTTGGCGTTCGGCGAACGACGAGCGCTGGCAGCAGGCCTCGCAGCTCCGCAAGCCCAAGGCGGGCGGGGTCACCTCCTCCGGCCTGCCGCGGCGGGTGCCCAAGGCCAACCTGGTCGAGGGCGCCGCGGAAACAACCCCCCAGGGAGGCCCACAGGTCTCCCGAGCCCCGGAAGACGTCCGGGGCAGGCTGAGCAACCTGCGTCGAGGCGTCCAGCGGGGACGCAACGCAGGCAGTGAAACGAACGGCCAGGCCACTAGGAATCAGCACAGTGGTCCTGACAGCACCTACAACCAGGAGCGTTAGTGTGAGCCCGATGAGCCAGGCGGCACAGAACCTGAACTGGTTGATCACCAACTTCGTGGACAACACCCCGGGGGTGTCCCACACGGTGGTGGTCTCCGCCGACGGACTCCTTCTGGCGATGTCCGAAGGCTTTCCGCGCGACCGCGCCGATCAGCTCGCGGCCGTCGCCTCCGGTCTGACGTCGCTGACGGCAGGCGCCTCCCGGATCTTCGAGGGCGGCAGCGTGAACCAGACAGTTGTGGAGATGGAGAGGGGATTCCTCTTCATCATGTCCATCTCCGACGGTTCGTCGCTCGCAGTCCTGGCACACCCCGAGGCCGACATCGGTCTCGTTGGGTACGAGATGGCCCTTTTGGTGGACCGTGCCGGTACGGTCCTCACTCCGGATCTGCGTGCGGAACTCCAGGGAAGCCTTCTCAACTAACAGACAGACGGTGCGTTTTCGCGTCCCGTGGCCGTAAGGTTTCGGGACGCGGCTCCACAGGGATGGGTGCCCGGCACGGTCGGAGGAGGAGAAAAAGTGGCAACACCCCCAGGCGGTTCGAACAACGGCAACTGGTCGTACGGCCCTGCCCAGGGTCAGGGCGACGGTTCCGCGAACCGGTACAACTTCCCCTCCGCCCCGAGCCACCGGCAGCCGTACGCCCCGCAGGGCCCCGGCCCTTCACCGTACGAGCAGCCGCCCGCGCCGCGCATCCAGCCGGTGCAGCCACAGCGTCGTCCCGAGCCGGCGCCCGCCGCGGCGTCGAACAACCCCTTGGTGCGTCCGTACGCCATGACCGGCGGCCGGACCCGCCCGCGGTACCAGCTCGCCATCGAGGCGCTGGTGCACACCACCGCGCAGCCGCACCAGATGCAGGGCCAGTTGCCCGAGCATCAGCGGATCTGCAACCTCTGCCGTGAGATCAAGTCGGTGGCCGAGATCTCGGCTCTCCTCACGATCCCTCTCGGCGTGGCCAGGATCCTCGTCGCCGACTTGGCGGAGGCGGGCCTGGTCGCCATCCATCAGCCCGGCGGCGACGAGAACGCCGGTGGCCAGCCAGACGTGACACTGCTCGAAAGGGTGCTCAGTGGACTTCGCAAGCTCTAGCGGCGGTCCTTCCCGCTCCACCACCTCAGCGAAGATCGTGGTGGCGGGCGGCTTCGGCGTGGGCAAGACCACGTTCGTAGGTGCCGTCTCGGAGATCAACCCGCTGCGCACAGAGGCCGTCATGACGTCCGCGAGCGCGGGCATCGACGACCTGACCCACACCGGGGACAAGACCACCACCACGGTGGCCATGGACTTCGGCCGCATCACCCTGGACCAGGACCTGATCCTGTACCTGTTCGGCACACCGGGCCAGGACCGCTTCTGGTTCATGTGGGACGACCTGGTCCGCGGCGCGATCGGCGCGATCGTGCTCGTCGACACCCGGCGTCTCGCCGACTGCTTCCCGGCGGTCGACTACTTCGAGAACAGCGGCCTGCCGTTCGTCATCGCCCTCAACGGCTTCGACGGCAACCAGCCGTACCAGCCGGACGAGGTGCGCGAGGCCCTCCAGATCGGACCGGACACCCCGATCATCACGACGGACGCCCGGCACCGCGCGGACGCCAAGTCGGCGCTCATCACGCTCGTGGAGCACGCGCTCATGGCACGCCTCCGCTAGCGGCTTCCCCCTGGTCTCCGCCGCAACGGCGAGCAGCCACCACGGCGGAGACCGGCGGTGCCGGACAGGCCTCACCCACTCGTGCACACGGAGAAGGGCCCCTCTGCGGCAGAGGGGCCCTTCTCCGTCGTACAACTCAGTGCCAGCTGTGCGGCGCACGGAAGCCGGGCTCGCGCTCCAGACGGCGCCAGCCGGCCTTGGCACGGCCACGGTGGGCCTGGGCCTCGGTGACGCTCGGCTGGGCGGCCGCGCGAGCCAGGAGGACGGCCGTGATGGCGGCGACTTCCTCGGGCTCGGCGTGGCCCTTCTCGACGCGAATGTCAGGGCTGTTCATGGGTGTCAGTCTCCGTGAGAGAGGTTTCCGCGGGGGTACCGCGAAGGATCCGCCGGGTTACTGCGGGGGGTTGCCGTGCTTGCGCGACGGCAGGTCGGCGTGCTTGGTGTGCAGCATCGCGAGGGACCTGACGAGGACCTCGCGGGTCTCGGCCGGGTCGATGACGTCGTCGACCAGACCGCGCTCGGCCGCGTAGTAGGGGTGCATCAGCTCGGCCTTGTACTCCTTGACCATCTTCTGACGCGTGGCCTCGGGGTCCTCGGCACCGGCGATCTGCCGCCGGAAGATGACGTTGGCCGCGCCTTCCGCACCCATCACGGCGATCTCGTTGGTGGGCCAGGCGAACGTGAGGTCGGCGCCGATGGACTGGCTGTCCATCACGATGTAGGCGCCGCCGTACGCCTTGCGCAGGATCAGCGAGATCCTCGGCACGGTCGCGTTGCAGTAGGCGTACAGCAGCTTCGCGCCGTGACGGATGATCCCGCCGTGCTCCTGGTCGACGCCGGGCAGGAAGCCCGGGACGTCCAGGAAGGTGACGATCGGAACGTTAAAAGCGTCACACATCTGGACAAAGCGCGCAGCTTTTTCGCTCGCCTCGATGTCCAGCACGCCTGCCAGCACCTGCGGCTGGTTGGCGATGACGCCGACGACCTGGCCGTCGAGCCGCGCCAGGGCGCAGATGATGTTGCGTGCCCAGCGCTCGTGGACCTCGAGGTACTCGCCGTCGTCGACGATCTCCTCGATGACCTTCGCCATGTCGTAGGGCCGGTTGCCGTCCGCCGGGACCAGGTCGAGCAGGACGTCGCTGCGCCGGTCGGCCGGGTCGCTCGACTCGACCCGCGGCGGGTTCTCACGGTTGTTCTGCGGCAGCAGCGACAGGAGGTAGCGCACCTCGTGGATGCAGGTCTCCTCGTCGTCGTAGGCGAAGTGGCAGACACCG
>NZ_BMQA01000148.1 GCF_014647875.1 Streptomyces brasiliensis | reverse complement strand
ACGGCTGCCGGAGTACATGGTGCCCGCCGCCTTCGTCACGCTGGACGAGCTGCCGTTGACCGTCAACGGAAAGTTGGACCGCAAAGCGCTGCCCATGCCCGAGTACGAGATGGGTGCGGGCAGCCGGGGACCGGCGACGGTGCAGGAGGAGATCCTCTGCGGCGTGTTCGCCGACGTTCTCGGACTCGACACGGTCGGCGTCGACGACGACTTCTTCCTGCTCGGCGGGCACTCACTTCTCGCGGTGCGCTTGGTGTCGCGGATCCGTGCCGTGCTCGGGGTCGAGCTGCCGCTGCGCACGCTGTTCGAGGCGCCGACGGTGGCCGGACTCGCCGCTCGACTGACCGAGGCGGGCCAGGCTCGGACACCGTTGCGGGCGGCGGAGACGCGTCCGGAGCGGGTGCCGCTCTCGTTCGCGCAGCGGCGGTTGTGGTTCCTGGACCAACTGGAGGGCCCGAGCCCGACGTACAACATCCCGGTGTCGATCAGGCTGAGTGGTGAGGCGGACGTCGCCGCGCTGGACGCCGCGCTGCGCGATGTGATCGCCCGGCACGAGTCGCTGCGGACGCTCTTCCCGGCGGTGGACGACGAGCCGTACCAGCGGATCCTCGACCCGCGGGAACTCGACTGGAACCTCCAGGTGTCCCAGGTGGCGTCCGAGGGCCTGGGCGAGGCGGTGGCGCAGGCCTCGCGGCACACGTTCGTGCTGGCCGCCGAATTGCCCATCCGGGCATGGCTGTTCGAAGCCGGACCCGATGACCGCATCCTCGTGGTCGTGGTGCATCACATCGCCGGCGACGGCTGGTCGATGGCGCCGCTGGCCCGCGATGTGTCGACGGCGTACGCGGCACGGCTCCGCGGCGAGGCCCCCGACTGGGAGCTCCTGCCGGTGCAGTACGCCGACTACACCCTCTGGCAACGCGACGTGCTGGGCGAGGAGTCCGACCCCGACAGCCCACTGTCCGAGCAGGTCGGCTACTGGCGGCGGACGCTGGCCGGGGCACCGGAAGAACTGCCGTTGCCGGTCGACCGTGCTCGCCCGGCCGTGGCCGGGCGCCAGGCGCACCGGGCACCCGTGGAGGTGCCGGCCGAAGTCCACCGGAGGCTGCTCGACCTCGCTCGCGCCGAGGGCGCGACGACGTTCATGGTGGTGCAGGCCGCCCTTGCCGTGACCCTGTCGCGGCTGGGGGCCGGGACGGACATACCGATCGGGTCCCCGATCGCGGGCCGCACCGATGAGGCGTTGGACGACCTGGTCGGGTTCTTCCTCAACACCCTGGTGATCAGGACCGACCTGTCCGGCGATCCGGGATTCCGGGAACTGGTGGGCCGGGTACGGGAAACGAGCCTCGAGGTGCTCGCTCACCAGGACGTACCCTTCGAGCGGCTCGTGGAGGAACTCGCGCCCTCGCGGGTGCTGGGACGGCATCCGCTGTTCCAGGTGATGCTGACACTGCACAACAACGAACGCGCCTCTCTCGACCTGCCCGGTCTGCACACCGGCCGCGGAGGGGCCGTGCTCGACGAGTCCGCCGCGGCACCCGGTCGATACGACTTCTTCGTGTCGCTGACAGAGGTACTGGACGAGAACGGCCGGCCCGCCGGACTGCGCGGCGGACTGACCCTCACCGCCGACCTGTTCGACACACCGGCCGCGAGCCGGATGGCCGAGCGGTTCCTCCGGGTACTGGAGGCCGTCACCACGGCACCGGACCTGCCGCTGCACGCGGTGGACATCCTGGACGGGCACGAACGGGACCTGCTGGTGAACCGTTGGAGCGGCACCCCGAAGGCACCCCCGGAGTCGACGGTCGTCGAGCAGTTCCAGCAGCGGGTGGTGACCGACCCCGAGGCGACAGCAGTGGTGGCCGACGGCGTCCCGGTGCCGTACGGCAGGCTGGACGCGGAGGCCAACCGGCTCGCCCACCATCTGCGTGACCTCGGTGTCGGCCCCGAGAGCGTGGTCGGACTGTGCCTGCCCCGCGGTCTCCAGACGATCACCGTGATCCTGGCGGTCTGGAAGGCCGGTGCGGCCTACCTGCCGATCGACCCCAAGCTGCCCGCCGAGCGGACCGCCTTCATGCTCGCCGACAGCGGAGCACACCTGGTACTCACCGCTGCCACGGAAGCCGGGGAACCGCTCGAGGCGCCGGCCGGTGTCACGACCGTCTCGCTGGACGAGCCGGGGCTGACGGCCGGATGTCCCGAGGACGCGCCGCCGGTGACGTCCGCCCCCGAGCAACTGGCATACGTGATCTACACATCGGGATCGACGGGCACACCCAAGGGCGTGGCGGTCACCCAGGGCGGCCTGGCCGGCTATGTGGCGTCGGCGTCGGCCCGTCTCGGATGGTCCGGTACGGGAGCGCGGTACGCGCTGCTGCAGCCGCAGGTGACGGACTTGGGGAACACGGTCGTCTTCATCAGCCTGGTCACCGGCGGTCAGCTGCATGTGCTGGACGACGCCGTGGTGATGGACGCCGATGCGGTCGCGGGATACCTGGACGAGCACCGCATCGACTTCGTCAAGGCGGTGCCCTCACACCTGGCCGCCTTGGCCGCCGCGGCCGGTGTGCGGGAGCTGCTGCCGGCCCGGTCGCTGGTGCTCGGTGGGGAGGCATCCCCCGCCGCATGGGTCGGCGAGCTGGTGCGGGAGGCCGGGGACCGGCAGATCCACAACCACTACGGGCCGACGGAGACCACGGTCGGCATCGCCACCGCCCGGCTGACCACCGAGACACTCGCCGACGGTGTGGTGCCGATCGGCACACCGCTCGAAGGCACCCGGGTGTTCGTCCTGGACGACCAACTGGCGCCGGTACCGGTCGGAGTGGTCGGCGAGCTGTACGCCGCCGGCGCCCAACTGGCCCGCGGCTACGTCGGCAGGCCCAGGCTGACAGGGGAGCGGTTCGTGGCCTGCCCGTTCGGATCCGCGGGCGAGCGGATGTACCGGACCGGGGACCTGGTGAAGTGGACGTCCGACGGCCGGCTGGTCTTCGTCGGGCGCGCCGACGACCAGGTCAAGATCCGGGGATTCCGCATCGAACCCGCCGAGATCGAAACGGCGCTGCGCAGCCACCCCGGTGTCTCCCGGGCCGCTGTGATGGCACGCGAGGATGTTCCGGGCGACCCCCGGCTGGTCGCCTACATCGTTCCCGCCCACGACGGCGACGACGAAGGCGGCGCCGACATCCGCCGACACCTCGCACGGCTGCTGCCGGAGTACATGGTGCCCGCCGCGGTGGTGGAGCTGACGGAACTGCCGCTGACCAGCAGCGGGAAACTCGACCGAACAGCCTTGCCGGCGCCGGAGCACACGGCGGCCGGGGCAACTGAACGAGAGCCTGCGAACGAGAAGGAAGCAGTCCTCTGCGAGGTGTTCGCGGAGGTGCTCGAACGTGACTCGGTCCGGGTGGACGACAGCTTCTTCGAACTGGGCGGGCACTCGCTGCTCGCGATCAGTCTGCTGTCCCGCATCCGAGCCAGGCTCGGCATGGAAGTCAAGATCCGGACCCTATTCGAAGCACCGACTCCGGCGGCGCTCGCAGCGAAGCTGGGCAGCGAGAAGACGACTCGACCGGCACTTCGTCCAATGCGTGAGGAGAATCAGTGATGATTCCGCTGTCGTTCGCACAGCGCCGGCTGTGGTTCCTGAGCCAGCTCGAGGGCCCCAGCCCGACCTACAACGTGCCGCTGGCCGTCTCGCTCAGCGGAGACCTGGACGTCGAGGCGCTGGACGAGGCCCTGCGCGACGTGATCATCCGCCACGAGTCGTTGCGTACGCTCTGCAAGGTCTCCGACGGCGAGCCGTACCAGCACATCCTGGCTCCGGCAGACCTCGACTGGGCGCTGCAGGTGCGGCACGTCGCCACCGAGGAATTGACGGCGGCGATGGACGAGGTCGCCTGGGGCACCTTTGACCTGGCCGCCGACATGCCGATCCGTGCGTGGCTCTTCCGCACGGACACGCAGCAGTCCCTTCTGGTCGTCCTGGTCCACCACATCGCCGGCGACGGCTGGTCGATGGCACCACTGGCCCGCGATGTGTCGACGGCGTACGCGGCGCGCCAGCACGGGCAGGCCCCCGACTGGGAGCCGTTGCCGGTGCAGTACGCCGACTACACCTTGTGGCAGCGCGAGTTGCTGGGCGACGCGGCGGACCCGGAGAGCCTGCTGTCGCAGCAAGTGGCGTACTGGCGACGGACGCTGGCAGGGGCACCGGAAGAACTGCCGTTGCCGGTGGACCGGCCGCGCCCGGCGGTGGCCGGACACCGCGGGCACCGGGTGCCGCTGCGTGTTCCGGCCGACGTCCACCGGCGGCTGTCGGAACTGGCCCTGGCCGAGGGCGCCACGCTGTACATGGTGTTGCAGGCCGCGCTGGCGGTGACGCTGTCCCGGCTCGGGGCCGGTACCGACATTCCCATCGGGTCCCCGATCGCGGGCCGCAACGACGAGGCGCTGGAGGGCCTGGTCGGGTTCTTCGTCAACACGCTCGTGATCCGTACGGACCTGTCGGGCGACCCGGACTTCCGGCAGGTGCTGAGGCGCGTCCGCGAAGCGAGCCTGGACGCGCTGGCACATCAGGATGTGCCGTTCGAACGGCTGGTGGAGGAGACCGCCCCTGAACGGTCGCAGAGCCGCAATCCGCTGTTCCAGGTCATGTTCACCATGCAGAACACCCGTCGCTCCGCGCTGGACCTGACCGATGTGCAGACCAGCAGGGGCGGGCCGCCCGCGACCGCGCAGCCCTCCGACGAGACGGTCACCGTTCCGGTCAGGTTCGATCTGCATCTGGCCGTGGGGGAGCAGTTCGACGCGGAGGGACAGCCCGCGGGGGTGCGCGGGTCGGTCATGGCTTCCACGGACCTCTTCGACGCCGCTTCGGCGGAGGCGATCGCCGGCCGGTTGATGCGGGTGCTCGACGCAGTCGCGGCGGCCCCGGACGTCGCGGTGCACACGGTCGAGGTGCTCGATGCCGAGGAGCGGGACCGGCTGTTGGTGCAGTGGAACGACACTGCGGTGGAGCCGGTGGGTGTGTCCGTGGTGGAGGCCTTCGAGGAGCGGGTGCGGGCGGCCGCGGACGCGGTGGCGGTGGTGTCCGGCGATGTCCGTCTGACCTTCGGTGAGCTCGATGCGCGGGCGGGTCGTCTGGCGTGCCATCTGCGTGATCTGGGCGTGGGCCCGGAGTCGGTGGTGGGCTTGTGCCTGCCGCGTGGCGTGGAGATGGTGACGGCGATCCTGGCGGTGTGGAAGGCGGGCGCGGCGTACCTGCCGGTTGATGGGGAGCTGCCGGCGGATCGGGTGGCGTTCATGCTGGCCGACAGCGATGTGCGGCTGGTGCTGGGCACCCAGGAGGCGCTCGGTGGTCTGTCGTTCGGGCAGGCGCGGACGCTCGTCCTCGACGACCCGACGACTGCTTTACGGCTGGACGGTTATGGGGAGTCGTCGCCGGGCGGGGTGCTGCCCGTCGTGGATGCGGCCGGGTTGGCGTATGTGATCTATACGTCGGGGTCGTCGGGGGTGCCGAAGGGTGTGGCGGTGACGCATGGGTCGCTGGCCAACTATGTGTCGTCGGTGTCGGGGCGGTTGGGCTGGGATGTGCCGGGGGCGCGGTATGCGCTGTTGCAGGCGCAGGTGACCGACCTGGGCAACACGGTGGTGTTCGCGAGCCTGGTCACAGGCGGACAACTCCACGTACTGGACGCCGAGTTGGCGACGGATCCGGAGGCGGTGGCGCGGTATGTGGCCGAGGAGCGGGTCGACCACATCAAGGTGGTGCCTTCGCATCTGGCGACCTTGACGGCCGCGGTGGGTGTCGAGGCGTTGCTGCCGGCCGGGTCCGTGGTGCTGGGTGGTGAGGCCGCGCAGGCCGGCTGGGTCAAGGAATTGGTGCAGGCGGCGGCCGCTGGTGGTCGGCGGGTGTTCAACCACTACGGTCCGACCGAGACCACGGTCGGGGTGGTGACGGGCGAACTGTCGCCGCAGGTGGTGGCTGGCGGAGTGGTGCCGATCGGCACGCCGATAGCCAACACGCGTCTGTTCGTGCTCGATGGGGCGCTGCGGCCGGTGCCGGTGGGTGTGCCCGGGGAGCTGTATGTGGCGGGTGCCGGGCTGGCGCGCGGGTATGTCGGCCGTGCGGGTCTGACGGGTGAGCGGTTCGTGGCCTGCCCCTTCGGGACCGGAGCCGGTGAGCGGATGTACCGCACCGGGGACCTGGTCAAGTGGACGCAGGACGGCCAGTTGGTGTTCCTCGGCCGGGCCGATGAGCAGGTGAAGATCCGCGGGTTCCGGATCGAGCCCGGTGAGATCGAGGCTGCCCTGTCGGCGCATCCGGAGGTGTCCCGGGTCGCGGTGATCGCCCGCGAGGACACCGCGGGTGACAAGCGTCTGGTCGCCTACGTGGTGCCCGCGCCCGCGGATGCCGATAGCGGCGTGGACGCCGGTGAACTGCGCGGCTTCGTGGCGGGCCGGTTGCCCGAGCACATGGTCCCGGCCGCGTTCGTCACGCTGGACGGGCTGCCGCTGACAGCCAACGGCAAGCTGGATCGCAAGGCCCTGCCCGCCCCCGACGACGCCACGGCAGGCGCCCGCCGTCGGGAACCGGCGGACGCGACCGAGGCCGGGCTCTGCGAGATCTTTGCCCAGGTCCTCGGCCTGGACACGGTCGGAGTGGACGACAGCTTCTTCGAGCTGGGCGGACATTCGCTGCTCGCGATCCGGCTGCTCTCGCGGATCCGGTCCAGGCTGGGCACGGAAGTCAAGATCAGGGCGCTGTTCGAGACACCGACGCCGGCCGGGTTGGCCAGGGCCAGTGGTGTCGGTTCGGTGGACGTGCCGGACAACCTGATTCCGGTGGGTGCGGAGCGGATCTCGCCGGAGATGCTGCCGCTGGTGGAGCTG
>NZ_BMQA01000147.1 GCF_014647875.1 Streptomyces brasiliensis | reverse complement strand
CGTGCCTCCCCATGAAGTGGATCTTGACATATCAAGATCCACTTCTGAAACGCACCCTAGCCGCAGATGGCGAAGAGGCCGAAGACGATGTCGGAGTACGACGCGGTGTCGGTGATGACGGTCTCCGGCTTCGGGCCGCCGTCGCGGGCGTGGATGGCGTCCAGAATGAACAGCGAGTCGCGCAACGTGCCCGGTACGACCACCCCGCCCAGCCCCATCACTTGGTCGTTGACCAGGTTCAGCCAGGTGGCGCCCTTGTACCGCAGGCCGAAATACCGGGGATTCGAGCCCGCGCACAGGGTCTGCACGGGGACGGTGAAGCACACGCCGGCGACCCAAGTGACAAGTAACCCGTGAGTAACCTTCGACTCGCAGGGTTCGGTGTCGGTGAGGCTGCTTGCCGGGCGAGCGCTGAAGGGCGCTGACGTGGGCGTGATCACCGGACTAATCTGCTCGGATGGCTGAGGAGGAGAGCTTCGGCGTGTTGCTGGGGCGGCTGGCGAAGCGCAGGCAACTGGACCTCGATGCCCTGGCCCGGTCGGCTGACGTAGGCGGGCCCGAACTGAAGAACTTGCTCCGGGGTGGGGGGCCGAGCCCGCCCTTGCTGCGGCGGCTCGCGCCTGTCCTCGGGCTGCACACGGCAGATCTCTTCGTGATCGCGAGTGTCGCCGTGCCCTATGACCTCGCTCCTGCTCACCCCACGGCTGGATCGTGGGTTCCCGGGCTTGTCCGGAACGCCGTTGGGCTGCCGCCGGACGGGCGGAACTTTCTGCGGGGGTTCGTGAGGTCGCTGCCCCGCAAGGCGCGGGAGCTCCCGGTTCCCACGTCTCCGGCGTTCGAGCGGTACCCGCATGGTCCCGGTGCTGTGCTCATGGGCCTGGCACGGAACCGCAACCTTGGCTGGGTGGCCGTCGCCAAGACTTTCCTGGTGGTCACGGGCCGGTACTGGTCCGCTGCCACCTATGGAGGAGTCGGCCGTGGTACCACCCCTGTGACCGCTGAGCTTCTTGCCGACTTCTGCGCTGTCCTCGATGTGCCGTCCGAGGACCTGGTGACGGTGACCGGCGTCGCGCTGCCGGAGGCGTCCTCAAGGGCGAAGCCGGCCGGTGAGGGCGTGGCGGAGCTCATTTGGGACGTGCGGCACCTCACCTGCAGTCAGCTTCAGGAAGCCAGGAATCTCGCGGAATCCATCCGGCGGTAGCTGCTGGCTTGGCCCAGGGCTCCTTCTCGGACACCGGCCGCGAACCAGGGGGTCGATCACGCGCTCGCCGTTGTCGTGGCCTGTTCGTCGTGCTCGCGCAGCATCCGCATGACGGTTGCGGGTGAGGGGTGTTGGCCCTTCTTCGCGCCGGTGGTGATGACGAGCCGCTTGGCGATGTCGCGCAGGCTCATCTCCTGGTCGCGCAGGTGGAGGGCCATGGAGAGCATGTCGTCGTCCGTGACGCCCGCGCCGCCGATGAGCTCGTTCATCTGGTTGCGGCTGAGCTTCTCCAGGGGGCCGGTCATCGCGCCGGTGACGACCACGGTCATCCCGGCCAGCGGTCCGCCCCCACGCTCGGTGTCCTTGTCGTGGTCGCCGGTGTCGCCGTCGTATGGGGCGGGTGGGGTGGCGCCGGGTTCGGTCATGTTCACCCCGGCGGCGGCGAGTTTGTCGATGAGCGGGGCGAGTTCGGCGAGTTCGGCGACGATCGAGGACGCCTTCTCGGTTCCGATGCCCTCGACCTGCTGCATCGATTCCTCGTCCGCGGCGCGGATGTTGCCCATGGTGGCGAAGTGCCAGGCTATACGGCGGGACATGGAGCGGCCGGTGCCGCGGACTCCGAGCGCGCGCACAGCACCCGCGACAGCGGCCGGCCCTTGGCCGTGCCGATGGCGGCAAGGAGATTGTCGGTGCTGGTTGCGCCCATCCGGTCCAGGGCCAGGAGCTGGTCGCGGGTGAGGGTGAACAGGTCGGCGAGATCGGTGACGAGGCCGGCGTCGACGAGCTGGACGACGCGGGTGTGGCCGAGGCCTTCGATGTCGAGCTGGTCGCGGCCGGCCGCGTAGGACAGAGCGGCCACCAGGTGGCAGTTGCGTCCGTTCTCGCAGCGCCAGCGCTGCTCGCTGGTGTCGATGCCGGCCCCGCAGCGCAGGCACGTCTCGGGGAAGGCGATGGGCTGTTCGTCGCCGGTGCGCAGGTGAGCGACGGGCTTCGATGCGGGGGATGACGTTGCCGGCCCGGTGGACCATGACGTGGTCACCCAGGCGCAGGTCGCGGTGGGTGATGTCGGCCGGGTTGTGGAGGGTGGCGTAGGTGATGGTGGCGCCATCGATCTCGATCGGTTCCAAGACGGCGCGCGGGGCGATGCCGGTGCGGCCGACGTT
The DNA here is from genome assembly GCF_014647875.1 of Streptomyces brasiliensis. Taxonomy (GTDB): domain Bacteria; phylum Actinomycetota; class Actinomycetes; order Streptomycetales; family Streptomycetaceae; genus Streptomyces; species Streptomyces brasiliensis. The sequence continues at coordinate 4,550 of NZ_BMQA01000147.1, read as the reverse complement.
CCATTCCACCTCAAGCAGCCGGGTGATCTTCTCGACGGCGGGCAGTTTGTAGGCGATCGCCCAGCGCGGAGCGCGCGAACCCGATCCTGCCGTGTGCTGGTCGGCGGCCAGGTCGGCCTTGATGACGATCCCGTCGATCCCGAACGGCAGCTCGGGCCGCAGGGCAGCGATCTCCTTCACCCGGGCGAGCACCTGCTCGACCGTGTCGGCGGTGGTTCCGGGCACCGCGGTGGTGGCGGTGGTGTTCACCCCGAACGCGGCGGCCTGCGCCATCAGTTCGCTGTGCACGAACTCTGCCAGCTGCGCGGCGAGCGTGGTCTCGGTGTCGGGCAGAGGCAGCAGGCCGTAGCCGAAGAACGTCATCGGCACGGCGTAGGCGCGGTCCTTGGCGCGCAGGGTGCCCGCCGCGGCGCCACGCGGGTTAGCGAACGGTTGCCCGCCGTGCGAGGTGCGGACCTCGATGGCGTGCTCGAACTGGGCAGTGGTCATCAGGACTTCGCCCCGGACTTTCACGGTGACCGGCTCGGCGAGTTCGTCCGGCAGGCCCTCGCTCGTGCCAATCGCGTGCGAGACATCCTCCCCGGCCGTCCCATCCCCGCGTGTGATCAGATGTCTCAGGATGCCGCCGGCGTAACGGGCGGCGACCGCGAGCCCATCCAGCTTCGGCTCAACACTGAATCCATCGACGTCATGGCCGATGCGCCGGGTCAGAGATGCTGTCCAGGCGGTGAACTCCTCGGGAGAGAAGACGTTGTCCAGACTCAGCATCGCCACCGTGTGCGGGACATCGCCCTCCACGGCGCCGCCAGTGCCAGTGACCTTCCCCGTCGGAGAGTCGGGCAGCACCTGATCACAATGTTCGGCCTCCCACGCGGCGACTCCTTGCACTAGCCGGTCGTAGGCGTCATCGTCCAGTGCCGACGTGCCACCCGCGTAATAGGCGGCCGACGCCTTCACCGCGTTCTCGACCGCCTGCGCGTAAGCGGCGGCATCCATGATCACAGCTGCAGGTGTTGTCATGCCCGTCATCCCGCCTGCCACTACTGACATTGCCCGATAAAGCGGAACGGCAGAACGACCACGAAGAAGGCGGGGCGGAGGCCGCGCAGCGCCTAGGCGCACCTCTCAGCGCGAGCAAGCACGCGTAGCACCCTGGACGTAATCTTTCGGTGCCGCTCGTGAGCGGGCGAAGCGGCGCATGCACTCGCAAGTGGATAGGTAGCGCGACGCGTATACCGTGCGGGATACTGCGGGCATGGCTGAAACCACTGTCAAGGTCGACACGAGCACCAGAGACACCCTGCAGGGCCTCGCCGCTGCCGAAGGTCTGTCTGTGAAGGCATACCTCGCCAAGGTGGTTGAGGAGAAGGAACAAGAGCGGGCCCTGCAGACGGCGACCGCCGCTTTCCGCCGCGCGATCAGCGAGCCCGGCGTCATGGACGCCTTCGATGCCGAGTTCGGCGGGCTGCCGTCCGTCGCGCACGACACCTCGCGGGCGGCCTGACCTGTGCCTCCCGTCGTGTACGTCGACTACCGGTGGTTCCTCGAGCGCCAGGAAGAGATCCTCCGGGACGACCTGACCGTCAACGACTTCTCTGTGCTCGTCGGCATGGCCCAGCGCCACCGGGTCGACCCGCCCCGGCATGATCAGCATCATCCCGACGCCTTCTGGCGGGCTGCGGTCATGCTGGAGGAGTGCGTGCTGCTGCGCCCGCTCCCGGCCCGCAATGAGGTGTACGGATACGGCGTCGCCATCGCCTACCTAGAAGCCTCCGGAGAACGTGTGGACACGAAGTTTGAGCTCTGGCGGGAACTGATCTACGACATCCGGGGGCTGCGGCTGGACTCGTACGGCATCGCCGAGAGGCTGCGTTCCTGGCGCCAGGCCTGACCCTGACCAGCGCTGCGTATTCCACGGACAATCGACGGTTGCTGGCTTGGTGGACCGAGCCACGGGCTGCGCAGTCAGCGCAGGTCAGGACCGTTCCTCGCCATCAAGGGCGTCCTCGGCGGCTTCGCCCTGGTGCCAGGCGTAGACGCGGACGGGGTCGAGGCGGAGTTCATTGGGGCCCAGGCAATCGGCGGCCCAGGTGGCCAGGCGTGAGCCGCAGGCGCAGGCCAGGTTGGGGCCATGCGCGCCGGGGGAGCCGCAACACCCGGTCCAGTTGTCCCCGCACGTGACGGGGGCGAGGCAGGGCAGGAAGTCGTCAGGGTGGACGACGACGCTGTCGCGCTGGCCCGCGGAGCGCGCACGATCCCCGGACGCCGTACGGTCCCTCAGAGACTGCCGCCATGGATTTGACGCCCGATCAGTGTCAGCTTCCGGAGTCCGCTGCACTGATGTCCGAAATCCCCTGCGCGCGGCCGTACGCTGCTTGTGCGGTCACCGGCCCCAGGGATCAGCGGGTCCGTTAGCGGAAGGTGCGGCGGTAGGTGCCTGGGGGCACACCGACCGTGCGGTTGAAGTGCCGACGCAGTGTCGTGGCGGTGCCCATGCCGGTGGCAGCTGCGATGGTGTCGACACTGTCGTCGGTTTTCTCCAGCAGTTCCTGGGCATGGCGGATCCGCTGGGTCAGCAGCCATTGCAGGGGGGTGGTGCCGGTCACCGCTTTGAAGTGGCGGCCCAGGTGGCGTGAGCTCATCCGTGCCTGGCGGGCCAGGTCCTCGACGGTCAGCGGCTGTTCAAGGCGTTCGATGATCCACGGGAACAGGGTGGCGAGCGGGTGGTCGTCCTGGTCGGGCACCGGGGTGGTGACGAACTGGGCCTGGCCGCCGGCCCGGTGCGGTGCTACGACCAGGCGGCGGGCGACGGCGTTGGCGATCGACGAGCCGTGGTCGAGGCGGACGAGGTGCAGGCAGAGGTCCAGTGCGGCGGCCTTGCCGGCGGAGGTGAGTACGCTGCCGTTGTCCACGTAGAGCACATCCGGGTCGACCTCCACCCGGGGGTAGCGGGCGGCCAGAGCCTCGGTGTGCGCCCAGTGCGTGGTGGCGCGCTTCCCGTCCAGCAGGCCGGCTGCAGCCAGTACGAACGCGCCCGTGCAGAGGGATACTACGCGCGCGCCCGCTTCGTGGGCCGCGCGCACCGCGTCGACCAGGTCGGCGGGCGGGTTCTCGTCGACCTCGGCCCAGCCGGGCACGATCACGGTGTCGGCGTGCTGGAGCCGGTCGAGTCCGCGGTCGGGCTCCAGCCGGAATCGGCCGACCCGCACGGCGACCGGCCCGCAGACGGTGAGGTCGTACCAGGGGATCGTGACGCCCGCCGGAGCGGCGGCGAAGACCTCGTATGCCAAGGACAGTTCGAAGTGCAGCATCCCGTCAGTGACGGCCAGCGCGACAGCATCCATGTCTGGAAGTGTATGGGTCATGTCGTTCCGGACACTCGCGGTTGGGCGCTCGCCCTCGTCAGGATGTGCTTAGTGGATCAACCGAGGGCACGGGAGAACTCATGAGATCGGGACAGATGGTGGCGGTGTTCGGCGCGTACGGGCACACCGGCCGGTTCGTGGTCGCGGAGCTGCGGGAACGCGGGTTCGTCCCGCTTCTCTCCGGCCGCGACGCCGACAAGTTGCAAGCGTTGGCGGCGTCCTGTCCCGGGCTGGAGGTCCGCCCGGCGTCGGTCGATGACCCTGTCTCGCTCGACCGCGCGCTGGAAGGGGCAGCGGCGGTGATCAACTGTGCCGGGCCCTTCGCCACGACTGCCGCCCCTGTGATCGAGGCGGCCCTGCGGGCCGGGGTCCCATACGTGGACGTGGCGGCTGAAATCGAGGCCAACGTTGACACGTTCGCGCACTTCACCAACCGTGCCCGCGCCGCGGGAGTGGCGGTCGTCCCCGCGATGGCCTTCTACGGCGGCCTCGGCGACCTGCTTGCCACTGCGGCGATGGGCGACTGGACCGCGGCCGACGAGGCGCACGTTGCGTACGGGCTGAACAGCTGGCACCCCACGGAGGGGACCCGCGCCGCAGGCAAGGTCTCCGAGGAGCGGCGGAACGGGCGGCGCGTCCGCTACACGAACGGGCGGCTGGAGTATCACGATGACGCCCTGCCCACCCTGAAGTGGCCCTTCCCCGACCCGATGGGCCTCCGGACTGTCATCGGGGAGTTCACGATGGCCGATGTCGTCACCGTCCCCAGCCACCTGGCCGTCCCCGAGGTCCGCACCTATATGACCACCGAGGCGGCCGGTAATCTGGCGGCCCCAGACACACCGGCGCCGACCGCGGTCGACGAGCGTGGCCGGTCCGCGCAGACCTTCCTCGTCGACGTCGTCGTCCGCTCCGGCGGCGCCGAGCGGCGCGCCGTGGCGAGGGGCCAGGACATCTACGCCGTCACCGCGCCGCTTGCGGTGGAAGCGGTTCACCGCATCCTGACGGGACAGACCAGGACGGTCGGCGTCGCCTCCGCCGGCGAGATCTTCGACGCGTCCGGCTTCCTCCGCGCGCTGTCCTCGCACATCTCCCTGGAACTGCGTCCTTGACGTGCTCCCTGGCCTAGTAGGGCTTCGTTAGGTACCCCAACTGCCGTCTAACGGGTAGTGTGTGATCTTGTAT
>NZ_BMQA01000146.1 GCF_014647875.1 Streptomyces brasiliensis | reverse complement strand
CCAGCCAAAGACCATCACCCTTCTGCCTCGATTGGTTTAGAACTCAAGCAACGGCATTGGGCCCGACCGTCAAAGACGGCTGCGGAACGTACCGTGGCCTGGAGCGGGTGGCCTTCCCCGCTCCGGGCCATCTGGTGTTCGGCATGTTCCGGTTCAGCTCAGTGCCCGAGTAGCGGCACGTCGATCTCGCCCATGTGGTAGGCGTGGACGGCCTGAACCAGCTCGTCGGCGGAGAGTTGGTCGTCGCCGTTGGCGTGCATCTGGCGGAATGCGTCGGCCGAGTCGATGTTCTCGACCCCCATGGCGTCCAGCCAGGTCTTGAACTCGGTCGGGCTGATCTGGTCGTCGTCGTCCACGTCCGCCAGCTTGATCATGGCCTGGATCGTCGGCTTGATGACCTTCCCGAAGTCCGCGCCGCCGTTCTCCAGGACGTGTTCCTTAACGATGTCGTTGAACTGCTCGGGGGTCAGCTGGCCGTTTCCCTTGTCGATCCCGGCCTTGTCGGCGAAGAAGTACCACATGCCCAGGTAGGCGTCGATCAGCGCGCGGCCCCTCGGGGAGCCGGGAGCCTCGCCCAAGGCCTGCAGGATGCGCTTGGACTCGGCCTCGCAGTCGGAGCGGTCGATGCGGCCGTCGCCGTTCACGTCCCAGCTGTCGAAGCGCTTCTTGATGCGGTCGAGCTGCACGGAAGTGGTCATCTCGGAGATCTCCAGGTGGTTCGTCCGGGCGGGGCCGGCCCGGGGGCAGGGCCGGCGGTGGCACCGGGGTGCATCTGCGAAGTGCCGTCACCCAATCAGATCGAGCACGGAACGTCACAGTACAGAGACTGACTGTGATTTCGGGGCGCGTACCTATGGCCAACCGAGTGATAGGGGGCGGGCAGATGCCGGATCACGACGTCGTGGCCGGGCTCTGAGCAGCGGTTTGGCAAGACGCCTGTCTTCTAGTCGCTGTCGGTCGGCAGGGCGATCAGGGCAATGGGAGCGGGCGCGTCGTCGGTGTCGGGCGCGAGCGTGCCCGGGACCGCCGGTGCCTCGATGCCCGGTCGCCGCGCGTCGTCGGAGCCTGGGGCATCGTCGACGGGAACCAGCCCGAACACCGAGAAGCTGATGGCCCAGTAGGCGATGTAGGCCACCAGCAGCACCACGCCGTGCCAGCGCCTGAGGTGCCCGGTGAGAAGGGCGTAGGCGGCGAACCCGTTGATCACCACGAGGGCCGGCAGGTGCCAGCTGAAGATCTCCGGGGTGATCACGAGCGCGCCGCCGGCCAGGGCGATGATGCCCACCTTCGCGGTCACCGAGAACACGACGCTGCCGATGACGTTGCCGACACCGACCGCGGGCGCGCCCCGCCGGGCCGGCTCCGCGGTCAGGAAGATGTCCTCCAGGGAAAGCACCAGCGTCGCGATCGTCGCCCCGAAGACAGTGCCGCTGATCGCAAAGTTCTTAAGGATGCCCTCGGTTCCATCTGACATGGCCCAGGCGCCGACGACGAGACCGATCAGCGCGAGGATCGCCAGCAGGAGCAGCATCCACCCGGGCCGGTTGTTCGGCTTCGCCGCGGCGACCTGGCCGGTCTCGTAGAGGTCACCGGCGCCACGGTCCTGGCCCCCGGTACCACCCGCACCCCCGGCCGTCCCGGCGGCGACGCCGACGAGCTCGGGACTGTCCACCGCTTCGAGTACTTCCGCGCTCCGGAACGTCGGCACCGCCCGACGGGACTCGCGGTAGGCGATGTAGGCGACGAACAGCACGAACAGCAGCACGAGAACAATCGCGAAGACGGTCCCCAGCTCCCCGAGCAGTGCAGGCCCGATCAGGATCAAAGGAGCGATCGCGAACAACGCGATGTAGTCCTTCGGGATCTCCACCCGGCAGGGCGCGATGAGGGCGGCAATCGCAAGCACCAGGCCCGACAGCGAGATGACGGTTCCAAAGACGACGCCGAGCGCGACGTCTTCCAGGCCCTCAACGTTGAGCACCACACCGAAGGCAAGGTCGTCGAACTCGATCCCGGTGAACACAATGGCCAGCAAGAACAGCGAGATCGCCAGGCCGCGCGCAGCGCCGACCAGGTAGGTGATCAGCTTCTCAGCACTGTAGATCAGCAGTGCCACTCCGGCGGCGAAGATGAAGATGGACGTCATCCGATTGCTCCCTCTTGAGCAGAACGGACTGGCCAGGCCCCCTGGGAGGCCTGGCCAGTGACAATCAATCGGAAGCTAGCAGGGATCAGGACGAGTGACAGCCGGGCGCACTGGAGCACACCGGCCACAGGGGCGTGCGCCCACCTGCCCGAAGCAGACGAAGCCGCACCTTGATCCGGCCTTGTCGCATTGTCAATCAGTGCGTGTGGACCAGGCGTGGACCAGGGCCCGGATCCCCTCTTCCGGCACGGTCCCGTCATGCGTCAGCGCCGCAGCGCTCATCGTCGCAGGCGGGTCGACACGCTCCGCCGGTCCTGGCGTGATCCTGAAGCGGAGCGGACAGTGAAGATTGTGCCGAAAGAGCCAGCACAGCAGCCACGGCCGCCCCGTGAGGAAACGCCCGCGGAGCGAGCCGACCGTAACCTTTCCGAGCTGCTTCAGGAGCTGCGCGTCGTCCAGACCGGCGTGCAGATCCTTTTTGCCTTCCTCCTGGGACTGGCGTTCACCAGTCGTTTTCCGCAGCTCAATGCTTTCCAACGCGGTACCTATGTCGTCACGCTGCTGCTGACCGTTGTCACCTCCGCGGTTCTCGCTACCCCCGTCGCCTTGCACCGTGCACTGTTCCACCGCGGTTTGAAGCCACGCATCGTTACCCTCTCTGCCCGGCTCGCGCAAATCGGCCTGGTCCTCCTGATGCTGTCGCTCAACGGCGCCGTCTTCCTGCTGATGGACGTCGTACTCGGCCGCACGGCAGCCATCCCCATCACGGCCGTGACCACAGCGATCTTCACTGGCCTGTGGTTCCTGCTGCCCCGGACCGCCCGACGCGCGTAATTCCGGGATTTCCGTGATGCGTACAACGAACACCCCCGAGCACGCCTACTGTTCAACTGCGAGCCCGGAAGGCCCTTGTCCCTCACTACGGGAACTGGGCAGCCGCTGCCTGTGCACGATGTGACCTCAAGCCATCCCCGCATCGGCGGCCAGCTAACCATGAACGCAGGTAACCCCCCTGCACGTCACCCCGCGAGCTACCAACACAGTTGGAAAGCGTGCTGGTCTTCGACTGTCGTTGGGGCAGAGACGCCGTCTTCTAGGGGCAATGCCGGTAGTTAAGCCGGCGGGTGTGTCAACCCGTCTGTGGATAAACGGTTGTTGGCCTGACATGGGACGGGGCCTCCGGTAGAGCATGAAGTCGACCAAGATCTTCGTGCTCCGAGAGGCCCCGTCGCCCATGCCGTGTGCCACTACCACGCTCACTCGCACCATTTCGGTTGCCGAGGGTGTCTTCGCCCCCGGTCATCTCGGCGAGCTGACCCAGTACATCCCCTTCGAACTGGTTGATGACGTCCTCGAACAGACGCGCACGGTTCAGCAGCGGCTGCGGCAACTTCCTTCTCGGGTAGGGGTGTACTTCCTCCTGGCACTGCCCCTGTTCCCTTCCCTGGGATACGCGCGGGTGTGGGACAAGCTGGTCGCGGGGCTGCACGGGTTGCAGCTGCACCGCCCCTCGGAGAAGGCACTGCGGGACCTGCGCCGACGCCTGGGCTCCGCGCCGCTGAAGACGCTGTTCGAAGTGCTGGCCGGGCCGCTGGCCCAGCCATCTACGCCCGGTGTGTGCTACCGGCGCTGGCGGACCGGTGATACGCACCAGATGGTGGGCATGGTTCGGCCCCTGGCCGTGTCCGGGGGACGGGCCCGTCCGCCGCGGGATCCCCGGACACGGCAGGGGGCCGGTCAGGAGCCCTTGGCGAGCAGCTCCCTCAGGTGGGGGGCCTCGGCGGCGAGTGTGGTCGTGTCGCCATGGCCCGTATGGACGACGGTCTCCCCCGGCAGCGGCAGCAGCCGGTCCTGGATGGAGGCCAGGATGGTGTCGTAGTCGCTGTAGGAGCGGCCCGTGGCTCCGGGGCCGCCCTGGAAGAGGGTGTCGCCGGAGAAGAGGGCGCGCAGCGCGGGCGCGTGCAGGCAGACGGCGCCGGGTGCGTGGCCGGGGGTGTGGATGACGGTGAGGGCTGTGCCGGCCACCTCGAGGACGTCGCCGTCGGCCAGGGAGCGGTCGGCGGGGCGGTCGGGGTGGGTCATGCGCCACAGCACCTCGTCCTGGGGGTGGAGGCAGACCGGGGCGCCGGTGAGGCCGGCGAGGGCGGGGGCGGCGTTGATGTGGTCGTTGTGGCCGTGGGTGGCGACGATGGCGGTCACCCGGCGGTCGCCGATGGCCTGCCGGATGGCCCGGGCGTCGTGGGCCGGGTTGATGACCAGGACCTCATCGTCGTCGCCGATGATCCAGACGTTGTTGTCGACGTCCCAGGATCCGCCGTCGAGGCTGAAGGTGCCGGAGGTGACGAGGCGTTCGATGCGTGCGGTCATCACAGCACCACCACCGAGCGCAGCACATCGCCGTGGTGCATCTTCTCGAACGCCTTCTCCACCTCGTCCAGCTTGATGGTCTCGGTGACGAAGGCGTCCAGGTCGAGCCGGCCCTGCTGGTAGAGGTCGATGAGCATGGGGAAGTCGCGGGAGGGCAGGCAGTCGCCGTACCAGGAGGACTTCAGCGCGCCGCCGCGTCCGAAGACGTCCAGCAGCTCCAGCTCCAGCTTCATCTGCGGGGCCGGCACGCCGACGAGGACGACGGTGCCGGCCAGGTCGCGGGCGTAGAAGGCCTGCTCGTAGGTCTGCGGGCGGCCGACGGCGTCGATGACGACGTCGGCGCCGAAGCCGCCGGTCAGCTCCCGGATGGCCTCGATGGGGTCGCTCTGGCGGGAGTTGACGGTGTGGGTGGCGCCGAAGCCCTTGGCCCACTCCAGCTTCTTCTCCTCCACGTCGACGGCGATGATCTTCGCGGCGCCGGCGAGGCGGGCGCCGGCGATGGCCGCGTTGCCGACGCCGCCGCAACCGATGACGGCGACCAAGTCGCCGCGGCCGACGTTGCCGGTGTTGATCGCCGCCCCGAGGCCGGCCATGATGCCGCAGCCGAGCAGGCCGGCGGCCGTCGGCGCGGCGCCCGGGTCTACCTTGGTGCACTGGCCGGCGGCGACCAGGGTCTTCTCCACGAAGGCGCCGATGCCCAGGGCCGGCTCCAGCTCGGTGCCGTCCTGAAGGGTCATCTTCTGCTTCGCGTTGTGGGTGTTGAAGCAGTACTGCGGGCGTCCGCGCTTGCAGGCGCGGCACTGGCCGCACACGGCGCGCCAGTTGAGGATGACGTAGTCGCCGGGAGCCACCTCGTCGACGCCCTCGCCGACGGCCTCCACGACACCGGCCGCCTCGTGGCCCAGCAGGAAGGGGAAGTCGTCGTTGATTCCGCCCTCCCAGTAGTGCAGGTCGGTGTGGCACACCCCGCAAGCCTGGACCTGCACCAGCGCCTCACCGGGACCGGGGTCGGGGACCAGGATCGTCTCCAGCGAGACCGGCGCCTTCTTGCTCCGGGCGACGACGCCGCGCACGTGGTGAGTCATGTCGAAGTTCTCTCTTTCGCGTGTTGTGTCGGCGCGGTCAGCGAAGGCCGACCGTACCGCTGTCGTTGCGCAGAGCGGCGCTGACCAGCATCGTGGCGCTCACCCATCGCATAGCCCAGGGCCCGGCGGGAGAAGGCGTCGTGGACACTGGCGAGATAAAGCGTGCCCTCGCCGGTGTCGATCTCCGTCATGTCGCCCCACCACAGCACGTCGGGCGCGATGGCGTCGAATTTGCGCCGTACCAGGTCAGGGGCGGCCTTGCGCTTGCCGGGGCGGGTCAGCGAGCGGCGCCGGCGCGGCGGCTTGCGGCCCTGCAGGCCGTGTTCGGCCATGATCTCGGCGACGGTGTTCTGCGACACCTGCCAGTCCTCCTCCTACGGGTCCAGCGTGATCCTCGGCGAGCCGTACGTCTTGCCGGAGCGGTCGAAGAAGTAGCGGATCCGCTCAGCCAGGGCTGTCCTTCTGACCTCGCGCTTCGTCGGCTCGGCGGGGCGGCGGCGCCACGTGTAGAACCACGCCTCCGACACCTCGAGCGCCCGGCAGGCGATGCGATGCGGAATGTTCTCCTCGGTCTTGCAGTCGCTGATCGCCCCGACCACGGCGGGGTCCGCCGCAGCTACTTCACCCACAAGACCATGCAGCGTTTGAGCACATCACGCTCCATGGCCGGCTCCTTGTTGTCTTTCTTCAGCTGCGCGTTCTCCCCAGCCGCGCGAGCTCCTCGCTCTCACCGGCCGTCTCGGCCCTGCCCGCCCTGCGGGGCCGGGACACCCAACTGGCCAGTGTGGTCTCGTTGATCCCGAGATCCTTCGCGACCTGCGCGATCGGCTTCCCGGTCTCGGTCACGATCCGCACGGTCCCCGCACAAAACTCCGCGTCAAGCTTGCGCCTATTGCCCGCCATGACTGCCAACTTCCCCTGCAGTCACGGTCTCTACACTACGACGGGAAGGTCACAGCGGACGTGTCGCAGCCAGCGTGCCTCGCTGTGGAAGCCGGGCAAAACCCGCATGACGGCCGGGCCCAGCCATTCCGAGTGACTCAGGCGCGGTGGAGGGTGACCGGCGGTGCACGCCTGGCCGCACCGGCGTGCGCCGGCCGCCCCGGTGCACGTGCGCCGTCACGACACCCTCGCGCGCAGCCCGGCCTGCTTCGGGAAATCCGCCGGTATCCGCTCACACATACCTCACGGGCGCCGCCGGTGACTCGCCGGCCGTGCTCCAGGACTGCCGAGGGCCCGGTGGAGGTGCAAGCCGGACCTCGTACTGCGGGACGGGACGCCCGCCGCGTGCGACCGGACACGGCGACGGCCGCGGCGACTACTGGGCCCAGCACCACCGCCACGGGGTAAACGTCCAGGCCGTCACCGACCCCACCGGCACGGTGCTTTTGGACCTCGCCCGCGCTGGCGGACGGGCCGCACCCATGACCCGACCGCGACTCGCGGCCACCGGATCATCCGGATCTTTCGGGCAACAGCGCGTCCCCGTCCTGGCCCACCGCGCCCACCGGGGCGCCGGCCCTCAGGTCACCACCGGGCTCACACGGGCCGTCTGGCGGCGAACTCACCCCTGCACAACGCACCGTGAACCTCCCCGGCCTGAAGGACTTTGTTGGCGGATTCGCCCTTGGCGATCGTGTTTGGTCGGG
>NZ_BMQA01000145.1 GCF_014647875.1 Streptomyces brasiliensis | reverse complement strand
GGTGAGGGTGGGGACGTCTATCTGACGGCGCGGGTGGTGGAGTTCGACTCCCGGGAGCGGCTGGACACATTCGTCGGTGCCTTGCAGCAGGTCGTGGACCGGCATGACATCTACCGCACGGGTGTGGTGTGGGAGGGTCTGCGTGAGCCGGTGCAGGTGGTGTGGCGGCAGGCTCAACTGTCGCTCGTCGAGCACGTCTTCGAGGAGGACGTGGCTTCCGCGGGACCCGCAGGCTGGATGGAGGGCCTGACCGCCCTGGCGGGATCGGTGATGAACCTCGACCGTGCGCCGTTGACGGACCTGCATGTGGCCGAGGTCGCGGAGGGCCGTTGGCTGGGTGTGATGCGGATGCATCACCTGCTGCAGGATCACCTGGGCGTGGACATGATGCTGCAGGAGCTGCGGGAGATCCTGGCTGGGCGTCCCGAGGAGCTGAGGCCCGCACTGCCGTTCCGGAATTTCGTGGCGCAGATGCGGGCGGTGCCTCGAGCCGAGCACGAGCGGTACTTCGCCGAGCTGCTCGGTGATGTGACCGAGCCGACCGCCCCGTACGGGGTGCTCGACGTGCGCGGCGACGGCAGCGATGTGGTGGTCGAGAGCATGCCGATCTCCGATGAGGTCGTGGAGACGCTCCGGCAGGTGACACGGCAGATGGGGGTCAGCCCTGCCACCGTGATGCACGTGGTGTGGGCGCGCGTGCTGGCCGTGCTGTCGGGCCGCGACGACGTGGTGTTCGGCACGGTGCTGCTCGGACGCATGACGGCAGGCGCGGGAGCCGACCGCGTCGTGGGCCCGTTCATCAACAGCCTCCCGGTGCGGGTGCGGACCCGCCGAGCGGGAGTGCGGGCATCGGTCGAGGACATGCGGGACCAGTTGGCGGCGCTGCTGGAGCACGAGCACGCCCCGCTGGCGCTGGCCCAACAGGCCAGCGGGATCGCGGGCGACACCCCGCTGTTCACCTCGCTCTTCAACTACCGCCCTGCCGACCAGGAATCGGATGCCGGGGAGCAGCGCTCGATCGACGGCGTTCGGTATGTCTTTGAACGGGACAAGACCAACTACCCGTTGGCCGTTGCCGTCAATGACAACGGTGCGGCTGGACTGCGCGTCAGTGTGCTGGCGGTTGATCCCATCGATCCGCTTGAGGTCTGCCGTCTGTGGTGCACCGCAATTGAGAACGCGGTCGGCGCCTTGGCCGGCACGCTGCATGGCGGCCCCGATGTACCGCTCACCGCCGTGAGTGTGCTCGATCAGCAAGCGCGCGAACGGATGCTCGTGGGGTGGAACGACACCGCCGCCGGTGATCTGGACGGCACCGTCGTGGAGGTGTTCGGGCGGCAGGTGGCCGCTGCCCCTGAGGCGCCTGCCGTCATCGCAGGCCAGGATGTGCTGACGTACCGCGAGCTGGACGTTGCGTCGAATCGCTTGGCGCACTTCCTGCGCGGTCTGGGGGTGGGGCCGGAGGTGGTGGTCGGGCTCTGCCTGCCGCGCGGCGCGCAGATGGTCACCGCGGTGCTGGGAATCCTCAAGGCCGGAGCGGCCTATCTGCCGATTGATGTGGCGCATCCGGCGGAGCGGATCGGGTTCATGGTGGCCGACAGCCGCATACCGGTCCTGCTCGGTATCGAGGATGTGCTGGATGAGCTGCCGTTGCGCGGCGTCATGCCGGTGGCGTTGGACGACCGGCAGGTCGAGGCGCAGGTGGCGGCCATGTCGGAGTCTGCTCCTGGTGGGCTGGTGGATGCGGCCGGGCTGGCGTATGTGATCTATACGTCGGGGTCGACGGGTGTGCCGAAGGGTGTGGCGGCGACTCACGGTGGAGCGCTGAACCTGGTGGCGGCGCAGATCGAGCGGTTCGCGGTGGAGCCGGGCTCTCGGGTGTTGCAGTTCGCGTCGATCGGTTTCGATGCGGCGGTGTCCGAGCTGTTGATGGCGCTGTGCTCGGGTGCGGCTCTGGTGGTGGCGTCGGCGGAGGAACTGCTGCCGGGGGGTGGGTTGGTGGAGGTCGTGGCGCAGCACTCCGTCACGCACGCGACATTGCCGCCGGCGGTACTGGGCGCTCTCGACGCCGACGACCTGGACTCGGTCACCACGCTCGTATCTGCCGGTGAAGCCCTGGACACAGGCCTGGTGGAGCGGTGGGCACCGGACCGTCGACTGATCAACGCCTACGGCCCGACCGAGATCACCGTCTGTGCGTCGATGTCGCAGCCGCTGATGCCGGGGGACGTGCCGACGATCGGCGCGCCAACTGCTAACACACACCTGTACGTTCTCGACGAGACGCTCACGCCCGTTCCGGCGGGTGTGACGGGTGAGCTGTACGTGGCCGGTGTCGGTGTGGCGCGTGGCTATGTGGGTCGGCCAGGTCTGACGGGTGAGCGGTTCGTGGCCTGCCCGTTCGGGGCGCCGGGTGAGCGGATGTACCGGACCGGGGACGTGGTGCGGTGGACGGCCGATGGGCAGTTGGTGTTCGTCGGGCGTACCGATGAGCAGGTGAAGATCCGCGGGTTCCGGATCGAGCCCAGCGAGATCGAGGCCGTGCTGTCGGCGTACTCGGAGGTGGCGCAGGCCGCGGTGCTGGCACGGGAGGACATCCCCGGTGACAAGCGTCTGGTCGCCTACGTCGTCCCCACCGACGGTGACACGGAAGCGATCGGCGACGGCATTCGGGACTTCGCCGCGTCGCGGTTGCCCGACTACATGCTCCCCGCCGCGTTCGTCACCCTGACCGAGCTGCCGCTGACCGTCAACTGCAAACTCGACCACAAGGCCCTGCCGGCCCCCGCATACGCCGGCGCGGCCGGGGCCGGGCGGGGACCCGCGACGGCGCAGGAAGAGATTCTGTGCGGGGTGTTCGCCGAGGTACTGGGCCTGGAGTCGGTCGGGGTCGAGGACGGCTTCTTCGACCTGGGCGGCCACTCGCTGCTCGCGGTACGGCTGATCTCGCGGATCCGTGTCGTACTCGGCGTGGAGGTCGAGGTCAGGACCTTGTTCGAGGTCCCGACCGTGGCCGGGCTGACCACCCGCCTGGCCGACGCGGGGCAGGCCCGGACACCGTTGCGGGCGGCGGAGCCGCGCCCGGATCGGGTGCCGTTGTCGTTCGCGCAGCAACGGCTGTGGTTCCTGGCCCAGTTGGAAGAGCCGAGCCCGACCTACAACCTCCCTGCGATCGTACGGCTGGCCGGCGACGTGGAACCCGCCGCGCTGAGTGCGGCACTGCGGGATGTGATCGGACGGCACGAGTCGCTGCGCACGGTCTTCCCGGCCGTCGACGGCGAGCCGTACCAGCGGATCCTCGACACGCAGGACCTGAACTGGGAACTGGACGTGCTCCAGGTGGAGCCCGGGCGGCTGGCCGAGGCCGTGGAGCAGACGACGCGGTACGTGTTCGACCTGTCGGAGGAAGTACCCATCCGCGCATGGCTGTTCGCGTCGAGGGACGAGCATGTGCTCGTGGTGGTGGTGCACCATATCGCCGGTGACGGATGGTCGATGGCACCGCTGGGCCGGGACCTCTCCGCGGCGTACGCGGCGCGGCTGACGGGGCATGCCCCTGACTGGGAGCCGCTGCCGGTGCAGTACGCGGACTACGCCTCGTGGCATCGGGAGCTGCTGGGCGAGGAGTCCGACCCCGGCAGCCTGCTGTCGCAGCAGGTGGAGTACTGGAGGTCGGCGCTGGCAGGAGCGCCGGAGGAGCTCGCACTGCCTGCGGACCGTCCGCGCCCGGCAGTGGCCGGCCACACAGGTCACCAGATGCCGTTGGAGATGTCGGCGGCGGCGCACCGGCGGGTGGTGGAGCTGGCGCGGGTTGAGGGCGTGACGGTGTTCATGGTGCTGCAGGCCGCGCTCGCGGTGATGCTGTCACGGCTGGGAGCCGGGACGGACATCCCGGTGGGTTCGGCGGTGGCGGGCCGCACCGACGAGGCGCTCGACGATCTCGTCGGGTTCTTCGTGAACACGTTGGTCATCCGTACGGACCTGTCGGGGGACCCGGAGTTCCGGCAGGTCCTGGGGCGGGTGCGGGAGGCGAACCTGGACGCGCTGACCCATCAGGACGTGCCGTTCGAACGTCTGGTGGAGGAGCTGGCGCCGGAGCGTTCGCTGTCCCGGCACCCGCTGTTCCAGGTGATGCTGACTGTGCAGAACGTCGATCGGGCGACGCTGGCGTTGCCCGGGGCGATCGCCAGTTCCGGAGGATCGGCAGCGGGTGACGTCGCGACGGCGTCGGCGAGGTTCGACCTCGACCTGTCGTTGTCGGAGATGCTCGACGAGCACGGGCGTCCCGCTGGGTTGCGGGGTGCTTTGAACGCGTCGGCTGACCTTTTCCACGCCGAGACGGCGCAGCGGATGGCCGTCTGGTTCGTCCGGGTGCTGGAGGCGGTGACCGAGACACCGGACATACGGGTGCGCATGGTGGAGCTGCTCGCCGACGACGAGCGCGACCTGATGGTCCAGCAGTGGAATGCCACGACCGAGGCGGTGGCGGACCGAAGTGTTCTGGAGCTCTTCCTGCGACGCGTGGAGCTCTCCCCGGACGTGGTGGCCATGGTCGCTGACGGGGCCGCACTCACCTATGCGCAGCTGAACGCGAACGTCGACAGGCTTGCGGGCCGGCTGCGCGACGTGAACGTGGGCCCGGAGTCGGTGGTGGGGCTGTGCCTGCCGCAGGGCGCCCAGATGATCACCGCGATTCTGGCCGTCTGGCGGGCAGGGGCCGCCTATCTGCCGATCGACGCGCAACTCCCGGTACAGCGTGTGCAGTTCATGCTCACCGATTGCGCTGCGCGGGTCGTCCTGGCGGATCGTGAGATCGGTGCGGAGCTGCCGTTCCAGGCGGCGGGTGTGCCGGTGGCCTGGATCGATGAATGGTGGAACGCCCCGGACGCCGAGACGGTGGCACCGCCCGTCGTGGACGCGGCCGGGTTGGCGTATGTGATCTATACGTCGGGGTCGTCGGGGGTGCCGAAGGGTGTGGCGGTGACGCATGGGTCGCTGGCCAACTATGTGTCGTCGGTGTCGGGGCGGTTGGGCTGGGATGTGCCGGGGGCGCGGTATGCGCTGTTGCAGGCGCAGGTGACCGACCTCGGGAACACGGTGGTGTTCGCGAGCCTGGTCTCCGGTGGACAACTGCACGTGCTGGATGCGGAGTTGGTGACAGATCCGGTTGCTGTGTCCGGGTATCTGCGGGAGCAGCGGATCGATGCGATGAAGGTGGTGCCGTCGCATCTGGCGGCGTTGACGGCCGCGGTGGGTGTCGAGGCGTTGCTGCCTGCCGGGTCCGTGGTGCTCGGTGGTGAGGCGGCGCAGGTCGACTGGACGGCGGAGCTGCTGGCGGCGGCCGGCGGCCGGCAGGTGTTCAACCACTACGGGCCGACGGAGACCACGGTCGGGGTGGCGATCGGTGAACTGACCGCGGAAGGGATGGCTGCCGGGGTGGTGCCGATCGGTACGCCGATAGCCAACACGCGTCTGTTCGTGCTCGATGGGGCGCTGCGGCCGGTGCCGGTGGGTGTGCCCGGGGAGCTGTATGTGGCGGGTGCCGGGCTTGCGCGCGGGTATGTGGGGCGTGCGGGTCTGACGGGTGAGCGGTTCGTGGCCTGCCCCTTCCCGACCGATTCCGGGGAGCGCATGTACCGCACCGGGGACCTGGCCAAGTGGACGCCGGATGGTCAGTTGGTGTTCGACGGGCGTGCGGACGATCAGGTGAAGGTCCGGGGTTTCCGGATCGAGCCCGGTGAGATCGAGGCAGTGCTGAGGGCCCATCCGGAGGTGTCTCAGGCTGCAGTGGTCGCGCGTGAGGACACCTCGGGCGACAAGCGCCTGGTCGCCTACGCGGTACCCGTGGACGCCGATGGCGGCTTGGTCACCGGCGAACTGCGTGACTTCGTGGCGGGCAGGTTGCCCGATCACATGGTCCCGGCGGCGTTCGTCACGCTGGACGGGCTGCCGCTGACCGCCAACGGCAAGCTGGACCGCAAGGCCCTGCCCGCCCCCGACTACACCGCCGGGGCCGGAAGGGCGCCGGCGACCGTGCAGGAAGAACTCCTGTGCACCGCCTTCGCACAGGTCCTGGGCCTGGAAGCGGTCGGGGTGGACGACGGCTTCTTCGAGCTGGGTGGCCATTCGCTGCTCGCGGTCCGGTTGGTGTCCCGGATCCGTGTCGTACTCGGCGTGGAGCTGCCGCTGCGCGCGCTGTTCGAGGCACCTACCGTGGCCGGGTTGGCCGCGCGTATTGCGGGCTTGGGGGCTGAGCCGACACGACAGCCCTTGCGGGCTGCGGCGACCAGGCCGGAGCGGATTCCGCTGTCGTTCGCGCAGCGGCGGTTGTGGTTCCTGGCCCAGTTGGAGGGCCCGAGCCCGACGTACAACTTGCCGACGACGATACGGCTGGGTGGCGACGTGGATGACGCCGCTCTGGGTGCGGCACTGCGTGATGTGATCGCCCGGCATGAGTCGTTGCGCACAGTGTTCCCGGCGGTGGACGGCGAGCCGTATCAGCGGATCCTCGACCCGCGGAACCTGGACTGGAACCTCGATGTGTCGCAGGTGGCGCCCGAGGACCTGGGCGAGGCGGTTGCGCAGGCGGCACGGTACGCCTTCGACCTGGCTGTGGAGTTGCCGGTTCGGGCGTGGTTGTTCGAGGCCGGGTCGGATGAGCGGGTGCTGGTCGTGGTGGTGCATCACATCGCCAGCGACGGGTGGTCTCGCGGCCCGTTGGCGCGGGATCTGTCGGTGGCGTATGCGGCTCGGCTGCGGGGCGAGGCTCCGGGGTTCGAGGCGTTGCCGGTGCAGTACGCGGATTACGCATTGTGGCAGCGGGAGTTGCTGGGTGCGGAGTCCGACCCGGGAAGCTTGTTGTCGGAGCAAGTGGAGTATTGGCGCCAGGAGTTGGCCGGGGCGCCGGAAGAGATCGCGTTGCCGGTGGATCGGGCGCGTCCGGCGGTGGCGACGCATGTGGGGCGTCGGGTGCCGTTGCGGGTGTCGGCCGAGGTGCATCAGCGGGTGGTGGAGCTGGCGCGTGCCGAGGGCGTGACGGTGTTCATGGTGGTGCAGGCGGCGTTGGCGGTCGCGCTGTCCCGGCTGGGTGGGGGCACGGATGTCCCGGTCGGGTCGCCGATCGCGGGGCGTACGGATGAGGCGTTGGACGATCTCGTCGGGTTCTTCGTGAATACGTTGGTGGTGCGGACGGATCTGTCGGGTGATCCGGAGTTCCGTCAGGTGTTGGGGCGGGTGCGTGAGGCGAGCCTGCGCGCGTTGGCACACCAGGATGTGCCGTTCGAGCGGTTGGTGGAGGAGCTGGCCACGGAGCGTTCGCTGTCCCGGCACCCGCTGTTCCAGGTGATGCTCACCGTGCAGAACACAGAGCGCGATGCGGTGCAGCTCACCGATGTGGACACCGGTGCCGTCAGGCCGGACGGGCCCGGGACTGCGTCGGTGGCTCGGTTCGACCTTGATGTGATGCTGGAGGAGGCCTTCGACGATCGGGGGCGTCCGGCTGGGTTGCGTGGGTCGTTGATCGCGTCGGCGGATCTGTTCGATGTGGG
>NZ_BMQA01000144.1 GCF_014647875.1 Streptomyces brasiliensis | reverse complement strand
ATCTCCGCGTCCTTCGCCGACGCCGCAACCGCCTCGGGCCGCTCGGCCTTCTCCGCCGTCTTGATCCACTGCCGCAGCGTCTCGTGGTTCACACCCAGCTCGGCGGCAACGCGCGAGACGGGCCGGCCCGATGAACGGGCCAACGCCACCGCATCGGCCCGGAACTCCGCCGAGTACTTGTAGGTCCCCACCTGGGACTCCTCTCCCTGGACTCAAGATCCAGTGTCGAGGTGTCCACGATCAAGGTGGAGGGCCCCCCTCGAAGGGCTCAAGACGAGGGACATCCTCAGATGCCTCAAGCGCTTCGTCGCGCGCGAGGTCTACCGCCACCTCACCAGCGCCTTCAGGAGCGGACCGTCGGCATCTCCAGCCACTTGACGATCTATAGGAGCTTCAGAGTCAAGCTTAGGGGTTGTAGTTTCATGCCGTCGAGGCCGGGATCGAGTCGGTAGCGGGGACGGGAAGAGGCGTTGATGCTGCGGAAACTGTGGCCGTGGTTGTCCAGCACGCTGGTTCCCTTCTTGCCGTCGGCCACCCAGTCGAGCACCACGGTGAAGGTGCAGTCGCCGGCGCAGGCCTTGGTGACATCGAGTTCGAAGACTTCTGGATCGGTGAGCGAGATTTTGTAGGGGAAGTCCACTGTGGGGGAGGTGACCTGCCCCGTGAAGTCATCAACTGCGGGTTTGGCGACGAAGGTCGGCGGTGTGGCGGCCAGGTTGACGTCGAAGCGGCGTTTGCTGACTCCTCCACCGCACTCCCCACGCGACACCGTGATGCCCGTCCCGGGCTTGGGGCGGCGGGCGGTGATGTTGATGTGCATGCCGAGAACAGACAACGCAACCGTCCTGTGCGAGCGGTGCTGCTCCCGGCGAGGCAGCGCCGGGCCTTGCTGGGGCAGATAGCGGTGGGGTAGGCCCGCGGCAAAGCGACGATCGTGCCGGCGGTGTCGGCGCGGCCGTGTGCCCGTCTTCTGCCGCCGGGCACGGCTACTGGCCGGGGTGGACGGCCTGGACGCCGGTGCCCGCATACGCCTTCGGAGTCAAGGTGAGCAGGAACCGTCCGGTGGGATGGACGGGGGAGGGGCGGGCGGCGTGGATGGCGTGGACGGCGGCCCAGGAGTGCCTGAAGCGCAGCAGTTCGGTGGCGGTGACCGCGGCGTCGGTGTCGAACGCCTCGATGCGGATGAACCGCAGCCCCTTGATGTAGCCGAGCAGCCCCGGCCGCTCGGCGTCGCCGGCCGTCAGCGACAGCACTGGCGCATACAGATCCCCGAGCCCGCCGGAGGCCTGGACGTAGAACGCGGCGACCGCCTCGTTGAACGGATCCTTCGGGTCATACAGCGCCGTGGCGGTCGTGTGGTCCAGGACGACCGCGATCGCCGCCACTACGCGGCCGCCTGCGGGCTGTGCGACGTGGCGCCCAGGCGTTCCAGCAGGGCCTTCGCCTTCGCCTCGGCTTCCGGGCTGGGCGCGCTGCCCAGCGCGGAGGCGAGCTCGGCGCGGGCCAGGTCGGCGCGCTCGGCGTACTCGGCCCGGGTCGGGGTGCCCTGCGCGAGGTCCTCGACCAGGGCCCGGATGGTGGTGCCGTGCTCGGCCGCGAGCTGGGCCAGCCGGTCCCGCGCTGCCGCGCTCACCTTGATGCTCGTCTCATCTGCTGCCATACCCCGACTCTACCGCCGTTCCTCTACCGCCGGTAGAGGAACGGCGTCGGCGCGACTTCGCGGTGCCCCTGCCCCTGTCCGAGCGTCCGTCCTGCATTGTCAGTGGCGGCTGCTTCCATGGCGCCATGAGCACTGTGCGCGAGAACGCTGCCCTCCTGCCCGACCCCGCCCGACTCCGTTCCCATCTGCGTGCACTGGCTGCCCTGGACATGGCGATCGGCGACGATCCGCGGTTGTGCCAGTACACCTTCGACGCCACCTGGAGCCCCGGTGTCGAGGCGGCCCTGATGGAGAACGGCTCTGGAGACGACTTCGCCGTCCTTTTCACTCCGGCCGGCGTGCTCATACGCGGCTTCGACCACGAGTCGGAAATGAGTCCGTACGGCACGGCCGACGAGCAGGTCTGGCCCGGTGTCATCGACGACGTGCCCGCTGCGCTGCGCCCGCTCCTGGACGAGCCCGCCTTCCACGACGAGGGCATCGACGCCCCTCGGGTCACCGCCTGCCTGTGGCAGGCGACCGGCGACACCGTCTGGCGCACCGGCTCGGCCCTCGCCTTTCCCGAGGGCAGCGAAGACCCAGACGGCTCCGGCTTCCTCTTCCACCTCCTCACGGACCGCTCCCCCGAGGCCGTCCAGGCACGGTTCGAGGACTACTACGAACGCCCCGTCTCCCTCGACGCCATCCGCCACGTCCTCGCCGGACACCCTCTCACCCCCGCGGTCGCCGTGGCCCTCAACCCGGCCGCACTCTCGGACAATGCACTGCTCCGAAGGATCGCCGCGCACCCCGAGGTCGCCTCCTACCTCTCCTGC
This sequence comes from Streptomyces brasiliensis, assembly GCF_014647875.1. Taxonomy (GTDB): domain Bacteria; phylum Actinomycetota; class Actinomycetes; order Streptomycetales; family Streptomycetaceae; genus Streptomyces; species Streptomyces brasiliensis. The sequence goes on along the minus strand of NZ_BMQA01000144.1, from coordinate 5,140 downwards.
GACGGCGAGTTCGACCTTGCCCGCACCAACCCGATCGAATCGATTGCCCTGCCCAACGCTCTCCCGGTGGAGCCCATCGCTGGCTGCAACGCGGGCGGCACCCACTACCTCTGCGGCCCGGCCCTCCCCGACGGCCCTCGCCCCGTCCTCTACACCGACTCCGAGGGTCAGGCCTCCCTCATCGCCGAGTCTCTCGCCGAGGCCCTGACCCTCGCCGTCGTCCTGCCGTCCTGGCACGACGCCCTGGCCGGCTTCCGGCCCCCGGCCCTCAACTCCGACTACCTTGACGACCACCCGGACCACCCCGCCGTCCGCGACCGCCTCCTCGCCGCACTGCGGCTTCCCCCGGCCACCGACCGCGAAGTCCTGGACCGCCTGCTCACCACGGCCGCCCGCACCGTCCGCGACGGATTCCTCCCCCACGTTCCCGACGACGAGGAGTCCGCCTTCGAGCCGATGCTCGAACCGTCCGCCGACTAGAGCAGGCCCCTCCAACACGGTCACGACAAAGGGGCCGACCCCCCCGAGGAGCCGATCCCTTCCCACTCGCATGCCTGCGAAGTCACCTCGCATGCGGCGACGTGGAGTGATCACACGTTGAAGTGGAACGTCTGAGGTAGGACTCCCATCTGCGGAGATGTGCTGGCCACCCCGACGCAAGGCGGTCCTTGCAGACGTCCGGGCCTCGGCGCCCTCACCCCGCACGGGCCCAGGCACATGAAGGCGGCCGCCCCGAGGGAAGAGAGAGTAGCGCTGCGCCACTCCTCCAGCACCCGTTCCCGGAGGGTCGTCCGGCGCCCCGGCGCCACGGGCACGTAGCGGTGGACGCGTTCGTACGCGGTCAGCTTGGTGGCGAGGCGTTCGGGGCCCATGGTGGCCCGGTCGACTTCGAGGAATGCCCGCAGCATCGACCCGCCCGTGCCGTCGGCGGGGCCGCGCCGGTAGTACAGGAGGGCGTCGGGGATCACGGCCTCGCCGCTCCCGATCGGGTGGTGGACCTCGGGGATCCAGTCCAGCGGTTGGCACACATCGCCGCGGCGGCGGGCGTCCTCGAGGATGGCGAGCGCGGACGTGGTCACGGTCAGCGTGTGGCCAGCCTTCAGCCGTGCGGCGGTGGGATCGGAGACGGTCCTGGAGGGCCAGTGCCCGCGCAGCTCGGGCCATTCGGAGGCGAGTTGCACGCCGTACGGGGTGGGGAACCACACCCGGGTCCGTCCCGCCTGCGGCAGGGTGATGCGGTCGACCAGCCCCTCCTCGCGTAGCCGGGCCAGCCGTCGCCGGGTCTGCTCGATGCGCACGGAAGGGGCGCTCACCCGGTGCATCTGCTCGGTGGTGGCCATCCAGTACTGCGTCAGCACGCCCAGCGTCGGCCGGTCCCCGCTGCCCACGTCCACGCCGGAGAGCCGATTGTCAGGGCGGTCACATAGGATCGCCGCTCGTCTGAAGCTGGTGCTCTTTGCAGGGAGACGTCGTGAGCTTTGATCTTGGGGTGTGGTCCGAGGAGGTTCGCCCCTCGCGTGCCGCCGCCTCGGAGACGCACCGGCGTCTGTGCGCGGGCGAGTCTGCGGCAGTCAGGCCGGCTGCGGCGGTGCCCGGGTTCTATGCGGCATTGGTCGCCGAGTTCCCCGAGGCCGAGGATGCGACGGACGAGTTGTCGCCGTGGTCGGCTGGCCTGGATGTCGGAGACGGCCATGTACTGATGCCGATGCAATGGGGCCGCGCGGCGAAGGTAGCGCCCCGTGTCATCGAACTTGCTGGTCAGCACGGGTTGGTCTGCTTCGATCCGCAGGCTGGCGTCGTGTATGTCCCGCCCGCACTGCGGGCTGCGGGCGCGTTGGAACTGCAGTCGTGTGTCGGCCTGCCGGTCAGCGACCCTGACCTGGAGACCGTCGAGCGGGCCGTGCGACGGTTGTCGGCCGAGAACTGGTTCGTGATTCTCGAAGACCCGTCAGGATGGTATGTCCAGGTCGGGACCGGTGCTCGGGCGGGGGCGGCTGCGGGCGGCTATGCGGTCGAGTTTCGTGACGGCTCGTCCGAGCGGCACTACCGCTGCGTGCTCCATGATCGTGAACAGGTGGTGTCCGTGTTCGTGGACTTCACGCGGGATCCGGCGACTCGCCCGGCTGGGGTGACGTGGGAGAAGCTGACGCTGTGAGCGTCAGCTTGGTGGCCCGCCCGGCAGGGTGAGCGGACCACGGGCCGGTCACTGGCTGCGTCGGATCGGGACGATGTCGGTGTGGTGGTGTGGCATCGTCGGCCGGGCGGCTTCCGGAGTGGCCAGCAGGGCGACGATCGTGACGGGCTGCTGGCAGCGCGGGCAGTTGCGGGTCGCGGTCGGCTCCAGCGGATCACGGACGGCCGCGGGCTGGCGCGAGGTGGGGCGGACCGGTGGCGGAGGAAGTTCGATCCGGGCTCGCAGTGCCGGTGGTGGGGCCTGGCCGAGGCGGCGGGCCCGTTCCTCGTCGAGGGCCTGGTCGCGGCGGTGCTCGGCTTCGCGTCGGCAGACGGCCGAGCAGTAGCGGGTGCGGACCGTGCGCCTGGCCTGGAAGGGGTTCTCGCAGACGGGGCAGGTGCGGGTCTCCGTGCGGGCTTCGCGGGAGGCGGTGCGGCACTCGGGCGAGCAGAACATGCGCTTCGGGCTGAGGGTGGTGGTGAACTCCTGCTGGCACTGGGGGCAGGTCCGTTGGGTGGGCAGGTGCGAGCGGGCCTTCTCGCGGCAGGTCGGCGAGCAGTACTTGCGTCGGCTCGTCACGGAGTCGACCGTGAACCCGGCCTGACACTCGGGGCAGGTGCGGTCCAACTCGCCTGCGGATCGGGTAGGTTCAAGAGACACGGGCATTCACTCCCTGGCGAAGCGTCTCGGCGTGGTTCTGGTGGTGCGGAGCCGGTAGGACGGACCGTCGATGCCGACCACGGTGGCCCGGTGCAGGAGGCGGTCAAGCATGGCCGCGGCGACGGTCGCGTCGCCGAAGGCCGAGGCCCAGTCCGCGATACCGACATTGGTGCTCAAGATCGTGCTCGACTTCAGATACCTCTGGTTGATCACCTGGAACAGCGCGGAGGCGCCGTCCTCGGGCAGCGGCAGGTAGCCGAGCTCGTCAATGATCAAAAGCCTGGGACCTGCAAAGAAGCGCATGCAGGTCTTCCACCGTCCTTCGAGTGCGTCCTTGTGGCACTTGGCCGCCAGCTCTGCCGCGGTGGTGAAGTAGACCCGGTGGCCGGCGTCGACCGCGGCCCGGCCGAGCGCGACCGACGCATGGTCTTGCCGACCCCGGGCGGGCCGACGAACAACACGTTCGAGGCGTCGTCCAGGAACCGGAGGGTGGCCAGGTCCCGGATCAGCTTCTCCTCGACCCCGGGCTGGGCGGAGAAGTCGAAATCGGAGAGCGTCCAGGGCTCGGGCAGGCAGGCGAACCGTTCCCGGGCCGCGAGGCGGCGGGCCTCGGTGGCCTCGATCTCGATCTCCAGCAGCTTGAGGGCGGCGGGACTCGATGTCTCCGGCAGGTGCCGCACGTCCAGATGCTCGTGGGGCTGGTCGGCGTTCGCGTCCAGGAGCCACCGCTCGTGTCGGACACACACCCGGGACAAGAGCGGCGCGTACTGCACCACCCGCACGACCGTCCGCGTACGCCGAGCGGCGCCGGCAGCGGAATGCCACCGGCCCGGCGACCGCGCCGCCGATCCGCCACGCTGCAGCCGGCACTCCGTCTTCTTCGGCGGGCAGCTTGGCGTCCTCCCGCGCCCAGGACGGCAACGCCCGCGCCAGCACGTCTTTCTTGACGCCGCACAGGCCTGCCGGGAGCTGCCGTCCGGCTGTGTTCAGCAGCACCTCGGCATCGGCTCGCGCGCCCCTGCCGTCGTGCCCAGGTTGGTAGTTGCGCTAGTACCAGCAGGACCGCAACGCCATCGCTTCCAGCCCCTGGTGCCGTGACCGGATAGGTTCACCGAGGTCTCGTGGTCTGCGGGTGCGAGGGTCACCGCTGGTCGCAGGGCTGAACGACCTCGTTTGCATGGTTGTAATCAACTTGCTGTCCGCCCCGGCGGGCGGGCAGGGTCTGGATCATGCTTGAACTACGCACTTTGGAATCAGACGACTGGCCCCTTTGGCGGGAGTTGCGACTGACCGCGCTTGCTGAGGCGCCCTACGCGTTCGGATCAACGCTGGCCCAGTGGCAGGGCTCCGGCGACCGAGAGGAACGCTGGCGTGCCCGTCTGTCGATTCCTGGCGCGCACGATCTCGTCGCGCTCCTCGACGGCCTTCCGGTGGGCATGGCCAGCGGAGTGCCGGGCGAGGGAGCAGAGAACGTGGAGTTGATCTCGATGTGGGTCAACCCCACGGCTCGGGGCACGGGCGTGGGTGACTACCTGATCCAGACGGTCGAGCGGTGGGGGGGGGCGGAGCGCGGTGCCACGACGCTGCGGTTGTCCGTCATGCCAGACAACCGCAAGGCGACCGCGCTCTATGAGCGGCACGGTTTCACGGACACGGGTGAGCCTGGCGATCTTCTGCCCGATGGCGTTGGCAGGGAGCGGGTCATGGCGAAGAGCCTGGCCGCTGTCTGATCTCCACATCCGGGCACGGCGGGATCCCTCACTTGGTCAGGCTGCGGCGGCGAGGGGGCGTCCGCCCCAGCGAATGCCCTTCTCGCTGCGGATACGGGCGCGTTCGCGACGCTGTGCCGCCAGGACGTCGGGGTAGCGGGGGTTCTGGTTGCGCCAGCGCAGATAGCGGTGCAACTGGCGGGTCTGGACGGTGTGGTTGGGGTGGTGGGGGTTAGCGAGAGTGAATTGCCGAAGCGGCCCGAAGTGTGCCTCGATCGGGTTGGCCCAGGACGCGTTCGTCGGGGTGAAGCACAGCTCGACCTTGTTCCTCGTCGCCCAGCGGCGCATACGCCCGTTCTTGTGGGCGGAGAGATTGTCCAGGATCACATAGACCGGGGCGCCGTCCGGGCGGGCCGCACGGATGCTCTTGAGCGCGGCCCAAGTCGGGCCGCTGCCCTTGCGGCGTCTGTTGACGCCCCACAGGGTGTCGTTGCCGACCGAGTAGCAGCCATGGGAGTGGCGGGGCGGTCCGGCCGCTATCCGCGGCTGGTACGAACCCAGCGAGTGGAGCTTCGTTCGCCTGCTTCTTCGGGCTGAG
>NZ_BMQA01000143.1 GCF_014647875.1 Streptomyces brasiliensis | reverse complement strand
ACCGAGGGCAGGGACACCCGCACACCCGCCACCGATAGCACGAGACCGGCTACTGACCCCTACAACAGTTGCCCACCACGCAAAAACCCGGCAACACCCCACGACATGCAAAAACACAATCCCGTGATGCGCACAATAAATAACCCGCCATCGCCCCCCCCACGCGTTGCGTGTTGACTTTTCGTCCGTTTTGGGAGTGTCTAATCAACGGCGGATCTGTTGCTCATGGAGACGCCAAGTGAGTGAGATGACGATCGAGCAAGAGCCCGTAGTCGAGTCGGTTGGTGCGGCCACGTCGGACGAGCAGTTGATCGCGATGCTGGTTGACCGTGCCCGCAGTGAGGGCCTGCAACTGACCGGTGAGGGTGGGCTGTTGCAGCAGCTGACCAAGCGGGTGCTGGAGTCCGCCCTGGAAGGAGAGATCACCGATCACGTCGGCTACGAGAAGCACGATCCGGCCGGGAAGAACAACGGCAACAGCCGCAACGGCACCCGCGCCAAGACAGTGCTGACCGACGTCGGCCCGGTCGAGGTCAGGGTGCCCCGCGACGTGGCCGGGACCTTCGAGCCGCAGATCGTCAAGAAGCGGCAGCGCCGGCTGACCGGGGTGGACGAAATGGTGCTGTCGCTGTCCGCGAAGGGACTCACGCACGGAGAGATCTCCGCACATCTGGCCGAGGTATATGGGGCCGAGGAGTCCAAGCAGACCATCTCTACGATCACCGACAAGGTGATGGAGGGCATGGCCGAGTGGCAGAACCGGCCGCTGGACCGCCGCGTCTATCCGGTCCTGTTCGTGGATGCCATCAACGTCAAGATCCGGGATGGCCAGGTCGCGAACAGGCCGATCTACGTTGTCATGGCCGTCACGGCCGAGGGCACCCGCGACGTCCTCGGCATCTGGGCCGGGGACGGCGGCGAGGGCGCGAAGTACTGGCTGCACGTCTTCACCGAGCTGAAGAACCGCGGCCTGGACGACGTGCTGATGCTGGTCTGCGACTGTGAGGATGATCGTGTTCCGCACGGGACCGCGGCCTGACCCGGTCTGCGACTGACCAAGGTGTCCTGAGCTCCGATCTGTCGGTCACGGTCCTGTGCGGGGCTTGCTGCCGCCGGCCCGGCGGGCGTGTCCCGATAGGGGCCTTCGCGACAGGCACCCTCACAGTCCTGACCGCCCGGCCGGTCCGGCGACGGCCATCCCGTCCTCAGCATGCCGCACCACTGCGGCAGCGCGCAGCCCTCCGCCGATTCCGCCACCATGGTGCTCGGTGTCGACCCCCATAAGGACGTGCACGTTGCGGCCGTGGTCAGCATTCTCGGCGCCTTGCTTGGTACGCAGGCGTTCCCCGCTACGGCAGCCGGTTAACGCGAACTCCTTTGCTGAGTCGGCTCGTTGGGTATTGCCCGGCAGGTCGGCGTGGGGGGGGGACCGGCTCGTACGGCGCCGGTCTGGCCCGGCACCCGCTCGGTTCTCATGGGTCTCGACAACCGCATGATCACCGGCGCCGTGCCTGTTCTGTTGCCCACCGGCAAGGCAACCAATCGGTACTGCAGCAGACATGACGGTGCGTCGTACGCGATCACCCCAGACCGGACAGAAGGCCAACACGCAACGCCCCTGGCGGCTCCTGTGCCTGTGGGTTGAGACTTCGAACGCCTCCCCCAACGGCACGGGTGCCTCGTGCGTTGCGCACACCACCAGCGTCACCCGATCAGTGGCCGCGCTGAAAACGCCCAGTGTTTGCAGTGGTCCGCTCGTGGCGCCACAGCAGCCGTTCGTCAGTGATTCGGTGCCGGTCGTGCGCTACCGGTTGCCAGGTCAGGCGATGGCGAAGAAGCTTTGAAAACATAAAGCTGAGTCCAGAGTGACGAGGGTGATTATAGCCGATGGCCGCCCTGGCTGAACCCTCGACGGGCAACGATGCCTGTTGTTGTACAGCCCTTGTCGGTGGCCGAATTTGAGGGAGGACGTCATGAGGTGGGAAACGCCTGATTTTTCGGTAGCCGAGGCGTGCTCTGAAGCCGGCGACCACCTGCGCCGGCGTTAACGGATTGGTTTCCCGCTGTGTTTATTCATTGCCTCGGAGCCGCGGCAGGCGGAGGTTATCCGCAGTGGAATTGTGCTTGCGCCGGGTGCCGAAAGGCCCGTGCCAACCCTGACGTTGCGACGACACACGCAGGGATTGCGGTTTCCGGAGACGGCGAGCAGTGGCATCTGTTGAATGCAACGCCGGACGTCCATCATCAGATAGCGGCGGATCCCTCTTTGCATCCGGGTCCGGGCATTCGGACAACGCCGGTCACCGGTGTGCTGCTGACGGACGCAGAGTTCGATCACACGATCGGCTTGCTGATGCTGCGTGAGGAGTCGTCGCTGACGGTGTACGGGACGTACCCCGTGCTGGAGGCGCTGACCCGGTGGTTCCCGGTTCGGGAGTTGCTGAGCGACTACGCGGACCTCTCATGGTCTTTGGTTGAAATCGGCAAGCCGCTGGATTTGGACGACCGGTTGCGCGCGACCGCCTTCCTGACCGGATCCAAGGCGCCTCGCTACGTGGGACGTTCGCGGCTTCCCGGGCCGGAGTGGGAGGTGGGCTTCCGCTTGGAAGACACGGTGACTGGCGGGATCCTGGTGTACGCGCCGACGCTGCCCCGGTGGGACGAGAAGTTCGCCGAGCAGGTGGCGTCGGCTGATTGCGTCTTCCTGGACGGCACGTTCTGGACGGACGACGAAATGTCCTGCCAGGGTGCAGGAAGTCGTACCGGACGCTCCATGGGGCACATGCCCATCAGTGGCGACGACGGTTCTGCCCGGGCTCTGGCTGAGCTTCCTGCGAAGCGGAAGATCTACACCCACATCAACAACACGAACCCGATTCTCGACGAAGGGTCCAAGGAGCGGCGTTGGCTGACGGACTTGGGCATCGAGGTTGGTCGAGCCGGCTTGGAAGTGGAAATATGAACGCTTGGTCTGCTGAGGAGTTCGAGGCGCAGCTGCGGTCGATCGGAGAAAAGCGGTACCACCATCTGCACCCATTCAACGAGCGGATGCACACAGGCTTGCTGACCGAGGAGGAGTTCCGAGGCTGGGTGCGGAATCGCTTCTATTACCAGGTGAACCTGCCGGTGAAGGACGCGTTCATCCTGACCAAGCTTCCTGGTCGGGAGGATCGGCGCCAGTGGATTCAGCGCATCACCGATCATGACGGGCGAACGGGTGACGAAGGCGGTATCGAGAATTGGGTCCGTCTCGGCGAAGCTGTCGGCTTGACCCGTCGAGAATTGTTCGACAGGGACTCGGTGCTGCCCGGAGTGCGGTTCGCCGTGGACGCCTACGTGGATTTTTGCCGCCAAAAGCCGTGGCTGGAGGCCGTGGCGTCGGCTCTGACTGAACTGTTCGCGCCAGATCTGCTCAGCCGTAGGATTGCCGACGTCCAGCAGCACTACCCGTGGATCGCAACGGACGGTCTGGAGTACTTCCGTGTACGGCTCACCCAGCAGCCCAAGGACATTGCGCACCTGCTCGACCTGGTGATCAACCACGCGAAGTCCAGGGAACAGCAGGACGCGTGCGTACGAGCGCTGGAGTTCAAGTGTGATGTCCTTTGGAGCCTGCTGGACACCGTGCAACTCGCGTACAGCAAGAACTCGTGATGGACGAAACCGATCTGACGGCCATTCCCCGGTTGGCGACCAAGGCGATGCTCAAGCACGACAGCGTCCGCGACGTGGAGCTGCTTCTGTTGCCGGAGAGGGTCGTGCTTCTGAACACGTCCGGGGCAGCAATCCTGGGATTGTGCGACGGCAGCCGGACCGTGTGGCAGGTGGTCGCCCAGCTGGAGCAGGATTTCGAGGCTGCCGATCTCGCGAACGACGTAATGACATTCCTTCATGATGCGCGTGAACGGGGTTGGGTGGTGGTCACATGAACGGTATGCCGCAGCCGTACGGCCTGCTGGCCGAAGTCACGCACCAATGTCCGTTGCACTGCGTCTACTGCTCGAACCCGTTGGCGTTGCTCGATCGGCAGGACGAGCTCGCCACCGAAGACTGGGTGCGGGTGATACGCGAGGCGGCCGGCCTCGGTGTCGTGCAGGTTCACTTCTCCGGCGGTGAACCCCTCGTCCGCGGCGATCTGGAGACGCTGGTCGCCGAGTGCCGCGCCCTCGGCCTGTACACGAACCTGATCACCAGCGGCCTCGGGCTCACTCAAAGTCGTGCGAGGTCGCTCGTTTCGGCCGGGCTCAACAGCGCCCAGCTGAGCATTCAGGGCGACGCCGCCGAGTCGACGAACCTGGTGGCAGCGAGCAAGCGATTCGACAAGAAGGAGGACGCTGCGCGCATCATCCGCGAGGCCGGACTGCCGCTGAACATGAATGTGGTTCTGCACCGGATGAACCTGCTTCGTCTGGACGCGATCATCGACGTCTGTGTGTCGTGGGGCGCCGAGCGACTGGAGCTCGCAAACACCCAGTATTACGGCTGGGCTCTGAGCAACCGCGATCTGCTGCTGCCGAGCAAGGCCCAGCTGGAGGAGGCTGTGGGCGTTTACAGACGCCGGAAGGCCGAGTTGGCGGGACGCATGGAGCTCCTGTGGATCCTCTCGGACTACTACGAGCCCTATCCGAAGCCGTGCATGGGTGGATGGGCGCAGACTGCTCTGACCGTCGCACCGGACGGCACCGTGTATCCGTGTCCGGTGGCTGCGGAGATCACGACGATGGACTTCTCCTCGGTGCGCGATCACGACCTCGCGTGGATCTGGTCGAAGTCCGCCGCGTTCGAGGCATTCCGGGGAACGGAGTGGATGGCCGATCCGTGCCGCAGCTGCCCTCGCAAGGAGGTGGATTTCGGCGGATGCCGGTGCCAGGCCTTCGCGTTGACCGGCGATCCGGCGCGCACAGATCCGGTGTGCATGCATTCGCCCGACCACCACTTGGTAGAAAACGCTCTCGTTCGCGCGGATCAGGTGGATGTCGCAGCAGGCGGCGAAATGATCCGCGACAAGCTCGTGTACCGCCGCCCGCACATGTCGCAGCGCAGGGGCTGACCGTATGCCACCCGAAGGTCGTGCCGCGTCCAGAAGCAAGCTGACAAAGGACGAGGCGGCAGCGCGTTCGGCCGAGATCTCCGACGTCCGCTATGCGGTGGAACTCGACCTGACCGCAGGTGAGCGGCAGTTCGCGATGAGTACGGTGGCTCGCTTCCAGGCCCGTTCCGGGGATGCGTTCATCTTCCTCGACTTCGCGGGGCAGGTCGAGTCGGTCGCGTGCAACGGCCGTGAGCTGGGGCCGGACGCGCACGACGGGACGCGTGTCCGGCTCGACGTGCGACCTGGTGAAAACACCGTTCGAGTGGTCGGTTCCGCTTCGTATGCGCGAACGGGTGAGGGGCTGCACCGTTTCCGCGATCCGCTTGACGGACAGGTCTATGTGCACACCAAATTCGAACCCTTCGCGGCGCACACGGTGTTTGCCTGTTTCGACCAGCCTGATCTGAAGGCAACGGTCGACCTGGCCGTCACCGCTGACACTCACTGGGTCGTGGTTGCCAACACCGACCGCCAGGAGCCGCTGTCGCCCCCCGGCGAGGAGCGTTCGACGTGGCGCTTCGGACGCACGCCACCGCTGCCGCCGTATCTGGTGGCCTTCGCCGCCGGCCCGTTCCGCCGGCTGCGTTCCAGCCACAGCGGAGTGCCGCTGGCGCTGTACGCGCGGAACTCGCTCTTCGAGGAGCTCGTCGGCGAAGCGCCCGAGCTCTTCGACGTGATCAGCCGCGGCCTGGACTTCTACAGCCGGTTGTTTGACCTTCCGTACCCGTTCACCAAGTACGACCACGTCTTCGCGCCCGAGTACGCGTTCGGAGGAATGGAACATCCGGGCTGTGTGACGCTCAACGAGCGCCTGTTGTTCCGGCATCGGGTCACTGAGGACGCGCGGCGAAGACGAGCCGAACTCTTGCTGCACGAGATGGCGCACATGTGGTTCGGCGACTACGTGACGATGCGCTGGTGGGACGATCTGTGGCTGAACGAGGCCTTCGCGACGATGATGGCGGTCGTCGCACAGGCCGAAGCGACGCGGTATGGGGAAGGCTGGACCGCCTTTGCACACCACGCCCTGCCGGTAGCTCGACATGCTGACCAGTTGCCTACCAGCCACGCGATCCGGGTGGAAACCGCCGACACCGACGCTGCGCGGTCCAATCTCGGCCCGATCGTCTACCTACGAGGCGCAGCGGTGCTCCACGACCTCGCTGAGCGTTTGGGCTGGGAATCTTTCGTCGCTGGTGTGCGGAGATATCTGCGGACGCATGCGTGGGGAAATGCCGGCCTCGATGACTTTGTGGCGGCGCTGCGGCAGGTATCGAACGAAGATGTGGACCGGTGGGTAGACGAATGGCTGCTGCGCCGTGGTGTCAACACGGTCGAGGTGGTTCACCATGCGGGCGGCCATCGGGTGGTGCAGCGTCCCGATCCCGATGTTGCGCCGCGCCACGTGAATCTGCGGCTCGCTGCGTTCGACGACCACGATGGCACGTTGGTGCTGCGGCAACGCGCGCACGTGTCGCTCAGTCCCCGCGGGCGCGAAGGTGAACTCGCCGTGTCCGGCCCGAGCCCGGACCTGCTGGTGCCTAATGACGATGCGGTCGCTCACGTCAAGGTCAGGCTGGACCCGCGATCTCGACGGACGGCCTTGCGCAGCCTGTCCGCACTGGATGACCGACGAGCGCGGGCAGTGGTCTGGGGAGCGTTGTGGGACGACGTGCTCGACGCGCACCTGCCCGCGCAAAGCTACGCATCGGCCGTTCTCACGCATGGAGTGCTGGAGAGCGATGTCGGCGTCCTGCAAGTGCTCTTGGAGCGGGCAGTGCGGGCGGTGCAGGTCTACGGGGACCCGTTCAGCCGTTGCCGCATGCTCGAGGTCTTGGCGCGCCAGGTGCGTCAGCAGCTGGCCGGCGCCGCTGTGGGTACCGATCGCCAACTGGTCCTTGCCCGCACCCTCATAGGTGTCGTCCAGGCCGACGGCCACGGTCTGCTGAGCGACATAGTGTGTGGGCAATCCCCCTGGGCAGAAGTGGAAGTGGATCGAGATCTGCGGTGGCGGGGATTGCTCCGCCTCGCGTCGACTGGAGGCGACATCGACGCCCTTGTGGACGTCGCGATGGAAGCCGATCCGGGGGACAGCGGCCGCCGGAACGTCTTGATGGCAGAAGCCGCACGCCCCACCCGTGCCGCCAAAGAAGAAGCGTGGACTCGGTTGTTCAGCGATGGCTTTTCGCTTGCGGAACACAAAGCCATCATGGCGGGGCTGCGGCAACCGGGACAGGAGGCGTTGCTGACTCCGTACGCGGACCGCTACTTGCGGGCGCTGGAGAGCATGGCAGGAGCCGCCGAGCCCGAGTTCGTGTTGGCGTTCACTCGCGCGCTCTATCCCCGTTTCACCAACGTTGAGCACAGCGTGCTGGCGGGTACGGATGATTTGCTGGAAAACAAGCTGCTCCCCGCGAACGTGCGGAAGGCCGTCAAAGAGGAGCGAACCGAGCTCGTCATCATGCAGGCAGCGCGAGCGTGCGACGCGGCGCACAGAACGCGCTGACCAAAAGCTCGGTGGTCCAGACAGCGAAGATTCGGGGCCGCACCAGGCACTGAGCGTTTCCCAACCTCAGTCTGAGAAGCCGTATCTCAACCGATCATGGAACATGCAAGTCGAACAGGTTTCTCGCCGG
>NZ_BMQA01000142.1 GCF_014647875.1 Streptomyces brasiliensis | reverse complement strand
ATCAGTCGAACCTCCTCCAAGTGAGTCCCACTCAACTCAAGCGACCTCGTGTCGCACGGCCAGCTGCCAGCAGTTTTTCCGTTCGACGCCCGACAGTAGGACGAGCAGGTAGGAGCGGGCCGCAGCCCGGGTTCAACTCGCCCGAACAGGCTCGCGATCCGGGCCATGACCTGGTCGAACATCGCCCGCCAGCGGGCAGGGCCTACGCCATGACCTGCGGCCACCGCACGATCCTCAGGAGTCCACACAACCCCCGGTGATCACGCGGAGGCCACACCCGTGCCCACCCCGGGCCACCGGTCGCTTGTACTCCTGCGTCGATTCGGGCACGGGACGACGGATCTGCCGTGCTTTACGGGGTGCCGTGGCCGTCGAGGAAGCGAAGCAGCACAGCGGCCTCTGCCTGGAGCCGCGCGACTCGGTCAGCATGGGCGGGTGCAGTCAACTGCGCTGCGGCCTGCAGTCGCTCAGTGGCTTCGGCTCGCACGATGTCCCTCACACTGCACTCGCTCAGCTCACGCCGCGCTGCCTCGGTGGCTCCGGCACCGACGGGAGACTGTTCGAGGGCCAGGCCGCGCATGTCGGCTTCGCTCACAGGCACCGCCTCCGCGTTGTCCAGCGCGGCAAGCGTTGCACGCAGGGCGCTCACTGCAGCCTTGTCACGGGCGCGCATCGCTTCTGGTAGGGCTTGACGCATACGAACACGTAGGGACATGCCCGGGACCCTATGGCCGTGCTCGTGGCCCGACAACGGGATATCCCGACAGCACCAGGTTGCCCGCCGACCTGAAACGCTCAGCTTCGGCAACTCATGCGTGACCTGCCGCAATGGCTTGAACAGGGATCCGCCGGGCCGCTGCCGTTCGCCCTTGCGGGTCGGTCGTAGCAACTCGATTCCCTGCTGGGCGAGTTCTTGTCCGCAGTCACGGCCGAAGTAATTCTTGTCGCCGATCAGGGCATGGCCGGGCCGGGCGGCGACGAGGTGCGGTTCGGCCGCGAGCAGGTCCAGCAGGGTCTCGCGCTCGTCGGCCTTGGCCCCGGTCAGGGCGAAGGCGATCGGCAGGCCCTGCACGGTGCACACCAGGTGCAGCCGCAGGCCCCAGAAGCAGCGGCTGTGGCTGGCGCAGTACCCGTACTCGGCCCATCGGCCAGGTCGGAGCGTTTGACGGTCTCGCGGGAGCGTCCGTATTCCACGGGTGTGGAGTCCACTGTCCACACGTCGTCGCTCCACATCGAGGTGTTGGTGGCCAGGATCCGGGTGATATGGCGGAGCAGGTCGGCCGCCTTGCGTAGCCGCTTGTTGTAGCCGCTTGTTGTAGCCGCTTGTTGTAGCCGGGTCACTGCGCAGGTACGGAAAGAGGTGCCGCAGGTGGGCCCGGGCATGTCGGAGCCACCTGGCCTCGGAGGTGAAACCGAGTATGGCCTGCATCATCATTGCAAGGGTGACCAGCTCGGCGTCGGTGAGCTGGGGCGCGATTCCCACGGCCGGCCGCCACGACGCCAAGTCCGAACGCTCCTTCGGCAGATCATCTGTTGTCGCATAGAGCGCCGTCGCGAGGGTGTCCAGGTTGTTCGTCACACAACGATCTTGGACGCCCTCGTTCTCGTCTCCGCAGACTTGTGCCTGAGCGCCGCACAGGTGGCCGTTTGAGTACCTTCTGGCATCTCCCCTGATCGCGAAGAAGGTCCCGCCGGTAGAGTCGGCTTGAGGACGGTGTCACCTGGGGGGCTGATGACAGCAGCGGATGCAGTGCCCATAGTCTTCGTTCACGGGACGCGCTTCAGCGCGGGACAGTGGAGCATGCAGCTTGCCGCACTCCGGGACGAATTCCCGGTAGTCGCCGTCGACCTGCCCGGCCACGGGGAGCGCTCGGCTCAGCCCTGGAGCCTGAGCACTGCGACGGAAATCATCGCTTCCGCGGTGGACTCGCTCGACCGCGGGCCGGCTCTGGTTGTCGGGCACTCACTTGGCGGATATGCCTCGCTGGAGTTCGCGCGGCGCTGTCCGGAACACCTACGCGGGCTGATCCTCGCGGGAGCCAGTGCCTCCACCCGCGGCCTCTGGACAGCGCCCTATCGGTGGGTCGCCAGACTGGTCCCTCGTATGCCTGCGGATCGCCTGGCCCGGTGGAACGACCGGTTGCTGCGGCGGCTCTACCCACGGGAAGTGGTGGAGGCGACCATCCGGTCCGGCTACGCCTTCCATACCGTGCCGGCGGCCTGGGACGAGGTACTCGGACGCTTCGACGCGGGTGCGATGCGTTATGTGAAGGCTCCGGTCCTCATCCTGAACGGCGAGAAGGACGCCGTCTTCCGGGCCGGGGAGGCGGACTTCGCCCGCGCGCATCCGCACGCTCGCGTCGAATTGGTCCCGCGGGCACGACACCTCGCGAACTTCGACGACCCAGATGCCTTCACCGATGCCGTCCGCCGCTTCGCCCGCCAGCTCTCTGCCGTCAGCTGAGCGCGCCACAACCGGGATCACCCGGCGCAACTGAGCACCTTGACAGCGACCGCGCACTCAGCCTGGTTGTTTTCGACAGGGTCTGAGGGGACCACTTGGGCAGCGAGAACGGGGACCACATTGCTCCGTTCGTGAAGGCGATGGACACCGTCACAGGGGCATGATCGGCAACGAGAACGGGGGCCACCTCTATCGGGTGACTTCTGCCGTGGTGTCAATCCCCCCGAACTGTGGAGATCTTCTATGCGGCCAGTCCTAGGTCGGAGTTGGCCCGGTGGTCGTGTTCGTAGTCGATCGGGCTCCGGTACTCGCACACGCTGTGTAGCCGGCGGGTGTTGTAGAAGCCGGTAATCCAGGTCGCGATCCTCAGCCGGGCCTCGGTGCGGGTGGCGAAGGTCTGCCGGTGGACGTACTCGACCTTGAGGACGCTGTTGAATGCCTCGCTGACGGCGTTGTCGAAACACGACCCGACGCGGCCCATGGACTGGGTCACGCCGAGCCTGCGGCAGACCCGCCTGAAGCGGCGGGAGCCGTACTCGCTGCCGCGGTCCGAGTGAAAGATCACGCCCCTCACGTCCCCGCCCCGCGTGGCCGCGGCCATCTGCAAGGAGGCGACGACGAGTTCGGCGTCATGGTGGGCACCCATCGCGTAGCCGAGCAGACGACGGGAGAACAGATCGATCACCGTGGCCATTCTGTGGAATCTGTGACCTGCGGGTTCATCCTTGGTTGCCTTGTCGGACGTCGATGATCGGCAGGAGGGGACGGCCGAGTTCGCGTGGGGTAGGGCCGGCGGGGGTGGGAACCTCGGAGAGGCGGTCGAGGAGGGAGTCGATCGCGGTCTGTCCGTCGTCGATGGCGGCACGTTCGTCGTCGGTCAGCGGGATGGATACGAGCATCCGCTGCAAGTTGGCCTTGGCTTCGAGGAGTTGGGCCTGGCTGGAGTCCTTCGGGGTGTAGAAGTCGCAGCGTGCGCAGGCCATCCGGTGCTGGCACTGCTCGAAGAAGCTGTAGGTGCAGTAGCCATGGCCGAGGTCGTAGTGCTGCCAGGGCTCGCCGCCGGTCGCGGCGCCGGAGATGACGGCGTCCCGGTCGACGAGCACCTCGATGGTTCGTAGGTTGCGGGAGAAGTATCCGGCCTCGGTATAGGCCCTGGTCAGGGTGTTCGGGGTGATCTTCGCGTAGTGCTGGGTGCTGGTCGGGCTGCGGTGTCCGAGCCATGCCTGCAGTTCGAAGAGGGTCATCGGCTCCTTGGCGTTGTAGAGCTGGCTGGCGATGGTCGAGCGGGCCCGGTGGCTGGTGATGTTGCCTCGGACGTCGGCGGTGGGCACTCCGGCCTTCTCGCAGAGCGAGGGGATCAGGGTGCGGTTGATGTAGTTCTTCGCGACCGGGTGGGCGCGGATGGAGAAGAGCAAGTCAACGTGCTCGTTGGTCTTGGAGTCGAGGCGCTTGGGCTGGGCGGGCCGCAGGACCTGCCAGGCGTCGATGGCCTGGCCGACGATCGGGTCGACGGGCTTGGTGAAGGCGGTGCCGGTCTTGTGGACAGGGACGTCAAGCAGGCAGACGGCTTGTTCGGCCAGGACTTCACGGGAGCTGCCGTCGATGGGCTGTCCCTCGTGCTGCCAGCGGACGCAGCCGACCCTGAGCCGGGAGATCTCGTCACTGCGCAGGCCGGAGAACAGCCAGGTCAGTGCGAGAGCACGGATCAACTCGAGGGGGTAGTAGCTGCCGGCGGAGGTGCCGGGAAGATCCTTCGCCTCCAGGTTGAGCCCGGCCCACAGCAGCTTGGCCCAGATCTCGTCGGCGATGACGCGGGGGTCGGTGGCGATCAGCGCGGCGATGGTGCGGGGCACCGCCAGGGCCCGGGCAGGATCGAAGCGCCGGGGGATCCACTCCCACTCCTGCAGGTCGCGCAGGAACATGCGGGTGCCCATGAGGATATGGGACTTGGTGCGTGGAGCGATCGGGTCGCCGAGGCGTTCGTGGAGGTGGTCGGCGCGCTGGACGTAGTCGCCGACCGCCATCTTGTCGACCGCCGCGATCCAGTTCGCGCAGGTCGTCCGCGTCCAGTGGGCGGGATCGACGGCTTCGGGATGCTCGGCGGCGAGCCAGCGGCCGGTCTTGGCCATGTTCGTGCGGATGTTGTTGCGGACGTTCACGGTGAGGGTGGAAGTGTCGTACCACCGCTGCAGATAGGACGACCACGGCTCGGGCACCCCGGCGAGCGTGGGCGCGTGATTGAAGCCGGGGCGGGTCTGGCAGTGGCCGAGATCGGCCACGATCTTCTGCAGCGCGAAGAACCCGGCCGAGTAGCGGGTGCTGGTGGTCGGGTGGGCGTGCAGACGGGCGAATGCCTTGGTGGTCAGGTCCTCGATCCGGGGACTGCGGTTGATCAGCAGGGCCTGGGCCAGGACGCCGGGCAGCCGGTAGCGGCCATCCTCACGGTTCTGACTGCGATATCCCCAGCGGTCCGCGACCACCGCGACCTCGTCCATCGCCGTCTCGACAGCCTCGGCGCCGAACACGAGCTGGGCCAGGTGGAGCCGGTTGAAGTTGCCCAGATGCTGGAAGTCGGTGAAGCCGCCGAGGAGATAGCCCAACGCGATTAGATACGGGCGCACGGTGGCGTCGGTCGGCAGCTCCTGGGCGGTGCGGAACTCGGCGCTGCCGGGGCAGCACAGTCGGGCCCAGTCCCATGTGGTCCATCCCCACCAAGTGCGTTGCATTGTCCGGCAGTTGGCCAGCACGATGGCCACCGCCTGTGATCCGGCCCGGAGCTGACGCGCCTCCCCGTGGTCGTGCAGAGCGGCGCGGGCCTGGTCGAGGGGCTCGACCAGGCGGGACAGAGCTCGCCAGTGCTTCGCTGTTCGGCGCGGTATGCCGCGGGCTCGCAACCGACGCAGGGCTTGCAGGTCAAGCGCGTTCAGAGCTGCGGCCTCCCGCTCCAGCAGCTGGGGGCGGCGGTCGAAACCACCCGTGGCGAACAGGACCGGGACACCGGCCGCGGCCCTCGGCCGGGCCGCCGGCGTCCGGACCTGGGCCGGGATCACTGCGGATTCCTGTCCGTGCGGGTGAGCGCCTCGACCCGCCAGGCGTGCAGATGCGACATCGAGGCGTTCAGCCGTGCGGAGAGCTCGCGTCCGGACAGATGGATATAGCGCAAGGTCGACTCGGTGCTGCGGTGTCCAGCGAACGAGGCGATCGCGTGCACTTCCCAGCCCATCCGGGCCAGGTCCGTCAGGCACAGGTGCCGTGTGGTGTGGGTGGAAAACCGCGGCACCTCGGCGGCCAGCGCGAGCCGGCGCACGACCTTCGACCAGGTCCACAAGGTCAGCGGCTGGGCTGTATTGCGCCGCGACTCCGAGAGGAACAGCGGCCCACGGGCCCGCGACAGCGTGGCGCGATGGCGCAGATACTCGCCCAGCAGCACCCCGGTGGACGCCGAGTAGGGCACCACCCGCTCCTGTCGGGTCTTGGTGGTCTCCGCCCGCACCCGCACCGTGCGGTGAGCCGGATCGATGTCATCGCTCCGCAAAGCGCACAGCTCTTCCCGGCGAAGCGCCGCATCATAGGCGAGCGCCAGCATCAGCCGGTTGCGAATCGGCTCGGCCCGGAAGACCTCCAGGACCTGCAGCCACTCGGCCTCAGCCGGGATCCAGGGCAGCTTCACCAGCCGCGGCACCAGTCCCCGCGCCGTCCCGCCGCCGCGGCCCCGCCCCGGGGTGTAGCGGCCACGGCCCACCGGGTTCGACTCGCGCACCCCTTCCTCGACGAGGAAGTCGTAGAACAGCCGGACCGGCACCAGCCGTTGCTGCAGGGTGGCGTTGGCCAAGCCCGCCCCCGAGTCCAGGGCCAGAACGTTGGCCCCGCTGCGACTCGGACGTGTCCTCAACTCCCGTACGAACGCGGCAATGTGGCTGCGGTTGGCGGTCTCCGGGTCGATCCCGTCCCGTTCGCACACCAGCAGGAACTCGCCCAGACCACGGGCGTACGCGTCAATCGTCCGGGGTGCCCGACCCAGATCCGACCAGATCTGCAGCCACTCGGCCGCCCGCTCATGCCGGTCCAGGACCGGCCACTTCTCCGACAACACCGTCACGAACACGCTCAACGCGACACCCGCGTCGGCGTACCGACCCATGCGGCAGGTCCATCCGTCAGCGTGATTCCACGTAACTTATAGGTAGAGCTTGCCCTCGCTGGTGACGATCTGTCGCCGCACCAGACCTGGTCCGGGGCATCCGCGGTGAAGTCGCGTTGCACGAAGTCCGGCGCCGCCGGCCGCTTCCCGGGCCGGGTCAGCCCGCGCCGACGGCGGATCCTACGCCCGGCCAGGCCGAGGTCGGCCATGAGCTTCGCGACGGTGTTCACCGAGACGCACCACCCTTCCCGCACGAGCGTGATCCAGATCTTCGGGGAGCCGTAGGTACCGCCGGACTCCTGGAATATCTGCCGAATCGCGTCGGCCAGCCGGCCGCGCCTCACCTCCCGGGCGGTGACGGGTCTGTCGCGGTCGGGTGGCCCCGGGGAATCTCACCCCGGGGCTCCCACAGATCCCGGCGTGAACCTCTCGGTTCACCGGGCTCTTGTCGTCCTGATCACCAGACAGCCGGGACGGTGTTGACCCAGACCCAGTGCGCGAAGAACCGAGGCCGTAGCTTCACGGCCCGGTCCCACGCAGCTTGGGCTTTCTTCCTGTTCCGCAGCCGTTTGTACTTGTTGCGCGACCACCGCATCACGTAGGCGTTGATGCGGGTCAGGAGGGGATACAGCGCCGATCGGTAGAAGGCGCCGTAGTAGTTCAACCAACCACGCACGACCGGGTTGATCCGCCGTGCGAGGTCCGCGTCGGAAAGGTCGGTGCGCTGATGCAGTCGCCAGGACCGCACCTGTGCGCTCATCATCTTCAAGGCTTCCTTGCTGACCGCCGGGTTGAAGCTGAGGAACATCTCCCCGGTCTTCGTCCGCGCCCCGCGCGCCCGGAACGTGAACCCCAGGAACGTGAACGCCGTGTACTCATGCGAGCCGCGCCGCTTCCCGTCCTTGCAGTAGACGATCCGGGTCTTGTCGGGGTGCAGTTCCAACCCGACCTCGCGCATCCGCTCCTCGATCGCCGCCAGCACCGTGCGCGCTCGCGACTCACTGACGCAGTGGACCACCGCGTCGTCCACGTAACGCTCGAACCCGATGCCGGGGAACTCCCGGGCCATCCACGTGTCGAACGCGTAGTGGAGGAACAGATTGGCGAGCACGGGCGACACCGCTGAACCCTGTGGGGCAATGCCACTTAGATAAGTGACTGATGTCCAGTCGTCCACTTTTCCACAG
>NZ_BMQA01000141.1 GCF_014647875.1 Streptomyces brasiliensis | reverse complement strand
AACTCGCCCTCGCGGCGTGACCGCACCCACCCACCCATCACTCAAGAAGCAACGCACCCACTTGGTGATGGCACCGTACTGAGCATCCGTGAAGGGAGCTGCAGCACTGCCAGCATGGTTCCGACGTGCACCAACGCCCTCGGCAGAGCGTAGATAGCTGATCACGGTTTCCCGAGCGCTATCGAAGGCTCCTGAGTAAGCGCAAACGCCAGGTTGGAAAGGGCTCACTGGCCGTAAACCTCACTTTTTTGTGATCAAGGTCATGGGGTGAGGGGGGAACTGGTGGATGTTTCCCCCTGTTCACAGAGGGTTCACAGCTTTTACAGTTTCGCCTCGCTGGTCAACTCCTGGTTCGAGTCGCTTGTTGCTGGTGTGCAGCGCAGCCGGTTCGGCCTGGTCGGTGTGTGTTCTATCGTATCGGGCTGCTGGTCTCCCTGCGAGTGTGAGGCTGGCGTGGGGTGGGGGTTCTGATGGCTGCTCGGCGTGCGCGCATGCTGTGTGTGGGTATGGCAGGTGCGGTGCTGGCGGGACTGTTGTCAACGGTGTCGGTGGTGGCGCCGCAGCAGGCAGTCGCGGCCGGGGGCGATCCGACGCCGCTGGTGCCGTCGCAGTCGCTGGGGACGGTTCCGGCGCAGGAAGCGGAGGAGGCGGGTAAGGCGCTGCCTGCGCCGAAGTGGCCGGCTGCCGGTGAGGCGACGGTTGACTTGTCGATGGCGTCGCCCGGTGATCCCGGCACCGTGACGTCCGAGCCGTCTGCGTCGGCGAGTGGCGATTCCGCTGAGGTCGCCGATGTGGTCGAGGTCGCGCCCGTCGCCGACGCCGGTACCGCTGCCCAGTTGACCGGTGCACAGCTCGCGGCTGACGACACTGCCACGCCAACGCCCGGCTCTTCGGACAGTCTGGAGGCGACCGCCAGCGCTCCCGCCGGCGCGGATTCGGGTGAGAGCGCGTCGCCGCAGCCGTCGGAATCGACGCCGACGCAGCCCGCCGATGACACCGAGTCGGTGTCGCCGGACCAGGTCGATGTCCGGGTGCTGGACGGTCAGGACATCGCTCCGGCAGGGGGCGTCGGCCTGGGCCTGCAGGTCACCCGTACCGACGGTGTCACGTCACCGGGTCAGGTGCAGGTCGCTATCGACTACTCCGGTTTCCGGTACGCCTACGGTGGTGATTTCGCGTCCCGGCTGCATCTGGTGAAGCTGCCGGTGTGCGCGCTGCAGACCCCGGATGCCGAGGGTTGCACTGAGCGCGAGTATGTGTCGGCGGAGAATGACACGGCGAAGGGCACGCTGACGGCGACGGTGGAGGCCGAGCCCGATACGGACGGTCTGTCCACCCAGTTGGCCGACGGCTCGAGTTCTGTGTACGCGCTGAGCACTGGCTCGTCGTCGGACAAGGGCGATTACCGTGCCTCGACCCTGTCGCCGTCCGGTTCGTGGGATGTGTCGACCGGGTCCGGGGCCTTCACCTACAGCCTGCCGGTGAGCCTGCCCGCGCCGGCGATGGGGTCGGCGCCGTCGCTGGCCTTGTCGTACAACTCGCAGTCGGTGGACGGGCGTACCTCGGCGACGAACAACCAGGCGTCCTGGGTCGGTATGGGCTGGGATTTGAATGTCGGCTACATCGAGCGCCAATACCGCAACTGCTCCCAGGACGGGCTGAAGACGATCGGCGACATGTGCTGGGACTCGCCCAACACCAGCACGGAGCCAGACGGCGCGGTGTACGTCATCAGCCTCAACGGCGTCACGTCGACACTGGTGCAGGACAACAACGGCACCGGCTCGTACCACCTGCAGGACGACCCTGGCTGGCGGGTGCAGCACCTGAGCGGTGGTCACGGCGCGGACGACGAGTACTGGGTGATCTCCACCCAGGACGGGCAGCGCTACTACTTCGGCTGGGGCCGCTCCGAGCGCACCGGCACCGCGACCGCCTCGGTGTTCACCGAGCCGGTGGTCGGCAACGATGCGGGCGAGCCGTGCCACGATCAGTTCCCCGAGCCGTGCGCACAGGCCTGGCGCTGGAACCTCGACCGCACCGTGAACGCCAACGAGGTCGAGTCCGTCTACTTCTACGACAAGGAAACCAACTACTACCGGTCCGTCGTCAACACCGACAAGGCACGTGCCTACACAGCCAGCGGGTATCTGACGAAGATCGAGTACGGCTGGCCGACCCAGATCGCGAACTCCAAGCCGACCGGCAAGGTCGAGCTCACCCATGTGGGCCGGTGTGTGGAGCGCATGTCGGATGCGGATCCGCTGCGCGGAGAGCCGGACCCGTGCCCGTCGATCTCCTCCACCCCGACGTCGTATCCGGATGTGCCGGTCGACCTGCTGTGTGACGGAACATCCACGGACTACTACTGCGCGGGCAAGACGTATTACCCCACGTTCTTTAGCAAGGACATGCTGTGGGACATCAAGACGTTCGTGCTGAACACCGGCGCTAACGGCTGGGATCTTGTGCAGCAGTACCAGACCAAGCACGGTCTGCCCAACCCGGTCGGCACGATCGGCAAGACGCTCTGGCTGGACTATGTCCAGCGGGAGACCTACGGGACGGGCGAGAACATCGTCCTGCCGGTCATCAACTTCAACGGCACCGATCTGGACAACCAGGTCGGTGACAAGGAGCTGAACTTCCGCCGCCTCAGCACCATCCACGGTGACATGGGCGCCACCACCACCGTCACCTACGGCGCACCCAACGCGTGCAGCGCGGACAGCCTGCCGACCCAGTCCTCGAACACTCAGGACTGCTTCTGGCAGAAGTGGACTCCGGAGGGCGAGACAGACGCCGAGACGGGCTGGTTCAAGAAGTTCCTGGTCACGAAGGTGACTGTCGATCCGACGGTGACTAGTAGCCAGGACGGCGCCCCGGAGATGACCACCTCCTACGACTACCAGGGCGGCGCCGGCTGGCACTTCACCGACAACCCCCTCGTCAAAGACGACGACGAGACGTGGTCGGACTGGCGCGGCTACCAGCGCGTCGAGGTCACCAGCGGTACGGGTGCGGTCAAGCACTCGACTTTCCACTGGCTCTACCGCGGCCTGGACGGCGACCGCACCTCCAAGACCGACCCATCCGCCACCCGCTCGGTCACCGTGACCGACGGGGAGGGCACCTCCTACACCGACTCGCCCTGGCTGCAGGGCCGCACCATCGAAACCTCCAGCCGCGACGACACCGGCTCCTCCCAGCAGCGGGTCTTCCACGACTACTGGACCCACGACACCGCCCAATACGTCGGCCTGCCCGACGCCCGCTTCGTCCGCGAGGGTCAGACCACCACGGAGACGAAGGTCTCTACGGGCTGGCGCACCCATGTCGTCCAGAACGTGTACGACGCCACCACCGCCACCTCGGCCACCTACGGGCTGCCTCTGCGCACCGGCGACGAAGGCGAGCAGGGCGTGGCCGATAACCGGTGCACCACCTACGGCCGTGCGTACAACACCGATCTGTACGACGGGTCCAGCATTCAGCGCTGGATGGTGTTGACCGACGAGACGCGCCACTACAGCGTCGGCTGTACCGACCGAGCCGCAGCGAACCAGGACGGCTACAACGTCACCCTGTACGACAACGCCACTTCGGTGGATGCCAACAAGCCCGTCGACGGCAACCCCACCGAGACGCGCGCCTACACCACCTCCAGCGACTACCAGACGGTGAGGTTCGGCTACGACGGCGCGGGCCGGGCGATCTGGACCGAAGACGCGGACGCCCACCGCACCACCACGACGTACAGCCCGGACAACACCTGGCCGCTGAACGGCGTCACCACCACCACACCCGACCCCGACGGACCTACCGGCGGTCGCGGCCCGCTGACGACCACGGTATGGACGTCCCGGCTGTGGGGCGCTCCGTATCAGACCAAGGACGCCAACGGGAACATCACCAAGGTCACCCTGGACGCCGCGGGCCGGCCCACCGAGGTGTGGAAACCGACCGAGACCGGTAGTTCCCCGTCGCTGAAGTTCAGCTACAGCGTCCCCACCTCCACCAGCGGCGGCGTCCCGGACTCGGTCGACGGTTACCCGCGTGTGGCCACCTCCACGCTGCAGTCCGGCACCACCTACCTGACTTCCTACGCCTACACCGACGGCCTCGGCCGCGCCCGGGAAACCCAGACGTCGCTGCCGGACGGTACCGACTCCAGCGGCCAGGAGGTGCCCAACCGGCAGGTCGCGGTCACCCGCTACGACACGTCCGGCAACGTCACCGGCACCTCGGCGGTCTTCCGCAACGAGGGGACCGCCGGGTCGGGCGGCCCGGTCAGCCCCAGGGTGGAGGACCTGCCCTCCTACACCGACCTGGCCCTGGACTGGGCCGGCCGCACCACCGAATCCCAGATCCTCGTCGGTGACGGAACCACCGCTCGGGCCATGGCTGACGGCCGGCTGCTGACGGCGTACCACGGCGACTACACCACCGTCACCCCCGCCGTCGCCGCACCCACAGACACCTACACCGATGTGTACGGGCAGACGTCAAAGGTCGTCGAACACAACGGCACCTCGACTTTCACCACCCAGTACGCGTACACCGCGAAGGGCGCTCTGCAGCAGATCACCGACCCGCGCGGCAACACCACTCGCTACACCTACGACCGGGCCGGAAACCGCACCAAGGTCGATGATCCCGACGCTGGCGTCTCCACCACCGAGTACGACGCCAACGGTCAGGTCAGCAAGGTCAACAGCAACTTCGACCCGGTGACGGGGTGGCCCCTGCGGGTCCTCAGCTACGCCTACGACGCTCTTGGCCGCAAGACGTCTGTCAGCAGTGGCACCACGGAACTGGCCGCCTGGACCTGGGACGGACTGAACGTGCCCGGCGGCAAGGGGCAGGTCACCTCTACAACCAGCCACGACTCCGACGGCAACACCTACACCGTCCGGACCGGCGCATTCGACAGCCGCGGCCGCCCGCTCAATACCACCGTCAGCATCCCCGCCAACGTCAACGGCTTGGCCGGCGACTACACCACGCAGTACACCTACGACGCCGCCGACGACATCACCTCCGTCACTTACCCCCAGGCGGGCGGCCTCGCCGCGGAGAAGGTCAATACCACCTACAACGCCTACGGCCAGCCCCAAAGCCTCGCCTCTGACACGCAGACCTATGTGAAATCGACGGCTTACGACGCCTACGGCCTGCTGACCGACCGCTACTACGGCAGCCCCGGCACCGGTGCAAGCGGCGTCAGCGCGCAACGCAGCTACAGCTACTACTACGCCGGCGGCACACGCTGGCTGCGGGGCATCACCACGACCACCACCGTCGGCCAGTACAGCACCAACGAACGACAGCAGGACCTTTACTCCTACGACGCTGATGGCAAGGTCACGCAGATCCGGGAGCAGGCCACCGGCCAGCCCGCGCAGTCGCAGTGCTTCAGCTACGACGACCAGGCCCGACTCACCAGCGCCTACACCCGCACGGACGCCAACACGTGCGCGGTGACCAGCGTTTCCGACTTCGCAGGCGAGGCTCCCTACCAGACGGCCTATGCCTACGACCGCCTCGGCAACCTCCAGTCCACCACCGACACCGACACCACCGGCACGGCCACCACTCGCGACTATCTCTACCCCGGCTACGACGACGCCGGCACCTGGACCACCGCCAATGCCGACTGGCCGCACGGCGTCCGCAAGATCAACACCATCACCGGCGGCACCACCACCGCAACCGAGACGTTCTCCTACGGTGACGTCGGCCAGATGACCCGTCGGGTCGAACCCGCCAAGACCACCGACTACACCTGGACCAAACTCGGCCAGCTCGCCAGCGCCAAGACCACCGACAGCGGCGGCAGCCGACTCACCCGCTACACCTACGACGCCGACGGCAACCTCCTGATCCGCACCAGCCCCCAGGAGACCGTCGCCTACCTCGGCGGCATGGAACTGCGCACCACCGACGGCACCAACGCCACCGCCACCCGCTACTACACCTGCGGAACCTCCACGGTGGCCATGCGCACCACCACCAGCACCGGCGGCAAGCTCACCTACCTGATGGCCGACACCCAGGCCTCCACCCAGCTCGCCGTTGACGCCGCCACCGCCGCTACCAGCCGCCGCCGCTACACCCCCTTCGGCGACGAACGCAGCGGCACTCTGCCCGCTGGCACCAGCAACGGCTTCCTCGGCAAGACCGAAGACACCAGCACCGGCCTGTCCCTCCTCGGCGCCCGCGCCTACGACCCCCACCTCGGCCGCTTCCTCAGCCCCGACCCGCTCAGCACCCCCTACATCCCGCAAAACCTCTCCGCCTACAGCTACAGCATCAACGACCCCATCAACTACAGCGACCCATCCGGTCTCTCCTTCACCTCCGAAGACCACGGAGGAAACGACTGTGGAAAATCTGACGTTAAATGCCCCGGAGAAAAAGGATATGTGCCGCCACCACCAATGGACGAAGGAGATGGAGTTGACTGGAACGGCGACGGCAGTATTGGAATTGCCGAAGGAGTTTCTATCGACGCCAATTGGAAAAACGCTAAGAAGTTTGCGCAAGAATTCCGCTCCGAAGGCATAAAGACCTGCTACACGCATGACATGGCGTGCTATGCCCCCGTCGATCCCATCGGCTACGGGATGCTCAATCAATTGCTGTTCCTGACCTGCGCCGGAATGGGCGAGGAATCTGGCTGTGGAACCCAGGTCGACATGAGCCTGGCTCGCATGATCGCGAATGTCTATGCATTCCACATCAACACAGGGGACGGGATTGGCGGACTGAAAGTCGGTCGTGTCCGAGGAGGTACAGCCAGGTCTGGCGATTGCATGTGCTTCCTGGCCGGCACCGGCGTCCTGATGGAGAACGGCAAGCGGAAACCCATCGAAAAAATCCGCGCCGGAGACAAGGTCCTGGCTGCTGATCCAAAAACAGGAAAACAAAGCCTCCGTCGCGTCATCCGCAAAATCGTCAACGACACGGACAAGGATTTTTCCGACCTCACCATTGCCAGCCATGAGGCAACCTCCCACATAATTGCCACCACAGGCCACCCATTCTGGGATGTGGACGCCCACCACTGGGTCAAGGCCGGCCAGCTCCGCCCTGGCGATCACCTCATGACGGCGGGCGGCGAAACCGCAGAGGTGCTGGCGAACCGACACTTCTCGACACACGCGCACACGTACAATCTCACCGTCCAGGGCGTGCACACGTACTATGTGCTGGCGGGGCAGACTCCGGTCCTTGTTCACAACAGCAACTGCTCTCCATTCACCGATGGAGACATCTGGGACGGATCATTCAATGTTGGAGGGCAGACGGTTGAGACCATGGCGACCGTCAGGGTGGCCGGAGACACCGTGCATCTGGACGGACTGATGGTCTTCCCGAAGGGGACCCAAGGGCTGAGTCGCGCCCCGATCGGGCCAGATGCAATTCGTCAGATGAAGCGCTCCGTCGCCGAGCAGGCGAGATCCCAGGGGTTTAGCACCGTCGTACTGAACTATGAGCGGCATATCCCGAAGCCGGACGGCACCATCTACAAGCGCCCGGGGTCGATGACCTTGGACGTCGCAAAGATCCTAGGAGATTAGAGAATGGATCGGTCTCGACTGGACGGGTTGGCATCGAGCATCACCGGCCGAGGGCAAGTGGAGCGGGAACCGGTATTCCGGGAACTGCGGGAACTTGGCCTGTCGCCGATCGAAGCTATCTACGTAGCTTCACGTGTGCTTGGCCTGTCTTTGCCCGAGGCGAAGACCGCGATCTATGCGAGCACCGCCTGGCGTGATCAGCAGGAGGATTGGCAGCGGCTTCAGTCTGGCCTTGAGGAGTGAAGCCGCTGGCTAGCCTAAGGTCGCGGTAGCAAATTTGAAGCCCCGTCAGGTTCGTCCTGGCGGGGCTTCTGCGTGGGGTGACGGCAGTAGTTGAGGTCATGTCCCTTCTTGTGGTGTAGCCGATCAATCAGTGGTCGTGTTGGGGGTGTTGGG
>NZ_BMQA01000140.1 GCF_014647875.1 Streptomyces brasiliensis | reverse complement strand
CCTCAAGAGGACCGGCGCCGTGCCGCGGGTGATCGTCACCGACAAGCTCCGCTCCTACGGTGCGGCCCACCGCGAGGTGATGCCCTCGGTGGAGCACTGCTCGCACAAGGGGCTGAACAACCGGGCCGAGAACTCCCACCAGCCAACGAGGCAGCGCGAGCGCGCCATGATGGGCTTCCGCAGCGTCGGCGGAGCACAGCGGTTCCTGGCCGCCTTCAGCGGCATCTCCCCCCACTTCAGGCCACGACGCCACCTGCTCACCGCCGCCGAACACCGCCTGGAGATGGTCATCCGCTTCGCGATCTGGGACCAGATCACCGGCAGCACCGGCCTGCCCACTGTGGCCTGACCCCCAGAACGCTCACCGAGTCTCACCGCGCCCTGATATACCCTCAGGCACTTCAACCCCGGCTAACGTGACAACGCCCCCCAGCGCGGTCCCGGCCGAGTGGACGAGCGGCATCCCGCTGTGCCGAGCGCAGAGCACCGCGGAGGCCGCTCGGATCGTACGCTTCCTGGCCGCGAGGAGTCGGCCTACATGACCGGACAGAACATCCGCGTCGACGGTGGAGAGACCAAGTCGGTCTGAGGCGCATCGGCAGGCTTTCCGCCACCGTACCTTGTATGCCGTCCGGGCTGGGCGGAGGCCAACTGCACTCATGACGGCGCCCGTCCGGCCCGCGAGGGCCTGGCTCTGTGTCAGGTGATCATCGGCAGCGGCTCGTGCGGGCGCCCGATGACCACCCGCTGTCACCGCAGCGGACAGGCGGCCTACGAGTGCTCCGGATCGAAGGCCGACCACCAGGGCACACCGACCTGCCGGTCCATCAGGGCGGACGTCGTCGATGACACGGTGGCCGCACGCCTGCTTGCCCAGTCGCCCTCGCGGCAGCGGACGAGGTCACCACCCGCCACACCCGCTCGCACCGGTCGGCCGAGCTGGCGGTAGAACGCGCCCGCTACGAGGCAGACCGCGCCGAGCGGGCGTTCACAGCGGTCGATCCCGCTCCTGCCCTGACGGATACCCAACGTCACCACCGACTACGGACCAGACCCCTTCAGGTCGACACTGCCCCGTCACCCGCACAGTCGAGACCGAGCAGGTTCAGGGCAGCGGCTCCGACGGTGCTCTCGGGATCGCTCAGGTCGACGGCGATGGAGAAGTGGTCGCGGTCGGGGACGGACGCGTAGCGGGCCCGTCCGCCGCAGGCCGCCCAGGTGTCGGCGATCCCGCGGGTCTGCCGAATGAACTCCTCGGACTCCAGGGCGCCGTGACAGGCCACCAGCGGGGCTTTCGGGGCCGCTGGGAGGTGGAACAGGGGGCTGTTCTCCCGGGCAGAGGAGAGGTTGAGGTCAAGCCAACCGTTGACGCGGGTGCGGAGCAGGGGGGTGAGGTCGTGGAGCCCGCTGATCAGCAGGCCGCCGGTGACAGCGTCGACGGGGATGCCGTACCGGTCGTGCCAGCCGTCGGCGAGGACCATGCCGGCCAGGTGGCCGCCGGCGGAGCTGCCACAGATCACGACGTGGCCTGGATCCCCACCGTACGCGGCGATCTCGCGGTGGGTCCAGGCGACGGCGCGGCGTACCTGGTCCACGATCTGCGGCAGGGTGGCCCCGGGGGCTAGGGCGTAGTCGACCGAGACCACCACCGCTCCGGCCCGGTGGAGCATGGGGGCGACGAAGGCGGACTCCTCCTTGGAGAGGGCACGCCAGTAGCCGCCGTGCACGAAAACGAACACCGGGGCGTCTGCGTGCGGCGGCTGGGGGAACACATCGAGGATCTCCCGGGCGCCTGGGCCGTAGGCGGCTTCCTTGTGGGGCAGGGCCGCGTAGGCCTCGTCGCTGAGGCTGCGGTAGAGCCTGGCGTAGACGTCGTAGTCCGGCACGGATGCGCGCGCGTCGTACTGGGCGTCGAGGTAGGGGTCGAGGTCAGGGGCGGACACCTTGGGGTCTCCCATCGGCAGGGGCTCGCACGAGGGCCGTGGTTCCGTCGGGCCGTGCGGGCAGACGCGGGCGGCGGACTGTAGTGGTTGGTCTGCGGGGGCGGATTGGTGAAGTGGTTGTGTCGGCGGGCGGACAGCGAGATGTGCCCGCGGGGGCGGTCCGTGGGGCGCCCGGCGCCAGCCGAGGGCGGCGCACGGGAGGGCGGATCCGCCTGACGCCTTCAGGGCATGCCCTGGCCTGGGGCCACGGTGCGGAGTCCGCCGGAGACCGTTGCGGAACAACTCGTTGACACGTGTTGCGATGCTGGTTACGGTTCCTCTAGAATTTTAATTCTAGAGGAACCATTCTAGATGGTCAGGTCCCCCGATGTCGAGTGGCCTCAGGCGCATTCGGTCCCAGCTCGAAGCCCCAGGTCACAGTCACGGCCTAGAGTGATGTGCTGGTGGAGTCATCTTGCTGGACAGATGATGCTCCAGACGCTCAAGGGGGCTCCTGTGCCCTGTAGTTACCGGCCGAGTTCCGACGCAAGGTCCTCGATCTCGTCGAAGCTGGCCGGCCAATCCGGCAGATTCCGCATCACCGCCGAGGACCCGGCCCCTGAATGAGACTCCGCACGATTGTCGGCCTGACGGGCTGCGAGTGCCCGGTCCTCCCCGCAGATGCCGCAGCGTCGTTTCGGGGCCTGATAGCAGTTTTTGCAGAGCGGATCGCCATCGTCGTTGTTGTACTTGTGTCGGGCAAGCGTTCTTCAGCGTGCGCACTCGCGCTCGGGCCGTGGGTTGCAGTTCGCGCAGAGCGCGGTGCCGTCGTCGAGTCGGCGGCCCGGATTGCGCATCCTCCCGCAGCTGGCGCATTCCTCCATGACCAGGGGGTCTTTGACGTAACAGCGGCGGCAGATCGGGCCGTCCTCTCGGTGGGTCACGATGAACCCGTCCTGCTTGCACCGACCGCAGGTCTTTTTGCCGAAACCCGCCTCGTCCAGCAGACTCGCGAGCCGGACCAGCGCCACGGGGCAGTGCGGCGATGGAGCCGACCACGCGTCCGCGTACTCCGCAAGGTGTGCCTCCAACTGCCGTGCGGGAGCAGGCGCCCACGCCTTTGCCCGCTCAAGAACGGCCCGGACTGCGTCGGCGTCATCCGTCGTCCCGCCGCCTTCTGAACATGGCCGACCAGACGGAGGCGCTGGGCGAGCGGCCGCTGGACGTCGGTACCACGCACGTTCCAGACCATTCTCCGTGCTGCTTCGACTCCCCCCGAGAGCGGCCCGGAGAGGTGCCGGGGCGGCTGGCCCCTCACCCATAGCAAGGGGGGTCGGCCGCCCCACATGCGCATTGACCCGACGGCGGGCACTCAGGCACGGATCATGGCCTCATGCCTTCGTCAAGCCTGTTCCGCTGCTGACCAACTCCTCACCTTTGGTCGGTTTGTTCAGTGCTGCGAGGTCGAGGTGTAACACTTCCGGCCGAGTTCGCTCTTCCTGAGGGGACGACTGTGTCGGTCGGCCAGGACAGGAGGCACGACTCGTGCAGTGGACGGACGAAAGCGGCGAAGCGTACGGCGAGGATCCCTACGGTGGCGGCGGGTACACGTATGGCTACGGCCACGAGTACGACGCCAGCGCCACCGCCGACACGGCCGCGATGTCCTGGGAGCCGGTACAACCCGCGCAATGGACGCACCCGATGGGTAACGCGCATTGGACGGACCCCTACGCCAGCGGGGCGTATCTCTACGCCGCCGGGCCGGGCCCCGCCACGACGGCGTGGGAGGCTGCCCACGGCGACGTTCTCACCGTGCCGCCCGTCACGACGGCATGGGACGCTGCCTGCGGCGATGTCCTCACCGTGCCGCCTCCAGAACTCAACACGCCCGGCCCTCCCATACCCGAACCGGACGCGCGGAAGAGCGAGTCGGTGCGGCCCGTCTTCGTTGATTCCTCGGGGCGCCGCCAGCGCCGCGTGAAGCGCGCCGCATGGTTGCTGGTGATCCCTGCCGGCGGCTATGTCGCCCTGCTGATCAGCACTGTGTTCGGCGGTCCCAGCCTCAACGCCCCGTTCGTCCCGCAACCGGAACCCAAGCACCTCACCACACCCCGCGTGTCCGCGCCCGACACCTCCCCCGGTACCGACCACTCCGCAGGGAGCGTGAGCCCTACCGCGGCGGAGGAAGAATCCCGCCCCACGACGGCGCCGAAGACCTCCAGCTCCACCGACCGGTCGACGGCATCCGCCGCCTCTGCGACCACACCCGTGCCTTCCGCGGCGCCCACCACCGTCGCGTCCCCGACCGCAATCGCCACCCCCCGTCCCACCTCCAAGGGCCGCGCGGTCGGCTCGTCCCACAACCCCGTGAAGTGATCCAAGGCCTCCTGACGTGACCAACCGCAGACGCCGCAAGGCACCCCGTCGGCGCCGCAGCCGCACCCGCCAGATCACACCTGGCACTCATTGGCTCCTGCTGAGTGTGCTCGCGGTGACCCTGTCGACGGCTCTGCTGCTGCAGGGTTACACCCACCACATGTTCGGACTCGCAGCGGACGGCGAGACCGGCGCCCGTGGCCGTAACGACACGGTGCCCAGCCAGGTGGCCCGCGGTGGCCCGGTGATCGCGAACGCGGCGACCTCTCCGCACACCGCCCAGGTGAAGGCCCGCACCATCGCGCTGACCTTCGACGACGGCCCGGACCCCGTCTGGACGCCACGGATCCTGGACGTGCTGCGCCGCAACCATGTGCACGCGACCTTCTTCGTCGTCGGGACCCAGGTCGTCGACCACCCGGAGCTGGTCCGCCGGATCATCGCCGACGGCAACCAGATCGGCATCCACACCTTCACCCATCCCGACCTGAGCAACCTCGCCCCATGGCACCGCTCCCTGGAGCTGCACGAAACGCAGCTGGCGGTGGCCGGCGCCGCAGGGGTCACCACCGCACTTCTGAGGCCCCCGTTCTCCTCCAAGAACGAAGCGCTGGACGATGCCGACTGGTCCGTCCTCACACAGGCCGACGCGGCAGGCTATGTCACGGTGCTCACCACCCAGGACGCCCAGGACTGGCGGCGCCCCGGCGTGAAGCACGTCCTCGCCAACGCGACCCCGCATGGCCACGCCGGGCAGATCCTGCTCATGCACGACAGTGGCGGTGACCGGTCGCAGACCGTCGCCGCACTGGAGTCCCTGATACCACGGCTCAAGGCACAGGGCTTCACCTTCACGACGGTCTCCGACGCGGTCGGCATGGCCGCACCCGTCCAACCCGCCGGACTGAGCGACCACCTGCAGGGGCTGGCCCTCATCAAGGTGCTGCAGGGTGGCGACTGGCTCGTGTGGCTGCTGGGCCTGCTGATGTACGCAGCCGGAGCGATCAGCGTGCTGCGCGCGCTGGTCGTACTGATCGCCGCCCGGCGGCACCGGCGTCTGCGGAGCAAACGGGGCCCCTCCTGGGGGCCGCCGGTGACCGAACCGGTCAGTGTCATCGTCCCCGCGTACAACGAGAGCGCCGGGATCGAGGCAGCCGTGCGCTCACTGCTCGCCTCCAACCATCCGGTCGAAATCATCGTGGTGGACGACGGTTCGACCGACGGCACTGCCGACCTGGTGGAATCGCTCCGCCTGCCGGTGCGGGTGATCCGTCAGCAGAACGCGGGCAAGCCCGCCGCACTCAACACCGGACTCGCAGCCGCCACCTGGGACCTGGTGGTCATGGTCGACGGCGACACGGTCTTCGAACCCGACACCGTCCGTACCATCGTGCAGCCCTTCGCCGACCCGCGCGTGGGCGCCGTCTCCGGCAACGCCAAGGTCGTCAACCGCGGTGGCCTGCTGGGCCGCTGGCAGCACATCGAGTACGTCGTCGGGTTCAACCTCGACCGCCGACTGTTCGACCTCGCCGAATGCATGCCGACCGTACCCGGAGCAGTCGGCGCGTTCCGCCGTAGGGCGCTGCTTGACCTCGGAGGCGTCAGTGACGTCACGCTGGCCGAGGACACCGACCTCACCATGGCGCTGTGCCGCGCCGGCTGGCGCGTGGTGTACGAGGAGGACGCGAAGGCCTGGACCGAGGTGCCCGCGTCACTCAACGCCCTGTGGCGGCAGCGATACCGCTGGTGCTACGGCACCCTGCAGGCGATGTGGAAACACCGCGGCGCACTGGTGCAGCGCTGCCCCGCCGGGAAACTGGGCCGCCGAGGCCTGGTCTATCTGCTGCTCTTCCAGGTACTGCTGCCACTGCTCGCACCCGTCGTGGACATCTTCGCTCTGTACGGGCTGGTCTTCCTCGACCCGGTCCGGATCATCGGACTGTGGCTCGCCTTCCTGCTGCTGCAACTCCTGATGGGCCTGTACGCGTTCCACCTGGACGGAGAGCGCCCGGGCCCACTGTGGAGCCTGCCGCTGCAACAGTTCGTCTACCGGCAGCTGATGTACCTGGTGGTGATCCAGTCCGTCTTCACCGCCGTGTCAGGCTCACGGCTACGCTGGCAACGCATGGAGCGGTACGGCAGCCTGCAGGCCCCGGTGGGCACCGAGGCCCCCCGCGAGGGCTTCAGCCCGCAGGAGCCCGGCTTTGCGCAAGCGACACCATACGAGGGCTATCCGCAGGCGGCGCCGTACGACGGCCTCCACCAGTCGGGCCCCTGGGACGGCAATCCGCAGACTCCACGGCACAACGGCCTCCCGCAGCCCGCACCACACGAGACACCGCAGTTGTACTCCACTGAGTGAAGAGCCTGGTCGGCTCGGGACGGCAACTGTCGACGTCCGACACCGGGCCGAGCTGGATGGCTACTCTCAGTCAGCACAGGAAGCCGCGGTCCGAAAGGTCACCATGCACACCCACCACGGACAGGCCGCGCTGGTCACCGGTGCCTCCTCGGGGATCGGCCGCGCGTACGCCGGACACTTGGCGCGGCGGGGATACGACCTCATCCTGGTCGCCCGTCGCGCCGATCGGCTCGCCCGGTTGGCGGAGACCATCCACCGTGACACGGGTCGGCGGGCTACTGTCCTGCGGGCCGATCTGGCGGACGAGAGCGACCTTGCCCGCGTCGAGACGGCCGTTCTCGAGAACGAGGGCCTCGCCGTCGTGGTCAATGCCGCCGGCCTGGGCGGACTGGCGCCCCTGCGCGAGGCGGACCCCGGGACGCTGGACGACCTCATCGCGGTCAACGTGACGGCCCTGACGCGTCTTTCCCGCGCCGCGCTGCTCACCTTCGGCGAGAACGGCTCCGGATCGCTCGTCAATGTGTCCTCGATCGGCGCTTTCCGTCCACCGCCCCGCGGTGCCGCCTACGGAGCGTCCAAGGCCTACGTCCTGCACTTCTCCCTAGCCCTGCAGCAGGAGGTGGCGCTGACCGGCATCCGTGTCCAGGTTGTGCTGCCCGGCCCCGTGCGCACCGAGTTCTTCGAAGGCGCGGGGACCTCGTCCATGTTCCCCGACGAGTCGTTCGTCGATGCGGACGATCTGGTGTGGGCCGCGCTCGACGGGCTGGACCGGGGAGAGCTCGTCTGCATTCCGACGCTTCCCGATATGGCGTCGTGGGAGGAAGTGGCCACGCTTCAGTTCGCTCTGCGGGATGCCGCAGGGGAGCGCGGCGTCATCGCCGATCGCTACGCGCCGTCGCGTAGCGGCTGACCTGTGTCAAGGGCGTCCCGGGCAAGCCGTACCTGCTGAAGATCGACTACCGAGAACCTCACCACCGCACCAATGCCAGCAACTTGAAGCTCGTGGGCAGTTGTCAAGCGGTTCCGGGGATCTTGTAGTTCTGGAGACGTGCGAACGGGACCTGCGGTAGTCGAGAGGTCGACCAAGACGATCTCGACACCGGAGGTCCCGTTGCCGGACCAGTTTGGCACGATGACGCTCACCCGCACCGTCACTACAGCGAACGGACTCTACGCCCCAGGGCATCTGGGAGCTTTGACCAGATACATACCCTTCGAGTTGGTGGACTGCGTGCTGATGGGCCTCGGCCGCTCCTCTGCGGTGCGCCGGGTCCCTTCGCGGGTGGCGGTGTACTTCGTCCTGGCGCTGGCCCTGTTCACGGGGCTGGGCTACAGGCAGGTATGGGGCAAGCTCGTCGGTGCGGTCCGTCAACTCGGCTACTGTGGACCCGCAGAGAAACAAGCCGTTGCTTACGGGAGTTGGGCTCGTTGATGTGGTATGGGC
>NZ_BMQA01000139.1 GCF_014647875.1 Streptomyces brasiliensis | reverse complement strand
CATGTCAGTTGTCTCCTGCACGGGTCCGCAGGGGGTTTCGCCACCTCCGTCCCCACCTGCCTGCCCAGCCCGACCGGAGTGCCTAAACCCGGCACAGCAGGCCCCGGCCGCCCACCAGGCCGACGCAACACCACCCGCGCCGCCCGCCCCACCGTGGGAGAAGGCCACGAGCACGGCGCGACACCGGAGAGGCGCCCCGGCTCGAACACCGAGCGAGCGAGGTAAAAACACAAGTTAAGGAGTTGGGAGGGAACCGAGAGTGATTCCGATTCTCGAAGCGGTGGGATTAAGCAAACGGTACGGACGCGTCCAGACCGTCACCGACTGCACGTTGACCATTCCCGCGGGCCGGGTCGTCGGCCTGGTCGGGCCGAACGGCGCGGGCAAGTCCACGCTGCTGCAGCTGACCTGCGGGCTGATCGCACCGACCACCGGCAGGTCCTCGGTGAGCAGCCCGCGACCAGCCCGGCCCAGCTGTCCAAGGTCGGCTTCGTCGCCCAGGAAACGCCGGTCTACGCACGGCTGTCGATCGCCGACCACCTGCAGATGGGGACCCGGCTGAACCCCCGCTGGGACGCCGCTCTGGCGGATCGGCGCATCCGGCAGCTCAACCTGGACCCCGCCCAGAAGGCCGGGCAGCTCTCCGGCGGCCAGCGCGCCCAGCTCGCCCTGACCATCGCCGCCGCGAAACGGCCCGAGCTGATCATCCTCGACGAGCCCGTCGCCGCGCTCGACCCCTCGCCCGGCGGGCGTACCTGCAGAACCTGATGGAGTTCGTCGCCGAGCTCAACGTCGGCGTCATCCTCTCCTCGCACCTGCTCGGCAACCTCGAGCGGGTCTGCGACCACATGATCATCCTGGCGTCCTCGCGGGTGCAGCTCGCCGGCGACGTCGACAACCTCCTCGCCACCCACTACCGCCTCATCGGCACCCCGGCCGACCTCGACGACCTGCCGCCCGGCAGCGACGTCATCCAGGCCGAACGCGCCTCCCGACAGGCCACCCTCATCGTCCGCACCAACGAGCCGCTTCCCGCCACTCTGCCCGACGCCGAGCACATCGACCTCGAGGACCTGGTCCTGGCATACATGACCCGGGCCGCCAACCAGGCCGTCAGCGGGACCGCGCCCGAGCCGCAGGAGGCGCACCGATGATCTGGCTCACCTGGCGGCAGTTCCGCGTCCAAGCCTCGTCGCCGTCTCCGCCTTACTGGCGGCATACGTCGTCATCCTCGGCACCCGGATCCGGGACTCCTACGACACGGACGTCGCCCACTGCATCAACGCCTGTGCCACGGTCCGAGACCACTTCCTGCAGACGCACACGCCCATGTGTCCACGATCGGCATGATCCTGATCGGCATTCCAGCGTAGATCGGCATCTTCTGGGGCGCGCCCCTGGTGGCCCGCCAGTTCGAGGACGGCACCCATCGCCTGATCTGGAACCAGAGCGTCACCCGGACCCGCTGGCTCGCCGCCAAACTCGCCCTCCTCGGCCTCACCAGCCTCATCGTCACCGGAGGGCTGAGCCTGCTGCTCACCTGGAGCGCCAGCCGCTACGACCTGGTGAAGGGCGCCAGGTTCAGCGCGGCCTACTTCGACACGCGCAACGTCGTCCCGCTCGGCTACGCCCTGTTCGCCTTCGTGCTGGGAACCCTCGTCGGGCTGATCGTGCGCCGACTGCTGATGGCGATGGCGGTGACACTGGTGGTCTTCGCCGCGGTCCAGATCGTGATCCCCAGCGCGCTGCGGGCGCACTACCTGCCGCCCAGCACCAGCAGCGTGGCACTCAGCGCCGACGTGCTCACGGACTCGGCGTTCACGATCTCGACCAAATCGGTGAGCCTCTTCAACTACAGCGCCCCCGGCGCCTGGTCACTGACCTCGAAGAGCGAAGTGGTCGACGCGAACGGCAAGGCCGTGGCGGGCAAGGCGGTCTCCGCCTGCATCTCGCCGGGCGACGACGGTCCGCAGGTGGACGACAAGTGCCTCAGCAAGCTGAGCCTGCACTTCGACTACACCTCCAGGCGGCTGACCGCTACTGGCCGTTCCAGTGGATCGAGCTGTCCGGATTCGCCGTCCTCAGTGCCCTGCTGGCCGGGCTGGGCTTCTGGTGGATCCGCTACCGGCCGAGCTGATGCCGTACGACACCCCCGCGACGACGACGCGGCCGGGTGCTCGATCGCATGCGATCGAGCACCCGGCCGCGGTGGTTTCACCCCTACTGCCAGCGCCATTCCTGCTGGTTGAGGAGGTGGCCGGCCGTGACGCCTCGGTCGGCGCACCAGGTCAGGAACTCCTCGTGGCCGCGTGATCGAGGACCGGGCCGCCTCGAACGCCGGAGCGTCCGTCCCACCGTCCGCACCACGCTTCGGTTTCCCTCGTGCGCTCGGGTGGTACCCGTCAGCGGCGCGGCCGGGCAGCGGCCGAGGACGCCGTATGTGCCTGGCGTCGGGCGGCAGGTCGACCGGGAGGCGGGCGATGGGCGAGGACGTACACGGCACTGCGGAGGCCAGGACCGTGACCACCCGGGTACCCACCAGGCTCGACCGGCTGCCGTGGTCCCGGTGGCACTGGATGATCGTCGTCGGCCTGGGCACGGTGTGGATCCTCGACGGCCTCGAGGTGACGATCGTCGGCTCCATCGCCAGCAGGCTCTCCCAGGAGGGCAGCGGACTGGCCATCACCGACGCGCAGGTCACCGGCGTCGGCGCGGCTCTGTACGTCGCGGGCGCCTGTTCCGGGGCGCTGTTCTTCGGAGGGCTCACCGACCGCTACGGCCGCAAGAAACTCTTCCTGGTCACCCTGTCGGTCTATCTGGCCGCCACCGCGCTGACGGCGCTGTCCTTCTCAGCCTGGTGGTTCTTCCTCTTCCGCTTCCTGACCGGCTTCGGCATCGGTGGTGAGTACGCGGCCATCAACTCCGCCATCGACGAGCTGATCCCCAGCAAGTACCGGGGCCGGGTCGACCTCATCATCAACGGCAGTTACTGGCTCGGCGCCATGGGTGGCGCGTTGCTGTCCGTACTCGCCCTGGACACCCGCCTGTTCGCACTCGACATCGGCTGGCGGCTCGCCTTCGGCCTCGGTGTCGTTCTCGGCCTGGTCATTCTGCTGGTGCGCCGTCATGTGCCCGAAAGTCCCCGGTGGATGCTGATCCACGGCCGGTCCGAGGACGCGGAACGGCTCGTCGGCGAGGTGGAGGACAGAGTCGAGCGGGAGATCGGGCACTCCCTGCCACAGGCCCGTGGCAAGATGACGGTCCATCAGCGCGGCCCCGTCGGCTTCGGCGAGATCGCGCGTACGGTCTTCCGGGCATACCCCCGGCGCGCCACCCTCGGGTTCGCGCTCTTCATCGGCCAGGCGTTCCTCTACAACGCCATCACCTTCGGCTTCGGTTCCATCCTGGTGCGGTTCTTCGACGTCCCCACTGGGTCGACCGGCTACTACTTCGCTGTCATCGCGCTCGGCAACTTTTTCGGGCCGCTGCTGCTCGGGCGTTTCTTCGACACCTGGGGACGACGACCGATGATCGCCGGCACCTACATCCTCTCGGGGCTGCTGCTCTTCGGCACCGCCGCGGTGTTCGACGCCGGGCTGCTGAACGCCACCACCATGACCCTCTGCTGGTGCGTGGTCCTCTTCTTCGCGTCGGCGGGCGCCAGTTCGGCATACCTGACGGTGAGCGAGATCTTCCCGATGGAGACCAGAGCGATGGCGATCGCCTTCTTCTATGCACTCGGCACGGCGGCCGGCGGCATCACCGGGCCGCTCGTCTTCGCCGGTCTGACCGAGAGCGGTATCGTCTCCGACGCGGTCCTCGCCTTCTCCATCGGTGCGGCACTGATGCTCGTGGCGGGCCTGGTCGCCGTGTTCTTCGCGGTCGCAGCGGAGGGCCGGTCCCTGGAGGACATCGCGACACCGCTGTCCGCCGTGAACGACGAGAGCCCGGCGTAGCCGCGCACGCCGCAGCGGTGCACGGAAGCGGACAGGCGTCGTGGCCGGCGACGGCACCATGGTCGGGTGCACCGCCGCCCAGCTCCGGAGCGGAGCTGTCATCCCCCAGTGACGGCTCCGACTTCGTACGCCTCAGGCGGCAACGCCAGCGGCAAGTCGTACGGCATCTGCTGCACCCCCAGCGGGAAGAGCGGCGCCCGCATCAAGGGCTTCGACTGCTCGGGCCTGACCACCTACGCCTACACCAAGGCCGGCATCCGGCTGCCACGCACCGCAGCCGCGCAAGCCGGGGCCGACCAGCGCATCCCCGCCAGCCTCGACACCAACGCGCTCAAGCCCGGCGACCGCGTCTTCTACGCCTACGCCCCCGGACACGACTCCACGATCTACCACGTCGGCATCTACGCCGGCAGCGGCCAGATGATCAACGCCGCCAGGCCGGGGACCGTCGTCCGGCTGGACGCGGTCGACACCATGTCCGGCTCCGCGGGAGGTGCCCGGCTGCTATGACAGCGTCCTCGGCGCACCCGCCGCACCTGCTGCTGACCGCCACCCTAATCCTCGCTGTGGCGGGAGTGCTCCTACTGGCCATGCCGAACAGGCCCAGCACATCCGCTCCCCCGCCGTCCCAAGCCCCTCCGCAGGGCCGCTCTTCATCTCCCTCCCCTGATGCGCGT
This sequence comes from Streptomyces brasiliensis, assembly GCF_014647875.1. Lineage (GTDB taxonomy): Bacteria > Actinomycetota > Actinomycetes > Streptomycetales > Streptomycetaceae > Streptomyces > Streptomyces brasiliensis. Next base: position 3,641 of record NZ_BMQA01000139.1, on the reverse strand, counting down.
CCTACGGCCGGCGGCGGCCCCGCAGCCATCGCCACCACCGCGGCGCCCACCCAGTCGGCCCTCCCGTCAGATCTCACGTCGGCGCTGCCTCCGCACGGCGAGAGCGTGACCGGCGATCGGGTCATCCAACAAACCCTTAAAACCGCCTGGCCGTCAGACCTTGACCCACGAGACGAGCAGCAGCTACTCGCAGCCGGCCGTGCACTGCTGCGGGCGGACGCCACCGGGATCGGCCGCGCCAGATGGCCCGCGTCCTTCGGCAACGTCGGCCAGGCGATCGCTCCGGCGTTCGCTACCGCCCGATTCCGCGTCCAGGCAGCCATCGCCCGCCGCGACGGCAGTTCCGATCGGGCCGTGGTGCACCTGGTGTGGGCGGGCACCGACCGCGGCGGCACCTACACCGACGGCCGTATCACCGAGCTGCACTTCACCCGCACGACCTCGACGAAGAAAGGGGGCTCCCCGTGGCCCCCGCAGCCCCGCACGTGACCGGCCGGACCGACGAGAACCCGGCGGGTCATGCACTCGGCCTGCTCACCGACCTGCTGGGCGCTGCCGACTGGCTCTACCACCACTGGTACCTGCCCGCCATACCCCGTCACCGCGTGCTGGGACATGGGCACGATGGTCGTACAACGGCTCGCAGCCAAGGCTTCAGCCGAACGGATGGCCCTGGAACTCGCCACCACCCGGCACTTCGACCCGAGCCTCGAGCAGATCTTCCGCCGAGGCATCCAGCTCGCCCGCGCGTCCACGGCCATGCCCTGGCGGGCACCCCGCCGCGAATCGGTGGCCGATGATCGAGTAGAGGTCTGCTCCCGGCGGCGTTCCGACGCGAAGACGCGTCTCCTGTGCCAGTGAACTTTGAGCGTGTGCCATCGAAGTTTGAGTGCTCACTGTCCCGCCTCGAATGACTTAGGTCGCAGAGCCCGATCTTGTTGAGTATGTGTACTCATGCACAGCGGGAGGCTTGACCGCAGGCTGTGCGCATGACACGAATTCCTGCCCCGACCAGTACGGTTGCCCACTCCCCACGGCGGCCACGGCCCGCCCTCGCGGTAACAGCCCTCGTCATTCTGTCGCTCACCGCCTGCGGCACCGGGAAGACAAGTGCCGCCGGATCGCACAGCAAGCCCGCCGAAGCCGTCGGCGCCCAGTACGCCGAGCCGTCGGCCGGCTCGGATCAACAGATGGCCTTCACCGCGATGTTGAACAAGGTCGCGCAGTCGTGCCCCTCGGGCGCCCCGTCGGCGAAGACACTGCCGACCGACGATCCCGCGACCGAGGCTCTTGAGGCACCCCGCGCCCCCACCGGCCCGGAAGCGGAGTTGGACGCTCGCGACTGGTGCGCGAGCACCCTCCATGAAGAACGCATCGCCCAAGCACTTTGGTATCTGGAAGACCCCACCCCCGCCAAGGTCAGGAAGATCCTGAACAGCCTCGGCTACATCGACGAACGCATCCACGACCTCAAGCAGTCCGGCGCGGCTACGCGGTTCTTCCTCGACCTGCGCGTCAAGGGTGGCCGGCTCTGCGTGGAAGGTTCAGCGGCCGGCGAGGAAACCATCGTCGATGCATGCGTGGCCCCCGAGAACGGACCGTTCAGGCCGGGCAAGCGTACGTAGTGGCCACCCTGATACGCGGGTGTCCGTTCTCATCGAGGCTCGCTGCCGATAGGTCTCTGAGCTGGGAGCTGTCGCCTTGGAGTGACACGGCGCCGTTCGCTGGAGTGTCACGTGCCATGTGTGATGCTCGGCAGATCACGGGTGTGTCATCGAGCCTGGTGAGGACCGGTTCGCTGAGCTGCGGTTTGTCAGTCTCGCTGACCCAGGCGGCGGATCCGCCGAGCATGACCAGGCCGGGGCGGGGCAGCCGAGTGAAGGTCCCGGAAAAGAAGGACGCTGCGACGCCGCCGACGGCTATGGCGGTGAGGAACAGTCCGAGAGTCCGCGGGTTGCCGCCGAATCGTTCGGCGTTGATCAGGGGGAACAGGCTGATGGGCATCGACAGCACGGTGGTGGCCAGGTCTGTGAGCAGTGCCTCGCGAATGACAGGAGTGCGCCCCAAGAAGGCCAGACCGTCCAGCACTCCGCGCAGGCCAGGCCGTGCGGGCTCGTCCCCGGGGTGCATCCGCGGCAAGCCGGACGCACCGTAGATCGCCGCGACGAATGTGAGGGCGTCGATCAAGTAGCAGCCGCCGACGCCCCACTCGCCCACGATCAATCCGCCGAGCGCGGGACCGAGCAGCATGGCGCCCTGGAAGGAGATGCGTCTCAGTGCCAGTCCCGCTGCCAGCTGGTGCTTGGGCAGAAGGTGGGGGATGAAGGTGCGTGAAGCCGGGCCGGTGCCGGCGCCGAAGCAGGGCCGGCCATCGGTCCTGCCGGTGAATTCTCCCCCGGCCTTCGGCCGGGAGGTGCCCCCAGCCGTATCCGCCGGGCCAGACGCCCTTGAGGCTGTTGACCAGCTTGGAGACGGCGACCTTGGGCGGGTAGTGCACCAGCAGGTGGACGTGATCGCGTTCGCCGTTGAACTCCTTCAGCTCCGCCTCGAAGTCCTCGCACACCTTGCGCATGCTCTCTTCGCAGCGCGTCAGCATCTCGTCGTCGAACACTCCGCGCCGGTACTTCGTCACGAAGACCAAGTGCACATGCATCGCCGAAACCACGTGTCTGCCACGCCTGTAGTCGTTTCGCTACTCTATGGGATCAAGCGTCGTAGGATCCTGGGTCATGCAGCTCCGCTACAACTACCGGGCCTACCCGGACGCTTTGCAGCGCCGTGCGCTGGCGAGTGCGTTCGGGTGCGCCCGCGTGGTGTGGAACGACTGCCTGCGTGACCGCAAGGAAGCACACGCGGCCGGGCTGCCGTACGTGAAGTCGGCAGAGCTGTCCCGGCTCCGCATCACCCAGGCCAAGCGCACCGCCGAGCGCGCCTGGCTCGCCGACGTGTCGGCGGTCGTCCTGCAACAGTCCCTGCGGGGCCTCGATACCGCCTACCAGAACTTCTTCGATTCGATCAAGGGCGAGCGGCAGGGCCGGAAGGTCGCTCCGCCCCGCTACAAGTCGAAGAAGGACACCCGGCAGTCGATCCGCCTCACCACCAACGCCTTCTCCCTCCAGGACAACGGCACCGTGTACGTGGCCAAGGTCGGCAACCTCAAGGTCACATGGTCGCGCCGACTTCCGGCAGCCCCGACGTCCCTGACCGTCACCAAGGACAGCTGTGGCCGGTACTTCCTCAGCTTCGTCGTGGACACCGAACCGGACATCCTGCCCGAGCTGGAAGCGGAGGCCGGTATCGACCTCGGGCTGTCCGCCTTCGCGGTCCTGTCCGACGGAACGAAGATCAGCGCCCCGCGCTTCCTGCGCCGGGCGGAGAAGAAACTCAAGCGCCTGCAGCGGGAGCTGTCCCGCAAGGCCAAGGGATCGAAGAACCGGGCCAAGGCCCGCATCAAGGTCGCCCGCCAGCACGCACGTGTGGCGGACCGGCGCCGGGACTTCCACCACAAGGCATCCACGCAGATCATTCGCGACCACCAAGCGGTGTATGTGGAAGACCTCGCGGTGTCCGGCCTCGGCCGCACCCGGCTTGCCAAGTCCGTGCACGACGCCGGATGGTCCGCGTTCGTCGGCATGCTCGAG
>NZ_BMQA01000138.1 GCF_014647875.1 Streptomyces brasiliensis | reverse complement strand
CGAACCACAGCAACACAGTTCATAGCCGCACATTCGTTTCATTTGACTTGACAGCTACCGAGCCCGCCGGCGCCTCGATGGCCGGAGTGCGGTCGTGCGAGGGCTGCCACGGGTAACGCACCGCGTTCTTGTACGAACGGATCGACTGGCCGATCGCCTGATTGACCCAGTAGATGGTCGCGTTGGTGAGGATGTGGTCGCGGGGGAAGACGGCGGCGAAGTCGCCGCTCTTGTCGCTCCACTTCTTCCAGCGCTGGAGCAGCCACGCCAACATGCCCACCGGCGAGTCGTTCAGCCCGTGCGTGACCGTCTGCCCGTCGAGCATGTGCACCACGACGTGCGAGGCGTAGGTGTCGTAGAACGCGAGGATCTCCTTGCGAAGCTCGTCCGGAACACCCTCCGGAATGGCCTGCGCCATGCTGTAGGACAGCTCGCCGTTGAACATGTCGGGCGGGAGATCCTGCCCGAAGTGAACGCCGGCTGTCGGCGTACTTGTGGCCGAGTTGGGCGGTGACGAGCGAGCCGTAGTCCGTGCCGGACGCAGCGCAGGCCGCTGTGACGCCCACGCGTGGTCATCAGCAGCGTCGGCCTGCCCTGCAGGATGTGACCGTTCCCCCCGCCCGAGGCCGTGTACGACGCGATGTGCTCGCCGCCCCAGCCGACCGGGCTGTCGTGGACCTCGTCCGGACGCTCACTGCTCGAGGACACGACGGATCCACTCCTCGTGGACCGAGATCATCAGCTGCGCGAGCAACAGGATCGCGATGCCGAGGGCGGCCCCACTGCGCACGGGCGTGGTGGCCTCGGCGCGTGGTTCAAGGGTGGTCGTCATGGGGGCCTCGATCGGTCAGAGCAGCGTCTGGGCGTACTGGGGGTTGGTGTAGTCACGCCACTCGGTGATCAGGCCGTCGCGGACGCGGTAGACGGCGACGTTCTTGATCGGGGCGATGTTGCGGCCTGGCAGAGCCAGGCCGTGGATCTGCTCCTCGAGGACGACGTCGCCGTTGACGGCCTGGTACAGCGTCGAGAACTCGAGACGCTTGAACTTGCCGAAGACGCCGCTCCACAGGGCGAGTACGGCGTCGCGGCCGTGGAGCGTGGTGTCGCCGTACGCCTCGAACTCGACGTCGGGGTGCAGGAAGAGCGCGAGGCGCTCGATGTCCTTGGAGTTGAAGGCGTCGACGAACTCGCTGACGACCTTGCCGGGATCGGTGTTCATGTGGCTCTCCTCAGTACCGTTGGTCGTGGCGACAGCAACGAAGGTAGGGAGCCTTTTTTGGACCCACAAGTCCAAGACGTGCCGGATACTGGACCCAACGGTCCAGCGGGCAAGGTATGCTCCCAGTCATGGTACTGACGACCAAGGGACTGGCGACCCGGCAGCGGATCCTCGAGGGCGCAGCCGCCTATCTGCGCACCTCCGACCCCGGCAACGCGACGCTCGACGACATCCGCAACGTGACGCAGTCGAGCAAGAGCCAGCTCTTCCACTACTTCCCCGGCGGCAAGGAGGAGCTCTTCCTCGCGGTCGCCCGCTACGAGGCCGACCGGGTGCTGGACGACCAGCAGCCCCACCTCGGTGCACTCGACTCCTGGGCGGCGTGGGACCGCTGGCGCAAGGCCGTCATCGCCCGCTACAAGGCCCAGGGAGCGAACTGCCCACTGGCCTCGCTGATGAATCAGGTCGGTAGCGTGCCCGGCGCCGCCGAGGTCTCCACGACCCTGCTACGCCAGTGGCAGGACCACGTGCAGCGCGGCATCGAGACGATGCAGGCCAAGGGTGAGGTCAGCAGGGAGATCAACGCCCGACGTACGGCGGCCGCCTTCATCGCCGGCATCCAGGGCGGCGTCACCGTCCTCCGTACGACCGGGCGTACCGAGCACCTCGAGTCGATCCTCGGCCTGCTGATCGCCTACCTCCGCGAATCCACCGCCGCCAGTACTAGGGCATGAAACTGGTAGGAGTCTGTGATCGGGTGATCTGTGTTCGTCCACCACAGCGGACTGTTGGTGATCCTGCGTAACGGTGACGGGGGCCGCAGACACGCAGGCGCGGACATTACAAGGTTCCGGCGTCCGGCCAGTGGGACCGGTGGGTGTTCGCCGGGAGCGTCGGCCGGTACCGGGCCGGGTCCCCGGAGTCCAACACCTCGGCGATCATCTGGAAGGTCTCGTGCCCGCTGGGCATGACATCGCAGAAGTCCTCCGGTTGGTTCCACTCGTCGAGCCGCAGCAGCTCCGGCAGGTCGGCGGGAATGCCGGCCCGCAGCTCCGTCTCGTCGGCCAGCAGAAGGTCCCTGTTCGCGGGCGCCAGCAGGCGGAACACGTCCTGCAGTGGGGTGCCGGCGGCGGTTTCGACTGTCAGCGCGGTGCCGCGGACGACTACCGGAGCTCCTCCCGCATAGACCTCGGCGCCGTCGGGATCGAGGTCCTCCATGTTGTCCACCCGCTCCAGGAAGCCGCTGAATCCGGGCTCGCCATGCGTCAGGCAGTTGCCGAAGCAGTGGACGACGTCGATGAGGTTGCCGCTGCGCGGGCTGTAACCCAGCAGCTCAGCGACCATGGCCCAACGCGTACTGTCGCCGAACAAGTGGATCCGCGCATCGACCGGGTAGTAGTAGCCGTTGTCCAGATCCGGGAACTCTGCATAGTCCGCGCAGAGATCGAACTGCCCGAGGATCGACGAGGTTGTCATCACGACTCCAGGCTAGGACCGGGCTCTCGTCCGCTTGCCAACGGGAGTCCGCGAACTGGGCCAGCGGCTGAAGGGTCACCTGGTGTGGTCCCCGGGTGCGTACTTCTTCCAGGTGCTGCCGGCCTCGGCAGCGAGAGCTTCAGCGTGGACGGTGTGGTAGCCGAGCATCCCAGCGACGACGGACGGGGGTGCCTGCAGGACGAGTTGCCGCAGGGCGGCGGTGCGTCCGTGCAGGGTGGGGATGCCCGCGGCGGAAAGGCGCCTGCCGAGCGTCGCGGGGTCCATGGGCTGTCCGGCCCGGCGCCCGGGGAAGAGCCAGTCGCTGGTCGGCATTGTTCCGCCGGGCCGGTTCGGCCGCCCGGTGCGAACGTAGTCCTGCAGCAGGCCAGCGAAAGGCCCAGGAACAGGGGTCGGTGGATCGCCGAGCCGGAGAAACGCTTGGGGACCGTCTGCGAGGACGTCGTGGACAGTCAGCCGGACCAGACGCCGGATCGGCTGGGCGTAAAGGAGAACGAGCGCGGCGGCAACGCGTTCGGCCTGTGGCAGATCGTCGCTGGTCAGGACGCGCCGTATGAGAGTGATGCGGCCGTGCTGGCTAATCGGCGCGGGGTTCTCGGTGCGGATCACAGGGATCTTAAGCCGGGGCATGACGTGGTGATCCATGCACCAGCGCAGGAAGCCCGTCGTGATGCGCCTGCTGATGGCGTCCTCGGCGAACCAAGCGTCCAGGTCGGCCTGGGTGCACTCAGACAGGGCTCGGCCCCGGGCATCGGACCAGGTCAGAAACACGGCCGCCGGGGTGAGACCGGCGCGGGCTGTCTTGACGGCTCCGGGCCCGAGCGGGCGCTTGGCCGCCGTGGCCCGCAGTTTCCGCAGCAGCTGCCAGGTGGCGAAGCGCTGCAGGAGCTGGCTCTGTCCCGGGTCCTCGATGACGTCGAGCCAGTCGGCGAGCCAGCGTTCGAACAGCAGCAGGTGCCGGTCGCGGTGCGGGAGCACGCCGCAGTGCATGAGCAGGTCGCGGACGTGCGCGACCGACCTGCCGGGTGACAGCGTGCTCAACCCGTCGTGGGTGAGCGAACTTCGGAGCTGGCGAGGGCTCGCAGGATCTGCTGGACGTGCGGTTTGCCGACCCAGGTCAGCTGGCCCTTCGGCCTGGGCATGGCCGTGAGGTGTTCGAGGAAGGAACGAGTTCGGGTCGGATGCGGCTAGCGTGCAGCCTCGCGGCCGCAGCGTTCGCAGAAGAAGTCGCCCAGGCCGCCGGCGCAGTCGGTGCACCACCGCCCGCCGTCGGGCGCGATGCCGGGGGTGAGCCGGTCGACGCTGCAGCCGGCGCATCGGCCGTAGGTCTCCAGCGCGTGGTCACGGCAGGACGCGCAGATGTAGCCCTCGGGCCAGTGGGCGGCACCAATCCGGACGGGGCGGCGGCAGCGCGCGCAGAACAGGTCCTCAGCCCGGACGCGGGTGCGGCTCACTTCTCCGGGCGGACCCGGGCCCGCTTGGGTCGGATGGTGGCAGCCAGGTCGACCACGTCGGCGCCGCCGGCAGTGGCGCTGCGGCGAGAGGCCGCGTTCTCGGCGCGGGTGGCCGCTCCAGCCTGCGGGTCAGAGCAGTCCTGAGATGCGTTTCATCCCCGGCGTGAACGCCGGGACTTTCACGCAAGATCACCGTAATCGGCCGTGAGATTGTGCCGCGAATAGAATCCGGTGGGGAGGACCGCCCATGTCACGGATGCCCTGCTTCGGCGCTGTGTTCATGCTGCTTGCCGCCGCGACGGCCGTCGACGGGTGCGGCGGCCCGCAGGCTTCGCCGACCCAGGAGCCCTCAGCGAGCCGGGACGCGTCTCACCCGGTCGTCCGCCTTGGCGCGGACGACCGCACGCTCGTCCCCGGCGGGCCGCCGCTCCCGTTCCATGTCTCCGTCGGGGGCCTCACCCCCGCGCAGGCCGGCCACCGCTACCTGGCGGTCTACGTCGGGACCGTCGCCGATCGGCTCCAGGTCCGTGAGGACGGAGGGTGGCAGGATGCAGAGCTCTCCTGGACCAACGAGCAGGACGACAACGGGGAGTTCGTCGCCCAGGTGCCGCTCTCGCAAGGCGGCAAGGAGCGGACGCGGATCGACTTGCGGCTCTTCGTCGCCGACCAGCAGAACGAATACGAGAACAACCGGCCGCGTGCCTCGTACGACATGGTTTCCGCGGAGATCGCCGAGGATGGACGGGATCCGGCCATCCACCCGACGGCGGCCGCGGCGTGGTTGCGTCTTCCCGTGGACGCCACGCACCTCACGGTCACGGTCCCGGACATTCTCAAGGCCGCCTCGGGCGGCCCGGCGGTGGAGTGGTCCGTGCGGGTGCGCAACTCGGCGGGCGAGCGCACCCGCTCCGGCCTGCGTGTCGCGGTTTCCTTGGCCCCCGGGGCAAAGGACGCGTCCGTGCAGCACGTGCGCTGGTCGATCGACCGCGGAGGACGGTGGGAGGACCTGACGGGACGAATGTACACCGAGACCAACGTGTTCGCCCTTAAGCCGGGTGCGTCACGGACCGTCCGGGTCCGCATCGCCCTGCCAGCAGGCCCGGCCCCGGCGAGCTCCGGCGGCGTCGGTGCCGTCTTGTGGGCCTCGGTCGGCGCCCCCTGGTGGCCCTCCGGCCCGGACCGGCCCTCAGGGGTCACCATCGAGCCGTTGTCCACCAACGTTCTCACCGACCCCACGGCGGGTTGACTCCGACGGGTGAGCAGCTGGGCGAGGTCGCATCCCTCGACCAGGGCGGCACCGTCACCCTGGTGCGTGATGGCGCCGGGAGCCCTGACGAGTCAGTGAGCCTTTTCCGACCTGCTTGTGGCGCTCTCAGTACGGTGCCATCACCAAGTCGCCGATCACTCGCATCCCAACCTGGGCCGCCGGCCACGGTGCGCGTTCGGCCTCGGCTTGCTTGACGTGGACGAAGACCGTGTGGTCGCTTGCAGACTCCTCCAGGTCGAGATCCTGAGCATGCACGCAAAGCGCGAGAAAGGCGCCTCTGGAACCACCTGCGCCCAGACCCAACTCCGGAACGTCGGGCCAGGCGTTGAAGTCCCACCGGACCGCCGCGGAAGTGTCGCCCACTGCCTGGAGGAACGGCTCCACGGTCTCGGGCGTCTCAGCCCAACTCCGCAGCCAGATAGGCAAGAACGCCGACGGGTCCTCCTCCCTCCCCGACGAGCTGCCTCTCCCCTCTTCCCCCCACCATTCCGCACCCGGCAAGACGGCCGGCACCGCCGAAAGGGAGTGCGCCCGGAGCGCGTCGACGTAGAAGCCGGTAGCGCAGCCGCGCGAGTCCCTGCGGGTCGTCCTGGTCCGCCACGACCGTTCCCCTCCTTCCGGCGCCGGGCCGGTGGTCAGATCCGCCAGGAGCGGATGCAGGTCGGCCGCGTCGTACCCATCGGCGCGGCCGGCGTCGACGTCACGAGCAAGGTCGATCAGCGCACCGTACGGCGGGTCGATGGACTCACCCGTGGCATCCATGTACGCCACGACGATCGCGGCGCCGTACAGGGCATTACGGGCCGGGAGCGGTCGCAGCCGGATGATGGCGTGCATGAGGGCGGCCGCGCGCCAGGCGGTGTCGACAGTAGCGCCCACCTGCAGGGTGTTGACACGATGCCGGGCGACCGCGGCCACGAGGTTGGAGAAGTCGTGGACCGAGGGATGCTTGGGCAACACCTCCGCCTGACGCTCCAGCAGCCGACGAATGTCGATGTGGAGCTACACGTCAGGCTGCCGTCCCGGCACTGCGGCAGCGTCCAGGCGGGCGGAGTGGCTCAACGGACCCCGTCTTCTGCGCTCTTGGATAGCATCTCGCCAAGTGGTGGAGGGGATTCAGGCGCGAAGTAGCAGTCATGAGGCGCCCTACGTCCAAGGCCGGGCTTACGGACTGCGTGGCTGCAGCGGGATGCGATTGAACTGACGGTCCGTCATAAACCTTCGTATCGTGGATGGACTCGTGCATCCGACCTGCAGCCTGACCCCCTGCACGCCCAGCGGGACACGCCCGCCGTCCGCTGAACCCTCATCTCCGCACTGGGGACAACCGCCGAAGAAACAGGAGAAGGTTCAACCTTCGGATCGGCTGACCGAACCACCCGGTGCTTGAGATGCGTGCGGCGGGAAGCCGTGCCAAGAATCGATTGAGAGGCACTGACGCCGACTACAGAAAGGTGGCCGATCATGCGAAGCAGGATCGCACGCACTCTGGTCGCCAGCGTCGCCGCAGGCATGCTGGTCAGTGGAGGTGCAGTGGCGTCTACGGGTACGGCCGTCGCGGTACCGTCGAACGCCAAGGTGGCCGACGGCCCGCATGCACCCGCACCGAAGCCCACCAAGACGCCGATGCACAAGAAATGCCCCAAGGGCGAGCACTACACGAAGGTCAACGGCAAGTGGGGCTGTCACAAGAAGTAGCAGCAGAGCCGGGCGCCGGGGAACATGTCCCCGGCGCCCGCGCCCCCAGCGACTCGCAGTCAGTGAGCCTTTCCCAGTAACCGATCACGACGTTGCGTGATCGGTTAGACGGTGCGGTCGTACTCGAGTTGGAGCAGGACGAGGGCTGCGGCGGCGATCTTCGTGATGCGGCTGGGGTCGAGGTTGACTCTGCGCAGGGCTTTGAAGGTGGTCTTGAGCAGGGAGTTGGCGCGCTCGCAGACGCCGTGGATGCCGCGGATGACCTTGTTGTAGGTCTGCTGGATCTCGGTCAGTTCGCCTCCGGCGGGCTTCTTGTGCGGGTGGCGGAAGCCGTCGCCGGCGTTTTCGTAGCCGAGGTCGGCCAGGGTCGGCATGTCCCAATCGGCGGCGATCCGGTTGAGGGCGTCGGTCAGGCCGTGGTGGCGGGCGCAGGTGGTGTCGTGCTCGCGGCCCGGGCGGACCGGTGAGACCCAGATCGGTCAGCCGTCCGGGTGGTGATGCCGAGTAGCCGAGGGGGATCTCACCCCTCGGCTCTCACAGAACCGTGCGTAACAGTCGCCCGTTACACGGCTCTTGTCGTTCTGATCATCAGACCATTACGGCACCTACGGTCAGCCGCCAGTGGGCGAACATGCGGGGGTATCGCCGGGCGATCTCCTGCATCTTCGCGATGGCCCTCCGTTTGGCCGCGAGCCGCTTGTACTTCTGGCGGATCCAGCGCACCAGGTAGGCGTTGATGCGCATCAGGAACGGGCGCAGCTGCCACGGCCGGTACCGGCCGTAGTAGCTGATCCAACCCGACACCACAGATGCAGCGTTTCGCTATCTGGGCCGGTCAGAGGCGTCGTCTGGAGCGTAGTTGGCTGGTGGTGTGTCGGGGGCGGTCTTCCCGGACCGCACCTCCAACGAGTGGATCGGGAAAATGGCTGGGCTCTGATACGGACAACCTCAAGCGTGATGGACGAACAAGCGGACGCAGTCTGGGAACGAGAACTCGACGACCTCTCCCTCTGCATCAGCCACCGGTTCGGCCGTGCCGACCTGCGGCGCCGGATGCGGGACTACGTGCGGGGCCTGCTCGCCCCCGCCGGACGCAAGAACGGCTGGACCATCGCCGTGCGACACGAGGTCGCTTGAGTTGAGTGGGACTCA
>NZ_BMQA01000137.1 GCF_014647875.1 Streptomyces brasiliensis | reverse complement strand
CGGGAAACGACACAGCGGACGGCACCTCAACCGCCGCCGCGCAGCCGACCGGAAGCTGCGTTCCACGCTGCAGACGAAGGCCACCAAGTCTGCCAAGCGACGGGCGAAGAAGCATGCGGGCAAGGAGGCCCGGCGAGCCCGCGACATCAACCACAAGATCAGTAAGCACATCGTGGCGGAGGCTCAACGCACCGCACACGGCATCGCCCTGGAAGACCTGAGCGGCGTCCGTGAACGGGCCCGGCTGAAAAAGCCCCAGCGCACCACGTTGCACTCCTGGTCGTTCCACCAGCTCGGCGAGTTCATCGCCTACAAGGCGAAACGCGCCGGCATCCCGGTGGTGCACGTCGATCCGGCATACACCAGCCGGGAGTGCTCCAAATGTCATCACATCGAGAAAGCCAACCGGCCTTCCCAGGCCGTTTTCGCCTGCCGGTCGTGCGGCTTCGCTGAGCACGCCGACCGCAACGCGTCCCGCAATATCGGCCATCGCGGCTGGTACCTGTGGGTCCGCGGGGCCGAGTCACAGGCCCCTGCCCTCACCCTCATCGCCTGACCGGCGACACCATCGAGCGTGAAAGCTGGACGCAGCCGGAACCACCACAGCCAGTGGCGGCCCGAGCAGCAAACCCGGGAACTCATTCCCAGGTAGTTGACGAGAACGAGACGCATCCGTAGCGGCGCGTTGGCCCACTTCCCGGGGCTCATATCAGCGTTTGGCGTGAGCCGGCCCCAGGGCCGGGGTGCGTGGTGGCACGGCAGTGCCGGGCTGCCGGCCTCGCCCACTCCGGCCCCAGTCCGGCCACCAGTGGTGAGGTCGGCCTTGAGCTGCGGCAGGGCCCGAGAGGGCAGCCGGCTTGGCTTGACCAACTACCGGATCTGCCCTCGTAAGATCCCGGCGCCGGTCCAGCGGCGCGGCAGCGGCTCCGCGATCCGCCAGCTCGTCCTCCAAGCCCCAGCCCCACGACAAGACCAGTGGTGCCACTGGGGATGGCCTTCTCCTCAGCGGGAGCCGGGGGCGCATCGGCTGCGGGGAGGAACGCCAGATCTCACGCAGACGGACGTGGAGCGAACCGAGTTCATCGGCTCTCCGGGCCGGTGGCCGGGGAAGAGTCGGTTTGCCGGTCATGGTCAAGCCATTGGTTGGTCGAGTGGGTGGCCGCTTGCATGAGGTGCACCGTCTGCCGGAAATCGATGGGAGAGATTTCGACCGGGCTCGGTGACGGAACTACATGCAGCTTGGCCTGGGTGCGCGCCCTCTCGATGGAGGCGTTCATGCGCTGCTCCTCCAGCAGGTTGTAGCCGTGGATCGTCATCGCCAGAACCGTGGAGGGCGGAGCGGGGACGTGGCAGGACAGGCTCGGTGCGAGAACGTAGACCTCGTCCGCGCCCCGTTCGATTGCATGGTCCAGGGTGGTTCCGTTGGCTACGGCCCCGTCGATGAGAGGGCGCCCGTCGATCTCCACGGGCGGGTGGAACCCGGGAACGGCGATGCTGGCCAGTAGCGCAGGCACGGCGGGGCCGCCTGTCAGGAGCACCCCTCGCCCGTTACAGGCGTCCGCGGCCAGGACGCTGAGGTCAAGCGTCGCGTCTTCGATACGGCTCAGCGGCAGGGCATGGTCGAGGAAGCGGTGGAAACGGCGGTTGCCGAAGAGGTGGTTGACCCTGCCGGCTGCCGCCCGGAGGATCAGCAGAGGGTCGATGGGGAACACGTGGTTACGCAGTCCGAAGGCTGCGGCCGCGCCGCGTACCGGGCGCAGGGGGAAGCTGCCCAGCAGCCCGCGCACCACTTCAGACAGCTGGAGCGGGTACACATCGTGTTCGCCGACCTGCCGCCACAGCTCCACGAGTTCCTCTACACCGTGCGCGTCGGGCCGGGCCGCGAAGTAGGCCGCGTTCAAGGAGCCCACCGAGGCGCCGACGACAAGATCCGGACGGATGCCGTGGGCGGTTAGCGCCCGCAGCATTCCCACCTGGGCGGCTCCCAGACTGCCGCCACCCGACAGAACGAAAGCGGTGGTCATGAGCTCCTCCCAATTGATCATTCCACTGACCTCAGCCTGCGGCCACGAAGGAAGGAGTGCCACCGAAGCGGACGCCTGCTCCAGCAGACGTGTGAACACCGTCCTGAAGCGTCCTCGTGGTTCGGCGAGGAACGAGGGGGCCAGTGCGCTCCTGGGACCGGCGCACGCTCTCCGCGACTGGCGGGGACGCGGTGGACCTGGCGGCAGGAGTAATCGCCAGATGACCGGGTGTCAACGGCATAACAGGCAGGCGCGATCGATGAGCTGGTCGCTCGTGACGGCGGTACCCGCGATGTGATGAAGGCCGTCAGAGCCGCGGAACTGGCTGGCGGCTGGGTCCAGATCGCGACGCCGTCCCGGCCGGCGGTGTACCCGACATCCGTGATGGCGTCGACAATCAGCTTCAGGACATCCTCGGGCCGGTCGATGGCAGGGGCGAAGCCGCCCTCGTCGCCAAGCCCGGTGGGCTGGCCCAGTGCTGCCAGGCGGGCCTTGAGCCGGGCGTACACCTCGGTTTCGGCGCGGAGGGCCTCGGGCAGGCTGGGAGCGCCGAGCGGGGCCGGCATGAACTCCTGGAAGTCGAGGTTGTTGACCGCGTGGGCACCGCCGTTGACGACGTGGAAGTGCGGCACCGGCAGGCGCGGGGTGGTGCCCGCGATCTGGGCGGGGTGCTGCCACAACTCCCGTCCGGCGAGGGCGGCTTCGGCGCGGATGACAGCCGGGGAAACGCCGATGACGGCGTTGGTGCCGAGCCGCGACTTCGTCTCGGTGCCGTCCAGGCCGAGCAGGGCGCGGTCGAGCTCCGCGGCCGAGGCGAAGGTGCGGCCGGTGAGGGCCTGGACGATCTCGCCGTTGATGTGGCCGATGGCAGTCAGCACGCCCTGGCCGTTGTAGCGGGTCTGGTCGCTGTCGCGGAGTTCAACGGCCTCCCGGGTGCCGGTGGACACCCCGGCAGGGACGCAGGCGCGGACGCGGGTGCCGTCGGTGGTGGTGAGGGTCACGGCGAGGGTGGGGCGGGCGCGGGAGTCGAGGATCTCGACGGCGTGCAGGTTGCTGACCTGGAACCGCTTACTCACGAATTAAAGGACATGGTCTTCCCTTGTTCGGGGTGGCGGTAGACGCGGGACTGGTGGTGTCGGCGGCCAGTGCGGCCACGCGATGGCGCCGAGACGGCAATGCAGCCGGGACATGGGCGTCGAGACCAGGAATGGGTGTGCGCCACCACCGGAGGCTGGGCTCGGGGGCCTGCTCAGCCGTGTGACGAGTTGCCTGTGTGCCTTGGAGCCTTTTTCTCCAGGAGACGGCGGCCACGGAAGTGCGGACCACTGCCTCTGCCGCGATGTCACGGTCGTCGCCTGCCGTCGAGTCGTCCAGTGCCGGATGATTGGGGGAAAACGGTGGTTTCTCCACAGGGGATGACGCGTCGTCCACATGGCCTGTGGACAGACGGATTGGCGGTGCTGGGAGCCCGGCCGCCATCGACCTCATCAGCGCGCGGGTGGCGGCGAACGAGGTCCCGTTGCCCGGTCTCTATCACTGCGACGGTTCCGCGGGATGGTAGTCGGCCAGCCAGGCGGACACTTCCTCGCGTTCGCGTCGCTCTCTCGCGACCGCGTCGGCTGCCTGTTCGGCGTTGCGCCGGGAGCGGGCCTGGCCGCCGTACGGGCCGATGGTGAGCAGGCCGTGAGCGGTTTGTTCGGCGATGGTGCGTAGCAGGTGTTCCAGGGGGCCGATGGACAGCATCCGTGATTCATCCTTGCCGATGGGTAGCGAAAGGCTCGGTCCGAGGGGCTGCTGAGCTCGTGTTCTGCACCGCCCGGTTCCGTACGGCAGTATCCGCGCGGAGGCCCGGTATGTGCGGGAGGTCGGGGGTCGGGGTGTCGGTCAGGGGCGGTCGGGATCGCGGGGCCAGCAGAGCCGACTCTCGACGACGGCCTCTTCGGTTGATTTGTTGGTCGGCTGGTCCGGCTGCGGCCCGTGGACGTGGTGACGTCGGCCGTGCTTGTGGACGGCTGAGGGGCTTCGACCGGTGCTCAGAGGGATAGCGCGGTCAGTGTGTGGGAGGGATCGGGCCGCCATGACGGGGGCCGGGCACGTGTCTTGCGTGTCCGACCCCCTGAGAGCGCAGCCGCGCCCGCCATTCCTCCGTGCGCCGGCTGACCGGGTCTGTCGTCGCGATGAAGTCCTCCAGAACGGCCAGGAAGCGTTGCGGGTCGGTGTGGAACGGAAAGTGCCCCGAGTCCTCGAAGATCTCCAGGCGGCTGCCGGGCATCGCCGCGTGTGCCACCTTGGCGTGCACGGCGGGTACCACCTGGTCGCGCGCGCCCCACACCAGCAGGGTCGGCATACCTGCGGTGAGGTAGCAGCGGTCGAGCATGGTCACCACCTGACCGCGCCAGTCGACCACTGCGCGCAGCGTGCGGATGAACGCGTCGCGGGAGGCCGCATCGGGCAGCGCGTCCACCACGCGCAACAGATCAGGAGCGTCCACGCCGAGCCCGGTGTCCAGCAGTCGCAGCAGCCGGATCACGATGGCGGTCTGCGTCCGTACCGTCGGAAGTCGCAACGCGGCCAGAGCCAAGTGGGCCCCTGGCAGCGAGGCCAGGCGCAGCGCCGGAGTGACACCGCGGCCCACCCCGCCGGTGCTCACCAGTGCCAGGCGCTCGGTCCGGTCCGGGAACTGGTACGCGAACTGCATGGCCACACCACCGCCGAGGGAGTGCCCGACCAGGGTCGCCCTGTCGATGTCCAGCACTCCCAGCAGGTCCCGCATGCCGTTGGCGTACGCGGGGACCGAGTAGTCGCCGCGCGGCTTGTCGGAGAGACCGTGGCCCAGCAGGTCCGGGGCGATGACCGTGTGATGCCGGGCCAGCTCGGGGATCAGATCGGCCCAGGTGTCCGAGGAGTCGCCAATGCCATGGATCAGCAGGACGGCCGGGCCCTGGCCCGCCATGCGGAAGGCCCAGCGGTGGCCGTGGATGGCCTGGTACTGCCGTGGGACGGGCTTGCGGACCGCACGCAGCCGCGTGGACTCGCCACGCTGCGGGGGGATGCTTGCCACAGTGGCTCCTCTCCAGGGCAGACGACGGCCCCTAGGCGGCTCGCCGTTGACGTGCTCGTAACGCATACGGGCTGGGAGAATATAAGTCGACAAGTCGATTCATTGGAATCGGTTATGTCACACCAGGCGCCAGTGAGGGCCGCACCAAAACCCATCGACCTGCAGCTGGATCTGCCAGAGGAGTGCGCCACCAGGAGGACCCGGCCCCCGTCGTGACCTTCGTGGAATGGAACCAGCGGATGAGAGACCGCAGAATGCTCATCTGCAACGCCGAAGGCATCGCCCTGTACGAGCAAGGCCGGGCCTGGGCCGACAGCATCGTCAGCTTCACGCCTTACCGGGTTCCTTGCAGAAAGCCCCGGCGTTCACGCCGGGGATGAATGCATCCCAAGACTGCTCTGACGTGCACCTCAGAGGCCGCGCGGGTGGGCGACTGGTCATGGCCGGTGCTGGGGACGGGTAGCCCAGCGGTGGGTGGTCCAGGCTCGGCGGATCAGACTACGGACGGTGATGATCGTGTCGGCGAGGTCGAAGAATACCTCGATGACGCTGACGCGCCGTTCGTAGCAGCGGGCGAGTCGGTGGAGGCGTTCTGCCAGGCGTGGGTGCGCTCGACCGGCCACCGCGGGGTGGCCTGGACCGGCGCCTTGGTCCCCTTCTGGGCGATCTGGCCGTGCAGCCCGCGCTCGGCGAGCAGGGTGCGGGACTTCGCCGAGTCGTAGCCGGCGTCGAGGTGCACGGTGATCTCATCAGGGAGCGGCCTTTCGCCGTGACAGCAACCGGCGCCTGTCCGCATCCGGAGATGACTGCCCCTCTGGCTAGCAGGGCGGCTCGGCGTTCGAGACATCGACGTCGTCGAAGAGCGCCAGCATCCGACCCAGCACCCGGACACAGGCGGCGACGTCCGTGTCGGTGAGGTCGCCAGCCGCCTGGCGCAGCAGGGCGTGCTCGTGGGCGGCTATGGCCGTGATCGCCGCGTGGCCGTCGTCGGTCAGTCGGATCAGCGAGGAACGCTGATGCGCGGGGTTCGGGATGCTCTCGACGAGCTTCCTTGCGGCGGCGTCATTGACCATCCGCTGCACGAACTGGCGGCTCAGCGACTGGGCTCGACCCATCTGGGGGACGGTCATCGGCCCGTGCTCGCGCAGCAGGTCCAGAACGGCGCGTACGCCGACGGAGAGACCCTGGGTGGCCTCTAGCTCGATCTTGCGCTGGACGCGGCGGTAGAGCGGTCCGACGAGGGCGAAGACCTCCATCAGCCGTTCCGGGAGCTCTTCGGGGGAGAGGATGCGGTCGGTCTCGGTCACTGAATCATGATGACACCTCGGTTGCCATATCGACAACAGATGTGACACCTTGGTTGTCATGAATGAGACGTCGATATCCGCACCGGCCGCCGCCTCCACGCCCATGTTCGACACCTACGCATCAGAGGACGGCCTGCTCGTCTATCGCGACGCCGGCCCTCGCGACGGCCGGCCGGTGGTACTGCTGCACAGCGGCTTCGCGGACCACACCCAGTTCGAGAACCTGATCCCCGGCCTGGCCGCCGCGGGCGTCCGGGTCATCGCCCCCGACGCCCGCGGCCACGGCTTCTCCGCGAACGCGAGCAAGCCATTCCGGCAGGCTGACGACCTTGCCGCGCTGCTGCAGCACCTCGATCGCGGCACTCCGGCGATCCTGGTCGGCGTCTCGATGGGCGGGCTCATCGCCATCGACACCGCGATCGAGTACCCCGAACTTGTCCGGGCTCTCGTCGTCAGCGGCCGCGGCATCGGCGAGCCCGACCTCAGCGACCCGTGGTCTGCCGCGCACCAGGAGGCCCAGGCCAACGCCCTTGCCGCCGGCGACATCCCTGGCTGGCTGGAGAGCATCGCCCAGTGGGTACCGGGCCCCTCCCGCACGCTCGACGACGTCGACCCCGAAATCGTGCGCCACGTACGGGAGATGGCGATGCGCACCCTCATGAAGCACACCCCGGACGAGCCAAACCACTGCGTTCCGGTCGAAGACGTGGCTTCCCGCGCCAAGGACATCACCGCCCCAGTCCTGGCCATCAACGGCGCCCTGGACACACGCGGTTGCCTCAACACCGTCACTGCCCTGATGGACGCCGTCCCCAACGGTCGCATCAAGCAGCTGGACGGTGCCGCCCACTACACGACCATGGAGCAGCCGGAGGAATTCACCCGGATCCTCCTGGATTTCCTGCAGGAGATATACGCCTCAGAGGGCTAGCGGTGATTTATTGCCGCGCGGGTGGGCGACCGGTCATGGCCGGTGCTGGGGACGGGTAGCCCAGCGGTGGGTGGTCCAGGCTCGGCGGATCAGACTACGGACGGTGATGATCGTGTCGGCGAGGTCGAAGAATACCTCGATGACGCTGACGCGCCGTTCGTAGCAGCGGGCGAGCCGGTGGAAGGCGTTCTGCCAGGCGTGGGTGCGCTCGACCGGCCACCGCGGGGTGGCCTGGACCGGCGCCTTGGTCCCCTTCTGGGCGATCTGGCTGTGAGCCCGCGCTCGGCGAGCAGGGTGCGGGACTTCGCCGAGTCGTAGCCGGCGTCGAGGTGCACGGTGATCTCATCAGGGAGCGGCCCAAGTTCAGCCAGTAGATCGAGAGTTGGAGCCAGAAGTGGCGAGTCGTGGCAGTTGGCGCCAGTCAGGACGCGGCCGAGCGGGATGCCGTACCCATCGGTCATGCCCGACCGTTTCAGGCCCTGCTTGCCCCGGTCGACCGGTGAACGTCCGGCCGCCTCGCCGCCGCCGGGGGCCTTGGTGATGGCACCGTCCACGGCGATCTGGTCCAGCGCGAGACCGACGATGCGGTCGTAGGCGTCCAGTGCGATCTGCTTCAGCCGGGCGAACAGACCCAGGCGTATCCGCTCGTCGCGGCGGTTGCGGATCGTGGTGGCCGAGCAGACGGAGTCCGCGATCGCCTCGTAGGAGCAGCCGAACCGGAGGACCTGCAGCAGCTTGTCGAAGACGATCCGGTCACTGATCCGGCGTCGGTGGCAGCCCAACGGGTGGGTCGGATCGAACTCGGGGCGCTGCGGTAGCAGGGCGGCGAATTGGTCCCACAGCGGTTCGGTCAGCCATGATGGCAGCGCAGGCACAGGTCTCCCAATGATCACAGGGCGTCGCAACTCCATGATCGCGGATCCCATTCTCTGCTCCGCGCCTCACGCGCGCACGCCGCCTCCGCAAGTGCAAGCCACCGGTCAAACTTCAGTGGCATATGGTCAAGCTTCTATGGCACGGAAGTGCGCCACCAGGCGCTATGCAATCGAGTGGAGGTGAAAGACCTTCTCCACCGGGCCGTCGCAGCGGCCTGGTGAAGCTGGGGGCAGCCTGATCCAGGGAACGCCGGGGAGGGTGGCAAGCGGCCCCGACAACGGCGGGACGTGCCGGGACTACCGGACGGTGCGGGTCCGCATAGCGAGGTCAGAAGGTGTAGCGAGAGCGAACCAGTGGATGAAGCTCCGTAAGCAGCGAGCCAGCTCAAACCTGATGGATATGGGCCGGTGTGCAGCGCGTGATCCGTCATCTCCGGACGGCGGGTCAACTCCGAAGCCGGATTTGCTGTTCCGGTGGGGAGGCCACGTTGAAGGTCTGCGGCGTAGGCGTGGCGATGCTGTCGGAGTAGAGCTGGGCGCCTCCCTCATGAACGGCCTGGTCGAGGGCCACTACCCGACCCACGAGGAGCAGGGCCCGGAGCTCCGCGGTCGGCTCACCCGCAAGCGCATCCCGCGTGCCAACGACTACAAGCAGGCGGGCGAGCGGTAC
>NZ_BMQA01000136.1 GCF_014647875.1 Streptomyces brasiliensis | reverse complement strand
CGTGCCTCCCCATGAAGTGGATCTTGACATATCAAGATCCACTTCTGAAACGCACCCTAGGGCGCGTTTCGAAAGTGCTGGTCACAGCGCCACTCATGGATGGCCGCGACCAGCACGGTCGCTTCGTAGCGGACGGCAGGCTTGTCGTACCTCGTGGGTGCGCCACGATGCGCCGGTGCGCCGTGAGGCGCGGTGAATCGAAGGAGGTGCAAGACCTCCTCGCCAGCCTGTCACAGCAGGCTGGTGGGAGCTGAGCGCAGTCCGACCCCGGAGACGCCGGGGAGGGCGGGAAGCAGCTCTGTCTCAGCCCCAACTCCCTTATCAGCTTGCGGTATTCGTGTGAGGAGTATTCCCGAGCCGCGGTCCGAGTGCGCGATGCAGCCTTTCCGCAGGCCGCCGCGGCCGGCGGCCATCTTCAGCGCGTCGACGACCAGTTCGGCACGGTGGTGATCGGCCATCGCGTGCCCGACCACCTCCCGCGTGGCAGGTCGATGACCGTGGCGAGGTACCTCCAGCCGGCCAGCGTGGGCAGGTAGGTGATGTCCGAGACCAGCCTGGTGCCCGGCTCGGCGGCGGTGAAGTCGCGTCCGACCAGGTCCGGCGACGCGGACGCCTTCCGGTCCGGCCGGGTCAGGCCGCGACGCTTGCGGCGAGTGATCCCTTGGATGCCGCGCTCGCGCATCAGCCGCTCGACCCAGGAATCTACGAAGCCCGGTTCAGCTCACCACGGTCCGGCGCCGAACCGAATCTAGCCGGTTGGCAGGTGGTTTCGAGCACGGACATCCATAGGTCACCGTCGGGGTCGACCTGGTTGCCACGGCTGGTCATCAGGGACAACGGGACATGCACGAAGCGTCGACGCCAGCGCGCGACAGCGGCTTCAGTACGACCCGCCATGGCAGCGTGCACCGCGGCATGGGCCAGCCGCAGGCAGTAGACACTGTCATAAGCGTTGGCGGCGATGCTGCGGACCGCGTAACTGGGGTCGATGTAGCGCATCGCGGGGGCAAGGCCGACCGCAGTCAGGTGGGCCGTGATGCTCTCTTTGAGCAGCTCCCCGATATTGCCGAGTTTGACGTTGCCTGAGGCGTCGGTGCCGCGACCGTTGTGCTGAGGCAGGCCGTGTTCTTCGAAGAGGTCTTGGCCTGCCCCCTCGGCGACGACGATGACCACGAAGCCCTTGGATCGCACGTGCTGCTCGACGTGGGCCAGCAGGCCGTCAGCTCCCCCGAGGGCGAAGGGGATCTCGGGGATCAAGACGATGTCTGCGGCATTGGCAGCCAACGCAGCGTAGCTGGCGATGAAGCCGGAGTGTCGACCCATCAGCTTCACGATCCCGACGCCGTTCGGGCTGGCTGCAGCTTCGATGGAGACCGAGGATATGAAGTCGGTGGCCCGCGCGAACGCGCTTTGAAACCCGAACGACTGATCAGTGAAGGGCAGGTCGTTGTCGATCGTCTTCGGTACCCCGATGACAGCAATGTCAAGACCGCGCGCCCTGATCGCCTTGCTGAGGAACGTCGCGGCGCGCATCCCCCCGTCGCCGCCGATGACGAACAAGATGTTGATGCCTCGCAGGACGAGGCTGTCGACCATTTCGTCGGCGTCTTGGCCGCCGCGTGAGCTGCCCAAGATGGTGCCGCCGGCGTTGTGGATATCGCGAACGCGATCAGGCGTCAGTTCGATGGCGTCATTGCGGTGTTCGGCCGTCAGTCCCTGGAGACCGTTCCGGAAGCCCAGAATCCGCTTGACCTTGTAATGCACAGTGAGTTCTTGGACGAGACCGCGGATGACATTATTGAGACCGGGACACAGCCCCCCACAAGTGATGATACCGGCGGTCACGCGCGCGGGGTCGAAATAGATCTTCCGCCGAGGCCCGGCGGCTTCGAAACTCGGAACCCGGCCGGGAGGGAGGCTGTGCTCGGCAAGCATGGAAACGGTGTCCTCGAGCAGGACACGGTCGCCTTCCGCAACGTAATGCGGAGAGGTCTGTTTGGTGGAGAGCATCTCGGAGAACGGCGAATCGTAACGGCACTCGCCGAGGCGGCGAACGCGAAGGTCGTCCAAGTGCAACGTCACCGAATCTCCTTGATCGTGATGGCATAAGTACGGCAGCTGTAGATAGTCGTTGCTGTGTCATCCGCGCGACCGTCTCCCGGGTCTCGGAGCGGGCGAAGCCGGCGGCCACCGAGGCCGACAGGGCCCCGAACGCGATGTCGTGGCCTTCGTGATCTACCGTGGCCGAAGCGGCCGTCTCGTTCTGATGCTCAAGCCGCTGAACAGCGGCGACGAGCACCGGCACGGCTGTCTACGGCTGCCGCAATATGGTGTCCGCTCGGGGATGGATGCCATGGAGAATCAGAAATCGCGAGCGCAGACTATCCGGGATTTTATTCGAAGGCGGTGTGTGTTATGTGGCGAACCTGCCCCCTGGAGATCAGGAGCGACTCGGCAATTGTCGTGCCGTCACCTTCCCGTGGACGTCCGAGAAGGGGTCCTCCACTGACGCCAGTGGCAACGAAGAAGGCATCGCCGGCTACGAGCTCGTCACAGTTGTAGATGCGGTCGAGGGACATGCCCGCTGCGCGGATGGCGTCCGCTTCCTCGTCACGCTGAGGGGCCAGGCGGCCCAGCATGCCGCCACCCAGGGCACGGACCGCTGCGGCGGTCATCACTCCTTCGGGCGTGCCGCCGACTCCGAGGAGCAGGTCGACATCGAGCGTCGGCAGGAGCACCGCCAGGCTCCCCCCGACATCGCCTCCTGCCGGTGTCTGCACGGCCGCGCCCGCCCGCAACACCCGTGCGATCAGCTCCTTGTGCCGCGGCTTGTCCATGATGACAACGCGGAGCTCGCTGACCTGCTTGCCGAGCGCCTCGGCAACTTTGACCAAGGTACGCTCGGGAGGGTCGTTGAGATCGATAACGTCCTTCGCCTGGGGGGGCACCACTATCTTGTCCATGTAGAAGCCGGGTCCAGGTGACCATAGAGTTCCCGGTTCGCCGAACGCGATCGTAGCCAGGGCACCAGGCAGATCCTTCGCACAGAACGAGGTTCCCTCAAGAGGATCGACGGCGATGTCGAAGTCCGGGCCGTGGCCATTGCCCACGATTTCACCGTTGAACAACATCGGGGCGTCGTCCTTTTCCCCCTCTCCGATGACAACTTTTCCTCGCCCGGGTGCGTCGGCCAATGCCTCGCGCATGGCCGTGGTCGCCGCTGCATCGGCGGCTTTCTGATCGTGCCGGCCTACCCAGGCGTAGCTGGCCACCGCAGCGCTGCGGGTAGCGGCCAGCGCTGCCGCCTCCAAAGTATGGATATCGACGCAGGTTCGCGGCGCGACCTCACTTTGACACTGCATCTTGGGCTCCCGTTCTTGTCTGTAGCATCAGGACAGAGAGATCGCGGCACATACGCGATTGACCGAGCCGTGCGACCAGCTCGGGAATATCGCCTGCGCCTTTCTTTCCATGTGCCGATCGCAAATCACGCCGCTCCTTCAGCGCCGGCCTCATAGCGTGCGTAGCGGTTACTCGAGATTCGCGTGAAGGCGCCACAGCTCGTGAGCCCGGGTCCCGCTGGTCTTCCACAGCGTGTGAAACAGCGCGTCAGTGATCAGCAGGACAGACTGTTCGAACAGGCTGCCGGCGTACTGGACGGAGGCGGTCCCGTCGAAGTCCTGCTTGTCCGCAGCCGGGATGATGAGGAGTTCGGTTGCGGTTTTGGCCAGCGCCGAGTCGGCCGCCGTGGTCAGTGC
The DNA here is from genome assembly GCF_014647875.1 of Streptomyces brasiliensis. GTDB lineage: Bacteria > Actinomycetota > Actinomycetes > Streptomycetales > Streptomycetaceae > Streptomyces > Streptomyces brasiliensis. Next base: position 5,316 of record NZ_BMQA01000136.1, on the reverse strand, counting down.
AATCACTTCCGCGCCCTGATCACGAGCGGTCTGAGCTGCCCGCACCACCCGGGCCGTCGACCCCGAGCCCGATGCGGCCACCAGAACGTCGCGCGAGCCGATCGCCGGAGCAGTCGTCTCACCGACGACGTGGGTGGGGAGTCCGAGGTGCATGAACCGCATCGCGGCCATCTGCAGCGCGAGCCCGCTCCGCCCGGTGCCGAGGGTGAACACTTTCGGCGCATTGAGCAGCAATTTGCCGACCCGGATCCAGGACGGAGAGTGCACTCCCCCGCGCACCTTGTCCACCTCTCCGACAACTGCACGCGTTGCGTCCACGAAATGACTGACTTCAAGTTCCTTTGAAATCGACTGCGTCAACGAGATCTTCCTCCACTTGCGGGGCGGATGGCATTCGTTGGTCACTTGCACGGACACGGAACCGGATCCTCGGGCAGGATCCTTTATCCGTTGAGGTCAAGACAGCCATCGCACGGATCGTCATAGCGCACACCGCACCTTCGCCATTGACGGACTCCTGCTTCAGCAGGACCCCTGTGGGCCAGAGCGCGGATAGCTACTTCGACCAAAATGATTGTCCACCTGCGTGGTGATCAGCAAGGCTTACGGGATTTGGAAACAATATCCTGTAATTAAAATATCGAATGACGGTCGACAGCGATGCCGGTGGCCGGTCTTGCGTGCCGGCGAAGACGGGGTAGTCGCGGGTGTGGCTGCAACGGCATGCTGCGCTCCACCTGCGGGGGTCGTCAGCTGTTGCCGATTTCATCAGTGACTCTCAGCGATTCGGGCATATCGGCTGACTGTCAGTGGTGCCCGGTAGGTTGTTGATCTCTACCGGGAGGAGGGGTCCAGCTTGAAGACGTTCCAGACGCAGCCTGGTTTCACGGTGCAGGCGTACCGGTATGCCCTGGACCCCAATAGCGGTCAGGAGCGCGCGTTGCGTTCGCACTGCGGTGCGGCACGTGCCGCCTACAACTGGGCCGTGGCGTGGGTGTCGGCGTCGTGGTGGCAGCGCAAAGCGGAAGCCACCTATGGCATCCCCGAGGAGGATCTGACACCGTGGCGGCCGTGGTCCCTTCCCGCGCTGCGGAAGGAGTTCAACAAGGTCAAGAAGACTGACCTGCGCTTCGCCGATTGGTGGGAGGGGAACTCCAAGGAGGCGTACTCCACCGGCCTGTCGAACGCGTCGGCCGCGTTCGACAACTACGCGAAGTCGAAGAACGGCAAGCGGCGCGGCAAGCGGATGGGTGCGCCGCGGTTCAAGTCGAAGAGGAAGGCGCGCCTTGCCTGCCGGTTCACCACCGGCACTATCCGTGTGGACGCTGACGGTCGGCACGTCACGCTGCCGAGGCTGGGCACGATCCGCACCCACGAGCCCACCGGCAGCCTCCTCACCCGGGTGCAGGCCGGGACGGCACGCATCCTGTCCGCGACCGTCCGGCACGAACGCGGACGCTGGTTCGCCTCGTTCCAGGTCGAGGTGAAGCGGGACCTCGAACGCGTCACGCGCCCGGACGTGGCGGTCGGCATCGACCTCGGGGTGAAGACCCTCGCGGTGATGGCCGACTCGACGGGCGAGATCCGCGCCGTGCCCAACCCCCGGCACTACGACGGAGCGCTGAAGTCGCTACGCCGCGCCTCTCGGACAGTGTCCCGACGCCAGGGCCCCGACCGCCGCACCGGTCGCAGGCCGTCGAAGCGGTGGGAGAAGGCCAATGCCCGGCGCAACAAGGTGCACCACCGGGTGGCGAACCTCCGCACGGACGCCCTGCACAAGCTCACCACGGCCGTGGCGGCCGAGTACGGCACCGTCGTGGTCGAGGACCTGGGCGTCGCCGGCATGCTCCGCAACCGGCGCTTGGCCCGCCAGATCGCCGACGCCGGATTCGGGGAGATCCGCCGCCAGCTCGATTACAAGACCCGCCGGCGCCACGCCACCCGCGCCATCGTGGCCGATCGCTGGTATCCCTCCTCCAAGACCTGTTCCGGGTGCGGCGCGGTGAAAGCCAAGCTGCCGCTGCACGTGAGGACCTTCGCATGCGACGCCTGCGGCCTGGTTCTCGACCGGGACGACAACGCCGCGCTCAACCTCGCCGCTCTCGCAGTGGCCGGCACCACCGGTACCGGAGTGGCCGGAGACCGGGACACCCCACAGGCGGTGTCGAAGCCTCGTGGAGCCGACCGTAAGACCCGCGCCACCCGGCCCCGTCCTGTGGCGGGGGCGGGGCGGGCAGGTGGCGCAACCCTGCCGCACCAGCGGCGGGAGGAAACGAGAGACCGTCCTCAACCCGAAGCCCTCACGCTTTGGTGATGTGACGGACCTTCCGGGCCGAAATGCCCGGAATGCTGAGAGTCCCTCAGGCTTTGAGTAACGGCTGTTGAGCGAGACCGCGCGTGCGGGTTCCCCGGCGCTCCGCCCCGGTTGCGCAGATGGCGTGCGCCAGTATGGCAACGACAGCCAGGTGAGGGGGTGTCGGCGTCGTCGGCAGTGGCTGAGGCGGGCTTGATGTCGACGGCGGTGGCCCGCTTGCCCACCCCCGGCCGGGGACGCCCTCCAGGGTGGTCACCGTGCCGATGTGCTTGAGGGCACACACAGCCGGCATCACGTCGCGCCGGCCAGTGCCACACCTCATGCGCCCGATCACGCTCACACACCGCTTCGGGGACCGCCGGCTCACCGCCAGCCGTCTACAAGAGCGTTTGGGGAAGCGATACGGTCCGGAAGAAAGCTGCGAAGAGGAAGCGGCCCCGGCTTCTCGCCGGGGCCGCTGGTGCGAGCGCGCCGTTACGGGAGATTCCCCTCAGCCTCGTCGACAGGTTTCGGACTGATCACGGACGCCTCTCACCTCCTGCGGGTGGGCATCAACGCGGCCGCACGGAGTGCATGCTTCGTCGTGCCGCTTCGACCACGGCCTCGGTGGTGATGCCGAACTGGCTGAACAGAGTCTTGAAGTCCGCCGAAGCACCGAACCGCTCCAACGACACGATCTCGCCCGCGTCGCCGACGATCCGGTGCCACGGCTGCGCCGTACCCGCTTCGACGGCAACCCGGGCACGCACCGACGGGGGCAGCACCTGTTCCCGGTAGGACCGGTCCTGCCGGTCGAACCACTCCACGCACGGCATCGACACCACTCGGGTGGCAACCCCTTCGGACTCAAGGATCTTCCTGGCCTCCACGGCCAGCTGGACCTCGGAACCGGTGCCGACGAGCACGACCTCGGGGCTGCCCGAGGACGCCTCGGCGAGTACGTAGCCGCCGCGGGCCACCCCCTCGGCGGAGGTGCCCTCCAGGGTCGGCACGTTCTGGCGGGTAAGCGCCAGCCCGGCCGGGCCGCTGGTGTCCTCAAGTACGGCTTTCCAGGCGTGCGCGGTCTCGTTCGCGTCGGCGGGGCGCACCACCGACATTCCGGGGATGGCGCGCAGCGAGGCCAGCTGCTCGACGGGCTGGTGGGTCGGACCGTCCTCGCCGAGGCCGATCGAGTCGTGTGTCCACACGTAGATGGTCGGCAGCTGCATCAGCGCGGCCAGGCGCACCGCCGGGCGCATGTAGTCGCTGAAGATGAGGAAGGTGCCGCCGTACGGGCGGGTTCCGCCGTGCAGCGCGATGCCGTTGAGGATCGAACCCATCGCGTGTTCGCGGATACCGAAGTGCAGCGTGCGGCCGTAGGGATGGGCCTTCCAGGCGTTGGTGGAGATCTCGGCCGGGCCGAAGGAGTCCGCCCCCTCGATCGTGGTGTTGTTGCTCTCGGCAAGGTCCGCCGACCCGCCCCAGAGCTCGGGGAGCACCTCGCCGAGCTTGGCCAGCACCGCGGCCGACGCCTTGCGGGTGGCGACTGCCTGGCCGTCGGCCTTCCAGGTGGGCAGATCGTAGGCCCAGCCGACGGGCAGCTCGCGCTTGCTGATGCGGTCCAGCAGCGCCTTGCGCTCCGGGTTGTCCTTCGCCCAGGCATCGAACTCGAGTTGCCACTTCTCGTGGTCGGCCCTCCCCCGCTCGGCCACCTCGCGGGCATGGCGCAGGACTTCGTCGTCGACCTGGAAACTCTGCTTTGGGTCGAAGCCGACGGCGCGCTTGACCGCGGCGAGTTCCTCGGCGCCCAGCGCGGCACCGTGCACCTTGCCGGTATTCATCTTGGTCGGTGCCGGGTAGCCGATCACGGTGCGCAGCACGATCAGAGTCGGGCGGGCGGTCTCGGCCCTGGCCTGCTCGACCGCGTCCAGGAACCCTGCCACGTCCTCGCCGCCGTAGACCGTCAGGACGTGCCAGCCATAGGCTTCGTAGCGCTTGGCGGTGTCCTCGGTCAGCGCGATGCGGGTGTCGTCCTCGATGGAGATCTCGTTGCTGTCGTAGATCACCGTAAGGTTGCCGAGTTGCTGGGTTCCGGCCAGCGACGAAGCCTCGGAGGTGACGCCCTCCTCGATGTCGCCGTCCGAGGCGATCACGTAGATCTGATGGTCGAACACGCTCCTGCCCTGCTCGGCGTCCGGGTCCAGCAGTCCACGCTCGCGGCGGGCGGCCATGGCCATACCGACCGCGTTGGCCAGGCCCTGGCCGAGTGGGCCGGTGGTGGTCTCCACGCCCACGGTGTGCCCGTACTCGGGGTGGCCCGGGGTCAGCGAATCCCATGTGCGCAAGGCCTTCAGGTCGTCGAGCTCCAGGCCATAGCCGGAGAGGAACAGCTGAATGTACAGGGTGAGGCTCGAATGCCCGGCTGAGAGCACGAACCGGTCCCGCCCCATCCACTGCGCGTCGTTGGGGTCATGCCGCATGACCCGCTGGAACAGCGCGTAGGCGACGGGCGCGAGGCTCATGGCCGTGCCGGGGTGTCCGCTCCCGCAGTGCTCGACCGCGTCAGCGGCCAGCACGCGGGCGGTGTCCACCGCGCGCGTGTCCAGCTCGGTCCAGTCTGCGGGGAGTCGCTTGGCCGTCAGGCGAACAACCTCGTCAGTTGATTCGATCGCGCGGTAACTGGAGATCGATTCGTTTGCTGCCATGGACGCGCACTCCTGATAATTTCGGTTCTTCGCGAATTCGTGCCGATTTCGATCGGGCTTGCAAAGGATGGGGCAAGGCCCTGGAAATGCGCTCAAGCAGATCAAGGACGGCCTGGCGTCGCAGGCACCGCGTACTCGACGCCGCCGCAGACAGCGCGCCAAGGACCGAAGTCACGATTTATTTCGAGACGTCACGCGGCGCATTCCGGTCACATTCGAAACTACATCGAATGGGATGTGGTGTTGGGGCTGGTCCGCTCAGGCGGCTGCGCGCTTTTTGAGTTCGTACGCGGCCGCGGCCGGGTCTGTGGCGTTGTA
>NZ_BMQA01000135.1 GCF_014647875.1 Streptomyces brasiliensis | reverse complement strand
CGAACCACAGCAACACAGTTCATAGCCGCACATTCGTTTCATTTGACTTGACAGCTACCGCAATGCGGATTCCCTCACCTTAGCCATAGAGCCATGATAGGTCCGGCGCGATGTGCGGAGTGACTGGCACGATGTCGTCCGGACTGTGCGATCGGTCAGTCCGGGTTGATGCTGAGTGCACAGTGCACCGTTCGCTGCACCACCCAAGACTGACCGTGGTCGCCACCTGTCACCGGTGGTGTCCTGGTGCCGTCCCCCTCGCAGCCGCGTCGGCGACGACGGTCAGGCAGGGCGTGGTTTCATCCCCCCCACCTCCGGTATTCGTCGGAGGGCAGGGGGTGGTCAACTGGGACGACGCGGGAGTTGACCGTAGTCAGGCACCCCGGGCAGAACAACTGACGGAAGACAACTTCCGCGTCGACGTAGACTGATGGATCGTGCCAAATGTGCGGGCCGGCTTGGGTTGGGGGCGAATCACGGCGGGCCAACGCCGCGACGAAAGCGCCATCGGCCAGTGGTCCGATTTCGGTCATGCAGTGCACACACACGACCGTCCTGCCTTCCGGTGACTCCATGAAGGCGAGATTGTCGTCGAGCCGGTGGGCGCCGTTCAGGTCCGGCGTGCTGATGGGCACGAGGCCCGTGGCGAGCAGGCCCGCATCCGTCGCCCGCCCTTGCCGCAGCATCCAGCGAGTCTCCTCGGTCGCGGCCACGTCCACTCGGGTGTCCTCCTGGAGGACCACGCCGTAGACGTCCTTCGCCGCCTGGGGCGAAATGCGCGCTTGCAGTACGTCGTCGCATACCCTCTCGGCCGGGCGGAGCAAGGGGTCACCGTATCCTCCGCCCGCCTGCCAGTGCAGGTAAAGCGCGTCACCGGGCCCGAGGTTCGACTCCCCCTCACAGGGGAGCACCTCGATGTCGCCACCGATGTCGTCCAGCCCGGAGGGAATCGCTGTCGCCCCGACAAGCTGAGGTACGTCGATGCCGCGCATCACGAGGTCGAGCTGGGAATTGCCCGGGTAACCTCCGGCCAGGCCGACGTTCTGGTTCGCGGCTTTGCCCGTGCCGGAGATGACCAGTGACATCGTCCCGGTCTGGTCCGGATGCTGTACGTAGCAGACTGAGCCGCTCATCCCGCCCCTCTGCCGACCCGGCCCACCGGAGTCGGTCTGCTCGCGTCGCCACAGGGCGACCAGAGGGTAGAGGTACTCGGTCATCTCGACGTCGGGTGCCCGCGCGGAGGGAATGATGAGCCGTCCGCCGGTGTCGACGCCGTCGTGATGCACCTGGGCTCCGTAGCCGCCGGCCATGACGTCGAAGATGGGCGACACGAAGCCCTTGCTGCCGCCTCCGCGGACGTCGACGCCGGACACCACACAGAGGTCGGTGGTGCCGTTGCAGATCGACTGCACATCGTCGCGGTGGTCGGGTTCGGCGTCCAGCATCTTGGCGATTACCTCGGCGACCAGGTTGCCCGATCCCCACGCCGGGCCGAATGGCCCCTTCCCCACGGCTGCCGGGAACGAGGCGTTGGTGATGGTGTCCTCGTCCGTGATGATCTCGAAGCAGCGCATGAGCCCGCCTGCCGCCCAAGGAATGTCCCCGGCCAGCAGGGGCAGCATCGTGAAGACGATCCCGGCCCGCAGCCCCGGGTAGGGGCAGTTGATGATGCCGGTCTGCCCGGCTGTTCCCCGGAAGTCGAAGACCAGCCGGTCGGCTTCCTTGGTCATCGCGACCTTGATGGCGTGCAGGTCGCGGTCACCGGTCTGCGACTGCTCCTGGTATCCGACCGCGGTCCAGGTCCCGTCGGGCAGGGTCTTCAGCTTGGCCCGCAGCCGGCGTTCGGCATCGTCCATCATCCGGCGCATCACGGCCTTGACGGTGTCGGCACCGTACTTGTCGATGAGCCGGAGGATCTGCTCCGCCGCGTTCTTGTTCGCGGCAATCTTGGCACGCAGGTCAAGCCCCACCATATGGGGAAGCCGCGACCTGCGGACCCAGGCGTCAGCCACGTCGCGCTGCAGCACCCCGCCCCGGACCACCTTCATGGGCGGCGTAGGCACCGCCTCACCAAACACGTCCTGGGCCGACGGGCTGAAGGAGCCCGGCCGCGGCCCACCGAGGTCGACCTGGTGGGCGATGGCCGTTGTCCAACCGAACAGCTTGCCCTCGTGGAAGATCGGAGCGAGCACCGCAGCGTCGTTCTGGTGCAGCCCGCCCCCGATCCACGGGTCGTTGCAGAGGAACATGTCGCCCTCGGCGATGCCCGGGTTGTCACTGCGGTTGCGCAGTGTCCAGACGATGGCCAGATCCATGGACCCGATCAGGCCCACGTTGTAGGCGCCGACCTGGACCTGCTCGCCGAGTTCGTCACAGATGGAGAAGTTGAAGTCGTTGGACTCGGTGACGACGTGCGAGCCAGACATCCGCCGCAGCGTCTCCCCCATCTCCTGGGTGATGGCCCACAGGCGATGCCGGACGACTTCATAGGTCAAGGCGTTGACCTGGTCCGCCTGTTCGTCATCGATCTGGTGCAGCGGCAGGGTGGGCGAGATCTGCCGCAGCAGTTCCTCGCGCGGAATGGGCCGGCTGGTGAACTCGTCCGCTCCAGGGATCTTCGATGTCATGGAAGCTGTCCTCACTGGTAACTCAACACGAGGTTGCCGAGACGGTCGACACGGCCGGTCACACCGGCAGGAACCACCACCACCGTGGTCGGCACATCGACGATCGCCGGTCCGGTGATCTCGTGCCCCGCGCGCAGCCGGGCGTAGTCGTAGACGGGGGTAGGCACGAAGCCAGTCTGCGAGTCGAGGCAGACATGGCGCTCGTGGAGCAGTGCCTCGGCGGGGTCGGCGCCGGCGGCCTGCGCGACATCCGGCAGGATGACGGGGAAGTCGAGGCTGGCCCTGGCTCGCGCACGGTAGGTGATCGCCTGCACGCCGGCTTCGCGGTAGCCGGCCCCTGACCCGTTTATGCGCTCGTACTGTTCCTCGAAACGCTCCAGAATCTCGTCCCCGGTGCGTTCAGTGAACTCACCGTCCGGAATGGTGGTCGCAAGCTCGTTGACCTGCATCGAATAGCGCAGGTCGACCTCACGCTGCATGGTCACGTCCTGGAACTTCACCTTCTGCCGGTCAAGCGCACGCTGCAGATCGGCTTCAAGCCGGGCGTAGTGGGACTCCAGCACCGTGTGCTCGACCGGGAAGGACGAGGGATCGGAGAGCTCAGCGCTCAGGACGATGTCCGAGGCCGCGAGCCCGTAGGCCGAGAAGGCGGAGGCGACGGGGCCGAGCGGAACGACGACCTCGCTCACTCCCAGGTCCTGGCAGTATCCGGCGCAGTGGGCTGGTCCGGCACCGCCGAAGGCGTATGCAACGAAGTCACGGGGGTCGTAGCCGGCCTGCACGACGGCCCGGCGCAGAAGGTCTCCCGCTTGCGCGTTCTGCACCTCGTGGATGGCAATGGCGGCTTCTTCGACGGTGAGGCCGAGCGGTTCGGCCACGTGTTCGCGAATCGCCTCGCGCGCCAGGTCCATCCTGAGAGGCTTCCTGCCTCCGAGCAGCCCGTGGGGGCTGAGGATGCCGAGGACCAGGTTGGCGTCGGTGTTGGTGGGACGGGTGCCGCCGTTGCCGTAGCAGGCGGGCCCGGGGACGGCCTCTGCGCTCTGTGGGCCCAGCCGCAGATTGCCGCCGGAGTCCACGGAAGCGAGCGCCCCGCCACCGGAACCGATCGTGTGCACACGGATGGTCGCCGCGTTGATCGGGAACTGGTTCACGATGGAACCAGGCGCCATCACCGGCTCCCCGTCGACGATCAGCCCCGCCAGGAACGTCGTCCCGCCGACATCGGTGGTGATGACGTTGCGGTGCCCCAACTGCTCTGCCATGCGCATCCCGCCGATGACACCACCGGACAGGACGGACCCGACCGTGGTGATGGCGTGTTCCGGTGCCCGGTCGGCCGTGATGGTCCCGCCCTCGCTCTGCATGACCAGCAGCGGTCCCTTGAGCCCGCCCTCCTCCAACTGCTCCTGCAGCGGGGTCAGGTACATGCGCAGCCGCGGCCCGATCTGCGCGTTCATGATCGTTGTGGAGGTCCGCGAGAACTCGCGGATGCGTGGGCTGACCTCCGAGGAGAGAGTGACGTACATGTCCGGCGCGATCTCGTGAATCAGCTCTCGGACGCGCTGCTCGTGGACCCCGTTCTTGAACGACCACAGCAGACAGACGGCGATCGCCTCGACGCCCTGGTCCACGAGGGACTGCGCGACGCTGCGCACCTCGTCCTCGTCCAGCGGGACCAATACCTTTCCCGCGTGGTCGATCCGCTCGGTGACCTCCAGCGCGCGATGCTTGGGAAGCAACGGCGTGGGTTTGCGCTGCCGGAGAGTGTCCTGGATCTCATGGGCGGCCCGCCCGAGAGTGCGGCCCTCGGCGTTCATGATGTAGATCGCGTCTCGGTGGCCCTTGGTGGCGATGAGCCCCACATCGGCCACCTGGCCCTGGACCAGAGCGTTGATCGACGCGGTCGTGCCGTGGGCGATGTAGTCGGTCTGCGAGAGCAGTTCGCCGACGCCGATGCCCAGTTCACCGGCGATGTCCTCGATCGCCCGCATGACGCCGACCTCGCGGTGCGGCGGGGTCGTTGGTGTCTTGGCCGAGACGATACGGCCGGCACCGTCCGAGGCGACGGCGTCGGTGAACGTACCGCCCACGTCGATGCCCAGTGCGTATGACATGTGCCTTCTCCTGGTCGGTCTTTCTACTGCTTGTGGGCAACAAGGCGCCCGGTGACTGTGTGCAGGAGCTCCCCTGGTGCGACGTCCGTCTCTCCCATCCAGGCGATGTGCTGGTCGGGACGCACGAGGAGGAGTGCAGCGGGATAGCGTTCGGGCCACCGCCCAGGCAGGTCAACGACGGTGAGGGGGATCCCTCTCTCACGCGCGGCGTTGACCCAGGGCTCCACGTCGACACCGCGGTCGGTCCGCAGCAGGGTGAAGTCGGGCCCAAGTACGTCCAGTACCGACCGGTCGTCGTCGAGCCACGCGTGCGGCAGCCGGAATCCCGCCTGGGCCCGCTCCTGGAATGCGCCCATGCTCATGACGGCCTGCTGCTCGCCCCCGACCACCAGCGGTGAGCTCGCGTAGTGGTAACCGAAGCTGAAGCCGTCAGGCGAGTATCGTTGCGGCTCCGTCGTCGCGAGCCGACGGGCGAACTCTGCACGGGCCTGTTCACCCTCGGGGCCGGGCAGGTGGATGTCAGGCGAAGGGTCAGCGAGGGATGCACGCGCTGCCGAGCCCACGGCACTGGCGAACTGCTCTCCTACTGGCTTGCGTTCCTTCTCGTACGCGGTCAACAGGTCCGGGGGCGCCCACCCGTGGTGAACCGCTGCCAGCATCCAGCCCAGCGTTGCCGCGTCCTGGATTCCGGCGTTCATGCCGAAGCCTCCCACGGGGATCCAGATGTGAGCCGCGTCTCCGGCCAGGAACACCCGACCGTCGTGGTACCGCTCGGCCACCAGCTGACGGCCGGTCCACCGCACCACGCCGAGGACCTCGTGCTCGACCTCTGCGCCCACGGCCTCCGCCAGGAGCAGTTCGGGATCCTCGTGGTCGGTGTCGTGGTCAGGCGGGAAGGCGACGTGATTGAGCCACAGCTCGTCCCCGTCAATGGCAATCAGGGACGCGAGACGTCGTCCGTAGGTCCAGTACGTCCAGGCCGGGTCACGCGCGGCGAGGCGCCCGAGCTCGGGCGAGCGCACGAATGTCGAGACGAACTTCTGAATCGCGTCTACACCTTGGTAGCGGATCCCGCACTGGCGGCGGACAGTGCTGTGGGCTCCGTCGCAGCCAACCACGTAGGCGCACCGGAGGACTCGAGTGGTGCCGTCGGAGTCCACAACCGCCTCAACATGGTCGTCGTGCTGCCGCAGCTCGAGCAGCCGCGCGCCGCGCTCGATGGCCAGCCCGGGCAGCCCGCTCGCATACCGTTCCAGGACTGGTTCCAGAAACAGCTGCGAGATCCTGTGTTGCGGCTCCGGTGTGGGCCAGTGCTCGTTGCCCACACCGGTGAGCACGTCACCGGCCGACGGCAGGTCGATACGGAAGATCTCTTCGCCGAGCAGTGTCGTTCGGTATTGGATGGATGTCGGGTAGTCCTTGGGAAGCCCCGCACTCCGGATTTCGTCTGCGATCCCCAGCCGCCGGAAAATCTCCATCGACCGGGCGGACGTGGTGTTGCACCGGGGATTGACGGCCCGCTGTTCGGTCGCCTCTATGACGCGGCACGCCACGCCGCGCCGTGCGAGGTCGATGGCGAGGGTCAGGCCTGTGGGTCCGGCCCCGACAATGAGGATGTCGACCGAGTCGTCCTTGCTGATGCTTTGATGCTTCACGAGCTCAGAAACTCCTCTACCAGGGTGCAGAACTCCTCTGGCCGATCGACGTGGATCCAGTGACCGGCCCCTGACACAACCTTGAGGCGCCCGTAGGGCAGAGCGGCGGCGAGACGCTCGGAGACTTCGACCGAGGCAACTCGGTCGCACGCCCCGTGCAGGGCGAGGACCGGAGTGCGAACCGTCGACAGGTCGACGGGAGGTGGCCCGTCCGGAACATCTGTGAACATGGATCGGAAGGCCGCTTCGGCACCGGGGCGTAGGGCCTGTTCCAGCCTGAGGCGGGAGAGGGACTCGAGAAGATCGCTGTGGGCCTTCTCGTCTGCGACCAGACGGCCAAGCGTGGCACGCATGGACTTCCTGGTCGGTTGGTCGTAGAAGGGAACGACAGGAGGCAGCGGTCCGGTGCCCGCACCGCCCATGAGGACTGCGCGCTCGATCCGGTCGGGTGCTTCGGCCAGGAGGGCCAGCGCTGCTGCTCCGCCTGCGGCCGAGTTGCCGAGGAGATGCACACGCTCAAGGCCGTGGCGATCGAGCAGATGGAGGATCTGCCGGGCTCGGGCCCGCGCCCAGGCCCGCGGCCCGTGAAGCCCGCCATCGCCCGCCTCACCGACCGTGATCTGTGTGCCGAAGCCAAGCAGGTCGGGGGCGAAGCAACGGAACGTGGCCGAGAACCTCGTATACACCGTGGCCCAATTGCTCATGGCGTCAACGCCCGGACCACCGCCGTGGAGCAGGACGAGGGCAGAGTCCCGCCCGGCGCTCGCGCTCGGCAGGGCAGCCTCATTCGATACGGCCGACACGCTCAACCACCTCCTGTACTGGTTGCACGTTACGCATCTTGAATTGCCCGATAATCACAAGTTCTGAGCCGCCGCCTGCGTGCGACCATCACCCATTAACCGGCAGGGGACCAAAAAATTCACCGGTGCGACCGAAGTCCTGGGACACGGACGCACACCGCATGCCCAGCGAGGCCATCGGAAGGCCACTGAGGGTCAGGCCGCGACGGCCGACGCGGTCGGCGAGACGGGCAAGGAAAAGCGCCCCCAATGCCATACCCGCCGGCCCACCGCGGAGCGGAACGCCCACCCGCGATGGAGACGGGGGCCATTCACTCGTGATCGCGGGACCGATGAAACATGTCGCCGGGGTGTCGAACCCATCGAGCAGATTCATCCCGCGGCGCAGTGCGACGGCCTGGATCTCGCCGCGGCCCATGGGCGCGTTTTCGACCTGCTCAACAATGCTCATGGCACCTCGCCTCATTGCAACGCCTGACTCAGCCTTCGCGGAAGTCGATGAGCTGAAGAGGTTAAACCTGACAGTATCGGAAACTCTTTGTTCGTCTGTATGTAACGCTCACTATACAAGCCCGAGAGTGCGCTGGCTAGACCTCACCAAGAGTCCGCGGACTGGCTGCCGGCCGGCGCTCGTCCGACTTCGTGTCGACGCTGACCAGGATGTGTCGGGCCGGTGGTTCGATGGGGCGCCTACCATCGGCTGCACCGTCGTTCAGGCGCGACCGCGAAACCTGGACGGGCCTCAAAAGATTCAGGACTTGACCGGCAGGGGGGTCGCGCGGAAGACGCGGTCCGGGTCGAAGTGGCGCTTGACTGCGAGCAGCCTCTCGGTGTTCGGACCGTAGGCGTGTGCGATCTGTGCGACCTCGTCTGTTCCGAGCAGGTTGGGGTAGCCGCCCGGCAGCGCGTCGGGCTCGAGGGCGCCGGTCAGGTTGCTGGCCCACGCGCGGTGGTCCGCTGCCCGGGTGTCACCCGGTTCCCAGAGAGCGATGATTTCGACCATGAGGTGAGGGGCGCGGTTGCCGAATGCCGTCTCCGTCACGGGTACTCGTGCTGCGGCTCCGTGCAGGCTGTGCACGGATACCGCCGAGTGGGGCGAGGTCAGGGTGGAGCCTGCGAGGCGCAGCATGTCACTCACTCCCGAGGTCAGTGACGGTACGGAACGAGGGCGGATCTCGACGTGCCGGCCGAAGGGGAACTGCGCGTCGATGGCCGCGAGCATCTCGGGCATGGTGGTGGGGGCGACTTGGGAGACGAGGGGTGTGCCGAGGGTGCCGAGCCGTGCCAGCGCGCGTTCTCCCGCCGTGGCGTCGTCGCCGCTCCAGGTGGGCGAGAGGAACACCACGGGCTTGCCGTCGGGGCCAGGCAGGACGCCGAACTGCACGGTCAGTTCGTCCGGGCTCTCAGCCAGGACGTCCGACAGCCCGGCCAGCACGGTCCCGGCCTGGTCCCACGGGTACAGCACCATGCCGGACAGCAGTGTTGGCACGGCGTGCAGACGCACGCGCATCGAGGTGACGACACCGAAGTTCCCGCCGCCGCCGCGCAGTGCCCAGAACAGGTCCGGCTCCCGTTCGGCGTCGGCAGTGACGACCGAGCCGTCGGCGAGCACCACGTCAGCGGACAACAGGTTGTCCAGGGCGAGTCCGAAGCGCCCGCTGAGCGGTCCGTAGCCGCCGCCGAGTGTCAGGCCCGCCATGCCCACGGAGCCGGCGGAGCCGGTCGCCGCGGTCAGACCGAGGGGCTGCGTGGCGGCGACAAGGTCGGCGGCCGTGGCCCCTCCTGACACCTCGGCAACCTTTGCCACAGGGTCCACCGCCACCCGGCGCAGGCCGGAGAGATCAATGGTCAGGCCGCCGTCACTCAGTGCCCTTCCGGCCCAATCGTGGCCGCCGCCTCGCACCGACAGAGGTACACCGGATTCCCGCGCGGCCAGCACAGCATTCCGGACGTCAGCCGGGTCGGCGCACCGGACGATGACGCCGGGGCGGGACGACACGGCGCCGTTCCATATGCTTCGGCCGGCGTCGTAGTCCGGCCCGGTGGTGGCCACCCGTCCCGCGTTGATGGTCCGCCGCAGGGTGTCGGTGAGACGGCCGAGTTGTTGGTGTGTCGTCGAGAACATGGCACCTATCTCATGCAAATAGTGACTTGTCATTCGCGGGCCTTCATTGGCCGCTCCAGGTCGACGTCGTGGGACAGCCCGGCCGCGGCAATCCGCAACGGACGTCGCCGCACTCTGCGGCAGCGCCAGAACCAGCGGGGGCTGGCCCCTGCCCACAGTGGACCTGGACGCCCTTGCCTCGCCCAGCAGACACCTGGCGCGCGGACACGTGTGTGGCCGTGAGCCCCGCGCCCGCTCACGGCCAGGCTCGGCGGAGCGAGGACGACGTCCCTGAAACGGGTACAGTCATGTCTTGCCCCACACCGAGGGAGAACGTTCAGTCACATCATTAGATGCACCGGAGACCTCCATGTCAATACTGAACGTTCTATCTCTTTGTTTGCTAGCCTGACGGTATGAGCCCGACCCCAGAAGGCGGCAGCGCCTCCGAAGCGCG
>NZ_BMQA01000134.1 GCF_014647875.1 Streptomyces brasiliensis | reverse complement strand
ACGGCTGCCGGAGTACATGGTGCCCGCCGCCTTCGTCACGCTGGACGAGCTGCCGTTGACGGTGAATGGGAAGCTGGACCGCAAGGCACTGCCGGCGCCGGAGTATGCCGTGGGAGGTGGTCGGGGACCGGCGACGGTGCAGGAGGAAATCCTGTGCGGGGCCTTCGCTGACGTCCTCGGGCTGGAGACGGCCGTCGGAGTGGACGACGACTTCTTCCGGCTCGGCGGGCACTCACTCCTCGCGGTGCGCTTGGTGTCGCGGATCCGTGCCGTGCTCGGGGTCGAGCTGCCGCTGCGCACGCTGTTCGAGGCGCCGACGGTGGCCGGACTCGCGGCCCGTCTGGCCGATGGAGCAGGGGTGGCTCGGACACCGTTGCGGGCGGCGGAGACGCGTCCGGAGCGGGTGCCGTTGTCGTTCGCGCAGCGGCGGCTGTGGTTCCTGGACCAACTGGAGGGCCCGAGCCCGACGTACAACATCCCCATGGTGGTGTCGCTGACCGGCGAGGTGGATGTCGCCGCGTTGGACGCCGCGCTACGGGACGTGATCGGTCGGCACGAGTCGCTGCGCACGCTCTTCCCAGCCATCGATGGTGAGCCGTGCCAACGCATCCTCGACCCGCAGAACCTGGACTGGAACCTCGATGTGTCGCGGGTGGCGTCCGAGGGCCTGGGCGAGGCGGTCGCGCAGGCCTCGCGGCACACGTTCGCGCTGGCCGCCGAATTGCCCATCCGGACATGGCTGTTCGAAGCCGGACCCGATGACCGCATCCTCGTGGTCGTGGTGCATCACATCGCCGGCGACGGTTGGTCGTTGGGTGTGCTGCGGCGTGAGTTCTCGGAGGCGTACGCGGCGCGGCTGCGTGGTGAGGCGCCGTCGTGGGAGCCGTTGCCGGTGCAGTACGCGGATTACGCCTTGTGGCAGCGGGAGTTGCTGGGGGAGGAGGCCGACCCGGACAGCCTGCTGTCGGAGCAAGTGGAGTATTGGCGCCAGGAGTTGGCCGGGGCACCCGAGGAGTTGGCGTTGCCGGTGGATCGGGCGCGTCCTGCGGTGTCCGGTCACGTGGGGCGTCGGGTGCCGTTGCGGGTGTCGGCCGAGGTGCATCAGCGGGTGGTGGAGCTGGCGCGTGCCGAGGGCGTGACGGTGTTCATGGTGGCGCAGGCGGCGTTGGCGGTCGCGTTGTCCCGGCTTGGGGCGGGGACGGATGTCCCGGTCGGGTCGCCGATCGCGGGGCGTACGGACGAGGCGTTGGACGATCTCGTCGGCTTCTTCGTGAACACGTTGGTGATCCGTACGGATCTGTCAGGTGATCCGGAGTTCCGGCAGGTGCTGGCTCGGGTGCGGGAGGCGAGTCTCGGCGCGTTGGCGCATCAGGATGTGCCGTTCGAGCGGCTGGTGGAGGAACTGGCCCCGGAGCGCTCGCTGTCCCGGCACCCGTTGTTCCAGGTGATGCTGACGGTGGAGGACATCGGGCGTACGGGCGGGCGTACGGGAGGGGAGCCGCGGGCCGCGGACGGACCGACGACGGGAGCGGCGAGGTTCGACCTCGATGTGTCGTTGTCGGAGGTGTTGGACGAGGAGGGGCGTCCGGCCGGGTTGCGTGGGTCGTTGATCGCGTCGGCGGATCTGTTCGATGTGGGCTCGGCCGAGGTGATGGTCGAGCGGTACGTGCGGGTGCTGGAGTCGGTGACGGCGACGCCTGACGTTCGGCTGCACGCGGTGGATGTGGTGGGTGCCGATGAGCGTGACGTGGTGTTGCGACAGTGGAACGACACGGCGGCCGCCATTGATTCGGTGACCTTGCCTGAGCTGTTCGAGGCGCAGGCGCTTGCGGTTCCGGGTGCGGTGGCGGTGGTGTCGGAGGGCATCGAGCTGTCGTATGGCGAGTTGGATGTGTGGGCGAATCGGCTGGCGCATTGGTTGCGTGGTCGGGGTGTGGGTTCGGAGTCGGTGGTGGGGCTTCGTCTGCCGCGTGGTGTGGAGATGATCGCCGGGATTCTGGGTGTGTGGAAGGCGGGGGCGGCGTACGTACCCGTGGATGGCGAACTGCCGCTGGAACGGGCGGAGTTCATATTGGCGGACGCCGGCGTGGGTGTCGTGGTGGCCGCGAATGTCCTCGACGAGCTGGGGGAGTACCCCGATACCGCGCCCGGAGTGGGTATTGCCCCGTCGGGGTTGGCGTATGTGATCTATACGTCGGGTTCGACCGGAACGCCGAAGGGCGTGGCGGTATCCCACGGTTCCCTGGTGAATCTGGTGTCGGTGTTCGGGCCGGTGATGGGTGCGGGTCCGGGTGTGGGTGTGTTGCAGTTCGCGTCGTTCAGTTTCGACGCCTCGGTGCTTGATGTCGCGGTGGCGTTGTCGTCGGGTGCCACGTTGTGGGTGGCGTCGGAGGAGCAGCGGGAAGAGCCTCGGCGGCTGGCGGAATTGGAGGGTGTGCGGGCGGCGAGTGTGGTGCCGTCGTTGCTGGGGGTGTTGGAGCCGGGGGATCTGGCGCAGGTGGAGACCCTGCTGGTGGGTGCTGAGGCGATTGGTGAGTCGGTGGCGCGGGCGTGGTCGGCGGGGCGTCGGTTGGTGAACACGTATGGGCCGACCGAGGCGACGGTGATGGTGGCGGCCGAGGTGGTCGACGCGGGTCGTCCGGGTCCGGTGCCGTTCGGGCGGCCGATCGCGAACACCCGTCTGTATGCGCTGGATGAGGCATTGCAGCCGGTGCCTGTCGGAGTGGCCGGGGAGCTGTATATCGGTGGGACGCAGCTTGCGCGCGGGTATGTGGGTCGGCCCGGTCTGACGGGTGAGCGGTTTGTGGCGTGCCCGTTCGGTTCCGCCGGTGAGCGGATGTACCGGACCGGTGACGTGGCCAGGTGGACCGCGGACGGCCAGCTGGTCTTTGCCGGCCGGGCCGATGAGCAGGTCAAGGTGCGTGGGTTCCGGATTGAGCCGGGCGAGATCGTGGCCGTCCTGGAAGCTCATGCCGAGGTGGCGCAGGCCGCGGTCCTGGCGCGGGAAGACGTCCCGGGCGACAAGCGCCTGGTCGCGTACGTGGTGCCTGCCGACAGTAAGATCGGCCTTGACGCGGGTGTTCTGCGGGACGTGGTGGCGTCGCGGCTGCCGGAGTACATGGTCCCGACTGCGTTCGTGACGTTGGACGAACTGCCGCTGACCGTCAACGGCAAGCTCGACCGCAGGGCGCTTCCGGTGCCGGAGTACGCCGCGAGTGCGGGCCGGGGGCCGGCCACGGTGCAGGAGGAGATCCTCTGCGCGGCCTTTGCCGACGTCTTGGGTGTGCAGTCGGTGGGGGTCGACGACGACTTCTTCCGGCTGGGCGGACACTCGCTGCTGGCGGTGTCGTTGGTGGAACGGCTGCGGGCCCGGGGCGTGTCGGTGTCGGTGCGGGCGTTGTTCGAGGCGTCGACGCCGGCCGGGTTGGCCAGGGCCACGGGCATCGGATCAGTGGACGTGCCGGACAATCTGATCCCGATCGGCGCGGAGCGGATCACGCCGGAGATGCTGCCGCTGGTCGAGCTCTCGCAGCAGGAGATCGACCGGGTGGTCGCGGCGGTCGACGGCGGAGCGGCGAACGTGGCGGACATCTATCCGCTGGCGCCGTTGCAGGAGGGGATGTTCTTCCACCACCTGATGGCGGACGAGGGTGGGGATGTCTATCTGACGGCGCGCGTCGTGGAGTTCGGCTCCCGGACCCGGCTGGACACGTTCGTCGGTGCGCTGCAGCAGGTCGTGGACCGGCATGACATCTACCGCACGGGTGTGGTGTGGGAGGGCCTGCGCGAGCCGGTTCAGGTGGTGTGGCGGCAGGCACAACTGCCGGTCGTAGAGAACGTCTTGGAGGCCGATGCGGACGAGCCTGCCCGCGCGTCGGAGCGCTTGATCGCCCTCGCGGGACCGGTGATGGACCTGGGCCGGGCGCCGCTGATGGATGTGCACGTGGCCGAGCTGCCCGAGGGCCGGTGGCTGGCTGTCGTACGGATGCATCACCTGCTCCAGGACCACCTGGGTATGGACGTGCTGCTGCAGGAACTGCGGGCGGTGCTCACGGGCCACGCGGACGAGTTGGCGCCGGCGATGCCGTTCCGGAACTTCGTGGCGCAGACGCGTGCGGTGTCCCGGGCCGAGCATGAGCGGTACTTCGCCGAGCTGCTCGGTGATGTGACCGAGCCGACCGTCCCGTACGGGGTGCTCGACGTACGCGGCGACGGCAGCGGGGTGACCGAGGCACTGGTGACCATTGAGGATGAGGTCACCGACGGACTGCGGCGGGTGGCACGGGAGTTGGGGGTCAGCCCTGCCACCGTGCTGCATGTGGCCTGGGCACGGGTCCTGGGGGTGCTGTCCGGGCGTGACGACGTGGTGTTCGGCACGGTGCTGTTCGGCCGGATGAATGCCGGCGCAGGTGCTGACCGGGTGCTGGGCCCGTTCATGAACACCCTGCCGGTACGGGTACGGGCCGGTGGGGTCGGAGTGCGGGCCACGGTCGAGGGGATGCGGGATCAGCTGGCGGGACTGCTGGAGCACGAGCATGCTCCATTGGCGGTGGCGCAGCGGGCCAGCGGGATCGCGGGCGACACCCCGCTGTTCACCTCGCTGTTCAACTACCGGCACATCACCGGCGCTGCCGAGGGCCCGACCGGCGGGGAACAGACTGGTCGGCGGCCGATGGAAGGCATCCGCAACGTTCTTGTCCGGGAGCGCACCAACTACCCGGTGACGGTCTCGGTCAACGACTTCGGCGGCGCGGGGTTGAGCGTGAGCCTGTTGGCGGCCGATGGCATCGATCCTCAGGTGGTGGGCCGTTCTCTCCGCACTGCGCTGGCGAACGTGGTCGCCGAACTCGCGACGGTGCTGGACGGTGACCCGGACACCCCGCTGACCGCGGTGGCCGTCCTGGACCCGATGGAGCGCGACCGGGCGCTCGTCGAGTGGAACGACACCGCGGTCGAAGGAGCCCTGGGGACGGTCCCGGATCTGTTCGAGGCGCAGGTGGCGCGGACGCCGGACGCGCCGGCGTTGGTGGGGCGCGGGTTCACACTGAGTTTCGCGGAGCTGGACGAGCGTGCCAATCGCCTCGGGCGGTATCTGTCCGACCTGGGAGTGGGACCGGAGACGGCGGTGGCAGTGGCCGTGGACGGCGGCGCCGAGCTGATCGTGGCGTGGCTGGGGATTCTCAAGGCGGGCGGCGCGTACGTACCGGTCAACACCGAGTATCCGGCCGAGCGGATCTCGTTCATGCTGTCCGACTCCGCGGCCGTCGCGGTGGTGGCCACCGGATCCGCGCGCGCCGTCTTCGAGGGACTCGACGTGCCGGTGGTGGAGCTGGACGATCCCGCCACGGCCGGCGAACTGGCCGGGCTGGACGGTGGCCCGCTGCCGCGTGAACTGCGCCCCGAGCATCCGGCGCAGATCATCTACACCTCCGGGTCCACAGGTGTGCCCAAGGGCGTGGTGATTCTGCACCAGGGCGTCGACCGGGTGGCGCGGCATGTGGGTGTGGTCGCGGGGGATGTGGTGAGTCAGCTGGCCTCGGTGTCGTTCGACGCGAGCACCCTGGAGGTCTGGGGCGCGCTGCTGAACGGCGCGACACTGGCGCTTCCGGGGCAGGGCGAGCTGTCGGTGGCGGAGCTCGGCGACTTCGTGTCCGCTCACCGGGTGTCCACCGCGTGGCTGACGGCCGGGCTGTTCCACGAGGTGGTGGACGCCGACATTCAGGTTCTCGCCGGTCTGCGTCAGGTGTGGGCCGGCGGTGACGTGCTCTCTCCCGCGCACTGCGACCGTGTGACGGGCGAACTGCCGCGAACCGCGCTGACGAACGTGTACGGCCCGACCGAGTGCACGGTGTTCACCACGACGCACCCGGTGGCAGGCCCGGGAGATGGGCGCAGTGTGCCCATCGGGAGTCCGGTGGCGGCCAGCCGGATCTACGTTCTGGACGCGTCGCTGAACCCGGTGCCGGTGGGTGTGCCCGGTGAGCTCTACACGACTGGAGCCGGGCTGGCCCGGGGGTATGTGGGACGGCCGGGATTCACCGCCGAGCGCTTCGTCGCCTGCCCGTTCGAGCCCGGGGAGCGGATGTACCGGACCGGCGACCAGGTCGTGTGGCGCCAGGACGGCGTGCTGTCGTTCGTGGGCCGGGTGGATCAGCAAGTGAAGATCCGCGGAATGCGGATCGAGCTGGGCGAGGTTCAGAGCGCGCTCGCCGGACATCCGGCGGTGTCCCAGGCCGAGGTGATCGTCCGCGAGGACGTCCCGGGCGACAAGAGGCTGGTGGCCTACGCGGCGCTCACCGAGGACGCGGACACATCGGCGGAGTCGCTGCTGGAGTCCGTGGCCGAGACGCTGCCCGCCTATCTGGTGCCCTCGACGGTGGTGCTGCTCGAGCGCTTCCCGCTGACGGTGAACGGAAAGGTGGATCGCTCGGCCCTGCCCGCTCCCGACTATGCGGCCATGGGTGTGTCCGCGCGCCGCGCGCCGGCCACGGTGCAGGAGGAGATCCTGTGCGGGGCGTTCGCGGATGTGCTGGCGCTTGAGTCGGTGGGGGTCGACGACGACTTCTTCCGGTTGGGCGGACATTCGCTGCTGGCCGCCCGGTTGGTGTCGCGGATCCGCACGATTCTGGGTGTCGAGCTGCCGCTGCGGGTGCTCTTCGAGGCACCGACCGTGGCCGGTCTCGCGACGCGCTTGGCCG
Source organism: Streptomyces brasiliensis (assembly GCF_014647875.1). GTDB lineage: Bacteria > Actinomycetota > Actinomycetes > Streptomycetales > Streptomycetaceae > Streptomyces > Streptomyces brasiliensis. The sequence goes on along the minus strand of NZ_BMQA01000134.1, from coordinate 3,260 downwards.
AGGCGGGGCAGGCTCGGACACCGTTGCGGGCGGCGGGGACACGTCCGGAGCGGGTGCCGTTGTCGTTCGCGCAGCGACGGTTGTGGTTCCTGGGCCAGTTGGAGGGGCCGAGCCCGACGTACAACATCCCCATGGTCGTGTCACTGACCGGCGAGGTGGACGTCGCCGCTCTGGGTGCGGCACTGCGTGATGTGATCGCCCGGCATGAGTCGCTGCGCACGCTGTTCCCAGCGGTGAACGGCGAGCCCTACCAGCGGATCCTGGATGCCCAGGATCCGCACGGGGACCTGCAGGTCGCGCGGGTGGCACCCGCGGAACTGGCCGACGCCGTGGGCCAGGCGTCGCGGTACGCGTTCGATCTGTCGGCGGAGCTGCCGATCCGGGCGTGGCTGTTCGAGGCCGGGTCGGATGAGCGGGTGCTGGTCGTGGTGGTGCATCACATCGCCAGCGATGGTTGGTCGACCGCTCCGTTGGCGCGGGACCTGTCGGTCGCGTATGCGGCGCGGTCGCAGGGCGAGGCTCCGGTGTGGGAGCCATTGTCGGTGCAGTACGCCGACTACACCTTGTGGCAGAGGGAGTTGCTGGGGGAGGAGGGGGAGCCGGGCGGTCTGCCGTCGGAGCAGGTGGAGTACTGGCGGGGGACGCTGGCCGGGGTGCCGGAGGAGATCGTGCTGCCGGTGGACCGGCCGCGTCCGGCGGTGGCGACGCATGTGGGGCATCGCGTGCCGTTGCGGGTGTCGGCCGAGGTGCATCAGCGGGTGGTGGACCTCGCGCGGGCCGAGGGCGTGACGGTGTTCATGGTCCTTCAGGCGGCGTTGGCGGTGACGCTGTCACGGCTCGGTGGGGGCACCGATGTGCCGATCGGGTCTGCGATCGCGGGACGTACCGACGAGGCGCTGGACGATCTCGTCGGGTTCTTCGTGAACACGTTGGTGGTGCGTACGGATCTGTCGGGTGATCCGGAGTTCCGTGAGGTGTTGGGGCGGGTGCGGGAGGCGAGTCTGGGGGCGTTGGCGCATCAGGATGTGCCGTTCGAGCGGTTGGTGGAGGAGCTGGCGCCGGAGCGTTCGCTGTCCCGGCACCCGCTGTTCCAGGTGATGCTGACGCTGCAGAACGTCGACGGCGCCAGGTTGGAGTTGGCCGGCGCCCGTGTCGGCGCCGGGGAGCCGGCGGTCGGTGTGTCCACGACGTCGGTGAAGTTCGATTTCGATGTGTCGTTGGCGGAGGTGCTGGACGAGGAAGGACGTCCGGCCGGGCTGCGTGGGTCGCTGATCGCGTCGGCGGACCTGTTCGAGGTGGAGACCGCCGAACGCTTGACGGGCTGGTTCGCCCGGGCGTTGGAACACGTGACGGCGGCGCCCGACGTGCGGCTGCATGCGGTCGAGGTCATTGATGCGGCTGAGCGGGACCAGGTGCTCGTCGGGTGGAATGACACCGCGGTCGCAGGCCCGGCGGACACCGTCATCGAGCTCTTCGGCCAACGGGTGGACGCCGCACCGGATGCGGTGGCAGTGGTGGCCGAAGGGGTCGAGCTGTCGTACGCGCAGTTGGATGCGGCGGCGAATCGGCTGGCGCACCATCTGCGCGGGATGGGTGTGGGCCCGGAGTCCGTGGTGGGTGTGTGTCTGCCGCGCGGGGCCGAGTTGGTGACCGCGATCCTCGGAGTGTGGAAGGCGGGGGCGGCGTATCTGCCGATCGATGGGCAACTGCCGGTCGAGCGCGTGGAGTTCATGCTCGGCGACGGCGGTGCGGTGCTCGTGGTGGCGGACCGCTCGGCGACCGAGGGCTTGGCCGAAACACTGAGCGGCGTGCCGGTTGTGTGGCTCGACGAGCCGCAGGTTCAGGCGCAGTTGGACGAGCTGCCGACGAGCCCGCCGACGGTGACGGTGACACCGATGGAACTGGCGTATGTGATCTATACGTCGGGGTCGACGGGTGTGCCGAAGGGGGTGGCGGCGACCCACGGCGGGGCGCTGAATCTGGTGGCGGCGCAGATCGAGCGGTTCGCGGTGGAGCCGGGCTCTCGGGTGTTGCAGTTCGCGTCGATCGGTTTCGATGCGGCGGTGTCCGAGGTGCTGATGGCGCTGTGCTCGGGTGCGGCTCTGGTGGTGGCGTCGGCGGAGGAACTGCTGCCGGGGGGTGGGTTGGTGGAGGTCGTGGCGCGGCACTCCGTCACGCACGCGACGTTGCCGCCGGCGGTACTGGGCGCTCTCGACGCCGGCGACCTGGACTCGGTCACCACGCTCGTATCTGCTGGTGAGGCGCTGGACGCGGGTCTGGTGGAGCGGTGGGCTTCGGGGCGTCGGCTGATCAACGCTTACGGCCCGACCGAGATCACCGTGTGTGCGTCGATGTCGCAGCCGCTGATGCCGGGGGATGTGCCGTCGATCGGCACGCCGATCGCCAACGGCCGCTTGCTCGTGCTGGATGAGGCGCTGCAGCCGGTGCCGGTGGGTGTCGCGGGTGAGCTGTACGTGGCCGGTGCCGGTGTGGCGCGCGGTTACGTCGGCCGTGCGGGTCTGACGGGTGAGCGGTTCGTGGCCTGCCCGTTCGGGTTGCCGGGTGAGCGGATGTACCGGACCGGTGACGTGGCCAAGTGGACCGTGGACGGTCAACTGGTCTTCGGCGGGCGGGCCGACGAGCAGGTCAAGGTCCGCGGCTTCCGGATCGAGCCGGGCGAGATCGAGGCCGTGCTGCTGTCTCAGCCGGACGTTGGACAGGCCGCGGTGTTGGCGCGTGAGGACGCTCCGGGCGACAAGCGCCTGGTCGCCTACGTAGTGGCCACGGACGCCGATGCCGGCCTCGACACAGACGGCCTGCGGGACGTGGTGGCGTCGCGGCTGCCGGAGTACATGGTCCCGGCAGCGTTCGTGACACTGGACGAACTGCCGCTGACCGTCAACGGCAAGCTCGACCGCAAGTCCCTGCCCGCGCCGGAGTACGTCACAGGCGCGGGCCGTGCCCCCGCCACCGTGCAGGAGGAGATCCTCTGCTCGGTGTTCGCCGAGGTGCTCGGTCTTGAGTCGGTCGGCGTCGACGACAACTTCTTCCGGCTGGGCGGGCATTCGCTGCTGGCGGTGTCGTTGGTGGACCGGCTGCGGGCGCGGGGCGTGTCCGTGTCGGTGCGGGTGTTGTTCGAGGCGTCGACGCCGGCCGGATTGGCGAGGGCGTCCGGTGCTGAAGCGGTTGAGGTGCCCGAGAACCTGATTCCGGTGGGTGCGGAGCGGATCTCGCCGGAGATGCTGCCGCTGGTGGAGCTG
>NZ_BMQA01000133.1 GCF_014647875.1 Streptomyces brasiliensis | reverse complement strand
GACATGCCGACGTCCTTGCGCGCCGCGTACACGGTCACTTCGGCCTGGAACGCGGCATTCATCCTGCGCCACTTCACGCGCTGCGCTTCGTGCTCGTCGTCGTCCAGGCCGGCGAGCTTCGCGCGCTCGGCTTCGGCGGCCCGTTCCAGGGTGATCAATTCGTCGGGAATGTCTGCCATGGGCAGATCATAAGACGGGCATACGAAAGCCCCCGCTTCGACACGTTTGGCGACCGAGGGGGCGCGCCGACCCGTCACACGCACGTCACTCTGGTGCGCATGGGCGTGAAATCTGACGGACCCAGGTCGTTAACCGTGGAGAATGTCAGACGGTGGCTCGACTTGGGCGCTGGAAGAACGCCCCCGACCTGCGATGCGGCAGGTCCACGATGCGTACGAGGGTGAAGGCCAACGGCTTTCAAGACCGCCCAAAAGGTCATGGTCCAAGGCCTGCTGACTAGGACGTTCGCTGTCTCTGTCTGGCTTGCGTGGGCGAATCTGGCCAGAGGATGGCCCCAGGACAGCACGGAAGGGCGCTCGCGTGTGATCACCGCTTCAGGAGTTCGATCCGGTGACCGTGCCTGCACTGCTCGCGGCAGCCCAGGTGTTGTTGTTGGAGCTGCCGGAAGATGTCCTGATGTGCGGTCATCCGCCGCCGTTGATGCCACGCGTGGATGTCATTCGATGCTCTGGCTGCTGTAGGGGGCAGCCGGACTCTCGGACAGCATGACGGTGTACAACAACTACGGACCGTCCGGGGTGAACCTCGGTGACGTGGTCAAGTAACGGAGACCCCATGCAACAGGAACCCGAACCGGGCGGCCCCCTGGCCCGTCTCACTTCCTTGGTCGCCCCACCGGCCGCGGGAGGCAACGTCCTGGACTGGGACAGTCTGACTGAGCGGTATCCGCGGGGGTTTCCCGACGACTACAAGGAGTTCATGCGCGTCTACGGGCAGGGCCTCTTCGACGATTTCCTCGGGGTGGTTCCGCCCGTGAACGAGGTGTATCCCAACGATCCCGGTGCCAATGTTGAAGGGGTAACGGGGGATGCCGAGCTGACGGCAGAGGAGGAGGACTACGACGCGCCCGAACTGCTCATCGGCTGGGGTTATACCGTCGAGGCGGACCTGCTGTGCTGGCGGGCGGACTCGCCGGACCCCAACAAGTGGGGGACGGTGATCTGGCGCCGTCACTGGGCGGTGCCCGAGTGCTGGTCGCACTTCAACTGCGGGATGGTCGAGCTGCTCTGCCGCTTCGCCGACCGGGACATCAGCAAGGACTGGACCTTCGACGACCTCCGCTATACCGGGGCGCGTTTCCTCCACGCCCGCGACGTCAAGTGCTACAGGCAACTCCGGATCGATCCGTGGGGCGCCGACGCCCCTCCGCAACTGTGAAGTGCACCAGTTTGGAAGACGAGTGATACGGGTGCGGGCTGCCCTGTGAAGCGTCTGACCTGGACCTGGGTCCCAAGGTGCCGCCGTTCCCCCTGAGTCCCTGCTGTTCCCCGGTCGATCGGGCATGCAGCGGGCACGCGCTACTGTCGGCATCATGGCCATCCTGGTGTCCGGCCGTAGCTTGGTCGAGGTCCTCGAGCGGCTCGATGAAGTGCCGGACGACGCGATTCTGCATGCGACGAAGCCCTGGTCCCCTGCCTCACCAACGTCCGTCTCAGATGACGACTGCCCGCCTGCCGGTTTCGCTTACCTGCTCGAAGTTGGGCTTGCCCATGAAGTGATCGAGGTCTGGTCGCGGTGGAGGGACGGCGCGCAGCCCACGGGTCTGCAGAAGTGCGAGGCTGTGCTCTACTACGCGACACATGACGCGTACCTGCCTCGAAACATCGATTAGATCTTCTGGAAGTGGTGCAGCCAGTTTCCCGTGTGGGAGTCTTCCTGAGCTGGGGCATTCTGGCCAGCGTAAACGCTGGCGATGGCTGTCGATGCCTGTCAACGGTGGTTCACCTCGGACGGCCCGATGGCGGCCCCGACTTCGCCGCGTCTCGTGTGAGGACGCGCGGTGTGCTCATGGGAGCCACGCTGCCTCTGACTGCCCGAAGAGCTCAGTGGGTGAGGCGAGCAGCACGGTGCGAAGCGCCGTGTCCAACCACCCGGGATCGATGGCCACGCCCGTGGTGCGTTCCATGAGCGCGAAGGACTCGGCGCACAAGGTCCCTATGTGGAAGGCGACCCCTTCTGCCCAGGCGGGGACCTCCGGTTCCGGGTCCATCAACGCCGCGTCCTCCAGCTCGAAGGGGTCGAACTTACCGTCTACGTGGCCATCAAGGGCGTGCATGACCTGGTACCGGGCATTCACACTGCGGTAGACGCTGAAGAACTCGCCTCCGTCAGCGGACGCTCGCCGGGCGATCTCCGGGATGCTGCCGTGGTAACCCCATTCGATGGCGATGACGCGTCGGTCGACGGTGACCACACGAAGCAGCTCGTAGTCCTCATAGAGGTGAGCTGCCTGCTCGTCAGCGGTCTCGGTGAAGGTCATCAGCCGCGACGCCCCGGGATCGCCACCGAACGCCTGGATCACCTCGTTCTCCGTTTTTCCTGCAATCACGGAGAAGGTATACGCATCGGGCTCATCGGCATCGGCCCAGGCGTATCGGGCGACGAGGTCTTCCCACCTCGCAGTGTCGCTGCGCTTCGAGCCCCGAGGCACGTCAGGAGTCATGGTGCCGCACCCTACAGAGCGGTCGGCGTAGCGACTTTGGCCGGGAGTTTCAATGACCAAGTCAAGCCCATGGGGCGCCCTCCGTCTGTGAGGACGGCGCCTCCTCTCGGGGATCGTCTGCGCCTCAGCCGACGAAGGTCAGCCACGATGGCGGCTACGCCGACCGATCAGGCGAGTGTGTGCCTCGCTGCACCCCCACCGGCCTCAACCACGCTGCCGTACTCTGTGGCCTCCAGAGCAAGCTGCCGGGCCGCCTTGGGGCTAGACAGTCAGAGCCGGAGCTCCGCGAGTGCTGGGTTGGCCGCGAGTCTTGGGTACTCAACGCTGAGTTGCGTCAGCACGGCTTCTCGGAGGACCAGCCAGGCGTTCTTGAGATCGACGCATTCACAGACGGCCTCTGCCGTTGCGTACGTGCATGAGACCCGCACCTTCTCACCCTCCGGGACGAAGCTGATCAGCTCGGCGTTCTCAGTGAAGCCGATCGTCGTCTGCTCGCCCCGCTCCAGGTGTCCGAGTGCACCCTTCATCGACCACAGGAAGTCGAAGACGGGCGTCCACGACCAGGGCGGGGTCAGCTCGGCCTCACCGATCGTGAACGCAAGGTCGGACAGGAAATAGTACCAGCGCAGGTCAGCACGGCTGACAACGGCGAGGTCCACTCCTGCACGGCTCTCTTGACCTTGGTCCGTGTATGGGCCGGTCCGGCGGTATTCGATCTTGATCATTGGGCCCCCTGTCAGCGATAGCGCGATACGACTGCCCATCTTCCGCCACGGGGTCGGCGGAGTTTCAGTGACGGAGTCAAGCCGCTTGCGTGGTGGGCGGGACGGGGGTGAAGGCCCGATTGTCGCGTAGCAGAGCCCAGAGGACGCTGGTCCGTCGTCGTGCGAGGGCGATGACGGCCTGAACGTGTTTGCAGCCTTCTCCGCGCTTTTTGAGGTAGTACTCCCGGTTGGGGCCGTCGCGGATGATGCTGGTTTGTGCGGACAGGTAGAAGACCCTGCGCAGCCGGCGGCTGTAGCGTTTGGGCCGGTGCATGTTGCAGGTGCGGCGGCCGGAATCGCGTGGGACCGGTACGAGTCCGGCTGCTGACGCCAGGTGGCCGGCGTCGGTGTAGGCGGTCAAGTTGCCTGCTGCGACAACGAACTCGGCGCCGAGGACGGGGCCCATACCGGGCAGGGACTCGATGATCTCGGCCTGTGGGTGGGTGCGGAAGGTGTCGCGGATCTGCCGATCGACGTGCTTGAGTCGGTCGTCCAGGGCCAAGATCTGTGCGGACTCGACACGCGGCTACGGAAGGCGCGTCGCGATCGCCTGCACAACGTTCATGGGCGGATGGGTGCCGGGCGGTCGCTGCCGATGGACTCGTCTGTACGGCGGTATTCGCGGTCGGTGAGCGTCTGCCAACCCACCAGAATTGCCAGGACAGCGAGCAGAGCGGATGAGGTGATCGTGGTTCCTACTCCGAGCCCGCCCTGCGTGACGGGCTTTTCCACGGCGTTCTCTGCCACCGCTCCAAGGGGGCGGGTCAGCACGTAGGCCGCCCAGAACAGCACCGTGCCCGAGATCGGGGTCAGATAGTGCGCGGCGAGGATCACGAGCATGGTCCCGGACAGCAGTAGAGAGCTGTCGCGGAAGCCGAGGCCCAGACCGCCGGAGAGGAAGTCACCGCTGGAGGTGCCCAGCGTGTTGGACACCAGTGTCGCGGTCCAGTACAAGATCTCGCCCTTCGTGGTGGCGATCCGCTCCACATCCATGGTCTGTCCGGTCATCCGCCAGCCGATCAGCACGATCACCAGGAGGCTGGTCAGCAGGATCGAGCCGCCGGCGTAGCCGAGCCCGGCAGTGCGGTTGATGTAGTCGGACATCGAGGTGCCCACGATGCTGGTGGTCAGAATGACCGACCAGAAAACCGCCGGGTGGAAGCGGTCGGCCTTGAGCTGCATTGCCAGGGTGAGCGCGAAGGCCATCAGGAAGATGATCGCGCCGACGGCGTAGCCGAGGTTCAGTGGCGCCATCGTGACGAAGTTCGATGCGGACTCGCCCAGCGTGGTGGCCACGATCTTGGTCGCCCAGAACATCGCGCCGACCAGTGGCAACTTGTTCACGGCAACTTTGGTCACTGAAGCTTCCATCCTCGCCCCTCATAAGGCACTGGTGCGTCGACTCCCTCGGACCGCAGATCTCGCCCGCGAGGCCATAGGTCCCCTGCAGGGGTGCTCGATCCCGCTTGACCGCGTTGATCCACCCGACAGGGCGATGGTTGAGGGACGCCCCGGGAGGTGAAGCGTCTGCTAAGAGTCATCACGTGATGCTGTGATGTCCGTCCGGTCTGTGTACGGAGCGGGCGCGCCTGGGTGGTGTGTTGTCCGTGCGGCCGGCTGTTCCGACGTGGGCCTTGTGCCGCTCGTTCGCGGGTGGGGTCTCATTCGGGGTTTGTCCGGTACCGGTCGGTGTGTTTTGCCGGGCAGAGGCCCGCGGCGGCCGGGGTGTCCCGGCGTGGGTGCTGCCGCGTGGGTGCGGCCCCGTGCGGGGCGGGCACCGCGCTGCGGTTGACTCGACAGGGCCTCTTGCAGCCCTGGATCACAGAGGATTTGCGTGTGGTGCGCCTGGACGATGTCCAGGCGCGCGGTGCTGGGGTCGTCCGGATCGGTGCAGTCCGAACACATCGCACAAGGCGGCATGAAACGGAGCGGCCACGACCTCCTCTGCGGCCCCTCAGCCATCGCCGAGTTCCAGAACCTCAAAACGTACGCAACCACCACACCCCGAACAGCCTGAGGCTCCGGCCCAGCGCGACCCACACTCCGCAGTTCCTGGCTCCGGCGTATGGCTGCGTCCAGGCCGGGCACAAAGGTAACTTCGAGGTGGTGAGGACAGGCGCGGTGGGGGACACCGGCAACAGAACGGGCACAAGTCCCGGTGATCTGGCGCCTCAGTGACCGGATCATCTTGGACAAGATGCTACAACTGCTGCGCCTCGGCTGTTCTGACGAGGCGATCGCCGACACAACCTGCTTGGCCACCACGATCCGAAGCCGCTGCGACGAGGGGATACGACAAGGCGTCTTCGCGCGCTCAAGCAGATCGCGCTCGACTCCTACGACGGGATCGTCGGCCTCGTCCTCGACCGGATCGCCGTAGACGACTCCATCACCAAGGCTGGGCTGAAGCCATCAGAGAATTGGATGATCGGCATGAGCATGCCGTTCCTGGCTCAAGCAGACGAGCAGCAGACCCTCGAGTGGATCGACGGAAGCACGTTCTCGGTCCTGCTCGACAGCAAGGCGACCGAAGGAAAGTTGACCGTGGGCCGTTTCCGGGTCGGCAAGGGGGAGGCTCCTCCCTTCCACATGCACACGCGTGAGGACGAGGTCTTCATGCTCATCAGCGGCAGCGCCCTGCTGTGGGCCGGGGACGAGCAGATGGAAATGACCGAGGGCGGCATCGTCTACCTCCCCCGCAACATCCCGCACAGCTACCGCATCACATCCGACACCGCCGACCTGCTCATGATCGCGACCCCCGGAGGCATCGAGGGCATGTTCCGTCATGCAGGACGCGATGTCAGGACACCCCGACCCGACAATTTCAAGCTCGACCCCGCCAAGATGGCCGAAGCCGCCGACCTGTACGGCCAGATCGTCCTGGGCCCACCCCGCTGAGCAGGGAGGGACAACAACCAACCCACTCACGGCACCGCAGCAGCACACCGGCGACAGACCGGGGCTTATCGCTCATGCCTTCATCGGACTCCGTCGGCGCAGCCGCGCCCGGTACCCCGGTCGCGGTCGACGCTGTCATCCACGGCACCGCAGCCGACCGCGGTGCGCGGTACAGCCTGGGACCTCCCGCGCCCTGGACCCAGGAGGTGTGCATCGTGAATTCGTCCAACGAGCTGGTCCTGGTGACCGGTGCCTCGGGCGACATCGGGCTGGCGACGGCGAGGCGGCTGGCCGCCGACGGGTTCCACGTGCTGGCTGGAGTGCGCGGCCAGGCCGCGGCGGACCGGGCGCAGGCCCCTGGGATCGAGCCCGTGATGCTGAATGTCACGGACGAGACCCAGGTGGCGGCGCTGGCCGAACGCGTCTCGCAGGAGCGCGGCGTCCGGAGGCTGCGGGCGGTCGTGAACAACGCCGGCATCGCGATCAACGGTCCTGACGAGACCGCCGCTCTCGGGGAGTGGCGGCGGCAGTTCGACGCCGGCGTCTTCGGCCAGATCGCCGCCACTCAGGTCCTGCTGCCCCCGGTCGTCGCCGCCAGAGGTCGCGTCATCAACATCAGCTCCGCTGGAAGCAAGGTCGCGATGCCGAGCTTCGGCGCCTGCTCCGGGGCGAAGTTCGCGATGGAGGCCCTCAGCGACTCCCTGCGACGCGAGGTCGAGGACGTCGGGCGTCGCGGACGGCCTCGGCCAGTTCGCGGGGCTGGAGGCTGAGTCGGCGGCGGTTCTGCTTGGCGCTGGTGCACTGCTCCTTGAAGGGACAAGGGATGCAGTCGGCGGCGGCAAAACTCACGACGGTCTTGGGCACGCCTTCGCGGAAGACGGGGGTGTCCAGCCCCGCTCGCTCGGCACGCTGCTCTGCGAGCGACAAGAGGTCCGCATCCATGTCGACGCCGATCACAGAACCGTTCGGCCCGACCAGGCGGGCCATCTGCAGCGTCATGTCGGCGGCCCCGTAACCGACTTCAAGGACGCTCATGCCGGTTGTGATGCCGGCCTGGGTCAGCAGTGCTCGCTGTGATCACGACAAATGGCACCCCTGGGCCCGCAAGTCCCGCGCGGCGGGGGCGCCAAGGCGCAGCAGCTTGTGGGGCTTGATCACGACATACTGCGGCGCTGAGGAGCTATCCACATACCAAGACAAAATATCTCGCCCATCGGATGTTTCCTAAAGTTACCGGAAGCCGGGCTCCTCACATGGCCCGACGAAGGTCGGACGGGGAAGACACTACGAGCCTGCGTGATCAAGGGCAAGCGCCTACTCGTCCTGCCGGGTGCCATGCTGCACCCGGCAGGGGTAGAAGGCGTTTACGGCACGCGCGCGGTCCATTCCTCGGTGGCAAACTTCGTCCGCACCAGCTCCTCCGCGCGGGCCATCTCCTCCGCCGTGATTTCGCCGGTGGTGAGTCCGTAGCGGTCACGGAAGGAGGCGATCATGTTCTCGATCACCTGCTCCCGGGCGAGGCCAGTCTGCCGACGGAGCGGGTCGACGCGCTTCTTGGCGCTCTTGGTGCCCTTGTCGGACATCTTCTCCTTGCCGATGCGGAGCACTTCGAGCATCTTGTCGGCGTCGATGTCGTACGACATCGTCACGTGATGCAGGACGGCCCCAGGGTCGCCGTCCGGACCGACGATCCGCTTCTGGGCGGCACCGGCGATCTTGCCAGCCTCGGTGGCGATGTCGTTGAGGGGCTGGTACCAGGCCTTGATGCCCATGTCGCCGAGCGCGCCCAGCACCCAGTCGTCGAGGTACGCGTAGCTGTCGGCGAAGGAGAGGCCTGAGACCAGCGATTCCGGTACGGACAGGGAGTACGTGATCGTACTCATGGGCTCTACAAACATGGCCCCGCCACCAGAAATGCGGCGAACCACGGTCACGCCATGCTTAGCGGCGCCTTCGGGATCCACCTCGTTCCGCAGCGACTGGAAGCTACCGATGATCACGGCGTTGGAGGCCCATTCCCATACCCGCAGAGTCGGTGCTCGTCGCCCGGCGGCCACCTCGGCGGTGATCACCTCGTCCAGAGCCATGTGCAGGGCCGGCGGCTGCGGCTCCATGTGCACCAGCTGCCAGTCGTAATCGCTCCACTCGGTTGCCTGGGCCAGGGCACGCCGGACGGCAATGCCGACGCCCTCCGTGGTCAACCCGAGCATGACAGTCGACTCTGGCAGCGCAGCCGTGATCCGAGCCGCCAGACCTGCGGCGTCCGTCGACGAGGGAGCGCCTTCCAGAGCGCTGTTGATCGAGAGGATCGCCTCGTCGGGCTCCAAGAAGAAGTCCCCAGCGACGCGCACGTTGCGCAGCACGCCATCCTCGACGTCCACATCAACGACGACCAACTTGCCACCGGGCACCTTGTACTCGCCATGCACGGCTCTGTTCCCCTTCCAGTGCGCGGCGTGTCCTGGGCCTGGTGCCCTGACACCTGGATAGAGGCGCACATTTTGTACAGCAGCTTAACAATGGCCCATAACGGGTGGATGGCGGGCCCCGGAGGAGCTGGAGAGCGGGTCGGCTATGGGTGCCTGACCTGCGGCCTTTGGCTTGCGTATGCAACAGGACCCGGCGGGGATAGCGACGCTGGATGCAGCGCAGGTCCGAGCCTCGGGCAGGCTTCGAACCTGCGCACACGGCTCCGGAGGGCATGCCTAGGCGGTTCCAGAATCGCCGCCTGACCTGCGCGTTTTCCCTGTCGCGCACAGTGCCCGGCTGATCTCTATCGCATACCGTGCGCGGGGCGACTTCGATCCGTAGCCGTGCTATTCCACCCGTACTGGCAAGAGCGCGGTCGCATCCCGGCGGCATGGGCGAAGCTGGTGGACTTGGGGCGGGGAGGAAGGACCTGGAGGTGACCGGCTCCATCTCGTGCAGCGGCGGTGCGGGCCATGGCCGAGCTGCCGCCTGACGCACAGCGGCTCCGAGCGATCCTTGCCTTCCTCGAAGAACAGATCGCCTGGCCACCTTATGGCGTCAAGTCACGGTTTTCAGTGACATGACGCGGTGTCCGCGATCGGGCTTACTGGATTCCAAGCCGCCCCGGCCGGGGCGGCCGAAAGACCGACATGAGGCCGGCTAGCCCGGGTTCCACGCCCCCGGTCCCATCCATGGCCGGGCCTCAACATGAACCAAGGAGCCAACCATGCATGAATCTCGCTGGATACGTCGTTTGCCCCTGGCTGCCGCCGCTGCGGCTGTGCTTGCCGGCGGCCTGGCGCTACCGGCCCAGACGGCCTTCGCGGCACCGCAGACCGGCGCGACAGCTTCCCATCCCAAGCCCCACCCCAAGCCTCATGCGAACGCGTCGAGGGTGAACAAGTGCAACTTCATCCACTATGGCGACTATGCCACCTTTGGTAAGCCTGGCGGGGTCGATCCGAAGGACTACTACGACTGCTACCCGCCCCACTGACCGCAGGTTCTCCGCCCGCGGGGCGGGCGGCCGGTGACGGCATGAGGTAGGGAAACTTCCACCGCACGGGGCTTCGGGCAAGGGCGCGTTCCGGGTGCTCGCGCTAGTAGGGCTTCGTTAGGTACCCCAACTGCCGTCTAACGGGTAGTGTGTGATCTTGTAT
>NZ_BMQA01000132.1 GCF_014647875.1 Streptomyces brasiliensis | reverse complement strand
ACCGCACATTCTCCGGGCGTAATTCGGTGTCCGTCAAAGGGATCCGCTTGACGAAGACGCACGTTCCGTTGATGTCCAACTCTGCCGACCTGCCGCCGATGCCCGACCCGAGCGGGGTAACGGCTGCCACGACCTCCCCGAGCCGGTGGTCGCTCAGCAAGGAGAGTCGAGTGCTCACGGTCCCGTAATCAGCCAGGCGCGCGGCGCGCAGCAAATCCTGGTCCCGCATCGAAGGCTCCTCGGTGCCCGAACCAGAGCTTCGGCAATCCCACGTACGGCACGACCTCACGGTCAACTACCCGGGAATGAATTCCCGGGTAGTTGACAGTTCCGCCACTGCCTCCCGCAGGTACATCTCCAGCCGCCTGATCGATGCGGTCACGCCTCTCGTATCGAGCCGGCAGGTGTAGAGACGACGGACGAGTGTGGGCTGCCGCATGGGCAGAACCACGACGCTCGGCGGAGCGTCCAACAGCAACAACCGCGGCAGCAGCGCGACGCCGAGACCCGCCGCGACGAGATTGAGCGCAGTGCGGAAGTCCATGCCATCGAAGTCCAAACGATGTCCGCTTCCCCGGTCGCGGTCGACGGGTGACGCTGCCAAGTCGCGGACGTCGACCGCGGTGTTGATCCATGCGTCCGACGGAAGGTCGGCTGGGGTGACACTGTCAGCTCCGGCCAGGGGATGACCGACGGGAAGGACGACCATGATCGGATCGTCCATGAGGTGCTCTTGCATGAGCCCGGCGGGCAGCGGCCCGGGAGCGTGTTCGTAGTCGAAGGTGATGGCCAGGTCGATCTCTCCCCGGAACAGCAGCGCATGCGTTTCGCGCTGCTCAAGTTCGCGGAGTGTGATGTGAACTGCCGGATGGGTCGCACGCAGGCGTGCGAGCGCGGGAGGGACGATGGAGGCTGCCGCCGAGATGAACGCGCCGAGCCGCACCTCGCCGCCGGTTCCGTCCGCGAGCGCCGCGAGCTCGGTGGCAGCGCGACTCATCGACACGCTGATCGCGGCCTCGGTGTCGAGAAGGACCTGCCCGGCCTCGGTCGCACGAACGGGCCGCCGGACCACGACTCGCGCACCGACCCGTCGTTCCAGTTCCGCAACCTGCTGCGAGACCGCGGACTGGGTGTAGCCCAGCTCCTCTGCGGCAGCGGCGAACGAGCCGAGCCGCACGACAGCCGCAAGGGTCACCAGATGCCGCGGATCGAACAACCAAGACATGAAGTTAAGGATAGCTTATCGACCAAGAAGAGATCATTGCTTGTGCTAATCCAGAGGCGTGGCCGACGCTAGACGCATGGACTTCACGCAATTCGACACCGCGATCAACAAACTCCCCCGATGCCGGGTCGGGTTCTACCCCACTCCTTTCCACGCCTTGTCCAACCTGTCGGCGGCGTACGGGATCAACCTCTTGATGAAGCGCGAGGACCTGGCAGGACCTAGTGCGATCAGCGGGAGCAAGATGCGCCTGGCCGAGTTCATCCTGGGGCGGGCCCTCGAGAACGGAGTGACACACGTCATCACCCAGGGCGAATACCTGACCAACTCGGGCCTGCAGTTCGCCGCCGCCTGCCTGAACGTAGGAATCACGCCGATCCTGGTTCTGACGCGGAACGTGCCCCGGCATGGTGAGCTCGGCGAGTTTCGCGGCAACTATCTGCTCAACAAGACGATGGGTGTCGAAACCCACGTCATCAACGTCAGCGGCAACGTCTGGCATTCTCCGGACGAGGCCGCGCGAATCACCGACGCCATCGCGGTGCGCAAGGCCGAACTTGAAGCGCAGGGGCACGAGGTCCTCGTTGTCGGGACCGGTGGTGCGCACCCCGACGGCTTCATCGCGCACGCCCTGACACTCCGGGAGATGCTTGAACAGTCCGATGCCGCAGGGGTCGAGCTGGACTACGTTTACCACACGATCGGCACCGGGACCGCGCTGCCGGGGATGCTGGCGGCCAAGCTGAGTCTGGGACACTCGGTGAAGTTCCGGTCGATCTCCATCCAGAGGTTCAACGACGGAGACCGGATGAACCCCGGCGTGATTGTCGAACGGACCAAGGCGGTCCTGGCCACCTTGGGCGCGCCCGTACCCGACGACGCGACGATCCGCGCCGAGATCGACATCGACCAGCGCTTCATCGGCGAGGAATACGCCGTCGCTTCCGCCGAAAGCACAGCAGCCATCCGCGAGCTGGCCCGAGCAGAGGGCGTCTTCGTCGGCCCCGTCTACACCGGCAAGGGACTCGCAGGATTGCTCGACCACGCCCGCAGCGGGCGGATCCCCGTCGACAGCAACGTCGCGTTCCTGCACACCGGAGACACCGGCAACCTGTTCGAAATTCCCCAAGTCGTCGGCCACATCGCCGACTGAGCCCGCAACCTATCAGTCACGATCGGTGATCACCGAGGTCGCCTTGTGGGGCCACCGATCGCGGTGAGGGTGACGATGACGGCGATCAGGTAGCCGGTAGCGGCGAGGATCATGGGCAGCCGCAGGTGTGGCAGGTCCGGGCCTGCCGCACCGGGCCGCTGCAACGCGGTGCTGCCGAGCAGGGCGATGCCGAGCGCTCCCCCGGCCTGGCGCGCGGCGTTGAAGGTAGCGGCGCCGAGTCCGGTCCGCTGCGGCCGGAGCCCGGCCAGCGCGACCCCGGTCATCGCGGGCATGCACAGGCCGACACAGCCCGTGATCGCGCCGAAGACCGCCAGCGCCACCGTCCCCGAGTGGTCGCCGCAGGCGGCCAGCAGGCACGTGCCGAGCAGCCCGCCGGACAGCCCGAGCGCCATGGGCAGCCGGGGGCCGAACCTGCTGGTGACGCGACCGGAGAACAGGGCGCCGAGCGCGGTCACCGCGGTCAGCGGCAACAGTGCCACGCCGGTGACCGCGGCGGACTGGCGCAGCGTGCGCTTCAGAAAAATGGTGATGCAGAACAGCACGCCGTAGAGACCGAAATTGAACAGCAGCCCGACTCCGGTCGCACCGCTGAAAGCGGCTTCCGACAGAAGATCACCGAGCGCCAGCGAAACCGTTTGTACTGCTGGCGTTGGGCCGCAGTGACGGGTGCGATGGCCGGGTGCGCCAGATGCGGGGGCGACCCAGTCAGGGTGTGGAAGATCCAGCGTTGGGCGTGCGCGATGTCGGGGGTGTGGTTCGCGCGCAGGCGGCGCTCCAGGTGCAGCCAGTCCGCCAGCGCGACGAAGCAGGTGCGCGTGCCGAACAGGGCTCGGCGACGTGCGTAGTCGATGGGGCTGCCGTGTCGATCGAGGTGATCGGCCAGCAGGATCAGGGCGTGCAGGACGTCGGCGCAGTCCGGGCGGCGGGTGAGGTCGGCGAGCAGGGTTGACACGTTGTGGCTGCTGACCGTGGTGTCTATCAGGCGTGTGGCGGCCCTGATCGCGGTGGTGTTGCCGACCAGTAGGCAGGCGACGGCCGGGGAAGGGCGTCGGCCTGGGCGTCCGGCGAGGCGAGCAGCAGCAGCGCGCCCGCACTCGCGGAAGTTGGGCGTGGAGTGGGCGTAGAAGGCCAGGGACGCAGGCGTCCGCGCTCGTGAGAGTCACGTCACGGGGCGCAGGACGGGCGTACGCATTTGCAGGCAAGCGTTCCCTACCCTGTGTGATTACGTGAGCACGGCCCATCAGAAACCTTCGATTCAAATGGCCTAGGCCGTTTGACACGCCATGTGTCAACCTAGAGGCCACATGCGCCTCAGAATCCAAGGTAGTCATGCCGAGAGCCCGCACCAACCTCGTGACTGGACACCTCAAGGTTCGGCCGGGCTCTGCGCAAAGTCCCGTTCATGATCAGCAGAAGGAGACTTCCGTGTACCTCACCCCAAAGGAAGGAACACTGTGAGTCAGCCTAACAAGGACTTACCGTCCCCGGGCAGGTGGCTGCGCCGGACAGCGCGCTCGCTACGCGAATGGCCCAAGCGTCAGGGCCGGACCGTGTACCGGCAGATGCTGCGGGGGGCCTCGTACAGCCTCGGCAGCTGCGCCGTCAGCGCGGCCGTTGTCTGGTTCCAGACACACCACTGACCGGCCGAGCCTGAACTGAAGTACAGTGCCCTGGACTTGCCCTCCGTCCGGGGCACTGCTGCATGTACAACAGTGCGCGGGAGAGCGCAGCTGGAGACCATACGGGGCCGTGCCGACTTGGGCACGGAGTTGCGATCCTCGGCCACCCCGGAGGACAACCACCACGCCGATACCGGAGTAGCGTCCCGTGTAGGTGGATCGGTGGGCGACCGCCACCAGCAGCGGCATCGCCGTCTGGACGAGGGTGACGGTGTTGCGATCCTCGGCCGGCCCGGAGGGCGACCACCACACCCGGAGCCGATGACCCGGTGCCCCATCGCGTGGTCGTTGCGATCCTCGGCCGCCCCGAAGGACGACCGCCACCCGCGATGGCGCCGCCGCTGGTCTTGAACGTCTCCCCGTTGCGATCCTCGATCGCCCCGGAGGGCGACCGCCACCCGCGCGTAGATCCTCGGCCGCCCCGGAGGGCGACCGCCACGGGCCCGGCGCTGCCACGCCTCCGTGGTCGCCGCGTAGTTGCGATCCTCGGCCGCCCCGGATGTGCCACAAGAACTCCAGCCCCCGCTCCCCGTAGGGCAGATCCCGCGGCAGGGTGATTGCCGGTCCCTTCACCCGGGAGGTCAAGACCCGCAGGACGGGCAGGCCCGCGCCGTCTCATCCGCCGTGACCAGGTGCACCCGACGCGTCCCGTCGGTCAGCGACTCGACTCGCACGACGGACACCCCGTCAAGACCGAGCAGCAACGTCGTATCGTTGACCAAGCCCGTGGCTCCCCAATGATCCTTCTGCGTAGAGAACAGAAATGATCACTCAGGACCACGGGCGCCCTGCGTCCAGGGGCCAGTCCCGTCATACACACACCGTGACGAACAGTCAGCGCACCTGACGGGACGCACCGCTCAAGTTCGAAGACCCGTACCGACTCAGCTCTTCGGGCAGGTCCGGTGGAAGTCGATGTCGGGTACCCGCTTCTTCCAGTCCTCTCGGTCGAAGCCTCCGCCAGCGGCTCTGCAGGCCGTGCCGAGGGGCTCTGCGGCGATCTGCGGGAAGTCACCCAGGTCCAGGATGAAGGCGTTTCCCCCGCTCGTGGCGATCAGGGTCCGGCCGTGCGGGCCGACCATGACCACGTCGTCCACCTCGTCGGGAAAGCCGTTGAGGGTGTGTGCCAGGTAGGGCTGTCCGGGGGTGGCGACGGCCCACAGTCGCACGGTGCCGTCCTCGGCGGCACTCGCGAGCAGTGCCCCGTCGGGGTTGAAGGCCAGCTGGTTGAAGTCCGGGGTGTCGGGCCCCGGTATCTCCACCGAGCCGGCGGCCCGCGGTTCCCCATCGCCGCTGACTCTCCACAGCTGCACACCAGACCAGCCGCTCGGCGAGAACACCATGGTGGGCGCGGCCGCTACCAGGCTTCCGTCAGGAGAGGTGACGCCGATCCCGTTGTTTCCGAGTTGTTCCTGCACGGGCGGTCGTTTCAGCTTTCCGGAGGCGTAGTCCCACAGGGCGGTTCCGCCGAAGAGGAGGCGGCTTCCGTCCGGAGTGAAGGAGACGTGGTCGCCGACGACGGAGGACACGCCTTTGTCCGTGTGGGCGCGTTCCCTGGGGTGGGCGGGGTCGCTGACGTCCCACATGCGGATCCGGGGGCCCGCGCCCAGGGCGAGCAGGGGCCGGTGGGGCGCGAAGGCGAGTGAGGCCGTCAGTAGGTTGTCGTCGGCCGGCAGCATGCCGACTACGCGGGGGCGGCTGGGACGGGTGGTGTCCCAGAGGATGACTTGGCCGCCGACGGTGACACCCGCAAGGAGGGTGCCGTCCGTGTTGAGGGCGATGTCCGCGAGGAGGTCCTCGCTTCGGTCCGCGTGCCGGGGCGCGGTGGGGGTGGCGAGTCGGCGGGGTGCCGCCGGGTCCGACAGGCTCCACAGGCTGAGCGTAGTGCCCCTCGCGGCCGCGAGCAGCGTGCCGCCGTGCGCCACGGCGAGGTCACTAGCCGAGGGCAGCACCTTCAGCACCGCGGGTTGCCGCACCTGGGCCATGTCCCAGCGGACGACTTCGTCTCCGATACTGCTCAGCGACATTAGTGCGGAGCCGTCGGCAGTGAACGCCACCGCGTCGACGGGCCAGTTCTGCCCGGTCAGGGTGGTATCGGAGGACATGGCCTCCGGTTTGCCGACGTCCCAGAGGACGACGCGGTGATCGGCACCCCCACTGGCCAGGGTCCGGCCGTTCGGGGAGAAGACGAGGGACTCGACCCGGTCCGTCTGCGAGTTCTCGCTGAGCACCTTGGGTTTGCCCGGTGAGGTGGCGTCGATCAGCTTGACCGTACGATCGTTCCAGAAGTCGCCGACGGCGATCAGGTCGCCGTCGGGGCTGAAGGCGACCGTCTCGGTGGTCCTGTCCACGAGCCCCTGGGGCCACGGCCGAGCGGGGTCGGAGACGTCCCATATCCGCAGGCTCGAACCGGCAGTGACGAGATGGCGGCCGTCAGGGCTGAACCTGACGGCGTCGCTCTCCAGCAGGTCCTTGTCGCCGTCCGTGTCCTTGACGGTGGACAACTGCCGCGGGTGGTGCGGGTTGTGGAGATCCCAGAGCGCCATGGCCCCCTGCCCGACGTAGCGGGACGAGAAGGTGACGGCCAGCAGGCGCCCGTCCCGGCTGACGGCCACCGCCTCGGGCGCGCCGGGCATGCCCTTCGTGTGCAGGGTGGCCAGGTGGGGTGCCGCTCCCTTGCGTACGCCGGAGACGTCCCAAAGGTCCACGCCGCCAGCACCGCAGGTGGATGCGAGCAGCCGGTCGTGCGGCCCGCCGAAGGCGGGCGCCTGGACCTGTTTGGCGGAGGTCCGGCACGGCAGCGTGGCCAAGGGGGTGTGCGACACGGAGTAGCCGCCCGTGTTCCACACTGACACGACGCCGTCGTCCGGCTGCGCGATGGCCAGCGTACCCGCGTCGGCGGTGAACGCTGGGCTGCCCAGGCTGACTTGCGACTGCGTCAGCTCGGAAAGGCCCCGGAACGGGTTTCTGGCCAGGGTGGTGAACAGCGAGTGGCGAGTTTCGGCCCCGGGGTGGAGGGCGTGTGCGGCAAGCCCCAGTCTCAGGGCGGTGCGAGGGTCGTCGGCCCTGAGGCTGTCGGCCTCCGCCAGCAAGGCTCGGGCGGTGGCTGCCCGCTGCTGCGCCTCGGCGGTGCGCTGTTCGTGGAAGGCGAGGGCGGCGGCCAGCAGCGTCAGGCACAGGGCGCCGGCGAGGCCGGCGAGCACACGGCGCAGGACCCGGACCCGGCGCCGCTCGCGCTGCGCCTCCTCCTCGGCCACCTCCTGCGCGACCGCCACGAACTCCCTTTCAAGTATCGGGAGTTGCCTGGCCCGAGCGAGGTCGGCGGCGGCCTGCAGTCGACTGCCCCGGTAGAGGTACGTGGCGTCGCGGCCCGCCTCGTCCCACTCCGCGGCGGCAATGGTGAGCTGCTGGCGCAGCATCAGGGTGGCGGTGTTCTCCTCGATCCACTGCCGCAGCCGGGGCCAGGTCCGAAGTAGCGACTCGTGGGCGATCTGCACGGTGCCCTGGCCCGCGGTCAGCAGGCGCTTCGCCAGCAGCTGGTCGCGGATGTCCTCGGTGCCCGGCGGCAGTTCGGCGAGCGACACCTGGTGGCGTACGACGGCCGCGCCCCCATCCGGCGGGAGGTACACCAGGCGCAGGAGCAACTCGCGCATCGCGGACTGGCCTTCGCCGTCCAGCGACTCGTAGAGTGCCTTGGTGGTGACGGCCACGGACTCCCAGATCCCGCCGGTGGCCTGGTATCCGGCGAGAGTGAGGGTGACTCCGCGGCGCCGCAGCCAGGTCTCGCCAAGGGCGTGCGCGAGGAACGGGAGGGCTCCTGCGGTTTCGTCGGGGGAACGGCCTTCCCGCAGGTCCTGCATGAGCCGGTCGGTCAGTCCGGGTTCCAGGAGGAGGCCGACGGCCGTTGCGGGGCTCTCCACCGCGGCACGGAGTTCCGGTTCCCGGAGCGGCGGGACGGCGAGTTGGGCCTTGGCCAGGGCGATTTCGAGGCCGGGATGGTCGAGGCAGCCGCCGTAGTGGTCGGCACGCAGCCCGAGGACGACGCGGGGCCGCGTACCGGCCCGGGGGTCCGGGTCCTGCCCGGCGCCGGGTTCGGCGCCGGTGAGGAGGCTGATGAACGCGGTGCGCTCCTGCGGGTCCCGGCAGCGAGTGAAGACCTCCTCGAACTGGTCGACAACGAGCAGGCGGCACGTGTTGCGACCGGGCCGGGGCCCGGGGAACCACCCGGCGTCCAGTGCGGCACGCACCTCCTCCGCTTCCCGCCCCGTCGCCTCTGCCCACAGCTCCGTGAGGTTGCGCATCGGCCGGGCGCCGGGGGCGGGGAGGTACTGCGCGGGCTGCAGCGCCGTGCGGTGGGGCCCGCGGCCGCCCAGCAGGCCCGCACGCAGGAGGGAGGACTTCCCGGCACCCGAGCTGCCGACCAGCATCACCGGACCGTCGTACTCGTCCGGCCCCAGCATCGCGACGAGGCGTTTGGTGAGCTCTTCACGGCCGAAGAAGTAGGCGCTGTCCTCGGTGTGGAACGGCTTCAGCCCCGGATAGGGGCAGGGCACGTCCGCGGGCGGCTCGTCGTCCCGGCTCGGTGGCCGGCCCACCCGGTAGGCACGGTTGCGGGCGATGACGAGCGAGCCCAGCGTCCCGTCGCTGCGGCGGGCCGGGTGAACCCGGGGATCGTCGGCGAACTCCCGGTCCAGTGCGAGGTGCAGCCGGTCCGCGGTCAGCAGGAGCGGCCCGGCCGGGTCGCCCTCGTCGAGCAGCCTCAGCAGGCGTCCGGTGAACAGGGTGTGCGGCTCCCCTTCGGGTGCGAAGGAGGGGGCGTAATGCGACGCGGAGGTGAGCAGGAAGCTGCCCTTCGGTCTGGCGGTTGCGAAGGGGGCGCGGTGGCCGCCTCCCGCCGGGGGCGCCTCCGCCACGCCGGAGAAGCAGCAGTCAAGCACGACAAGGCTGCCCTGCGGTGCCTCACCCAGCAGACCGCGCACGGTGCGGTAGGCGACTGCCTCCGCGATGTGGCGGGCGGACCGGGCGCCGCGGGTGGCGAGGTACAACTCATCCCCCGGGCCCAGCAGCCCGTGCCCGACGTGGCAGAACAGCACCGGCCCGTCCCGCGCCTCGGCGACGGCCTCTTCGACCGCCGCGACGACCTGCGCCGGACCGGCCCCGGCCGGCACGCGGGTGACGTGGGCGGGGTCCATTCCGCACACCGTGAGCAGCGTGCTGCGGAGTCCGTCGAGTGTGGCGTCGACTGCGGGCAGGTCCTCGAGTTCGGAGCCGGGGGTGTGGCTACCGGTGCCGACGAGGACGGCGCGGGCACCGCCCGAGGCGAGATCACCCCCCGTCATCCGCCGTGCTCCGGGGTGATCGGGCCACCGCCCTCCCCGTCCGGGCCTGCCAGGCGTTCGGCCAGGTCGGCCGCCTCCTGCAGGCTCATAGTGCGGGCCTGGCGGGAGGAGATGACGATCCTGGTCCCGTCGGGACGCGTCACGTCGACGGTGTGGCTGCTGCGCCGGCTCTGCACCCACGCGACCAGGGCACCGGCGAACGCGACTGCCACACCCCCCGGCTCCAGGACGGCGACCAGGGCGTCGGTCGCCGCGCCCATGGTGCCGGGCGGCCCCGACTCGTCCTCCCGCCCGATCCGGCCCCTGAGCTGGGGCACGTCGGTCAGCCAACTCCTCAGCGCGGCCGCGCCGTTCTCCGCTCCCGCATCATCGCGCACTGTCAGGACTATTCGCATACCGCCCTCGCCGATGTTCACGCCATCCGGCTCCTTCGGCAGCGTTCTCCGGGCGGGACGGCCCGTCGATCACCACCACCGGCATCATCCCCTACACCGGGCCCCGCTGAACCGGATCCCAGCCAAGACGGGCCGGGACGGGCCCGGGCCACCAACTCGGCAATCTGCCCGTCACCCGCGAGGTCGCGAACTCCGAGATCGGCAAGGGCTATGAACTGACCAAGACGCAGGTCATCCCGGTCACTGACGACGAGCTGCGGAACCGTGAGTACTCAGCTCTCCTTGCTGAGCGACCACCGGCTCGGGGAGGTCGTGGCAGCCGTTACCCCGCTCGGGTCGGGCATCGGCGGCAGGTCGGCAGAGTTGGACATCAACGGAACGCGCGTCTTCGTCAAGCGGATCCCTTTGACGGACACCGAATTACGCCCGGAGAATGTGCGGT
>NZ_BMQA01000131.1 GCF_014647875.1 Streptomyces brasiliensis | reverse complement strand
GGTCGCGGTCATCGACAGCAGGGAGGCCGTGACCACCCAGGTGTAGGCGGACTGGCCGCCACCGAGGTCACCGATGATCTTCGGCAGTGCGTTGGAGACGATCGTGGACGACAGGATCGCCACGAACATGCCGAGCAGCAGCCCGGAGAGGGCCTCCATGATCTGCCGGTGGGACATCGGGGCACTCCCCGGGGAGCCTCCCCCAGGCTTGGCGTGAGCCCGCACACCGGCTGGTGTGGTCGTTGCCATGGGCTTCCTTTTCATACGTGCTTGCGGGTGTACGGGTGGTCTCTTCGACTTACGGAACGGGGACCCGGACCGCCGTGGTCCGGCAGTCGCCGAAGCTCTCGCGCAGCCGTGCCATCAAGTGGATGAGCCCGCTGACGTCCTCATCGGGCCAGTCGTTCAGCCGCTCGGCCAGCAGCGCGGCACTGCGCCGGGACAGCTCGTCGAGCTGGGCCCGGCCGGGTGCCGTGAGGCGCAGGATCCGGGAGCGTTTGTCGGCAGGGTCGGGGGAGCGCTCGATCCAGCCGCGGTCCGCGGCGTGCGCGACATGGCGGCTGGTGACCGACATGTCGACGGCGAGCAGCTCCGCGAGCTTGCTCATGCGCATGTCGCTGTGGCGGCCGAGCAGTGTCAGCACGGGGACGGAGCCACTCGGGCAGTCGGGCGGCAGGATCCGCCCCATGTCCCTCTTCACGGCGCCGAAGGCGCTGAACTGGCGCGCCAGCTCCTCGTACTGCGCCTGCTCGGCCATCGCACCTCCCAAGTTCGTTGCCTGAGGCAACCATAATTCGATTGGTTGCTGCAGGCAAATGAAATGGGGAGCGCCGGGCTAAAGGCTTGGCAAAGGCAAATACTTGCGAACGTTAACTCTACAGGTGAGCGCAGTGCACCCGGTCCGGACGGGGTGCGGGCTGACCACCCTGACCGTCGGCTACGACGCCGTAATCGCCGTCCGCCGCACCTGGCAGAAGACCACCAGCCGGCCTCAGCAGAGCACCACCTCCGCCCGCCGCGCCGCCTGACCCAAGCCGGCCCACCATCACCGGCGCCCGCTTCCCTCCACAGTGCTCCGGCCCCGGCCGGAGCACTCCTTGCTTTCCAGCGCCTCCAGCACGCCCGCCCCCAACAGAAGGCATGTCCCTGACCCAAGAGCCGCTGTCACATGCGCGCCTACAGCGCGGTCGGGTCCCGCGCCCAACCAGCAGACAGAAACGGCTACCAACAGGCTCAAGCAGTGGCGCGGTCTTCCCACACGCTACGACAAAACCGTCACCATCTCCCTTCCTGCGCTGTACATCACGGGGGCGATGTCTTCTCCCGTGTCCGCCGCTCGGATGACGTGGTCCGGCTCCGCGTTCGGATGTCCCGTTCGGCTGCCCGGACGGCGTTACGCTCGCACGCGATAAAGGAGGACTGCTGATCTCGCGGGCGTCCTGCCACCAGGCATGCAGATCACGCCAGCGCAGGCCCTCGATAGGGATCTCACGGTCATAGACGAGGGTGTCGTCCGGGTTCCCTCCGACGATCTCGATGTCGTTGTCCACCGAGGACCGGAAGCGGATGTCCGGCTTGGTGAACGAGGCAAAAATGATGTTCTTCGGCCGCCGATTGCCGGGCAGTCGCGTTGATACCACTGTGAACACCGGGTGGCCGCCAAGCGCGTTCGGCCCCGGACCTGGGAAACCGTCATGGAGTACCTGCGCTCGGTCTCCCCGGTGCTGACCCTGTGGTCGCACACTCATGACCACTTACGCGAGATCACTCCAGATCACGTCCGAGAAGCCCTCGCATCACTTCCATCCAGCTCAGCACGCACCCAGGCACTGATCTCGCTGCGGTCCCTCTTCCGCCACCTCCGCGCTCAGCGGCTGATCTTCAAAAATCCCACCCTCGCATCGCACCTGGCGCCGTCCGCCTTCCTCCGATCCTGCCCCTGACCCAGACCGACTACCAGCAGGTCATCGCCACTGCTACGACACCCGAACACCGACTGACGCTCGTCCTGGCCGCCGTCCACGCAGCTCGTCCCGGCGACATCCGCGCACTCCAGCTCGACGACGTAAATCTCGGCGACCGTCTCATCACGATCGCGGGACACGACCGGCGACTCGATGACCTCACTCTCAAGATCATCCACCGCTACCTGGACCTTCGAAGGAAACGCTGGCCCAACACCGCCAACTCCCACCTGCTGCTGTCAGCACGTACCGCCTACGACACCCAACCGGCGACCGGCTACTACCTCTCCAACCTGTTCCGCGGCCACAACGCCACCCTCGACCGCCTGCGAGCAGACCGCTGGCTCGACGACGAAGCCCTCGACCGCGGACCCGAGCCCCTGCACCTGGCCGCTGTCTTCGGCATCAGCGCCGCCACGGCCCTCCGCTACGCCAACTCCGCCCGCTCAATCCTCGAAGGGGCGGCTCTTCGAGAGTGACCACGACGATCAAGCAATGAGGTTGTACTGCAGCACTCGCCCCGCCAGCTCGGCCAGCCATGGATGCCCTGGGTGGATGAGCTCCAGCCACCCACGAAGGTGATTCCGCCGCGGCGGGTCCAGCAGCGGCAACACCCCCTCGAAGTCCGCCTGATCCTTGGGCCGGGTCGCCTTAGCCTTAAACAGCAGCACCAACTCCGGTACCAGGTACGGGATCCCGTCCGCAGTTCGCTCAATGATCGCGTCGTACGGCAGGGTGGTCTCGCGGATCCGCTCCCGCGTTTGGGCGGAGTTGTCGAACTGCGCCCGGTTGACCAGCATCCTGGCGGTGTCATCCCGCATGACCGTCCGGGCCACCGCCGGCCGACGCAGCAGGTCGGTGGTCACGTGCTGGGCGACCGTATCGTCCCTCGTCAGCTCGGTCACGACCCGCATCCGGTCGGCTGGGGTGACGTGCTCAGTGACCTCGGGACGCTTGAACAGGTCGGCCGCGACCTGGGCGGCGACTTCGTCATCCCGGGTGAGGTCGGCGACGGCCTGCACCTTCTCATCCAGCGTGACAGGACGCTCCACCCGCTGTCCGACCAGCCTTTTGGCGCCGTCCGGCGTCCACTGCCGGGCGCCGGTGCGCGGGTTGAACGGAGGGTCCTCGATCGCTGCCCACCGCTCGGCATCGTCCGAGACCGACGCCAGGATGCGGTGAACCGTGAATGACACGCCCTCCTTACGCTTGTTCGCCAGCCAGCGGTTCGCGGTCCACCGCCAGTCCTCCACGGTCGTCCGGGCGACCCCGATGTCGTCCGCGAACAGCTGCAGCGACTCCGTGACGGTGAACAGGTCGTCCGTTCCGTTCGGCATGGACCCGCCCACCGGACGCATGGGCTCGATCTCCAAGGCCATGTCGCCCAGAGCGAACTGGGCCTTCGTGACCTGCGCGATCAGTTCGCGAGCCTGGGTAACGAGCTGGTCGTAACCTGGCGGGTGACGTTCCCGATCTGGTCGGTCATGATGACCACCGTCTCCTTGCCCCGGGCCCGGCCCGGCCACCCACAATGTGACCGGCAAGGGCAGCCGGCCCCGGTCACGTCCACGGTGGCGCGGGCGCGACACGCGGAGGCAGAGCGCGAAGCGGGGGCGCTCGAAGCACCCTCCGGATGCCCCCAACTCCCCTGAATGACGTGGGGTGTTGGTGATGTGCGCGAGGCGTCACGCTATGGCGTATCCGTAACAGGGTTCCGTGACGCCTGCCGCTGGCGGCAGGCCCGTACCCGGCAGCGGTCCGAGCAGTACACCGCCGACTTCGACCGTTCTACCCCCACCGTCCACGACCGTCCGCACACCGGGCACTCCATCTGTTCGCCCTGCTGCATCGCGATCACCCGCTGCCGGGTCCGCTGGCGCTCCGCCACCGCCGTGACCTGCACCTACCCGAGCAGAACACCGCCTCCACCGCCATCGCCGACGGCAGCGGATCACCGCACTCCCGGCAGTACTGCCGGACCGTCCCTCAAGCTCCCACACTGGGGATCATTCGGCCGTACGCACCTGATCGCCAGGGTTCAAAACACATAGCAAGTGTCCCGACCGGCTGGCCTGCGCACGCTGTCCGTTCTACGTCCCCAAAGACTCCGCCCGCGGCCAGCTCCTGGCCGTCAAGGACGGCATCGACCAGATGCTCGAACAACTCGACGTCACAGATGACGAGCGCGAAACCCTCGAAGGAGACCGCGAAGCGGTCACCGCCCTCGCCGAACGCCTCGCGGACACCCCCACCCCCGCCGGCCCAACCCCGAGGGACCTCGGAACGACCAGTACCTTCGTCCCTCTGACTCAGCTCATGAGCACCGTTTCTGCGAAGGCGCCGGGTCAGCACGGTAGGCGAGATACCGATCGAAAATCTCCTGGCTATCAGGAGTGAAGGTCCACTGCTGCAGAGTCCGCTGCAACTCGGACTCGGTCAGCCACCCGTGCCAGGCCACTTCACCCGGATCGGGGGAGACGATCTCCGGAAGCACGGCATCGCACACCCCAAGCCAGTGAGGGCTGAGCCCGCCCCGGTTGAGGAACTTGAACCGAAGGCACACGGTCGCCGGCGTTCCCAGCTCCTCACTGAGCTCGCGGGCAGCTGCCTCCTCATAGGACTCGCCGACTCCTGCAGCGCCCCCGACCCCGAGTTCGTAGTGCCCTGGGAAACGGGACAGCTGCTCGGCACGCCGATGGACGAGAAAGCGGTTTTGCCTATCACGGCACACCACCGAGGCAACTCGGTGCAGCCAGCCCTCCCGAACGGCCTCCCACCGACTGACTACCCCCAGCACACGGTCCTGAGCGTCAACGCGTTCCACGAGTTCATCCACGACGCACACGATCGCAGAAGCCACTGACACCTGCCCGGAGTCCCGGACCGTGACCCAGTCAGCGGCCCTCGGACCAACCTCATCCCACCGAACGAAAGCCGCAACACCTCGGCGAACAGCTCCTCCACCACCCCCAGCCGCTCGGCCCTGAACCGGGCGATGGTGGTGTGGTCCGGCCCGTGCAGCCCGCAGATCACTTTGAAGGCGACATCGGTGGTGCACAACCGCTCGATCTTCCGCGACGAGCGCACCCCGCCGGCATACGCGTAGATCAGCAGGGCCAGCAGCATCTCCGGGTCGTACGCCTGGCGACCCACCCCGCCCAACCGGTACGACGAGCGCAGCTTCTCCCGGCAGCCGTCCGACAGCGCCGTCACCGCGTCCAGGACGAACCAGGCCAGATGATCTTCCGGCAACCACTCCCGCATATCCGGAGGAAGTAGAAACTGCTGATCGCGCTCCACCACGCGGAAACCCTTGGCCATCCGCAAAGTCTCCCAAATCCCCCACGCAGCAGCAGGCGAAAACGCAACAGGCCCAATATCCTCGACGCCCTTCCGAAGTCCGCCCAACCCGGGGCGAAGAAGGCCCTGCAGGAGACCTATAACGCAGAGGACAAGCAGCACGCGCTGAAGGCGGTGGCCGCGTTCGAGAAGACGTACGGCGCGAAGTGGCCCAAGGCCGTCAAGAAGATCACCGATGACGTGGACGAGCTGCTGGCGTTCTACGACTTCCCCGCCGAGCACTGGATCCACCTGCGCACCACGAATCCCATCGAGTCGACCTTCGCCACGGTGCGGCTCCGCACGAAGGTAACCAAGGGCGCCGGCAGCCCGGCCGCCGCACTCGCCATGGTCTTCAAGCTTGTCGAGTCCGCCCAGCAGCGGTGGCGGGCCGTGAACGCACCCCACCTCGTTGCCCTCGTCCGCGCCGGAGCCCGCTTCGAACGCGGCCAACTCGTCGAACGCCCCGAAGCCGATGCAGCATGAACCAACTCAATTGATCCACAGATCTTGACCATTGCTCTTCAAAAATGCTCTATAAGTAGAGTCTATGAGGAAGTAGAGTCTATGAGGCACGTTTCAAAGCATGCTAGGGCGGCCAGTCCACTCATCTCTGAGCCTCAATCGCCCACATCGAGGCGAACCGAGCGGGTGGTCGGCGAGCGCTGGGGCGACATTCAGGCAGACCTCGGCCCGCACACGATCGGCGCGGCTGAGGCGGCAACGCTGTGCGATCTGGGCCAGCGCCTGTACGAGAAGGCGCCGCAGATCACTGAGGGCTTCGTGGCCTGGTGTGCAGAGCTGTTCCCCCGGGTGCGTCTCCCGGGTGGCGACCTCGGTCCCTTGACGAACTCGGTTTACGACAACATGGTCACGATGTGGGGCATGGTGGCGAACGGCCTCACACCCGAGGACGTCGATCCCCCACCCTATGCACTGCTGTGGCCTCGAAAGATGATTCAAGCCAGGGTCCCGCTAGGCACGCTCATGCGTGTCTACTACGTGGGCCATGCGATGATCTGGCATCGCTGGGTGCAGCCGGAGCTGACGGAATTGGCGGCGCAAGGCAAGGACACCACCGTGATCGCGGCGCGACTGCACAGCCTGACGTTCACTTACCTCGACCTCGCGGCGTTGCGGGTCGCTGAGCAGTACTACGCAGCTCAACAAGAACTGACGAACCCGAGCAGCCGAGTTCGGCGCGGCGCGGTACAGGACATCCTGGCGGGTGCGCAGCCGTCCGCGGCAGCGCGGAAGGCACTGAACTTTTCGATCGATGGGGTCCACAGGGCTTGGATCCTTTGGCTTCCGCCCACAGCCCATGAGCAGTGGCGCGGCTTGTCCGCCCTGGCGGAGCGGATCCACAATCTGCTCGGCGGGACGAGATATGGGGAAGCGCTCACAGTCGAGGACGGGCTCACCGAGATGTGGGGGTGGACGGCCGCAACGACCGAGATCGATCCCGCAGTGTTGACCAAGCTCCGCTCCTTGCTCGTGCCCGGTACTGCAGACAGCGACGGCATCAACTCGGCGCAGGTGAATCCCGTGCGCGGGATCCGACTGGCCTTGGGCGCCCGCTGTACTGGCCTGTCGGGGTTCCGGGACGGCCATGAAGAAGTTCGTTCCCTGCGTACGGCTATGGACCGAGCCCGGGTCCTACCGGCCAATGTGGTGACTACGAACGAAGCCGGGCTGGCAGCCGTGCTTATGTCGGACCCCCAGAGCGCGCGCCGGTTCGCCCTTCGGCGCTTGGGACCGCTCGCTACGGCGACGCCCCCTGCTGCGGAGAGCCTCCGCAGCACTCTGCATGTCTTCTTGGCGAATTCGGGTAGCTACCAGCGGACCGCTGATCAACTCGGAATCCATCGCAACACGGTGCTTAATAGGATCCAACGATGCGAGGCCGAACTCGGGTACTCCGTCCGGTCGGCGGAGCAGGATCTCCTCGCGGCTCTGCTCATTCTGGACTGGCTTCCGAAGTAGTGCTCCTGACGAGTCCGATGTCAGCTTACGATGCCGCTCGGGTCCTGCCTTCGCCGACGGCGAAGGCAGGACCCGAGCTGTCAGATCTCAGGCAGCTTGCCGTCCTGGGAAAAGTAGCGCAACACGTTCGCGGTCATCTGCGAGACGTTGTTGTCGCAGCCATCGTATTGGAGGCTGCCGCACCACGACATGGACGAGGCGCTCCACATCGCACCACCGTTAGGCGTCGAGAAGTAGACCAGGTCGCTTTTCACCATCGGATGTTCGGGAGCGTACATACCGGGGAAGGCGAAGTAGTTCTCCTCCGGGACCAGAACCCAGTTGTTGCTCTCACTGTAGGAACTGCCCACGAGATAGGCGTTCGGCGGGGTTCCGGCGGACTGGTCGTAGCGGTCCACCTCAACGCCGGCTGCGCCATGATTCACCAGACCGAAGTCGCCGATGACGGCCCCCTTCTCGATGCCGTCGAACATCCAGGACAGCTTTGGGTCGTATGAATCTGGCATAGGCTCGTAGCCATAGCCGACGTCGAGGCAGTGGGAGGTGTAAACGACACCCCAGACCTTCGCGGATGACCGACCTCGCATCCGCCAAAGGCCTCCGCGTTCTCCAGAGGTCCCGTGATAGAGCTCGCCCGGGCGGGCTCGCCATGCCTGGTCGCCCTGCTCGCCCTTGCGGATCTCCATTAGCCAGGGCTTCTGCGGGTGCGGCGACGCGATCCAGTACATGCCGTTGCCGGCCAGGTACATGCCGCGGCCGCCCTCAGCGAGATACGTCTCCCAGGCGTCGATCATCTGCCGCGTGTAGTACTCGGGATGTGTACCCGTCATCACGACGTTGTAGCGCTTGAAGAGGTCGACGCCTTCGCGCTGAAGGTCGTGATCCGTCGCGACGTCATACTCGAAGCCCATGGTGTTGAGCCAGTCCACCAGTTGGAGGTCGGCCGGGTATTGCCACACCGTGCCGAACTCGTGGGTGTAGCGGGGGCGCATGTTGAGGATGGGTCGCTTCCAGCTGGAGTACTGACATCCGCGGCCGTCAATGTGGTAGTCGTAGGTGCTTAGCCCGTAGCCGCCGTTCTCGTTGAGCTCGAGGTCGATTTCCTCCAGGGTAGAGAAGTGTCCCATGATCGCCTGTGCTGTCGGGGCGTTCTGCATGACCTGGCTGTTGGCGTAGGCCAGGTAGGAGATCGTCGGGATCAGCAGGAGGATCTTCGCTGTTGCAGTCCCTGCCGGTGGCCGTACGAAGAATGGCACCCAGTCCACGGAATCGCCCTGAGTCAGCCGAACTGCGTAGCACCCGCTGGCGAGATCTGCGGGGAGTGAGACCTCGAAGTCCACATCCCAGCGACAGTCGTCGAGAGAGTCCTCATGGAACCAGATCGCACCGTACTCCTCAGGGCAGTACTTGAAGACCTCTTCAGTCCCCCGCCAGTTCCACCCGGTCATCGCCCGGTCGGGAGTGTTGACGGTGAAGCCATTGAGTCCAGCGCCCCCGACCTCGTGGATGAGGTCGTCCACGATGCCGTCCTTGGTGTAGCCGGCCGCGAAGTCCCATCGGGCGATGACCCGAAGCTGCGCTGGGATCGTGCCCGTGGCGAGTACCTCGGCGGTCTCCGTTGTAGCTACGCCTTCGAGGATGGCCGGCGAGTCGATCTTCCCGTTGAAGTTGGCGGTCACCCAGGTGCGGCCCGTGTCGTCCGCGACGGACTCGGCGAGGCCGGCGATGATGAGCGGCACATCGGCGGTTTCCGGCGCCACCGCCGCCGCTGCCTGAACAGCGCAGTCGGAGTCGAGCGGAAAGACCTTACCGAAGACCCCGTTTGTACTGCTGACGACTGACTTCTGGAAAAGGGCGATGGTGCCCGATTCACTGTCGTAGGTGGCGGACACGGAGTAGAAGGTGTCCGAGAACAGACGTCGATTGCTGGTCACCGACGACGTCGAGCCCGATCCGTCGCCTACGACGAACCGCAAGGCACCATCCTCGTCGACTTCCAGGCTCCATCCCGTCTTCGTGTCGTCGTCCCACTTCGAGATCACAGCCTGTCGGCCTCGGGCAGGGACCATGGAGCTGATGAAGGCGTGCACGGAGAAGCTCCCCTCGGGAGCGAGCCGACCGCTGGGGTCAGGCACCTGCACGTAGCCGCCGTTCTGGGTGCGTTGCAGACGCGCTGGGTACTCTCCGTTGGAGGCTACGTTCACGACCTCCTCGCGGGGGCCGGGACCATCGGGGTGAGGATCGCCGTTGAAGAGACGGACAAGCTCGGCCCGGTAGCTACCGGCGTCGTTCGCCGAGACATGGACCTTGACCTGACCGCCCGGCTCGTAGCTCGGCGTGTCGGTGTATCCGCGAAGGCGCAAGCGGGGCATCAGTGCACCTCTCCAAGGCTGTCGGCGCCAACCTTGCGGCGCAGTTCGGACAAGCGGTACAGGAAGATCGCGTGTACGGCGGCCTTCTCATCCGGAAAGGTTGAGTCATTCACCCAGCTGCACTCAGTGCCGCGTTGGGTGATGATTCCGATGCGGTACTGTTTGTAGGGCTCAACCGCGTAGGCGAAGGTTTTCCCGATCACGGGCAGGGCGCGCAAATGGTTGAGCACCTCCTGCAGCTTCTTACTGTGCCTTCCTTCTGACTGCTCGGGATTGTGTTGGTGCTCGGCGATCAGCTCGTCGTCGACAAGCGCGAGGATGTCCTTGGCCCGGCGTTTGTAGTAGTAGTCCAGCCAGTCTTGGTTGTGGTCTCGCAGTTGGGACGGGTCTGTGTACGGCATGGCTCTCCAGGCTTGAAAGGGAACTCGTCGCTGGTGTGAGCGAAATCGCAAGGAGTCTGACTCCGTTCCGACACCGGGGCAATGGCTCGGCGGATGGGAGACGGCCAATCCATGCTTGAATTGTGCAGCCAGCACAGGACGGTCAGGTGGAGTCGGCGATGAAGCCCACCGACAGACCAGACCTCAGGCTTGCGTTGAGAAGCCGTATCTCAACCGATCATGGAACATGCAAGTCGAACAGGTTTCTCGCCGGGG
>NZ_BMQA01000130.1 GCF_014647875.1 Streptomyces brasiliensis | reverse complement strand
ATGCGGCCAACCCGCACCAACCCCCGAACCCCACCACCGGACCTAACAAAGCCCTACTAGAAGGCTGCTGAAAATCTTGTTGAGGGCTGTTCGGTCGTGGGCCGGGCGGCCCTTTTCGCTATGCGGTGGCGGGGGTGAGGTGCCAGTTGCCGTTGGCCCGGGTGAGTCCGAGGTTGATCAGTCGGCGGAGGTTGAGGGCGGCGGCGCGGTGGTGGAGCCAGAGGTTGTTGGCGATGACGCCGCGGTAGGGGACTCGGCGGTTTCCCTTGGCGACCAGCCAGGCGATGGCGCGTTCGACGGGGGGCCGCCATCTGCGGTATTCGTCCTGCCAGACGGGGTCGGTGGCAGCCTGGTGGCCGGCTGCGGTGAGCAGTTCGTGCTGGGGGTGGACGTTGAGGGTGCGTCCGGTCTTGGAGGTGGTGCAGCGTCCGCGCAGGGGGCAGTCGGTGCACACGCGCTTGAACTGGGCGGTGCGAGCGCCGTCGGCTTTGACCTGTCCGAGGTTGGCGGTGTGTCCGGCCGGGCAGGTCGCGGTGCCGGTGGCCGTATCGATGTGGAAGTCGTCGATGGTGAAGCCGCCGGGGACGGCCTGCCGCAGCGGTGGCGGTTTGATCACCAGGGTGTGGCCG
Source organism: Streptomyces brasiliensis (assembly GCF_014647875.1). GTDB lineage: Bacteria > Actinomycetota > Actinomycetes > Streptomycetales > Streptomycetaceae > Streptomyces > Streptomyces brasiliensis. Next base: position 10,323 of record NZ_BMQA01000130.1, on the reverse strand, counting down.
GCGGCCTGCAGGTGCGCGCGCAGGTCGCCGGTGCCGTAGGCGCAGTCGCCGAGCACGGTCAACTCCTGGCCCTCGTCCTCGTCGGCCAGCAGCTCGCAGGCAACGGCGGCCTCGTGGTTGTCGGGGCCATGGCCGCTGGTGAGGGCAACCGCGGTGAACAGCCCGGTCTCCGGCTCGAAGGACGCATGGCCTTTGAAGCCGTCCTGGTGGCGGGTTCGGTTTTTGTGGATGTGCCGTGCGTCGGCATCGACGGTGGACACGGTCCGGTCCGCCACCGTGCGCTTCGCGATGCGCCAGCGGCCGTCGCGCCCGTCGGAGTCCCCCGGCTCCACGTCCTGCCCGGCGACCAGGGCCAGCAGGCCCACCGCGTTCGCCGCCCTCTCGCCCAGTTCCTGTTCGGGCAGGTGCCCGAGCAGGTTGAGGGCGTCGGTGACCAGCGCGTCGACCAGCGCGGCGCGCGCCTGCTCGTCGTCCCAGGCGATCCTCGGCTTGCCCGGGTCGGTGTAGTCGTGCGCCGTGCACCACTGCTGCACGGTCTCCTGTGCGCCGGGGACCTCGCGCGGGTGTGAGTAGTTGCGGTACAGGAAATCCCGGTGAGAACGATCATGGTCATGAGCTGAGCGCCGCGGCGTCCGGGAGGGGCCGGGGGACGTCTGCGTTGTGGAGGTCGGCGAAGTCGGCGTGGGCCTGCTCGACGGCTTCGGGGTACGCCTCGCGCTTGGCGTGTTCGGCGAGTGCCCGGTAGATGCTGGCCACCGAGGGGTTCCGTCCCTTGCGCTTGCCGGTGGGGATGATCAGGTCGGGCTGGATCTGCTCGACGGACTCGCCGCCCGCGCGGCGCCGCAGCACGGTGTGCAGCATGTCGTCGGTGATGACTGGGGGCCGGCCGCCGTGCTTGCCCTTGCGGGCCGCAGTGTCGAGCCCTTCGAGGGTGGACTCGCGGATGTTCTCCCGCTCGGTATCCGCCATCGCGGCGAAGAACGCGAAGAGCAGCTTCCCGGGCCCGGTGGGGTCGTAGATGCCGGGCAGGGGCCCGGCGAGCATCTCCAGGATGAGGCCGTGGGCGGTGAGGTGGTCGGCGAGCGCGGTGAGTTCGGCGGCGTCGCGGCCGAGGCGCTTCATCTCGTACACGGTGAAGATGACCCGGCAGTGCGGGGCGTGCGCCTTGATCTCCCGAGCCGTCCTCAGTGCCTCCTCGAACTTCGGCCGTACGCGGACGCGGGTGCTGATCTTTTCGCTGAAGATCTTGTCGCGGGGAATGCCGTGCTTGCTGAGCGCGTCGAGCTGGGAGTCGAGTTCCTGCCCCAGCGTCGAGCAGCGGGCGTATCCGACGCGGATGTCCGCGCTCGGCAGGTCGGGGTCGATGGGTGCCGGGGGCGGGGTGCCGGGCCGCCACGGCTGGCCCGGCCCGCGGTCCGCGGGGGTCGGTACGCGCAGTGCCTTCTTCAGGCGGGGCACCTTGGTGAAGCGGCGGGTGTGGTAGGCGGAGGTGACCGCGCCGCCGCGCGAGCGGCATGGTGATCCGGGCTGCGCGTCACACTTCGGACAGGCGTGCCGTTCGACGTCGTCCGCGTCCGACCGCTCGGACGGGGAAGGGGTTTGAGGGACCGTCATGGACCCGGATTTTCGCACAATGCAAGTCTCAGAAGGGGGTCCATCCCGCTTTTGAGTGAGAACGGGTTCTGTGAACCGATCGGGGTCTTGGCGGTCTCCGGGCGGCTCTATTTGATCTTGCTCGGGTAAAGGACCGTTTGTGAGAATCACTCGGCATCGGGGTCGGTGTCGCTCGGGTGGGTTCCGGTGAGCTCCGGCCGACTGGTGGGCTCGCATGTCGCGGTGTCGCGGTTATTGGTGAGATTGATCATGATCCGGGCGGCCTTCGCAACTCTGTGCTGGTTCCGCCGACTGCGTATCCCCGCTGGGAAGTCCGCGCCGATATCCACCAGGCTTTCCTCGCCCTCGGCCGCGTAATCATCTGCTGGCGGCGCCTCAAAAAGCAGTGCTGATCTGAGCCCTCAGCCCGAACCGGCGACCAGCGCCTCGCCGAGCGGGGTGCGCCGGTAGAGCACCAACCGTCCGGACCGGGCGCGGACGAGCAGCCCGGCGCCTCGCAGGATGGCGAGGTGGTCTCCAACCGCGCCGGGTGCCATGGCGAGGCTTCGGGCGAGGTGGCTGGTACTGGCCGGGGCGTCCAGCGCCAACAGCAGCCGGGCTCGGGCCCGGCCGACCAGAGCGGTCAGCGCGTCCGGTTGGGGGACGGTCGCCTGTTCGCCCCACAGGGCGGCGGTGCCGCGGGCTGAATAGACCAAGGTCCTGGGCCAGGGGTCTTCCAGGTGGGCGGCGATATTCCCGACGAAGACCGAAGGGATCAGCAGTAGCCCGTCGCCGGCGAGGCGGACGTTTCCGACTGGGGGGAAGAAGCCGATCTCTATACCGCCGGAGCGCCAGGCGATGCTCGGGTGCAGGCTCTCGATGGTCGTGGCCCATCCGTGTTCGCCGATCACACCCACCCGGTGTACGACATCGCGCTCGCAGATCGCGCGCAGTTGCGGCCAGTCCGTGGCGAGCAGCTCGTGCCACGCCTGGTCCATCGCCTCGGCGATCCTGGAGACGGCGTCCGTGGAGTCCAGCACTGCGCGTACGCGGGGATCATGGGCGGACGGGCCGGTCGCGTTGGTGGCGAATTCGTGGCGGGCAGCTTCCAGCGGTGTGGCCCGGATCGTGGCCAGGTCGTCTGCCCAGGTCTGGTTGAGGCCGCGCGGGGGCGGGGCGACGAAGTTCGGTCCGCCTTGCGGGGTGTGCAGGGCGAGGGCAGCGTCCAGTTCGGTCTCGCGGCGAAGCCGTTCAAAGACCGGCAGGAGCCGGGTGGCCCAGGCTCGCGGCGGCGGCTGGCCGAGGCCGGCGAGCGAGCGTAGCAGTAAGCAGAGGTCCATCGCGGGCGACAGTGCGAAGCGGCTGCGCAGCAGGTCCTCGGTGGAGACTTCGAAGCGGAGCACCCTGCGATGCTATCGCGGGACGTCTGTTCTGATTCGTCCAGCGACGAATCATTGGTGAGTGGCGTGGGGGCACGGCGAGGCTCGGTGCCATGACCCCAACCGCCGAACCCGCGCAGGTCAATCACCGTGCCACCTACCGGGAGGTGCTGGCCGAGCCGCGATTCCGGCTGCTCTTCTCGACCCGCGCTGTCGCGATCGCTGCGGGCTCGCTGCGGATCACCACGTTCTCGGTGCTGGTCTTCGCGGCCACCGGCTCCGCGCTGTTGAGCGCACTGGCCTTCGGCATCGGCTTTCTCCCGCAGTTGTTCGGCTCGCTGCTGCTGGGCTCACTGGCCGACCAACTGCCGCCCCGCGCGCTCATCGCCGGCGGTTACGGCTTGGAGTGCGCCGCCGCCCTGCTGCTCGCTCTGGTGCGGATGCCGATCGCGGCAAGCCTCGGTGTCGTGGCGCTGGTCGCCCTCGCCACACCGGTGTTCGGCGGCGCGTCGAGTCGGATGGTCGCGCAGTGGCTGGAGGGCGACGCCTATGTACTGGGCCGTTCACTGAATAACATCGCCTCCTCCGGTGCGCAATTGTTCGGTCTGGCGCTGGGAGGTGCGGTCGTGGCGGTACTCGGCCCGCACCGGGCGCTCGCGGTAAGCGCCGCCCTCTACCTCGGCTGCGCGCTCGCCATCCGCATCCGGCTACCCCGGCTGGAGCTGGGAGAGTTCGGCGGCACACCCGGCAGCGCTCGGGGCGATGGCGGGGCCGTCCGGGCAAGCCTGCACGGTGCTCGCCTGCTGCTGCGCGGACACGCGGTACGACGACTGATGCTGGCCCAGTGGCTGCCGCCCGCGTTCGTAGCGGGCGCGGAAGGTCTGCTCGTCGCCTACGCAGGAGGACGCCACTTCGCGCCCGGCTGGTACGCGGTGCTGATGGGCTGTCTGCCGGTCGGCATGCTTGTCGGTGACCTGCTGGTGGGTCGACTGCTACGGCCACCCACCCGGGAGCGACTGGTAGTCCCGTTGATTGCGCTGACGGGACTGCCGCTGGTCGGCTTCGCTGCCGAGCCCGGAGTGGGCGTCTCGTCCTGTCTGCTGCTGATCTGCGGCTTCGGATTAGCCTACGGTCTCGGCCTGCAACGGCCGTTCCTGGACGCCCTGCCGCAGGATGGCCAGGGCCAGGCCTTCGGTCTGCTCGGCTCCGGCAGCATGACGCTGCAGGGCGTCGGGCCGGCCTGCTTCGGCTCGGTGGCCGCAGGCATCGGAACAGGCGGCGCAATCGCCCTGGCAGGCGGCGCGGCGGTGCTTACCGCTGGCTGGATTCTCACCTGGCACCCGCCCGCCTCCCCAGTCCCCGTCCCGAACTACTCAACGGGATCAGAGAACGGCACCGAACAGCATGCGTGTAGTTCTCCTGCGCAGTAACCGTCGCAGGTCGGGTCGGCCGCGAGCCGTCACGCACCCCACCCCCACCCCCACCCCCACGTCTCTCTGACAGACAGTCATTCCCGGTAGCTCATTGTGTTAGGAGTCCTAAGCCTCGGCCCTGCCGGCCGTTGCGGACCACGTACGGGATCTTGAGACCACGAACAGCCCATGGAAGGTACATGTCGCATGATCGATAAATTCGCGAAGGACAACCTGCACGGGAGACTGCGGCGGGACCGCGAGGCGCTGCTCTGGAAACTCGACGGCCTGTCCGAATACGACACCCGCAGACCTTTGACAGCCACCGGGACCAACCTCCTCGGCCTGGTCAAACACGTGGCCACCGTCGAGGCCAGGTACTTCGGCGAGGTCTTCGACCGCCTTTCCCCGGAACCGCTGTCCCGGTGGCAGGACTCCGACGGCAGCGATCAGTGGGCGACCGAGGACGAGACCCGCGACCAGATCATCGGGTTCTACCGGCGCACGTGGGAACACTCGGACGCGACGATCAACGAGCTTCCCCTCGACGCCCCCGGACACGTGCCGTGGTGGCCGGAGCCTTATCCCAACACGAACCTGTTCGCCATCATGGTCCATGTCCTCGGCGAGACCATCCGGCATGCCGGGCACGCCGACATCCTGCGCGAGGGCCTCGACGGCCGGACCGGGGTGCGCGCCGAAAACGAGCAGCAGATCGATGAGGAAGCCCGTGCAGCCTACTGCGCGAAGATCGAGCAGGCCGCCAGGTCGGCCGCATCAATCAAGGCTTAGTCGAACATACCAGGCAGCCTGGCATAAGTCCCCTGCCGGCGCTTGCGATTTCCGAGCAGGCCAGCTGATATGCCCGCATCACCCGGCGTGGGCGTTCAGTCCGCGCCTTCGTCGTCCTTGTCCAGCTCGGGCGCGTCCGGGTCGCGCAGCGGGCGCAGGCCCTGGCCGGGGCCGCTGGCCTTGATGTTGAACAGGTAGCGGCCCAGGAAGTTGATGTGCCGGTCCTTGAGCGGGGAGAGGCGGGCGGCGTCCTCGTCCTTGATGTCGTGGCCATGGGCGCGGAGTTGGGCGACGGCGGCGTCGAGGTAGCGGGTGTTCCACAGCACGACGGCGTTGAGGACCAGGCCGAGCGCGGCAAGCTGGTCCTCCTGGCCCTCGCGGTACGCCTGGCGGATCTGCCCGCGGTCGCCGTGGCAGATCGCGCGGGCGAGGCGGTGGCGGGACTCCTGCACGGTGAGCTGCCGGTTCATCAGGCGCCGGTAGGTGTCGTCGACCGGGTCGACCACGGCGAGCAGGTGCATGGTTTTGTCGATGCGCCCGTACTCGGCGAACGCGGCGCCCAGCGGGGTGGGGTGGCCCTCGCGGCCGAACATGCGCAGCAGGTCGCAGGCGCGAACCTGGTTGGTGATGAGCGATCCGGCGACGCGGAGCATGTCCGGCCAGTGCGTGGCGATGCGTTTGAGGTTGACCTTGTTGCAGGCCACCGCGTCTAGCGGCCCGTACCCGGCGGACGGTCCCTCACCGTCGGGCAGGTCGGCCCGCCAGAACCGCTGGTCTTGAAGGTCGCGGAAGCGTGGGGCGAAGCGGAAGCCGAGCATCTTGTACAGACCGAACGCCATGTCCGAGTACGAGGCGTTGTCGGTGGCGACCATCTCCGGCTTCACCCCGCCGTCGAGGTTCAGCAGGGTGTCCAGGGTGTAGAGGCTGTCGCGCGGGGTGCCGCCGCGTACGACCATTGCGCCGATCCCGGCGACCTGGTCATTGACGGCGTTGAGCCAGGTCAGGCCCCGTTTGTAGCCGTAATACTTGGGTGAGGGGCCGGTGTTGATGCTCTTGACGGGGACGACGAAGCGCAGGCCGTCGACGGAGGCGAGCAGGCCGCCGCCCCACATCTGGGCCAGCTCGATGCGGGACTGGGCACTGATGAGCGCGGCGTTCGCCGCGGTGATGGTGTCGGCGCGTACGTAGTTCTGGTCGACGTGGGACAGGCGCGAGCGGGTCAGGGCCTTGTTGTTCGGGTCGATGACCGGGGTCAGGCCGATGTTGCAGCTCTGCGAGACCAGCAGCGCGACCAGGGAGACGAGCAGGCCCTCCATGCGGGTGCGCCGGTCGGAGACGTGGCCGAAGGCGTCGAGAAATCCGGTCCAGGAGTGGACCTCGAAGAGCAGGTCGGGCAGGTCGATCCTGGGGAGCATCGCCTCTGTGGTGTTCTTCAGCCAGGTCAGTGACTCGGGCTCGCCCACCGCGCCGAGCTTGTCCACCGACAGCGTGGCGCGGCCCCCGCCCTCGGGGACGACGATCTCCACCTTCGCGTCGTCGCCGGCCTCCTCCATGCGGTCGGCCATCTGCCGCCAGGCCGCATCCAACCCCCGTGTGAGCTGGGCCAGGTGCTCGCCCGCGTCCTCGGTCAGGGACAGGCCCGCGAGCACGTCCGGGCGCATCGCCTCCCACCGCGCCCCGTCCAGCAGCCTCGCGCGCGGGTCAGCCCACCGGTTCGACGGCGAGGCGAACACGTCGCGCCGGTTCAGCGCGCGGTGCAGCTGCTCCAGCACGCACACGACGTACGCGTCGCGGTCGACGGAGCCCTGGGGCAGCTTGGCGTTGGAGAACACCGCCCGCTTCCTCATCGCGGGCACCAACTCGGCGTCGACCTCACGGGGCAGCAGCGGCCGGTCCTTGACCCGCCGGCGCGAGAGCGCGGGAAGCCGTCGCACCGCCTTGAGCAGGCGCCGCCCGGCCAGGGCAGCGCCCAAAGCGTCCGACTCACCGAGCAGGGACAGGAAGGGGCGCACGGTGTTGTAGCGCAGGGCCAGCTTCTCGCGCATCGCCGCCTCCGCCAACCCGTCGTCCTCCGGCACCAGGGCCTCCACCATCGCTACCGCCGAGGCAACCGCCGTACGCGGCACCGCCTCCTCCACGGCCGCCCACAGCGCGGCGACGTCCAGGCCCGCGTCGTGCTCGGCGACCAGGTCCAGCTCCTCGGTGAGGATCTTCGACGCCTTCGCCAGGATGCGCGCGGCCTTCTCCAACTGCGGCAGCATCGCCAGGCGTTCGCGGTCCGACGCCCGCCGCGCAGGGCTGATCAGCCGGTTCGCCATCAGCACCGCGAACAGGTCGAGCGCGTCGTCGACCGCCTGCGCGTCCAGCTGCCGCACCACCGCCGTCAACAAGGCGGTGCGCCGCGGCTCCGGCGCCCGCTCGATCGTCTGCGCCTTGCTCAACTGCCCGTACCGGCCCAGCGCGGAGAGCCGGTTCACCGGCACCCGCGACAAGTTCACCCGCCCCAGGGCGAAGGCGGAGATCTCCTCCACCCGCTCCATCGCCCGCACCATCGCGGTCCCCGTCGTCTTCGTCGGCGGCGTCCGAAGCTGCTCCAGCTCCGAGACCCGCTTGCCCTCCGGAACGTCGAGAAGCGCCGCCAGTGCCGACGCGAGCGCGGGATCGGCACGGTGCGCGGCCCGGGCCACCGCCTCGTGCAGGCGCCGCTCGGCCGCCGTACGGGCCTCCGACACCTGCCGGGCCAGCACCGAGACGCCGGGCAGCAGCACCCGGTTCTTGCGCAGCCACGTCACCGCGTGGTTGAACAGCGCCACCGGCCCCTCGGCGTGCGTCCACGCCCGCCCGTACAGGAAGCTGCGGAACTCTCGGCCCCACTTCCGGTCGGTGAAGTCCCGGTACTTGAACCGCTCCTGGATCTCATCCGCGTGCTCGTACACCGTCGACCTGCGCTCGGGGTACCGCTTCACACACGAGGAGTCCTCGATGCCGAGCTGCGCGGCGAGGTACTCCACGACCTCCCACGGCACCGCGAGCGGATCCTCTCCCAGGAACCGGCCGATGTAGCGGACCGCGCAGATCTGCACCGCCATGCCCAGACGGTGCGCATCCGTACGACGCCGCGCGATCAGGTCGCGGTCGTCATCGTCGAGGAAGAAGAACCGCTCCAGCTCCGGGCGCGTGGGGACCGCGGTGAACGTCCCGTACGCCTCGGCCTGCTCATCAGTCAGAAACTCCACCGGCACGAGGCGGACCGTAGCCAGCACCGACGATCGCCCGACTGCCTTTCCGTGAAGCCCAGCAGCAGCCGCATCCTCTGTGTTAACTAACCATGATCGTTCTCACCGGGATTTCCTGTACCGCAACTACTCACACCCGTCGCGGATCACCCGTCGCACGGCGGAGATGATCTGGGTGACGGTGTCCTGGGTGGCCACCGCGTCATCGAGGACGGTGGAATCCAGCGCCCGCCGCTGCTTGCCCTTCAGCACGCCGGTCGCGGCCACGACCTCTTTGACCTTGGTGAAGACCCGCGTCGGGTCGGCCGAGTGACGCAGCCGGCGCCGGAAGTACGTCAGCAGCGACGGGTCGAAAGCCATGTCGTACAGGCCGAGCCCGCAGGCAGCCTTCCACCGCAGGTCACAGCGCAGCTCCTGGACTGTCTCGAAGTCCGACAGCCCGTTAAGGCTCTGCAGCACCACGGTCGCGGCCAGGACCTGCGGCGGCAGACTCGGACGGCCGTTGGATGAGGGATACATGTCCGTGAACATCCCTGGCGGGAACAGCACCTCGCGATGCTCGGCGAGGAACGCGAACACGCTCCCAGCCGGGATCAACTCCCGGCAGGTCTCCCACACATCCGGCCCGACCAACTCCCCGGCCCATTCCCCCTGCATGCCTACAAGACTGCCCCCGACTCCACCGGTACGGGACCAGAACGCAAAAGATCTTCAACAGTCTTCTAGTGTCCTGAGTCTTTGATTCGCTGAAGATATCCGGTGAGGCGTTCTAGGATTTCGTCGGCGCTCTTCACCCAGGTGAACGGGCGCGGATCTTCATTCCATAGCTTGATCCAGGCGCGGATGTCGCGTTCCAGGGTCTGGACGCTTTTGTGGACGCCGCGGCGTATCTGCCGCTCTGTCAGCAGTCCGAACCATCGCTCGACCTGGTTTAGCCATGAGGAGTAGGTGGGGGTGAAGTGCATGTGGAAGCGCGGGTGCGCCGCGAGCCAGCGCTGTATCGCCGGCGTCTTGTGTGTGGCGTAGTTATCACAGATCAGGTGCACCTCCAGCCCCTCGGGCACCTCCTTGTCGATGCGGGCGAGGAACTTCTTGAACTCTGCGGCCCGGTGGCGGCGGTGCAGCTGGCCGATCACCTCCCCGGTGGCCACGTTCAGCGCGGCGAACAGTGTGGTGGTGCCGCCGCGAAGGTAGTCGTGGGTGCGGCGCTCGGGCATGCCCGGCATCATGGGCAGGACCGGCGCCGAGCGGTCCAGTGCCTGGATCTGGGACTTCTCATCCACGCACAAAACCAGCGCGTGTTCGGGCGGAGCGAGGTAGAGGCCCACGATGTCGCGGACCTTGTCGATGAACTGCGGGTCGGTGGACAGCTTGAAGGTGTCCACCATGTGCGGTTTGAGGCCGAACGTGCGCCAGATGCGCGAGACGGTCGACTGTGACAGGCCGGTGGCCTTGGCCATCGACCGGGTCGACCAATGAGTGGCGCCGGCCGGGGTGGACTCCAGGGTCTTGACGATCACGTCCTCGACCCGTTCGTCGCTCACGGTGCGCAGCGCGCCGGGACGCGGCTCGTCGACCAGCCCCTCCAGGCGATCGGCTGCGAAGCGCTTGCGCCACTTGGCCACCGTGACCGGGTGGACTCCAAGTTCTTTGCCCACCTGAGTATTTGACGCACCGTCTCCGCAAGCCAGCACGATACGGCAGCGCAGCGCGAGAGCCTGGGAAGAGGTACGGCGCTTCGCCCAGCGCTGCAACGTCTCGCGCTCATCGTCGGTAAGCACCACATCGACCGTCGGCCGTCCCATTCGCCCCATGGACCCAGCATACTTATTGAGCGAATCAAAGACTCAGGACACTAGTAGGGCTTCGTTAGGTACCCCAACTGCCGTCTAACGGGTAGTGTGTGATCTT
>NZ_BMQA01000129.1 GCF_014647875.1 Streptomyces brasiliensis | reverse complement strand
GCGGCCACCGCCCGCAACCGAAGGGCCTCCTGCGCCGAGGCAACAACTGCCTTGCATCCCGCACCAGTTCACGCACGCAGGGATCAACGCCCCAGAACACCTGCCGTTTCGGATCAATATGAGCTGTGCCCCGGCGCGGCTCATCTCGCCTCGTCGACCATGAACTCGGCCATGCGCTCGCCGATCATGATCGCGCTGGCATGCGGTCCACGTCGAGTCAGCGTTGGCATGATCGACAGGTCAGCCACCCGCAGCCCCTCCACTCCGTGGACCCGGCCTTGAGGATCAACCACCGCAGTGGGGTCGCTTATCGGCCCCATCCTGCAGGTCCCGGCCGTGTGCGCCGCGGAGGCAAGGTTGGCCAGGATCCACCGGTCCAGCCCTTCGTCATGACTCAGTTCGGCACTGGTCAGCGACGTGAGCTGCGCGCCTATGCGCCGGTACGCAGAATGTTCGAGCAGTCGCGCGACCAGGCGCACGCCGTCGCGCATGCGCCGCAGGTCTTCCGGTTCGCTCATGTATCGGAAGCAAAGCTGCGGAAGCACGCTGGGATCGGCGGACGTCAATGTGAGTTCACCGCGGCTCAGTTCCATGCTCAGCTCGACGAACATGTGCAAGATCTTGCGTTGCTGGAAATCCTGCAAGGCCGCTTTCGGGGATCCGCCCCACACACTCTTCCAGGTTGCCCAGGGCTTTCGCAGGAAGAGCGCACCCCTGGCGCGATCGATGAGGGACTGGCTGCGTGCACCGAACAGCATGGTGGACTTCGAGTAGATCGCCGGGAGCAGGCACATGTCGTCGGCGATCGACGAACCTGTGGCGGTGTAGTTTAGGATCACCGGTCCCACCGGTAGCAGGCCGCCGGGGACCGGACCCTCTGCCATGGTGCGATACGGGACGCTGACGAACGGATGGTCCATGAGGTTCTGGCCGACGTTCGGCGAGTCGTGTACGACGTCGATCCCGAGCCGCCGGAGCTCGTCCGCCGGTCCCACGCCGGAGAGCATGAGGAGGTGGGGGGTGTTGATCCCGCCGGCGCACAGGACGATCTCATCGGCCGAGACCGCGCCATCGACGCCGTCACGCTGATAGATGACACCGTCGGCACGTCCGCCGGCGAAGGTGATGGCGCGGACGAACGTGCGGTCCTGGACCGTCAGATTCGAGCGGTGCTCCGCCGGGATCAGGTAGCGGACGGCGGCGTTCATCCGGCGGCCTTGGTCCGCGTTGGTCGGCGTGAAGGCAACCCCGTACGATGCTGCGCTGTTGATATCCGGGTCCTCAGGGAAGCCGGCGGCGAAGCAGGCCTGCCGGAACGCGTCAAGGATCGGGATCGCCGCCGCTTCGGGATGGCGCCGGACCACCATCGGACCTTGAGCGCCATGCCCTGGCGCGTCACCCAAATCCAGATCGGTCTCGGCCCTGATGAAGAAAGGCAGGACGTCCTGGTAGGACCATCCGTCGTTCCCTGCGGCGGCCCAGCCATCGTAGTCCGCCGGGACTCCTCGCCCGTAGAAGGCACCGTTGACTGCGCTAGATCCTCCCACAGCCTTGCCGCGCGCAACCGAGACGGCGCGGTCGGCGGTCAGCTGCGCCATGAAGGGCCAGTTGTCGCTGCTCCCCGGCATAGCGAACGCGCCGGAGTGGCAGTACTTCAGCGCCGGCGGATAGTTGTCGATCTCCCCGTAGTGACGGCCAGCCTCCAGGACAAGCACGGACCTTTGCGGGTCTTCGGACAACCGCGCGGCGAGCGCGCTCCCCGAGGCACCTGAGCCGATCACAACGACGTCGTAGTGGCGATTCGCGCGTACCATCGGTCAGGATCCGGTCTGCGCGCACTCGGCGCTCGTCGCAATGAGCAGCGTCTTCAGACAGCCGTGCGCGGCCGGCCCAAACGGCTCGAACTTTCCCATTGGTCATGCCCTCCAAGTCGAAAGCTATGCAAAAGACTTCGGCCGACACCGATTCCGGAAATGCGTCAGTCGTGGCCAACAAGCTCCCTCCAGCGCGCCGGCTGCTCGAGCAGCCGCGCGACTAGGCGCCCGCCGGAGCGTATACGCTGCAGCTCGGGTTCGCTCATGTACCGGAAGCGAAGCTGCGGAAGCACATCGGGATCGGCGGACGTCAGGGTCAGCTCGGCTCCACGCCCCATCAGACCTGCGACTGAACTGGCAAGTACGAGCGATCCGCCGGTTCCCGGCTCGATCAACGCCGGGATGATGGCCTTGCAGGTGTGCCAAACGCCCTTGGCATTGATGTCGTTGATGACAACCCACTTCTCGTTGGCGACTTCCCCTGCTGGCCGAAGGTGAAGACGCCGACGTTGGCTGAGATGATATTTGACCTGACCCAGCTAAGCCAGTCCATCCTCGAACGCGGACTTCAGCGCGCTGAAGTCGCGGGTCGGCTTAGGTGGTGACGATCCGGCGATCGAGTGCCTCGACCTGCCGCCGTCTCGGCGAAGTCGGCGGTCGGGCCCAAATAGAGCGGCGGGATCTCTGGAACGGACTCGCAGATGTCCATGGCGATGATGCCCGCGCCCTCCTGAGCAAGGCGGATGGCGTGGCTGCGCCCTGGCCACGGGCCGTGCCTGTGCCGAAGGTGACGTTCCCCTTGACTTGATCATTCATTCGATGCCCCGTGCGCAAGTCGTTGCGTCAGTCACCACCGTTGCGATCGTCCGTTCACGCCACTAACCGGTGCAGCGGCGCCATCAAGCTGGCGCCAGTGGTGGCACGCAACACGGAATCGGCCGTCGCGGCACGACTCGATGACCGGGCGCTCGCGCACGCACACGTCCGTGCGGTATGGGCAGCGCGGCGCGAAGGGGCAGCCGGTTTCCGGCACCGGTGCAGCATCGAACTCCTCCTGGTTCTTGGCGCTCGCCCTCGTCGCACGCCTGACGGTGGGATCGGGGATCGGCACCGCCTCGAGTAGGGCGCGGGTGTAGGGGTGGAGGGGGCGGAAGTAGAGCTCCTCAGCCGGCCCCTCCTCGACCACTTGCCCGCGGTAGAAGACGAGGATGCGATCGGCGATGTAGCGCACGACGTCGAGGTCGTGCGCGATGAACAGGTAGCTCAGGTGGAAGTCCCGCTGTAGCTCGCGCAGAAGGTTGAGTACTTGCGCCTGCACCGACAGGTCCAGGGCGGTGACCGCCTCGTCGCAGATGACAAGTCGGGGCTGTACGACCAGCGCTCGGGCGATCGCGATGCGCTGCCGCTGGCCACCGGAAAAGTTTGACGGGTACCGCGCGGCCGCGTCCGCGGCCAACCCGACCCGCTTCAACATCGTGCCAACTCGTGCGTCCATCTCCTGGCGGGACAGGTTGCTGCTCGTATGCAGCATCTCGCGAAGCGTCTGCCCGATCGTGCGGGTCGGGTTGAGCGAGCTATAGGGATCCTGGAAGACGACCCCCAGGTCTGCACTGAGGTCCCGTCGTCGCGACCGGGATGCCACCGTGATGTCCTCGCCGAGCCACTCCACGTTGCCTGCGGCGATCGGCGTCAGCCCGAGGATTGCGCGCCCCAGTGTCGTCTTGCCCGACCCGGATTCTCCGACGATGCCGACCGTCTGCTGATTCTCGACGGTGAAGCTGACGTCATCGACCGCGCGCAGTAGTGCCTTGCGACGGCCTCGGCTGAAGTGCACTGACAGGTTCTTGACGCTCATCATGGGGCTGGCCGATGATTCGATGCTGGTCATGCGCACTCTCCTTCGAGCATCGCGCTGTGGAGGCAACGCGCTTCCCGGCGCGTGCCGACCGGCTCGAGCGGGATGGTCCCGTCGCCGCACTCGCCGGTGGCGAGGACGCAGCGGTCCTTGAAGCGACATCCAATCGGCCATTGCCCTGGTGCCGGGACGGTCCCCGGAATCGCCGGAAGGGCTTCCGAGGACGGCACCCCGTGCGGGTTCGCCGTCAACAGCCCCTTGGTGTACGGGTGCCGCGGCTCCTGGAACACCGGGAGGATCGGCCCCTGTTCGATAACCTGACCGGCGTACAGGACGACCGCGCGTTGGCACATCTCGGCGACCACGCCCCAGTCGTGCGTGATCAGCAGGATGGCCATGCCACGATTCGCCTGAAGCTCCCTGAGCAGTTCGAGGATCTCGGCCTGCACGGTGACGTCCAGCGCGGTGGTTGGCTCGTCGGCGATGACCAGCGAGGGCTCGCCGGCGAGGGCACGAGCGATCGCGACCCGCTGCGCCATGCCGCCAGAGAGCTCGTGGGGATAGCTTGCGGCAACCGCCGCGGGGTCGGGCAACTGGACCTGCGCCAGCAGGTCCAGCACTCGGGATCGTGCCGCCGCTCTTGAGACGTGATGGTGGCGGCGCACGATCTCGGCCAGTTGCCGCCCGATCCGCAGGGTCGGGTTGAAGCTCACCATGGGCTCCTGCGAGATCACCGCGATGTCCCGGCCTCGCACCTGATGGAGTTCGCGGTCCGACAGCGTGGCCAGGTCGCGCCCCCCGAAGAAGATCGAGCCGGCCTCGACCTGGCCCGTGCCCGGGAGCAGTCCGACGATCGACATCGCCGTCGCGCTCTTGCCGCAGCCGGACTCTCCGACGAGGCCCAGCGTCTCGCCCGGTGCGATGTCGAAGCTCACGCCGTCGACGACCCGCGTGTGCGCACCGCGGGACTGGAAGACGACGTTCAGACCTCGAACGGAGAGCAGGGCACCGGCGTCGGCCTCGTCGGAGATGTCGCCGATGGCGGCGGTGACGGGACGCCGACGGCTGCGCACCGGTGCTGCCCAGGCCTCGGTGAGCGCGTCCCGGGAGACGTCGCCGAGCAGGCCGAGCACGAGCACCGTCACCGCGATGAGGATGCCGGGCGGCCAGATCAACCAGGGGTCCTGGATGATCAGTTGCAATCCGTCGGCCACCATGCCGCCCCAGCTCGGCGCCGGGGACCTGACCAGCAGCCCGAGGAAGCACAGTCCGCTTTGCGCGATCAGCGAGAGGCCGGCCATCACCGACGTCTGCACGATGATTGCCCCCGACACCCGTGGGAGCACGTGGCGGACGATGATGTACGGTCGTGAAAGTCCCGCGGCGCGGGCAGCGGCGATATACAGCTCGCGCTCGATCGGGAGCACGCTGACGCGCACGACTCGGATCATCGCTGGTGAGACCAGCACTCCGAACGCCGTCATCGCCGCGAGCATGCTGTACGGGAACACTGCCAGCACCAACAGGACTACGACGATGCCCGGCATCCCGAACAGGAGATCGCTGACCCAGGTGACAATGCGGTCGATCCAGCCGCCGAAGTATCCGGCGGCAAGGCCGAGCGGCACGCCGATTGCGAGAACCACCAGGACTGCCGTCCCGACTCCGACCAGCGTGATCCGGGTGCCCACGAATAGCCGATCCAAGACGTCGCGCCCGAGCTCGTCGGTGCCTAGGAGGTGGTGGTGAAGGCTGGGTTGAGCGCGGACCGCGTCCAGCGAGCCTGCGCTCTGCCCGGCGATGTGGGACAGAGCAATGGGAGCGACGATCGCGGTGACGATGAGCGCGAGCAGGTATGCGATGCCTGCCACTGCAAGCTTGCGACGGAGCAGGCGGTGAAGGAAGCGCGCCGACTTCGGGGGAGTGCACTGGATGATGCCGTTCGGGTCGGCCTCTGCGATGCTCATGCCACCCTCACTCGCGGGTCGAGCCAGATGTACAGCACGTCGGTGCTCAGGTTCACGATGACAACGATCACCGTGAAGCACACGACGACGCCCTGAATCAGCGGGATGTCGTGCTGTGTCGCCGCCGTCACTGCCAGGCTCCCCAAGCCCGGGATCGCGAACACGCTCTCTACGAAGACAGCGCCGCCGAGCAGACTGATGGCGATCCAGCCGGTGACGGCGATCACGCGCAGGGCTGCGCCTCGCAGGGCATGACGGAAGATGATCGACGTCGGCGAGACGCCACTCGCTCGTGCAGCGCGTATGTGCTCGCTGGCCAGGGCTTCGAGCATGCCATCCCTCGCCTGCTTGGCGATCGCGGCGATTCCGCCGATAGACAATGCCAGCACGGGCAACACCAGCGACTGCAACCACTGACCGAGCGACACACTCGGCGATACGTAGCCGGTGCTGGGCAGCCAGCCGAGCTTCACTGCGAAGATCGTGATCAGGACCGCTGCGAGCCAGAACGACGGCACCGCGAAGCCCAACACTCCCAGAGCATCCAGGAGGCGGCCGGTCACGCCGCCACGGACAGCGCTGATCACGCCGAACAGCACGCCGAGCACGAAACTGAGGATCATCGATCCGACGGTCAACGAGATCGTGACCCCGAGCCGGGTCTGGATGCTGCTCGTGACCGGCTCGCTGGTTGTCAGCGTCTCGCCGAAGTTCCCGTGCACCGCCCGAGTCAGCCACTGCCAGTACTGCTCGGGTGGTGACTTGTCCAGGCCGAGCTCGGCGCGCACATGCAAGTACTGCTCGTGCGTTCCGCCGAGTCCCACGATCGCGCGCGCCTCGTCGCCGGGCGTCAACGAGATGAGCACGAAGCTCAGCACCGAGACGACCATCAGCAGCACGATCGCGGTCGCCGTCCGCTTCAGCACGAGCCCGGTCAACCGCGAATCGACGAAGGAGCCGATGCGATGGGCGGCGGCTGCGGGGGGACGCGGCACCATCACTGTGCTGCCCCCGGCCGCCTGCACATCCTCGGTCGTCACGTTGCTCATTGCCCCTCACCTTTCACACTTTGGATGCCTCGTTGGATCACGGGCTCGGTCTCGTAACTACTTGCCGGTCGGGTACCACGCGGTCGGCAGCGAGGTGTTATACCGGCTGTTCACTTCGACCCCGCCGATCCCCTTCGATACGAAGAAGAAGTTTGGGAACTCGACCAACGGAACGGCGTATGCCTGGCTGGTGTAGCGCCGCCACATTTCGTTCCAGTATTTTCCGGGATCAGACGAGGAGGCCCCCAGTGCGTAGAGGCGGTCAATCTTTTTGTCGCCTCCGAAGAAGGCGATCGGAGAGGCGGCCGACAGGTACAGCGGATAGGTCGCCGTGGTGACGTCGAACTGATCCAGGGTCTGGATAAGCGCGGTCTGGTACTTGAGTGCGTAGGTCGCAAAGGACGCCTGGTCCGGCAGGCTCGTAATTTTGAGATCGATGCCGACCGCCTTCAGGTCCTGTGCAACGGCGTTCATCAGCGGCTGGCCATAATTCCCGAAGTAGCCCGAACAGACCAGGTTCAGCGAGAAGCCCTTAGCGTATCCCGCCTGCGCAAGCAGCTTCTTAGCCTTAGCCACGTCATAGTCATAGTGGAAATCGGCCGAGTCAGCCTTCGCATCGGCGGTGACGAAGCCCCATTTTGGAACACCGGTCGCGCCGAACAGGCCCTTGGCGATCGCCACGCGGTCGATCGCGTAATTCATCGCTTGGCGGACCTTCACGTTGCGCAGCTCAGGAGCTCCGACGTCGTGAATCAGATCAAGCGACAAGAAGAACATGCCCTGTGGAGCGGACTGGACCTGCAGACCCGCCGACCTGGCGGCCATCGCCGTCGTGGCATCCCCGAGCGAAACCTGGTACTGGCCGGACTGCTGCGCCTGCAGACGCGAGCTCGGATTGGAGATGACCTTCACATACACCTGCTTGAAGCGGATCGCAGGCTTGTCGTAGTAGTAAGGGTTCGGTACATAGGTGTAGTGGTCACCGTTTACCGACTGCGATGTCTGCATTTGATACTGGCCCGCCCCGTAGGACGCGGATTTCATCAGGCTCGGATTGGCGACCGCTTTCGGACTCGCCACGTAGCCGGCGTTGTTCCCCTCATCGGACAGGATCAACGGTAGAGCCGGGTTGGGGGATGTCATCTGGATCTTCACAGTGAGAGCGCCAGTTGCAGTGAATATCGGTTTGACTCCGAAAGTGCCTGCAAATATTCCCTTGGTCTTGACGAAGTACTGGAGCCATCCCACCACGCTCTGAGCGGTGACCGGTATGCCGTCAGAAAATTTGACACCCCGACGCAAGGTGAACTCGAACACCTGGTTTTTTTTTGCCCCGGAGTTGTCGTATCGCCATGAGGTTGCCAGCTGTGGCTCGATCTTACCGGCGGGCGTCTCGTGGAAGAGCGCCGCATACGAGAGGGAGAGAGGGAGCGCGATGAACTGTCGCGAGCCGCTCGCCAGAGCAGGGTCGAGGGAGTTCGGAGCACTGTTGATGGCGATCTTCAGTGTAGTGATCTTCGCCGTCGCGCCGGTGGTCGCGCCGCACGCTGACGTCACCACCAGCAGCACGGCCAGAACGACGGTAGTCGAGACCGTTGACACGCGTCGCGACGCCTCGTGTGGACGCAGCCTGTTACCGATAAGTGTTGCAGCCGCTGACAGATGCTTGAGTTTCATTGAGTTTTCTCCAGGGCTTTCGGATCTTTGACAGGCCCTACTTGAGTACTCAGCCTCGATGGGCATTAAACAGTTGGCCTGCTGGTCTGACAAGCCCTGGGACATCATCCTCATCAGAGTGCGTGGCGTGACGTCTGGAGAAGCCCCGTCCTCGTCTCCCGGGCGATCGAATCGATCATGCTCTTACCAGCGCATTCAGCTGCCGGGACCGAGTTGATGGCGGCGATCACTCTGCCTACCCAAACGCCCGTAGCTGGCTGAGTTAGTCAGACCAGCTGGCCAGCCAGTGGTCCAATAAAGGCATCTCGATGTACTGTGCTCGACATGTCCTCTACCCCGCGGCCGCTGGACCGTCGGCCGGTCTACGAGCAAGTCGCCGACGAACTGCTCGAGTTGATCCTTAGCGGGCAGCTGCCGCCGGGTAGCGTGCTTCCACCTGAGCGCGAGTTGTCCGAGCGATTCGGCGTCGGGCGCACGACGATCCGCGAGGCGCTGCGCGCGCTGCAGACCAAGGGGCTCGTGGTCGCGACCGGCCCTACGTCGCCGCTGTGCGTCGTCGCGGCCGACAAGCTAGCGACCGATCCGCTGCGCGACACGTTCGTTTACCTGCTGCGGCTCGGGCGCGTCCCGCTCGACGACCTCATCGGACTGCGTGCCGCGCTGGAGGGTGCGGGCGCCCTGCAGGCCGCCACGCGCGATCGGCGGCCCGACCTCACGGCCGCGCGCGACCAGATCGCGTTCATGCGCGCGGCCGGCAGGGACCTCAAGGCGTTCGATGTTGCCGACATCCGCTTTCACCTCGAGATCGTCCGCGCGTCGGGCAACGAGGCGCTGACGCTCGTGATGCTCGCCGTCCGCGACTCCTTATCCAAGGCGTTGTTATCGCGCCTGGAAGCGCTCACTGACCCCTCGTCGATGCTGCAGCGTCTTATCGCCGAGCACGAAGCGATCCTGCAGGCAGTGATCGACGGCGACGGGGAAGCGGCGCAACACTTGACCCGCGAGCACCTGCGGCGCTACTACAGCATGCCGTCGCCGTGAGCGCGACCACCGGCGCCGCTACGACCGTCCTCGTGTGCGAGGCCGCGGCGGGCGCCGCGGGCGAGTGATTCGACGTCAAGGTATTGGCTTCCGCCACGATTCAGGCGGCGCCCAGGCCTCTGGTGGCAGGTATGCCGGCGGCGATGTCGCGGCCGACGACGACCGCCGAGGCCCCGGCCGCGGTGCTCCCTGTGGCACGGGTCCGACCCGACCGGGTTGCTGAACCCGAACAAGGTGTCGTGGGCGGTCGGCTGATGCGCCTACCAGCTGCTCGGAAGCATTCCCCGGGATCAAAATGTCCGAAGCCGCTGCGAGCGACAGGACCGTCCCCGCAGCGGGCCCATCCCCTCGCGGCCGTCCAACATCCCGTGACGACCATCCCTCCTCGATAAAGAGCCGACATGAGTCTTGAAGTGCGGTTGCGCAGCGGTCCCGGTTCGACCCGGAGCCGGCTGCGGATTCCTCTCCATGAACGGTTGTTTGGGTGGAATGGCCCGGCCTTCGTGGCGGCAGTCGCCCTCCGTGAACGAGTTGGTGATCACAAGAACTTCTTCTCATTCGTATCCAATTCCACCAGGAAAGAGATGATGGGAAAATCAGCAAGAAGCGTGGCTACCGTCGCGACCCCAGGGGGGGTAGGGCGAAGGTTGCGGCTTCTACGAGCCGCGCCCGCAGAGCGACTGCACTTGATCCTGATGCTCGCCTTGACGTTTTCGACCGGTCTCGTTGACGCCATCGGCTACCTCGGGCTCGACCGTGTTTTTACCGGGAACATGACAGGGAACGTGGTCGTGCTGGGCATGGCGATTACGGGTGGTGGACATTTGCCGGTGATAGGACCACTGCTAGCGCTGTTGGGGTTCATAGCGGGCGCCGCGCTGGCCGGTTGGGGCTTGCGCGGAACTGCACCGGGGTGGCTGCCACGGACGACGGCTTTCCTGACACTCGCTGCGCTGCTGGTACTCACGGCAGGCGTCGCTCTGGTGTGCATTGACGGCTACGTGACCGCGCCGACAAAGATCTTCTTCACTACGATTCTCGGCAGCGCGATGGGGCTCCAGGCAGTTAGTGCGCGACACATCGCTGTCAGGGACGTCACGACGGTCGTCGTTACGTCCACCATCACGGCCTTCGCAGCCATCCTGATCCGGGGCACAAGACGAGGTGGCAGTTTGATGGATCGTCGCTTGGCCGCGGTCGTGCTGATTCTGGTGGGCGCTGCCATCGGGGCGGCGTTGCTGCAATGGCAGCTCGGTGCCGGGCTAATCTTGGCTGGCACGATTCTCGCGGTTGTCGCGACGGTTGGTGCATGGCATGCCGGGGCCAGCACCTCCGCCTATTGATCCGAAACTCAAAGGGTTCTATTCGAGGGTGTATCGGACGTGTGGGCCACCGAAGTAGCCGCGGACGATGCGTGGCTGGAGTTGGCGGCGAAGAACCGGCGGGTTTCGGCGGCGAGTTGGGCCTGGTCACGGGCCCGGCTGTGCATGGGCGGACTGCGTTTGAGATCGGCGTTGACCAGCTCGTCGGGGTTCAGCTCCGGCGAGTACGAAG
>NZ_BMQA01000128.1 GCF_014647875.1 Streptomyces brasiliensis | reverse complement strand
GCGGAGATCGAGCGGCAGTTGGGCGCTGGCGCCACAACCCCAAGCTGATCCACGCCCTCGCCTCGGCTGCCACGGTCGCTGCCTGTCGACGGACCTCTCGGTGCACCTTCCCGGGCTCTACGCCCATCCGGCAGTAGCCCGGGTCACCCGGCGCGATCATCCAGATCTTCGCTCCGTTCCGCCTGGCGGCTCTGTGAGCGTTGGGCCACTACGGCCGCGTAGCTTGCCCATTGACCGCCGGTCTTCCAGCGGTCGACGGACACGATGCTGATGCCGAGAAGCCGGCTGATCGCAGCCTCGGGCAGGGCTTAGCTGAGGTCACGCAGGGCTGCGTGCTGCGTGGCTCGTCCAGGGATTCCCATCCGAGCTGTTCGATCTTGCGTCGGCGGGTGGCTTCCGTGGGCCGCCACTGCTGGCTGGCCGGGTAGAGGAGGTTCAGCTCGGACGCCGGGGGCGCGAGCAGGTAATCGGCCCTGGGGCAGTTGGTCAGGTGCGGGCACTCCTCGAGCACCCGGTTGCAGAAGGCGCACAGGAGGCCTTCTCCGAACTACTGGATCGCCCTGATCTGAAGGCCATGGTGAGTGACGCAGAAATGGTGCTCGGTAAAGCGTCAGGTAAGTGCCAGTGTTCCGGCAGTCTTGGGCGGGCAGGAGCTGCGGTTTGGCGGGGCACCGAGCTGGGGTCGCAGGACGCGGTGCGACAGCTCACTGGAGGGCATGAAATCCGCTCGGTCGCAACCCTCCGGAAGTCATGAAATCCCTCAACTCGCAAATCCGCCAGAGGGCACAAAATTGTTCAGTCCGCAAATCCGACAGAGGGCATATAGTCCGTTCGGCCGCAACAGTCTTGACAAGAAACTCTAAGCTTGACGGCGTCGTGGAGTTTACTTATGGTCCAGTCGTTCAGGTTCCCGCCGATCGATATCCGAAGGTGTTCATGACCGCGCCTCCAACGTTGCCGAAATTCAGGCAGCAGTTGATTCTTGCCGTTCTTATGTTGTGTTCGCTGCTAATTTGGCTGGACAATACCGTCCTGAGTACTACGCTGGAGACCCTTGCAGACCCGGTCCGTGGACTGGGGGCCGATCCCGGTCAGCTGCAATGGGCGACCGGTTCGTACACTCTGGCCTTCGCCACATTGATGTTCACTGCAGGCGCATTGGGCGATCGGTTCGGTCACCGGACTGTGTTTTCCAGTGGGTTGGTGATCTTCGCCGGGTCCTCACTGTGGGCGGCGTACGCAAGCGATGCGGGCCAGCTGATTGCAGCTCGAGCTGCGATGGGGGTGGGCAGCGCGCTGATCACGCCCGCCAACTTGGCCATCCTTATGTGGACCTTTACTGGCCCCGCACGGGCTGCCGCGATCGGCATTTTCTCGACGTCGGCCGGTGTTGGAATGGCTGCCGGCCCGGTGCTGGCGGGGTTCCTGCTCGATCATTTCTGGTGGGGCTCGGTCTTTCTGATCAATGTTCCGGTCGCGGCATTGGCGTTGGTCGGGCTCGCCGTGCTGGTTCCGAATTTCCGCAGCCCCACTCTGCGGCCACTGGACCCCGCTGGAATGTTGCTGTCGATCAGTGGGCTCGTGGCGTTGGCCTACGGGCTCATCCGGGCGGGTCAGGTGGCTGTGTGGAGTCGTACCGACGTCTGGGCGCCGATCGTTGTCGGTCTGGTTCTGCTGGCCGTTTTCGTACTCGTCGAACTGCGTGTCAAGGTGCCCAGCTTTGATCCGCGACTGCTCGCGCAACGCACATTCGGTGGCGGCAATGTGGCGCTCGGATTGCTGCTCTTTGCTGTGGCCGCCATCACTTTCTATAACGCGTTCTACCTGCAAGGCGCGCTCGGATTTTCGCCGATGAAGGCGGGTTTGGCCAATATCCCGACCGCATTCGGCGCGCTCGCTGGGGCGCCCCTTGCCTCGCGCCTGGTTCGCCGCCTGTCGCTACGCCCTGTCACCGTGCCGGCGCTAACCGTGGCTGCGCTGACCATGGGCGGGTATGGGTTCCTCGGACTCCAAACTCCACTCGTCTGGATCGAGATCCTGTTGTTAATACAGGGTCTCTCGATCGGCATGGTGATCGGCCCCGTTACGGCCGCATTGATCAGCAACCTGCCGTTGGAACAGGCCGGTGCAGGATCGGCCGTCACCAACACCGTGCGACAAACCGGCAGTGTGATCGGAATCGCAGTAGGCGGCACGATCATGTCGATCATGTACCGACGTGCGATCGAACCTTCGCTGGAGGGTGCACCCGGTCCGGTGCAGGATCAGGCGCGAGTTTCCGCCGAACAGGCCCGCCACGTCGCCACCGCTATCCACCGGCCCACTCTTGCTCAGGCTGCTGATAATGCGTTTATCCATGCTATGCACGTCGGCGCGGGCTGGATCGCGGTCATCGCACTCCTCGGAGCAGCTGTGCTGCTGATTACCCTGCCTGCTGTCGGAAAGAAGAAGGGTCCGATACCGGAGCCGGAGTACGAAGAGGCCCGCAGCTCCGAGCTGATCTGATGCGCAGGGAGTCCAGCAGTCCGGCTGGGAAACGGTCACGAGGTACTGGATCGTCCGGCGATCTGGTCGAAGGTCGGAAGGCCGAGATGGATGACGGATGGCTGGAGAGCCGCGTCGAGTTGGGCGAGCTTCTCTTGGGCCGCTGCGAGGCTGACCTCAAGCCCGTCGACCTCGCCGAGCCAGCCCTCGCGTTGGGCTTCGGCGATCCGGTCAACCAGGTTGTCGCGGATCTCGATCAGCCGGTCGCGCTGGAGGCTTCGGGCCGAAGGAGCGAGCACGTGACGCCCCGTTGACCGAACTAACCTCGACAGCCCATCGGTCCGTCTGCGAGACGGACGGTGACGGTCAGTGTCGACCAGCGGTCACAAGCCTTGCCCGCTCGTGCACCCGAATCTGCTGTGATCGCGAGCCAACGACGGCTCGTGGAGGTAGAGATGCAAGAACACACGGCAGTGGTGCGGGACATAGCGACGCTGGAGGTACTGAGGACGGGCCGGGTCGAGGAGACCGGCGACCCGATGCTTCCGTACCGGCTGATCGGAAGCGACGGCGTCGAGGTCGACGCCGTCACCGAGTTCCTCCACCACATGCTCGCCGATGACGACAGTCCCGCTTCCCTGCGCTCGTACGCGTATGAACTCCTTGCCTGGTTCCGGTTCTTGACTGCAATCGACGTTGCGTGGGACCGCGCGGGGCGAGCAGAGGCCAGGGACTTCGCGCTGTGGCTGAAGACCGTCAAGAAACCGCCGAGGCCACGCCGCCCCGATGCACCGAGGCCGGGGGCGGCCAACCCGGTCACGGGCAAGCAGACGCCCGGCGAGAATTACGCCGACCGGACGAGGCGGCACGCGCGAGCGGTCGTCCGGTCGTTCTACGAGTACCACCGTGAGATGCACGGCCGACCGCTGATCAACCCGTTCCCCAAGGCCAGGACCGCCGAAGACGAACACGTCAACGCCCACCACAACCCGATGCAGCCGTTCCGTCGGCCGTCCCGGCGGGCGGAGTACCAGCCGCGAGAGCCCCGGCGGATTCCACGCAGCATCCCCGACCAGGCGTTCAATGAATTGTTCGCCGGGCTCGCGTCGCACCGGGATCGCGCACTGGTCGCGTTCTATATCTCTACTGGCGCCCGGGCCTCCGAGCTGCTCGGTTCGACTCGGAGCCTGGCCCTTCCGGAAGACCAGCTCATCGGTGTAGTCCGCAAGGGCAGCCGTGCCCTTCAACACCTGCCGGCCTCGGCGGACGCGTTCGTCTGGCTGAAGCTGTATCAGCACCAGATGCGCGAGCTGGTTCCTGACGGTCCGGACGAACCGCTGTGGTGGACGCTTCGGCGCCCGTTTCGCCAGCTGGGATACGACGCGGCCCGGATGGTCTTCAACCGAGCCAACGATGCGCTCGGTTCGAACTGGACCCTGCACGACCTGCGGCATTCCGCAGCCAAAAGGATGATCCGCGACCCGCACCTGACACTTGCGGACGTCCAATGGGTCCTCGGACACGCACATATCACCACAACTGAGCTATACCTCTCGCCCGCGCAGGACGAGGTCGTCGCCCAGATCCTCGCCCATCACGCGCGACAGCGCGCGGAACGGGAGAAGCCGCCAGCCCCGCCCGCACCCGGCTATCGGCCCGAAGTACTTGAAGCGCTGCTCGGCCCGTCCGCTCCCGGCGGAGGCAACCGGTGAGCATCACAACGGAGAACGCGGGCGCGAAGTCCACAAGGGAATGCACGCAACCACCACATCAGGACCGGCCGGATGCATGGGCAGCCCGGCCTACGGCACAGGAATGGCAACAGACCACACTCAACCGCGCGGAGGTCACCACGCGGCTTCTGGAGCTGTTCACCTCCACGGTCGACGGCCGGCCCCGGGACACCGTCCGGCGGCGCGGGCTGAACCGCCTCCTGGACTGGCTCGAACGGCAGCCCGGGGCCACCTGGCAGGACCGGTGGCTGGCCAGCGGCGCTGACGACGCCGGACGAGACTGGACTGACCTGGCACTTGGGCCGCAGGCAGCCGGCTACCACCGAGGCGACTTGAGCACCGGAGTGCTGCTGCTGGTCTGTGGCCAGGTCATCCGGCCCTCCTACCGCTGGCTGCTGGCCCAGCGACAAGCGAAGATGCTGTCCGAGGCGCGAGCCGCGATCGACCCGGGCGGCTTCGCCCGCCTTGAGGCCCTTCGCCCTGCCGGCCTCATCCGGACCGATGCGCTGAACAGGATCACCTGGATCGTGCTCCACAAGGGCGGCGGCGTCGAGGAGATCACCGTGGGCGACTGCCTCGAACTCGTGGCAGCACTGGAACAGCACCACTACCGCGGCAGCGCGGGCAGACCACTGTTCTACGCCCTCCTGGCTGAGAGCGGTGTGCTGCCCGCCGACGCGCCGCCCAGACTCCGCGCCGCGGTGCTGCCCGGCAAGCGAAGCATCGAGCAGATCATTGACGGCTACGGCATCGTCTGCAAACCGGTACGCGACCTGCTGGTCGACTACTTCACCGAACGCTCAGCGGACCTGGACCACAACTCCGTACGGTCCATCGCCGGAACCCTCTGCAAGCGATTCTGGCGCGACTTGGAGATCCACCACCCCGGCATCGACTCGCTGCGACTGACGGCCGAGGTCGCGAAGGCATGGAAGGAACGGCTGCAGCATGTCCAGACCCCGGACGGAGGATCACGGCTCCGGGCGGGCTACCGCCACGAACTCGTCTTCGTGCGTGCCTTCTACCAGGACATCGCCCGCTGGGCGGCAGACGACCCGGCACGGTGGGGGCCGTGGGTCGCCCCCTGCCCGATCAAGGCGAACGAGTGCTCCCAGAAGAAGGTCCGACTACGCCGCAAAGCCGCGATGGACCAGCGGACCAGGACTCAGCTGCCGGCGCTGCCCGCCCTGGTGCGGGCCGTCGAGCGCAACCGCAAGGCTGCCGAGGAACGTTTGCGCCTGGCCGAGAGTGCTTCCGCCGAAGCGCAGTTCACCGCGACCGGATCGGAGTTCTTGCGCCACCGCACGGGCGAGTCCGGTCGGGTCTTCGTCCGCGACCTGGCCACCGGCAAGCGACGCGACCTCACCCACGAGGAGGACGTCGCGTTCTGGGCCTGGGCCATCGTCGAAGTGCTCCGCCACACCGGCATCCGCATCGAGGAGCTGCTTGAACTCACCCACCACAGCTTCGTCGCATACACCTTGCCGACCACCGGCGAAGTCGTGCCCATGCTCCAGATCGCCCCGTCGAAAACCGACCGTGAACGGCTCCTCCTGGTCTCCCCGGAACTCGGCGAGGTCCTCACCGCCATCATCTTCCGGGTTCGTGCCGGACAAGCAGCGCTGCCCCTCGTCTCCGCCTACGACGTCTTCGAGCAGGTCTGGAGCCCGCCCATGCCATTCCTGTTCCAGCGCCGCCACGGGACCGAGCACCATGCCCTCACCCGCAGCTTCGTCCGTACTTCCCTGATCCGGGCACTCACCACAGCCGGGCTGAGTGACGTCAGCAACCAGCCGCTGACGTTCACGCCGCACGATTTCCGCAGGCTGTTCATCACCGACGCGATCCGCACCGGGCTGCCTCCGCACATCGCCGCCGCGATCTGCGGCCACCAGGTTCTCGACACCACGATGGGCTATGCGGCGATCTACTCCGACGATGTCATCGCCCACCACCGGGCCTTCATCGCACGTCGCAGAGCCGAGCGTCCCGGCGAGGAGTACCGCAGCCTCACCCCGGAAGAATGGCAGGAGTTCCTCGGCCATTTCGAGCTCCGCAAAGTCGCCCTCGGAATCTGCACCCGCGACTACGGCAGCCCCTGTGTCCATGAACACGCATGTGTCAGATGTCCACAACTTCGGCCCGATCCCGACCAAATGCCGCGGCTTGAGGAGATCCACGACAACCTCCTCGACCGTCTGAAGGAAGCAAAGGACCAGGGATGGCTCGGCGAGGTCGCTGCCATCGAGACGAGCGTGGCCGCCGCGGAAGACAAACTCGCCTCGATGCGTGAGCTCGCCACCAAACACACCACCACCAACCTCGGTATGCCCGACTTCCATCCGTCTGTCGGCCGGAGCACGCCGGGCGACTGACGCACATCGCCGGAGGCCCGGACACAACACGCCGAACATCACTGCAGCACAAGATTTTCTGTGGTCACCTTCAGTCAACGAACGAGGCCCCGCTGCACCAGAGAACCGCTTCAAGATCAGTTCGGTTAAGCAAGCATGCTCGTGAACGCAGGCCGTTCCGAACGCCCTCGCGCAGGTGCCAAGCGAGAGCTTGCTCTTCTCGAAGTGGGCGAGGAAGGCGTCCCATTCCTCGTTTGTCGGGGTCCGATACTCCTCGCTGGGGCGGAGCGTTCGCCGACGCGCGATGAACGCCCGGTGGGCCTCGATGGCGTCGGCAGGGTAGATGGCGTTGTAGTCAATCGTGGTGTTGATGTCGGAGTGACCGGCGAGGACCTGGGCGATGTGGGGCGGCAGGCCACTGCGGATCGAATCGCTGATGAAGATTCGCCGGAAGTCGTGTGGCGCGAAGTCGAGCGGCTGGCCAGCGGAGTCCGTGAGACCCGCCCGTTCCAAGACCTCGTTGAGGCCGTTCCTGATCAACGACCTTGACACTGGGGTGAGTTGTCCGCCGTAGGTCCACTGGAACAGCAGAGGCATCGGCGGGTTCCAGACCTTCTCCGCGACGTCATAACTGGCCACCATCGGAATCGCGCCCGTTCGCGGGTCGCGGACACGCGCGATGATCGTGCTGAGGACGTCCGCCAACTCCGGGCTGACCAGCAGAAGTCGCTCCTCATCAGTCTTCGACGGCGCGACCTGGAGTAGTGGGACGACCTCGCCAGTGCTGGGCAGCTTGTACTGAATCAGACTGTGATGGCTGGCTTCCAGCATCTCTTCGATTCGGGCACCGGTCTGGTGGAGGAACTCGTTCGTGGCCCATGCCCAGAACACCCGTTCCTCGACCAGCCCCAGATGGGCGCGACGGCCAGTCTCGTCATAGGCCCGGAACGCCGTCGTCGAGGCCTTCTTCTGCCGGGTGTAGGTCTTGCCCATGAACGTGAACTGCCCGCCCAGCGGTGTGGCTCGCAGGGCTTCCATGCTCGCGCTGGCCTCGACCCAGTTCTCCCTGGCGACCCTGACCAGGGTCGCCAGGGGATGTCCCGGCAGCGGCCGGCCCGACGCGGGGCCGATCTGCCGAAGATGGGCGCGACGGAGCGGGGCGTTGATGTGCCGGGTCAGGGTGGCGCCTCTACAAGCGCCATGCGATTCCACCTATGCAGCCGAGCCAACCCGCGGGGATACGTGATCGAGCCCCGGACCACCGGGTCCGGGGCTCGCGCCATCCGTCAGATCACCGCGTCACAGATGGTTCCTACGGCAGCCGAGGCAACCTTTCTGGGATCTGAACTCGAGGCAGGGCCTAGCGGCGGCAGTCCGTGTGACCGGGGTGCCAGATGCGCTTGCTCTGGCCGCGCTGCCAGTGGTGGTGCTCCCAGTGGCCCGGGATCCATACACGGGTCCAGTAGCCCCCGTCATGTCGGCAATGCCGGGCGTGATCCGGGGTGGGATGGGTCGGGGCGGCGGAGGCGCTACCGATCGCGCCCAGCAGTGTCCCTGCGGTCATCGCGACCGTCGCCGCGCTCAGGGCCGCGGCCCGCTTGAACCTGTCAGTCATCCAAGGCGTCCTTTCCATACGAGAGAGCGTGATGCTCCGTCAGGTCACCGGCCGGGAGGGGCCGGGGCGGATCCGATCCTGCGCTGCCAGAACACCCGAAACAGAAAAAAGACGCTCGTTATAACCAAATGCTCATCAGCATCTCATTTGCCTCAAATAGTCACAAGATCTCACCGTCGGGGAGTCGTGGATTACTACTGGTGAGCTGGTGCATTCAACTGTCGCCAATTCTCCGTGGTGATCAGCCATGGTGACCGTCGGTGTTCCCCGGAGGCTTACCGGCTCCGGTCCCCTCCGGCTTGAGTAGCGACCCTGATGGTCGTGGTGGCGTGTATCCAAGGGCGTCGGCGACGACCTCGCGGGCATGTGCCACAGTCAGGAGCGGGTTGATGGAGCGGCCCGACGACTGCTTCCCCGGCTCGCCATGGTCCCGGGCAGCTTCTCGCTCGACACCGTCGACGCGATCGCTGCGCCGGACGCGGCGGGTGCGGTGGGCGCGCTCGCCGAGCTGATCGAGCACTCACTGGTCACCCGCGTCGACGACGCAGGGCTGGTCGCGCGGTTCCGGCTACTGGAACCGGTCCGCCGGTACGCGCTCGAGACGCTCGAACCGACCGACCGGGAACAAGTCCGTCGGGGCGTGGCCCGTTGGGCCCTGCGGGCGGCGCGCGAACACGGTGCGCGGATCCGGGGCCGCGGCGACATGACGGCGGTTGAGCAGGTCGAGGTCGATCGCCGCGTGCTGCGGCTCGGCTTCGACCAGCTCGTCGACGCCCGTCGGCATGACGACGCCGCCGAGCTGCTGTGGTCGGTGTGGCTGCCGCTGTGGATGACCGGGCACACCCACG
The DNA here is from genome assembly GCF_014647875.1 of Streptomyces brasiliensis. Lineage (GTDB taxonomy): Bacteria > Actinomycetota > Actinomycetes > Streptomycetales > Streptomycetaceae > Streptomyces > Streptomyces brasiliensis. Next base: position 2,298 of record NZ_BMQA01000128.1, on the reverse strand, counting down.
AAGGCCTCGCCTGGACCGACCGCCTGCACGAGGACGACCTGAGCGAGCGGGGCCGGGCCCGCTGGTTGGTGGCGCGCGCCGGGTTCAACCGCGTCGCCGCGGACCTGTTCGCCACCGCGGAGCGGGCGATGCGGCTGGCCGAGCGGATCGACGACGCCTCGCTGGCCGTGGAGGCGGCGATCTTCGCGTCGGCGGCGGCGCTGCGCCTGGAGGACTTCGATGGTTCGGGGGCTCTGCTGGCCCGTGCAGAGGCCTACGTAAAGGAGTGTCTCGACGTTGGTCACCAACGGCGGGTACGGCGGCGTGCAGCTCGCCCTGCACCACGGCGTGCCGCTCGTCGTGGCGGGCGGCAGCGAGGACAAGCCCGCGGTGGCCGCCCGGGTCGCGGACTTCGGCGTCGGTGTCGACCTGCGCACCGGCCGACCGGAGACCGCCGCGGTCGGGCAGGCCGTCCGGCGGGTGCTAGACGAGCCGGCGTTCCGACGCCGGGCGCGGGACCTGAGCGCGGACTACCGGGCCGCCGACCCGGTGCGCGCCGTCCTCGACATCATCGACGGCGCGTGACATCTGCGTTCACGCTCGTCCGCCGTGGCTCGTCCGGCCTCGTCACAGTCCCGGCGGTGTGGGCGCGGGCGAGCACTGCGTACCCGAGCTCTGGCTGAGGACTCGTCTCGATGCCCAAGCGCTACCCCGCTGGAGCTCCCGCGCAGGGTGCTCGATCTCGTCGCGCCGGACGTCCGGTCGCGAAGGTCGCCGTTGACCTCGCCGTCGGCAATCAGACCAGCAATATCGCCGGGCGCCGAGCTCCTCAAGGGCATCGGCGCCTCGGTAGGCGCTACAAGGCGATCACAGTGAGGCCTCGGTGCGACTCCCGGACAAGCTCACCCGCCGCGTCCTCGGCTCGGCGTTCGCCCGCTGACCCGGGCCGCGACGACGGGCGTGGGCGGTGAGGGCGTAGATGATGCCGTGTTCGTGGGCGGCGCCGACGGTTCTGGGCTGGGCGGCCATCTCCAGGTTGGATTCGATGGCCCGTACCTGGGCGGTGAGGTATTCGGCCCAGGTGCTGTGGGGGAAGAGCTGGAGGTGGGGTCCGACGGTGCTGGTGAGCATCCAGCGGAACTGGGTGAGACGTTCGCTGATCCAGGCCCGTTCCCAGTTCTCCAGTTCGGTCTCGTCAGCGCAGAAGTGGTAGTCGCGTTCGCGTGTCCACAGGAGGGGCGGCCATTCGTTCTGCGCGCAGACGTTTTTGAGGGCGGTGGTCGCGCGGCGGGTCTGCCAGCGGTTGAGTCCGCCTTCCGTTGTGAGTTCGATCAGGGTCGTGCTGGCGGGCGCGGTGCGGAGCAGAGCGGGTGCGGACGAGGTCTGCTTGGCGCTCCGCGGTCGGGGAGCGCTTGTCCACTGCTATTCACCCCGCAGGAGGCGGGTAAGTTCGTCGTCCATGTCGATCTTGCCGGTGTCTACGGCGGTCTCGATCCAGTCGAGGGTGGCACGGACCTTGGCGATGTTCTGGTGGACGATGGTGCGTTCGTCGTCGGCGAGGGTGCGGTCGCGCAGGCTGGAGACGGTGCGGCCGGCTGCGGCGACGAAGGCATGGCAGGCGGTGACGTGAATGCGACTTCGGGTCGGCGCAGCAGATTGGTGGCGGCCGCCGCTGCGGCCGTCTCGTCGCGGGTGAACTCCTCCACCACCCGGGCCTTGTCCTTGGTCGGGACTTTCGCCGCGACCTGCGGACGCTTCAGGAGGTCACGGGTGATTGTCGCTGCGACCTGGTCGTCCCGGGCCAGGGAGTGGATCGCGGTGATCTTCTCCTGCGGCGAGACAGGATGCTCGACCTTCTGCCCCACCCGTCGGCTGGCGTCGTCCGACGTCCACCGCGGCTTGCCCTCCGGGGGGTTGAGGATCGCCTCGAACCGCTCCCGCTCGTCTCAGGGACACGAAGATCCGCTCGGCAGCCTCCAGCACCCGGTGCACCTGCTCCTCCCCCACGCTGTCGACCACCGTGCGCGAGGGGGCGTGGGCGCGGATCCGGGTTCGATGCGGCCGCGGGCGTCTGCGAGGCGGCGACTGCCGCGCGGGCCCTGTGAACGGTGCGGTCGGCGATGTGGGTGAGCCTGCTGGTGATCGCCTGAATAGCGCCAAGCCGGCCGCGTTCGAACTGGTCGCAGCTGCGGGTCGGGGCGTGCGTGTCTAGTAGGGCTTTGTTAGGTTCTGTGGTGGGGTTCGGGTGTGGGGGCGGGTCAATGCCGTTGCTTGAGTTCTAAACCAATCGAGGCAGAAGGGTGATGGTCTTTGGCTGGG
>NZ_BMQA01000127.1 GCF_014647875.1 Streptomyces brasiliensis | reverse complement strand
GCGGCCACCGCCCGCAACCGAAGGGCCTCCTGCGCCGAGGCAACAACTGCCTTGCATCCCCCACCACTTCACGCACGCAGGGATCAACGCCCCAGAACACCCACCGTCTCGGATCAATAAGGGCTCGCAGAGAGTCAACCTGTTGCTTCCTGCGATTCGGCTCGTTGAATCTCAATGACCTGTCAAGCCCCTGGAGACACGCCGCGTCAGCTGTGGGCAGGGGCAGTCTGAGGAGTGATTGCGTAGAGGCGGTGGTCGCGGAGCATCGCCCACAGCACGTCGACCCGGCGACGGGCGAGAGCGAGAACGGCCTGGACATGCCGTAGGCCCTCGGCTCGTTTTCTCAGGTAGAAGTCTCTGGAGGGGCCGGGGTACTGCATGGCGCTCTGCGCGGAGAGGTAGAACACCCAGCGCAGACGCCGGTCGTACCGCTTGGGCCGGTGCAAGTTGCCCGTCCGGCGTCCGGAGTCGCGCAGAACCGGCGCCAGGCCGGCGTGCGATGCCAGGCGGCCCGCGTCACGGTAGGACAACAGGTCACCGGCGATGGCGACGAACTCGGCACCCAGGATCGGGCCCATGCCGGGCAGCGACTCGATGATCTCTGCCCGCTCGTCGACACGGAACGTCTCGCGGATCTCTCGGTCGTTGGCCGCGATCCGCTCGTCCAGCGCAAGCAGCTGGCACGCCAGCCCGCTCAGGAGGGCCGCGGCGCGGGCCTCGCCCGGCAGAGCAGTGTGCTGCTCGTCAGCAGCCTCGACGGCCCTCTCCGCCAGCTTCCGGGGACTTCGGACTTTCCGTCGCCCCAGCCCTGTGGTCAGCCTTTTTACGCCCGTACGCCGCAGAGCGGACGGTGTCTGATAGTGCGTCAGCAGGACGACCGCTCCTTTGGAGCGGGCGTAGCCGAAGGCCCGCTCCAGGGCCGGACTGATGCCGCACAGCAGGTCGCGCATCCGGTTGGCCAGCCGGACTCGGTCTGCGATCAGGTCCCGTCGGTTCGCGGTCAGCAGCCGGAGGGTGCAGACCTCCTCGGCCGGGATGGTGATCGTGCTGAAGTCCCGGCGGACGCGGGCCATGTCCGCGATGATCAGAGCGTCCTTGGCGTCCGTCTTTCCGTCGCCGCGGTAGCCCTCGGCGGCCCGGTTGACGCTTCGGCCTGGCACGTAGGTGACCTCCTGACCGTGTGCGGCGAGCAGGACCAGCAGCAGGGTGGCGGTCTTGCCCCGCAGGTCGACCGCCCATCGCACGTGCTCGGCTGTGTCGCAGGCCGCGGCGATCAGCTGGAGGGTCTCAGCCTCGTCGTTGGGGAGTTTCCGCGAAAAGACAGGCTCACCCGTGTCGTTGATCGCCACCGCCCAGTGGTGGCCCTTCCCGACGTCAATACCGACCCATAAGCGTTCGTGTCCGGCGTCCATACTGCCGTTCCGTTCCTTCTTGACCAGCGGGTTGTTGGTCCTTGGAACACCCTGCAGCAGCCCCTTAACCAGAGATGACCGCAGATCTCAATCAGCAACACAGAGCGTCCCGGAGGACCAGGTGGCCATTCAACGAAAGCCACAACAACAGCATCGGGGCATCAGCCATGCCTGGTCCTCCCGAACCACTCCTGATTCTCAAGGGTCTGGTATGGGTGAGCTGGAAGTGCAATGGGCCGTGCTGGCAGCGAAGTTCGGGGCAATCCTGCCTCATCTGGACGAGCGACAGCGGCGTCTGCTGATGGGGGCGGAGGCCCGATCACTCGGCCACGGCGGGATCAGAGCGGTCGCTCGTGCAGCCGGCGTCCGTGAGGCGACTGTGTCGCTCGGCGTGCGGGAACTCGACTCCGGGGAGCCCCCGTTGGGGCGGGTCCGCAGGGCCGGCGGTAGCCGCAAGCGGACCGTCGATCTGGATCCCCTCCTGTGGCCCGCGCTACTTGCCCTGGTCGAGCCTGATGTCCGCGGGGATCCCATGTCACCGCTGCGCTGGACCACCAAGTCCACCCGCAAGCTCGCTGCAGAGTTGACCCGTCAGGGCCACCGGATCTCCGCCGACACGGAAGCGTCCGCGATATCGAGTCGATCAGTCCTTATCTGCATATCTGACCAATGCGAAGTCGAGTGAGCACCTTTCACCGGAATCGATCGTCGTCGGGACACGCTTCATCGTTCGGCGAGGTAGCGGTGCGCTACAACACGTCGTTTCAGTCGCTGCACTCGCGGAGGTGCCGACTTCGAGCAGCAAGGCATGGTCGGGTCGGTGGGCCGCTCGCAACGGCCCGCGAACAGGCCAGGCCGGCTCACTGCCGAGGTCGAAGCGTTGATCTGCCGGCTGCGACGTGCACACCTACACGGGGGCTCCGGCGGATCAGTTACGAGCTGGCGCAGCGACATCTGCAGCCGTCGCCCGTCCGGGGGACTGCCCATCGGCGCTCACCCGAAACCTCTCGGCTGAACCTTGTCAGACCAACAGTCCAAGCCCTACATTGTCGCAAAGCTCGCCCCGGGCCGGGTTCGGCGGGATGCCAGATTGACGCTTCTCACACGTGCGGAGGCATGTTGAACAGGACAATGCACAAGGTCTGCATCTACTCGATCAGCGTCGCCATGACGTCGCTAACGATCGCCTTCGTGCTCACGCACGTTCTCCCACCACAGTCCCCGAGTGAGAGCGCGCAGGACATCGCGAACTACTACCGCTCGCATACCACAGGGATCCGCATCGGCGCCGTTGTCGGGGCCATCGGAGCGGTGTTCTACGCCCCCTTCTGCGCGGCCATCGCCTGGGAGGTCAAGCGGATCACCGGCGCCGAGGCTGCGTACGTACAGATCATCCTGGGCGTCATCGGAACGCTGGGGCTCGTGTCTCCGTGGACCGACTTCATGACCCTCGCCTTCCGGCCCGAGCGTCCGGCCGAGATCCTGCACGCGATGTACGACGACGCATGGATGCCGCTCTACTCGGTCGCGGGGTGTTTCGCGGTTCAGTTCGCCTTCCTCGGGTGGGCGATGCTGAGCGACAAGGACGCCAAGCCGACGTTCCCGCGGTGGTTCGCGTATTTCACCGTCTTCACCGGACTTGACCAGGCTTTCGGTGTCTTCGTTGTGTTCACCAAGACGGGTCCGTTCGCTTGGGACGGCGTGATTGCGTACTGGATCCCGCTCGTGGTCTTCGGTGTGTGGACGAACCTAATGGTCAAGTACATGAGCGACAGGCTCAAGCGCGAGTCCGCGGCGGATGCCGTTGCCTCCGGGACGGGCGCGTTCGTTACGGCGTCGCCTGGCGCGTGACCTTCGGGTGCGGGCTGGCTTTCGGACCCACTGACACGTTCACTGCAGGAGCTCTGCAAGCGCGCAGTACGCACACCGACCTCGCGATCAGCATCCTGACGATCGCCTCTAGGGCCACTACATGGGTCTGGGGTTCACGGAACTCGGCCACCCGCCGTTTGCACCACGTCTCATCTTCGAGATGAGGGGGACCTCGCCTGGGGCATGCATGGCCGACGCACTGTTTGCCCTGCGTTGATGAAGCCCCGCGGCACTGATCGGCTCAGCGTCATGTAACTCAGCACGGCAGCGCAGAGCGCTGCTCCAAGCCGAATTGCTCAGCTTACGACCTCGAGTTTCGTTTCGTCGAATGTGAAAGAGCCAGCATGTTGCTAGACGGGAAAGTCGCGATCGTGACCGGTGCGGCGCGAGGGCAGGGAGAGGCGGAAGCGCGTCTCTTCGCCCGCCACGGCTGCCGTGTCGTCCTGACCGACGTCCTGACCGCGGAAGGCCGTGCCGTTGCGGCGGACATCGGATCGACTGCGGTGTTCGAGGAGCACGATGTCAGCAACGAGCACGACTGGCAGCAGGTGGTCGCATTCGCGCGTGAACGCTTCGGCGGGCTGGACATCCTCGTCAACAACGCCGCTGTCCACGAGTCCGCGCTCCTTGAGAACACTGAGCTCAGCTCGTTCGAGCGAATGATCCGCATCAACCAGGTCAGCTGCTTCCTGGGGATGCGCGCAGTTGTCGGCGAGCTGCGCGCACGGGGAGGTGGTTCCATCGTGAACATCTCGTCGGTGAACGGGTTGGTCGGAGTTGCGTCCACCCTGGCCTACTCGGCCACCAAGTGGGCCGTACGCGGTATGACCAAAGCTGCCGCGATCGAGCTTGGTCCTGCCGGCATTCGGGTCAACAGCGTTCATCCTGGTGCCATCGACACCCCGATGGTGCGGGCTCCCTTCGAGAGTGACATCGACTCGCTCGTGGCGCGCTTGCCGATCGCCCGGATGGCGCAACCAGAGGAGATAGCCGAACTTGTTCTGTTCCTGGCGTCCGACGCCAGCAGCTATTGCACCGGCGCCGAGTTCGTCGCCGACGGCGGGATGTCCGCCGGGCCGTTCGGCACGTGAGGCCAGAGCTGATCGGGAGGGCCCACCAGCGCCACAAAGCGGTGAAACCGTGCACTCAGATCATTTGTCAGACCAACAGCCCAAGGATTAACTCTTCTGAAGAGTTCATCGCAACATGTCGTCCCGGTTGGAGATCGATTCGTGATCGCCGATCACAACGGGGTCATCAGCAGAGGAGTCGAGAATGGTCAAGACGCTTCATTTGGTTTTCGGTGGACCGACTTCCGCCGAGCACGAGGCAGCTGTCAACGAGTGGTATGAGAAACACTTGCAGCAGGCGTGCAGCCTCCCAGGCGTCACTGCAGCGCATTTCTACCGGCCGAGCAGTACGCAGTTCCCGCGAACGACGGTCGAATTGCCGGCCACCCTGGCGATCTACGAGTACGACACCGATGATCTGGACGGCGCTGTCGCCGCGCTGCAGGCTGCTTATCGAGAGGGCAGCAAGCGGGGTGAATACGAGGCCGGTAGGTCGCTCCCCGGCCCTCCCGCGGGTTCGTTCGCACTCGATGAGCACTATCAGCCGTCCTTCTACGAACTCGTCATCCAATGGCCGCGGGACAGCGAATGGAAACTCACCGCAGACATCGCCTTCCTGGTGTTCGGCGGGCCGACCTCGCCTGAGGTCGCCGAGGAGGTCCTGGAGTGGTACGACCCGCACCTGGAGCAGATCTGCAGCCTGCCGGGCATCGTCACGGGTCAACGCCTTCGGCCGACTTCTGCCCAGCTGCCTGAGACGACTGTCAAGCTGCCGGACGTTCTGGCGTTCTACGAGATGGACACCGACGACCTGGCCGGCGCTGTCCGCGCGGCCTGGGCTGCTCACATCGAGGGAATGAAGCGCGGGGTATATGAGCCGGGGCTGTCGATTCCCGGGCCGCGCCCGGGTATCTGGGATCTGGACACGCATTACCAGTCCGCCTACTACGACCTTGTTTCTCGGTATCCGAAAGCGTAAACGCCGGAGCAGCCTCCCGGCCTCTAGGTGACAGGCGTGGAAACCGCGTCCCTCAGCGTTTGAATTCCAGGCATCGCGTGAGGCTCTCTTCGCCCATACCCGAAAGAGCCAGTTGATGTTGTCGTCGAACAAGCCTCGGCGATCGTTGCCCGCTGGGCTGCGGTGCCGGTCGATGAAGGAGAGAACGATGGGTGCAAATAGAGGAATCCGGCTTCGCGTGATCGGCCTTGGTGCCCTTACTGCCGTCGCCGCGCTGGCACTGAGCGCATGCAGCTCGGACGGAGCGTCAACCGGCAGCAGGACGAACGGTGCCGGAAACACAGTGGGCTCAGCGCCTGCCGGGCTGGCTTCGTTCAGCGCGACCAGCCCGCCGCCAGAGATTCCGCGACTGAGCGGAACGCCGCGTAAAGGCGTGAACATGGTGGTCGTGCAGTGCAATGTCCCTTCGTGTGTGCAGACCTTCGCTCCGATCAAGACCGGCATCTCGAAGCTCGGTTGGAACCTGAAGATCATCACCTACGACATCTCGGGCGGCCCCAACGCCCTGAACACGGCACTTCGCCAGGGCATCAAGGCCAAGCCGGACTACATGACCTGGAACAGCGCCTTTCCGTACGAAACGCAGGCCAAGACGGTCGAGGCCGCGAAGGCAGCGGGCATCGGGCTGATCCCGATCAACGGAACCATGCAGCCTGCGTTCCTGAACTGCCTGTCCTGCTCAAAGGAGTTCGTCGGTGCGGGTGTGACCGCGATGAAGATTCCGCAGGCGCTCGAGAAGAACCCCAATGTAGGACTTGTTCTGCAGCCCGACCTGAAGTCTCAGGCCGACGAGATGGCGGGGATGAAGAAGCAGGCCGAGGCCGCTGGTGGCAGCGTCAGTGGGATCAACGTGTCGGCTAGTAACCCTGCACCGGTGAACAACCAGATCGTCGTCGGCTACCTGCGGACGCATCCGCAGATCAAGTACGTCGTCACGACGGTCGACGTCTTCGGTCAGGGTCTGCCTGCAGCGCTAAAGCAGGCCGGTTTGGACTCGAAGGTCAAATACATCATGAACGTCATGATGCCGGGCGGGAACGACATCAACTTGGCCAAGTCGGGACAGGCAACCGCCGGCATCGCCGTCGAGCTCGAAATGGCTTCCTACCGGGTGCTCGACACGGCCGCTCGCGATGTGCTCAAGGAGAAGATTCCTGCCGACCTGGTCGACCCCGCCGGATGGCAGCAGGTCGTGACCAAGGACAACGCGAGCTCGCTGCCGGCATCCTTCCAGGCCAAGGACTACGAGCAGGCCTTCTACAAGGCTTGGGGCATACGGTGATCGCGCCCCACCGTCGGCGTGCACGGAACTGGGAGCTGAGATGACCTCCGACGCGATTGGGCCTCGGCCCGCCCCGGCCGCCCTTGCCATCTCGGGTCTTTCGAAGTCCTTCCAGGGGCAGTGGGCACTGCGCGACGTCGACTTCGAGCTAGGCGTGGGCGAGGTCCACGCGCTGCTCGGTCACAACGGCTCGGGTAAATCGACTCTGATCAAGATCCTCGCGGGCTACCACCATCCTGAGCATGGTGCCGTCGCCACCCGCAACGACGAGCCCTTCCATCTCGGCTCGGCAGCGGCGGCAAGTGAGGCGGGTCTGCGGTTCATCCACCAGGATCTCGGAGTCATCGACGAACTCGACACTGCAGAGAATCTCCGGCTGGGGCAGGCCTACCAAGGAAAGTGGTGGGTGTCCGATCGCCGGGAGCGGAAGGCGGCCGCCGACGCCCTCGCCTCCTACGGTGTCCACCTGGATCCCGGAGTCCCGCTCAGCCGGCTCCGCGCCGCGGACCGGGCGATGGTCGCCATCGTGCGAGCCCTGCACAGCGGTCAGGAGAACAGCATCATCGTGCTCGACGAGGCGACTGCATCGCTGCCGACCGAGGAGTGCGTCCTGCTCTTCGACCTCGTGAAGCGTGCTCGTGATCGCGGAGCATCGATCGTCTGGGTGACTCACAAACTGCACGAGGTCTTCAGCCTCGCCGATCGGGTCACGGTCCTGCGGGACGGTCGCAAGGTCGCGACCGTCCCCGTGGCGACACTGGACGAGCCCCAGCTCGTGGAACTGATCACCGGGCGCCAGATCGAGAATCTGCACCCAGTCGCGACTGCACCATCGTCCGAGGTGATCCTCAACGTGCAGGGCCTCACGGGGCCAGGTGTGGCCGACGCGTCCCTGAGCGTCCACGCCGGTCGGGTACTGGGCGTGACGGGCCTGAACGGGTCCGGATTCGACGACCTGGTGCACCTTGTGTTCGGAGCGGCACCCAGGTCCTCGGGTGAGATCCGGGTTGGCGATTCCGTCCTTCCGCTGCGACACACTCCTGCGCAGTCAATCGAGGCCGGCATGGCGTTCGCGCCTGCCGATCGCAAAACGCTCAGCGGCATCCAGAGTTGGTCGCTGCGCGAGAACATGACCCTGCCGAAGCTGCGATCGGGTCCGGTCGGATGGCTCAGCGCGCGTTCCGAGCGTAGGGATGTCGCCGTCTGGCTCGGTCGCCTGGGCGTCGTGCCGTCCGATCCCGAGGCGCTGCTCTCCTCCCTGAGTGGAGGCAATCAGCAGAAGGTCGTGATCGCGCGCTGGTTGCGATGTGGTGCGCGAGTGTTCCTGTTTGAGGAACCGACCGCGGGCGTGGACGTCGGTGCGAAGACTGCGATCTACGAGCACCTCGCCGCCGTGGTGGGGCTCGGAGCGGCGGTCGTGATCGCGTCGAGCGACATCGAGGAGGTCGTCTCGGTGTCGGACCGAGTGATCGTCATGCGAGAAGGCCGCGTGGTCGCCGACCTCAGCGGAGCTGCGCTTACCGTCGATCGGGCCACCGCCGCCGCGCTCCATGAATCCCCAGCCGAGAAAGAATTGGCAGGCCAATGACGCCCTCACAGATCTCCACGTCCGCGGTCTCCGGACGCCGAACGCAGTTGCCAACGTCCAACAAGCCACAGCCGCACCAATGGGCGAGACGCCTGGCCGAGGCAGGTGTCCGGCGTTACAGCGGACTGGTCGTCCTCGCTGTTCTGATCGTGGTGTTCGGGGTATGGACTCCACTCTTCCTGACCCATACGACGCTCATCTCGATTCTGAACGCACAGACCCTGACCGCGATCCTGGCGATCGCAGTGCTCTTCCCGCTCGCAGCCGGGGTCTTCGACCTCGCGGCGGCGCAGAATCTCGGCTCGACCGCGCTGCTCGTGGCGTACCTCATGACGAACGGTCACATGGGTGTCAGCCTCGCGATCTTCTGCGGCCTGAGTTTCGGGCTCGCGGTGGGGCTGCTGAACGGCTTCCTGGTGGCCGTCATGGGTTTCGACAGCTTCATCGCAACCCTCGGCGTGAGTTCGATCCTGTTGGGAACGACGGTACAGCTCTCGAAGGGCTCCTATGTTGGACCCGTCCCGGAGTCGTTCCAGCGTCTGACGTCGTCCTCGCCGCTGGGCATCCCGGTCATCACGTACTACCTCGCCGTAGTCGTGGTCGTCGCCTGGTACGTGCTCGAGCACACTCCACTGGGGCGGCGGCTCTGCGCGACCGGCGCCAATCGTGAGGCTGCGCGCCTCGCCGGGGTTCCCACCGGCCGGTACATCTTCACGACGATGGTGGTGTCCGGCGTCGGTGCGAGTATCGCCGGCATCCTTCTGTCCTCACAGACGGTGTCGATCAGCGCTGACATCGGGCCGGCATACCTCCTGCCCGCGTACGCGGCAGCCTTCCTGGGCTCGACCCAGATCAAGCCGGGACGATTCAACATCTGGGGCACGATCCTGGCGCTTGCGATGCTCGGCACTGGTGTCGCCGGCCTCCAGCTCGTCGGCGGCGGCGCCCTCTACATCGGCAACTACTTCAACGGGGGTGCTCTGATTGTCGCCGTAGGCGCAGCGATCGTCCTCAAGAAGCGAGGTGACCGTAAGAGACGGCTCGCTCAGATGAAAGCCCAGGCGTCGGCGCCCCCGCCCTTGGCCGAGAATCCCAGATCTGCGACGGCAGCAATCAACAATCAGGAGGCAGAGTGAATCACGGCATTCACCACATCAACATCCACACGCCGAACCTGAATCGCCTCCGACAATTCTACGAACGCGCCTTCGGATTTGAATTGGTTTTCGAGCACTACCTCGAAGACTTCCCGGAATTCGTATCCACCCTGACCGGCATCGATGCTCCGGCCGCTCATGTCGTGACGATGCGCACGAAGAACTGCTTCATCGAACTTTTCCAGTGGTCGTCGCCTGAAGGTAAGCCGCTCGAGCCGCTGCGGCCCTACGACTTCGGCTATACCCACTTCGCGGTCGCTGTCGATGACATCGAAGCGACGCACGCGCGACTGGTCGAGCTTGGCATGGAGTTCGTGCACGCACCACTGAAGGTCCAGGTGAACGGCGGAGAGTACGGCTCGGCCTACGGCTGCGACCCCGACGGCAACATCATCGAACTCACGGAGATACCGAATGGCGACAACATGTCGCTGGGCGTCCTTGGACGCACAGCTCCAGCGGAGTAACTGGTGATCATCATCACTGACAAGTTCCGGATCAAGTGTCAACACGCGCAGGACTGGCCGGCCATCGCGGCAGATTTCACTGCAGCGACCCGCCTCGACCCCGGCTGCCTCTGGTTCGATTGCTCACGCAACATCGAGAATCTGGAGGAGTACGTGCTCATCCAAACCTTCCGGGAGGACGAGGTTAGCGCGACCCGTGTGAACTCTGAGCACTTCAAACAGGCACGGGTCACTCTGCCGCCGTACGTTGTCTCGCCTCGCTGATCGTGAACACCACGGCAGCAGGCGAGGCAAGGTCGGAGTTGGGCAAGCTCGCCCCTCCTAACCGCGCCGGAATCAATCGCGCCATTACAGGGCCAGCGCAATCAAAGGATCATGTTAAAATGCCAAATAATGCGATTCCCGAATGGGTCGAGGTGCCATTGCAGGCAGCCTTGCGCGATCTCGCCGCAGGCGACGGCGCAAAGCCCGAAATCGCATGGTGCCCAGAGGGTGACGACGCTGGGACTGTCGTCGCCGCAGGCGTCGAGGAGGGCAAGCGACTCGTGAGAGACGACGTGTCGCCTGCGAATCTTCTAGTCGAGGTGGCTGACTGGCTCCAGTCGATCATCGTCCCGGCAGTGGGCGGTGCCCAGGCGTCGCCGCGGCTGGCCTGCCCCGGCCATGACCATCCGATGGTGGCGAAGAACGTGTACGCGGTTGCCTGGTGGACCTGCCCGGCCAGTCAGTCACCCGTCGCCCTTATCGGCGAAGTCTGACACTGGCAGCTCGATGATGATGCGTAGCAGGGCCCGGCCTTCCCAGATCGTGTGATTTCTGCAGATCAGACGATCAATTCTGTGGACCAGACGATCAGGGGAGATCGGGAAACGGAGCTTGCCCGCCGAGTAGCCGGGAGGAGTCTCAACTCCCGGCCCTCACAGATCCGTACGTGACGGTCGCCCGTCATACGGCTCTTGTCGTTCTGGTCACCAGACCTGGGGGACGTGGGTGGTCCAGGCCCAGTGAGCGAAGAACCTGGGCCGTCGTGCGACGGCTTGGTTCCAGGCGTCCTGGGCTTTCTTGCGTCCCCGCAGCCGCTTGAACTTCTTGCGCATCCACCGCATCGGGTAGGCATTGATGCGCTCCAGGAGGGGAAACGAGCCGACGTGTAGAAGGCTCCGTAGTAGTTAACCCAACCTCGCACGATCGGGTTGATCTTGCGTGCGAGGTCCGCCTCGGTCAGGCTGGTGCGATGGTGCAGCCGCCAGGACCGCACCTCGGCACTGATCCTGCTCAGGGCCTCCCGGCTGATCGCCGGGATGAACGACAGGAACATCCCGCCGTCTTTCCTGCTCGCGGAGCGCCTGCGGAAGGTGTACCCCAGGAACGTGAACTCGACGTGCTCGTGCGAGCCGCGCCGGTTGTCGTCCTGGCAGTACACGATCCTTGTCTTCTCCGAATGCAGCTCCAGGCCCACCTCAGCCGTCCGCTTCCTGATCGCCGCGAGCACGTACCGTGCCTGGCGTTCACTGACGCAGTGCACCACCGCGTCGTCCACGTAACGTTCGAACGTGACGGCTGGAAAGGTCCGGGCCATCCATGCGTCGAACGCATAGTGGAGGAAGAGGTTGGCGAGGACGGGCGGGACCGCTGAGCCCTGGGGGGGGTTCCGCGGTCCCGCTCGCGCAGTGTCCCGTCGGGTAGTTGCAGCGGGGCGTGCAGCCATCGCTTCACATACAGCATCACCCAGGACTGGGACCGGTCAGTGTGGGCGGCGACCGCCTTGAGGACCAGATCCCAGGGAACGCTGTCGAAGAAGGCGCGGATGTCCAAGTCGATGACCCAGTCCGCCTTCCAGCAGCGTTCCCGGCACCGGCCCACCGCGTCGATCGCGGACCGCCCCGGACGGTCGGGTGGCCCCGGGGAATCTCACCCCGGGGCTCCCACAGATCCCGGCGTGAACCTC
>NZ_BMQA01000126.1 GCF_014647875.1 Streptomyces brasiliensis | reverse complement strand
GAAACCATGCCTGACCAGCAGGAATCAAACGATCAAGTTCGGTTGAGATACGGCTTCTGAGACTCCGCCGACCGCGTGAGGAGTCATTGAGGCGGGGAAGAGAGGAACGTCGGCGAGTCGCCCGGAGACTCGCCGGTCAGCTTCTTGCCAGGTCAGGCCCAGCGCGGTTACGCGATCTTCCAAACTGGTGCTCCAGGACCCGGGCAGCGGCGCTTGACTGGGTCATTGAGACTCCGCCGACCTCAGCTTTGTCGACCAGGGCCGACGTCGGTGCCCTTCTGGCATGATCCCGCCATGAACAACGCCGCTGAGGTCCTCCGACGAGAACTGATGTCCGAGGATGGCTTTCTACTCAAGCTGCGGACTGATCTGTCGTGGGACCGTGCGGCTTTGACCAGGCTCGATCAGGCGATGCGGGCAGTCTGCGAAGAGTACGAGGCTGCCGACCAGCTAGATCGCGATCTGGCCGAAGGCTTCCACGTCCTTGCGACGTCGGTGCCGGAGTGGACATCGCACCCGAACTTCTCGCGTCCGGAACCAGAGTCCTACTACACCGCATGCCTGGAACGGCTGAGTCTGTTGGCCTACTGGTTCTTCACGGGCGGGAGCCCATACATCGAAGGCCACGTCTGGCCCGACCTCTGAACACGTCGTGGCGGCCGTGCACCAACCTCATGATCGGTGGTTTTGAAGGCGGTCACCAGCACGTTCGGCTCTGGGCCGTCTCTGGGCCATCCGAGGCGAACCGACGTTGACAGATGATGACAACTAGTCCCAGCATCCAGGCAGGTCGCAGGCTCAGCTACAGCGAGCCGCCGCACGTGACAGACTTGGGTCGTCACTTCCAGAAGAACTGGTTGCGGAGCAAGGGGCCTCCTCGGTGTGTGGCCATGGAACCGACAAGCGCCGGGCCTTCCGAAGCGTCGACGCCGAGCATTACGATCTCGGGGCTGTGAACGGGGCGTTGGGGGGTTCCTGAACATGAGGCGTACGCGAGCGCTCCAGTTTGTCTGGTACGCGATCGGTGGGGGCTTGCTGATCGCGTCTCTCGCTTCGCACCTGCACGGCTGGCGAGTGTGGGGGGAAGCAGCCGCCTTCTACCTCGGCGCCGGAGGCGCGGGCTTCCTCTTCCTCCAGTGGCGCAGGCAGGGCAACGTCGCGGCGCGTGCGTGGTTTCTGGCAGCAGTCGGCACATGGGCCCTCGGGGTGATGGTGTACACGGCAACCAGCGCCGCAGGGCTGATCATTCTCGGTCTGGCGCTCAGCATCGGTCTCGTGGGAGCTCTTACCGAACGGTTCCGTGCCGCACGCGGCAAACAAGCAATGCAGCCGGAGATCGACTGACGCACGCATCCTGGCCTACGGTCGGTGCTAACCGCGAGCGACTCCGTGACAAGCGCACATGGCCTCAGCGACCGCCTGCGCTCGTTCGCATCGAGGTGGCATGGCGCAACCCTCGGGCCGTGCCACTCTCGGGCCAGAACGGGCGGGGAATCACGGGGAATCGGGGCACGGAGCGGGCAGGATGGCCGTACTGCGCCAAGCCAGGGAATCCGCAGCTCGGGCCGTGATCGCCCAACCTCGCTCCTAACGCGGTGATGTCACGGCAGCTGCGGATGTTGACCGAACTACGTGGCGGGCCGGCTGATGGTTACGTCAATGGCACGGGCGTCCCTGCCGGGGTTGTCTACGGCTACACGAACGTCCCAGGCTCCTCGGTCCCCCACCTGGTGCACGAAGCGGGTGAGGCCTTCGACGTCGCCTACAGCCAGGCGGCCGTTGTCCAATGTGAGTTGGCCATCGAACACGGTGGTGAACGCCGGTTCGGCACGCACGGAGTCGCCAAGGTCCTGGAACACGCGCACGCGAATGAGACCCGACTGTGCCCGCAGGCGAACCGCGACGTGGGTGTCACAGCTCGCTGCGTCGGCATCACCCAGCTCCAGGGAGACGGGCACCCAATCCGTCGCGCCGAGGTGCAACACCGGGTGATTCACGTACACCTCAACACCAGAGATCTGCACGCGACGCCTCCACTCACCAGGGGAACAGCCAACCAGACCCTAGCCGGTCAGCCGAACTCAAGCGCGTGGCGAGCGGCAGGTGGACGTCTCCCCCAAGAGCCGCCTGGTTGACATCACCAGCTGACATCAACGGCGCTGAACGACGGTGGACAGCGACGCCCGCCGCCAGGAGGGAGGGGCGACCCCAAGGCACCGCTGATGGGGGCTCCGCCGTCGAGCGATCGAACTCCTAAAGCGGTGCTCTCCACAACGCCGCGTCAACCCGGCCGCTAGGCTCGGCCCATGACCGAGGATTCGCGACGCTTGGCGAACTTCCGAGTCCATCTCGTGCCTGCGGTCCTGGCTCTGGCCAATCCGCCATGGCAACGAGACGTGTGGCTCGATCCGTCAACGTTCGAGAACCTGGACCACATCTTCCACACGCTCTTCGACGACTTCTGCGACGCCGACGATCCAGAGCGCTACCTTGGCACAAGCCTGCGAACGCAGGAGGAGGTCGTCCTCATGAAGGAGCTCGGTGCAGCACTCAACGCAGCGGCGGACGAGGCGCCCAACGACACTGACGCGGAGTACCTCCAGGCGGCCGCTTGGCCAGAAGTCGTGGCCGTCGCTGGACGACTCGCTCAAGTGATGGTCGGTAACGACCTGGGGGAGCTCGCCGCGCTTCACGAGTCCGAAGTAGGGGTGCAGTCGACCGGCCAGGCTTGCAGCGAGGAAGCGGACTGAGTGTCTAACTGCGTGACAACCACAACGCACAGCCGCGAACAACCGTGGACGTCAGCGAACCATCGATGCTGGTGGCGAGTGCATCGGCCCGAGGACAGCGACCATCGCAAGTTGCTTCGGGACGAAGAGGTCGTGGGTTCAAATCCCGCCACCCCGACAGTGAAACACCAGGTCAGGGGCCTGATCCGCATCGCGGGTCGGGCCCCTGAGTGGTTTCCGGGGTCTCTTGGGAGAAATCTGGGAGAAGATCTTGATACCTCTCTCCCGGACAGCGCCTACTGGTGCACTCGTAGACGCTCCTGCAAGAGGCGCTGCCGTGAGCAGAACCGCCGGCGGCGGTGGGCACATGGCCGGTCGGGCAACGAGAACCGCTTCCGTAGGGGGCACGCCTGCATCTGCCCGCCGGCGTACCCGTGCTTAGCGAGAGCGCTCCTCAGCGCGGAGTCACGACTGTGAATCCCGGCGCGGTAGAACCTTCCCTACGCCATCAAGCACCCGTCGTCGCTTCGCTCCTCCGGGCGGGCGCGGGCGGCCGACGGCGCCCGCGCTCATGTCTCCGCCCCACTCGGCACCGCCGGCCGCCCACTCCCGCCCAAGAGGCAGGCACACAGTGCATAAGGTCAGAACACGTCGTGGCTGGGGCGGTCGGCTCCACGACTTTAGCCAGCCACTTTGGAGCGAGCCTCTAAGATCATGGCCCCACTAACGGGCAGGTCCACAAGCCTGCCCGATCCGCGGGCCAGCGTAAGGGGCCGTGATCACTCGCGCCAAAGCAGCTCCCGGCTAAAGTCGCTACGCCGACCTCAGCGCGTGCCATCTGGACGAGTCCGCGGACACCCAGGCCCTCCATATCAGCGGTCCGGGAAGCTGGCCGTGCCGCGTAGGACAATCCCGATCAAGAAGAGGACTGCCCCCACTGCGAGCACTACGAGCAACTTCAGCGAGACATCTCCCGACGACGCGAAGAGGAAGAACACGCAGAAGCAGACGAAGCCGCACCCCGAAAAGATGTGGCTGAACCCATGGGGCACGGGGCGCAGGACCCGGCCTCGCTCCCATGGGTGGATCCAGCCGGTGGTGAGCCCCGCCACGCCCAACCCCACCATGCCTAGAGCGAAGGCCATCAACGCCAACAGGACCACGTAGTTCATCGCACCTCCCAGCGAACGTCCCGGGACGAAGAGGTCAGTCATGGCATTGACCGGTCCATCACACCACGCCACGATGATCGGCGTGATGTACATCGCTGATCTTGCTGTCCGCGCTCCGTTTCGCAATCCTCCCAGCACGGTCGGTGCCGTCGTCCTCCTCCTGGTGGGGGCCAGCGTGCTGTGCGGGGGGATCGTCATCGCCACCGACTACAAGAAGGCGGCGTTCCGCCTCTACGCGAAGGCGATCCGCATCTACGGCGGCACGCCGACAGAGCCGTTGAACTTCAGGGTGGGAGGGCTCCTCGCCATCCTCGGTGGCAGCGGCGCGGTTTCTGCAGGCGTCTACTGGCTCAGCCGATAGTCAGTGCGGGTCCCCGATAAGGCGCGTCCGCCGGGCCGTCTGAGGCCGCTCGGCAGTGACACCTCAGTCGATCTGGGCCATAGCTCCCCACCAGTGGGCCGGAGGGCCCAACGCCCAGTTCAGACCGACCGCAGTTGCTGTACAGCAGCGAAGTACAAGCAACCACAGCAACCGGACGCGCCCAGTGGTGTCCCTCAGAGGATTCGAGTGGACCTCTATGACCGCCGATGACCGTTCCCTCTAGAGCTACGAGTCAGAAGGGTCCCGTGCCCCAGCCGTGCCCGTCAGGGGCCGTTCTCACTGCTCATCGTGCGGCTCGCGGACCTGTTTGACTCACGCCGTCCTCATGGTCACCGACAGGCAGAGGCGATCAGTCGAGCCACACGAGCATGGCGTCATCCGCCGCCGCGGCAGCCTCAAAGAACTGCGTCAGGCCGTCGTACCAGTGACGCCCCCACTCAAGCGTTCCAGGCCGATCCCATCCGAGGGGATACGCCCCAGCCAGGGGATACACATCAGCCTTGGTCAGGTCGGCCGGATTCACGCCGCTAACGAGCTGGTCATACGTGGTGGCACGCAGCGCCCGCGCTCCAAGACGCACCCGCTCCGAGCGCAAGTACCTCGGCGGCCCGTAACCCCAGTCCTCATCCTCGGCAAACGGCTCCTCACCATGGATGACGTCCACCGGGAAGTCGGCACGCGTCAAGAGGAAGCCCAGCATGTCCCAGGTCTTGGACGTGCTGAAATGACGCGCTTCGGTCGTCGCAGGTTCTGACTCCTCCTCGGCGTCCTGGACCTCTTCGGCGAAATCCAGCGCCCAGTCAGGGTCCTGAATCGCCCGGTCGAGCTCAGCAGCCGTAACGCGCAGATACTCACCGATCATGCTCATGGCCGGAGACTAGACGAGGCCTCTGACAGCGGTGGGCGGGCAGACCGTCTCAGTTTCCGTCTCATTCAGCCCCGTTCAGCAGCAATGTTCATCTGAGCCGCCGTGCCGGTTCCAACCTGGTCGCGAGCCGCCCACGAACCCAGGTGAACGCCCCTGCACACACCCCACCATTCCACCACCACAATTGGAAAGCGTGCGCCTGCCTACGCCCAGGCGGAAGGTGGTGCGCGGCCGGCGCTGGCAGGTCATCGCCTGGCCATCAACGAAGCCCGACCGTCGGTTAGGTCCCGGACGAGCCTCCGGGCCGCCCCCAGACAGATCGGGGATGCAACCATTCCCTTCAGAGCTGGAACCCCCGGAAGCCGACCGCGCGCTTGAGACCATAGACGCAGGCACTGACAACCGACCTGCCGGTGCTCGACTGTTGAGCGGTGAGTGTCTAACTGCGTGACAACGCCGACGTACAACGGCGGACAAGCACGGACGCCTGCGGACCGTCAGCGCAGGTGAGACGCACAGCAGCCCAAGGAAGCTCCCCCAGCCAAGTTGCTTCGGGACGAAGAGGTCGTGGGTTCAAATCCCGCCACCCCGACAGTGAAACACCAGGTCAGAGGCCTGATCCGCATAGCGGGTCGGGCCCCTGAGTGGTTTCCGGGGCCTCTCTGGAGAAATCCTGGAGAAGATCTTGGAATCTGTCTCCAGAACAGCGCTCTACTGGCGGGCCCTCAGCAGTGCGTCCAGGACAGCCACAGGCGAACCTGGGCTCATGGCTCGGCGCGCGTCCAACGCTCCCTCCCACATCTCGGTGAGCGCGGTCACCAGCGTCCGCCGCATGCCAGGGGTGATGTGGTCATAGCGGGACTGCACCGAGCCATCTTCATGGCCCATCCGTTCGTCCATGAGCTTCGGCGGTATGCCGAGTTCCCTCATCTCATCAGGGTTTTGTGGGTGTGGCGCAGCCCGTGCGGTGTCAGCCCTCGTGTGATCGGCGCCCAGCAAGCCTCTGCGCGCTTGGAGGCTCCGCGCCCGCGTGCTGGAATTCCTGGCCACGGCTCAGCGACCACAGGCACCGGATGCTCTTCCTGTCTGCCGCGTCTGGGGTACAGCCCCGTAGCGGCAGGCTGGAGCAACCAGGTGGCGAACCCGGAGCGTCGCCAGTGCGCGGCTTGCTCCCCCGATGCCGCGTTACAGACGTACCCGAGTTCATCGACGGCTTCCAGCACCTTCAGCCGGGACGCCGTGACGGAGCCGACCGGCCAACGTCGTGTTGTGCCTAGGGAGCCTGGGGTGTCGGGCCGTTCCTGAGCCCGTCGGCACGGCAACAGTGGGACCCGCAACCCGGGTGTCGGTGGCTGCACGTACGGTCTGCGCATGACTGATCAGTGGTGGGCGGGCGTACGTCAGCGGGTCGAGGCGGCGGGCGCAGGGCCTGGGGGCGGCAAGGTGTTCGGGGCATTGGGGCACAAGTGGGTCTTGGAGGAGCCGCTCACCCGGGGCGAGCTTGCCGAACTTGAGGCTCAGATAGGCGTGCAGCTACCGGAGGAGTACCGGGCCTTCCTGCTCCACGTTGGCACGGGTGGCGCCGGCCCCGCGTACGGCTTGTTCCCCGTTCGGCGCGTGCAAGGCCGCTGGCGTTGGGAAGGCGACGGCGCGGACCTGGCCGACCTGACGAGGCTGGCCGAGCCGTTTCCCGACCAGGGCGCGGACCCGAAGCTGCTCGACGACCTCCTTGCCCAACGTCCCGAGGAAGAGGACTTCGACGAGGACTTCGACGACGCCATCGAGGCGTGGGACGAACGGTGGGATGCCGTCATGTTCGCTCCCGAACGCACTGCCGGTGCGATCGTGATCTGTCATCTGGGGTGTGCCCTACGGGAGTGGCTGATCATCAGTGGCAGCCACCGCGGCACGATCTGGTCCGACGGCCGGGCGGACGACGTCGACCTCGTGCCGCTCCTCGATGACGACGGGAAGCCGGTGACCTTCGCCCGTTGGTACAGCGACTGGCTGGAGAAGGCCGAGCAAACCGCCCTGTCGGCACCGTAGGCCCGTCGCCCTGTGCTGCTGAGCATTGCCGTGAACGCAGCGGCGAAGCGAGCTGTACAGCAAGGAAGTACAGCAAGGAAGTACAGCAACCACAGCAACCACAGCAACCACAGCAACCAGCCTCGACCAGTAGTGCCTCCGAGGGGCCATGAAGCGGCCTGTATGACCGTCACCGACCGATCCACATATAGCTACGGATCAGATGCTCCTCTACCGCATTGCTCGGTGTTCAATCACCGCGCGCCAGATTCGTGCCAGAAGGCTTGAGCCGCCCTTCCTCGCCGCGGCAGCCCGTCCCTTCCGCACGGTGGCGGCAACGTCCGTGGTACCAGGCGGTCGCCACCACGGCGCTGCTTGCCTGCGACCACGGGTGCCAACGCGCCCATGCACCCCTGAGCGAGTCAGCTCGCGTCGTCGAGGAGGTGCTGGAAGTCTTCTTGGACGCGTAGTGCCTTTTGGAGGTCCTTGACGGTGGCGTCGGGGATGGCGCGCTGGTACGAGCATGCGGTGGCTTGGTGGGCGACGACGTGGTCTTTGATGTGGGGGTCTTTGATGCCTGGGTAGCCCTCAGTGTGTTGCAGGACGGAGTCGAAGACGTCGGGAACTTGGGCGGCGAAGTCGTCGATGTAGGCGTCCCAGTCGCCGTCGAAGTTCGTGGCGAACATCAGGCGTGTGTCGCCGTCGAAGAGCACCCATCGGGCGTCGTGCAGCGTGCCGATGCGTGCGCTTACCTCCTTGCGGTGTTCCTCGAAGCCGGGCTGTTCGAAGATGTCGCGGATCTGCTGGCCCTCCCCAGGCTTGACGTCGAAGAAGAGGGTGAACTCGTTGGTCCGGCCGGACTTCAGACCAGGGCGGCTCGACTGGTCGGCGTTGGTGGTCATCTCGGTTGCCTTTCTGGGGGACGGGCCGGCTGTCCGTCTCAGGTGTCGAGTTGGGTGATCCACGTCAGTGCGCGGATGCCGGGCATGAAGAGGTATTCGCCTCCCTTGGTGATGGCGAAGCGGGGCAACTGCTTCAGGCGGCGGCGGACAGGGCGCCGGGGGATGGTGAAAGTGCCGGTCCCGTCGTTGTTGCCGATGACGGGGTCTTTCTCGGTGCCCAGGCTGACGAAGTCGCCGTCGTTGGCCCACTGGGTTTTGAGGAACTCGAACTGCCGGACGAGATCGGCACCCATGAAGATGAACACGATGCCGCGTTCGGCTCCGTCGTCCTCAAGCTGTCCTTCGGGGAGCATGGGACCGTAGGTGGTGCCCCGGCGCAGGGCGCGATGGATGCGCACGTCCACGATCGTGTCCGTGAGGGAGTCGCGAGGGTTCGTGCGCCGGATGTGAGCGCCGACGGGGCAGCACAGGCCGGCGGGGTCCTGGTCGCGGTAGGTGAAGTCGTTGGCGCGGGTGGGGTCTGCGGCCAGGTCGGGATCGTCGTGGTCGGGGGCGAGGACGAGAGGCGCTCCGCTGCGCCAGCGTCCGACCATCTTGGCCGCCAGCAGTTCCTCCTCCTCGGGTGAGGAGGAGTTGTCCTTGAGGTAGCAGCGGAAGTCGGCCACCTTCAGGTGCAGTTTGCGGTACGCGACGTAGGTGCCGTTGCGTCCCAGGACATCGGGCTGGGGCATGAGGGTGAGGCGGCCGAGCTGATTTTGGTAGCCGAGGACGAACTCGCCGGCCTTGATGGTGGGGCCGAACCCGGGCAGGTAGCCGTAGTGGTCTCGGCCGGCCTGGAGGATGCTGGCCACCCCGGCGCCCTCGACGTCCGGCTCACCGATGCCGTCGACGAAACCCAAATGGGTCCGCTTCGTCGGCAGCTGGGACGCCTCCAGCCGGTAGATCATCTGCACCCCCGGCAGGTCGCGCAGGGCTGAGCGCCCGACCTCCAGTAGCGACTCCAGCCCGGTGGTGTCGGGGGCGAAGACGGACACAGCGATATGGACGTCACGGCTGCCCAGCGGGGCGTCCCAGTGCTCGGGGCTGCTTTCGCCCGTGTCGCCAAGGCGTTCGGCGCGGGCGGCCATGCCCTCGCGGAAGGCTTCGGGGAAGCTGTCCAGCGATGCCTGCGGCACCCCCAGCGCCTGCAGCCCGGAGTGGCTCAGCGCCACACTCAGCCAGGCCCGGCTGGGCGGGTCCCACCAGCGGGCCGCCGAGGCGACGTGTGGCAGCAGGCGCCCCAGCATCTGGCGGCCGTGTGCCGGGTCGTCGACGCGCAGCAGGAAGTACGTCCCGGTGTACGGGGAGGGGCGCTGCCTCAGCAGGGTGCCCTGGATGTCTTCCAGCTCCAGCACCTGCGCCTGATCCGTACTGTCTGCCATCGCGATCCTGTCTCCATGGGGTCGGCGGTCGGTGGAACCCGTAACCGGCCAGCGGCCTGCTCGGGTCCTCTCAGTGATGGGAAACGGTGGTCTTCAGCGGCAGTACCTCGTCCGCGGTGCGCGGCTCCTGCCGTTGCTGGTTGTTGAGGCGGTGGCGCAGGAGCGAGGAGCGGCGGTAGACCTCTTTGCGGGCCCGCATGATGCTGCCCAGCGGCCGATGCGCGGCGGTCACCCGCCAGGGCGTGAAGGACAGGGCGTCCATCCGCCTGAGGTTCTCCTCACCGGAGATGTCCTGCTGGGGAAAGCGGAGCTTGGCCACAGTGACGTAGGGAGTCAGCTGCTCGGGCCACTCGACCGTGAGGTCCTCGACCGGCATCCGCTCCAGGTCGGCGCAGAGCTGGACCTGGATGTCGAAGGCGTAGGGCCGCTCGCACAGCTCGGTCACCAGTGCGGGCCGGAAGACCTCGGCCGCGGAGGTGACGTCCATCTGGCGCTCGACCACGGTGGCAGCGCAAGCGGGATCAGGGGCGATGCGCACTTTGGCGATGTAGCCGCCGTGCCGCACCGCTCCCATCGTCGTGTAGGTCGACAGCAGCACGTTCACCAGGGGCCGCTGCGAGACGATGAGAAAGGTCAAGAACTCCTCCCACGCCCAGTCCTCGGGCTCCAGGGTTCCCTTTCCGGTGAGGTAGTCGCGGAAGAAGCGGTGCCGGCCGCGCTGGCCCTCGGCAAAGTAGGCGGCAGCCTCCAGAAACAGCTCCTGGATGAACAGGTAGTGCTGCACCGTGTTGCAGAAGAAGACCGGCGCGTTGATCGTGTTGTAGTCGAACGTCCGGCTGTCGGTCTCGTCCTCCAGCAGCTTCGGACCATCGACGTCGAACATCTTCAGCGCCAGACCTGTCGCACGGCCCAGGCGCGCGTCGGCCCCAGCGTGAGGGGAACCGTTGGAGAAGCGCACCAGAGCGTCGTGTCGGCCAGGGGTGGCGTAAATACCCTGGGCGTACTCTTCCGGCACACCGTCGAGAATCTCCACCTCGCCCCGGACCAGCCCATAGCCCTTCGCATGCGCGTCACGGACCGCCTGGCCGGTGCCTTCGGCCGTCACCGAATCGGTGATGTACCGCTCCATCCGCGCGATCACGGTCTGTACGTTCGCATCGAAGTCCGGTTCGACGATCTCCACATCCGAGCTGTACGGGATGAACTGCGGCGACATCACTCCACCGCCTCTTTGTCTCGGCCAAGCCCCCGCGGGGGCCCACGATGGTCGGTTGGCGGGGCCGCGCAGCCTGCGATCGCAGGAGCTTTCCGCGCACACGGGCTACGTGCCCGGCCTGGTCAGCTGGTCTGCTTAAGCGACGCAAGACCAATGCCCGGCAAGG
Organism: Streptomyces brasiliensis; assembly: GCF_014647875.1. GTDB lineage: Bacteria > Actinomycetota > Actinomycetes > Streptomycetales > Streptomycetaceae > Streptomyces > Streptomyces brasiliensis. The sequence goes on along the minus strand of NZ_BMQA01000126.1, from coordinate 1,279 downwards.
CAGCCCTTGTCCTTCCACCACCGTAGGCCCGTCCAGCACCGATGCGCGCGGTGAAGGCGGTGCGCCCCGTCTCCGCACCGGCGGCTCACCCGTTCGACGCTGACACCGCGCTTCATGGCTGACATCCCACGACGATGGGCGGAAGGGAAGCGCACGGCGCGCGCCGTGCTCAGCACGGCCACAGAGCCCCGCAGCCGGGCGCCCTGGCCCGGCACGATTCCCAGCGAACGGAGGCCGCCTTGGGACACGCTGTCGGTGATGTACTGGGTCTGGCGGCCGGTGTCGCTGTCAGCCCGCTCCCCATCGTGGCAATCATCCTCATCCTGGCCACGCCGAGTGGTCGCCTCAACGGCCCGCTCTTCGCTCTCGGCTGGCTCCTGGGACTAGCACTACTGGGCGCGATCATGCTCGCGATCGGCGGCACAGGTGGCGCCTCCACCGGTAAGCACCCGGCCACCTGGGTGGGAGCCCTGAAACTCGCACTCGGACTGCTGCTGGCCCTCTTCGGCGCCCGACAATGGCGCCGGCGCCCCAAAGACCCCTCCCAGGCACAGCTGCCGAAGTGGATGGCCGCGATCGACCGCTTCACCCCACTCAAGATCTTCGCGCTGGGGCTCCTGTTGTCGGCAGCCAACCTCAAGAACGCCCCTCTGACCATCGCAGCCGGCGCATCGATCAGCTCCGCTGGCATCCCCGTGCCGCAGCAGATCGGAACGCTGGCGATCTTCGTCATCATCGCCTCGCTCGGAGTGCTCGCACCGCTGGCGGTCTACCTGATCATGGGCGAGCGAGCGAAGAGCGTGCTCGGCTCCTGGCGGGAGTGGGCCGCACTGCACAACGTGGCCGTCATGGCCATCCTGTTCTTCGTCCTCGGCCTAAAGCTGCTCGGGGACGGCATCAGCATCCTTACCTGAAAAGTAGCGACCGCCCGAGTCCGGCACACCGAAGTGGAGCACAGCCGGAGGGCGGACCGCGTCTCAGTTTCCGTCTCATTCAGCCGCGTTCACTACCGTTCAGGCGAGACGCCCAGCCCGGTGCGACACGGAGCCGGGCCATCCATGAACGCAGGCGAACGCCCCTGCACACAGCCCAGCACCCCACCAACACAGGTGGAAAGCGTGTTGGAGGCGCCCGCCTTCGGCGTGGTGACGCGCTCGCAATCTCTTTCGTCAAGTCGCTGTCCCGGAAGGCGGCCGGACTCCATGATCCTGGCGTGGCATCAGAAGCCGTATCTCAACCGAACTTGATCGTTTGATTCCTGCTGGTCAGGCATGGTTTC
>NZ_BMQA01000125.1 GCF_014647875.1 Streptomyces brasiliensis | reverse complement strand
CAGCTTCGATGTGGGTCAGACCCGGCGGAGGACCACGGCACCATCATCACTGCTTCGATGGGCCCGGCCCCAGTGCGCTCCGTTCGAGGCTTGCCTTGTACTGGGCCTTGGGGGCAGCGGCGCCCGCGGCTGCCCCCTTCCCGACCCAGGCGAGGAAAGCGAGGACGAAGATTCCCTCGACGAGCAAGGAAAGGGGGCCGTAGGGCGGCTCCCATCCGGGTTCGTAGTAGCCGCCCGGCAGGCCGACGGTGCGCGACAGCACAAAACCGATGATCATGCCGAGGTTCACGAGGGCCCCGGTCAGCCACGCGGCCAGGGGACGCTTCAAGGTGACGAGTCCCACCGCCACGACCAGCATGAGGGCGCTTCCCACGGCGAACAGAACGCCGATGTAGAACTTCTCCCTGAGATGATCAGGGACGAGCAGGGTGTGCAGCACCGTGTTGCCGAGCGCACAGCACACTCCCAGTCCTCTCAGGTGGGCTTCGGCGGGGTGTGTGGAGTTCATGGTGACTTCAGCCGTTCGCTGACATTGGAAGGTTCACAGACTCAGCACGATGGCAGCAGCGATTCCGCCGAGGCCCAGGGCAAATGCACCCTCGGCCCAGCCGCCGGCACCCCAGCGGAAGAACCGGTCAACGGCCAGCCGGCCGGGACCGATTACGGCGACGGCCAAGGCGACGACGGCGATGCAGACGCTGTACTCCACGCCACCGCTGGTCTCCCACAGCCCATGGGCACCGGTCACGGTGGTCATGGCATTGATCATCACGCCGATCAGGGCAGCGGCCGCGAGCGGGGTGAGCAGCCCCACCGCCAGACCGAGGCCACCGAGGAATTCGGACAGACCCCCGACCAGGGCGAAGATCTTTCCGGGGTGGTAACCAAGGGCTGCGAAGCCATTACCGGTTGCCGCCAGGCCCTTGCCCCCGAAAAGCCCGAACAGCTTCTGAGCGCCGTGGCCGGCCATCAGTAGCCCGAAGGTCAGCCTGATCAGCAGGAGCCCCCAGTCGGAGGCGGATGGCCCTGACGTCACGCTGTGCCGCGCTGCCGGTTCCGTGGGAGCCGAAGCCCAGTGCATATAAATCTTTGTAGCCATGGCATGCTCCGGTGAGCATGTGAATTGAGGCGCTTCCTCAGCCCGGCTCGCGCCAAGCCAGCGGTCGACGGCGAACACCCACGCCACATCGCTGACGGAGGCTTCCAGACCGCAGCCTCTCCGCCGGGCTCACCGCTCGCAGGCGGTTCCGGGTTCCGAGGGGCCTTGAGCCTCGCCGTCGGCGCGGAGTTCGACGCAGCACGCGTCGGGCCGCGGAGCGAGCACCGCTGTGGTCTTGTCACTTCCCAGACCGTGCAGATAGCCGGCCAGGAAAGCCTGGTTGACGGCGCAGACCAGTTCTGGGGCCTTGGCCGCCAAGGGGTGGAAGGGACAGTTGCGCAGCCGCAGCAGGGTGGGTGCGGCACGCTCCGGTTCGTACCCGAACTTCTCGAGTGTGTCGGCGGCCAGGCTGAGCCCCTGCTCGGCGCCGAGCTGACCGGGACGTACCTCTTCCCACTCGGTGCTGCCCAGGGCTACCCCGCGCCGATATGCCACGCGGAGCGCGGTATCGCGGGCCGATTCGCCCCCAGCCTCGGTCGCGACGGCCTCGGTCAGGACGTCGGCGAGCATCCCGTAGCGGCGCTCGGGGATGCTCACCGCAATGGCCGCGGCCACCGGCTCGTAGACCTTGGGCCTGCGGCCGACCTTGTGGATCATCCCCACAGGGGATTCGTAGTGCGTTTGGAGCAGGCCGACTGCCACCATCTTGTCCAGGTGGAACGCCGCCAGCTTGCGGGAGATCCCGAGGCTTGCGGCCACCTCCTCGCGCGTCACCGGACGCCGTTCCTGCCGAACGAAGTCGAACATGCGGTGGCGCAGATCGTCGCTCAGGGCGGCGAGAGTGGTCAACGAGGTGTGATCCAGTCCCACGGCTCCAGCGTATCGCTAATAAAGTCAGGCGAAATCGTCAAAAGCCTATTTCTCGAATCAATTCTCGAATCAAAAGCATCCCCGGTCGGGACCAGGTCCCGCCAATGCCGCTGGTAGATGTAGACGAGCAGGGCCGCGACAGCGGCCAGGAGTGCGTAGCGGATGCTGGTGCGGGTGGGCTGTGCGGCCAGTGGACCGAACCCGTAGCCGAGGGACTGCGGCTGCGAGGGTGAAGATGCCGGAGCCGGTGTCCTGCCGGCTGACGGGGAAGACGATCACGGGTGCGTCGGTGAAGAACTGGTCGCCGTGGGCGGCGCACAGGATCGCGTTCCAGGCCAGGGGCCGACGGCCGCAGCGAGCGCGCCGGTCACCAGGACGGCGCGGCTGTGGCCTCGGGCGGCGGCGGTGGAGACGGTGGCGAAGATCGCCGACAGCACGGCGCCATAGGCGATCTGGCCCCAGCCGATCAGGACGTGGGAGCCAGGGCGGTCGCGTTCAGGGCGGGGCGCAGTGCCTTGGCCAGGGTGACGCCGTCACCGGCGGCCCAGAAGTGCATGTAGAACAGGCGTGGCTGGTCGTTCAGCGAGTGGTTGTGAAGTTCGACGATGTCGATGTTTCCCTTGCGCAGTGCCTGGATGACCTTCTGCACCTCGGGTGCGGTCATGACGAAGTCGCCGTTGATGGCGGCCTTGTTGCCGCCCAGAGGCTGGAAGTTGATGCCGGTGGTGATGCCGAGCGCGGGCGGCATCACGTGGGTGCCGTCGGTGACGGTGTTCGCGCGGGCGATGGTGAACTTGTAGATGCCGCCGTCGGCCGTGCCCTTGCGGTCGAGTGCCTTGTCGATGCCGGCGGTGTTCAGGTGGATGGGCGGCTGGGTGGCCGGGGGCGGAGAGGCGGGCGGGATGGACGTGGCGGCGAGCGCGGACTTCAGGCCCTTGGCCAGGGTGACCGGGTTGCCCATGGCGTCGATGTGCGTCCACCAGATCGCCGGGGACTGCTGGAGCAGGTGCTTGTGCAGTGCCGTCTGGTCGATCCCGGCGGCCTGCAGCGCGTCGATGACCTTGGGCAGTTCGTTCTCGGTGACGACCAGGTCGCCCATGAGCATGGTGCCGTCGTGGTACTTGGCGAAGGCCGCGTAGCCGCCGAGCGACAGGCCCGGCTTCACGGTCACGCCCTGGGTGGTGACCTTGAGGTCCTTGCGGGGCAGCGGGACGCGGTAGACGGTGCTGTTCATCAAGGTGCCGGTGCGGCCGAGCGCGTCGGCGACCGGCTTCCAGTCCGCCTCGCTCGTCTTCACGGGCGGCTGCGCCTGGCCGTGCGCGGCGGTCTGGGCCGCGACTGCTTGCGTGTGCCCGGCGGCACCCTGCGTTGTCGCGCTGCCGCAACCCGCCAGCAGGCCGGAGCCCGCTACTAGAAGGAGCGCGGCCGCGGTCCCAGCGACCGGCTTCGTGTGCGAACGGGGTGACATGATCACTCCTCGTCGAGATCGTGTCGATGGTGCTTATGTGGCCACACAAACCGCCGCTCATGAAGCTGGCATGAAGAGCACACCCGTCCGGCCGACTTCATGACTCCTTCATCAGCGGCCCGGATCGTGGGCTGAAGAAGGCGCACAAAAAGGGAAAGACACCATGCGGATCCTGGTCGTCGAGGACGAGCCGAAGATGCGGAACCTTCTGCACCGGGCCCTGACCGAGGAGGGCTATGCCGTCGACACCGCTGCCGACGGCCCACAAGCCCTCACCCTCACGGACGTGGCCGCCTTCGACGCGATAGTGCTGGACGTGATGCTGCCCGCCATGGACGGCTTCGAGGTCTGCGCCACCCTCCGACGGCGCGGCCGCTGGCTGCCTGTGCTGATGCTGACCGCCAAGGACGCCGTCACCGACCGCGTGCACGGCCTGGACGGCGGAGCCGACGACTACCTCACCAAGCCCTTCAGCCTGGACGAGTTGATGGCCCGGCTGCGGGCCCTGATCCGCCGCGGCCCCATCGAACGTCCCACCCTCCTGAGCGCCGGGGACCTGACCCTGGACCCGGCGACTCGGACCGTACGACGCGGCAAGGAGGAGATCCCCCTGACCGCCAAGGAATACGCACTTCTGGAAGCGCTGCTACGCCGCCCCGGCACCGTCCTGACCCGCGCCACGCTGGTCGAGCACTGCTGGGACCTGGGCACCAGCCCCGGCTCCAACGTGGTCGACGCCCACATCAAGGCCCTGCGCGCCAAGATCGACCGTCCGTTCGGCACCCAGTCGGTGGAGACCGTCCGCGGCGCCGGATACCGGATCCGCCCCGACGGCGGCCGCACCACCTCGGACACGTCATGAACCGCATCCCGCTCCGCATCCGCCTCACCGCGATCTTCGCCGCAATGATGGCGCTGGTCCTGGCCGGGGCCGGCTACGTCACGCTCAGCCGTTTCCGCGAGTCCCAGGGCGAGTACGGCACCTCAACCGGCGCCGCCCGCGAAGCCCAGCAGGCAGCCCTCGACGACCTGGCACGTGAGCTGGTCACCGCGCTGCCGATCGTCTTCGTGCTGGCGACCATCGGCGCCTACCTGCTGGCCGCCGCCGCGCTGCGCCCCGTCGAACGCATGCGCACCCAGGCCGCCGCCGTCACCGAGGACACTCCCGGCCGCCGCCTCGACGTACCACCCAGCCACGACGAGATCGCCCGCCTCGCCACCACCCTCAACGACATGCTGACCCGCCTCCAGATCGCTCTGGACCGCGAACGCCACTTCGTCGCCGACGCCAGCCACGAACTGCGCACCCCGCTCAGCCTGCTGCGCACCGAGATCGAACTCGCCCTGCGCCACCCCCGCGACGCCGTCGAGCTGCACGCCGCGCTCGCCTCCGCCCGCGAGGAGACCGTACGCCTGGTCCAGCTCACCGAAGACCTACTGCTCCTGGCTCGCACCGACCGCCACCAGGACACGCCGACCGGAACGGCCACCGTTCCCGATCTCGAGACCGTACTGCAGCGCGTCGCCGCCCGCCTCCGCGACGGCTCCCCCGATAAGACGGTCACCGTCGACTGCCCGGCAGGCCTGCCCGTCGCAGCCCCCGAGGACCGACTGGACCGCGCGGTCACCAACCTCATCAGCAACGCCCAGCAACACGGCCAAGGCCCCATCGAAGTGACCGCCCGGCGCGAGGACGACCGGATCCGCATCCAAGTCCGCGACCACGGCCCCGGCTTTCCGACCGACTTCCTGCCCCACGCCTTCGACCGCTTCACCCAGGCCGATCGCGCCCGCGCCACCATCGGCACCGGTCTCGGCCTGGCCATCACGGCCGCCATCGCCCGCGCTGCCGACGGCGCATGTGGGGCCGCCAACCACCCCGGCGGGGGCGCCGTCGTGTGGATCACCCTCCCGGCATAAACGGTCCCCGAATCGCGCCACTGTCGTGCCGGAACGGACGAGGACTCACGGGGAACCGGGGTTCGCAGGAGTGAGTTCGGCCGGACTCTGCACGAGGTAGGGAATCCGTAGGTCGGGACGCCAGCCCGGTGCGGCGGGGGAGTCACACTCTCTGCCCTGGGCCGTCTGTGGGCCGTGCGAGGGCGGCCCGGGACGACAAACGACGACTGTGTGAACCGGTGTTGGCGGTAGGAGGTCGGTGCGGCGCGGATGTTGTCCGCGGTGGAAGCGAGCAGGGGTGCGAGATTGCTGCGGCCCTCGGAGCGGACTACAGGCGTACCCAAGCCCGCGATCAGTTCTTCTGTACGCAGGGCATCAGCGACAACGCTCCAGCACCAGCCCAGCCACCTCTGCCGTCGGCCCTGGTCACGCCGCAGCCGCTGACGGAGTCCGAGCCAGTACGGGCACCCTTCATGCCTGGAAGGGGCACAGCCGCAACTGGGATGGCTGAGACAGGTGCTTCGGCGGCTGTTCCGCCAGACCTGAACATCACGTCACTGCCGAGGGTCTGTTTCACAGCGCCCCGCACGCGCAGCGAACGTCTTGCCGTCCGCAGATGCCCCCCTCGGTGGCCCTTTTGGCGAGGTTCGTCATTTTCGCCACCGCTACAAGAGCAGGATAGGAGCGTGGGGTTGGCGAGGGGAGTGGTGGCGTAGAGGTGGGGGAGCGGTGGGCGTACCGAGTGGCACGGCACCACGGGCCCGTCGAGGAGGTTGACGTCTTGAAGCTGGGCACGCGGCGCCCCCACGGGCGAGTTCCCTTCCGGCGGTTCCTGCCGTGTCCCGGCGGCGCGTGCAGCCCGCGCGGGCAGCGGACGGCCCCGCTCATCCGCTGTGGTGGAGTCAGACGAACGAGGCCGGCTGTGGGGCTCACCAGTGGATGCTCTGGCCTCGGTGGTGACGCGAACCGTAGCCTCGTCCACTGCCGGTGTCCCGGCAAAGTGCCATCGGCCGAGGTGCTCCTCGACGGCGTCCCAGAGGAGTTCGGGACCGCCCTGCCGGACGATCCAGCGGTCGTCCCCTTCATGGAGCGCCGCCCATGAACCGGTTTCGACGTCGACCAGGACGTCCTCGTTGTGCTGGCCTTGTCGTAGTTTCAGGTGCTGCGCTGTCGGCACGGCGAACTGTGCGACGAGGCGGGTCGTCCAGTCGGCCAGGACGTCGGCGCCGATGACGGCCTCGCGCTCCTTGCCCGCGCTGAGGTCCGGAAGCAGGCCGAGCTGGGGCGGGCGAGCATGAAGCTGACCTGTCCGCCCAGTACCGGCGAGGCCGAGTTGCTCGGCGACGTACGCGGTCACGACGGCCGGGACCTCTTCGGGGTTGTCCAGGAAGGTGCCCTGGTAGCGGATGGTGCCCAGCTGGATCGCCCAGCCGATCCGGTTGCGGGCGCCGCGGGCGGTCATCGCCCGGCGTCGGGCAGTCTGGTCCAGCAGGAAGGACCCGGCGAGCTGTCCCTCGTCCGGGTCCTCGGTGAACCGGCTGAAGCGCCGGCGTTGTTCCTCGCCGAGAAAGTTGGTGGGCACCGCCCGCTCCTTGGCTGTGTCGGCGTGATGTTTGCGCGTGACAGTGCCCGGCATCCTGACGGAGCATGAGATGATCAGTGATTTCAGCCCCGAGCCTCACTCCATGTGATAGGCGGGCGGGGCCCGGTCGGCCGAGGCCCGCCGACGACGTAGAGGAGTTGGGGGCCGTGGCGGTGTTCGCCCCTCACCTGATCTGGATGATGTGCTTGCCGCGGACGCCACCGGCTTCCAGGGCCCGGTGCGCATCGGCGATCCGGTCGAGAGGGTGGACGGTGTCCACGACGGGGACGAGGTCGCCGTGCTCCGCGTAACGGGTGATCTGGGTCAGCAGCTCGGTGTCGGGGGTGCCGCTGAAGCCGCGTATGCGTCTGCTCCCGTGGATGGTCGAGGTGAGGATGGAGGCGAGGCTGGCGAGAGGCCTGTTGAAGTCGAGGGTGACGGCGACCATGCGCCCGCCGGGTGCCAGCAGGCGGCGGAAGCGAGACTGCTGCGTGCCGACGGTGTCCGCGATGACGTCGAAACGGCCCAGCTCAGAGAGGCGAGTCGTGCGGTAGTCGAGAGTTTCGTCGGCGCCCAGGCCGCGGACGAAGTCGAGGTTTTTCGCGCTCGCGAGAGCGACGACGTGGGCACCGAAGAGCTTGCCGATCTGCACCATGACGCTGCCCACGCCTCCGCTGCCCCCGCGCACCAGGAGTCGCTCACCGGGTTTGATGGCAGCCTTCTCGCGCAGGGCGGTCACCGCCGTGGCCCCGCCGGCGAGCAGTGAGATGGCCTGCACCGGGGTGAGGTTCTCCGGAGCGGCGGCGATCTGGCGGGGGCGCACGGCGACGTACTCGGCCATGCTGCCCGTCTTGCGTCCCAGCAGCCCCCACACCCGATCCCCTTCACGTACTCCGGTGACCGACGAACCGACTTCGGCGACCTCCCCGGCGAAGTCGATTCCGCTCGTCCTGGGGAAAGTGCGGCCAGTTACCAAGCGCAGTCTCCCAGCCCGGTCGAGCAGCTCGCCGCCGTTGACGCCGGCGGCATGCACCCGCACCAGCACCTCCTCGGGCGCGGGGGTCGGCGTCGGCAGCTTGCCCACGTAGAGGACCTCCGGGGGGCCGTATCGGTCGAAGAGGGCTGCGCGCATGTCGCTCATGATCTTGTCCTGTGTCGCATTTCGGAGCTGCGGAGGCGCCGTGTGCGCCCGCTGGTACTCTCACGCTAAACCCGTAAGTGGACGACATCGCCCATTTAGCTTGAAGTGAGAGACATTGCCTGCTCAGCCATCTCACAAGCCGTCCGGGCACGTCGGCGATGTGCCCGGCGACGCAGACCCTGTGGGTTTGCGCGCCGATGCCCGGCGCAACCGGGAACGCATCCTCGAAGCTGCGCGCGAGGTGTTCGCGGCCCAGGGCATTGACGCCCCTATGAGCGCCGTCGCCCGCCGCGCCGGCGTCGGCGTGGCCACCCTCTACCGCCGCTTCCCCACCCGCACCGCGCTGGCCACCGCCGCCTTCGCCGAGCAACTCGCCCTGTGCGCGGCAGCCTTCGACGAGGCCCTTGCCGACCCTGATCCCGGGCACGGCCTCTACGCACTCCTGGAGAAGGTGTGCACCACACAGGTGACCGACCGCGGCTTCGCCTCCGTATTCCGGGATCAGTTCCCCGACGCCCTTGACCACGATCACGAACGCGACTGTGCCGAAGAGGGTCTGGCGCGGCTGGTCCAGCGTGCCCGCGAGACCGGACAGCTGCGCGACGACTTCGACCCCGCCGATATCACCCTCCTACTCCTGGCCAACAGCGGCCTCGCCGGACAACCGAGAGAAGCTGCCCTCGCGGCCTCCCGGCGCCTGCTGGCCTATCTCTTCCAGGCTTTCCAGGTACAGCGCCCTGACTCTCTCCCGCCTCCCGCAGTGCTGGAACTGCACGAAATCCACCAGCCACCGGGCCACCCGTGAGACCGCATGGGAGCCTCTCACAAATGACCATCTGCGGGAGTTCTGCGAGAGCCCCGGACCGCGATCCGTTTCCCCAGGTCACCGTTCGCAGAAGGCCTCTCAGATCCAAGGCGTTCTGCGAGACGCTTCTGACACGCTGATCGCGCGGATCTGACGCCCGATCAGGGCCCAAACACGGTAGAACGCAACGACTGCCCGAAGTGCGAGGCGCCCGCTGGGAGTGCCTGCCGCACGCGCGGCGGGAAGACCGCGACGAAGTACCAGCCAGCGCTTCGTCCTCATCGCTGCGCTGCGCGAGGAACCCGAAGTCCTCGTCCCCGCTGACCGTGGCCCCGGACGCGCGTGGAAGCAGGGACCGGCTACGGCCGCCGTGCCCGCGCAACGCGACTCGAAGCCCATCCCATCGGGTACGCCCGCACCTCGACCGCCCGCCAGGAGCTGGTGAGCCAGCTCGAAGCCCTCCACGCGGCCGACCGTCACAAGGTCTTCTCCGAGCAGATCAGCACCCGCATCAAGGTCCGACCCGAGCTGGAGAAGGCGCTCGCGCTGGCCCGGCAGTTCAGGGACGGCCCCGGACACGCCGGTCATCTTCACCGTCCATGAGCTCAAGCGCCTCGCGCGCAACGCGGCCGAGCTGATGACGCTGTCCACCGAGCTGCAGTCCGCCGGCATCCAGCTCGAACTCCTCACCGGCCCGCTCACCGGGATCTACGACCCCAACGGCATGGGGCCATGTTCTTCACCGTGCTCGCCGTCGCCGGGCATTCGCCATGCCGCCGGAGCTGCTGCACACCACGGAACGACGGCGGTTCATCGCCATCAGTGCGGGCAGGAGCCCTGAGGTGCCGGCTCATGCGACGGAAGGGGTGCGATGCCCGGGACGCATCTGGGGCATGTCGTGGGGACGCTGCTGGATGGCGGGCCGCGGTACGGGACGGGGACCGTGCGGACCGAGGTGGCCGGGCGGGCGGCGGCCGTCTGGGATGTCGACTTCCTGAAACCGGACCGCTGGCGGGCGGACGACGGCACCGAGCGGTGGGCGTGCGACGGCTCCGTGATCGTGACCACCGGCGCGGCGGGCAGCGTACGCGAGGAGCGGCCCGCGCGGGCCGGCTGGGTGCCGCTGCCCCTGCAGCCGTTCTTCCCGCTCGCGGCGCCGGTGTGGGGGCGTCGCGGCGACGACTGGCGACTGTGCGAGGGGCCGGCCGCAGAGGACGGGCGGCTGGTCGTGGAGGTGGAGAGCATCCGGCCCGCCGGGCACCGTGGGCGGCTGGTCCTCGACGCCGAGCTCGGTTACCTCACGGCGCTGTTACTGCCCGGCGTGACGGTCACGGTGACGGCGTTCGCGTATGAGCCGCCCGACCCGGCCCGCTGGCAGACGTGAGGGGCCGTCCTGGCCGGGACGGCCCCCTGCCGCGTGCGCGGCCTACGCCTCCTGCCCGTTGGGGTACTTGCAGGGCACGGTCTTGTAGCAGCGGTAGTGCGGGCTCTCGAAGTCGTCGATCACCTTGAAGTAGCCGTACTCCGCGTCCCGGATTGAGCGGTCGTGCAGGTCCCAGTAGAAGACGCCGGGGCCGTCGGTCGTCAGATAGCCGTCCTGTGACCAACTGGTCTGGTAGCTTGCGTTGCCGTAGAGGTCCTCCTCGACCGTGCGGTCCGGCCAGAGGGTGATGTCCTCGCGGCTGCGGACGTCGACGTCGACGATGACCGAGCGGTTCTCCAGCTGGGTCCAGCTGAGGTTGAAGTAGTGGTGGCGGAACTGCAGGCCGATCCGGCTGGTCATCTTGACCCAGCTGATGAATTCGACCTCCCCGTTGGTGACGATGGCGTAAAACAGGTTCTCGTCCGTGTGGGCGTGGTACTGATCGTCGATGTACCAGTCGCCGTACATCGGCCGTACGGTGCCGTCCCCTGAGTCTGTGCGCGCCACGTCGGCGGCCTCGCTCTGCTCGGCGGCCGGGCCGAGGCCCGTCACGTCGGCCGTGCGGCCGGTGTGCAGGCCGTACACGAGTGTCCGCGTGGTTCCGTGGGACGGGACGGGACGGTTGCGGTGAGGACGTCGTCGGTGCAGGCGACGTGGGCGTTGTGCGCGGACCGCGGCACGACCTTCGTGGCCGCGTCGGTGCAGGTCTGCGCTCCGGCCGGGAGCGACCCGCCCGCGTCCGTCCGCGGTGCGGCGCCAGCGGACGGTACGACGACCGCCGCAAGCGCCGCCGATAACGCCGCTACCACCGCGATACGTGATTTCCTTGTGCGCATAGGAGGTTTCCCCCTTCTCCTGATGACACGGAGAAATCAGCGTTGCAGGTGCATGACACCAACCGATGGGGAAAGCGTCTCTTCCCGGGGCGGGTTTGATGGCGGGTTGGTGGCCCGTCCGGTTTCAAGCGGGACGGGCCGCTCCGCTCCGTCCGCGATCATGCCGTGCGCGTGGTGGCCGGCTCCCGCATACGACGAACCGGCCGGCCACCCCTCCGACCTTCACCGTGCACGCCGTGACGCCGCAGGACTACCCCCGTACGAGAAATGGAGGAAGCAAGGGCTGTTCCAGACACCCAGGCCGAGAGCACTCCCGGAGATCCTCGATCGAGGACAGCCACACGGCGCGGGGCCAGTTCAACATCGACGAGCCCCTCGGTGACGCCGTGGCGATCGTCTCGCGCGTCCTGGCGGACTGGCTCGGCATCGGCTTCGGCGACGACCCCGCCATCGACCGGCTCGATGGATGAGTTCGAGGATGAGCCCGACTACGACCAGGCCGGCGAAGAGTGGGCAGCGAGAAACGACCGTCCCGCGTCGTCCGTACTCGGCCGGCTTGGAGGAACCCCCGCCTGGATTCAGGGCGACGAGATCCCGTCCTGTCCGTCATGCATTTCTCCAATGCCGCTGATCGTTCAGCTTGAGGAGGGCCCGGACCACAGCACCGCCATGAACTTCGGCCGCTGCGGCGGTGCGTATGCGTTCGCCTGTGAACCGTGTGGCCGGGGGAGTGTCTAATTCAACGGCGGATCTGACGATCAAGGAAATGCCTGATGAGTGACACCGCCGTTGAGTCCGGGGCCGTGTATCAGTCCGTCGAGGCGCCGGCCCCGGCTGCTTCGGACGAGCAGTTGATCCAGATACTCGTGGACCGTGCCCGCACGGAGGGCTTGCAGCTGACCGGTGAGGGCGGACTGTTGCAGCAGTTGACCAAGCAGGTGCTGGAGTCCTCTTTGGAGGGCGCGATCACGGATCATCTCGGCTACGAGAAGCACGACACTGCCGGGAAGAACAGCGGCAACAGCCGTAAGGGCTTCGAGCGCGCCGACGTGGGGGGTGTTCACGAATGCGGCTGACAGGACGCGCCTCGGTCCCTGGGGGCGCAAGGTCAAGCCCTTTACAGCTGGGTGTGGACTGTCAGAAGCCGTATCTCAACCGATCATGGAACATGCAAGTCGAACAGGTTTCTCGCCGGGGTG
>NZ_BMQA01000124.1 GCF_014647875.1 Streptomyces brasiliensis | reverse complement strand
CTACGACAACGCCCTACCCACAGCAGAGATCAAGACAGCGTGTTGATTCTCTGCGGGCCCGATCAAGGTTCGTTGGCACGCGCTCAACCATCCCTACGTTCTTCCCCAAGACCGGGTGAGCCCTTCGTATGTTGGCCCACCCAGGGGCGTCGGGAGTGGCTTTCAAGGTTCTGCCGCCACGCATCGTGCGAGACGGGCACAGGCCCAGCTCCCGAAGAAATCAGGCAGGCACTGCTGGCCGAGCACGGGGCCACTCGGCTTCGCCTCGCCGGAGAGACCAGTCTCGTCCCGGTATTGCAAGCCTTGCGCAAGGTGCGGCGCCTGTCCCTGGGCGAAGCTCGGCTGGCAGTAGCCGGTCTGAGGGCAGCCGACTTGGTCGGCACATCCGTGGAAATGGCGCACCTGGCAGAAGGACTCCGCAAGCGGTCCGTCGCCACGACCCTCACACCGTCGCCCACCTGACCGCTCGCGAGCTGCCGGGCCAGTTCATAGAGGTCCTCGCGGCGATCATCTTCGTCGCCACGACAGGCTGCACAAGGGGCTTCAGACCTTCGCTGTCGTGGGTGTTGCCGGCCGAGATGCCGACGAGCAGGGGTCAATACGTGCGCGTCCGACAGGACGCGCATCTTGGAACCCGCAGTGTCTGGGTCCACCGGGCTCAGACCCGTGTGTTCGCCCCTTCTAGGCGGTCCATGCGCGTCCGCGCTGCCGCTTTGGCAGTGCTTCGGGGTTGTGAAATGCTGACTTTAGGGAACGTATGCCCGATATTCACACATAGATCTCGAACGGATGAGACCCGCTGCCTCTCGGGAGTCCCCCCGGTTCCAGCCTCCCGTTCGGGACAAGGAAAGCCATGACGACGACCGACCACGCCCAGCACAGTGACCCCACCTTGTACCGCACTCCGGCGGACGCCGTCGCCGCATCCCCGGAGAAGCTCGCCTATGTCGTCGGTTTCGACCCGACCGCACAGCGCGCGGACGCGTTGTTCACCGTCGGCACCGACCCCGAATCCCCTGCCTACGGCCGTGTCACCTCCCAGGCCGAACTGCCCGGCGTGGGCGATGAACTGCACCACTTCGGTTGGAACGCCTGCTCGAGCGCGCTGGCGCATGCCGGTCATCATCACGCTGCGCGGCGCTACCTCATCGTCCCGGGACTGCGCTCCTCCCGGCTGCACGTCTTCGACACCAGTCCCGATCCAGCCCGCCCCCGTCTGGTCAAGGTGGTCGAGCCGGAAGAGCTGGCCGCCAAGGCTGGATATTCGCGGCCCCACACACTCCACTGCGGCCCTGACGGAGTGTTCCTGTCCTGCCTGGGCGGCGCGGATGGTGCGGACGGGCCCGGCGGCGTCGCGCTGCTGGACCACGAAACCTTCGACGTGCTGCGTGCTTGGGAGAGCGACCGCGGACCGCAGCGGTTCGCCTACGACCTCTGGTGGCATCTGCGCCAGAACATCGCCATGACCAGCGAGTGGGGGTCCCCCTCTATGTTCGAGAACGGCCTTGTCCCCGAACTGCTGCTGGATCGCCAGTACGGCCACTCACTGCATTTTTGGGAGCTGGACTCCGGCCGGCACCTGCAGCGGGTCGATCTGGGGGATGAGAACCAGATGGTGCTGGAGCTGCGTCCCGCGCACGACCCCGAGGCCACGTGGGGGTTCGCCAGCACCGTTGTCAACGTAGAGGATCTGTCGGCGTCCGTGTGGTTGTGGAATCGGGAGGGCGAGGACTTCGTGGTCCGCAAGGTGATCACCATCCCCGCCGAGCCCGCGCAAACGGAGGACCTGCCCCCGGCGCTCCGGCCGTTCGGCGCCGTGCCGCCGTTCATCACCGATATCGACCTGTCGGTGGACGACCAGTGGCTGTACATATCCGCATGGGGAACCGGCGACCTGCTCCAGTACGACGTGAGCGACCCGTTCCGTCCGACGCAGACCGCGTCCGTGCGTCTCGGCGGCGTCGTCGGCCCACAGCCGCATCCCGCCGAGCCGGACGTTCCACTGACCGGCGGAGCACAGATGATCGAGCTCAGCCGCGACGGACGGCGCGTGTACCTGACGAACTCCTTGTACTCCGCCTGGGACGCGCAGCTCTATCCCGCGGGCATCGACCCGTGGATGGTCAAACTCGACGCCGACACCACCCATGGCGGACTCTCCACCGACAGCCGTTTCTTCCCGCACGGCCCGGACTTCCTCGGCTTGCGCGTGCACCAGACACGCCTGCAGGGCGGCGACGCATCCTCGGATTCGTACTGCTACCGCCGCTGACCGCTTACGCTCCGCGAGCGCCGGCGCCGGGCCCGCGGCGGTTGCCGCCCCGGCTTCGAAGAGCGCTAACAGATACCCGCCCGACATCGGAGCACCGCGCAGCCGCTACGCGGGCAACAAAGGCACAGCTCAGAAGCGCGGTCGTCGTACGGCGTGGGTTCGGCGTTGACAATGATCAGGCGGGCGCCGTTGTCGGCGGCCACGCCGGCCAGGCCCGCGGCGGGCTGGACTTGGAGGCTGCTGCCGACGGCGACGAACACGGTGCGGGCCTTGGTGATGGCCATGGCTTCGCCGAGGACGACCGGGTCGAGCCTTTCGCCGAACATCACCGTGGCGGACTTGAGGATGTCGCCGCATTGGTCCTCCATGGGGCTGCGAGTGTGGCACTGCGTTCAGACGACGCTGCGGGCGGTGCCGTGCAGTTCGAGCACATTGCGGGCGGGCATGTCGGCGAGCTGGTGCAGCCCGTCCACGTTCTGGGCAATGCCCGGACAGGGATGCCGGACCGCTCCAGCTCGGCGACGGCCCGGTGTGCGGCGTTCTGGAGATCATCCACATCGCCTTCGACCTGCTGGCCTGGATGCCCCTGCTCGCCCTGACCGGCGCCGCCCTGCTCCCATCAGAGCGGTGCGGAAGCCCGGGACAGGGATCACGTCGAACCAGTCCCCGCCGACCTCGGCCTCGGCGGGCACGTACCGGCACGCCGCCCGGACGACGCTGGTGTCCGGCAGCTCACGGGGTTCTGCGCGAACTTCGTCGCCGCGCGGCGGGGGCTTCGCCATCCGCAGGCCCTTCCTGGTTGGCCGCGGGGTGCCGGGTATCTCGTGCCGCGTCAGTCAACGTTCGCCTTGGCCTTGCCGGTCGCGCGGGGCACGTAGTCCCGCGGGATACACTCCCATCTGAGCTTTCAGAACCCTCCCACGCTGCCTCGCAAGGTCGTGGTCGAGACGTTGGAGCGGGCCCTTCGTGACAGCTCGGCAGAGGGCGAGGCGGCGAGTGTCCTGGTCGGGAGCGCGTTGAACGACGACGATGGGGAGTTCGTCGAGCACTGGTGCATCCCGGTCGGAACACGGGCCGTGCCGGGCAGCCCTCTGCTCGGGCTGGCCGGCCTGTGCTTGGGCCATACCGCTCAACGATTCGGACGTCTCAGCGATGACGCCCTTCCATGTAACCGCACTTCACGCCCAGTGGCCCTGAAGGGCACCTGTGGTGTCGGCACCACAGCTCGCCTCCGTGAGACCGCGCGCGCCACGCGGTCGCCTGCCCGACGCAGCAGTGCAGTTGGGAGGAAGAGCGCGTCGGCCGTGATCATCGCCAACGCGAAGAAAGGCAGGCCGAGCAGGATCCCGATGCCCGCGTGCATGGACATCATGATCGCAACCATTATGGTTCTCACGCGGCTGTTGAAAAGGGTGAAGGGGAAGGCGACTTCGACGATCACCGTGCCGTAGGTCAGTAGCAGGACGATCAGACTGCTATTGGCGATGGCGTGGGACAAAGCGGGCCACGGGGTGACGTCGTCGAGGTGCAGCACATAGTAGAGCGCCGTTCCATCCTGCCAAAAGGAGCCTTGGACCTTGTACCAGCCGGAAACCGCATAGATTAGGCACACCTGGGCTGCGATCACGAACATTGCACCCGAGTGCACCACGTTGCCGACCATTTCCATGACGGTGCGGGGCTCTCCGGGGCCATAGCGTCGCACCAGCCACCACGCCAGCTGCGCGAAGACGAGGCCCCAGAGCAACAGCGCCCAGCCGGTATCCAGCTTGCCCAGCCCGGTGACCAGGGCGAGCACGGCAGTGAAGAAAGCCCACATCACGATCCCGACCACGTCCCGGCCTCCGTCACGGCCGTGCGCGGCACGCCGCGCGTCCAACGACCAGACCCGGCCGCAGCGGGTGAATACCAGATAGATCGCCATGACGTGGATGACATCTTCGCCGCCGTCCCCCACGAAGAGGTTACGGTTCTGGAGCGCCAGCACACCGATCATGAAGAGCAGCGAGGCGGTGCGGGTCCGCCACCCGAGGAGCAGCATTACCGACGCGGCGATCGCCGCCACGTAGACGATCTCGAACCACAATCGGCTGTCATGCCACATGAGTACGGTGAACGCCCGGTTTGTCATGTTCCATTCACGGGCCATGGCCCAGCTCCAAGGGCTGTCCGCCCCGTAGAGCTCGTTACGGTGCACCCACTCGCGCAGCAGCAGGGCGAGCCAGGTAAGTGAGAAGCCGATTCGAATGACGGCCGACTGGTACGGCGCGATGACATCGCTGGTGATACGCGCGAGACCTCGCCTGACAGCGGCGCCAATGCCGCGCGACAGTCGGGCGGATGGGGACGGTTCGGATGCGCGGCCGGGCGTGGCCGGAGAGTGCGTGGTCACTTGAAGTCCTCCGCCGTGACGGCCCACCACGGTTGAACCACATAGCTGGTCTGCGTGTCGATCTGCTGAACACTCCACGGGGGCTTTCCCACCGGCGTGTTGGCCGAGCGCAGCTGGATGAATTGCACGGTGCCGCCGTTGACCTGTGGTCCCAGACGATGGGCGACGATGCGCAGCAGGTACTGCTGCATCAGCTTCCCGTACAAACCAACTGGACGTCCCTCGTTGTCGAGCGAGTCGACGTAGTTGGACCAGGCGTGATGAAGCTCGTTCTGGTGCGCTTGGCTGGGGAGAGGATTGTGCACGATCCTCTCGTCATCCATCGCGGTCAAGTCCACCCAGCCGGTATCAGTGAGGGTTCCGCTGGGCATCTGCACTTTCGCGCGAGCCTGCACGTGGGTATTCACCGATTGCGGATTGGGGGCGTAAAGCTGCCACTCCTGCGCAAACTCGGAGCCGACATACTTGTCGATGTCCGCGGCGTGTTGCTGGGAGAAGGAGTTCCAGGGGGCGCTGTTGAGGAAGAGCATTGCCAAGTGCACGGTGGCGGCGACCACGACACCCACCACCGCGAGCGCGATGATGCTCACCGATACAGATGAGAGACCGCGCTTTCGGCTCCCCCTGTCGACATGATCCATTGCGCGCCGCCCTGCACGTTGCCCTGAACGTTGCCTTGCGCGCCACCCTGCGCGTTGCCCTGGACGGGGGCGCGTCACCTAGAACTCCGATCGCCGCGTCACCCCGGCGACAAAGTGGAGGCTGGAAGTGCCCCGTCCCTTTATGTTCCCTCGCGTTCGCCAGAGTGTCGACCGGGGACGGGCAGGCCGCTGCTACCGGTCTCGCCAATTTCGAGGGATGGCCTACCTAAAGGTCGCTCACACCGTCCGGGAGCTGTTGACGTTCGACCTATGCGGGCAGAACCTTCACCGTTCAACCGCCAAGGCCATGTAGCTCGAAGCGTCATACACCAGGCGTCCAACGGTGTGCTGCAAAGGGGCGGTCAGATCTGCCGGGAGTTCCCGCTCATTGGGCTCGGCGTGGATGGTTCCAGTTCACGCCGGCGTTTTCACCCAAGCGAGGAGCCGGGCCCACCAGCCATCTTTCGATCGGCCCGATGAACTGTCTGAGCGTCGAGGAACATGTGTGCGTCGCGCCGGCTCACCCGGTCGGACCGGCACCCTCCCCGATCGAGTCACCCCTCGGCTGCGCGCGCATGACTGCGCTCCGCCGACTCGCACATGCACCGCTGAGGCGTTGGCACGCCAGCGAGGCGCTGTACGAGCAGGGAAGCTGCCAGCCCCTCGTCAGTGAGCCACCCCTGCGACCCGTTCTCGGGCGGCACTGGACCGTCGACGGGCTCCAGAAGACGGACGCCACGATCGGCCCTGAACCACTGGCCGTTGATGACGGCGTAGTGCTCGACCGTGTCAATGAGGCCCCGGCTTCGAGCCAGAGCGGGAAGAGCGAGTGCGACACGACAGTCGGGCCACACCTGGCACGAAACGCAGAACGGTCCGCCGACTCCGTCGGCGGGCACGCTTGCCTATCCGTGACCAACCAGCCCGCAAACGTCAACAAACGCCCATCGGCATCCCATACTCAACAGCGCTGCGGAAAACAGACATACATCCCCGGACCGCTGGATGGATCCGTCTGCAGTTGTGCAGCAGTCCCCCACTCACCCATGGCCAACTGCAACCGGAACGGAGACCGCACGATCATGCCCTCAGAGCAGTCCTGCACCACCCACGACCTCGAAGAGGCAGTTGCCGTCTTCGTGCAGCACCGGCAGCGTCTCTTCGGCCTCGCCCATCGCGTACTCGGCAGCGTGGTCGAAGCCGAGGACGTGCTGCAGGAAGTCTGGCTGCGCTGGCAGAAGACCGACCGCTCCACAGTGGTCAACCCGTTGGCCTTCCTGTCCAGGGCCACGACCCGGCTTGCCATCAATGTCGCGCGGTCCGCTCGTGTGCGCCGGGAGACCTACATCGGGCCGTGGCTGCCCGAACCCGTCGACACCAGCTCGGATCCGGAACTGGAGGCGCAGCGGGCCGAGGCGCTGGAATTGGCCCTGCTGCTGGTACTGGAGAGGCTGAAGCCCACCGAGCGTGCCGCGTACGTCCTGCGTGAGGCGTTCGACTACAGCTATCCCGAGATCGCCGAGATACTTCGGCTCAGTCACGTCAACACACGGAAGATCGTGAGTCGTGCCCGCAGGCAACTCGCACAGGAGCAGCGGGAGAGCGTGGACGCTGCGGAGTACAGGCGCCTGCTGACCGCCTTCGTCTCGGCGATGCAGACAGGGAATGTGGCCACCCTGGAAGCCCTGCTCACCCCCGACGCGGTCGATGAGTTGGAACTCACAGGTCAGTGGCGGCCGACGGCTGGTGATCCCTGCGGCATCTCGTGGGCATGAGAGTGCGCCGGGTGGCGCGCTGACCGCCAGGGAGCGGGCGGGGCATAAGCGGGTGCGGCTGCAGGCGGCGAAGCGTTTCGAGGAAAGGGTGGGCTGCGCGGAGAGTGCGGCGGAGCTGCGGGTGACGGTGCGGGCGGTGCAGCGTCGGCGCAGGGCGCGTGAGCCGAGCGTGGGGTGGCCGGGCGGCCTGCGACGGGTGGATCTGCTCCGAGGGAGAGGCCGGCCCGTCGCTGAGGCCGCCGAAGGCCAGGGCCCGGGTCCGGTCCGCCGCGGGCGCACCTCGATCGGGCGGTGCCCGGCGACCGGGGGAAGGGCAAGGTCACCATGGCAGGGCCCGCCTGCTACCGGCCCGGACGGCCCCCGGCTCCTGCACGATCTGTACGTCTACCGCGGCCGCAAGGGCGAGAGGAAGTCCTTCACCTGGCGCGACCACCGCGATCTTCGACTTCACCTCCAGCCGCTCCCGCGCAGCGGCCTCCTGGGCCTCCAGCTCCGCAAGCACCGAGCGCACCAGCCTCGCCTCCTCCTCCACCACGGCAGAGCCAGAGGCAGAGGCAGAGGCAGAGGCAGAGGCAGAGGCAGAGGCAGAGGCAGAGGCAGAGGCAGAGGCAGAGGCAGAGGCAGAGGCAGAGGCAGAGGCAGAGGCAGAGGCAGCAGGACACGAGCACACCTGCGGTCGCCGAGCCCCAGTGCACTCCTCCTCGTCACAGGCGGCCTCACTATGGCGAGCGGAACAGAGGTATCCGTCTTGCATGTCGAGACGGACGCCCCGCAAACCCTCGTTCCCGCAAGCCGTCGTTCCCGCCAGGTCGACCCGTATTTTAGTATTCAAGCGATCGCCCGTCTGGTCGGGGAGTGGATGGGCGGCGTCGGGGAGGAGGTCGCGTTGTCTGGTCAGCAGGTGGTGTTCGGTGCCTTGCTGCGGGAGCTGCGGCTGGCGGCATCGCTGACCCTCGAGGGTCTGGCCGAGGCGTCCGGTGTGAGCGTGCGGGGCATCGGGGATCTGGAACGGGGACGGCGGGCTGCTCCGCAGCGGCGGACCGTGGCGGCCCTGGCGGACGGTCTCGGGCTGGGCGAGGCGGAGCGGGAACGGCTCCTGACCGCGGCGCGGGCCGGGCGGAATCCGGGATACTCGCCCACGGGAGTGCGCTCCTTCCCCCGCGGTATCGACGACTTCACCGGCCGGGAGCAGGAGGTCAAGCACCTCGCCGACCTGGCACAACGGATCACCGCCGCACGACAGGACGACAGCCCGGCGAATCCTGCCCGGCCGACGGTCGTGGTGATCTCGGGGCCACCCGGCGCGGGAAAGACCACCCTCGCACTCCAGACGGCACGGGACGTGGCCGACCTGTTCCCCGACGGGCAACTCATGGTGGACCTGCGTGGCACGGCCGACGACCCACCCGACGTCCCCGAACTCATGCTCGGCGTGCTCAAGGCCTTCCACGTGGCCGACCGGGACGTGGCGCAGACCGGCCCGCAGGGCCACCCCGAGCTGTACCGCCGGCTCCTGGCCGACCAGCGCTGCCTCCTGGTGCTCGACAACGCCCGCGACGAAGCCCAAATCCGCCCGCTGCTCCCGAGCGCAGGGACGGGCATGGTGCTGGTCACCAGCCGGCGCATGCTCACCGGCCTGGACAACGTGCACCGCCTCCCCCTCGGCGAATTCGACCCCCAGGAAGCCACCACCCTCCTGACCGGCCTGATCGGCGCCGACCGCGCCGAGGCCGACCCGGCCGCCGTCACCGAGGTCGCCGAACGGTGCGGACATCTACCACTTGCCCTGCGAGTGGCCGGCAACTGGCTGGCCACCCGCACCGGCTGGCCCGTACGCCGGCTCGCCGACCGCCTCGCCGACGAAGACCGACGACTGAACGCCCTGACCGCCGGAGACATCCACGTGTCAGCCGCGTTCGAGCTGTCCTACCAGCAACTCACGCCGGCAGCCGCTCGCCTTTTCAGACGCCTCGCCCTCGTCCCCGGCCCCGACACCTCCCCGGCCGCGGCCGCACAACTGACCGGACAGGACCAATTCGACGCCGAGGACACCCTCGAAGAACTCGTCGAATCCGGGCTGCTGGGCACCACCGGCATCCGCTACCGCCTGCACGACCTGCTACGCCTCTACGCCCGCACCCGCCTGACGGCCGAGGAGAGCGCGGCGGACACCGACATGGCCCGCACAGCACTGCACGACTGGCTGCTGGAAACCGCGATCGTGGCCGGACGCTGGTACGAACCCGGCTACGGTGCCCCGCCGCCCGACTGGCACGGCACGGTTGACCTCTCGTCGGCCGACCAGGCCCGCGCCTGGCTGCAGGCCGAAGGACTCAACTGGCTCGCCGCCTACCGCGCCGCCGCCACGGCCGGCGACCACACCACCGTCGTCGAGGTCGCCGAAGCCCTCCACTGGTTCTCCGACCAGTGGATCTTCTGGGGCCACTGGCCGGAGATCTTCGACACCGCCGCCCGCAGCGCCCAAGACCTGAACGACCCCGTCCTCGAAGCCACCCAGCTCAACTACCACGCCTGGGCCCTGGCCACGTGCGAGGGCCGCTACCACGACAGCCTCGACCGGGCGGCGCAGGCCCTCGCCGCCGCCGAACGCGCCGGCGATCTCAACCAGCAGGCCTGGGCCCACAATTACCGGTCCAACGCGTTCAAACGGCTCGACGATTTCGACGGGGCCATGGAGAGCACACGCCGGGCGGCCGAGCTGTTCGAGGCCGCGGACGATTTCAACGGCGCCCTGCAGGCCCGGATCGGTATCGGCCTGATACTGGCGCGGGCCAACCGCCCCGCCGAGGCCCTCTCCTCCCTCGCGGAGGCGTTCGCCTTCCTGGACGAGGCCGGCGACCGTGTCGTAACCCATATCGCCAGCTTCGCCCGGATCCAGATGCACTTGGCCTCCAGCGCGGCACACCACGACCTGGGCGACTGGGACGCGGCCGCCGGCCATCTGCGCACCGCTCTCGACCTGAGCCAGGACAACGCCGGAATGACCAGCCGCACGCTCAACATGCTGGGCCACGTCCTGCTGTCAGCTGGCCGCACGGCGGGCGCCCGGGAAGCCTTCACCTCCTGCATAGCGCTGGGCTCCGAGGCCGATCCGTCGACGGTCGCCGACTCGCGGGAGCAACTCACCCTCCTCGATGCGGCACCCGGGCACGTCTCGGCAAGCCGGCCCGAAGCCAAGTGACCTCCGGCCCCGCTCCTGCACCCCGGCAACCCCCACCGTAGCTCCGCAGGCGACGCACCGCTCCTCCGTGAGTGCCCCAGCACCGCTCTCTGCGCGCACACCCTCCCGCGGCCATCCGTTGCTGCCAGTTTCTGCCTCTTTCCTGCCTGGAGTCCCAAACCGCCTGCTGTTTGGCTGATGAGGGCTGGACAGGGGTCCCGCCGGCCTGACGTGGGAGAAGGAGCGCCAGATGGGCCAGGTACTGACGACCGATTCGGTCCCCGACCGGGACAAGCTCGCCTACTGGCACGACGCGCTGGGCAAGGCGCTGGTGCCGATGACCGTCGTCCCTCGCGGCAGTGGTCCGTTCGCCGGTCACATCGCCAGCGGCCGAGTGGGACACCTGCGGGTCTCCGACATCGTGGCCGACGCCCAGCGCGCGAGCCGGACTGCCGGCCATGTCTCCCGCTGGCCGGGCGAATACATCGGCGTCGGGGTGCAGAGGTCGGGCACCGCGACGCTCGTCCAGGAGGGCCGGGCGGCCACGGCGTCGCAGGGCGATCTGCTGGTGTACGACACGGCGCGCCCGTACTCCCTGGACTACCCGGAGCGGTTCTCCACCCGGGTGGTGCACATCCCCCGGACCGTGCTGGGGCTGCCGGAGCAGGAGATCGGCCGGGTCACGGGCACCGTGATCGACGCGAGCGACGGGTTCGGCGCGGTTGTTCTGTCCCTGCTGACGACGCTCGGCACGTCGGAACATCCGTACTCCCCGATGGTCGCGAGCCGATTGGCCGCCGGGATCGCCGACCTGATCGCGACGCTGGTGGTCGAACGGACCCAGCGGGACGCGGGGGAGCCGGCGACCCCGCGGGACCATCTGGTTCGGCGCATCCGCGACCACATCGAACAGCATCTGGAGGATCCGGCGCTGTCCCCGGAGAACGTGGCGAAGGCCCAGCACATCTCCGTTCGCTATCTCCACCGACTCTTCGAGGGTGAGGACGTCACTGTCGCCAAGTTCATCCAGCGGCGCCGGCTGGAGCAGTGCGCGCGTGAACTGGCCCGCGGTGACGAAACGGTCCCGGCCGTGGCGGCGGTGAGCAAGCGGTCGGGCTTCGCCAACCCCGCCCACTTCAGCCGGGTGTTCCGCAGCGTCTACGGCGTCTCCCCGCGCGATTGGCGCGACGCCCGCCCGGGTCACCCCGTAAGGCAATCCGTTCGGCCCGTACGCAGCGAGCCCCGGACATCAACTGTACGAAGAGGAAGTGGACATGCGAGATGAATGAGCCTGCCACCTCGGTGGTGTGCGCCGTGACCGTCACCGTGGCCGTCCCCGGAGAGCCCACCGTGGTGATGCCCGCGGAGCTCTGCTACGACGTGGCCGATCCGTACGCCGCACGTCTGTCCTTGGGCGCACCTGAGATGGAACCCGTCGACTGGGTGTTCGCCCGGTCACTGCTCGCGGAGGGCATGCACCGGCCGGCCGGTGTCGGGCGGGTGCTGGTGAGTCCTCCGCACCGATGCCATCGCCACTCCGTACGCGTCGTGGTGAGGTCCACCTCGAGCGCGGCCCGGATCGAAGTGCCGTCGGTCGAGGCCGGGGAGTTCCTGCGGCGGTCGTACGCGCTGGTGCCCGACGGTGCGGAGAGCCTGTACATCGACGTCGACCGGGAACTCGCCGCCCTCATGGACGGCTGCGACTGACAGTACGCGCCGGATCAAGCGACGGTGCGCTGACGGGCAATCCGCTTCCGGCGCCGTGCTCTAGGGTGACAAGGGCAGCGGTCCGCCTCGGCATCGGAAATCCCGGCGTTTTCGGAGGAGTTCAGATGGCAGTGAGCAACCTTTCGCCGTGCTTTGCTGATCGTCACCTACCGCCCTCTCAGGAGTAGGTCAATGTCCGACCTCGTGGAACCGGCACAACCGGTGCTGGAGCCGGCAGCCGCGACGTTCGTGAAGGCGACGGCCGATCCGCCCTTCCTGTACGAGCTTCCGCCCGCCGAAGGACGCGAGGCCGTCAACCAGTTGCAGTCGGGCCCGGTGAAGCTGCCCGCCGTGGACGAGGAGTGGCTCACCGTCCCGGGCGGCCCCACTGACCACGTCCGCGTACGGATCGTCAGGCCCGCCGGGAACGTCGGCACGCTGCCGGTGGTGCTGTACGTCCACGGCGCCGGCTGGATGTTCGGCAACGCCCGCACCCAC
>NZ_BMQA01000123.1 GCF_014647875.1 Streptomyces brasiliensis | reverse complement strand
CTCTCCCGACCCCCACCGGGGTCGGCGTCAGGGTGTCCACCACTCAGGGGGAGGTCCCGATGCCGTGCTGGCGGCAGATCTGGGTGAAGGGCCGCCGCCGTATAGTGCGTACCCCTGTCCGTGTGAAACACACTCACCTTCGGTATCCCGCTACCGGTGTTCGGGGTTCTCGTAGTCGTGGCGGCAGCCGGCGTCCCAGGCGGTGCGCTGGTTGCCGTAGGCCGGGATGCCGCCGAGGTCCTTCAGTGCCCGGGCCAGGTGCAGCAGGTTCCAGGTCATGAAGGTGGTATTGCGGTTGGTGAAGTCGTTCTCCGGTCCGCCCGAGCCGGGGTCGAGGTACGAGGGACCAGGGCCCGCCTCGCCGATCCAGCCGGCGTCCGCCTGGGGCGGGATGGTGTATCCCAGGTGCTGCAGGCTGTAGAGGACGTTCATCGCGCAGTGCTTGACACCGTCCTCGTTGCCGGTGATGAGACAACCGCCGACGCGGCCGTAATAGGCGTACTGTCCTGCCTCGTTGAGCAGGCTGGAACAGGCGTAGAGGCGTTCGATCACCTGCTTCATCACGGAGCTGTTGTCGCCCAGCCAGATGGGGCCCGCCAGCACGAGGATGTCGGCGGCTACGACCCGTTGGTAGAGATCCGGCCAGGCGTCCGTTTCCCATCCGTGCTCCCTCATGTCGGGCCACACGCCGGTGGCGATGTCGTGGTCCACGGCCCGTACGACGTCGACGTCCACTCCCTGTGTGTCCATGATGGCGGTGCTCTGGTCGATCAGCCCTTGGGTGTTGCTCGTCTTTGGCGAGCGCTTGAGGGTGCAGTTGATCACCACGGCCCGCAGGTCGTCGTACCGGGCCGGCGGTGCGTCGGTGGCGGGTGACGAATCGGTCACACGGTCCTCCCAGAGCCCGGCCGTCGCTCTGTGCACGGCGGCTCGTCCACTTTGCCCAGCGTGCGGGCCGACCACGGCAGCCGCTACCGTGAGGCCTCCGAATGGCCCCAGGCGGTACACACTCCCGGTCGGAGGCCGACAAGTGGCCGGGGCAGGACGGCGTGCCTACGTTCGTCTCATGGGTACCGAGGGCGCGACCGATTCGCGGAACACGGCAGCGGTGGAGGACGTCGCGCATCTCTTGGTGCGCTGTCTGCGGGCCGAGGGCGTGGAGTACGTCTTCGGGATCCCCGGTGAGGAGAACCTCCGCTTCGTCGACGCGCTGAACGGCTCCGGGATGCGGTACGTCCTGGTGCGCCACGAGCAGGCCGCCTCGTTCATGGCGGAGATCTACGGGCGGCTGACCGGGCGGGCCGGAGTGTGCTCAGCCACCCTGGGGCCCGGGGCGATCAATCTGCTGCTCGGTACCGCGGACGCCATGACCAACAGCGCTCCGCTGGTGGCCCTGGCCGCCCAGGGCTCGCTGCGCCGCATCCACAAGGAGTCGCACCAGGTCATCGACCTGGTGTCGATGTTCGCTCCCGTCACCCAGTGGGCGGCCCGTATCGAGTGTCCGGACGCGGTGCCGGAGATGACACGCAAGGCGTTCAAGATTGCGCAGAGCGAGCGTCCCGGTGCTGTGTTCCTGGCGGTACCGGAGGACATCGAGGCGGAGCACCCCACCGAGCCGCTGCCTCCCTTGCAAATCGACGCGGTGCACGCCGATGCGCCGTCGCCCTCCCAGATCGCACGGGCCGCCGAGGTGCTCATGGCCGCACGGCACCCGGTCGTGCTGGCAGGCCACGGCGCCGCGAGAGCCGGGGCGCCGGCCGCACTGGTGCGGTTCGCCGAGCGGCTGAACCTCCCGGTCGCGACCACTTTCCATGGCAAGGGGGTCTTCCCCGACGACCACCCCAACGTCCTCGGGGCGGTCGGTTTCATGCGCCACGACTACAGCAACTTCGGCTTCGACGCGGCCGATGTGCTGGTCTGCGTGGGCTACGAGATCCAGGAGTTCGACCCAGCCAAGATCAACCCGAACGGCGACAAGCGCATCGTTCACGTGCACCGCTTTCCCGCCGAGGTAGACGCCCACTACCCGGTCGCCGTGGGCGTCGAAGGAGACCCCTCGCAGGCGCTGGACGCACTCGCGGCGGCACTGCCCGACAGCCTCGCCTACGACTCGGGAAGCAGCGAGGAGATCCGAACCCTGCTCGACGAAGAACTCCAGTACGGACGCGACAACGACGCGTTCCCGCTGGTTCCCCAGCGCGTGGTGTGCGACGTGCGTACCGCACTGGACCGCCAGGACATCGTGCTCGTCGACACCGGCGCCGGAAAAATGTGGATGTCCCGTCTCTACCCGACCTACGAACCAGATACCTGCCTAGTCTCCAACGGCTTGTCCACCATGGGTTTCGCACTGCCTGGGGCCATCGCCGCCAAACTGGCACGACCGGACCGACGCGTCCTGGCGATGATGGGTGACGGCTCGTTCCTGATGAACTCCCAGGAGCTGGAGACCGCCGTCCGCGAACGTATCCCCCTGGTCGTCCTCGTTCTGGTGGACCAGGAATACGGCCTGATCACCTGGAAGATGGAACTTGAACTCGGCCGCCACAGCCACACCCGGTTCACCAACCCGGACCTGGTCACCTACGCCGAGAGTTTCGGCGCCCGCGGCTACGCCATCGAGGCCGCCGATCAACTCCTGCCTGTGCTGCGCCGCACCCTCGAAGAGGACACGGTCTCCGTGATCGCCTGCCCCGTCGACTACTCCGAGAACCTGCGCCTGACCGACAGACTGGGCGGTCTTCACAGCCTGTTCTGACCCGACGGTCCAGGACCCGACGCTTGCTGTGTTGAGGCTGTCGGCAGACCGTAACCAGCCTCGCCGGATCCGCAACGGAGGTCCTGCCGACGGAGATGCCCCAAGGACGAAGGGCTTCGTTCTGCTGCCGAAGAGTGGGCGGTGGAACGGAGCAACTCGTGGACGCGCGGGCCCGTCGCAACGCGAGGGACTGTGAGCGGCTGATGGCCCAGATGAATGCCCACATACAGTGGGCTTTCATAACGGTCATGTCAGGCCGCCCGGCCCGGCCTCGCTGCCACCCGGGGCATCGACAGTCACCCCCGCAGCCGTCTGAAGACCAGCGCCAGAGAGTCTTCTTATCCTTCTTAGATTTGAACGCTCAGTTGTCGGCTCGGCGGACGAGATAGCCTCGCGATACCAAGCAGGTAAATTCTTGACATGGTAAGCCACGTGAGAGTGTCGCGTGAGGGTGTCCGGCCGGAACGGGCGAGTCGGAGAGGGAGGGATTATAATAGGGCAATGACCGACATTGAGGCCGGACTGTATCGGGTTGAGGCCTATGCCAAGATCCGTGAAATGCAAAGATTGCCTTTATGTTTTTAGGGGGAGAGATTGCAGGGGATGAGAGGAGAATCTCATGACCGAGCACTTCGCTATCAAAAAACTGCAGTCAGGAGGAGTCATGGCGGCCCGCTACGGGCTTGCGCTGAACCTCCTGAGCATCGGACGGCTGAAGTTCGAACCCTACGAGGTCGAGAATATCCGCCCCCTTGTTGTCTCAAGCCCGCTGCTGAGAAAGCCGTTGAAACGACTCGGAGAGACGAGACTCGCTAAATCCATCGGGATTGCTGAGATTGCGATTGGCGGGATGGTGTCTGCAGGGCGATGGGCGCCAAGAGTTTCGGCCGCAGGAGGTTTGCTTGCCGCTGGTATGTTCTCCATTACACTCAGTTTCCTGGCCACTACCCCTGAGGCT
The DNA here is from genome assembly GCF_014647875.1 of Streptomyces brasiliensis. Lineage (GTDB taxonomy): Bacteria > Actinomycetota > Actinomycetes > Streptomycetales > Streptomycetaceae > Streptomyces > Streptomyces brasiliensis. The sequence goes on along the minus strand of NZ_BMQA01000123.1, from coordinate 9,128 downwards.
TGGCATGAGCGGGGCCGAGAGCCCAAGCTTTCACCCGCGGGCCAGTTCCTAATCAAGGACGTGGTGTTGCTAGGCGCATCTTTGATCACTGCTGCGGAATCGCTTCGCAGTATTCGACGGCCGTAGCCCGGAACTTCGCCCGGTTCGCGAGCGGGTGCTCCTTACAGCAAGGCCGTTCACGATTGCGACCTGCCCGCTGGAGTTAGGTCTCGCAGAGAATCAACCTGTTGCTTCCCGCGATTCGGCTCGTTGAATGATCAGTCGGCGGAGGTTGAGGGCGGCGGCTCGGGTGTGGAGCCAGGTGTCGTTCTTGGTGGTGCCGCGGTAGCGCAGGCGGCGGTTGCCTTGGTGGACGAGCCAGGCGGCGGCGCGTTCGACGGGTGGTCTCCAGCGGCGGCGGTCGGCTTGCCGGTCGGGGCTGGCTACGGGCTGCTGCCTGGAGGTCGTGGTGCGGGCGGATGGTCAGGATGCGTCCGGCCTTGGCCTTGGTGCACCGTTCGCGCAGAGGGCATCCGGTGCACAGATTCCCGAAGGATGCTTTGCGCTGGTGGTGTTGTCCGCTCGGGTCGGAGAGGGGGACGGTGTGCCCTTGGGGGCAGGTCACGGTGGCGGCGAGGGTGTCGATGGCGGGCCGGTCGCCTCGCCCTCGGCGAGCGCGCTGGCCCAGGCCCGCCGCCGGATCGGCAGCAAGCCGCTGCGGTGGCTGTTCGACCTGCTCAAAGGCCCCGCGGCCGACGTGCGAGCATCGGGGACACGATGGCGCGGCCTGCTGGAGGCCGCACTCGACGGCACCACGCTGACCGTGCCCGACACCCCCGCCATCCTGACCAGGTTCACCAAGCAGGCCGGCAACCACGGCGGCACCGGCTACCCGCAGGTCCGTGTCCTGGCCCTGGTCGCCTGCGGCACCCGCACCCTCATCGACGCCGTCTTCGGCCCCATCACCGCGGGCGAGACCACCTACGCCCCACGGCTGCTGCCCAGCCTGGGCCCCGGGATGATCCTGCTCGCGGACCGCAACTTCGCCGCCCAGAAACTGGTGGCCGCCATCGCAGCAGCCACCGGCGCCGACGTCCTGGTCCGCCTCAAAAACAGCCGCAGGGTGCTAGTCCTGACCCGCTACCAGGACGGCTCCTACCTCTCCGCCCTCGGTCCGCTGCGGGTCCGCGTCGTGGATTGCGAGATCATTGTCACCACCACCGCCAGGAAACACACCGGCCTCTACAGGCTCGCCACGACCCTGCTCGACCACCACCACTACCCGGCGGGCGAACTGGCCGCTTGGAGTACGCCGGCGTCGGGAGTGGTCGCGAAGGTCTGCACGTGGTCGATGGCTGTCTGCAGTGCGTCTTTGAGTGGAGCGATGTCCCGCGCGACCTGGGCGAGGAGTGTGCCGCCCTGGAAGGCGGCGAGGAGCAGATTGGCCAGCCGTGTGGGATCTGCGTCAGCGCTGATGCGGCCGAGTTGCTGCATGCGCTCGATTCCGTCGCGGAAGATGTCCCGCCACCGGTCGAACGCAGCCGCGAGCTCGTCGTGGACGTCGAGGTCCGTCTTGATGATCTCGCTCGCCAGGGAGCCGAGGCTGCAGCCTTCCTGGTAGGCGCGCTCGTAGCCGGCGTAGAAATCCGCCCACGCCCGAAACGCGTCGAGGTTGTCGAAGCGGGCGAATCGCTCGCCGCGGTGGAACGCGAGGACGCGCTCGGCCTGCCAGGCGATCACGGCCAGGACGAGGCTCTCCTTGGTCGGGAAGTAGTGGTTGAGCTGCGATCCGCTGACGCCGGCAGCGCGGCGGAGCTGCTCGTTGTTCGTGGCGTGGACGCCCTTGGTGTAGATGAGCTCAGCGGCCTGCTCCAGGATGCGGGCACGCGTCGCCTGCCCCTTGGACGTGAGCTTGTGAGGCGGCGGAGCTGCCGTAGTGATGGTCATGCTTCACGGTACCCCAGATTGGGCTTGACAGCCCAGAGTCGAGTCGTGTTGACTTCCATGAAGTGGGCTGGGCAGCCCAAAAACTGCCGGGAGAGATCGCAGTCACAACGGGGACTGGACCTCCGAAGCAGTAAGAACCGGCCTGGGCTCGACGCTGACCACTCACACACTCACCGAAGGTTGATTCGCCATGTCACGACTGAACGTTCCCTCTCCTGACGACGTCCCCGACGAGGCGGAGAGCGTCCTGGGCACCGTCGGCGCGCAGTTCGGCTTCGTCCCGAACATGTTCGCGACTCTCGCGTCGAACCCGACCGTCCTCGACGTCGTCATGACACTGCAGGGCGCCTTGAGCCGGGTTCTGGACGCGAAGACGCGGCACACCATCGCGCTGACCGTGTCGCAAGCCAACGGTTGCGATTACTGCCTGGCGATGCACACGTACGTATCGTCCGAACTCGGTGGCATGTCGAGCGATGACATCGACCTGGCCCGGGCCGGGAGTTCGACCGATCCCAGGCGCGCCGCGGTCGCCCGTTTCGCTCAGCAGGTGGTGGAGAGCCGCGGTCGGGTGAGCGACGCCGACCTGGCGGCTGTGCGAGGCGCCGGGTACACCGACCCACAGATCCTGGCGATCGTCACGGTGGCGGTGCAGGTCCTGCTGACCAACTTCATCAACAACGTCAACCAGACCGACATCGACATCCCCGCCATCAGCTCGGCCGGTACGCCCGGCTGATCGCCGGACCCCTTGTCGAGGCCGCGCACACAGCCGGTAAACCCCTCACCGCCCCAAAACGATCACTCGGGAAAGGATCGATATGCCGGGCTCCGAACTCTATGAGAAGTTCATGGCACTGCACACCCGCGACGGTGGCCTCGTCATGCCGAACGCATGGGACGGCCTCTCGGCGCTGATGCTGGCCGATGCCGGCTTCGAGGCGATCGCGACATCATCGGCGGCACTCGCCACCACACTCGGCCGGCCCGACGGGCGTCACGAAGTCACCCGTGGCGAGCACCTCGAGCATGCGCGGCTGCTCGGCCGGCTCACCGGGCTACCCGTCAACGGAGACTTCGAGGACGGCTACGGCGAGACGCCTGAAGACGTCGCCGCGACCGTGGAAGCCGCCGTCGAGTCCGGCCTGGCCGGTATCGGGATCGAAGACACCTCGGGCAATCCCGATCAACCGATCCGCGACTTCGACGAGGCAGTCAACCGCATGCGCAGCGCCGTCGAGGCGGCCAGGGGGCGCATCGTCGTCACCGGCCGCACCGACAACTTCATCCAGGGGCGGCCCGATCTCGACGACACCATCCGGCGTCTGACGGCCTTCGCCGAGGTCGGCGCGGATGTGCTCTACGCCCCTTACCCACCCGACCTCGACGCACTCGTCGCGATCGTCACCGCCGTCGCGCCGACACCGGTCAGCGTCCTCATCTCGCCGGCGGACAAGGTGCTGACCGTCTCTGAACTACAGAAGGCCGGGGTCAAGCGCATCAGCGTGGGTCCAGCGCTCTACACCCACGCAATGGCGGCACTCGAACAGGCCACCAAGGCTCTCGTCGCGGGTGACCTCACCGCCGCGACGACAGGAATCAGCTTCGAGCGCATCAGCGAACTGCTTGCCCGCGGCACGAACTAGCCCAAACCCGCGAACCACCGCTCCTCACCCACTCATCGCAAGAAGAAGGCAGATCGACATGAACCTCAACAAGCTCATGAACAAGCACCTCACCAGGTATTTCGACCCCAGCAAGACCATTCCGGAGGAAACCCTTCAGCAGCTGCTGAGGTTCCTGCGCTCCACGCCGTCATCGGTGAACGTACAGCCCAACCACTTCTACGTCCTCGCCACGCCCGAAGGCAAAGAGCGGCTCGCCAACAACCTGGGCGAACGATTCCAGGACAACGGCGAGAAGATCCTGAACGCGTCGCACACCATCATCCTCACCACCCGGGCAGATCTGCCTGACAGCCACCTCGAGGCGGTGTTCTCGAAGGAGAGGGCCGACGGCCGGTTCCCTGACCCGTCGAAGCAGGAGCTGTGGGAATCAATGACCCGAGACTTCCTCAACCTGCGCAACTACGGCTACAAGGACCTGAACCACTGGATGGAGAAGCAGACCTACATGGCGGTGGGCCTGACCATGATGGCGGCCGCTGAGCTCGGCGTCGAGGCCACGCCGCTGGAGGGGTTCGACCCGACCAGTGTCGACAAGGCGTTCAAGATCCGCGAGACCGGGCACAGCACGACGGTGCTGCTGGCCCTCGGCTACCCCGACCCTGAGAGGGTGTACACCACGCCGATCTCGCGATTCGACGCCGACCAGCTGTTCACCTTCATCTGAACACCCGCCCGGAAACCAAGACCCACAACACATAGAGCTCATAAACGATCTTGTTGAGGTTGCCGGCGTGCGGGCGCCGCCGTTCGTGGCGGCCACACGGGAGGCGCCACCTTGGGCCTTGGCCGGGCGGTCAGGGCACTCGGATCGACAGAGGAGTTGATCACCTTGGACGGACAGGAGCTGCAGAAGATCGCGGGCGACTGTACTGTGGGACTGCCCGGCGTCGACCTGGAGCATCGTTCCGGCCCCGACTGGAAGCTCTACAAGGTACGCGGCAAGGTCTTCATGCTCATGACCGACATGCCGGGGCACCCCGTCGTGATCCTGAAAGCTGATCCCGACGACGCCGCAGCCCTGCGTGAGCAGTACGCGGACATTACCCCCGGCTATCACATGAACAAGAGGCACTGGATCACGGCGGAAGGCGGGGGCACCATCGACGAGAAGCTAGTGAAGGAGCTCGTGATCGACTCCTACCGTCTCGTCGTCGGCGGGCTTCCCAAGTCCGAGCAGCCCGTGGATCCGCACACCTACGGCCGCCGCGCCTGACCTTCGTCATGCCCATCAGCGGCGAGAGGCTCCAGGACGGAGCGCGCTACATGGCACTGGCGATCGGCCACCGACTGGCGCAAGTACCCGAACCGCCACGCACACCAGGCCCATGACCTGCGAATTCACGATGCACGCGGCTCATTGGCCTGCAGCCTCATCTGCTGGAGGCGGCTGGAGAAGCACCGCTCGTGATCGTGTTACGAGCTCATACGAGGAAGGGGACGATCCCGATGAAAGCCATTGTGCTTACCGACCAGGCCGCGGGAACGGCCGGGATGACGCTGACGGAGCGGCCTGAGCCGCCCGCAGCGATCAACGACGTCATCGTTCAGATTCATGCATCGGGTTTCGTCCCGACTGAGATGGAGTGGCCGTCGACCTGGATCGATCGCGGCGGCCGTGACAGGACTCCGTCGATCCCCGGTCACGAGCTGGCCGGAGTGGTCACCGCCGTCGGCTACGGCACGACAGGGCTGTCGGTAGGGCAGCGGGTGTTCGGCCTCGCCGACTGGCACCGCGACGGCACCCTTGCGCAGTACGTGGCGATCGAAGCACGCAACCTCGCGCCGCTGCCCGGCGACGTCGACTTCACGGTAGGCGCGTCCCTGCCCATCTCAGGTCTGACCGCGTGGCAGGGGCTGTTCCAGCACGGCCGCCTTCAGGCCGGCCAGACCGTCCTCGCCCATGGCGCAGCCGGGGCAGTCGGGACGATGGTGACCCAACTCGCACGTGAGGCCGGGGCTTACGTCATCGGCACCGGACGCGCCGCCGACCGTGAGAAGGCACTCGACTTCGGCGCGCATGAGTTCGTCAACCTCGAGAACGACGCGCTGAAAGACGTCGGGGGTGTCGATCTGGTCTTCGATGTCATCGGTGGTGACGTTCAGAGGCGGTCCGCTGCCCTGATCAAGGCCGGAGGAACGCTGGTGTCCGTCGTCGGCCCGGTCGAGGCGCGGCCCACTGACGGCCTGGCGGTGGACTTCGTTGTCGAGGCCGATCGTGCCGAACTGGGTGAGATCGTGCAGCGGGTGCGGGACGGACGGCTGCGGACAAACATCGGTGACGTCGCGAGGTTCGATGATGCCATTGGTGCCCTTAACCCGACCACGCGACGCAGCGGGAAGACAGTCATCCGCGTACGCCCGTAGGGAGTGGATGGCCACAGTCCGACTGGCTGGTCATCCTCACGGTGCCGAGATGAAGCGGCTCGGCCGCGACGCCGCCGAACTCACGGCGCTCGCCGACCACTTGTTCGCCAACCGCCTGGTGCTGGAGATGCTCGCCGGCCCCCTCGCGGAATGTACGACCCCAGCGGGCACGGCAAGCTGCTGCTCGCATTCTTCGCGGCGGTGGCGGAGACCGAGCGGGAGAACATCCGCGAGTTCTTGTCCTGGACGCAGCGTCGCAGAAGTCATCTGGAGCCTCCCATGCGCGTGTTCGTCACTGGAGCCAGCGGCAGCATCGGCTCAGTTGTCGTTCCTGAACTCATCGCCGCTGGTCACGAGGTCCTCGGCCTCGTCCGTTCCGATGCCGCGGCTACGGCCGTCGCCGCCGCTGGCGGGACGCCGCTCCGCGGCGGCCTCACCGACCTTGACAGCCTCCGCGCTGGTGTCGCCCAGGCCGATGGTGTCATCAACCTGGCCTTTAGCAACGACTGGAGCAACTTGGAGCAGGGCATCGACGAGGAAGCGCGTGCCGTGCAGACCCTCGGGGCCGCACTCGCAGGCAGTGACAAGCCGTTCGTGCATGCCGGCCTCACGCCTATGGTGCCAGGCCACGCCTCCACCGAGGAGGATCCCGACACCACCAACGGTCCGGTCGGTGGCCGCGGCCGCAATTCCGACGTGGTGCTGACCCTGGCCGCCCAGGGCGTCCGGTCCTCTGTCGTGCGGCTGCCACGCTCAGTGCACCAGCGCGGGTCGGCATACGGCTTCTGCTCGGTGCTCATCGCCGCCGCGCAGAAAACGGGCGTGTCAGCGTACGTCGGCGACGGCACGCAGCGCTGGCCAGCGGTCAACCGGCTTGACGTCGCTCCGCTGTTCCGCATCGCACTCGAGAACGCTGCGCCGGGCACGGTCCTGCACGCGGTAGCCGACGGGGGCGACACCTTGAGGTCGCTGGCCGAGGCTATCGGCGGCGTTCTCGGTGTGCCGGTCGAGTCGGCGCCGCCTGAGCGCTTCGGCCTCATCGGTCGCGTGTTCGCCCTTGACATGCCATCGTCGAGTGCACTGACCCGGGAACGGTTCGGCTGGGAGCCCACCCACCCGAGCCTGATCGCCGACCTCGCTGCCGGCGACTATCCCGCCCTGGGCTGAAACCCTCGGGATGCCGCCGGGACCGACCGCGAGAACGACGGAGCCCTGCTCCCCGTGGGGTGGACACCATGACAATGGATCTCGTTGGTCCAGGGAGGGATGTCCAGGTGGGACGCCAGTCTCCGTATCCGGAGGAGTTCAGGAAGGATGCCGTCGCCTTGTATCGGGTGGCGGGCGGTGGGCGCACGTACGCGGCGGTGGCGGCCGACGTGGGCGTGACCGGCGAGACGCTGCGCAGTTGGGTTCGGCAAGCGGATGAGCTGGCCGGCCGCGGTACACGCGCTGATCAGACCGGCGAGGGGCGGGACGGGGAGCTGGTCCGGCTGCGGGAGGAGAACAAGCGCCTGCGCAAGGCGGAGGCCGACCGCCGCCTGCGCTGGGTCTTCTACCTCTCCGCACAGAGCACCATGATGTATCCGGGTGCGTCCAGAGACTTCTACCTGCGTAAACGGGCCGAGGGACTGCGTTACGTCCAGGCTGTCTTGGCCCTCGCACGACGCCGCGTCGACGTGCTGTGGGCCATGTTCCGCGACCAGCGCATCTACGTACCTGCCCCACCGTCACCCGACCCGGCAGGCAGATGAAACCACCGTACTTCCTGGAGCTTGACAGGTCATTGAGAGACGTCAAGTTCCATGTACAGCATCACGAGACACTAGCGCCGTCCGTACCCAGCTCCGCTCCGTCAGGGGTCTCGGGCATCGGTCGGTATGGAAAGGCTCGCGGCCTGCGCTCCGCGTGGTAGCGGACATCATCCTGTACGTCGGATGACCAGTACGGCCATATCGTCGATATGGCCCACCGCGACGGCTGCGTCGAGGATTCGGTCGGCAGTCGCCTCGGCGTCCAGCCCGTCGTGGAGGGCTTCGCCGGCCAGTGTTCCGATCAGCTCCAATCCGGCATCCAACGTCAAGCTTGGCCCTTCCACCACGCCATCGGTGACCATGACCAGCGCGTTGTCCCTGTCCAGGGTGAAGGTCACCCCGTGGTAGTCGGTGTCGGACACGACTCCCAGGACCGGGCCGCCCGGCAACTCACAGACGTTGTGGCTGCCGTCTTTGTGCGCGTACAGCAGCGGCACGTGGCCGGCGCTGGTACCGGTGACCTGGCCGTCGTGTGGATCGATGTGCAGCATGGTGCAGCTGGCCAATCGTGCGGTGCCCATCGCGATGAGCAAGTCGTTGGTGCGTGTCAGCACGGTTCCCGGATCTGGTTCATGGGCGGCGATCGCGCGCATGGACGAGCTCACTTGTCCCATGAAGGCGGCGGCGTCCACGTCGTGCCCTTGGGCGTCGCCGATCTCCAGGGCGATCGCGCCGTCGGGCATGGCGAAGGCGTCGTACCAGTCGCCGCCGATGTCGAGCCCGTCCTGGCTCGGTCGGTAGCGGGCGGCGACCTCCAGGCCCGGGAGGTGCTCAGGCAGCGTGGGGAGCATGGTCTGCTGGAGCGCCGTGGCCAGCTCGATTCGTGCTTGTTGCAACCTGATGCGCTTCAGTGCCTGGCCTGCCAGGTCCGTCAGAGTACTGATGAGGGCACGCTCGTGCGGGGACCAGTGGTGCTCACTGTCGTAGGTGACCGACCAGGCTCCGACCGGTTGTTCGCCCAGCGGGCTGAGGGGACTGACCACGGCAGCGAAGTCGGCCCCGAGCTGGTCGATCCACGGCACCGCCTGGGCGGCGGGGTCCGGAATGGCAGTTCGGTGTCGGCGTTTCAACGTCCGTCCCTGGATGGCGTGTTGGCGCATGAGCCGTTCGACACGTTTGCGGTTGACGACCACGCCGCCCGCGCGGAGCTCGGCGGTGATCCGCTTGGCCCCGTACGTCTTTCCGGACTCTGCGTGGGCCTTGCGTATCCGTCGGGTGAGTGCGGCGTCCGCGGCCTGTTTCGCGGCGCGGGCCGGGGCGGTCTTCAGCCACCGGTAGAACCCGGACCTCGACAGGTTCAGCACGGTGCACAGCCGCTTCACGCCGTAGGCGCCGCGGT
>NZ_BMQA01000122.1 GCF_014647875.1 Streptomyces brasiliensis | reverse complement strand
AGCTACCGACCGAGCACGCCCCGGCTCGAACACCGAGCGAGCGAGGTAAAAACACAAGCTTAATGTGGTCATGAACAGTGCTTCGATGTTGTCCGCGTCGAGGCCGGCGCGATGGGCTCTGGCGAGTCAGTCGCGCAGTTCACTACGCAGCGGTTCGTGCGCGGCGAGTAATTCGTCGTCGGCGAGCACACGAGTGATGAACGTCCCTACCCCGGGCCGGCCGACGGCCAGCCCCTCGTGTTCGCGATATGCCTTGACCACCGTGTTGGGGTTGATCGCGATCTTGGCCACCACGTCCTTCACCGTCGGCAGTTGATCGCCGACCGTCAGCATGCCCACCCGCAGCGCCTGCCGGACCTGATGCACCAGCTGCATATAGGGCGCGACCCCTGAGCGGACCTCCAAGTGAAAATCGATCAACGTGTTCCCCTATCCGTCGGAGTCGCTGGTGATCAACTGGAGGGATTGCGGATCCACCGGAATCCGGCCGCGGTCGCCAGAGGGCTGAGCACCAGGAAGATCGAGAACTCGATCCACTGGAACGGCCAGTAGCGGCTCGCCGGCTGATGGGTGTGAATCGAAATGCAGGCCGAGCTTGTCCAGGCATGCGTTCTTCGCCTGCGGGCCGGCGGCAGGCTGCATGCACGCGCGCAACGTATCGCCGTCGACCGGCGTGCCGTCGGCCTTGAGGATTTCGCTCGTCCGGGAAATGGCCCAGGTGCCGGGAACCTTGTAGTCGGCGATGAAAGCGGGAGTGCTCGAGGTGTCCAGCCCCAGCGCCCGGTCCCTGGCCTCGGTGGTGAAGGCCACGGTGGCCTTCTCGGGAGGCAGGTAGTGCGCCCGGATCACGTTGGGCACCAGGAGCTGGACGGCGGCGAAGACGGCCAGGGTGAGGGCCATCGCCGGGAGCGTGCGGCGCAGGACGAGTCCGGCGACGGTGGCGAACGTGAAGGCGAAGACGGCGTATCCGATCGGGGCGAAGCCCCGGGCGTCGAAGGACAGCCGGGGTTCCGCAGAAGGGAGGCTGTACTGGTCCACGAAAAAGGGGTCTGATCTGCGGGAATGCGCGGCGGCATGGCGACGGGGCGTGTCACTAGGCGCTGACATAACTGCAGGTCAGCGGCCCTGGACCCGTCAAGTCCACTACTGGGGCGTTGCGTTGCAAGGCACCACGCTACCGGCCCGGGGTGCACCACACGGCCTGCCTTTGCGAGCATTCATTGAGGCAAGATACTTGCATATCAGGGCAATTCTCTCGTTGTCGCCAGCAAAAGTGAGGCACTGGACCGATGGCGGCAACGCGCTGACCTGCGCGTGTCCCTAGTCCTAGTGACACGCCCCCATCTAGATCAACATCGCATTCGTGCAGGTCAGCGGGGATTTTCGTGGACTAGGACGCCTCCACTTCTGCGGAACCCGGGGACAGGGGCGCCTGCGTTTGGCGGCGGCGTAGCAGTCGCCGGTGTGGATGCGGGTGGGCGGGTTCCCGGCGCCGATGCCGAGTTCGACGAGTCAGTCCGGGTCGGGTGGGCGCTGCTGCCGTCCGTGTTCCTGCTCGGCTTCCCGCTGCTGAACGGCGGCGATCTTGCTGTCGATCCGCTGCAGCCACATGGCATGCCATCGACGACGGTGACGTCGGGCCCGTGCTCGGCGACGGCGGCGTGACAGCACATCGGTCTCGAACCGCGCCAGCTCCTCCGCCGACGCGGGTGCCCAGTGCTCACGCAGGTCCCGATCTCCCGGCTTCGGCCAGGTCGAGCTTGCACGCCTCGCTCACCCGCAGGCCGACCTGGCAGCACCTTCGCCTGCTGCGGGCCGATCCCGTCCAGGGCCTCAGTCATCTTCCGGGATAGGGCGAGAAGCTGACGCCGCACGTCCTGCGGCACTTCTGCGCGTCGCAACTCTATGAGAACGGGCTGGACTTGCTAGCAATTGAGGAGGTTTTGAGACATTCCTGGATCGCCACGACGATGCGATACGTCCATGTCCAGCAGACCCGGGTCGAGGACGCCTGGGCCGCCGGGACCGAGCGGGCCGCGAAGCGGCTGGAAGGGCTGATCCGATGAGGTGGAACTTGCGGCTGACGGCCGCGAACCTGGCCGAGCACGGGTTGGTGATCTCGGCGGGGAAGATGTCCGGGCTGTGGTCCGGCCAGCCGGTCTCCCTCAAGCTCGACGACCTGGATGTCATCTGCGTCGCCGCTCGGGACCTGCTTCGGCTTCCTGTCCCTTTCGTTCTTCGGAGCCGCCTCTTTTGACCTGGCCTTCTCCTCCTCGGCCGCGGCCTTCTTCAGGGCGGTGAGGAGGTCCTGGTCCAGGTGCGTCCCGGCGGCGTCGTGGTGAGCGCGCGCGGTGGTGGAGTCGCCTGCGTCACGCCACTGCCGGAAGCGGTTGTGCACAGTGGACCAGGCGCCGAACTCCTGCGGCATCTCCCGCCACTGCCCGCCGGTCTTGAACCGCCAGATCACCCCCTCGAACTGCTGCCGCAGCCGCTCGGGATACGGGCCGTACTCGCCGATCGGCAAGTACGGCCCGATGAACTCTCATTCTTCGTCAGTCAGTTGCACTCGCGTCACGCAAGAAGATCTACCGATCCAGGCCCCGTCGCGAGGGCGATTCCCGCAAATTGATCACGACTCGATACGCGCCCTAGTGAGGAGATGCAAGGTCGGGACCGGGGCTCTCCGCCTGTGGGAGGCCGGGGCCGGAGAGCGGGTTCGGGCGGGTCCCGGGCTGGCCTGTCATTCCCGCGGTGAACAGATGGTTGCGGTCGTAACGGCTTCCCGGGGTCCGGCCTCCTCCCCAGCCGACGGTCCTGCGATAGGCGCCGAGGGCACCCGTAGCGGCCAGGTGTTCCTCCTCTCGGTGTGGGGAACCGTCTGGCGCGGGACCGGTCAGCGGAGCCACGTAAAGGGCGTCCACCGGGCAGTAGATCTCGCAGGAGAAGCAGGTCTGGCAGTCCTCCTGACGGGCGATCACAGGTATGCCGTCCGTGTCCCGCTCGAACACGTCGGTGGGGCAGACGCGGATGCACAGGTCGCAGCCGACGCAGCGGCTCCGGCTGACCACTTCGATCACGAAACTCTCCTTTCCTGCGAGGCGTCCCCCGCCGCGATACGAGCGGCCCTTGTGCCCTTGGCGGTCAGCACGGGGAGGACTGGGTCGGCCCGTACATCCAGCTGTTCCAGACCGCTGACCATCAGTCGGTGCTCGAACCGGGCCGCGGTGCCGGGGCGGTCGTCGCGTCGGTGCACGCCCCGGCTCTCTTCCCGGGCGAGTGCGGCCCGGTACATCCAGCGGGCGTGGGCGGTCATGGCGGCGGCCTCGCGGGCGCGCAGCATGGTGCGTCCGTCGGTCGCGGCGGGCTGGTCCGCAAGGCGTCCCCACAGCGTGTCGAGGGTGCGCAGGCTCGTGTGCAGCCTGTCGGCGGTGCGGAAGTAGTTGCGGTCCAGAGGCAGCACCTCTTTCTGTACGGTGGTGACCGTTTCGTCCACTTCGGCCCGGGTGGTCGGGTGGCCCCCGGGCGGAGCCGCGCGTAGCGCCGTCGTTCCGGCGGGCCGCAGGTTGTGCCGGGGTGGCAAGGCCCCTCGGTTGCGCGCGAAGCGTGCCGCCCCGCCGCCTGCCCAGGTACCGGAGGAGATGGCCCATGCGCCGTTGAGGCTCCCGCCGCCGCTGGCCGCTCCGGTGACGAGTTCGCGAGTGGCCACGTCGCCGGCCGCGTACAGGCCCGGCACGCCTGTCGCGCAGTCGGGCGTGAGCAGGCGCAGGCCTCCCGTTCCCCTGACCGTGCCTTCGAACACCAGACGGAGCGGATAGGCCTCGTCGAACGGGTCCACGCCGGCCTTGTCCAGTGGAAGGAAATAGTTCGGCTGGGCCTGACGCATCGACTGCCGGAGTGCGGTGGGCGCCCGGTCGAGTCTGGCGTGGACGGGCCGCCCGGCCGCCAGTCTACGGGCGATCAGTTCCGCGCCCTTGTGGCCTTCGGCCTCAAGCGGGCGCCCGGACGCGTCGTAGTAGCTGGCGAACTGCATCATCAGGCCCTTGGTGTGGTTCCCGAAGGCGGGCGAACGCCCGTAGACGGATGAGAACTCCATGCCCGACAGTTCGGCCCCCAGTTCCGCCGCCATCAGGTGCCCGTCCCCGGTGTCCACGTTGAGCCCGAACGCCCCGGAGAGGAACGCACACCCGCCCGTGGCCAGCACCACGGCCCCCGCACGGGCCTGCCAGCGGGTCCAGCCCTCCTGGCGGCGCAGCCCCGCCGCCCCGCTGACGGTGCCGTCTGCGTCGGTGAGCAGCTCAAGGGCGGGGTGGTGGTCGAGGATGTGCACCCCGCTGCGGTGCACCTTCCGGCGTAGCCGCCGCATGTACTCCGGCCCCTGGAGGCTGCTGCGCCGCTCGTTGCCGTGCTCGTCGCGCGGGAACGGGTAGCCCCACTCGGCCAGCCGGTTGATCTGCCGGTACGTCTCGGTCTGGACTCGTTCCATCCAGCGCCGGTCGGTCAGCCGGCCGCCGAGGGCTTCGCGGTCCGCGACGGCCCGGGCCCTCAGCGACTCGTCCTCGGGCAAGTACCACAAGTTGTTGCCGCCGGAGGCCGCGGCGCCGCTGGTCCCCAGATAGCCCTTGTCGGCGAGGACGACCCGGGCACCCGCCTCCGCAGCCGAGATGGCGGCCCAGGCTCCGGCGGGGCCGCCGCCCAGCACCATTACATCGGTGTCGAGCGACAGCCCTGTCTGCGTCGGACGGGTCACTTGGCGCCGCCCACTCGCCAGTCGTCGACGGAGAAGTCCTTCTTGATGAACTTCTGCTCGACGAGGAACTTCTTCGTGGACTCGAGCAGTGCGAGGCCGCGTTCGGGGAAGGCCGTGTCCGGCAGCTGCTCCTTGCGGATGGTCGGCCGCACCAGATCCGCCGGGAAGCCGCTCAGTGCCACTGAGTAGTCCACGTAGTCACTCCAGTGCGCCCGTGCGTCCTTGACGCCGCTGTTCTGCAACTGCTGCCATGTGGCGGCGAACTTCGGGTGGGCATCGAGGAACTTGTCGGTGGAGACGGTGGCGTTGGTGCCCGCGTAGTCGGGGTGGTCCTCGAGCAGGTGGTCGATGATCTGGTAGCCCTTGCTCTTGAACACCTCGGCGTTGGCCTGTGGCACGGCCGCCGCGGCGATGTCGCCGCGTTCCAGGGGCGCCTCGATGTCTGCGTTGTAGATGTGCACGACCTCGGCAGGCTTGACCTTGGCGTCCTGCAGGGCGCCGAGCAGATAGCGGTGGATGTAGGAGCCGGTCTGCACGCCGATCTTCTTGCCCTGCAGGTCCTCGAGGGTCTTCGGCCCGTTCTTCTTCACCACGATCGAGGCGTCGCTGTCGATGGCGGCCATGGAGATCAGGCGGGTGTCGAGGCCGCTGCCCCGGGCCACCAAGGCGGGGGTGTCGCCGTAGCTGGCCACGTCCAGGCTCCCGCCTACGAGAGCCTGGTTGAGGTCGGGCCCGTTCGGGAATGGGAACACCTCGATCTTGTCGAAGCCCTCCGCCTTGAGCCCGGGCAGCAGCTTCTTCTCGGAGTTCAGGAAGCCGATGGGACCGGTGAGCTCGGCCTTGGAGCCGATCACGCCGACGCGCAGCGTGCCCTTCTTCGGAGCGCTGTTGTCCGCGTTGGCCTTGCCTCCGCAGCCGGTGGCAGCCAGGGCGAGGGCCGCCGCGAGAGCGGTGGCGGACAGCAGCCTTCGTACCGGGGCGAGTCGGCGTGTCGGTGTGGTTCGGTTTCTGACGGACATCACTGGGTGGTGCCTTTCGGGTGTGGGGTCGGGGTGGCGGAGTCCGCGGGAGCGGTCGCCGTGAGCGTGGTTGTCGTGGGCGTGGCAGGGGTGGCCCCCGGAAGTTCGGGGCCTACGGCGAACCGGGCACCCGGGGTGCGGCCGCGGCCCCAGCCGATGCGGGCCCGGTAGCTGCCCAGGAGGTCGGAGCCGGCCAGCCGGGACTCGTCTCGCAGCGGCGCGTCCGCGGGCTGGGGATGGGTGGTGGGGGCGACGAAGAGCGCGTCCACGGGGCAGTACGCCTCGCACATGAAGCACGTCTGGCAGTCGTCCTGACGGGCGATCACCGGGATGCCGTCGGCGCCTCGGTCGAAGACGTTGGTGGGGCAGACGTGGACGCACTTGTCGCAGCCGATACAGCGCTGCGAGGACACCAGCTCGATCATGCCGCCGCCGCCTCGGCGACAGTGGTGTGCACCGGCGCCGCCGACTCGGGCACCGTCCACAGCTCGTCGAGCCCGCCCGTGATCAGGCGGCGGCGCTGACCGGGGTCGTCAAGGGCGGGGAAGTCCGCGCGCTTGTGCATGCCACGGGTCTCGGTACGGGCCAGCGCGGCTGTGTACATCCAGCGGCCGGTCGCCGCCATCGCCGCCGCCTGCCGGGCACGCACTGTGGTCTCGCCACCGCCTGCGAGACCGTGCCGCAGCTCGCGCCAGATGTCGTTCAGCGACTCGAGCGCGGTGGTGAGGCGAGCGCCCTCGCGCAGGTAGTTCTTGTCGTACGGCAGTACCTCGCGCTGCACCGCCTCCACCACCAGTCGGTGGTCGCCGGCCTGGCCGCGCGTGGTGCCGGACGGGCGTAGTCCGGCGCGGCCGAGGGGTGTCAGGGCACGGTGGTGGGTGTATTCGCCCAGGGTCCGGGCGAACGAGGAGGCACCACGTCCGGCCCAGGTGCCCGAGGACATCGCCCAGGCGGCGTTGTGGCTGCCCCCGCCGGTGAATCCGCCGCAGATGAGTTCGCGGGTGGCGGCGTCTCCCGCCGCGTACAGGCCCGGCACCTCGGTCCGGCAGTCGTCGCCGGTGATCCGGATGCCGCCCGTGCCGCGCACCGTTCCTTCGGCGAGCAGTGTCACCGGGAACATCTGGGTGAACGGGTCGATGCCGAGCCGGTCGAAGGGCAGGAAGAAGTTGGCCTGGCCAAGACGCATGGCGCGGCGGGCCGCCTCGTCGGCCTGGTCGAGCCGGCACAGCACGGTGCCCTCGGACAGAAGCGTACGGGCGATGACGGAGCGGCCCTTGGCGCTGCCCGCGCCCTCGAGCACGCTGCCGTCGGCGTGGTAGAAGGTCGCGTAGCGGTAGTACGCGGTCTTGGTGACCGAAGTGAACTTGGGCGCGATGGCGTAGGCGTTGGAGAACTCCATGCCGGACATCGCCGCCCCGGCCTCGGCCGCCATCAGATAGCCGTCTCCGGTGTTGACGTTGCAGCCAAGGGCCCGGGAGAGGAATGCGCACCCGCCCGTCGCGAGGACCACGGCGCCGGACCGCACCCGGAAGGGCCGGTCTTCCTGACGGCGGTATCCGGCAGCGCCGGCGACTGATCCGTCCTCGTCCACGAGCAGTTCCAGGACCGGGCTGTGGTCGAGAACGCGTACGCCCGCACGCTGCACCCGCAGCCGCATCCTGCGCATGTACTCCGGGCCCTGCAGGCCTCGCCGCAGCTGCCTGCCCTCGGCGTCCACGGGGAACGGGTAGCGGCTGACCTCCGCCAGCTCGTGCACGTTGTGCCAGGTCTGGTCGAGGACCCGGTCCATCCAGTGGTGGTTGGCGAGATGGCCGCCCAGCGCTTCCCTGGACGCCTTGGCCGCCGCGCGGTCCTCGGGATGCGGCGGCACATACCACACACCGGTGCCGGCCGCGGCGGTGGCGCCGGAGCTTCCGCAGTAGCCCTTGTCCGCGAGCACGACCGAGGCACCGTTCTCGGCGGCCTTGACGGCGGCCCAGGTGGCGGCAGGGCCTCCGCCGACCACGAGTACGTCCGCGGTCAGGTCCGGCTCGTACGAGAGGGGTGCGGTCTGCGGGGCCGGCGTGGCGTGCTTGGTGTTCGGGCCGGACTGGGCGGTTGAGCTCATGACGATGCCTTCCCGGAGTCGGTGTTCTGGGCGGTGGCGGTGCCGGCGTCCGGGTCCACGCCGAGGCCCAGCAGCAGCTGACGCCGAAGCTCCACGAAACGCGGATGGTCGAGGGGCCGGGGACGGGGAATGTCCACCACGAATTCCTGGGACAGGGTGCGGTCGCCGAGGAGCACGGCCCGGTCGGCCAGCAGCAGCGCCTCCTCGACATCGTGGGTCACAAGGAGCACCGAGGGACGGTGCTGCTCCCACAACCGCTCGACCAACTGCTGCGCCTTGAGCCTGGTCAGGGCGTCCAGCGCTGCGAACGGCTCATCGAGCAACAGCAGTTGGGGCGTACGTACCAATGCCCGGCCCAGCGCGACGCGTTGGGCCTCGCCTCCGGACAGTGTGCCGGGCCAGGCGTCGGCGCGGTCCGCGAGGCCGACCTCGCCGAGAGCGGCGACGGCACGCTCGCGCAGCAGACCACCGCCGAGGCCGAGGGTGACGTTCTTCCACACCCGCTCCCAGGGGAGCAGCCGGTGTTCCTGGAAGACGGTGGCGACACGCTCGGGCACGGCGATCCGGCCGTCGGGGTCGCCGTCGAGGCCGCCGACGGCGCGCAGCAGGGTGCTCTTGCCGGAGCCGCTGGGCCCGAGCAGGGCCACGAACTCACCCGGGGCGATGTCCAGATCGAGGTTCTCGAGCACGGCGCGGCCGTCGAAGCCGCGGCTGAGGCCGCGTACACGGACACCGTTGTGTGTGCCATCTGGCGCGGGGGCACGGCCGGGGGCGCCGGGCGCCGATGGCCTGTCGGCGGACACCGGTGGCGGGGGTACAGCGGCGTGTTTGGACAGCAGACGTGGCATGGGTGGCTCCTGATATGCGAGGAAAGAACGGGCCTGAAAGACAAGGGAGTTGGACAGCCGACGGGGGCGGGAGGTCAGGCGCCGGCGAAGCCCCTGCGCCAGGCCAGGGCACGCCGTTCAAGGAGCCGCACCAGAAGGTCCGACAGGACGCCGAGGAGCGCGTACGTCACCAGCACGACGAACATCACGTCGGTGCGCAGGAATTCACGGGCGTCGGACATCAGATAGCCGATGCCGGAAGTGGTCGCCGTCTGCTCGGCCACCACCAGAGTGAGCCAGCCGATGCCCAGGGCCTGGCGCAGACCGACGAGGATCTGGGGCAGCGCGCCGGGCAGGATCACCCTGCGGGTCAGCCCCCAGCGGCCCAGTCCGCACGAACGGGCCACCTCCACCAGCTTGTTGTCCACGCCCCGGATGCCGTGCAGCACGTTGATGTAGAGCGGGAAGACCGGCCCGATGAGGATCAGCATCGTCTTCGAGGTCTCGCCGATCCCGAACCAGATGATGAACACGGGCGCGAGCGCCAGATGCGGAAGCATCCGGAACGCCTGGATGGGAGCGTCGACGACGTCCTCGACCGCCTTGGTCAGACCGGCGCCGAGGCCGAGGAGGATGCCGAGCGGTATGCCGAACAGCAGCCCTTTGCCCACCCGTCCGAGGGAGACCAGCAGATGGTGCGCGTAGTCGCCGGACCGCACCAGTTCCACTCCGGCGTTCCAGACCGCCGAGGGCGAGGGCGTGGTCGAGCCCAGCCAGCCCTGGCCGGTGCCCAGCCACCACAGCAGCACGACCGCGACCAGACCGCTGACCCGGCGCAGGTACCGCAGCAGGCTGGACAGGCGTGGGAGGGCCGTGCGTGGGACGCCTGTTTTCGTGGCCTTGCCGGCTGGGGGCGATTCCGCGGGGGAGCCGACGGCCTGGCCGGTTCCGGCTGGACGTTCCGCCGTGACGGCGGGGGCAGCTGTCGAGGGCGGGGTCAGGGACATGGCTGATGAACCTTTCCGGTACGGCTCACCGGCGGTCGTGCGGCTGGCTCACGACCGGCAGGAGGGAACAGCAGGCTGAAGCCGCGCCGGGGCTCGTCGAAAGCACACAGCGGCAGCACGACGGGAGATGGAAAGGGCGCGGGGCAGGGATCCGCGGGATCAACGCAGCGTGTGACACGCACCGCGAGGCGGAACCCTGTCAGACGGGCGGATCCTCACGGACGGCAGGGCGTCGGACGAGGCCAGCGAAAACGGCGGACAGCTGCGACGCCTCCGGGAGAAACCCGCGACGGCCGTCAGGAAGAGCCGTCAGAAAGAAGGACAGGCGCAGGTGGTGATCATCATGTGATCGACCACACGGCGGCTGGTCAGCAAGGTCCGCGACATGAGCGGAGATTGACACTTGTAAGCAAGAGCGGTCAAGGGTCGACCGCATACCGAGACGAGGCGACCGAACGTAGACAACCAGCCGGGGTCCTTGGGGTCGAGGCCAGGCAGCGGCACCAACACGCCCTCGCGGCATAACTATCACGTGTCCAAGACCACGGGGAAACTTCATGGTGGGCGCTCAACCTCTTGCACGGCGTTGATCTTCCTGCGGGCGCCATGGGCGGCTTGCTGCATGACGAGGAGCAGGTACTTGTATGGCTCCGCGAGCTGCGGCTGCGTCGAGCGATGTGAATAGTCCGCATGGCCGTGCCCGCTGTGTGCCCATTCCGGCGGGAGGTAGCGGGGAGTCACGATGCTGCGACGCGAGGGGCGGATCCGGTCAGCGCTTTGAGAGGGTGGCGTACCCGTTCGGCGACCTCGGAGCCATCCACGTAACCGGACCGCACCGCGGTGCCTCACCGAAGGGAAGGGGTCCCGGACCGGTCCGCCCCTTGGTGCGTAATGCCCAGCGCCGCTCGGGACCCGCCGCCTACAATGCCGTGCCATGACCTGGCGACATTGATCCCGCAGTCGTGCCTCCCGAGGGCCGCCTCGGACGCCCTGCCCCGGCGTCCGAACTGTCCTTACGGGAAGGCCTCATGACACTTTCATCTGCACGTGTGCCCGCCACCGGGGTCCGGCGGCTGACGGCGACGTTGTACTGCTACGCGTTCCTCGACGACCTCATCCTGCTCTACCCGGTGTACGCACTGCTGTTCAGCGACACTGGTCTGCCGCTGTGGCAGATTTCCTCTCTCTTCGCCCTCTGGTCGGTCACCGGCGTACTCCTGGAAGTGCCTTCCGGCGCTTGGGCCGACGCCGTCTCCCGTCGGCTGTTGCTGTGGCTCGGCCCGCTGCTTAGCGCCGCATGCTTCGCCCTGTGGGTGCTCGTCCCGTCGTACGGGGCCTTCGCAGTCGGCTTCGTCCTCTGGGGAGCCGGCGGAGCACTCGTTTCTGGAGCGCTGGAGGCGCTCGCATACGACGAGTTGGGCTGGCTTGGCGCAGCCGATCGGTACGCTGGCGTCATGGGCCGGGTCCGCGCGGCCGGTCTGGTGGCCGTGGTGGCCGCGATGGCGCTCGCTGGCCCGGTTTTCGCCCTGGGCGGCTATCGGGCCGTCGGCGCGGGGAGCGTGGTGGCCTGCCTGCTGGCGGCGGCGACGGCGACCTGGCTACCAGAACACCGGGCTCCGTCCGCCCGGAGCGACGGTTGGGGCGCGACGCTGCGGGCAGGGCTCGCCGAGGCCCGCGCTGACCGGTCCGTGCGTGGAGCCCTGCTGCTCGTCCCTGCCGTGGGAGCCGTGTGGGGCGCGCTCGACGAGTACACCCCGTTCCTGGTGCGGGACACCGGCGTACCGGACGAAACCGTCCCCTACCTGCTCTTGACGATCTGGGCCGGGGCCACGACCGGCGGCCTGCTGGCCGGGGCGGGCGCACGTCTGGGCCGGGCCGGATTCGCCGTCTTGCTCACGGGCGCCGCGCTCGCTCTGCTCACCGGCGCCGCGCTGCGGACACCGGCCGGACTCGCTCTCGTGGCCCTCGCCTTCGGCGGATTCCAACTGGCGACCGTGCTGGCCGACGCCCGGCTCCAGGCGCGCATCGACGACGGATGCAGGGCCACCCTGACCTCGGTCGCAGGCCTTGGCACCGACGTGGCCACGGTGGCGGTGTACGGCGCGTACGCGGCGGTCACCTCGACGACCGGGCACAGCACCGCCTTCGCATGGGCCGCGCTGCCGTATCTGGTGACGGCCCTGCTGGTGGCGGTCGGCGGCCGTACTACAGCCAGATAATCGTCGAGGTCCGAGGGTATGGGCCGTGGCACCGTCCTGACCGCACACACTTCCTTGACACTTCTCGCCCGGCGTATCGGCAAGCATCATTACTCGGCCGTAGACCGTGGACCAGGAGCCGAACGCCTCCGGCACGTCACGCCACGGGCTGCCGGTGCGGAACCGCCAGATAATCCCCTCCAGTTGGTCGCGCAGGTGCTCCGGATAGGGGCCGTACTGCCCGATCGGCAGGCGAGGGCAAATCAACTCCCAGTCATTATCGCTCACGTCGCAGCACACGAGTGGTTTCGGAGCGCGTCGGCGACGGCACGGCGGCTGTCGGCCTGCCCGACCCCAAGGGGGACCCCCTGCCATGTCTACGCTGACCCGGCTCGTCATCCTGCTGCTCGTCCTGGTCGGAGGCATCCTCTTCGGTGGCCTCGCCTACTTGGCGTACCGTCACCCGACCTGGGGGCAGCCGCTGATCGTCGGACTGACCGGCGTGGGCGTGCTGGCCGCGGTGGTGGCGACCGTGGCCCGGTGACCGCCCAGGGGTTCCTCTGCGAACTGGAAGTCGGCCCGTTCGATGCCACCTTCCGGTCGGTGCCACTGTCCGCGGTCCGGGCGCCCAGGCCGTGGCGGGTAGGCCGTGCCCGCCGACATTGGTCACCGTCCGGCCTGGACGAACCCTGCTGTGCGCGACCGCGTTCGTTGGACAGCCACGGTTCACGTGGCCTGCTTGGAACCTACGACAGGCCACATGTCAAGCAGCGACTCGCCGACACTTTCCGGCGGCCCACCGCCACAGCGGGTGAGCAGACGTCAAAAGATCACCTGCAAGGGCTAATTGTCATTCAATCTCCCAACCCGCAAGCAATCTTGACGGCCACTCAGCTCTCCTTCGGAGCGGCGTAAAGGAGCTCTACCTACCCGATCAGCCCCTCCAACCGGAGATTCCGAATTGCTCGATATGACAGCA
>NZ_BMQA01000121.1 GCF_014647875.1 Streptomyces brasiliensis | reverse complement strand
GCGGGCACGGCCGGTTCTGAGGGGGCTCCGGCGCAGCAATGCGCCGGAGCTACCCGACGAACAGGCCGGCCATGTCCGGCCGGGCCGCTGCAACGCCTGCTGCGCTCCGCCCGCTGGGACGCCGATGCCGTCCGCGGCGACCTGCGCGCCTACGCAGCCGAACACCTCGGCGCCGACGGCGGAGTTCTCGTCGTCGACGAGGCCGGCTTCCTGGGGAAGGGCCAATCCTCGGCAGGGGTGCAACGGCAGTACACCGGCCCGCGGGACGCATCGAAAATTCTCAGGTCGGCGTGTTCCTCGCCCTGGCCACCAGTCGTGGACGGGCCCCGATCGACCGCCGGCTCTCCCCGCCCGATCGCTCCTGGTGCTCTGATCTCGAACACCGCAACGCGGCTGGAATCCCGGAGGACTTTCAGTTCGCGACGAAGCCCCAGCCGGCCGAGGAGATGATCGTCGCCGCACTGGACGCCCAGATCACCGCCACCTGGGTGACCGGCGACGAAGCCTACGGGCACGACGTCGCCACCCCGCTCCCGCACCACCTTCAGCAACCGCTCGAACTGCTTCATCCGCAGCCCCGCGAACGTCTCCACCCACATGGGATCGACCCTCAACACCCCACGCATACAAGGGAAATGTCCTGATCGCAGCCTTCTGGAACACGCTTTAGTAGGGGAACTGCAGGGTTTGCACGTGCGCTCGATACTCCTGGTAGATGGCGCGGTAACGTTCGACGACTGCGGATCGGTCGCCGCGCTCGAGTAGCGCGAGTACCTCGCGGTACCCGTCGACCCAGATCTGCCATAGGTCGCTGTCGCTGTTGAGGGCGAGCAGCCGCAACGTGCGGGCGACGACGAGATCGACATGGGTCTGCAACTCGCGGTTTCCGCTCGCCATGATCATTATCGTGCTGAAGTCAGCGCCCGCGGCGGCGGCGGCCGTCACATCCCCGCGCTGCAGGCCCGCTACGAATTCGCCCAAGCGCTCCCGCATCTGCTCCAGGTGAGTCTCGGTGAGGTTGTCCAACCCCCATTCGACGCCGGCGCAGGCAAGCACGCCCATGACGTCGATCAGCTCGAGCGCGTTCTTCTGCGTGACGTAGGTGACGCGCCGGATCCGGTTCGGTGCAATGTCGATGAGCCCCTCAGCAGCCAACTGGGCAATCGCTTCGCGAACTGGGGTAATGCTCACTCCCAGCCGCGCGGCGACCTCGGCGTCCTTGATGACCGCGCCCGGTGGCAGAACTCTGGTGACGATCTCGTCGCGGAGTTGCCGGATGATCGCCTCGCGTCGGGTTAACGGGACGGCATAGGGCATCGCGGCACTCCTCCCCTGGCGGACAAGCAATCTTAAAGTGAAGAGGACCGGCGTGCAGCATGCTGTCATGCTCCACGCCGGTCCTCATGAATTGGGCCTGGCGCGGATCAGGTACGGGTCAACGGTTCCTGGAGTGTGAAGCCCTCGTACCCCTTCGCCGCTACCTCGTCACACCGTTGCCGGTAGACCCCGACGCCACCGATATAGGCCATGAACACTCGTGGCTTACCTGGCACGTTCGAGCCCATGTACCAAGAGTCGGCGGTGGGATAGAGGGTGGCGTTGCCGACCTCCTTAACGTGGGCCAGCCAGCCGTCCTCGGCGTCGGTGGTGGGCTCGATCGCGGCTATGTCGTTCTCGCGCAGGTACGTGAAGCAGTCGGTGATCCAGTCGACGTGCTGCTCGATCGACACGATCATGTTGGAGAGCACCGACGGGCTGGACGGGCCGGTGATCGTGAACAGGTTCGGAAAACCTGCGACGGCGAGCCCGAGGTAGGACCGTGGTCCCTCGGCCCATCTGTCCCGCAGCGCTATTCCGTCCTTGCCGCGGATGTCGATTGCGTTGAGAGCACCAGTCATCGCGTCGAAGCCGGTAGCGAAGACGATCGCGTCGAACTCATATTCCCGCTCGGAGGTTCGAAGTCCCCGCTCGGTAAGTTCGACGAGCGGGGTCTTACGCAGGTCCACCAAGTGGACGTGGGACTTGTTGAACGTCTCGTAGTAGCCGGTGTCGAGACAGGGTCGTTTGGTGCCGAACGGATAGGTGCGCGGGCAGAGTGCCTCCGCGACTTCGGGGTCGTGCACCCGCTCGCGGATCTTCTGCCGGACGAACTCGGCCGCGGTCTCGTTCGCCTCTTGGTCGGTGAGGGTGTCGGTGTAGCCGGCAAGGATGGAAACGAGGGTGCCCGCCCGCCAGCCGTCTTCGTATTTCGCGGTGCGCTCCTCCTGTGAGACCTCCAGCGCGGACTGGGTGGGCAGTTCGACCGGCACCCCGAACCCGGAAGTGCGCTGGGCCTCCCGCCAGGTGCGGTAGTTCGCCTTCATCTCGGCGATCTCGGACTGTTCCAGAGGCCGGTTGCGGGCAGCGAGTGAGTAGGCCGGGGTTCGCTGGAAGACGGTGAGCTCGGCCGCTTGCTCGGCGATGATCGGGGTGGACTGGACGCTGGAGGAGCCGGTGCCGATAACGCCGACGCGCATGCCCGTGAAGTCCACACCCTCATGCGGCCAGTGCCCGGTGTGGTAGGTCGGTCCCTGGAATCGCTCCAGGCCGGGTACCTCGGGAAGCTTCGAGGCGGACAGGCAGCCGGTTGCCATGATGAGGAATTGGCTGTCGATGGACTCGCCCGTGTCGGTGTCCACCAGCCACCGTTGAATGGCCTCGTCGTACACCGCTGACACCACGCGGGTGCCGAACGTGATGTCTTTGCGCAAGTCGAAGCGCTCGGCGACGTGGTTGATGTAGCGCAGGATCTCCGGTTGAGCGGGGTAGCGCTCAGTCCAGGTCCATTCTTGTTCGAGCTCCGGGGAGAACGAGTACGAGTACGACAAGCTCTCGACGTCGCAGCGCGCGCCGGGGTAGCGGTTCCAGTACCAGGTGCCGCCGACATCGTCACCGGCTTCGAGTACGCGGATGTTCATGCCGAGCTCGCGCAGCTTGTAGAGCTGGTAAAGTCCGGCGATGCCCGCGCCGACGATGATGGCGTCGATCTTCCGAGAATCAGTCATCTGCTTCCTCCTCAACGCGGTCGGTACGACCGCTGTCCTTCGCCGTTGGAGGTCTGTGGGGAGCGTGCGCGGCACCGAAGCCGGCGGCGGTGTGTCCGCGCCGCCGCCGGCGGGAAAGCACCCGACATCGTGTTGCGGGGTAGAGCTTGGTCAGGCAGGGCCGTGCAGGGGGCGGGCGGCAAGGTAACCGTCGAGCTGTTCACCGACGTACTCCATGGCCTCGGCGGCACTGGGCAGTACGTTGACCATGGTGAAGAAACCGTGCATCTGACCGGCGAAGCGCCGGTGCACCACCGGGACTCCGGCCGCACGCAGCTTCTCTGCGTAGGCCTCTCCCTCGTCGCGGAGCACATCGTGCTCGGCGGTGAGAACCACGGCCGGCGCAAGACCAGACAGGTCCGTGGCCTGTAGCGGGGAGGCATCGGGGTTTCGGCGGGCGGCCGGGTCGGGGGCGTAGTGGTCCCAGAACCAGATCATCGAGTCCCGGGTGAGCATGAGCTGGTTCTCGAGGTCGCGGTAGCTTGCATTGTCGAGGTCGGCGTCGGTGACCGGGTACACGAGTACCTGCAGTGAGATCTCCGGACCGTCTTCTGTCTTGGCGCGTTGCGCGACGATCGCCGCGAGGTTTCCCCCAGCGCTGTCGCCAGCGACGATCAGTGGCAGCTGCGCGGCGTGTTCGTCGAAATGGGCCTCGACCCATCGAAGTGCCGCCCAGGCGTCCTCGGCAGCTGTGGGATAGCGGTGTTCGGGAGCCAGCCGGTAGTCGACCAGTACCACGGCAGCGCCGGTGCGCTGCACCATCTGCCGGGCCAGAGTGTCGAACTCGTCGATGGCGCCGATGACCCAGCCACCGCCGTGATAGTAAACGATCACGGCGCGTGGGTTCTCGGGGGCGAGGATCCGTACCGGGATCTGGCCGCCATCGACCGCCACGGTGTCATTGACGACACGGGCAACCGCCGGTCCTGGGCCGTACATCTCGTGGAGTACACCGCCCAGGCCGCGGGCCTCCGCGGGCGTCATCTCATGCAACGGCTTCATTCCGCTTTCCGTCATCTGGGACAGGAACGCCGTCGTCGCTTCATCGAGAGCCATGACTTACCCCCCTCATGGATCTGGAGAACTCACGGGTGTGATGCATGTCACGGACACTAGGGAGGATTCCGGCGAAGTCAACCCAAACGGACGGAAAAATGCATCCTGCATCGGCATGACGTGACCCTGCGAGGGGCTCGGGTTGAGGGGTGTTGAACGTGTTCAGCGACAGCTGAAGATCAACTGGGCCTGTTCAACTTGGCAGTTGATCGCGGATCGCAGCCCCATCTACGGCTCTGGTGGTGTGTCGGCGCTTGCCGCACTGGTTCGCGGAGGGCTTGGCTATGTGAAGTTCCCAAGTAGGCGGCCGGTGTTGCCCGGCGCACGTACAGCTTCCTGATGTGCTTCTGGTCGAGGAAGGTCAGGACGCGTCGATTGCGCATGGACTCCTTGGACCTGCTCGCCCACCCCATCCGGCTACGGATCGTGCATGCGATGGGCGGTGGAAGGCTGCTGACCACCGCTCAGCTCTGCGCGCGCATCCCAGAAGCCTCCAGCTGCCCCGGCAAGCGCGCTTGGACTTCCTGGACCGCGCCCTGCCCCCGGCGTCCCACACCTGACGACTGCACCCAGTTCCCGCCGTCCCCGGGAGGCATTCACGGGGACGGCGCCGTGGGGGAGTGACCACGACGGCCGGCGCCCAGCTACATCGGCGGCGCAGGCCGTACGGTCGAGCGCGACCTGCGGATCCTCGCGTCCGACTCCGTGACCACGCCACACACCTCAGGGCCGTGGCCCGTCGGCGAGGCGGTCGACGGCGATGAACGACTGCCGTACTCCGTCAGGGTCGTCTTTGGCGAACCGCTCGGCTTGAGCGTCCCGAGAACCCCGACCCGGGGCGCAGGTCTGGCCATGGCTTTTCCCGGGCCCGGTGCGCGGGAATGCCCAGCGTGCCCGTTCGGTTGATGGGGGTGTGGTGGTGAAGGGGACAGTGTCCCCGGGCCTCACCCTTTGCCCATGGGGACGATCGTTCGGCTGAAGCCCCATGGAGCGTCTCGCCAGGCGACCGCCCTTCACGACCACGCTGTACGGCCGGCCCCAGCGGCGTCCATTCGCCGGCTGGGGCTGTCTCGTATCCGCTCGCTGTACGTAACCGGGCCGGGGTCGGAGCAGTTGCTCCTCCATGGACTACGAGGACCTCGAGCTGGACGAGATCGACTGCGCGCCTGTGGAGGCGACCGGGGAACGGCTGGCGGTGCTCACTCTGGAAGAGGCGCACGACCTGTTGGATCTGCTGCAGGCAGTCGCCGCGGAGGATGGTCAGCTGTCGGCGGAGGCCGGGCGCCGGCCCGGGAGATCGCCGCCTGGATCCCGTCGCAGAACTGACCGCTGGCAGGCCGCTGTTCCTGCGTGCTGAACCCGCTCGAATCCGTGCGCGCAGCGGGTCAAGCCGGGCAAGGGTGGCGACGACGGCCATCTGCTTGGGAGCTGCGTTCACGACGCTGATGCGCCGCACCCGCCGGTTGCAGATGGCAGGACAATGTCGGCCCTGAACGTTCGGGGGGGTTGGGTCCCGGTATCCGCTCAGCGTCGGCGACAGCCTCGCTTCAACAGCGGGATCGCTTTTTGACGCGCCCCGCCCGCTCGTAAATGTCAGCTCAGGCGAAGTCGGGCGTGACCAGAGTGGCGTACGCTCCGAGTCCTCCGGAGGGCAGGTGCGGGCACGGTCGAGGCGCGGCGGTGGGGCGGCCCGGTCAGCCGGATGAGCCGGGTCAGTCGTTCACGGCCGACGGCTCGGGCTTCTCGTCCGTGATGGCCGGCGTACCGGTGACGATGCGACGGATCGTCTCCAGCGGCAGCTTCGGCGAACCGTCCGTGTACAGAAGGCCGTTGGTCTCCTGCGCGGTGTCCATGAACTGCGTGTAGCAGAAGCCCGCGACGATCGGGCTCCTGTGCAGCACCCCGAAAATGTCGTCGAGCAGGGCGGCGTACTGCGTTTCGGAGTTGGTGCGCGTGTAGGAGAACTCGTCCTCTTCGGCGCCGACCGACAGACCGCCGAACTCGGTGATCATCAGCGGGGCTTCACCGGTGCGCCACCGATCGGTCTGCCGCTCGTTCAGCGACAGGATCCGCCCGGCCGGGCCCGGGGTGGCCAGCAGTTCCTTGAAGCCGGTGGCGTCGCCGTAGCGGCGGGTGAGCAACTCGGCGTCCGAGGAGTAGTCGTGCACGCCGAGGATGTCGCTGTCGGTGTGCTCCCAGCCCTCGTTGGAGATGACCGGCCGGGTCGGGTCCAGGGCGCGGGTGAGGTTGGTCAGCGCGATCGTGTAGTGCTGCTGGGCCAGGTCGGTCGCGATGTCGGAGCAGCCCCAGCTCTCGTTGATCGGCACCCAGGTGACGATCGAGGGGTGGCTGCGGTCGCGGCGCACCATGTCCAGCCACTCACGGGTGAGCAGTTCCACGGCCTCGGTGCCGTATTCGTACGCGGCGCCGGTCTCGCCCCATACCAGGAGTCCGAGCCGGTCGGCCCAGTACAGGAAGCGCGGGTCCTCGGCCTTCTGGTGGATGCGGACCGCGTTGAAGCCCATCGCCTTGATCAGCTCGACCTCACGGCGCAGCTCGGCCGTGCCGGAGTTCGCGATCAGGGTCTCGGGCCGGTAGCCCTGGTTGAGCACCGAACGCACGAAGTACGGACGGTTGTTGAGCAGGAACGCGCCGCGGCCGACGCCGGCGCTGCGCAGGCCGACGTAGCTGTCCACCGTGTCGAGGACCTCTCCGCTACCGGCGTCGCACACGGTGACACGCGCGTCGATCAGCGTGGGCCGCTCCGGGCTCCACAGAAGGTCCTCGCGGTCGATGCCGTTGCGCAGCGCCGGAACGGCCAGGTCGATCCGGCTGCGCGGGGTGCGCACCGGGGTGGAGGACTCGGCCAGCACCTCGCCGTCGTGGCTCAGCACGATCTTCACGGAGACCGGGGCGGCGGGCATTGAGGCCAGGGTGATCTCGGCCTCGACGCCGCGCGCCGGGTCGGGGATCCAGGCCAGGTCGGTGACGTGCTGGGCGGACACCGTCTCCGTCCACACGGTCTGCCAGATGCCGGTGGTCCGCTCGTACCAGACCGCGTGCGGGCGGTCCTGCCAGTCCTGCTTGCCGCGCGGCAGCGCCAGGTCGGCCGGGTCGTCCTCGGCACGCACCACCAGCGTGTGCTCGTCGACGCCGGGGCGCAGCGCGTAGGTGACGTCTGCGGTGAACGGGGTCTGACCGCCGACGTGCTCGGCCACCAGCTGGCCGTCCAGCCAGACCTTCGCGCGGTGGTCGACGGCGCCGAAGTGCACCAGGGCACGGTCGTCGCCCTCGACTGCCAGGAGGTCGTGGGAAATGCGGCGGCGGTACCAGACCACCCGGTGCGGCGCGGTCACGCCTATCCCGGAGGCCGGCGCCTCGGGCGGGAACGGCACCGTGATCTCACGGTCGAACGCGCCCTGCGCACCGTCGGTGAACCAGGCGTCGCGCTCGCCCGCGTCGGCGTCGTCGTACCCGAACTCCCACACGCCGTCGAGGCTGTGCCACCGGTCCCGCTGCAGGATCGGCCTCGGATACGTTCCGTCCTGCTCGCTCGCCCTCACGGCTCCTCCTCCTGCCATTTCCGGAATGACCGGCATCGGCGTTTCTGCAATCGAAGTCCTGTCATCATGAGTGATCTTTTGCATCGTTGCAAGGTCCTGTGACGTGCTACACCGCCGGTGCGGCAGACTCATAGGGCCGACTCGACGGAAGGAGGGCCCCAATGGCCAGGGTGCGGATGCGGGACGTGGCCGAGCACGCCGGGGTGTCCGTGCGGACGGTGTCGAACGTGGTCAACGGCTACTCGCACGTGAGCCCGGACACCCGCAGCAAGGTGCAGCGCTCGCTCGACGAGCTGGGCTACCGCATGGACTATCTGGCCCGCGGACTGCGCTCCGGCCGCACCGGCTTCATCGCGCTCGCGGTGCCGTTCGTCGCCGAGCCCTACTTCGCCGAGCTGGCCGAGGCCGTCATCCGGGCCGCGGGCCGGCGCGACATCACGGTGCTCATCGAGTCGACCGCGGGCGACAGCGAGGTGGAGCGGCGGATCCTCGAGGGAGGACTGACCAATGTGGCCGACGGTGTGCTGTTGAGCGCGCTGACTCTGCCGGCCAGCGACATCGCCACGAAGAAACCGGACTTTCCGCTGGTCATGCTGGGTGAGCACAGCGTGGGCGACCAGTTCCCGCGGGTCGGCATCGACAACGTGGAGGCCGCTAGGACCGCGGTCGAGCACCTGCTGGGGCAGGGCTGCCGCCGGATCGTCGCGCTCGGCCGCAACGGCAGCGAGAACGGCCGCCAGCGCACCGAGGGCTACGAGCGGGCGATGTCGGCGGCCCGGGTACGCCGGGTGAACTGGATGGTCGTCCCCGTCGAGGACTGGACCAGGGACCAGGGCTACGCCGCCGTACGGGAGCTGCTGGAGGGCGACGGGCCGCTGCCCGACGCGATCTTCGCCTTCAACGACGCGCTGGCCGTCGGGGCGCTGCGGGCGCTGGACGCGTCCGGGGTGCGGGTGCCGGAAGATGTCGCGGTGGCCGGCATCGACGCCATCCAGGAGTCCGCCTACACCCATCCGCCGCTCACCTCCATCGCCCCTGATCTGGACGTCATCGCCGAACGGGCGCTCGCGCTGCTGGAGGAGCAGATGCAGAGCCCGAACGCCCCGGAGCAGTCGCCCCCGGCTGAGGTCCCCCGCGAGGAGTCCGCCGCCCCGGCAATCGTGGAGGACACACCGTTCCGGCTGGTCATCCGAGACTCCTCCGCCTGGTCCCCGAAGACCCCGTGACCCGGCCCTGGGGCTGTGGGCAGCCAGGGGAGCCCCTGGAACCAAGGATCACGCCGACCGACCCACCCGGGGGCGCGGGGCTGTACTGATATGTGGCTCCGCGTCGTTCGCGCGACCAGCCACGACGCACCCGCAGCCGCATGCAGAGCGGTGGGCCCACGGCGGGGTGGCCGGGGGCCGGTTTCACTTGCCCGCGTTTGCCGGGTGCCTCACCCGGAGGGGGTGGCCCCAGCACCCACCCGTGCCGCCCCAGCGACACGACTGCCCTTCACTACGAGGACTGACGGCCACCAGCCACCCACCCCCGCCCGGACCGTGCGCCGTTGTGATGCATATCGCCGTGTGGCCCCGATCGCGTTGCGAGCCGCGGCGCGGAGTCCCCGTGGCACCGTGGACGGGAAGCACCTGGCGCGTCCGAACCCAGTGCCGCAGCCTCCACGAGACTTCTTTCCATCGATCCATTGCATCGTTGCAAATCGTGTGCCAAGGTCTGCGCCATCGAGTTCACACCGAAGTGACGAGGTGAATCCCCTATGAGCGGAGCGATTGCGCGCCGACGCTTTCTAGCCCTCAGCGGTGGCCTTGCTCTGACCGGAGGGCTCGCGGCGTGCTCCTCCCCGCTCGCTTCCGGCCTGACGGGATCCCAGCCGAACACCGCGGACGTCATCTTCTGGAACCTGTTCACCGGTGGTGACGGCGCCAACATGGTGCTGATGGAGAAGGCGTTCCAGAAGGCCAACCCTGGCACCTCTGTCGAGGCGACCATCCTGGGCTGGGGTAACCCGTACTACACGAAGCTGGCACTGGCCACGGCGAGCGGAACGCCGCCGGACGTCGGCA
This sequence comes from Streptomyces brasiliensis, assembly GCF_014647875.1. Lineage (GTDB taxonomy): Bacteria > Actinomycetota > Actinomycetes > Streptomycetales > Streptomycetaceae > Streptomyces > Streptomyces brasiliensis. The sequence continues at coordinate 3,451 of NZ_BMQA01000121.1, read as the reverse complement.
TCACCCACCTCTCGCGGCTCCCACTGCTGGCCGCATCCGGCCTGCTGAGGCCGGTGAAGGACACCCCGCTGGGCGAGCTGGGCGTCACCGAGGACAAGTTCACCCCGGCGGCCTGGAAGAAGGCCACCGTGGATGGCACGGTCTACGCGGTGCCGCTCGACACCCACCCCTTCGTCCTCTATTACAACGTGGGCATCGCCCGCAAGGCGGGCCTGCTGAACTCCGCCGGCGACGATCTCGTGCCCCTCAAGGGCAAGGAGGACTTCGTCGCCGCGGTGAAGGCGATGAAGGACGCGGGCGGCGCCCAGTACGGCGCGGTCATGTCGATCACCCGTGACCCGTCCACGGCCTGGCGCTTCTTCAGCATGATCTACTCCGCCCTGGCCGGCCCGATCGTCACCGACTCCGGGACGAAGATCGCCATCGACAGCGAGGCGATGCAGGAGACGGTCGCCTTCATGCAGAGCCTGACCGGCCCCAACCTGATGCCGAAGAACCTCACCGGTTCCGGCGCCAATGCACTGTTCAGCACGGACAAGGCCGGCTTCCTCTTCGACGGCGAGTGGCAGATCCCGGCATACCGGCAGGTCAAGGGCCTGAAGTTCAACGTGGTGCCGTTCCCTGCGCTGCTCGGCCCCAAGCCCGTGGCGTACGCCGACTCGCACGCGCTGATCGTGCCGCGCAACGACCGCGGCAACGAGACCCGCACCCGCAACGCTTCGAAGTTCGTCAAGAGCCTGCTCGACAACAGCGCCGTGTGGGCCGCGGGCGGGCACATCCCGGCCTGGCTGCCGACGCAGCGCAGCAAGGCCTTCCTCGACCAGTCGCCGCAGCGCAACTACGTGCAGGCAGCGTTCGACGCCCAATACGACCCGGTGGCCTGGTACACCGGTGCCGGCTCGGACTTCCAGACCGTGGTCGGCGGGACGATCATCGAGGCGCTCACCGGGCGGATCACGCCCAAGGGCATGGTCGCCGCGATGCGCTCCGATCTGAAGCGGTACACCACGTCCCGACCGCCGGTCACGATGAAGTAGGAGGCAGTCACCATGACGACCGTCGTCTCGACGCGACCGGCACCTGCCGCGCCCACCGAGGGCCTCGCCGCCGACCGGCCGACCCGTTCGGAACGCCGTGCGGGCAGGCTGCTCGCCGCTCCCTTCCTCGTGATCTACCTGCTGTTCCTGGTCGGCCCGCTACTCGTCGGCGTGGTGCTGAGCTTCTTCAACACCACCACCGTCAAGAGCGGCCTCGGCGACTTCGTCGGCGTGTCGAACTACCGCGAGGTGCTCACCGACTCCCTCTTCTGGGAGAGCATGTGGCACTCGGTGCTCTTCACCCTGCTGACCACGCCCCCGCTGGTGATCCTCGCGCTCGTCGTCGCGATCCTGGCCTCGCGCATACGCCGCGGCCGGGTCTTCTACCGCGTCGCGTTCTTCGTGCCGTACGTCGTGCCGTCCTCCGTGGTCACCCTGGTCTTCCTGTGGATGTACACCCCGCAGATCGGCCTCATCCCGAAGGTCTTCAACGCCGTCGGACTGCCGGTGCCGGACTTCATCGGCAGCACCTCGGGCGGCTGGACCGCCGTCGTGCTGATGACCGTGTGGTGGACGTTCGGCTTCAACTTCGTCCTCTACACCGCCGCGATCCAGGACGTCCCCGCGGACGTCTACGAGGCGGCGGCGATCGACGGCGCGAGCCCCTGGCAGCAGATCCGCCACATCACGGTGCCGCTGCTCGGCCGGACCACCAGCCTGGTGTTGATCCTGCAGATCCTCGCCTCGCTGAAGGTGTTCGACCAGATCTACCAGCTGCTCGGCGGCGGACCCGACCAATCCACCCGACCGGTCATCGAGTACATCTACGACACCGGCTTCACCGCCTACCGCGGTGGCTACGGCGCTGCCGCCACCATGGTGTATTTCGTCATCATCGTCGCGATCTCGGCGGCCTGGTACGGGCTGCGGCGCCGTCGCGCGACCAGCGGCGCGGCCTGATCGGAGGACCCATGACCACCATCACCCAGCCGCGGCCCGTCCAGGGGAAGGGCGCGGTCAACGGCGCCAAGCTCTTCAACCGGCTCTGCGCCGTGTGCCTGACCCTGTTCGCCCTGATCTGGCTGGTGCCCTTCGTCTGGGCACTGATCACCTCGCTGCGCAGCGACGGCTCCATCACCCAGCATCCGACATCGCTCTTCTCCGGCGGCTGGTCGCTGGATGCGTACTCGTACGCCTGGGACAACTATCCGATCGGCACCTGGTACCTCAACAGCCTGGTGATCTCGGTGCTCGCCGTGATCTTCACGGTGGCCTTCTGCTCGATGGCCGGATTCGCGCTGGCCTTCCTGCGCTTCCGCGGCCGCGGCCTGGTCCTGGCCGTGGTCACGGCCGGCCTGATGCTGCCGACCGAGGCGCTGGTGCTGCCGCAGTTCATCGAGTACCGGTCGTTCCACCTGCTCGGCACGTTCTGGGCACTGGTCCTGCCGTCGGTCGCGGCGCCGATCTCGGTTTTCGTCTTCCACTCCTTCTTCCGCGGCATCCCCACGGCGCTGATCGAGGCGGCCCGGATCGACGGTGCGAGCTGGTGGCGGGTCTACGCCACGGTCTGTATGCCGATCTGCCGTCCGGCGGTGTCCACGGTCGCCATCCTCACCTTCATCAGCTCCTGGAACTCGTTCCTGTGGCCGCTGCTGGCCCTCAACCAGACCAAGTCCCAGACCATCCCGGTCGGCCTGGCCTCCCTGGTGAACTTCAGCAACATCCAGTACGCCGAGGTCATGGCCTCCTCGGTGCTCGGCTTCATCCCCCTGATCGCCGTCTTCCTGGTCTTCCAGCGCCAGATCGTCCAGGGCATCGCCACCACGGGCATCAAGTAGCCCGACGCGACAGCACGGGATCCGGCACCGCTCCTCGCGGCGCCGGATCCCGTGCTGTCGTCCATGGTCCGCGGCGGCCGAAGAGGTCGCGGGAGCGGCCGAGGGTCGAGGAAGACTGTCTGGTGGGTGGCGTCGTCGCGGCCGTCGTTATCGGTGACGGCGCAGACGCGGCCGTTGCCCGCCACCGTCAGGCCCTCCAGCTTCTCCTGCGTCCCCTTGCCGGCCCGCAGGGTAGACCGTGTCCCCGGCGACCGCGTCCGGCCGGGTGCGGGGGCGGCCGACGGGGCCGCGGACGCGTATCTTCCCCAGAACGGGGATGAAGCGAGCTGTCCGCGGCCTGGCCCGTGTCCGTCAGTTGCACTCGCGTCACGGAAGAAGATCTACCGGTCCAGGCCTCACCACGAGGGCGAACCGACAGATTGATCACGACCCGATACGCGCCCTGGTTGACCTGCTCGTGCTTCGTTCGGCAAACGCACTCGGAAACGCAACGGCCCTTTCCGTTGGAGGCGTTCGCCTAGTAGGGCTTTGTTAGGTTCTGTGGTGGGGTTCGGGTGTGGGGGCGGGTTGGCCGCA
>NZ_BMQA01000120.1 GCF_014647875.1 Streptomyces brasiliensis | reverse complement strand
GTGCCCGCCCACAATATCTGATCATTTCGGGGCGTCTCACCCGACGATGTCAGAGAGGGTCACTGAGTGCCAGTAGCACCGCGTAGTCGCCTGGTGATATGCCTGCCTTCTGGGGCTGTGTGGTCTGCAGACGGTGGAGTTCTGTCGTGGTGTCCATGGGGGAGTGCCCTACGGTGAGCTGTTTCGTCGTCGGGCGGGGGGCGTCGCTTCGGCGTTCAGTGGTGTGCTGTCGTGGCCGGGGTGGGGTCGGACGAACCGGATCCGATCGTTCTCGGGGTCGGGACGCGACACGGGCTAGGGCACGGACAGCAGACGCAGGACTGCCGTGACGGCCGCGGCGGCTGCCACGATCACGAGGAAGGGCACCTTGCGGTACGCCAGCACGCCGCCCACGAGTACCCCCATCGGCCGGGCGACACCGCCGATGTGGTGGCCGGTGGCCAGCGCGGAGGAAGCCACCAAGGCGCCCAGCAGCACGATGGCCGCCGTGTTCAGCAGGCGTTCGGCCTGCGGCGGGAAGGTTAGCCGGGAGCGCAGCACTGGTCCGGTGAAGCGAAAGAGGAACGTGCCGGCCGCCAGGGCCAGCAGGGCGACGAGCACCGCGGGCCGGTAGGGCATCAGACCGCCTTCTTTTTCTTCTCGGGGGCCGAGTTGAGGAAGACCGCGCACAGAGCCAGCAGCTCCGGCAGCCCGGACGGCAGGAAGGGTGTCGTGGCCAGCGTGATCGCCGCCCCGGTCAGCACGGCCCGGCGCATCCCGCGCTCGCGCAGGGCCGGCAGGATGAGCGCCAGGATCACCGCAGGGAACATCGAGTCCAGCCCGAAGGCATCGGTGTCGTGGATGACGTTTCCGGCCAGCCCCCCGAGGAGCGCCCCGGCAGGCCAGCAGATCAGCATGCCCACCCCGCAGATCCAGTAGGCGCTGCGCTGTCGTGGCACGTCCGGCTGGGCCAGGGCCAGCACCACGCTCTCGTCGTTCATGAGGTGCGAGGCCACGATCCGGCGCCACCCGGGCTGGATCACTCGGGGCGGCATCGCCAGCCCGTACGGCAGGTGCCTGGCGTTGACCAGCAGGCCGAGCAGGACTGCGGCTGCAGGGCTGCCGCCGGCCGCGATCATCCCGACGAACAGGAACTCTGACGATGCCGCGAGCACCAGTGCGGCGGCGAGGACCGGGAACCACAAGGGGAACCCCGAGGTGACGCAGACCGCGCCGTAGGAGATGCCGATGACGCCCACCGACAGGCAGGCCAGCGCTATTCCGCGCAATAAGTTCCGATCCAGGGTTCTCCATATCGATCGCATGTTGAATATAATGAACATGCGAAATCTGTCGGTCAACAACAACGGATGTCGATGCCACCCCAAGCGCCCCCGCCCCCGCCGTCCGACGGTGCTGTCCCGCCGGCTTCGGCCCCCGTCCCCCCGATGGAGACCATTGCCTTGGCGTTGGGCCGCGAGCGACGCCGTACCGGACTCTCGCTCAGCGAGGTAGCCCGCCGTGCTGGGCTGTCCAAGTCCACGCTTTCCCTGCTCGAGTCCGGCACCGGCAACCCCAGTCTGGAGACGCTGTGGTCAATCTGCGTCACGCTCGGCATCCCCTTCTCCAGGCTGCTTGACCTGCCTACGCCTCGGGTCCGGGTGGTCCGCGCCGGCCAGGGCCCGGCCGTGTCTGCCGAACACGCCGACTACCGGGCCACGTTGCTGGCGGCCGGCCCACCGGGTGCCCGCCGCGACATCTACACCATCACCGCCGAGCCCGGCAGCCAGCGCACGTCCAGCCCGCACCTGCCCGGTGTCATCGAGCATGTGGTGCTCAGCACTGGCCGTGCGCTCGTCGGCCTGGCCGATGACCCCATCGAACTCCATCCCGGCGACTACATCGCGTATCCGGCCGACGTGCCGCACATCTTCCGCGCGCTGGAACCCGGCACCACCGCCGTACTGGTCTCCGAGAACGTCTGACTGATCAACTGTCAAGAGCTGTGGGCCAGTTGCTCGGCCGACTTTTTTGGATGCTCGGTCTGCGGCTGTTGATCAGTAGAGGAAGGGGGGCCTGAGAAGTGCCGACGCGCCAATGACGGCACGGTCGGTGCCGTGGGTGCGCGATGGTGTGGGCCTATGTCGCTGCCCGCCGTCCGCAGATACGGATCGGGATCGAGGCGGGACGCGGGCCAGCCTCGCTCTCACTCAAGCCCGCGTCGCCGCCCAGAGTTGAACCTGCCACCACATCAGCAAAGGGGTCAGACTGACCACTTCACTACCCGAGGCTCGGCAGGGTCGTCGTTGTCAATCACCACATCGGCAGCCAGTTCAGGTTGGGCCGGCCGAGTTCAGCGGCGGTGCGGCCCGCTCCTGCCTCGATCTGCTCGTCCCGGGTGGCCAGGCTCGGATACTCCGGCGTCTCCACTCCCGCGGCGCTGCGAAGCTTGTCAGCGAGGCACTGGCCGGCGCTTGCGGGGCCGGCTGCATGCAGCGTTCTCGAAGCCGCCGCGTGCAGGCCAGGTCAGCACCGCCAACGCCCCTACCGTGAGCAGCCCTCCGACCAGGAACGTGCCGCGCACTCCGACCACGGGCAGCAGTGCACCGCCGATGAGCGCACCGGCGGCCAACCCCGCATTGAAAGAGGCCGAGTTGGCTGCGAGCGCGGTCTCGGTGCGGTCCGGCGCCACATGGAGCACCTGACGCTGCGCCGCCATGAACACGGGTCCGGCCGAGGCGCCCAGCAGCATGATCAGCACGACGTCGGCCACCTGGCTGTGCCCTGCCGCGTACAGGCCGAGCAGCGCCACCGCCTGGGCCGCGACCGGCACGATGAGCGTGGCGCGCGGGAAGCGGTCGAGGAGCGGCCCTGTCGCGGTGACCCCGGCCAGCCCCGCGCCGCCGAACGCGAACAGCACGGCACTCACCGCGTTCTCGCCGAACCCGCTCACGTCGTGGAGGAAGGCGGCGACATATGTGAATCCGGCGAAGGCACCCGCCGCCGACAGGGCGGTGGTGGCGAGGACGACGTAGAACCGCCGCCGGTCGGGTGCGACACCGTACGCGGAGTGGCTCTCCCGCGGGCGGGACGTCGGCAGGAGCACGCCGATGGTCGCGAGCGAGAGCAGCGCCAACGCACCGCACAGTGCGAAGGGCGTCCGCCACTCGGTGTGCCCGCCCAGCCACGTCCCGGCCGGAACCCCCGCCACCGTGGCCAGCGAACCCCCGACGGACAGCAGCCCGATGATCCGCCCCCGGCGCTCGGGCGGGAACAGACCGACCGCGACCGGACCCATCACCGCCCAGAACAGCGCCTGAGCCATAGCTGTCGCCAACCGGGCCACCAGCAGCAGTCCGTACGACACCCCGCCCAGCGCCGACACCCAGCTGGCGACGGCGAGCAGCCCCAGCAGCCCGGCGAGCAGATACCGGCGCGGCACGGACCGGGTGACATGGGCGAGCGGCAGCGAGACGACGGCCACGGCCAGGCCGTACCCCGTGACCAGCGCGCCCACGGCTACGAGCGGCACCCGCAGATCGGCCGCCATGAGGGAGAGCAGGCCGACGGGCAGGTTCTCGGTGGTGTTGAAGGTGAACGCCGCCAGCATCAGCGCCGCGACGACGGCGGCCCGGTGCCACGGAGCCGGACGTACGCTGCCCATCCATCCGCCTTTCCTACGTGGGAAGTCGGGGCAAGCGTGCGTGGCCCGAGGACGGTGCCTCTACTCTTTCGATCCAGGACGAATCGCTGCTCACGACGGAGGTCGCCATGCCGTTCACCCTGCATCTGGGCACAGACGACCTGACCCGCTGCCGGTTCGCGATCTCGCCGCTGTGCCAGACTCACGAGGCGCTCCGTATGCTCCGCCGACCGGCCCGGCACGGCTACCACCGGAGCTGGCTGCGCCGCATCCGGCACACGGTCGCCGGCCTCCGCCTGTCACCGCTGTGGCTGTTCATCCCGTCCGCTGGCGGCTACACCCCGGACTTTCTCGGTGCGCCGCCGCAGGAGCCCTACCCCTCCATCGAGGATGAGCTGGCGCGGATGCGCGCCACCGATCCTGCCCTGGCCCACGCGGAGATGACCCGCTCGCTGGCCTGCACCCCCGGACTCGCCGAATCGCCCCAGGGGCGCGCCGCACTCGACGACCCCGCCGTCACCGTCCAGCGTCTCGCCGACGTCACCGAGCGGGCCTGGCAGGCCCTGCTCGCGCCGGACTGGCCGCGTCACCGCGCCGTGCTGGAGGCAGACATCGCTCACCGCTCGCGCCAGTCTGCGGACGGCGGGCTCGACGCACTGCTCACCGGCCTGCACCCCGGCATCGACTTCACGGACCACACCCTCGTCCTGCGCATGTACGACGAGCCGGCCGACGCCCAACGCGCTGACGGCCGGGGCGTGCTGCTCATGCCGAGCGTGTTCGTGTGGCCCGACGTGGTGAGCGGCTTCGCCCGCCCCTGGCAGCCGACGGTTATCTACCCCGCCCGAGGTATGGGCCGCCTCCACGCCGCCCCGGCACCACCCCCGCCGGAGGCGCTCGCCCGGCTGATGGGCCACCAGCGCGCCGCAGTTCTCGCCGGCCTGACTGCCCCCGCCTCGACCACGGACCTGGCCCGCCGCCACGGCCTGGCGCCGTCGACCGTGTCGGCCCATCTGTCAGTGCTGCGCGAGGCTGGTCTGCTGGTGTCCCGACGCCAGGGCTACTACGTGCTGTACGGGCGCACGGCCCTGGGAGACGCCCTGGCGGACGGCGAGTTCAGAGCAGAGGCTGGCTGATCTCGACCGCGCACAGCGCGGCGGCGGGGGCGGGGGCGCGTTCGTCACCGACGTCCAGTGCGGTGTCGGTGAGCTTGATGACGTGCTCGTCGCCGTGACAGAAGGCCCGCTCCAGGTCCTCTTCCGGCGTGAACAGGGCGCCAGGCGTGTAGACGACCGGCTCTGCGGGGGCATACATCGCGATGACCGCCGCGGACGCGGTCCACGCCGCGTGCAGGCTCAGCACTCACAGCTCGCGCGGCAGCGAATCCAGAGTCCGCGGCACCGCATTGGGCGCGGTGGCCGCAGGCACGAGTATGGTCTCCTCGCCGTGGCCGTGGCCTGGCATGTGCCGGCCACACACAAACGTGGTCCAGAAATGCCTGACCAGGCCTTTCCGAAGTCCCCCAGGGCCAGGTGACCTGCTGGACCTCGTGGATGCGCTGGAGCCTGATTGCCTCCTGGCCGCCGCGGTCCTGACCGTCACGCGCGCCCGCGCCACCCGCCCCGCAGGCATCGATCTTGTCCTGGCCAGCCCGCGCGAACTCCTGGCCGTCCTCCGCGCCACCGTTATCCCGACGCCCCGCCGCGACCGACCACGTCCTGCACGGGTCCGCCTGGCGCCGCCGCCATCAACAGCGCGCCATTGCCTGCCACCGGCACTGGAACAACGTCACCGCGGAGGCGACCGCATGACCGGACGGCCGAGATCACGACTGGCAACTGCCATGTATTAACCGACTCTTGACTATTGCTCAGCCCAGTGGCTAACCTGCCTGCGTTCGTGATACCGACCGCCTGTCGAAATTTCGAACAGGCTCGTCTCTGCCGTGTCGATCGGAGAGAGGTACAGCGTGCACCTTGCGTGGCTTTGGACAGGCAAGTCTGTAGGGCGGGTCGCGGCGGTGATCCTCACCATCGTGAGCATCGTGCTGGTGACCCCTGCGGTGACGCCGGCGCATGGCGAAGGCCAGGCCGGGCAGGCGATCAGCGTCGACGGCAACGGCACGGGCCGGGTCTTCGACGGCGTCGGCGCGATCAGTGGGGGAGGAGGAACGTCGCGACTGCTGGTCGACTACCCCGAACCAGAGCGCAATCGGATCCTCGATTACCTGTTCAAGCCCGGATACGGTGCGTCGCTGCAGATACTCAAGGTCGAGATCGGTAGCGATACGAACTCGAGCAACGGCGCCGAGCCGAGCCACGAGCGGGCCCGCGGGCAGGTCGACTGCACCGCGGGTTATGAATGGTGGCTCATGGAGCAGGCCAAGAAGCGCAATCCCGCGATCAAGTTCTACGGCCTGGAATGGGGGGCCCCGGGCTGGTTCGATGGGGGCTTCTGGTCCCAGGACAACATCACCTACCTGCTTAACTGGCTGGGCTGCGCCAGCCAGCACGGCCTAACGATCGGCTACCTCGGCGGCTGGAACGAGAAGGGCTGGGACAAGACCTGGTACGAGAACCTGAGGGCCGCGCTCGACCAGCACGGCTACCAGGACGTGCAGCTGGTCGCCGCCGACAACGGCGGCTGGAATGTGGCGACCGACATGGTCAACGACCCCGCGTTCGACGCGGCGGTCGACGTGGTTGGCATCCATTACCCCTGCTCACAGACGCACTGCTCGAGCTCCGCGGACGCCCTGTCGCTGGACAAGCCGCTGTTCGCGAGCGAAGACGGCTGGAAGAACTACCTCACCGGCGCCGCCGATGTCGCTGCCGAGATCAACCACGCGTACATCGATTCGCGCATGACGGCCTATATCAACTGGCCCGCCGCCTACGCCTGGTACCCGACGGTCCAGTTCCAGGACAGCGGGCTGCTCAAAGCGAATGAGCCGTGGTCCGGCTACTACGATCTCGGGCCCACCCTGTGGGTGCTGGCGCAGACCGCGCAGTTCACCCGGCCGGGATGGCGGTACATAGACTCCGCCACCGGCCACCTCGACGGCGGCGGGACGTATGTCACTCGCCAGTCGCCGTCCGCCGGTGACACGGCGCGATCGACCACGGCGGGACGCGACTACACCACGGTGTTCGAGACAACGGCCGCAACCGAGCCCCAAACCGTGCACGTTACCGTCGGCGGCGGGCTGTCCACGGACACGCTGCACCTCTGGTCGACTCAACCCGATTCCGCTGACCCGTCGACATGGTTCGCTCAAGGCGATGACGTACAGCCCGCCGAGGACGGCTCATATACGATCACGCTGCAGCCAGACCGGGTCTACACGCTGACCACCATGCAGGGCGGCAAGGGAGCCGCAAGCTCTCCACCCCCGGCCACCTTGACGCTTCCCTTCAGGGACTCCTTCGACGGCTACCAGAAGGGCAGCACCCCCCGGTACTTCTCCGACATGGAAGGTGCCTTCGAGATCGCCCCGTGCGGTCATGCCGTCGACGGGACCGGTGTGCACGCCGGCAAGTGCCTGCAGCAGGTCATCACCCAGCAGCCCACCAAGTGGACACGGGTACCTTCGCCGGTGACGCTTGTCGGCGACGCGTCGTGGACCGATTACCAGGTCAGCACGAAGTTCTTGCTGCAGCAACCGGGAACAGTCTCGCTGCTCGGCCGGGTCGTCAACGAGCTCAGCTCCGCAAACAAACCGCACGTCAACATCTGGATGGGCTACTACCTCAACATCTCCGACACCGGCGCGTGGTCCCTCCAAGATGTGCAGGGCTGCCCAACGACCCAGTGCAGCCCGGGAAGTAACAAGACAGTGACCATCGCGCAAGGAAACGCGGCCGCCATGGGCACCAGCCAATGGCACCAGATGGCCCTTCGCTTCAACGGCGACACCATCACGGTGATCATCGACGGCGTTCCCGCGGCTACCGTCACCGACCCCACCTACGACCACGGCCAGGTTGGCCTGATGCTCGACGGTGAACAAGCGTGCGCCGCACCCCCCGATTGCCCAAGCTCGTACATCACCGCGCAGTTTGACGATTTCGCAGTCACGCCGTCCTGATACTCCAGCCGAACTTCTGTATGTGTCCTGGCCAACGGCTTGGTAGCGTTGGCCGTGGACGCTCCCCGCTGGCACTCGAAATACTCGCGCGGTCCGCACAGCATGCACCGCCCCAGTGCGATCCCGTGCAGCTCGCACAACTCGCGGCGCTTGCGCTCGGGCAGGGCCTCCAGAGCCGGGTGGGGGGCGCTCGAGGCGGGCGGGGTCGGCGGCCGGGTTAGGACTCCTCCCCATCGTCGATCCAGCGCGGCGAGATCTGATCGAAGCGCTCGGGCGTGGTGCAGTACGGCTGGCCGACCGGACTGAACACCAGAGCCGGATGACCGTCGGAGACCAGGGCTCGACGCGCGCATACATACGCCGGTCGGTCAGGTCGCACCCGGTGACGCGGGTGGGGTGACCGGACTGCTTCACTCCGTCCAGGGCGGCCAGCAGCATGTCGACGTTGTCCATCAGCTTGTAGCTGTCGGACAGCAGCGCGCGAGCCACGCCCTCGGCGGGCGGCATGCCGGGGCCGTTGTCGCCCCGGAACGCGCGGAGCATGAAACGGCGCTCCGGCTCCTGGCGCACCCACGCGTTGACGTGCTCGACCAGCAGCGGGGACGTTCTCGGTGCGCATGCGGCGCAGGTGGGCGAGCGGGATGCGGAGCTGGTCCGAGATCCCCTCGTCGGCCACGGCGGTGGGCCGGTAGACGGCGTCGACCTCCGTCACACCGTAGCCCGATCAGATCGCCTACCACCTGGCCTACGCGCCGCTCGGCACCACCATCGAGCACCTGGTCCGTGTCGCAGGGATGCGGTGGCCTCCTCGAGGACCTGCCGCATATCGGTGTACATCCGCAGCCGCACCCCGGGCTGGCCGGGATCTCGGGTGGTGCGCTCGGCGGTCGCGGTCCCCCAGGTTCGGGCGATCGCGGCCTGGAAAGCGAGGACGGTGTCATCGTCGAAGCCCGCCACGTCGATGACGAGCAGGCCGGGTTCGGACAGGTGTGCTTCTCGGATCTGGTCCACGTCTGTCAGTACGTGTTCGTGCCCGGCCGGGGTCGGTTCAGGCTGGGGATTCACCCGACCGGGCGAGTTGTCAGTCGTGACGTCTACCGTCCCTTGCATGACTTCGCCGAACTCCCCCCAGGGTGTGTGGGTGTTGGAGGCCACCATCCAGACAGCGCCGGCCGCCGATTCTCAATGGCAGGAGCAACTCGACAGGCTCCGCCAAATCGCCTCGTACGACCTGGAGACGCAGACGTGGCATGCCCGCCTCGGCGCGCTCGACCTCGCGGGCGTGGAGATGCTGCAGGCCCTCTTCGACGCCGCGCGCGTCCACGGCACCGAGGTGTGCCTTACGCCCGTGGCGGTCCCGGCGTACTGGGACGGTCCCGTCTTCACGCGGGGCCCGGACGTGGCTGCTCTGCTGGAGGCGCAGGCCGACCGCGGCCGACCGCTCGGTCAGTTGCCTTTGGCCTGAGGAGCCCGGCGGGTATCGGACTGGGCGCTTGCCCATGCACAGGATCCTGCGCCGACTCCGAGAGCGTCAGCTGCTCACTCTGAAGCGGCAGAACATGTCTGGGAGGAACTGCCGCAGAAGGGACTGGGCGGCATCTAGACGCTTGAGCTCGTCGTGGCCGAAGCGGAACACCTCGTATCCCCGGAGCTTGAGATCTCGGTCAGCGGCGACCATGTCCGCGTACTTGCCTGTATCCGGAGTACGGCCGCGGTCGCGGGTGTAGTGCTGTGATCCGTCGACCTCCAGGACGACGCGCTGTCCGTGAGGCAGCAGCAGAAGGAAATCCATGCGGGAGCGCAGCAACGCCTCAGGGCCGCGTTCTTGAACGGTCCTGTGGTCCCAGTGCAGCCACACTTCGGGCAGGAGAGCCGGATCGCCGGGGGAGGGCCCGAGGATCTGATGGTAGGCAATGAAGAGGTTCTTCTGGCCTTCCGAGTTGTTCGGCAGGCTCTTGAGGAGTCGTTGGTATAGGTCCCCCTGGCCTCGGTCTGGTGTCGGCGCGCGGCCCCTGGGCGGTGCAGGGTGACCGGGGGTTAGTCGATGTTGGTGTCCGTCTCCGGGGCCTTTCGGGCGTTGTTCCTGAGGTTGGCGAAGGGCAGAGCTCCTCCGTGGAGTTCTTTGAACTCGTCGATCAGGTCCTGCTCAGCCTCACCTGCGTCGTCCTCGGTCATCGGCCGCCAGGCGACGAGCAGTGCGTCCGAGTCGACCAGCTGCCAGATGTAGCGACCGCCCCAATGGCCAGCCAGCAGACCGGTGCCGTGGCGGCGGTAGTCGGCAAGCCGCTGATTCAATCCGTCCTGGCCCGCGGCCTTGCCGATGTACACGACCGTTGCCCCGTCCACCCAGGCATCGCCGAGATTGTCGGCCGTCACGGACGGGTCGCGGCCTTTGAGGTGTCCGGCAGGGCTGGTGGGGAGGAACGACGGGGGCGAGGTGTCCGTGCGGATCACCACGTAGATTCCGTGCCCGGTGGGGACGTTGCTGTCGGGCAGTTCACGGAACGGCACGAAGCCGCGGAAGCCGCGTTCGGTCAGGGTCTTCTGCGTCAGCTCTGCTGTCGGGCTCATGCCAGGCATCGTGCCAGGCGCATCTGACAGTCCTCGGTCGGAGAGTGCGGAGATCACAGTCACGGAGGAGGTAGTTCTCTGCATCGACACCGCCGACCGTGTGGTGGAGACGGACAGGTGGCCCTGGTCGACGTCGTTACCGGATCCGCGGCATCATCTCGGTCAGGCCCCGTCCTCGTCAGGAGCGTCGGCGAAGATCGGGTGCAGCGGCACCCCTACTGCTATGCGCGCCTGCCTGAACTCCTCGTCTGCTGACCCCTTCAGCATCCACGCACGGGACGAGCTCACCCGCCCCCACACACCAATCAGGCTGACCCTGCCGTGCCTACGACTGCGGAAGGGAGTCCCCCTGGACGGCCTGGATGTCCAGCTCCACCTTCAGGGTGGTGCCGATGGCGGCGATGCCGGCCTGGAGGACCTGGTTGTAGTTCATGGCGAAGTCCTCGCGGCGCAGTTCCGTGGTCGCGCGGAACGCGGCCCGGGTGCCGCCCCAGGGGTCGGGGCCGGTGCCGAGGTAGGCGAGGGCGAGGTCGACCGGGCGGACGATGCCGTGCATGGTCAGCTCGCCGCTGACCGTCCAGCGGTCCGAGCCGGCGATGGTCAGACCGGTGGATCGGTAGGTGATCTCCGGGTACCGCTCGGCGTCCAGGAAGTCCGGGGACTTGAGGTGGCCGTCGCGCATGCCGTTGCCCGTGTCGATGGAGGCGGCGTGGATGACCGCCTCCACACGGGACTTGGTGACCTCGTCCGGGGCGATCTCGATGGTGCCCGAGAAGTCCGTGAACCGGCCGTGCACGCTGGAGATGCCCAGGTGCTGGGCGACCGCGGCGACCGAGGAGTGCGCCGGGTCGATGGTCCAGGGCCCGGGCGGGGGCAGTTCGGTGCCGCCCTGGCGGGCCAGTGTCACGCTGCCGATCTCGGCCCGCCTGCTGGCGGTGACGATCGCGCTGGAGGCGGCGGGCGCGTAGCCGACCGCGGTGACGATGACCGTGTAAGCCCCCGGTGCCAGCTCGGTGGTGTCCCGTACGGCGCCCTCGTGGTCGGCCTCGGCGCGCAGTACCTGCGTGCCCGTCATGTCGGTCACCGTGACGACCGCGTGCGACACGGCCCATCCGTCCCGGGTACGGATCCTCGCGGTCAGTCCCATCCCGTTTTCCCTTTCCATTGCTCGTTCGCCCGCGGGGCGCCCGGCCGGTGTCGAGAGACCGACCGTGCTCGCCCCTTCGGCTCACTCGCGTGCAAAGCCTTACAAATTGGTCGTAAGAAGCCGGCCCGTGGTGGGGCGCACCTCCGCTCGGAGCACGCCCCGCCACGGGCCGGATTCGGATTACTCGCCGGGGTGGGCGAGTTCGATGTCGTGGTCGTCGACACCGCGGCCGGTGACGGTCAGGGCCGTCGCCACCGGCGGGTAGCCCGTCGCGATGACGGTGTAGTCACCGCTGTTGAGGTCGGTGAAGGCGTACGCCCCGTCCGTGCCGGTGGTGGACGTACCGACCACGTTGCCCGCCGCGTCCACCAGGGTCACGCGGGCGTCCGCGAGGGGCCCGTGCGGGGCACGGACGACACCCTGGAGCTGCGCGCCGGAGTCGAGGTCGATCTCGACCCGGGTGACCCCGGTGCCGCCCACCTCGACCGGCAGCGCCCGCGGGCGGTACCCGGTGGCGTTCACCGCGACGGTCACCGCACCCGGCACCAGCTCGGCGAAGGAAAACTCGCCCTGCTCACCGGTGGTGGCGGTGGCCAGCAGGTCGCCGCGCACATCGGTGACGATCACCATGGCGTCCTTCACCGGCAGCCCGTTCTCCACGGCCCGCACCACACCGGTCAGCCCGCTGGTGCCACTGAGCAGGATGTCGTACGCCACCGGCTCACCGTTCACGACGATCGTGGACGCCTGCGGCTGGAAGCCGTCGGCGGAGGCGATCAGGACGTAGGAACCGGCACCCGGCGCGTCCACCGCGTAGGCACCGTCGGCCTGCGAGACCGACCGGCCCAGCTGCCGTCCCCCGAGGGAGATCAGCGTGACCGCGGCCTGCGGCACCGGCGCGCTCTCGGCGCCCCGGACGAAGCCGCGCACCGGGACCCCGCCGCCGGCACCGGCGGCCGGCTCGCTCGGAGCCACCGTGGCGACGGCCGCGAGCTTCTGCGTGGCCGAGCCCTCGGGACGGGCCTCGGTGGTCGCCACCGCCCAGCTCGGGACCTTCTCCTCGACGGGGCCGGGAACCTCGGCGGCGGCCGCGGCCGGCGCCTCAGCCTGCTCCGACTCGGGCGACGCGGCCTGCGCCAGACCGCCCTTGGTCTTCAACGGGACCTCCTTGATGAACAGCGTGATCAGGAAGGCGAGGAACGCCATGCCGGCCGCGATCAGGAAGACGTCCGCGATGCCGTGACCGTAGGCGCTCTCCATGACCGTGCGCAGCGGCGCGGGCAGCTTGTTCATGTCCGGGATGGAGCCGCCGGAGCCCGAGCCGGAGGCGAGGTGCGCGTACTTGGGGCCGAGGTCGGCGAGGCCGTCCTTGACGTAGTGGGTGATCCGGTTGGCCATCACCGCGCCGAGCGCGGAGACGCCGATCGCACCGCCCAGGGAGCGGAAGAAGGTGACCGTGGAGCTGGCAGAACCGAGGTCGCTCGGGGCCACCTGGTTCTGCGTGCACAGCACCAGGTTCTGCATCATCATGCCTATGCCGAGACCCAGCAGCGCCATGAAGATGGCCATCTTCCAGTAGGCCGTGTCGTAGCGGATGGTGCCCAGCAGGCCCAGGCCGGCCGTCACCAGGACGCCGCCGCTGACCAGCCAGGCCTTCCACTTGCCGGTCCGGGTGATGATCTGGCCGGAGACGGTGGAGGAGACGAACAGACCGCCGATCATCGGGATCGTCAGGATGCCGGACATCGTCGGGGACTTGTCCCGGGCCAGCTGGAAGTACTGGGCGAAGAAGACGGTGCCGGTGAACATCGCGATGCCCACGAAGAGCGAGGCGAGCGACGACAGGGTGATGGTGCGGTTGCGGAACAGGCGCAGCGGGATGATCGGCTGGCTGGCCTTGGACTCGACGAGTAGGAAGAGCAGACCGAGGACGATCGAACCGCCGACCATCGTGTACGTCTGCCACGACACCCAGTCGTACTTGTCACCGGCGAAGGTGACCCAG
>NZ_BMQA01000119.1 GCF_014647875.1 Streptomyces brasiliensis | reverse complement strand
GGTCGATCACCTCGAAGTCCAGGACCTCGCACCAAAAGGCCGCGAGCCTCTCCGGATCGTTCCAGTCAACGGCCAACTCGGTGAACCTGCTTGTCATGACTCCCCCATGCGTCGGACGGCGGGGTGGTGACCTGGTGTCGGACAGAGGTGAAGCCCCTGGTAGGAACAGGTCTGCGAAGATCGCGTTCCGTACGACCAGAGGCTCCACGTGACGTCCAGTATCACCTATACCGCTGTGCTCGATGTCCGCAGGGCAACCGCCGAGCATCTCGCGAAGCTGCTGCGCGGGCACCGCGAGCGGCTCGGAACCCGCAGGGGCACCCGCGCGCTGGGCGTCTTCAAGCAGGCGGTGCTGGTGCTGCGCTGGTTCGTCGACGGCACCCGGCTGGTCCAGCTCGCCCGGGACAACGACATCTCGGTGCCGACCGCGTACCGCTACCTGCATGAGGGGCTGACCGTGCTCGCCGACCACGCGCCCGATCTGTCCACCGCGCTGGAGCGGGCCGCGGCGGCCGGGTACACCCATCTGAACCTGGACGGCACCGTGATCCGCACGGACCGTGTCGGGGCCGCCGGCCCGAACGGCGCCGATCTTTGGTGGTCTGGGAAACACAAGCATCATGGCGGGAACGTGCAGGTCATCTCGGCCCCGGACGGCTGGCCGCTGTGGGTCTCCCCGGTCCGGCCGGGCCGCGAGCACGACACCACCTGCGCCCGCGCCCACGGCCTGGTCGACGCCCTGAACCGGCTGGCCGCCACCCTGGGCGTCCCCACCCTGACCGACCTCGGCTACGAGAACGCCGCAGACGGCCTCCGCCACCCGGTCAAGAAGCCCAAAAGCGGCGAACTCGCCGAGTCTGACAGGGCGTTCAATGCCGTGATCCGGGGCGTCCATGCCGTCGCCGAGCGCGCCAACGCCCTGCTGAAGGTCACCTTCAAGGCCCTGCGTAGAGTCAGCCTCGACCCTGCGGCCATCACCCGGATCGCCCGAGCCTCCCTCGTCCTGCTCCAGATTGAGCACGGACGCACCACCTGACCCAAGATCACAAACCGTCATGAGACGTTACCGAGAAGGGTTCACTGAGCTCGCGCCACCTTCATGCCGGACACCGCCAGACCAGTAGACAGGTTCCCGTCTGGCTTGTCCCAGGACAGCATTGAGGCCCTGGTTTTGATGTCGTCTAAGCTTTACGACACGTCATCAGCGGTTCACTTGCGTTCGCCTTCTCAGCCCATACCTGCCGCATTCCGTATGGCTTTTCCATGACGCTCACCACCACGGCTCATTCACCGCAGCAGCTCATGGTGGTTTGGCACCTGCACCTGCATGTCGATGCCGAAGGACCTACCTTCATCTCCACAACAGCATGGCGATTGTTCGACTTCTGTCTTCTACATCAGAACCTCACAATCGCCTTCTGGACACACCAACGCCCTCGCCGAATCATTCTGGCAGGGACTCAAAAGGGAGACGATGCACCGGAGGCTGTTCTCAATGATGAGTCAGGCGAGACTGGAGATCTTCCAGTGGCTGACCTACTACAACTCCCGACGGCGTCACAGTGCCCTCGACTACCTCTCGCCAGCCGAGTTCGAACGACGGCACCAGCGAGAACGTAAACTCACACTCGCAGCATGAACCCCTGTGTCCACACTCCGGGGGGCGCCTCATGAGGGCGACGCCCCCCAGTGGGGCGCCGCCCTCGGGCGTTGTGGCGGGCGGCCGGTCAGCGGCAGTTGACCCACTTGTTGGACTTGATGTAGTGGATGGTGCTGCCGGTCTGCTTGTATCCCCTCGGGACGATTCCGCTGGATCCGCCGTAGTTCTTCTTCGCGTACCACTTGAAGTCACAGGACTTGCCGTGGTTGTACCACGACCTGAAGCTCTGGAAGACCGGGTACTTGGTCAGGTTTGCGTTCTTCCCTGCGACCTTTTGCATATGGCCGGTGTAGTTCTTCCCAGACCAGACGCAGAACCAGCCCGACGGGCAGGACGATGCCGCCTGCGGCGTGGCCCCCGCCGCGCTGGCGGCACCCGCGCTTCCGGCCAGCAGGCCACCGGTCAGCACGATGCCGCCGGCCATGGCGGCGAGCTTCCTAGTCATGTGCATGCTCTTACCCCCTGTGAGACATGAGTGAGCCGACCGCACCGGCCAGCTCGCCAATAAGACTGCATGACGGGACGCAGTGGCCGCCACAGTTGCTGCAGAAATGTCGCAATAACGGGACATCCCATGTGCTGACCCGCTGGAACGCAGCCCTTCGCGTCGGTACGGCGGGATCACCTCGATCGCCAAGCTGCTGTGCCCTGCACGCGTACCTGCGCTGGCGCAACCAGAACACCCGCCACCCCGACATCCTCGCCGCCCAGCGCAAGGAACGGGCCCGCATCCGCAGCGAGAAGGGCATCCGCTGGGGCGGGCGCCCACTCGCCGCCTGATCACACGAGCCTTCCGGGCTACGGGCGTCGTGTCGCAATGATCGCTGAGCTGGTAGGTGTCGTCATTACCTCGGCAGCGTGAAGGGCAGGGTGGGTGAGGTAGAAGAGCCGGAGCTCATCCACCTCGCCGCCGAAGCGGGGCGGCCAGTGGGGCGACGGCGTGAGGTCGTCCAGGATGAGAAGGCCACCAGGGGCAAGCAGCTCGACGACCCGTTGGGGGTCGTCACGCTTGCCCCCACCGTCGCAGACAGGCGGTGCTCGTGAGGTTGCCTGCGGCCGCCGCCTGGTGCTGATTGCCCGGGACGACGGTGATGCCGTCTTGGTACTGGTTGTCCGGGGCAGCGGCGATCCCGTCGGCGTGGATGTTGGCCGGGGCGGCTACCGTGCTGCCGTCGGCGTGGATGTTGGCCGGGGCGGCTACCGTGCTGCCGTCGATGTGCCAGTTGGCTGGGGTGGCGGCGATGGCCGGGCCGGCGGCGGTGACAACGGCAGCGGCCGCAACCGTTGCTGAGACCAGCTGAGAGAGCTTCATCTTGACTCCCGTGTGAGTGCGAATCTGCGTCGAATTAAGCTCCAAAGCCCGGTACTCAGGCTGGCGTCGATTTCGATGGACGCGTCCCCCACATGGTCCAAGGCTTGGCGCAGGTGTCCGGCTTCACCGGCATTGTGATGGTGGGGACCGCATTTGCCTCATGTCTCCTGTCACTGGAACGGGACGGTTTCGGTCACCGCCCTCATCTCACGCGCGCGCCACTACCTCCACACAGAGCGTGGCAGCGCGTTGCGGAGCCGTGTTGGCACTGAGTCCACAGGCATTTGACGACCGGTCCACAGATTTTCCGGCGGGAATGGTCGTCCTGGAACCGTCAGGTCCAGCGCCGTTCGACACATGTGGCGGCTACGATGGCCGCTGGGGGGAATATGATCAAGACGATATTTCGCAGCGAGGATCTACCGCCGGAAGAACGGCTGGTCCGCTTCGACGAGCTCCAGGCCAAGAGCCTTCACCCGATGAGGGTGCGGAGTGACTGGGCAAAGGACTTCCGAGCCACAGCGCGGGAACTGGCCCTCGCGGCCGTCAACGTGGTCGAGCTGACGTGCTCGTCGGCCGATGTACGGCGCACATCGAGGTTGGTCCACGAGTCCGATCCGGAACTGATCTCCGTCATATTCTCCTTGAGCGGAGGCCTCGCGGTGGACCAACTCGGCCGCGATGCGGCACTGGGCCGACACGACTTCGCGGCGTACGACAGCTCACGCCCCTTCGAGCTCCGGATAGCCGCGGGCCAGGACACAGCCACCTTAGTGCGCGCCCATGTGCCCCGGGCGCTGCTACCGCTGCCCCCGAACAAGATCGACCGGATCCTGGCGGTCCGCCTGCCCGGGCAAGAAGGGGTCGGGGCTCTGCTCACGCAATTCTTCACCGGTCTGACCGCCGACACCGCCTCCTACCGGCCGGCCGACGTCCCCCGACTGGACAACGTGGCCCTCGACCTGCTGACGGCGGCGCTCGCCCACCACGTCGACGCCGTCAGCGACGTCCCGCCCGAATCCCACCAACGCACGCTTCTCTTGCGCGTTCAGGCGTTCGTCCAGCAGCACCTGCACGAACCCTGTCTGACCCCGGGCCTTCATCGCCGCCGCGCACCACATCTCCGTCAGCTACCTTCACCGCCTCTTCCAGGATCATGAGACCACCGTCTCGGCATGGATACGCAGCCAGCGCCTGGAGCGCGCTCGTCGCGACCTCGCTGAACCCGCTCTCCGGGCCGTGCCCGTACACCGCATAGCGGCCCGCTGGGGCTTCAGCGACCATGCCACCTTCACCCGCTCGTTCCGTTCCGCCTACGACATCCCGCCCAAGGAATACCGGCAGCAGCACGTCCTGCGCCACCCGGCACGAAGCGGACGGGACCTTTGAGCGTCGCGGGTCTCCCGTCCCCTTCGACGGGTCGCCGGTAGAGGGAGCGGACAGTGGGGTCATCCTCGTACGCGTCGCCGACGAGGAGGGCACGCTGCCCGTCTCACCCAGCTCCAGGCCGATCATGCGGTCGTGCGCTTCCAGGGCGAGCGCGTGGATCTTCTCGGCAATGCCCAGGTGAGCGACGCAGTTCGAGTCGCTCTTCGAGACCGGTAGATAAAGAACAAGCTAAGTACCTGTACCTATATGAGTGAGCGTCAGCAGCTGACATCGTACGGACATGCGATCAATCTTCCTTCCGAAGTCCCTGCTGGCGGCCGCGCTCGGCGGCATCGTCGTCCTGACCGGTTTCGGCGCGCAGAACGCCACCGCCGCTCCAGCCCCTGCGGTCAACGTCGCCGCGACGAGTGCGGAGATGCAGTTCTTCGAGTTGGCCGACCTCATCTCCCAGAGCTGCGCTCCAGACGTCCCCAGCAGCACCACCGCCGTGGCCTCGGCTTCCACACCCGACACCACCGCAGCGGAACCGATCGACTCCCCCCAGCCCGTCCTGGTCGATCCGGTACCGCTGACCGCGGAAGAGAAATGCGCTGCCGAGAGACACCAACAGCGCATCAGCAAGGCCTTCTCGGGCACCCGCACGGCCACATTCGAGGAGATGCAGGCAAAGCTGACGAGCCTGAGCTACCCGGCGGCGCGGATCTACCGCATGCCGGACTTCTCGGGCAAGCCCGTGGCAAGGCTCGACCTGCGCGTGGGTGCTGAACACCTGGCTCTGCAGGTCACCGCTACCTACCTGGGCGTGATGGTCGAGGCGTTCGGCGCCCCGGACGGCGTGAGCGTGACCGACGTGCGCCTGGTACCGGAGCTGGACGCGCCCACGTTCTGAGGCCGTGGCGACGCCCCGCCGGGGCCGTGCCACCCGGGTTGCTCCGGGTGAGGCGGCTCCGGGGGTTGCCCCTACGGGATCCGTCAAGGACCAGGTCGCCGAAGATGAACAGCAGCGGCTCGTACAGCGCCACGTCGACCTGCTCGCCTGATGGCCATGCGGAAACGCAAGACTCTCGTGGTCTGTGAACGCTGCCATTAGGACATCTACGTGGGACGGAGTACTGCCCCTGCCCGAAAATGATTACTGGAAAGCGGTATGCCGGGAAAACGCCAAGCTTAAGGACCCGGTCAGGCCCGCTGCCCGCCGAGCATCACCACGAGCAGGCGGCAGCCGTGCTTGGTGCTCCAGGCGTAGCTGGTGCCGGCCACGAGCACGCAGTTGCCGGGGCCGAGAGTCCGGGTGCCCTCGTCGACACTGAAGTCCACGGCGCCCTGCACGACCGTCGAGAAGTCGACGCTCTCGGAGCAGTGCAGCTGGTAGCTCCAGCCGGGCGGGAACTCCACGACCTCAAGGTGGTCTCGCCCTCCGCCGGCGCCACCTCCATCAGCTCACCCGTCGCCTGCGGCGGGGCGGCGCAACGGAGGGCCGGCCCCACACCCCGATGCGGCAACAATCCCCTCACCGCCCGGCAACGACCACCTCCCACCCGCCTAGCGAAGCTCGGACTCGCGTAGCCCCTGGGCCAGCCGGTGAACACGGCCTCGGGACTGGACATCGGTACAGCGGTTATCGGTGAGAACGATCATGGTCAGCTAGCACACTGTTCCACTTCGCCGCCGGGGTTCGCTGAAACGCCTCCGGGCCTGCTCCGGGGTGATTACGGTCCGGCTCGTGCCGGTGGAATTCCTGAGTGATGAGCAGGCCCAGGGACGTTCGCCGAGGAGCCGACGAGGCCCGAGCTGGAGCGGTTCTTCTTCCTGGACGACGTCGACCGGGACCTGATCGCCCTGCGGCGGACGAAGCACCACCAGCTTGGCTTCGCGCTCCAGATGTGCACGGTGCGGTACGTCGACCTGTTCCTGGAGGACCCGCTCGCGGTGCCGTGGCCGGTGGTCGACCACCTCGCCGCGCTCTCCGGTCTTGACCCCCACCCTGTCGAGGTTCAGCCCCGCCGTGACCGGGCGGCGGCCGGTGGCGACCAGCAGTTGCTCGGCCCGCAGCTCGGTGGGGGCGCTGCCGCGGCCGGCGGTGAGGGTGTAGCCGTGCCCGTCGCGGCGGACGGCGGTCAGGGCCGTGCCGGTGTACACGGCGATGCCCTCGCCCGTGAAGACCTCCTCGATCGCGGCGGAGACCTCGGGCTCCTCGAAGGGGGCGAGGCGGTTCAGGGCCTCGATCACGCTCACGCGGGTGCCGAGGCGGGCGAAGAGCTGGGCCTGCTCCAGGCCGACCGCGTTGCCGCCGACCACCATCCTGTTGGAAGCCGCGAAATGGGACGCGATGGCCGCGATGGCCGCCGTCCGCGGCTTCGTGTGCGAGCACCTGGACGACCGGGACGCGGTCGCGATCTTGGATGAGTCCGGGCAGGCGTCGGCCTGGTCAGCGGGGTAGCGGCGAGGAGGCGCGGGGGACGGCGGCGAAACGGCTGACGTGCAGCCAGGTGGGCAGGGCGCGGCAGGACGGGCGGTCGCCGGTGAGGCGGAGGGACTCGGTCTGGAGGGCGGCCGACCAGGTCAGGTCGCCCATCCAGATCCGGGTGAGGGTGGACACGTCGGTGTCCAGCCAGATGGTCACCGGTCGGCCGGGGTCGGTGTCGCAGACGTCGGCGCCCTCGGAGCGGGACAGTACCAGCCACCAGTGCTCCTGACCGGCCGAGGCGTCCGCGAAGTGCAGTTGGATCGTGGCCGGGCGCTCGGGCATCCGCTCCGAGTCGGACTCGCGGCCGATGTCGAGCATCAGCAGTGCCGGGTCATACTCCTCCGGCCGGACCTCCTGCATCCAGCGGACGCCCCATGCGCCCATCAGCTCCAGGATCGGGCGCAGCTCCTCGCCCGCAGCGGTCAGCTGGTAGCGGGCCTCGCCGCCGAGCAGGTGGCGCTGGACGAGTCCGGCCCGTTGGAGTTGGCGCAGCCGGGTGGCCAGCAGCGTCGGGGACATCCGGGGCACGGCTCGCGCGATGGCGTTGAACCGGTCCTGGCCCCACAGCAGTTCGCGGATGATGAGCAGCGTCCAGCGCTCCGTGCCGCCCGTCCCGACGGCGCCCCGATTTACATCATCTTGGACAACCTCTCCGCCCACACCGGCGCCGATATCCGCCGATGGGCGAAGAAGAACAAGGTCGAACTGTGCTTCACCCCGACCTACGCCTCCTGGGCCAACCCGATCGAGGCCCACTTCGGCCCGCTGCGCCAGTTCACCCTGGCCAACTCCAACCACCCCAATCACCCGGCGCAAACCCAGGCACTGCACCGCTACCTGCACTGGCGCAACGCCAACGCCCGCCACCCCGACGTCCTCGCCGCACAGCGCAAGGAACTCGCCCGCATCCGCAGCGAGAAAGGCATCCGCTGGGGCGGACGCGCTCTCCTCCCGACGGCGGCCTGACCACCACCAGGTGTCAGGTCGGCTCCGCCTGCGCGGGCCAGTTCGGGGAGCGGCCCAGGAGCTGGAGTATCCACTCAAGCCGCCCGGCCATGTCCCCCGTCTCCAAAGCAGGCTGGAACTGGGCGTCCTCGCGCTCTCGGGCCGTTCCGGTGGGGACCTGCTCGGCAATGGGCAGCACGGCCGCCAGCAGGTCCGCATCGAACTCGGCGCGGACGCCGATCGAGACGGCCACGTCCCAGCCGTGGACCACGTAGTCCAGCAGGTGGAAGCCGATCGCCTGCCGTGCGGGAAACATCTGGCCGCCGCGGATCTCCGGCAGCCACAGCGAGCGCGTCAGCACGTCCGGTTCCGCGAACGCGGCCGCAACCTCGCCGGCCGACGCGGCGAACACGCCCGCCGGATCGACGCCGACCGACCGGTCCGCCCACACGCCGCGATCGACGGTCTCACCCCGGGCCGCCGCCGCGAAGCCGTAGTTCTGGCCCGTCATATGAGCCAGTAACTGTCCAAGTGTCCACTGCGCGCACGGCGTAGGCCGGCCGAGCATGCTGACGTCGACCTGGTTCACGACCGATTCGGCGATCTCCAGCGCGCGTGCGTCCAATTCACGGATGTCAATCATGCCGCCAACCGTACCCACCGGGTACGACAGCACCCATGTCCAAGCCGAACCGGTGAACCTTCCCGGTCACAGCACTAGCCGCCGTCCACAGGACGGGTGTGGAACGGTCTGCACATGACCCAGGGCACCAAGGGCGCCGCGAAGGCCCGCACGACCAGCAAGCCGCTCAAGAAGGCGGACCTGCCGATCCGCGTTCCGCTGATCCACGGAGAGACGACCGCCTCCTACCTGGCCCGCACCGCAGCCGCTAACGGCATCGAGGCCGGCCAACTGCTCAAGGCGCTGCATCAAGGCCGCCTGCCCCGCGCCACCTTCGCGCCGCCCCGCCCAAACCTCGAGGAGGCCCGGCTCAGTCCGGAGGCCGTCGCCCGCCTGGCGGTGCTTGTGGAACGCGACGAAGACCAGTTGCGCCGCGCCCTCCCCGGCCTGCACCCGAGCAAGCTGCTGGCCGCTGCCGGAGCCGAAGTACGCGTCACCGCCTGGTCGGACGAGCCGGGCGAAGGGCCGCTCAAGGCGTGCCCGCTGTGCCTGGAAGACGGGGCCTGGCTCGTGGCGTCCGGGCACCGCTGGCGGCCGTGCGCCTGCGGACGGCGCTGGCAGTGCGGCGACGACCACGGCTACCTGATCGACACCACACCCCTGCCGGAGATCGGCCGTGCCCTCCAGCAGCACCGCGCTTTCGACCACCGGCTGGGCCCGGCCGGGGACGCCTTGGTCGCCGACGCCCACCAGGTGACGCTGTGGTGGTGGGTGTCCAAGCAGTTCGCCCGCGACCTTTGGCGGCAGCGCGAGGACGAGCTGGGCGTCGGCCCGCGGCTGCGGCGCAGACAGGCAGCCCCGGCGGTCGTCTACCCCGAGGCTGTGCGCCTGGCCGCCGCGATGAACGACTGGGAGACCAGCCGCGCCGCCTCCCCCGATGCCTCCGCCCGCGACTGGCTGGCCGACGTCGCCGACCGCTTCAAGCAGCCGGGCGTGGTCGACGGACGCGAGAGCCAGCCGCTGCGGTACTGGCTGGACCTCCACACCCCACAGCCTGCGCGGCCCGCCGGGCGCCGCATGACCGAGCGCCGCTGGAACCTGCTCCCCGGCCTCCACCACCGCCCCGCCGAACACGGCCCGTTCCAGGCGAACTCGTGCCTGCGCTGGGTGTACGGCCTGCCGCTCACCTCCGTCACCGAGGTCTGCCCGTACTGCGGCGCCAACGCCCCAACCTGCCGGTGGGTCCCCTCCCCCGACTGCCCCGAACGTCCGGCAGAAGATCAACACCCATAGGGGAGCCGATCTTGCAGGCAGAACAGTGATGGCCCGCGCTACGGCGCGGGGGGCGCCTCCTCGGCGAGGCGGGCGACGGCCTCGGCGAACATCCGCTGGTCGGCCGTGTAGTGGCGGGCCCGGGTCCACCAGAACGCGAAGAACTGACGCTGCACCGGGACGGTCAGCGCGACCAGCAGCTCCCGCTTGGTGGCCTCCTCCCGCTCCGACAGCACGACGCCCCGGGCGTTGGCCGCATAGGCGACGGCAAAGTCCTTGTGCCGCTGCAAGGGCCAGCTGCCGGCGTACGTGAAGACCAGCTAACTCAGTCTCCACGAAACCCGGGGCTTGACAAGCCTCCAGCCCGACGGCCGCACCGCACGCGTCACTGTCCAGCGCACCGGCCGCGGCTTGGCATGGAGTGGGCGTAGGGCGACGCGCCCGGTCACGGCGACCGGCCGCGCACGGCGCACGACGAGCAGGAGATCGCCGTGATGCAGCGGGCGATGGCGGCGGGCGAGCCGGTCGGCTCGATCGTCGTCCGTTACAACGCCCACCTGGCGGAGCGTGCCGTGCCCGAGTGGCAGGCAACGCTGGACGCCCTCCAGGAGCTTCCAAAGATCGGCGCCGCTGGGCCGGTCGGCTACTTCGGCATCAGCATGGGCACCGAGCGGCGCGTGTGATCGCTGAGCTGCACGTATGGGGCGATCACCGGGCGGCCCCCCGGGCGCGGGCAAGGACGGGCAGCGCGGCGGCCAGAGTGAGGGCAGCGGTGCCGGAGACCAGCAGCGGAACCTGCCCGTCGCTGCCCCAGGCCAGCCCCGCCCACACGCCGGCGAGCAGGACGGCGACGCCGGTGGCGCCCTGGTACAGGCCCTGGGCGGTGCCCTGTTGGTGATCGGGGACGAGGGTGGAGATCCAGGCTTTGCCGACGCCGTCGGTGCAGGCGTTGAAGCCGCCGTACAGCGGTAGCACTACGAACACCGCCCACGGAGCGTGGATCAGGCCGAGACCCAGGTAGCCGGTGGCGAAGAACACCAGCCCGGCGGCGAACACCAGCGGGCGAGGAAGCCGGTCCGACAGGGCCCCTGCCGGGTAGCTGAGGGCGGCGTAGGCGAGGTTGTAGAGCGCGTAAGCCCCGACCACCCCGGCGGTGGTCAGGCCGAGGTCATGGGCGCGCAGCAGGAGCAGCGCGTCGGGGAAGTTGACCAGGTTGAACACGGTCAGCGCTGCCAGCACCCGCCAGTACGGGCCGGGCAGGGCGCGCCATGGCACACGGGTGGCCGACTCGCGGCCGGTGCCCGCACCTGCGGTGTGCCGGGGGTCGCGGACGGCGGCGACCAGGGCGACCGAGGCGATGGCGGGGATGACGGCGATCCAGAACAGCGGGCGCAGACGGTGGTCCAGCGTCTCATAGAGGGCCAGACCGACGAGCGGGCCGACAACGGCTCCGGCGGTGTCGGCGGCCCGGTGCAGCCCGAAGACCTTGCCGCGCTGCCTGTTGGGGATGCCGTTGACGAGGAGGGCGTCGCGGGGTGCGCCGCGCAGGCCCTTGCCGAGCCGGTCGACCACCCGGGCGACGAGGATCAGCGGCCACACGGTGGCGAGTGCGATGAGCAGCTTGCCCAGCGCCGCGAGGCCGTAGCCGGCGCCGATGAGCGGGCGGCGGGCGAAGGTGTCCGCTAGGCGTCCGGCGGCCACCTTGGTCACCGAGGCAGCGCCCTCAGCCAGGCCCTCGATCGCGCCGACGGCGGCAGGCGGGGCCCCGAGAACGGTGGTCAGGAAGATCGGCAGGATCGGGTAGAGCAGTTCGCTGGCGGCGTCTTGGAGGAAGGAGACCCCGCACAGCACCTTGACGTTGCGGGTCAGCCACGCCGGACCGCGTCCGGCGGCCCGCGGTGGTGCGGTGGCGGGGTCGGTCACGGATGCAGCACTTCCAGGAAGCGGCCGAGCGCCGCGGCGGGCACGGCTGCCATCCAACGGCTTTCCGGCCAGGCGCTCTGCAATGTCCTCACATGCCCAGCTGGCCCCATCGGCGGCTCGGCCAGGAATTCCAGCCGGGTGATCATGAGAGAGCAGGCGCAACGGCCACTCTGTCCCAAGCGACGCACGTCCCTTGTCCGGCAGAGAAGACTTCGCTCACCACGATGGCAGAGCCGCGCACACCATGCATGCCGTGACGGCGAAGTGGCTCCCGTCCGGGTGCGTGCGAGGCCGGGCAACGATCGGGGCCCGGCCGCAGTGTGCGGACGGGCCCCGTGATCGAGCGCCGGGCAGGCCTTGCACCTGCATCTCCCCGCAGGAAGCGGGGCGTCTTTCCTAGGACCACCAACGCAGCACCAGCTCACCGGAGTTCCGGCGGCCAGCTCAAGATCAAGTTTAGCGTACTGGGGTCGACGCTTCCTGGCCCGAACCTCGGTGTCACGGACCGGTCCGGGCCAGGCGCGGCCATGTCGCAGGCCGGCCCGACCCGGTGCACGGTGGAAGCATGGTTTCCGCACAGCAACGCCTGGCATGGTCGTGGCACCCGAGCCGCCTCGTGTTGCTGGTCCCTCTCGGGCTCATCGCGGTGATCGTGGTGGCCGACGACGTGTCGTCGTCGGACATCGTTCTCGGCCCCCTGCTCGTGATGGCGCCCGCGGTCGCGGCCTGGTTCGAGGGCCCTGTGGCCACGGCGGCTGTGGGAGGCACGGCAGTGGTGGCCCAGGGGTTCATCGGCTGGCGCTCCGGCATGCTCGGGTCACGGAACGTACTGGTGCAGATGATCGCCCTGGCCGTGCTCTCCCTGCTGATCGTGGTCTTCTGCGTGATCCGTGACCGGCGCGCCCGTGAGCTGGCGCAGGTGCGGTCCGTCGCCGAGGCCGCCCAGCGCGTTCTGCTGTGGCCGCTGCCCGGCCGGCTCGGCACCCTGCAACTCGCCTCCGTCTACCTGGCCGCCGAGGAAGAGGCCGAGATCGGCGGCGACCTGTACGCGGCCGCCCGCAGCCGGAACAGCACCTGGCTCGTCATCGGCGATGTACGCGGCAAGGGCCTGCCGGCCATCGGCGAAGCGGCTCTCCTGCTCGGCGCGTTCCGCGAGGCCGCGCACCATCACGACAGCCTGCCCGCACTGGCCGCCTCCCTGGAGCAGAGTGTCACCCGCTACCTCGCGGACTTCGAGCCCACGGACGAGGCGGATGAGCACTTCGTCACCGCTCTCCTGCTGGAGATCCCCGACACCGACCCCGTCGCCCGTATCACCAGCTGCGGCCACCCGGCACCCCTCCTGCTCCGTCCCGGCCACTGCGTGACCGTCCCCGACCTGGCGCCCACACCTCCACTGGGAATCGGTCTGACCCGATTCGACAACGTCACGGTCGAGGTACTGCCCTTCGCAGCCGACGACACGCTGCTGCTGCACACCGACGGCGTCGTCGAAGCCCGCGACCGCACCGGCGCCTTCTACCCACTCACCGAGCGGGTTGCCCAGTGGGCGGGGCAGCCACCCGAGACCTTGATCCACCACATCCACCGCGACCTGCTCGACCACGCCAGCGGACGCCTGGGCGACGACGCCGCCCTCATCGCCATCCGCCGTGCCCCACCCCGCAACCGCCCGTCGCTGCCAACACAGACAGCGGCCGACCTCCACCTCACACACGCTTGTTCAGTCGACGCAGCTCGGCAACGGAAACCCTGAGGCTGAACCGCGGCTCGACGCCGGCTGGCGACAATCGGGTAGGAGGGCCGGGTCGCCCGGCCCTCCTCCCACACCACCGGACATGCGGGTCA
>NZ_BMQA01000118.1 GCF_014647875.1 Streptomyces brasiliensis | reverse complement strand
GGGGACTCTGCCCGGTGGGCCGGATGTCCAGTCCGGCGCGGGCGCCAATGCGGGTCAGGATGTCGCCGATGGTCACGGAGTCGAGCCCGCCGAACAGTACGGTCTTCCAGCGGTTGTGGACCGCGCGGAAGGCGAAGGAGTCGGGGTCGACGTCCTCGCCCAGCTGCTCCTTCCAGCGGCGCCAGGCCCTCACGGGGCAGAGGTGGGCGCGTGAGCCGAAGGGCACTTCGACGGTGCGGGGGGCGACCTTGGACACCCGGACGTCCACGGTGGCCCGACAACCTGGCATCGGTAGTCGCCGAGCTGTCCGACGAAGTGAGCCCCGGCGTCTACCAGGTGCGCCGCGGGCAAGCACCTGACCGATCATCAGCAGCACGCGCCTGACTCGTATACCAGGGTCGCTACATGCAGGCCCCGGTGTCCTAGCCCAGACACCAGCCGCAAAGTAGATCGCGGGTAGCCGGAGGTCCGGCGGCTGGTTATTGATCTTGCTCGCGCAAAGGACTGTTTATGCGAGGACCGCACGAGGCCCCGGTCAGCTCGGCCGCGCAGTCCGGCGACAAGAGCGCGACCAGTCGGCGGGCCTCGTACCCGTCTCGGTGCACGGGGCGACCAGCGCGTGGGTTCAGCCGGTGGAGGACACCAGCCCGACCCGGTAGGCCAGGACGACGGCCTGGACACGGTCGCGCAGGCCGAGTTTGGCCAGGATCCTCGACACGTAGGTCTTGACCGTCTCGGGGGTGATGAACAGCTCAGCGGCGATCTCCGCGTTCGACAGCCCCTCGGCGATCTGCCGGAGCACCTCCAGCTCGCGCGGGGTCAGTGCCCGTACCACGTCCTCCCTGGCCGTCCGGGAAGTATCGGCCGGGCGCAGGTGTTCGGCGAAGTGGCCGATGAGGTGGCGGGTGACGGCGGGGGCCAGCAGGGCCTCGCCCTGGGCGACCGTCCGGATGCCGTTGACCAGCTCCGCCGGTGGCGCGTCCTTGAGGAGGAAGCCACTCGCGCCGGCCCGCAGGGCGTCGTAGACGTAGGCGTCGACGTTGAACGTGGTGACGACCAACACCCTCGGCGGGGCCTCGGCATCGGGACCGGCCAGCTGCCGGGTCGCCTGGATGCCGTCGAGCAGGGGCATCCGGATGTCCATCACCACCACGTCGGGGCGCAGGCGCCGTGCGGCCTCGACCGCCTCGTGCCCGTTCTCGGCCTCCCCTACGACCTCCATGTCGGGCTGCGCGGAGAAGATGGTGACGTAGCCGGTCCGCACCAATGCCTGGTCATCGCAGACCAGCACACGAATCGGCGGCGACACATCGCTCACGGGGTCACTCCTGAACGGGCTTGGACGGAATCGAGGCGCGGACCCCGAATCCGCCTTCGGGCCGGGGTCCGGCCTCCAGTTCACCATCGACCATCCGCACCCGTGCACGCAGCCCTGCCAGTCCGCGCCCGCCCCCAGGGCCCGGCTCCCGCACGGCAGGTGCGGAAGCCCAGGAGGCGGTGGGCCCGTCGGTGGTCACCTCGATCTCGATGCGATCCTCGCCGTGCCGGACCACGACCCTGGTCAACTGCCCGGCCGCGTACTTCATCGCGTTGGTGAGCGCCTCCTGCACCACCCGGTAGGCGGCAAGCCCCACGTCCACGGACTGCGCTCGCCGCTCGCCTTGCTCATTGAACTCGACCGGCTGCCCCGACCTGCGGGCCTGTTCGACCAGGTCCCCGAGCCGTCCCAGGGTGGGTGCCCGCTCCGCGCGCGCCAGGTCCGCGGACGCGGACTCGCCGGTCGCCTCCGACACGCCGAGCAGGTACCGAAGCTCCGTCAGCGCCCGACGGCCGGTGTCGCTGACGGCCGCCAGTCCCTCGCCGGCCTTCTCCGGTGCGGAGGTGAGTACGAACTGCGCCGCGTCCGCCTGGACCACCATGGCCGTCACATGGTGAGTGACCACGTCGTGCAGCTCGCGGGCGATCCGCGCCCGCTCGGCGGCCGTGGCCACCTCGGCAGCCAGCCGCCGCCGCTGCGCCTCCTCCACCCGCCGAATCCGCACAGTGCTCCCCACCAGCCAGAACGCGGCCAGAGTCAGATAGAACGCGAGATAGTCCGCGATGCCCTGCGGTGAGCCGAGGCGGTCCAGGACGAGTGCCAGCACGGCATAGCCCGCGCTCACCACGCTCGCCAGACCACGGCGGACGCGGACCTGGTGGGCCCCGGCCGAGTACAGGGCCAGATACAGCCCCAGACTCCCGAACGTCGTCGCGAAGCCCAGCGCCTGGTACACGGCGAACGCGCCCGCGACCACAGCCAGACAACCCGCGGGCCACCGGCGGCGGGCCGCCAGCGGCAGGGTCTGGGCCAGGACCAGCCCGACGCTCAGCACGCTCGCCGGCCGCTCGGGCAGATCCCCGATCTGCCCCCCGATGTTGGACAGGGTCGGCACGAAGGCCAACAGGGCCAGCACCAGGGCGAGGACGCCGTCCTTGAAGAAGGCGTCCCGCTCCTCCCACCAGTCGAGCGGCGCCCGGAGCAGCGCACGGTTCCAGGGCGCCTGACGGGACATCACCACCGTTTCCTCCAGTCAGCCGACCTGAGTGTGTCGTGCGGATCGCCGGGGCAGCAGACCGCCGCCGCGGCGGGCGAGGACGAACATCCGCATGGCGAGCAGCACACCGATGACGACGGGCACCACCGCCGCCTCCAGACCGAAGCCACCGCCGGTCAGCACGGCGGACCCATGCACGTCGACGGTGAACAGGCCCTCGGGGGTGTGCCCGGAGACCGGGATGCCGAGCAGCTGCTCGGTGGTGTTCCAGGCAAAGTGCAGACCCGCGACGAACCAGATGCTACGCCGCCACAGGAACGCGGCGCCGAGCATCACGCCCGCCTCAAGAGCGATCGCCAGCGCGCTCCACGCACTGGCCCCCGGAGCGCCCAGATGGGCGACCCCGAAGAACAGCCCGGTGATCACAATGGCCGCCCGGCTGCCCCACAGCTGCTCCAGAGCCTGCAGCGCCAGACCGCGGAACAACAACTCCTCGGTGACCGCGGCGCCGATCTGCACCATGACCGCGGACCAGACGACCGCCATGAAGCCATGGCCCGCCCAGGAGAACGAGTAGCCCCCGAACGCCGTGATCAGCAGGGCGGACACCAGAACGAAGCCCAGGCCGATCGCGCCGCCCAGCAGCGCCTCCCGGCCGGCCCCACGCCGGGCGATCTCCGGCGTCGAGCGTCGCGCGACACGGCGCATGACCAGCCAGTACACGGCCACCGCTGCCACCGCGCCCAGCACCGGCACCGGACCAGGGCCCGTGCCGGTCAGGCCCGAGACCAGGCCGACGCCGACCAGGCCCGTCAACATCCAGCCGAGCGGGGAGCGGACGATCCGGCCGAGACGACCGCCGCGAGCGTCGTGACCGTCGGGGCCCGTGTCCGGGCCCGGGCCTCCGGCGTGCCGTGCGGTGGACGTTGTACTCATCGTGGCCTCCCCTGTAGGGGTCGCACCGGCTGCGACCTGACAACCACGCTAGGAATCCGGCGCCGTCCGCGAATCACCCGCACATGGACAGCTCCTGTAGCTCTCGCGGGGGATGCGCCCCGAAAAGGGATCAGGCACCCGTACGAGAGCCGGACACCATGACCGCCGCGGCGGATAGGTCGAGGTGGGAGTTCATGTCCAGCTCGAACCGGCCGTAGGGGTTCACATGGGTCCAGAACAGCGGAGACAGGGCCCGTCGGTCTGCGTCGGTGAGCCGGTTCTACCACTTCTCCTCGCTCAGGATGTCCTGGAGGAGCAGGGTGTGGGCACCTGCGGCATGGAGTCCGTCGTGTACGTCGGCGTTCAGTTCGGGCTTGTGCGTGACGGGCATCACGATGTCGGCGTGTCATGCGTGTGGAGAGTTGGCCCTGATCTGCGCCTCGAACTTGCCGCTGACCTCGTACAACTGAGTCCAGGCTTCTCGTCCTGTCCTTCATCTGAACATGACGTACCTGCCGCCCGTGCCCACGGTGCGCACCATGCTCGATGTCGGCGGTGTTCTCCACCAGCTCCTTGCGGCAGTTGGTGACGTAGCCGGAGCCGATGACCTGCACCCTTTGCGGCACCCAGGCATATCTGCGCCTTGTCCTCCTCAGCAGCGGAGAACTGGCTACGCCGACACCGGCCTCGTGAAGGTCTTCTCGGTGAAGTCCTCGAACTTCGCCACGATGAAGTCGGGCATCGGCTTCAGGAACACGACGACGTGGTCGGTGGTGCCGAGGGCTTACGCGACGATCAAGCCGCCCGCGGAGCCTCGGCCGGGGCCGCCCGCGATGCCCGTCATTCTTGGCCCGCCGTTCTTGATGCGGTTCGTGAGTTCGGTGACCTGGTTGTAGAAGATGGAGCGGCGCTCGGCCATCAGCGCGCGGATCTTGCGGTCGGTGTGCATGACGGTCGCGTTGAAGGTGTGGAAGAACTCCTTCTGCGTCGACTCCTTGTCCGCCAGGAACTGGATGTCGTCGACGAGCAGGATGTCCATCTCGCGGTAGCGCTTGCGGAAGCTGCCGCGATTTGCGGGGAAACGCGAACGGCCGGGGCGAGGTCTCGGCCTCGCCCCGGCCTGTGGACCCCGGCGGTCCCGGGTCCGGTGTTCTCAGCGGTGCCCTCAGCGCAGCTTGTACGCCGTGGGGAGGGTCTGGCTTACGGTGTCACCCTTGGTGTCGGACGCGTGGACCCGCAGTCCGACGCCCTGGGCGGCCTGCGCGACGTCCGGGTTCTTGATCTGCGCGGTGAAGGTGTTCGTCCCGGAGGCCTGGGTGCTCACCTGTTTCCAGGTGTGGCCGCCGTCGTAGGAGGCCTCGGCCGTCAGGACGTCGACCTTCGGCGGAGCGCTGATGCGATCCTGGTAGTAGGCGGTGATCGTGATCGTGTGTTTCTCCTCTGCCTTGGCGGTGTTGTCCAGGGCCAGGCCCAGGTCGTACCGCAGGAAGATCAGGGGCTCTGGCCTGCAGGCCGCCGTGTTGTCGCCGACCGTGTCGCCCATGCACGGGTTCTGCTGGGGAGCGTCACCCTGGGTCGGCTGGCCGGAGACGTACTCCCACTGTGTCTTCACACCGTTGGTCTCACTCTCGAACGTGTACCGGGCCGACTTCGCCGGCAGGTCGTAGGAGGCGAGATCGCCGGTGCCGTTGCAGGCGGAGAGAGCGAGTGCCGCCGTGGCGACGATCGCCGCGAGGGCCCCCTTCCGGTGACGAGCCTGCGGCACGCCCGCGTTCATCGCGTTGGACTCCTTTGCGGTCTGTGCCGTCATCCCACTTCTCCGTAGGTGGCGGTCAGTTTCTGGGTGCGAGGTTCGATTTTGTGCCCGGACGCATCCGACAGCGTGTATTCGCACTTGGAGTCCTCTGTGGGCTGGTACCACGGCGCTGTCGGGCCGCAGGGGTCCAAGCCGAAGACCCAGCGGCGGCCGAGCGGCCCGAGGTAGTCCGACGGGTCCGCGCCGGCGGAGAGGTGGTCGGGGTCGGTGATGCCGATCAGGGCCTGACGTGCGCCTCCGCTGCTGGTCAGGTAGAAGGTCGGGTAGAAGGTGTTGCCCTGCCGGCAGGCCGCGCAAGGTGTCTGTTGGGCCGTGAAGAAGCCGGACTTGGTCCGCACCTGCGGCACGGCCCCGGGCACACTGGGTCCCTCGTTCCAGTGGACTTCGTTCTTCCCGGACAGCACCAGGTCGTGGGTCTCAGTGCGCGTGTGGATCAGGGCGAAGTTGTTGTCGGTGTTGTCGCCCCAGGCGCCGTCGAACCGGTTGATGGCGTTGTCCTGTTGCTGGACGTACACGGTGAGCGTGTGCTGGGTGGCCACGGTGGGCAGGTCCAGGGTGGCCGCGCTCGGTGCGGCCTCCGTCTGCTCCTCCCAGGTCAGCTTGTCGAGAGTGCCGGGCTGGTCGGAGTGGAAGAAGTGGTCGACCCGCTGGAGACGGTCCTTGTCGATGTGGTACTCGAGGTTCGACGGAACCTGGCCCTGGGCGACGAACCTGGCGGCGTAGACCGTCGGCGTTGCGCTGCCGCCGAGGACGATTCCGACGTCCGAGGGAGCGGCCTTGATCCGCTCGATGAGGCGTTGCGCCTGGTCGTACGCCACAGTCACGAGGGGCAGCGGGGCGTTCGGATCGAGATCGAGTGGAAAGCAGTTTTCCGGTGTCAGGCAACCCTCCGCGTTAGAGAGGGCGTTATACAAGGCGTTCAGGTTGGTGAGGCCCGGTGCCGCGACCAGCACGCCGACGGCGCCGGCGGCGGCAGCGGCTTTCAGCCGCTGGTCACGGAGCGTGTCGAAGTCGCAGGTGGTCCCGCAGAGGTCGGTCGGTGTCAACAGCGCCAGCTTGCCCTTGACGTCGACGTCGGCGAGCTCGGCGGCGGTCCCGGTGCCCGCGTAGACCACCGGGACGCGTCCCTTGGTCTGCAGTCGGGGAATCGGAGCCGCGCCCGCGCCGATGCCGTATGGCGACAGCACGCCCTGCTCAAGCCCGAACAGGATCGACGTGGCCTTCAACGCCACGTCCGGGGTCTGGTAGCGGGCGGACAGGTCGAAGGCGTCACCGCCGCCGACGGCCTTCATGGTGACGACGGGTGTCGTCCGCACGCTGTAGGTGTTCTGGGTCAGGGTGCCGGTGTGCACCTTCTCGGTCGGCAGGGCCCACCAGTGCGCAGTCTCCTGGGCCTGGTAGCTGGCGGTCAGGCTCGTCGCCAGCGACCACTTGCCGGTCGCCGAGACCCGCTCGGTGGAGCTGATCGCGGAGTAGGTTTCGGTCGCCACCGGAGTACTCACGCTCACCGGTACGAGCTTGCGCAGGTCCAGTGTGACCGTGGTGGCCTTGGCAGTCGTCACCTCCGCCAGCACCGGTGCCGCGCTCTGCAGTTCGCCGGACGCGTTCGTCCAGGTGACGGGGATGGTGGCCGAGTAGGTGCTGTCCTTGTAGAGCGAGACGGTGGTCGACTCCGAGCCCTTCTCGGTGGTCAGGTCCTCGTGCAGGGAATCCTTGTCGTCGACCGGCATGAAGACCGCGTTGCCGTAGGTGACGGAGGAGGCGCCGTCCGGAGGAACGACCTTCATCGTCAGCTGGGCCCGCTCGGCCTCGAGAAAGCTGCTGATCCGTGTGGTGGCCCGTACATCGCCCGACGCGTCACGGGCGGTCAGCACGCCGTTCAAACGGCCGAAGGGCCCGCCGGAGCTGATCACGCTGCCGTCGAGCGTCACCGTCACCTCGCTCGAACCGCCCGCGGGTACGGTCACCTTGTCCGCGCTGAGGCTGATCAGGCCTGCCGGAGCGGGCGTGTCACCGGAGGAGAGGGACGCG
The DNA here is from genome assembly GCF_014647875.1 of Streptomyces brasiliensis. Taxonomy (GTDB): domain Bacteria; phylum Actinomycetota; class Actinomycetes; order Streptomycetales; family Streptomycetaceae; genus Streptomyces; species Streptomyces brasiliensis. Next base: position 6,185 of record NZ_BMQA01000118.1, on the reverse strand, counting down.
GCGAGGTCCAGCGTCGTCGCGGTGTCGGTGAGGTTGGTGTAGGTGACCGTCCTCGTCCTGGACGAGGACGGGTAGGCCTGGCGGCCGAAGTTCAGGGTCCCGGAGGCGACGACCTGCTGCGGTTCGGTCGCCTTGGCGAGATCCACCCGGCCGGCGCCCTGCTCGTTCTCGTCGAACCCCAGGTCCTTGGCGGTGCTCATCAGCAGCGCCTTCATCTGCGCGCCGGTCAGCTCCGGATGCTGCTGGGCGACCACGGCCGCGGCGCCGGCCACATGCGGGGTGGCCATCGAGGTTCCGTCGGAGCTGGTGTAGTAGTCGTTCACCGGGGTGCCCATCGTGGTGCCGGCCGCCCGTGCCGCGACGATGCCGACACCCGGAGCCGCGATGTCCGGCTTGAGCGCGTAGTCCCCGTACCGCGGCCCGCGGCTGGAGAAGTCCGCGATCTTGTCGCTCTTGTCGACCGCCGCCACGGTCAGGGCCTCGTCGGCGGCGCCCGGCGCGCCGATGGTCGCGCTGCCGCCGGAGTTGCCGGCCGCGACCACGAACAGGGTCCCGGTGCTGCGGCTGAGCTCGTTGAGCGCCTGGCTCATCGGGTCGGTCCCGTCGGTGGGTTCACCGCCGAGGCTCATGCTGACGACCTTGGCACCCGAGTGGGCGGCCCAGTCCATGCCCGCGATGACCTCGTCGTCGGGACACTGCCCCTTGTCGTCACAGACCTTGCCGATCAGCAGCTTGGCGCCCGGGGCGACGCCCTTGTACTTCCCGTCGGACGCGGCTCCGCTGCCCACGATCGTGGACGCCACGTGGGTGCCGTGGCCGAACCCGTCCTTGGCGTCGGCGGAAGTGCCGGTGAAGTCGACCTTCTTGGCGATCTTTCCGGCCAGGTCGGGGTGGGTGGCGTCGACGCCGCTGTCCAGCACCGCGACGGAGACACCCTTGCCGTCGTAGCCGCGGCCCCAGGCGACGTCGGCTCCGATCTGCGGTACGGACTGGTCGAGGCTGACCTCGGAGAGCCCGTTGAGCCACACCTTCTTGACACCGGCCAGGGAACCGGCGGACCGGGCGGCGGAGGCGGATCCCGTCTTGCCCCGCACCCCCTTCCACCACTTGCCGTTCTTGTTGATGGCCATCGCACGGCCGTCGACGCTCCGGAGCGCTCTGCCGGCGGTGGCCCCGGCGACCTTCGGGGTCTTGGAGACATCGTCGTCGTCGGAGTAGGTGACGATCACCGGCACCTCGTCGTTCCTGCCCGACGCGACGAGTTTCGCCAGTTCGGTGAGGTCGAAGAGCGACCAGTCGAGAACTCCGTCAGTCACCAGGTTCAGGGCGTCGTTCGGTACGACGTAGGCCCGTCCCGTGCGGGTGATGGTGTGGAACACGACCGACGTACCGTCAGGCCGTGCCGCGGCTTGGGTGTCGCGGACGACCACCTTGCCGGTGTCGTCGAGACCGATGTTCACCTTGTCTCCGGTGACCAGCGTGACCTGGATGCTCTTGCCGTCCGCGGATACCGCCTTGGCCAGCTCGGCGTCGTTGATCGGGGTCGAGTCCGTGGCCGAGTCCGTGGTCTGGGCGACCGCGGTGGTGTCCGTCGTCTGTCCGGCGCCGGACACCGACGCTTGCTGGACCGGTTCGGCCGCGTTGGCCACCGCCATCGGCATGGCCGTCCCGAGGATGGTCAGGCCGACCGTCAGCACGCCTATGTGGCGTCTGAGACGCCTTGTTTGCCTTCGCCTCATCTATCGCTCTCCTGTGGGATGTACGAACTGGGCTGTCCGGGAGGGACGCGTGCGGGCGCGCCGTCGGCGGCCGGTGCCGACGGGGATTCCTCGCCCTCGTGGGGGACCGGGCGGGGCCGCGCCCTGCGCCATCGCTGATCAGGTCCGGCCATGGGCCTGCTCGGTACTAGAGGGGCCCGTACTCGTCGACGGCGTCGGCATCGGCGCCGTCGACGTCCGTACCCGGGGGTTCCGGAGCGTTCGGTGATTCGGCCGACTGGTCGGCCGGTGGGGCGGGCGGCGGTGTCTCCTGTGCCGAGGCGTCCGTCGCGGGGTGTGCCGGATCCCACGGGTCGTCTGTCGGCCCGGGTGCCGGCTGATTTAGGGGTGGCATGACAAGCAAGTGTGCGTGGGTTCCGCCCCCGACTCATCACTCGAATACGGGAATTAACCTCGTCGCTCCCGAGCCGGCCACTTTTTTCACGCGAATTATTCGTCGCCCGCCGGAGACGGCCGCTGCCCGCCGACGAGACCGAGCTCCATGAGTCTGGTTGCGAGCGCGGTCCGCGTTGCGACGCGCAGCTTGCGCATCGCCGACCGCACCTGGCTGCCCACGGTATGCGTGGACACCATCAGTGCGTCGGCGATCTGACGGTTCGTCCGGCCATCGACCAGCAGGCGGGCGACTTCCAGTTCACGCGGGGAGAGCCGGTCGCCGTAGCTGGGCCGTCCCCCCCGAGACGTGCGGGCGCCCCGGCCGCGCTTGTTCAGCACCCGAAGCACGCGGTCGGCGTCGTCGCGGGCGCCGAGGTCCGACAACTCCCCTGCGACCTCGGACAGAATTCGTACGCCGGTCTCGTCCTGGCCGGAGGCGAGCAGGCAGCGGGCCTGATGCTCCCTGGCCAGCAGGGCGTAGTAAGGGCGCGGCAGTGCCTGCCACGCGTCGGCGGCCTCGGCGAACAGCACTGCGGCATCAACGAGTTGGCCCCGGCCCTCGGCCAGTATCGCGTGGCACATCACGACGGACGCCCGCGGCGCCGGAGCGTCCTTGCCGTCCAGGGTCCGCTCGAAGGCGGCGACCAGGTCGGCGGCGTCGCCGAGCCGGCCGGCGGCCACCAGGGCATCGGCCCGTATGAGGGCGACCTCGGTGGCCCGGGGCCAGATTCCGCGACCGATGGTGATCTCGGCCGGCTCGTCGGTGAGCCGGAGCGCCTCGTCGATGTCGCCGTCGCGCAGACGCAGCTGGGCCAGCGCGGTCGAGGCCTCGACGCGCTGCTGGTCGTCGCGTCCGGCGAAACGCAGTTGTTCCTCGGCCGCCTCCCGGTCACCGGTGGCGGCCTGGAGCAGGCCCACGACAAGGGCCGCCGCGCACCGGTCCTGCATCCGCACCCCGCTGTCCTCGTCGCTCAGCCGCGCCGCCCGTTCGGCGAGCCCCGCCCAGGCGCCGGTGAACCAGTCGAGACGGACCTGCAACGAGGCGATGGTGTCGAAGTGGTCGAGCCGCTCGTAGCGCTCGGCGAGGGCCAGAGACCGGGCCAGCCGTGCTTCGGCCTCGGCGTGGTGGCCCCATCTCATCGCCGCCTCCCCGACATTCGAGTGGCCTAGCACGACGATCTCCACGTCCTGGGCGCTGGCGTCGTCGGGAATCCTCCGGGCCACCGCCCATCCGCTCTCCTCCCCGAGCGTCAGCAGTACCAAGGCGCGTTCCGCCAACTGGCGCAGGCGGTCCAAGCGCGTGAGAGACGGTGCCACCTCGGTTGCCTCGTTCAGCCACTCCAGATGCTCCGACACCGGGCGTACCGGCCCGTACGGCAGGGCCAGCAGGAGGCGGGCGCGCGCCGCCTCCGGCGAGTGAGCAGCGAGGTGGGGCATCGCTTCCCGGATCTCCAGCCAGCCCGCATCCACCTCTCCCGCCGCTATGAGGACCCGGCCGGTCTGGAAACGGACGAGTGCCTCCTGCTCCGGCGTCAGAGTCAGGCGCTGGAGGGCCGACCGTAGGGACTGGACAATCTCCGAATACGGATCGGAGCCGTGCAGCGCCTTGAACCGAATGTTCGCCACCAGCCGTACCAGCGCATCCGCGGGCAGGGCGACGGTCGTGACCAGGCTGTGCAGCAGCAGGGCCGATGTGGCCATGTCACCGGATTGCGCGCACAGGTCGGCCGCCTGTTCGGTGTACCTGCACGCGGCCTCGGCGTCGCCGGCGAGCCGGAAGTGCCGGGCCAGCTCCGCCACGGGCGGCACCGGCCAGTCCTCCAGCGCCCGGCCGGCCCGCAGATGCAGGGCACTCCGCTCCTGTACCGGGATGGCCTCGTACACGGCGTGACCGGTCAGGGGGTGCCTGAACGACAGCTGACCGGGTCTGTCCTCGCGCAGCAGGCCGCTGCCCAGCGCCTCGGCCACCCGGACGAGGAACCGGTCCTCGGGCAGGCCCGTCACCGCCGTCAGCGTCGCGTGGTCGGCCGGGCCGGAGAGCACCGACAGCGCGTACAGCACCGTGCGCGTTTCGGGGCCGAGCCGTCCGACACGCTCCAGCACGCCGTCGCGGATCGTGGGCGGCACCTCGATGCGGTCCAGGCGACGGCGCGCCCACCCGCCGTCGCGCCGGATCAGGTCGGCCCGGTCGTGCATCAGCCGCACCGACTCCTCCACGGCCAGCGGTATGCCTTCCGTACGTTCATGCAGGAAGGCCGCGAACTCGGCGGAGACATGCTCGTCCGCCAGCATGGAGGAAACCACTGCGGCGGTCTCGCCGAGGTCCAGCGGCTGGGGCGTCAGCCGGACCAGGTGGGCATCGGCGGGCAGCCGTGAGGAGAGCCGCAGCAGCAGCGAGTCGGGCGGCACCTCCTCGCGCCGGTACGTCAGCACCAGGCTCACCGGCTGAGGACGCCGGGAGACCAGGAACAACAGGAACTCCAGCGTCGCCTCGTCCGCCCAGTGCAGGTCCTCAAGCACGAGCAGCGCCACGTCGAGCCGGCTGAGCACCTCGGCGAAGGCGCGGAACAACCGGTGCCGGGCCGCGGTCGCGTCCTCCAGCGGCTCCGGCGCCGCAGGCAGCTCGGCCGCCCACTCGGGGAACAACGGCCGGAGCGCACCCGCCAGGCCGCTGAGCCCCAGTCCGGACACACCGTCAACGCCGTCGACGCCGTCGCGCACTGCGTCGACGACCGCGCCGAGCGTGTACGGCACGCGCAGCTCCGGGCATGATCCGACCAGGGCGCGGCACCCACGCTCGGCCTGCGCCGCGAGGAACTCCCGTAGCAGCCGGGTCTTGCCGATGCCGGCCTCGCCGTCGATCAGGACCACGGTCGGTCGCTCGAGTGCCGCGTCGAGCGCGGCGACCTCACGCTCCCGGCCGACGAACTGCGGCGCGGAAAGCTCTGGCAACCGACCTCCACCGGTGCTGCCCCACTCCACCAACGCCCGTCCCCCTGAGTCCCCTGAGCCGATCACCGCTGGGCCAGTGCCGACCTCTGTACGTGAAGCATGCATCCTTCAACCGTGAAGCATGCGTCGGACGGTGACTCGCATCGAATACTTGGCCGGACGACGGACGCAGTTCGAGACCGGCCCTCGGACTGGTGGGCTCGCATGTTGAGGTGTCGCGTATTCCAGCTTGGTTCGCCACGGTTGGTCACTTTTGGTCATGAGATCCGTGTCCAGGGTGGGTCCTTGAGTAGGTAGATTCGTCCGGTCATGCGTTCGGAGAACTTCTGGGAGGGGAGACCGCCGTTGAGCCCCGCCGCGCAGCGCGAGGGCGTCATCGTCTGCGCGCCAGGGACGAACGGCGAGGAGTTCACCGGCGCCCGGCCCGCCCCCCACACAGCAGCACCAGGTCCGCGGCTTACAGCACCCCGTGCAGGGCGTTCTCCTTGAACCCGTCGTCGGCCTCGCGGTAGCGGCGCATCACCTTCGAGCCGGGAGCCCATCCGCCCTGGCGCTCCATGACGGCGTCGCGGTTGCCGGCGCGGGAGGACTCGGTGACCAGTCCGCGGCGGGGGCTGTGCCCGGTGGGCCGGATGTCCAGTCCGGCGCGGACGCCGATGCGGGTCAGGATGTCGCCGATGGTCACGGGGTCAAGCCCGCTGTCCAGTACGGTCTTCCAGCGGTTGTGGACCGCGCGGAAGGCGAAGGAGTCGGGGTCGACGTCCTGGCCCAGCTGCTCCTTCCAGCGGCGCCAGGCCGTCACGGGGCAGAGGTGGGCGCGTGAGCCGAAGGGCACTTCGACGGTGCGGGGGGCGACCTTGGACACCCGGACGTCCACGACCAGGCCCCGGCCCTCGGGGTCCTCGGCGATGTCGCGCACCCGCAGGTGGGCCAGTTCGTGCTCGCGGCCCGCGATGGCGAAGTGCAGCGTCATCAGGCTGAGGTCCCGCACCCCGAACCGGTTGCGGGGCAGGGCGGCGGTGAAGCTTCCCCTTGATCTTGGACACCTGGAAACTGGGACGTGAGAGCCCAGAGGAAGCA
>NZ_BMQA01000117.1 GCF_014647875.1 Streptomyces brasiliensis | reverse complement strand
GATCTGGATCAAAGACCTCACTCAGACCACCACTTGATCACGACTCAATACGCGCCCTAGTCCTCTCATGCGCCCGCCGCCAGAGTCCGTGAACCTGAACCGTCAGTCTGCGGCGCGCTCCAGAGCACCTCGCCGCGCCTATCGTCGACCCACCGTGAGCGGCACCTACGGCATCGTCACGGTCGTGACAGCGCCGGAGTCAAACTGGTTGATCGCTGACTGGGCGGCGTCGTGGGAGGTGGAGAAGATGCCCGCGTCCTGCTTGGCTGCGGCCGAGGCCAACGTCACGGGCTGACCGATCGGGACGTAGTTGGCACCGTCGTAGGAGTACGAGGCGTTGAACGAAGTGCCCGATCGGGTGAGCTTCACCCAGATGGGACGGTAGATGTCGACGGTGGCGCGGGCGTCGGTGTCCAGGTACCCGTCGCCGTTTGCGTCCCACTCGAACACGACGCCGTTGCGGGCGGTGACCGCGACGACGGCATACCCGGCCGACCCTCCCGCCTTGGTCATGTCGTTACGGACCATGACCCCGGACTTGGCCCAGGCGTTGGCGTCGTTGACCGACACGACCCGGGTGGACACGCTCGAGTCGGCGTTGAACGAGCTGGCCTGGTAGATCGAGCCAAACTGGTCGTCGTGTTGACCGCCGGCGCCCCACACGTCGGCGCCAGCCGCCGCGATCCCGAATCCATCGTCGCTCTGGCCGAAGTACGAGCTGACGGCCGAACCTCCGGCGGTGGCGAGGCCGGCTGCGACCGGTGCATCAACCGCGCACCCGCTGAAGCCGAACTGGTTCGCGTTGAGCGACGTCCGGTACTGCGGCGCGACACCCGCCTGGCAGATCACGTCTCGTGCGCCCGCGGGCCAGTTGGCGCCAGTGACCTCCACGTTGTTGATCAGCTTGTTGTTGTGCGCCGCGGCGTTCGGCGTCGAGGCTCCGCCCGAGTTGTACCAGTTGTTCTGGATGACGTTGTCGCTGGTGTTGTTGCGGAGGCTGTACGCGTTAGTGAAGAGGAAGGAACCGCCCTGGACCACGTTGTTCTCATACGTCATCGAGCGCGAGCCCTCGTCGAGGTACAGGCCGACTCCCGAGATGTTGAACAGGTAGTTCTTGGCGACCACGGTTCCCGGGCTGGCGGAGAGGTTGTAGACCGATCCGCCGTCGGCGAAGCGTGCCTTCGTGTTGTGCACGAGGTTGCCCTCGACGCGGTTGTCCTTGAGCGTAGTCGGCGTCGTGTAGAGCGTGTTCCACTTGTAGTAGCCGCGGTCGACGTAGTCGTTCGACCCCCCGGTGTCGTTGATGCCCCAACCGTAGCCGGTGTCGATGCCGTCATAGGGGACGTTGGAGACCTCGTTGTGCAGGATGCGGGCGTTGGTGACATAGGTGCTGAGGATGCCGCTGTTGTCCTTGTAGTCCACCGCCACGCGATTGATCGTGTTGTTGGCGATCAGGATGTTCTGGTTGGTCATCCTTGGGTCGCTGGGGTGGTGCGCGTCAGGCAGTACGCCGCCGACCGCGACGCCGTGCCCACTGTCCTCCATGAACCGGTTGCCGACCACGTCGATGTCGCTGGCGCCCAGCCCGACGCCGGTCGTCGTGGCGTTGGCGTCGTTTCCGACGCCCAGCGCCGACTGACCGAGGTTGGTGAACGTGTTGCCGGTGAACGAGATGCGGCTGGCGGCGGAGACCTGCACGGCGGCGGGCTCCTGGTACCAGCTGGTGCGCGCTCGTTCGAACATCTCGCAGCCGCGCGAGCAACTGGTGAAGGCATCGGCGGGGCGGTAGTCGTAGGCGCCCTTGATGAAGAGGCCGTTCTGCTGATCCGCGTACCCGTCGGTCGAGGGGCCGAGCCAGGAGGTTCCGGAGAACTGGATGCCCTCGAAGGCAAGACCGGTCACCGGCTCGTCGTAGGTCCCGCCGATGCTGATCAGTGTCTCCAGGCGGGGCAGCTCGATGTCGAGCTGGTTAGGGTCGACCCCGTTCGCCGGCTTGTAGTAGAGCTTCCCGGCGCCCGGATCGATATACCACTGGCCGACCTGAGTGAGGAAGCTCAGTGAGTTGTCGAGGTACCAGCTCGGACCGGCCAGGAATGAGTTTTGGACGGTGTCCCAGCCCCATGTGTTGTTGTCCCACGCCGGCTGCGCCATCGTGATCTCGGTGGTACTGATGCTCTGAACCGGCGAGTAGCGGTTCGTGAAGTCGCCGAGGGACTCGAACTCGATGCGTCCCTGGTCGGGGAGCGTGGCGAGGTAGCTCAGGGCCGGGTTCTTGATGGTAAGACCAGTTGCGGTGGGAGTGACGTCCGCGTTGGCCAGGTGGATGGCGGCGCGAGGGGCGATCACTCCGTTCACGTAGAGCTGGCGGGTGTCGAGGCCGCTGGGGGTCTTCGCCTCCCAGATGCCTGACCCTGCCTCGGACTTGGACCAGCCGGTGACCTTCGAGGCGCCTGTGATGACGGGGTGAGCGTCTGGGGCGGCGGTCCAGTGGATGGTGTGGTCGCCGCCGTCATCGCCGGGTCCGAACCGGAGTGGCTCGGAAAGTCGGTAGGTGCCGTCGGCAAGCTGAACGGTCACGTCACCTTGCTTGGCGGCCGGGCGGACAACATGCTGAGCCCGCTCGAGCGAGCACGGTTGCGACTGGCTGCAGTGTCCGGAGTCCTTACCGTCCGGCGCTGCGAAGTACACCGTCCGAGGCGCGGCCTGCGCCTGGAGGGGAATGAGCGCTGATGCGATGACGGCGCAGGCGCCGAGCGCCGCAAGGGTGCCCGCCCTGCGCCTCCATCGTCTGCTCACCGAGCGTGTCGAGTCTGACGTCAATGTCATGTTCGATCGCTTCCTGTGATTGGGGGCCTCGATGCCCCGCCTCGTGAGGGTGATCCGCCGTCCACGGACCGGACGCGTCAGGACGTGACGGCGACCGCCGCCTCCATGACGCGTTCGAAGCCGACCTCGCGGACCGGCCCGGCCATCGTCACCCGCAGGCGCGCCCGGACATCGGCGCTGGAGGCGCCCACCCTCAGCTCCACCTCGCCGTCGTCGACCCGGCGCCGGCCGTCCGGATGGGTGTACGAGGTCTGGTCCGCGTGCAGGGTGATCGCGACCGTCTTCGCCTCGCCCGCGGCGAGGTCCACCCGCGGCGCCGCGACCAGCAGGTGCTCGGGCCGGGCGACGCGGGCCACCGGGTCGTGCAGGTAGACCTGCACCACCTCGGAGACGGCCACCGCGCTGTCGTTGCGGACGGTCACGGTGACGTCATACGTCCCGTCGGTCGCCCAGGTGGCGGGGCCGTCCTCGGCCACCGACCAGGTGGCGGGGTGGTACGACAGACCGTGCCCGAAGGGAAACAGCGGCGTGGGGTCGATGTTGCTGACCTCGGTGCGCCGGCCGAGCGGCGCCGCCAGGTACGTGGACGGCTGGTTGTCGCCGTCGCGGGGGAAGCTGACCGGCAGACGGCCCGTGGGGTCGACGCGGCCCGCCAGCACGTCGGCCAGTGCCGCCGCGCCCTCCTCACCGGGGAAGAAACCGCAGATCGCGGCCGCCAGACGATCGGTCTGCCGGCCCAGCTCGTACGGCCGGCCCACGAGAAGCACCAGCACCACCGGGGTGCCCGTGGCCAGGACCGCTTCCAGGAGTTCCTCCTGGCGTCCTGGCAGGTGCAGGCTGGCCGCGTCACAGCCCTCGCCCGAGGTGCCGCGGCCGAACAGCCCGGCCTGGTCGCCGAGCACCGCCACGCAGATGTCCGCCGCGGCCGCCGTCCGTGCCGCCGCCTCGATGCCCGCGTCGTCACCGCCGAGGACCGGGCAACCCTCGGCGTAGGTGATGTCGTAGCCCGCCGGGTCGGCCCGCAGCACCTCCAGCAGCCCCGGCACGTCGACACCCATGGGCACGTCCGGGTGGTGGACGCCGACGTGCATCGGGAAGGAGTAACAGCCCAGCATCGCCTGGCCGGTGTCGGCGCGCGGCCCGACCACGGCGATCCTGCCGCCGGCCGGCAGCGGCAGTGTGCCGGAGTTCTGCAGCAGCACCACCGAGCGCCGGGCCAGGTCGCGGGCGAGCGAGCGCGTCCCCGCGTCGTCGAGGGCCACCTCGCCCTGCTCGTCCAGCACCGGGGCCTCGGGGTTCCAGTCCTGGTCCAGCAGGCCCAGGCGGATCTTCTGGGCGAGGACCCGGCGCGCCGCCCGGTCCACCAGCGCCACGTCGATCTCCCCCGCCTCCAGCGCGGCGACCAGTTCCTCGCCGTAGCAGTGCACGGTGGGCAGCTCGACGTCGATGCCGGCGCGCAGCGCGAGGTGCGCGGCCTCGACCCGCGAGCCCGCCACGTGGTGCAGGGACTGCAGGAAGGCGATGGAGAAGTAGTCGGCGACGACCGTGCCGGTGAAGCCGTAGGTGTCCCGCAGCAGGCCGGTCAGGAGCGCGGCGTCGGCGGCGACGGGGACGCCATCGATGTCGGCGTAGCTGTTCATCACCGAGTCCGCGCCGGCCCGCAGGGCCATCTCGAACGGCGGGAGGAGCACGTCGGCGATCTCCCGCTGTCCGGCGGGCACCGGGGCGAGGTTGCGGCCGCCGCGGGAGGCCGAGTAGCCCGTGAAGTGCTTGAGGGTGGCCACCACACCGGCGGACTGCAGACCGCGCACGTAGGCGCTGCCGATGGTGCCGACGAGCAGCGGGTCCTCGCCGATGGTCTCCTCCACGCGGCCCCAGCGCAGGTCGCGGGCGACGTCGAGGACCGGCGCCAGGCCCAGGTGGATGCCCATGCGGCGCATGGTGGCGCCGATCTGCGCGCCCATCCTCTCGACCAGGTCGGGGTCGAAGCTCGCCCCCCAGCACAGCGGGTTCGGGTAGACGGCCGCGGTCCACGCGGCGAGCCCGGTCAGGCACTCCTCGTGCACCAGCGCCGGGATGCCCAGGCGGCCGGCGGCCAAGATGGCGCGCTGGGCCTTGGCGACGCTGGTGGCGCCGGCGACCGGGTCGACGGGCGCGGTGCCGAAGGGGCGGGTCAGCTGGCCTATGCCGTCCCCGATCATCTCGTCCCAGGGCACGGGCAGGGTGGCGAAGTCGTGCTGGTGCGGAGCGACCTCCCCGTCGTCGGGGGACACGCCGACCCAGACGCCGAACAGCTGGGCCACCTTCTCCCGCACCGTCATCGTCGCCATCAAGGCGTCGAGTCTGGCGTCGTCGGAAAGGCCGGGGTCACGCCAGGGCGCGGCGGCAGGGGTGTTCAGGGACATGGGGGCACTCCATTGCTCGGGGCGGCGTACGCCACGGTCAGTTGAGCCAGCCGGCGCGGGGCGGGACGAGTCGCTCGACTGCGTCCCAGAGCTCGTCCGGGACGGACGCCGTGGCGAGTTCGACGGTGGCGGCGATGCGGGAGGGGTGGGAGACGCCGACGATGGTCGACACTTTTCCGAGGTGGTCGACGATGGCGTCGAACAGGGCGTACTTGGTGTCGACCGGGTACATGTGGACCGTCTGGAGCCGGATGCAGACCAACTGCCGGCGGTCGACGCCGTTGTAGCCGGGATCGAAGACCAGCTCGCCCGGCGCGTGCGGGGTGAAGATCTGGAACCGGTCGGTCGGGCCCATTCCGAGGCCGTCCATGAGGGCCTGGTGGATGGCGTCGCTGATCTGGGGTCCCGCACTTTCGGCGAGGGACCGGTCGATGTCCACCTGGACGAGCGGCATGGTGCCCTCCGGGGCGTGGAGAAGCGGATCGGGAGAGCGCAGGGTCGAGTGCTCAGCTGATCCGGATCATGTTCCATGACATAGGTGGCAGTGCTACGGCCAGCTCGCCGGCGTCCACCGCGAGACCCTCGCCCGTGAGGGGAACCACCCGCCCGGGCTCGGCGCCGGTATTCGCCGCCGCGGGATCTTCGCCGCCGATGTAGGTATGGCTGGCCCGGCGGAGCCCCGGGACGGCGCGTAGATCGACCGTCAGCGGCAGGGATTCGTGCTGGTGGCGGTTGACCGCGAAGACCGTGACGCCGTCGTCGGCGCGCAGCACCACGGCGTCCAGCACGGGCACCTCACCGAACCAGTCGGTCTCGTAGTGCGGAGACATGATCGTCGTCTGCAGCACGACGCCGCGCCCGTAGCGACTTGTCAGCGCGAAGGGATGGAAGATCGTCTGCCGCCAGGCAGGGCCGCCCGGTTCGGTGCGGACCGCACCAATCGCGTTGACCAGCTGTGCCAGGCAGGCGATGCGGACCCGGTCGGCATGCCGCAGGAGGCTGATCAGCATGTTGCCGACGACGACGGCGTCGACCACGTTGTACTGGTCTTCGAGCAACCGCGGCGCCTGCTCCCAGGCGCGTTCGACCGTCGTCCCTTGCGAGTACCACACGTTCCACTCATCGAATGACAGGTTGATGCGTTTGGTATGGCGACCCTTTGCCCGTACGTAGTCCGCGGTGGCGACGACGGCCTCGATGTGCCGGTCCATGTCGACCGCGCATGCCAGGAAGCTTGCGCGATCCCCCTTCCGCTCCTGGTAGTAGGAGTGAAGCGAGATGTAATCGACGTGCTCGTAGCAGTGTTCGAGCACTGTGGCGTCCCACTCGGGGAACGTCGGCATCCGCGGACCGGACGATCCGCACGCGACGAGTTCGATCCCCGGGTCCACCAGGCGCATCGCCTGCGCCGTCTGGGAGGCCAGCCGACCGTACTCGTCGGCGGACTTGTGGCCCACTTGCCACCGACCGTCCATCTCGTTGCCCAGGCACCACACCTTCACCGCATGCGGGTCGGACACACCGTTCTTGCGCCGCAGGTCCGACCAATACGTCCCGCCGGGATGGTTGCAGTATTCGACGAGGCCGGCGGCCGCGTCGGCTCCGCGGGTGCCGAGGTTCACCGCCAGCATCGGCTCCGAGCCGACGCGCCGGGTCCAGGTACAGAACTCATCAGTGCCGACGGCATTGGTCTCGATCGATCTCCACGCAAGATCGAGCCGGGTCGGACGTGACTCCCGCAGGCCGACGCCATCCTCCCAGCGGTAACCCGACACGAAGTTCCCACCCGGGTACCGCAGGATCGGCACCCCGAGCTCGGTGACGAGCTCTGCCACGTCGGCGCGAAAACCGTGCTCGTCGGCGGTCGGGTGCTCCGGCTCGTAGATACCGGTGTAGACACATCGGCCGAGGTGCTCGACGAATGACCCGTACAGTCGTGGGTCGACTTCACCGACAACGAAGGTGGGATCGACGGTGATACGGGCGGGCGACATCCGGTCTCCTTTCGAGGGCAACCGCTTGTGACGGCGAAGCGCAGCGGTGAGGTCGCCTTGTTCGGGGCGCGAGCTGAACGGCGAACCACTTCACGCAGCCTGCCTTAGCGACAGCACCGCCCACGGCGGGAGGTCGACATCGATCTCCAGCGTGCCGTTGTCGGTCACGGTCAACGTGAACCTGCGAAGCGAGTCGGCGACTACGCTCAAGTACTTGCTGTCGGCCCGGGACAGGTTGATGGGGGACCCGAGCCGGTGCCATGCTTCGGCGACGTTCCCGTGCTCCCAGTCCATGATTTCGACCAGGAATGTGGTGCCCGGCTTGAGCTGACCTATCGAGTGGCGGACCCTTCGGCTCGACCCCACCCCGGCCAGCGCGCGCGTCGCCGGATACGAGTTCGCCGAGCCGACAGCCCTCCGGGCCATCTCTTCGGGATAGTTGAAGAAGAGCGCGGACACGGCCGATGTCCGGCTGTCACGGGTTACGACGCCGTCGGATGTCGCGAGGAGCAGCCGGTCACCGAGCCGATGGAGCATGGCGAACGCGTGGAACGTGGGCTTGTGCATGCCCGCCTCGTTCACCAGGCCGAACCCGCCGTGGAACGGTCCGATTCCGGCTCCTCCCTCCTCGAACACGTCCGTGAAGGTCCAGTAGGAGATCGAGTCGGCGAGGGTGGCGCACTTCAGGTAGGACCGGATGATGGACGTTGCCGCGAACAGCGTGTCATGGATGAAGTCGCGGGACGACGGCGACGTCGACCATTCTGTGATGTGGATCTCCGCGTCCGGATAGGCGCTGTTCGCCACAAGATCGCGAAGGAGGACCAGGTCGTCGTAGGTCGCATCGGCGTACCGGGTGATGTGGACCCCCTGGCCGTCGGCACCGTAGGCGAAGTCGGTCGGGTACAGGTGAGTCGATATGAAGTCGACCGGGAGTTCGCGCTCCGCGCACCAGGCGATGAAGTCCTCGATCCACACCGGGCGCCAGTCGAGCGCGTCCACGTCGGACGCGGTGGACGTCTCGAGCATCGCCGAGCGGTCCTCGACTTCGCCCTTGTACCGCTCGTCGGGCACGAAGACACTCGTTGCGGGCCCGCCCACCTTCAATTCGGAATCGATCTCCTTGATCGCCCTGACGGTGTGCTCGTAGAGTTCGAAGTACTCCGTTTTCGTCCCCGTCCAGAAATGGGGAACCAGGTTCGGTTCATTCCACAGCTCGAACCGCCATTCACGCACTTCCGCGAGACCGTACCGGCCGATCCAGTGCTCGATCGAACGTGTGACCAACTCGACCCAGCGCGCCATGTCCTTGGGCGGGCTGGCGTGCGCACCCCACCAGAACACGGTCTCCTGTTCCGTCGCCAACTCACGCGGCATGAAGCCCAACTCGACGAAGGGACGGGCGCCGCACTCCAGGATGTGGTCGAACACCTTGTCCACGTAGCTGAAGGTGAACACCGGCGAGGGAAGGTTCACGTTCGGGCCGAACCCGTGACCATAACTCTCCCGGTACACGAACATGTCGTCGTGAAAGACACCGTGGAAGCGAATGTAACGGAAACCGCAGGCGTCAACAACCTCGCGAAACTGCTGCTGCCAGTCCGCGCGCAATGCCTCATTCGCCCGGCCGGCGCCGACACACTCCGCCCAGATGTGCGGGAGCGCACTCTCGGAGCACAGCTCACCGTCGATCCGGAGCGAAGGTTCGAGCACAATGTCGTTTGACATGACCTCAATTTTCTTTGAAGAGTTGTTCATCAGATGAATTGCGGCACAGTGCGGCCGACTTCGCCGGCCTGAGTGCCGGAACCGCCGGCCGGCCGAGTCGTCAGCGCTTGTTCCAGGGCGATATCAGGCTGTGCGGAGTTTTCCCTAGCCCTTGACCGCGCCGAGCGACAGGCCGGACTGCCAATACCGCTGCAGGCTGAGGAACGCGATGATCAGCGGGATGATCGTCAGCAGCGAGGCCGTGATCACGAGATTCTGGATGAGCGCACCGTTCCCGGCTGTCGAGCCCAGCTTGTTCCATTGGTTGAGTCCGATGGTCAGCGGGTACCAGTTCGGGTCCTTGAGCATGATCAACGGCAGGAAGTAGTTGTTCCAGATGGATACGAACGAGAAGAGCAGGACCGTTACGCTTGCCGGTGCGAGCATCGGCAGCCCGATCTGGAGAAACGTCCTGAACTCCCCGGCGCCGTCGACCTTTGCGGCATCGAGCAGGTCCGTCGGAACGGCTTCCGCCGCGAACACCCACATCAGGTACAACCCGAACGGGTTGATGAAGCTCGGTATGAGGACGGCCCACGGGGTGTTGGTGATGCCGAGCCGTGTGAACAGCAGGAACTGCGGGATCGCCAGGGCGATGCCGGGGACCGCGATCGACCCCAGAACGACGAAGAAGAACACGCGCTTGCCAGTAAAGTCGAGTTTTGCCAGGGCATACCCGCCGAGGGCTGCCAGGAAGGTCGACACGGTCGCGCCCACGACGACGTAGACGACGGTGTTGAGAAGCCACCGGGAGAAGATCCCGTCCTGGTATCTGAACACCTCCACGATGTTGTCCCACAAGGCGAACCTGTGACCGGGGGCGAGTCCGAACGAGGAGGCGAAGTCGGGCTGTGACTTGGTTGCGTTGATGACCAGCCAGACGAGCGGCAGCAGGCAGTACAGGGTGAACAGCCCTGTCATCACCGTGAGGGCTACGCTCTTCCTGGGATTCTCCACCGTGTACAGGCGGCGGGGGTTTCCGGAACGACGGGCCGACGCGCCGGAGGTTGCGCTGCCGGCTTTCCCCGATGTGCCTTGTCGGCTAGCTGTCAAAGACATTCCTCAACCCCCTGATCTGGACGGCGTAGGCGACCGCGATCGTGATCGCTGCCATGACGAGCGCGAGGGCTGCCGCATAGCCCTGCTGAGATCCGGTGAACGCCAGCTTGTACGCGTAAAGGTTGGGCGTGTAGTGGGTGGTGATGCCGCTACTGGCCACCATCGACGGCAGGATCAGCGGCTCGTTGAATATCTGGAACGTCCCGATGATCGAAAAAATGATCGCGATGATCAGGGACCTTCGAAGCGCCGGCAGCTTGATTCTGCGGACCACTTGGAATTCATTCGCCCCGTCGAGCGCGGCCGCCTCGTACAGTTCGCGAGGAACGGCCTTGAGTACGGCGTAGAAGATGAGCATGTTGAACCCGGTGAACGCCCAGGTCACCATCACCCCGATGGAGATGAGCGTGGTACTGGGAGTGAAGGGGTTGAGGTCCGTGCCCAGGGCGTTGTTGACGCTGCCGAACAGTCCGTATTTGACGCCCAGCATGAACCCCCACATGAGCGTCGACACGACCGCCGGCACCGCGTAGGGGAGGAAGATCGACACCCGCATGAACCTGGTGCCGTGCAGGCGCCTGGAGTCCAGGGCCAGTGCCAGGGCCATGGCCAGGATCAGCATGATCGGCACCTGGACGAGCGTGAACCAAAAGACGCGGCCCACGCTGTCCCAGAACTGCGGATCGCGGAACAGCTCGCGGTAGTTGGCGAGTCCGATGAACCTGTTGCCACCGACGAGCTGCTGCCGAAAGAGGCTGAGGTAGGCAGCGTAGATGATCGGCACGATGTAGACGAGCGCGAACAGCAATCCGAAGGGCGCGATGAACGCCAGTCCGATCTGCTTCTTGCTGCGCTTGCCGGCCCGTGCCCTGTACTGTCTTGTGTCTGACGACGCCACGACCGGGGTGACGTCGTCGAGCCGACCTGCCTGGCCCATGTCCGTGGTGTTCCTTTCGGTCCGATGTATTGCCAAGGCCCGCTTCCCGGCACTGCCCTGGTGGGAACCGCTAGTCCACCTTGAAACCCTGGTCGTTGCCGTACTTGGTCATGCGTTGCTTCCACTCCTCAAGGATTTGGGCGAGCGAGCCTTTTCCTGTGGTGTAGAACTTCGATACGAGGTCGCCGTAGGTCACTCGGGCCCACTCGAAGAACGGGGGGTACTGCCAACCGGTGGCGACGCTCTTCGAGGCTTCGGCCAGCACGGCGCCGACCTTCTGGCCACCGAAGTACGTATTGGCCTTGCTTTGGGCGTCCTTGCTCTCCAGTACCGACGTGTCCGGCACGAAGGCACCCGCTGCGACACGGGGCGTGAGACCGGCGTCGTGCGTGAAGTACTTGAGGAACTTGTACGCCGCGGCCTTGTGCTGGGCAGCGGCCGGGATACCGAAGGAGCTTCCGCCGTTCTCGGAGCCGACCTCGTCCCCCTGCGCCCACTGCGGCATCAGGGCAACCTTGAAGCGACCGGCGGCATGAGGTGCCCGCTCCGGCAGCGTCGAGGTCAGCCAGCCGCCCATGGTCTGCGAGGCGAGCGTTCCGTCGTTGAGCGTGCGGTTCCAGTCGTCGGACCACGCGGTCACCTTGGTGTTGACCAGGCCCTCGTCGAGCATCTTCTGCCAGAACTCCACGGCCTTGGTCGTGCCCGGATCCGTGAAGTCGATGTGCACCGTGTTGCCGCTCACCTTGAACGGGCGCCCGCCGGCCTGCCAGATGAGCGAGAGCAGGAAGAAGGGGTCCCCGGTGTCCTGGGCGATGTAGTAATTGCCGCCGAGTGCACGAACCTTCTTGGCGTCCTGGTAGTACTCGTCCCACGTGGCCGGGGGCTTGTTCACGCCGGCCTTCTTGAGAGTGGCCTCGTTGTAGAACATCGCCGACGGACCGTAGTCGGACGGCAGGCCGTAGACCTTGCCGTTCACTGTCACGTCGTTCCACGCGGCCGCGACGTAGTCCTTCTGGAGACTCTCGGCGCCGAATCCGCCGAGATCGTCGAGCTTGCCGGGAATAGCGAAGTAGGGCAGCGCGAAGTACTCGAACATCGCAAGGTCCGGCACGCCGGAACCAGCCTGGATCGCATTGTCGAGCGCGGTGTACTCGTCAGTTGACGAACCCGCGTTGACAACCTTGACCTTGATGTTCGGGTTTTCCGCCTCGAAGCCGGGCACGGCCTTGGCGACAGTGCCGTCCCAGCTCCAGACCGTAAGGTTCGCCTGCTGGTCGCCGCCGCCGCCATCTGCTGACCCGCCCGAGCAGCCCACGCAGGCGGCCAGGACGAGTATCGGCCCGAGCAATGCGGAGAGGAGTCTTGTTTCCTTGTGGAGCCTCATGAGCCGCCTCCTCCTTGGGGTGACTCGAAATGTTTTCGAAACATTATCGATCTGCTCGGGCAAAGTACTCAGGGTGCCCTATCGCGTCAAGGGCTTGCACCAGGGAGATCTGCGTGAGCAAGACAGGTGTAATGTGAGGCGGCAGGTTCGAAAAGTTTTCGCTACGCGAGCGGAGTCATGATGAATCGGCGATCTCGTTCCGAGCGAGCCACCTTGGCGGATGTCGCCCGGTTGGCCGGCGTCTCGCCGGCGACCGCTTCAAAGGTCCTCAACGGGCGCAGCGACGTGGCGGCGGGCACACGTGAGCGTGTCCTCCGCGTCGTCGCCGAGATCGGCTACACGTTGACGACGGCGCGACGGGATCTGCAGCGTGAGCGAACGCTCGTCACTGTGCTCGACATCGTCGAGTCCAGCTATGCCGCGACGGTGCTCCAGGGGATCCTCGTGGCCGCGACCGCCGCGCAGGGCGAGCTCCTCCTGCGCCACGCGCCCGTCGACTGGCTCGGCACAAGCCCTGCGGCGGCCCGTGCCTGGGTCGCGGAACTGCAGGCGTTCGGCGTCGGTGGCGTAATCGCGCTTGCCGTCGCCCTGCCCGACTCGGTGCTCGTCGCCGCAGAGGATGCGGAGCTGCCGGTGGTGGCGATCGACCCGATCGACACCACCGATTCACGTATCGTCAGCATCGGCTCCACCAACTGGGCGGGCGGTCGCTCGGCGACTGAGCACGTCATCAGGCTCGGCCACCGCAGGATTGCCTGGATCGGCGGGCCGCTGGGCTCCGCCCCCTCGGCGGAACGCTTCCACGGGTACCAGGCCGCGCTGCACTCGGCGGGCATCACGCCGGACCGCGCGCTCATCCAACACGACGCGTTCTCCGTCGAAGCGGGACTTCGGCATGGACATGAAGTTCTGACCCTCGACGAGCCGCCGACCGCGATCGTCGCGGGAAACGACGAAATCGCCGTCGGGGTGCTCGCAGCGGCCAACGAGCTCCACATCACCGTCCCGGGCGACCTGTCGGTCACCGGGTTCGACGACACGCCGCAGGCTCAGTGGACCACGCCCCGGCTGACGTCCGTCGGGCAGCCCCTCGTCGGCATGGGTCGGATGGCCGTCGAGACCCTCCTCGGCATGACGGACGGCGTCCAGCCCGCGTCCCGCCACCTCCAGTTGGCGACGACCCTCAACGCCCGCGACTCGACAGGCCCTGCCCCTGTGACCTAGTAGGGCTTTGTTAGGTTCTGTGGTGGGGTTCGGGTGTGGGGGCGGGTTGGCCGCAT
>NZ_BMQA01000116.1 GCF_014647875.1 Streptomyces brasiliensis | reverse complement strand
GCGCTGGAGGACCCGGCCGGCAAGGGCGTCGAGGCCGTCCGCCCGATCCGCGACGAGATCCAGAAGCGCATCGAGGCCCTGATCGCCGAGATCGACGCCCAGCAGGAGGCCTGACCTCCGTGACGGACAACTCCATACGCGAGGTCATCGTCATCGGCTCCGGCCCCGCCGGATACACCGCCGCCCTGTACACCGCCCGCGCCCAGCTCAAGCCGCTGCTGTTCGGCAGCAGCATCTTCGTCGGCGGCTCGCTGACCACCACGACCGAGGTCGAGAACTTCCCCGGCTTCCCCGACGGCGTCGACGGGCCGGTCCTCATGGAGCACATGAGGACCCAGGCCGAGAAATTCGGCGCCCAGATGGTCGACGACGACATCATCGAGGCGGACCTGACCGGCGACATCAAGCTGCTGACCGACTCGACCGGCACCGTGCACCGCGCGCGAACCGTGATCATCGCGACCGGCTCCGGCTACCGCAAGCTCGGCCTGCCCCGCGAGGAGGAGCTGTCCGGCCGCGGGGTGTCCTGGTGCGCGACCTGCGACGGGTTCTTCTTCAAGGGCCACGACATCGCCGTGGTCGGTGGCGGCGACACCGCGATGGAGGAAGCCACCTTTCTGTCCCGCTTCGCCCGCTCGGTCACCGTCATCCACCGCCGCTCCGCGCTGCGGGCGTCGAAGGTCATGCAGAACCGGGCCTTCGCCGACGACAAGATCTCCTTCATCTTCGACAGCGAAGTGGCCGAGATCAAGGAGAGCGGCGGCAAGCTGGTCGGCGTGGTCCTGCGGGACGTCTTTACCGACGCCACTCGCGACCTGGACGTGACCGGTCTGTTCATCGCCATCGGCCACGATCCGCGCAGCGAGCTGTTCGCCGGTCAGCTCGACCTCGACTCCGCGGGCTACATCAAGGTCGCCGCGCCGTCGACGCGGACCAGCCTGCCCGGCGTGTTCGCCGCCGGAGACGTCGTCGACCACACCTACCGCCAGGCCATCACCGCCGCCGGCACCGGCGCGGCCGCAGCCCTGGACGCCGAGCGCCACCTCGCCGCCCGGAAGGCCGCCGAGCTGGAACCCGCCGCAGCGATCTGAGCCCCGCCGGGTAGCGAGACCCACACGTCTCGCTACCCGCTCAGCCTGCCATCGGCAGCGTGCAGATCAGCATGCACAAGCGCCAATGAGCGTCCAGGGCTCGCACGACTGACCCCGCCCGCCCATCCCGCCGTTGCTGGACACCGTTCCCGAACACCCGTAGCCCGGTGCAAGACACCCCGCTGAGCGGTGTTCGGGAACCGATCCTCCTACACGAACAGGCTGACTGTCGGCCTGCCCGTCGACACGGAGGCGCGGTCCGCGTCGGCGGGGCGCAGTCCGGCCTGGTACTGGGCCAAGAGCCTGAAATCCGCGGCGCCGCGGGGCCGCAAAGTGTCGGGCGGCCGAACACCGCGAAACAGGATGAATACGATCAACGCGACATTCGGCGTGCCGTACACCCGTCAGGACGCGGGTCCGGAGGCCGGGGCCTGTGGAGTTCCGTACGGAGCGGCCGCCGCGGCCCACTTCGCCCTGGTGACATGCAAGGAGCACGTATGACGAAGGCGCCCCAGTCCGACCCGACGCCCGCCCAGGTCACTATGACCCTCGCCGCAATCGCCGCCACTGCGGCGACCCCGCGCCCGTCGGGCGAAACCCTGCAAGACCAGGCCCAGCGCGCCAAGCGCGGCATCACCGCCCAGCTGATGGACCCCTCCCTCGCCACGGGCGGCAAGTGGCAGCCGAGGTGGCTGGCGCTCAGCCCGGACAACGCGAACCTCGCGTACATCGCCTCGAACTCCGACTTGAACCAGTTCGCCGTGGTCGTCCGCGGCACGATCGACAATCCGCTCGACATGATGGAGGACCTGGACGTCGGCACGGTGGTGCCGTTCACCGCCGGCGGATCGAAGGACGTCGCCGTCTCGGCCGGCGCCATGGCCGCGTTCACTCAGGTCGCCACTGCGAGCGTCCCTTTTGGCACGACCCTCACGCAAGCACTCACGAACATCCTCGCTTCCCCCGCAACAAAGCCCCAGCCGACGGTCTACGTGACCGGCCACAGCCTCGGCGGCTGCATCGCCACCATGCTGGCCACGTACCTCCAAGCCCAGCCCTCGTTTCCGAAGAATCCGAAGTTCGCGCTCGTCACCTTCGCCGCCCCCACCGCCGGCCTGCAGAGCTTCGCCGATTACGTCAACTCCCGGCCGTGGAGTCTGAACGAGCGCTACTTCAACCAGTACGACGTGGTCCCGCAGGCCTGGGTCGAGTCCGATCTGCTATACGCCAGGGATCACTGGTACTGGGACCCGAAACTACCGGGACCGAAGGCCAACGCAGAGGTGAAGGGCCTGCTGGATGTGATCATCGGGCTCCGGAAGGGCAACGACTACGTCCAGCCCGGCACCCGAAAGCCGCTGAACGCGGACTACTCGAATCACGACAAGACGCTCGTCCACGAGACCACCGCAGACTTCCTGGGCCAGGTCGCGTTCCAGCACGCCAACTCCACGTACCTGACCCTGCTGGGCGCGTCCGACGTCGCCCCCGGGCCGGTGGTGACCGCGGTGAACCCCACCGCCGGAAAGAGCGGTACACAGGTCACCATCACCGGCAGCGGATTCAGTAAGGAAAGCGTCGTCGTCGACTTCGGCCCGATCCCGTGTAAGTTCAACCGCGACTCCGATACGCAGATCACCGCGACCGTTCCCGACGGGACCGGCATCGTCGATGTCCGTGTCACCACCGACCTCGGCACATCGCCCGCCGTTCCGCTGGGGCAGTTCGCCTACGACGGACCCCCGCCCGTAGTGGTCAGCGCGGTCAGCCCGACCAGCGGGAGGGTCCTCACACCGGTCAACATCACCGGCTCGGGCTTCGCCCAGGGGGCGACCGTGCGGTTCAAGGACAAAACAGTCGACCCGGAGAAGGTGGACGTCAAGGGTCCGACCCTGATCCACGCGACGGTGCCGGGGCAAGACAAGCTCGACTCGAACACGGTGGACGTCACCGTGACGGTCGGCGTGGCCACGTCGCCTACCGGCCCACACGACGAATTCACGTACGAGGGTTTGTAGATGGGCTTGAGTGCCTTGGAGAGCCTTGTCCCAGTCCTGATGGCCCGGCAGATTCGGCTTGGGCCAACAGGCCGGCCCGAGACGACGATCCACCGATCAAATAGGGCTCTTCTGCCGTATGTGTGGGTGCCTGACCAGCCCGGATACGTGAAACACGCCGTCTTACGCATATGGTTCAAGGTCTCTGAGGTCAAGATCCACATGCAGGAAGACGGCGTGTCTGCGAACAGGATATGGAAAGAGCTCCTGACGGTCGAACGGGCCGTGGTCGAGCAGGTCGAGATCGACCAGGACGCGGGTGTGCTGGTCGCCCGGGTGCGGCCTGTGGTGCGGGAGCGGAACCGGTGCGGGATCTGCCGCCGCCCCGGGCGCGGCTACGACCAGGGGCGCGGGCGGCGTCGCTGGCGGTGTCTGGACGCGGGCACGATGAAGGTGTTTCTGGAGGCCGAGCTGCCCCGGATGCGCTGCCGTGCGCACGGGGTGGTGGCCGCCGCAGTGCCCTGGGCCCGGCACGGGGCCGGCCACACGCGGGTCTTCGACCAGCAGGCCGCCTGGATGGCCGCCGAGTGCTCCAAGTCGGCCGTCGCGCAGTTGATGCGCATCTCCTGGCGCACGGTGGGGGCGATCGTTGAGCGGTTTGTCGCCGACCGGGACGCCGAGGTGGACCGGCTGGCGGGCCTGCGCCGGATCGGCATTGACGAGATCTCCTACCGCAAGGGGCAGCGATACATGACCGTGGTGGTCGACCATCACACCCGGCGGGCGGCCGCAAGCGGAGCATCGTCACCGACACCCTCGGACTGCTGCCGGCACCCACCTGGCCGACCAGGTGGCCGCCGCCCACCCCACCATCCGCAAGGTCTGGGTGAACGGCGGCTACCGCCAGCACCTCGTCGAGCACGCCGCCACCCTCGGCATCGACATGGAAATCGTCCAACGCGCCCCCGGAACCAGGGGATTCACCCCGCTACCCAAACGCTGGACCGTGGAGCGGACCTACGGGTGGCTGATGTTCCACCGCCGCCTGGCCCGTGACTACGAAACCCTGCCCGCCCGCTCCGAAGCCATGATCCACCTCGCCATGACCGACCTGATGGCCCGCCGACTGACCAACGAAGCCACCATCTCCTGGCGCGACCCGACACCCCGGGATTAAACACCTATTCCGGGATGAAACATCGGGAGAAAACGACCTCTAACGACCTGGTGAGCAATGCCGGTGGTCGTGGTCGGCCCGTGACGTGAGAAGGGCCGCACGAGTTGGGTGAGTTGTGACGCTTACCTGGGCCGGTGCGGCCTGTTCCCATCCTGCCCTGTCGGGGGTCTCTCGCGCACACTTCGGCGAGTTGCTCGAAGAACTCGCCCCGAAGTGGCAGGCCGCGCGTGAGTCGGTGCTGCGCGAGCGCCGGGGTGGGGAGCGGCGGCGGGCCGCCGGGGCCGGGCGCAAGCAACGGCTGGTGTTCGTGGACAGGCTGCTGGTCACCCTGGTTCACCTGCGGCTCGGGCTGCCGCACGCGGCGCTCGCCGAGCTGTACCGGGTCGACCGCTCCACCGTCTCCGGCGCGGTGCGCGAGGTCCGCCCGTTGCTGGCGGCCCGCGGGTTCGCCATCCCTGACCGGCCAGGTCTGCGGATCCGTAGCCTGGAGGACCTGTTCGCCTACGCCGACGCCGGAGGCGTCGAGTTGCGGATCGACGGCACCGAGGTCCAAGTCCGCCGCCCGCGCGCCGGTCGCCCGGGCCGCAAGGCGTTCGTGTCAGGCAAGAAGAAGCAGAACACCATCAAGACCACCACCTTCAGCGACGGCCAAGGCCGCACCCTGCTCAGCGGGGTGGTCCGGCTGCGATCTCTCGGTTTCGGGACAGTGGTGTGAGAGACAGTGGGGCGTTGGTGTGTTGCCGCTGGTCGGTGGCTGTTTCGGTGTGTGGGGCCACTGTCCTGAGGTGAGAGATCCGGGGTGTAAGTACTGTCACCGGGCGATATATGTGCAGAACTCCTGGGCCGTGGCCACGAGGTTCGACAAGCGCGGCTACATCTTCCACGGCACCGTCACGGTCGCCTCGATCCGACTCTGGCTCCGCCCGTGATCTCCGCCGGATCTAGTCGCCGGTCGTGCCGTCGAGCATCTCGCGCAGGATGTCCAGGTGGCCATTGTGGCGGGCTGTCTCCTCGGTGAGGTGGAGGAGGATCCAGCGCAGGTCGACGTGGAGGCCGTTGCGGATGGTTCCCTCGGCCTGCTTGTCCAGGTCGTTCCCGGCGACCAGTTCGCGGTAGCGGGCGCTCTGTTCGGCGTATTCGTCGAGCAACTGCGTGAGCGGGAAGTCGACGGCGATACGCATCTCGCGGTCGGGGTCCTCATCCGTCATGGGGGCTCGGTCTTCCTCGCCGAGGAAGACCACCTGGAACCAGTAGTACTCGACCCAGCGGAGGTGGTTGATCACTCCGCTCATGGTCATCAGCGGTGAGCCCGGCAGGAGCGCCTTGCGGGCGTTTTCCGCGGAGACGCCGTCGCACTTGGCGCGGGCGATGTCCCGTGCGTAGTCGAGGAACGTGGTGAGCTGGGTGCGCTCGTCCCATGTGGGCGGCGTGTCGTTGATTCTGGTCATCGCGCGAAGCATCCCCAACCACCGCGCCCGCTGTCGAGGTATTTACCGACGGACCCCACCTGCTCCACCCAGCGTCTTCTCCAGCGGGGCGCTACAGCGATTCAGCGCCGACGGGCCGCCCGGCATGATCCGCCGGACAGGCCCTAGTCGGGACCCATACACCCCAGACAAGACCAGCCCCTACACACAGCCATACGCCTACGTGGAGAACATGCCGACCAGCCGCACCGACTCCAGCGGCATGTGCAGCATCACCGCACAGATGAAGGACCTCTTCACAGGCAACTTCGGCTGGAACAACAACTGCGCCCAGGAAGACCGCGAAACCGCCACCAAACCCCCCGCCTAAGGGGCGGCGTGCGCTGGGCTGCTTCCGGCAGGCGGTGTTCGTCCTGCGCTGGTTCATCGACGGCTCGCGCCTTGCCCAACTCGCTTGCGACAACGGCCTGTCGACCTCCACCGCCTACCGTTATCTCCACGAAGGGCTGACCGTCCTGGCCGCCAGGGCGCCAGACCTGGCCACCGCGCTGGAGCGTGCGAAAGAAGCCGGGCTGACGCACCTGAACCTCGACGGCACCGTCATCCGCACCGACCGCGTCGCCGCCCCGGCCCCGGCCCCAACGGAGCCGACCTGTGGTGGTCCGGAAAGCACAAGCACCACGGCGGGAACGTGCAGGTCATCGCCACTCCGGACGGCTGGCCGATCTGGGTCTCGCCCGTCCGCCCGGGCAGGGAGTACGACACCACCTGCGCCCGCCACCACGGCCTGATCGACGCCCTCAACCGCATCGCGGCCGAGCTGGACATGCCGACCCTGGTCGATCTCGGGTACGAGAACGCCGGCGACGGCTTCCGCCACCCGCACAAGAAGCCCGTCGGAGGTGAGCTGACCGAGGTCCAGCAGACCTACAACCGGTCCGGCCGACCAGACGACGCCGGTCCTGCTCGGCGTGCTGAGCGCCGCAGTAGCCATCGGCATCGCCGTCACCGGCTGGAAACTGGCCCGCCGCTGGCGCCGCATCGACAACCATCGCGCCGACCTCACCGAACTGGCACAACTCCTGCGCAGCATCCAGGTACAGATCCAGCTGCTGGCCGACGCGGACACGGTCGCGACCATCGCCGACTGCCAGGCGCTGCGGATTCTGAAGTACGAACTCACGGGCGCCGACGTCTCGTTCGCCCCGGCCGCGGCCGGGGCGGTCACCGACGTGATCCGCCGCCTCGACGACCTGCTCGGCGAGGCCTCCACGACCACCGGCGCAGCTACTCTCACCCGAGCCCGGGCGCAGGGGCGGGCCGTCCAAGCAGCCCTCGCCGCGATCACCGCCGCACAGGCCGTGATCAGCCGTCTGCGCCGCCAGTGAACGCACGCCGGCGGGCAGGCGCCGAGGGACAGTCGATGACGGGGAACGTCATGTGGCCGCCGCTCGCGGTGAACACCACCAAGGCCGGGGTGCCGGCCCAGAACGGGGACACATCGACCAACTGCTCCCCGTCGAGCGAGGACAGCCAGACACGCACGCCGGGCAAGCTGGTGGCATACATGGTCAACTCCCACGCCTCCGTGGCGTGTCCGCGGGTACTCGCCCGCGCGAGCACCTCGTCGGGCCGGTCGGCCGTGGACAGCACGAGCCGGCTGCCGTCGTAGACGAGGCGCACCCCGTTGGATCCGCGCTCGCGCCATCCCGGCACCGCGGCGATCACCCGCAGCAGGTCAGCGATCGCCACCTGGGCCATCAGCGTGCCTTCGACGGCTGCGGCGGCCGCGGGGTGTCGCACCCGAACTTCCACAGCTGAGCGAAGCGCTCGAGCATCGACCCCTCCGACTCCCCGTCCCACACGCCCTGAAGCCACAGCGGGGCGGCGTCGAGGCGCTCGCAGATCACGATGCTTTCCGGCTGCTCGGTCAGGCCGCTGCGGTCCAGCTCGGCGAGATCGCCGCCCGGCCCGTATTTGCGATACAGCTCCGCCAGCCAGTCACGGTTGCGGGTCGCGAAGGCTTCGAGCTGCGCGATGTAGTCGGCCTGGTCCTCGGCAGCGATCGCGGTGAGCACGACGGGCAGGATCTCCAGCGACGCCTCGCGGCTGTAGTCGGTACGGCCCGTCAGCTCGGTGAAGATCCGCTCGGCCATGGCCAGGACTTGCTCCACCTGCTTCTGCGGAGCCTCGTCGATCGGGGTAGAAGAGCTGTGGGCGGGGAGTGCTGCCGGTGCCGTGGGTCGGGCGGCTGGCCTGGCACGGGCGATGGTGCGGTCGGCGATGTGCGCAAGCTCGGCGGCCGCGGCCTGCACCGCAGCCACCCAGCCGTGTAGGGCCGGCGCGGCGCTCTTCTCGGGAGGCTGCTCGGCAAGCTCGAGGACATCGCCCTGCGCGCCCTCGAGGGCGCCGGCCTGGATGAGAGCGAGTAACTCCTGGGTCTTTTCCGGGGCGACGCCAGCGCTGTCGAGGAGGGACGTCACCTGCTGGATCGCGGCGGCGGCGCGATCGCCGTACACGGTGCCACCCACGCCTACGACAAGGCCCTGGACGACTACCTCCGACGAGCCGGGCTAGCCGTCTGAACAGCCAAAACCTGCCCATCACACAAACTTGACCCGATCAAGACGGCTTCGCGCGTCCAAGCCTCCTAGGGGGCCCCTGGCGTGACGAGGCCGCTTTCGTACGCGACCACGACGGCTTGGGCCCGGTCGCGCAGACCGAGCTTGGCCAGGATCCGGCCGACGTAGGTCTTGGTGGTCTGCTGGGCGATGACTAGCGCTTCGCTGATCTCGGTGTTGGACAGACCGCGGGCGATCAGCCGCAGGACCTCGGTCTCCCGCTGGGTGAGCACGCCGAGCGCGGGTGCGGGCGGCTGGTCCTGACGCGGAAGCCGGGCGAAGTCAGCGATCAGGCGCCGGGTCACCGACGGGGCGAGCAGTGCCTCGCCAGCGGCCACCACCCGGACCGCTTGCACCAGTTCGGCCGCGGTCGCGTCCTTGAGCAGGAATCCGCTGGCCCCGGCCCGCAGCGCCTCGTACACGTAGTCGTCGAGGTCGAAGGTTGTGAGCATCAGTACCCGCGGCCGCTCCTCCCCGACCGTGTCGCGCAGGATCTCCCTGGCCGCCTGGAGTCCGTCCATGACCGGCATCCGCACGTCCATGAGTATGACGTCGGGCGACAGCAGCTGCGCCTGGGACACTGCGTCTGCCCCATCGACGGCCTGGCCCACGACCTGGAGGCCCGGTTGGGTGGCGAGTACCGCGGCGAAGCCCTCGCGCACCATGGCCTGATCGTCCGCGATCAGGCAGCGCGTGTCGGTGGGCCCGGCCGCGCTCACGGGGTCCCGCCGAGCGGGAGCACCACGGACACCTCGAACCCGCCGGCCGGCGTAGGCCCGGCCGACAGCGACCCGCCGAGCAGCGCCACCCGCTCACGCATTCCGGTCAGGCCGTGGCCGCGCTCGCGCTCGTGCCCCGAGGGGGCGACCGGACCGCCCGGGCCGTTGGCCACCCGAAGCTGGACGGCTCGTGCGTCCTGATCCACCGACACCGTGACGGCGGCGCCCGGGGCGTGCCTGCTCGCGTTCGACAACGACTCCTGCACGATCCGGTACACGCAGATCCCGACGCCGGCAGGCACCGTGTCGAGCTCCACCGGCACGGACAGCGCCACCTCCACGCCCGCCCGCCGGGCGGAATCGACGAGCGCCGGCAGGTCGGTCAGCCGGGGCTGCGGCGCGAGCCCGGCCGGTTGGTCCTGGCGCAGGACGCCGAGCAGTCGCCGCATCTCCATCAGCGCCTCGCGGGCCACCTCGCTCAGCGCGCCGAACTCGGCGCGAACCGGCTCCGGCAGTTCGGCAACCCGGTAGGGCGCGGTCTCGGCCTGGACCGCGATCAGTGACAGGTGATGGGCGACCACATCGTGCAGCTCCCTGGCGATCCGCGTGCGCTCCTCCAGCACGGCGCGCCGCGACCGCTCGGTGTCGGTGCGCACGGTCTGCGTGACGAGTGCGCGCTGGGTGCGCAGCCGGGAGCCGACGCTGTCCACCGCGATCGCGGCGGCCGTGAACACGATCGTGGCGCTGGCCGGGCCGTGCAGGTTCGGGATGTCCCTGATCAGCCACGCGCACCAGGGGATGAGCGTCAGCGCCCACATCCACCACAGCGCCGCCCGCCGCTGACGGACCGCCGCCAGGCAGAAGGCCACGAGCAGCGCGAGCACCTGCGGCGGGCCCCACGGCCAGCCACCCCACCAGGCGGCGGGCAGCAGCGGCGAGAGCAGCAGGGCCAGCCACCCGGTCCGCCAGGCCGCCATCGGGTACGTCGCCACAAGCAGCAGCGGCAGCACCGTCACGAGGGCGAGCGTCACCAGCCATACACCGGCCGGAGCCTGGCCGCCGTCGGCGGCCACCTGGTTCACGTGGGTCGCGTTGACGAGGCACAGCACCAGCGTCGCCGCAGCGAGCGCGACGTACGCCGCCCGGCGCTCCTGCTGCGAGCGCGGACGCCATGCCGGGGCCGGATCAGGGCCGGCCAACACCTGACGGAGGGCGGGCCAGACCGCCCGCGCGCTCCCCTGCAGCCGTTTCACGATCTCAGCGTAGGGGGCCGGGCTCGTCCGATCATCAGCCCTGGATGGTCATACCCCGGTATCACTCCGCCCGCGCCCGGGTCGGACTGCCCACCGTGGTAGCACCGCGGATCGCGCTCCCTGGTGTGACGACCCGGTCCCGGCTCGGCGGGCAGCCTTGGCCGTCTCACCGATTCCGCAGGGAGGAGCGCGATGAACGTCGAGATCACCGGCCTAACCCGGCGCTTTGGCACGGTCAAGGCGGTGGCCGGGGTGGACCTGCAGGCCGGTCCCGGGGTGTTCGGGCTGCTGGGGCCGAACGGCGCAGGCAAGACCTCACTGCTGCGGATGATGGCGACGGCGATGCCGCCCTCCTCGGGCGGCCTGCGGCTGCTCGGCCGAGATCCCGGCAGCTACGGCCCTCGCCGCGAGATCCGGCGCAGGCTCGGCTACCTGCCGCAGAATCCCGGCTACTACCCGGGGTTCACCGTAGCCGAGTACGTCGAATACTTCGCGCTGCTGAAGGAGGTGCCGCCGGCCCGGATCCGCGTCGCGGTCGCGGCCGCGATCGACAGGGTCGAACTCGGCGACAGGAGGAAAACCAGGCTGCGCACCCTGTCCGGCGGCATGCTGCGCCGGGCCGGCATCGCGCAGGCGATCGTCAACGAGCCAGAGCTGCTGCTGCTCGACGAGCCGACCGCGGGCCTCGACCCGGAGCAGCGCGTGGCGTTCCGGGCACTGCTGCGGGACCTGGGGCAGCGCGCGACCGTCGTGGTGAGCACGCACCTGGTCGAGGATGTCGCGGCCGCCTGCGCCCAGGTCGCTCTGATGGACAGGGGCAGGATCGTCTTCCACGGGACGCCGGACGGGCTCGCCGCCCGCGGCGACGGCGGGCACTCCGGGGACACCCCGATCGAGCGCGGATACAGCGCCGTCCTCGCGCAGACCCGGTCATGACCGCGGCGACCATCGCTCCGGCGGCGTCCCGGCTGCTGCGGCTGGAGCTGCGCCACAACGCGATGGCGTGGCTGCTGCCGGTCGTAATCGGGCTGTTCTGGCTCACCACGTACCGCAAGGACATGGCCATGCCGCCGATGTGGAACCTGCGCGCGGCCGGACTGCAGAGCGGCGCCGTGCTCGACTTCGCCGTCCCGGTGACCGGCGCTGCGGCCTGGATGGCGTCGCGGGAGGTCCGCCACCGCGTCACCGACCAGGTGACGATCACCGCCCGGCCACGGTGGGCGCGGCTGCTCGCCCCCTGGGTCGCCACCACGATCTGGGCCATGGTGGCCTACCTGGGCTGCGTGGCCGTCCTGTACGGGGTGACGGCGCACCAGGCGAGCTGGGGCGGCCCACTATGGTGGCCGGCCGTGGTGGCCGCCGCGAGCCTGCCCGCGTTCTCGGCCCTCGGGTTCGTCCTGGGGACCTTCCTGCCCAGCCGGTTCACCGCGCCGCTGGCGGCCATCGCCGCCTTCTTCCTCCTCGCGCTGAGCACCGAGCTGATCCATGGCAGCC
The DNA here is from genome assembly GCF_014647875.1 of Streptomyces brasiliensis. GTDB lineage: Bacteria > Actinomycetota > Actinomycetes > Streptomycetales > Streptomycetaceae > Streptomyces > Streptomyces brasiliensis. The sequence continues at coordinate 2,323 of NZ_BMQA01000116.1, read as the reverse complement.
AGTCCGCCTGGCAGATCTCACCGATCGTCACGGGGCCGTGGGACCTGGGCCCGCAGGCAGGCGTGGCGGTGTTCTATCCCTTCGCCCCCGACCTGTGCATCGCGCAGATGACGTTCCTGGTCGGGGTCACCGTCGCACTGCTCGGTGTTCCCGCCCTGCCCGCAGGGTCGGCGGGCCGCGCGGTGCGCCTGGCCGCGGCCTGCCTCACCGGGGCGGCCCTGCTGGCAGCCGGGACCGCAGTCGGGCTGGCCGGAACCGGCACCATGGACGCGCACGGAATGATCGACATCCCGGCCCTGCACGACGCCGCCGACGATCAACCGCTCCGGTTCACGCCGGTGTGCAGCGACACGACCATCCCGGTCTGCCTCAATCCGGCCTACGCCGGCTTCCTGCCCGCCACGACGGACGCCCTGGCGCCGCTGCTGAACCAACTGGCGGGCCTGCCGGGCGCGCCGGACAGGATCCTCCAGGTGGGCGTGACCTATCAGCAGGACACCGGCAACGGCGTCATCATCCGGCAGGACGGACCTCGCTCCGGCGCCACCCCGTCGACGGCCCACCTGGTGTTTCCCGAACAGCTGCCGGAACCCTCCATGACGGCCGATCAGATGGCAAGCCAACTGGCGGAGTCGTTCGCCCCGGACCTCGTGGCCCGCGTCATCGGCAACGGGCGCGGCACCTCCCAGGCACAGAACGCGGTGGCCAGGGCGCTGCTGACGGCAGCCGGCCTGCCCGACGTCGTGGACCGGACGGCTTCCACCGGAACGGGCCGGTCAGACGGGCCGGGCGGGGCGGACGCGAGCGGGCAGCCGGACGTGGCACCGGGAACCCCGGCCTACGCGGCGGCCGAACGCTTCGCCGCGCTGCCGGCCTCGGCACGACACGCGTGGCTCGTCCAGCACCTGGCCGCGCTGCGCGCCGGCCGGATCACACCGGCGCAGATCCCGTGATCGGGGCCCGCCTGGTGTGGCTGTACGCCGTGGGCCGCCGGGTCCCGTTCGCCGTGTCGGCGATGGCGGTGTGCGCCGCCGGGCTGCGGATCGCGCTCCTGGGGCACTGGGACGCCTACGGCGCGCTGCAGCTGCCGCTGATCTTCGAGGCCGCCGCCGCGGTGTGCGTCGCGGCCACCGCGGCGAGCCCGTTCGGCGAGCCGGAGCGCGTGGCCGGTCCGTGGCTGCCGTTCCTGCGGCTGGCCGTCACGGCGGCGCTGACCGCGGCGGCGATCGGCCTGCTGGCCGCCGCCGGAACCGGCGGGCACCTGTCCGGCGGCACGCTGGACGTGCTGCGCAACGTCGCCGGGATGACCGGCATCGGCCTGCTGTGCGCCGCCGGTCTCGGCGGCGGCCTGGCCTGGACGGGACCGACGGGATATCTGGTGGCGGCGGTGTACGCGCTCTACACGCAGTGGCACCCGCCCGGCCTTACTACCCCGTGGCTATGGCCGGCCCGGCCGCCGCACGACCTGGGCGGTGCTCTGTGCGCCGGATCGGTGTTCATCTGCGGGCTCGCCGTTGTCACCGCGCGCGGAGCCCGTGACCCCGGCGCTCCCGCCTCGACATGACACCGAGCGTGGAGCGCGTCCAGGTCCAGGACCTCGAGTGCACGCGGCGGTGGATCGCAGACGAAGAGCGGCGCGAGCAGGAGCGGCAGACCGGCCCGCCTATCCGAAGAGGCCGGCGGCACCTGGCGCCACTATGCCCCGGCGACCACTCACGGTGACCACGAGCCCTCAGCAGCTGAGGAATACGCGACTCCTGATTACGCGAGGTCGACAGTTCCGGTTCCGTGAGAGCGCCGCAGACCTCACCGACCAGATCCGCGCTGCCATCGAAGCCGCAGCCTTCACCTGGCGTCCCGACATCCAAGCCTTCACTCACCCGGGCCAGGACCGCGAGACAGGCGCACGCATCGCCGCACTGCTCGCAGGCCTTGGACACAACGTCCTGGCCTACTGACGCCCACAGGCATCACCACCAGCCCCGGCGGCGAGCCAACCCGCGAGCGGGCCCCGCCACGGGAATCGCGCGGGACCGCATACCCGCGCGGTGTCCTTTCCGGTGTCCCAGAGCGTGCTGGACGGGTGATCGTTCTCCCGGTGGGTCGCCCCGATGGCATGGCACCGGTGACAGAGGTCTCTCGCTGTTCGTGTGCATGGATGGGCCGATTCCGTCGTCTCATCACGTGCCTGGCCTCATCCGCCCGAAGTCCGTCCAGCCGTCACAAGGGATCACGGCGTTGTCAACGGTCATCGGGCGGCCGCGCACGGCGGCCGGCGCAACCTGTGGCTGCGCACCATGGACCGACTGGTCCTGGGCTTCGC
>NZ_BMQA01000115.1 GCF_014647875.1 Streptomyces brasiliensis | reverse complement strand
GGGACATAACGGGCAGCCAGCCGCACACGGCGACGCCGTCACACCGCTGAAGAATCGAGGCTAGTGCACCCGCTCCTCCCCGGAAGCAGATGTCAAAGGCCCCGGACCAAGATCGGCCTGGGCCTTCCCCCTTGTGCCCCCGGCGGGATTCGAACCTGCGACACCGCTTTGAGAGTTTTCTCTGGGCGGGGCTTTGACCTGCGGAACGCCTTCTCGGGTCGCCTGGCCAGAGAAAACACTGCTCCCAATGAGGTCGGCTCCCTCTATGGTGGATCGTCCGCTTCATGTCGGCCCTTCGCACGCACCTCCATTCCCGCTGCCGCAGGAGCCTTTCTCCGGCCGCTGAGAATTGTGGCGATCGGCAGGGCCGCTGCCAGGCCGCTGAGCAGGATGGCGGCGAGTGCCCCGAGGACGGCGGGCTGGTCGTTGAAGGCGATGCCGATCGCGGCCAGTGCGGGACCGGCATTGCGCACCGACGCGACGCCGCCCATGGTGGTGCGTCGCACGGCCGAACCCGTGGCCAGCAGAGTCCCTACGGCGAAGGCAACGGCGGAGAGCAGGAACCCGGCGAGGAGGGCGAGGGAGCCGAGGAGCGCTACGACGCCCTGCCAGTTGCCGAGCAGCATGCCCGCCAGCACGATCAGGAACGTGACGTTGGAGACTGCCGCTGCCGGGGGGTGCCACGACCTTGCGGTGGGCTCGGCGTAGCGGCGTATCAGCAGGCCGATGGCGAACGGTACGAGTTGCAGCAGGGCCACGGTCCGTACCAGCGCTCCGACGTCGAGGGAGACGTTGGTGCCTACGTCGGCGGCGGTGAGGAGGCCGTTGACGGTGGGAGCGAAGGTGATGCTGCCGACGGAGGCGAGCAGCACCTGCATCGCCGCCCCGCCGACGACATCACCGCTCTGCACCATCGCAAGTTTCGCCCCGAAGGGGCCGCCCGGGGACGAGGCGACCAAAATGAGCGCGATGAAGGAGGCGGCGGGGAGGCTGAACAGCGCACCGATGCCCCAACCGAGCAGCGGGACGATCACCATGTTGGCGATCAACGCCAGCAGCAGGAGTGGGACGTTGGTGAAGACCCCGCGCAGCGCCGAGACGGTGGCGCCCAGGCCGGCGGCGAACATGGTGGCCGCGATGAAGATGACTGTGACGGCGTTGAGCACCAGGTGCAGGGTCTCCATCGGGCTTCCCTCAGGTCCGTCAGGCTTCCCCTCACGCTGTCAGTCGTGAAGGCCACCGAGCCAGCGCAGGGCGGTCAGGCTCGGCAGGAAGCAGTACTCGCCTCCCCGGGTGACGACGAACCGCGGCAGCGGGGCGAGACGCCGGCGCAGCGGCCGCCGGGGAATGGTGAAGTCGGTGGAGCCGTCGTGGGATCCGGTGACGGGGTCTTTGGCGTTGTTCGCGCCAAAGAAGACGCCGTCGTTCATCCACTGCGACTGGACGAACTCGAACTGTCGGCCGAGATGTGCGCCGATGAACGCGAACATGAGGCCGCGGTCGGCTCCGTCGTCCTCCAGTGCCCCGTTGGGAAGTGGCGGACCGTAGACGGCGCCGCGCCGGATCATGCGGTGCAGTCGCACCTCCCCTGCCACGGTGGCGTCGCGGGGGTTGGCCCGGCGGATGTGGCAGCCGCCGGGCGTCTTGAATCCCGCCGGATCGTCACTCTCGTACAGGAAGGTGTTACGGCGGTGCGGGTCGGCGCCAAGGGCGGGATCGTCGGCTTGCGGAGCCAGCGCCAGGGGAGCACCGCTGCGCCAGCGCCCCATGATCTTCGCGGCGATCAGTTCCTCGTCCTGGGGGCCGGTGGAGTTGTCCTTGAGATAGCGCCGGAACTCGCCGACGTTCTGGTGGAGCTTGCGGAAGACCGCGTAGCTGCCGTTGCGGCCCAGCCTGGTGGGCTGTGGGGTCTGGATGCCGCCGATCTCGTCCGGGTAGCCGAGGACGAATTCACCGGCCTTCAGCGGCACTTCCAGCTGGTTGGATCCCGGTATGCCGCTGCCTTCGACGGCCGGATGGCTGACCCCATCGCGATATCCGAAGTGCTCGGTCTCGGTGGGCAGCGCGTAGCAGTCCTGCCGCCATATCGCCGTCACGCCGGACAGTCGGTCGTATGCCGGGCGGGCGCGGTCGACGGCCGCTTCCAAGTGTGCGGGGTCGGGTGCGACGGCTGTGAACACCACATGGACGTCGGGGGTGCCCAGTGGCGCTTCCCAGTGCTCCGGGCTGCTCTCGCCTACATCGCCCAGCGCTTTGGCGCGGGCCGCCATACCCTGCCGGAACTCCCAGGCGAACGTGTCCAGCGAGGCGCGTGGCACTCCCAGCGCCTCCAGGCCGCGACAGGTGACGGCGACACTCACCCAGGTCTCCCCCAGCGGGCTGGCCGAGTCCGCTGCGGAGGTTACTGCCGCACTCGCGCGCCGCATCAACTCCCGCCCGTCACCCCGGTCGTCGATGCGGAAGGCGAGGTAGGTCGCCGCGTAGGGCGTCGGCCGGGGGCTGAGAACCCCGCGTTGGATGTCGTCGAGTTCCAACGCGACGTCCGTGTGCACGCTCACGGTTGACCTCCCCGCGGCCCTACGTGGAGACGAGGTTGCGCCAGAAGTTCCGCAGGCTTTCGTCCCCGCCGAACAAGGAGCTGAAGATCGTTGAGTCCGCCAGCAGCAGGTCGCCCGCGCGGTCACCGCCGGGCGGTATCCACAGGAACATGTTGAACTCGGTGTTGCCGGCCTCGGTGAACGGATGCGGCCGGGACATGTCGATGGGCTGCCTGGCCAGCACGCGGACGGCGTCCGGGTCGTCGGTCGTCACGTCGTAGTGCGGCAGGTGCAGGTGGAAGTTGAAGTTCGTCACCCCGTCGAGCCAGCCCTTCGGGTCCAGGTCCCGGACCGTGGACAGAGGGACGATCTGGTTCTCCTCGCGCGTCGCCGGACGCAGCCCGTACCGGTTCATGACCGGAACTCCGAGGCCCTTCATCAGGTCCCTGACGTAGGTGGCGAATCGTTGCTGCCGGGGCACCAGGGGATCGCCGTGATGGCGGTATTCCATCTCCCGGACCTTCAGGTCGTCCGAGGCGCCGACATCGTGGTGCGGGCCCAGGACGAGGCAGGCGTCCTCCCGGCCGAGGAACGCCCGCAGGGCCGCGATCTCCCCGGGCTGGGCCTCCTGCTCGGTGACCGCGTGGTCCAGCCCGAACACGAACATCACGTCCGTGTCGCCGAGCACCCGCTCGTCGAGCGGGGTGAAGAAGCCCGCCTGGTCGATGCGCTGATACACCGGGACGGGATGTCCCGTGACCTCCTCGACGAAGTCCTGGAACGGCACCCAGGCCCAGAAGAACAGCTCCAGCGAGCCGGCGATGCCCTGCTGGAACCTGTACGGGTCCGACCACTTCGGGTCCTCGTAGGCGGGCCACGCCACCCGCCTGACCTCGGTCATCGTGGAGAAGCGGTTGTCCAGCTCGGCCGGGTTGCGCCCGGCCTCGGCCGGATAGCTCCACGAGACGTAGATGCTCACCCGCCGCCCGCCAGGGGTGTACTCCCGCGGAACATGCCGCTGGTTGTACGTCCGCGCAGTCCTGACCTCGCTCATTTCGTCCAGCCTCACTCCATCTGATCGAGCATCTCCGAAAGGGCGCCTTTGATCCGCAGGGCCTTCTTGATCTCGTCCGACGTCACGTACGGATACTCTCCGTACTCGATGAAGCTCGGGCACTGGTGTTCCCGGACGTACCTGACGAACCCCTCGGGGTTGGTCCGCCAGTCCTCGGGAAACCCTTCGAGATTCTCGAAGACAGTGCTCGCGCCGACCTTCGTGAAAAGCGCGACCGCGTCCTCGGTGTATTTGTCGAAGTCGGTGTCGAAGATCCCCTGATACATGAAGCGCGTGTCGTCGTCGAAGAGAACCCAGCGAAGGTAGTGCAGCTTCAACGGCGCCAGCAGGTATGGATTTTCCTCCAATGCCTTGACCAGCGTCTGACCGTGCGCACGCACCGCCTCGGCCCGGCCCGGCTTGATCGGCGCAATGATGGTGAACCCGTAGCACGCCGGGGTCTTGGGGAAAATGGGGCCGTACTTCCCCTGCTCAAGATGGTCGGTGTCCTTGGGGATGGCGACCATCTGCGGCTTGATCTCCATGTCCGCTCCTCACACGATCCAGAGGCGGGGACCAACCTCCAGGGTGGCACTCGACCGCTGGGCGCGCCTGCTGAGGGAAAGGTGCGGGCTGGTGCCGATCACCAATGCGGCCGGCTTTGCGTCGCGCGGCTGTGAAACACCCCCGGTATGCGACTGATCAACGCTTCGACCGCGACGACGGACGAGGTCAGTGGGTCAGGGCGACCTTGAGGAGCACGATGGCCAAGCCGAGCACCAGGTTCACCACCGCAGCGGTCACCATCACGCGGGCTGTGGCCCCCGCGCGCAGGGCAGCGGCCGAGGCCCAGCCGACCTGCCCGGCCAGCGCGACGCCCAGGCCCAGCCACACCGCCCCTTCCGGGCCCAGGCCCAGCAGAGGGGTGGCGGCGACCGCCACAGCCGGTGGGACAGCCGCCTTGACGATGGGCCACTCGGCCACGCACACCCGCCGGATCTCCCTTCCATCCAAAGGCACGTACATGATCCGCTCCCCGAGCAGCCGGGTGAGCACATGGGCGGCCCAGAACACCACCCCGGTGCCCAGCAGCAGGAGGGCGAGTTCCAGCCGAGGGAAATCACCGAGCGATCCGGCCCCGACCACCACCGAGGCGGCGAGCAGCGAGCCGTATACGGCGCCCGTGTAATCACGACGCTCCGCAAAGTCCGCGTGCGTCGTGATCGGGTCCTGTCCGGGAGGCCGGCCTTCCACGATTTCAGTGTGGTCATGCCTATTGCGTGCCGCACGGCCACAGGTTTACCGGCGTCCGGGCCCTGCCGCACTGATAGGCGGTCCGATGCGTAGCCTGTAACACTCGGCGGGCAGATCGACTGCGCGGCCGGTTCGGTGAGAATGCCGGCGCCCTGTTGGACGACGCCGAGGTCTCGCATGACGAGAGGCGAATGCCGACATGAGAGAGCGGGATCCAGTCTCACTGGATCCCGCTCTCTCCTTATATCTCAGCGTTCGCGACACACCTCCGACGCACTCACCGGCTGAAGTAGAGGTAACTCTGCGTCACATAGGCCAGCACGGTAATGATCGCGGTCAGCACCAGGGGTGTCAGGAGCGCCAGCCTCCTCCCGAAGGTTGCCCGCACGACGCCAGAATCGACCGGATTAATTCACATAAGCAGCATATGTGGGCAATTGTGCCGGACCAGCCAGACACAGCGCCAGCACCACGAACGCCCCGGCCCGGGACAATCCCCAGCCGTAGGGATTCCTTCGGCCAGCGCGACTCCGCGGCAGTGGGTGGGCAGGTACGGCAAGACCTGCAACGCCGTGCCGGACCGCCCCCGCACCGCGCCGAAATGCGCGGCTATGCGGCGTCGCCGCCTTCCTCCAACGCCTTCGCAATCTTGGCATTGGCGACTTCCTCGTGGCCGTCGATGCAGCCGTGGTAACGGCGGTGGATCACCTCTGGTGAGTTGCCGACCCGCCGGGCCACCTCAGCGATCGGCACCCCCGCGTTCAGCCATCGCGTGATGCAGGCGTGCCGCAGGTCGTACGGGCGCCCGGCCAGCGGCGAGCCGACTCGTTCCGGAGGGAGCGCGTACTCCCGCGCTTCCTCCCATACACGCCAGTAGGTGGATGAGCCGACTACTCCCCCGCGCTCATTGCCGAACACGCGCCCTTCCTTCCACCCCAACCACACCGTGCAGACCCGAGCCCTGCACGCCTACCTGCGCTGGCGCAACGCCAACGCCCGCCACCGCGACGTCCTGGCCGCCGAACGCAAAGAACGAGCCCGCATCCGCAGCGAGAAAGACATCCGCTGGGGCGGACGCCCCCTCGCCACGGCGGCCTGAACCCAACCCGGCGAACCTATGCGGTCAGAGCACTAGCAAGAAGTAGACCACGCTCCAAAGGGGCATCTCCAAAACTTTCCCGGCCATCCGGTGTCAACCACGATAACCCCTGCTATCCCGACACCTCGACCGAACAAATGAAGCGACCGTGAAACTGGGAGGCCCGACGACACGCCGGACCTTCCATATTTTGATTTTCTAGAGTCTGCTCCTTATGCGGCATCGCCTCCTTCCTCCAACGCTTTAAGGATCTTGGCGTTGGCGAATTCCTCGTGACCGTCGATGCAGCCGTGATACCGGCGGTGAATCACCTCCGGGGAATTACCGACCCGTCGGGCCACCTCCGCGATGGGAACCCCGGCGTCAGCCACTGCGTGATGCACGCGTGCCGCAGGTCGTACGGGCGACCGGCCAACGGCGAGTCGACACGTTCCGGTGGGAGCGCACACTCCCGTGCTTCCTCCCACACTCGCCAGTGCGTGGATGAATCGACCACTCCCCCACGCTCGTTGCCGAACACTCGCCCTTCCTTGACCGTTCCGAACTCCTTCAGACGAGCCCGGAGAATGGCCACCAGCACAGGCGGGATGGGGACCGGCCGGTCTGTGGACGCCTCGCGCGCCTTCAACCCCCGGCGGTCGTGACGCTCACCGGAGGGGTCCACTGCTTACGGAGACCGGGCGGGTCTCTCGCAGCGTCAACGTGCCCCAGCTCGTCTCTGGCAGGTGGCAGTCCGACAGTCGGAGCCCGACCGCTTCGGCCGGCCGGAGCCCGGCGTAGTAGAGGACCGCGTAGAAGGCGACCAGGCGCCGCCCGCGTCCGCTCAGATCGCTCAGCCACGCCCGCTCCAGGAGCTCTGGGCGCAAAGCTCTCGGTGTCTGCTCGATGCGCAACGTCAGCGGAGCGGTTTAGCGTGACCGCATGCCACTCGATGACGCACTGGCGGCCCGTATGGCCGAGCCGGACTTCTGGCCCGTGTACCTTTTCGACGACGACGCACCCGACGTCTACGACGAGGACGCTGAGGACCAGGAATCGCATGTGGCCCGGTTTCAGCTGGGTGGCGGTTTCGCGCTGGTCCTCGACCTGACGCTTGCGCTGGAGTACGTCAATCTCGCCCTGGCGGCCCCAAGCTTTGCGGCGCCGGTGACGGTCGGCTGGGACGACCAGGCCCACTTCCACCCTCATGTGATGCCGTGGCCAGAGCTGGACCTGCTCTGCCGCGCGGTCGCCCTGCACGACCCGGAGCTGCGGCATCCCGGGCCGATGCTGGCGTTGCTGTGCCGCTTCGCGTTCCTAGCGGAAGGGGACGACCTGGACAGGGTCACGCCACTGGTGGACGCGGCATTCGGTCTGATGCGGCCCGGGGACGGGAAAGGCGGGGTGCGGGCGGAGACACGCGACGGGTTCGACCTGCGGGATCTGCGCGGCACTGGGGTTGCATGGACCAGCCGGGCCGACGGCCACCGGGCCATCGACCAGCACCGCGGCGACGGTCTGCCGCTGTACTCCCTCCGTGCGCCGGACTCGGAGGACTTCCCGTTCGCTGAGTGGTCAGCGCTGCTCGCCCAGGCCCGAGAGCGCATCGGTGTAACGGCCGGGGACCGCACACTCAGGGCTCCGGCAGTACGACAGGCCCTCGACCGCTGCACCGCGCCCAACGGATACGAACACCTGGCCGCGCTGGCCGACGCACTGTCAGCCGTCGGGTACACCCAGCCCGTCCTGATGCGCGCGGTCGCGCAACCCAGTCACCGGGCAGAGGCCTGCTGGGCCGTGGAAACCCTGAGCGGCCTGCCGCAGGGCGAACTTGTGCCCCGCTGGTTCGGCCCGAGCCCGCTGGCCGGCAGCGAATCCTGGCGGCTGTCGCTCACCCTTCCGGGGGCGGAACGTCCGTGGCGCTTCGGCCAGCAGGTCGCCGAGGAGCTCAGCACCGCGCTTCAGGAAGCTGGTCTCGGCCGGGCAGAAGTCGGCGGCAGCATGTCACGGCCGGAGGGCGGCGGCTACGTCCACGTGGAAGACCACCTCGACCTCCTGATCCGCGACGACCTTGCCCTCGGCGTGACGATCATCGCCCGGATCCTGCACAGCCATCGTGCCGCGGAAACTGCCACTCTCCGGCATGCCGGAGAGGAGGACGAGGTCATACCCCTCCGGCTGCCGACCTGACGGCCTCCCGGCCGGGAAAGGAATGCCAAGCGCTCCGCTGAGGTCACGCACCGAAGAGACACTGGGACTTCACCCCATTCCTCCAGGAGCGAGGGTGGCTAAAAGCAGGGCTAGGGCTCGCTCGATGGTGCTGCGGCTAACGCCACAGCCGTACCCCGGCTCCCCCCTACACACACTGCACTCGCCATGAGGCAGCCACTCTTGTGCGGAGTGGCCGGCTTCTGGCGCAGCCAGACACGGGTTGTAGGAGCCGGAGGCGACTTCCGATCTGGCCCTGCCTCCTTCTGCGGCAATCGAGACACGCCTCCGACACGCTCTGTATCGGCATGCTCCCAGTGTCTCCGCCGCCGCACATCAGCAGGGCCGACCACCCTGCCCACCGAACGTCACACCCCGTACCTGTTGCACTTGTTTCGAATATTGCGGATACTTCGATAGGTAAGGCAGCGCTGACCACACCCAAGAGACCCACTTCGCCACCTACCGCCACCACGACAGCGAACCCCCGTTGCCGCGCCAACGGCCACGGGGTCCATTGCCGTCACGCCAGCCCGCCGTCGCGCCAACGATGATGGACTGTCACTGGCGCCCACCCACCGCATCTAGGGGCGCGCAAATGACCAAGACTGACATTCGCCCGGTGAAGCTTCCGGACGACAAGCAAAAGACCGCAAGCCATGCCCTCACTCGGGTCCGGGCCTACCTGGCAGAGCACCAGGACGCGTCCCAGATCCACGTCAGCGTTCAAGATGAAGGCGACCGTGAGCCCTTGGCCCTCCCACGCGAGGCCGTAGAGCTCCTCGCTTCGCTCTTGGCGCACCTTGGCGCCGGCCGGGCCGTGTCCATCGTTCCGTCTGACGCAGAGCTCACCACTCAGCAAGCCGCAGACATGCTCAACGTGTCCCGCCCCTTCCTCATCGGCCTCTTGGATGCCGGAGAGATCGAGTACCGGACCGTTGGCTCACACCGCAGAATCACCGCGTCGTCTTTGCTGGAGTACCAGCGAAGGGACGACCACCGTCGCCGGCGGGTGGCTGATGAGCTCACCCAGCTCGGCCAGGAGATGGGAATGATCTAGGTCATGGCTTTCGTCGCCGTCTACGACGCTAATGTCTTATATCCGAGCACCTTGCGCGACGTTCTCATTCGCGTGGCGCAGGCTGGGCTGGTACAGGCGAAGTGGACGGACCAGATCCTCGATGAGACCTTCCGCAACCTGAAGAACAATCGACCTGATCTGGATCCAAAGAAGCTGGACCGGACGCGGGAACTGATGTCAGGCGCGATCCGGGACGTGCTGGTCAAGGGATACGAACCGCTGATCGACATACTCGATCTTCCGGATCCCGACGACCGGCACGTCCTGGCGGCTGCCATCAGAGCAAAAGCACAGGTGATCGTCACTTCTAATCTGAAGGACTTCCCTGCCGACAAGCTGTCCCCGTGGGATGTGCACGCCATCCACCCAGATGCCTTCATCGAGGCTCAGGTCGACCTCTCTCCCAGGCTGGTTTACGGAGTGCTCACGCAGATAGCAGAGAAGTGGGAGAGCCCTCCGAACGCGGTGGTCGCCGACGTGATCGACTCCTTGGAGCGGGAAGGACTAGTGGCGTCTGTCGCGGCGCTGCGAGCCTTGACCTAACTGCCTTGTGACGCAGTGCCCCTGCCAAGTCCGGCAGGGGCACTGCAGTGTCAGGGGCAATAAACGCTCGCATTCCTAACCACACGGCACACCTCCGACACACTCTGTATTGCAGGCCGACCCATGTCTGGCTCCGTCGCAGGTCAGAGTCATTGAGAGGGGCGATTGGCGCAATCACTCCGGAGCCGTGTGCGCAGGTTCGAATCCTGCCGGCGGCACTCGCCGAGGATCAGCAAAAATCAAGCGCTGACCAGGGCGGATGCCGACAGAAGAGGGCGGGAGTCAGTCTCACTGACTCCCGCCCTCGTTATCTCTCAGCGTTCGCGACACACCTCCGACACACTCCGACACCGGCTTCACGTCTTCGTCGATCACCCCTCGCGACCGGCCGGCCCCGTCCCCTTAGGCAGGACTGCTGTCCGGCTGGGCGGCCTATGGCAGTGCCGCCCAGCCGGACGCGGGCTCTCTAACCGGTGTGCGAGCCAGTCAACTTCTACTTACCGCCCTTCTACTCGCCGCCATGGGACTCAGCTCCCCCGGCGGTACCACTCGTGCCCCATCAGTGGTGGTGGTCGTGGTGGCCGTGGTGGTCGTGGTCGCCGTGGTCGCCGTGGTGGTCGTGGTCGCCGTGGTGGTCGTGGTCGCCGTGGTGGTCGTGGTCGCCGTGGTGGTCGTGGTCGCCGTGGTGGTCGTGGTCGCCGTGGTGGTCGTGGTCGCTATCGCAAGAGCTGCCGGAGCCGGTCCCCGTTCCGCTGCCGGTCCCCGTGCCGGTCCCGGTCCCCGTGCCGGTCCCGGTCCCCGTGCCGGTCCCGGTGCCAGTGCCAGTGCCAGTGCCAGTGCCCGTCCCGGTCCCCGTGCCAGTGCCGGAGCCAGTGCCCGAGCCGCCGAGAGCCGGATCCGGGGCTGACGGGCCCGCGGCCACTGAGTGAGGCATCCCAGTGCCCGAGCCGCCGAGAGCCGGATCCGGGGCTGACGGGCCCGCGGCCACTGAGTGAGGCATCGGAGAGGCCATTGCCACGGATGCCGGCAGCATGATGCCCCCAGCGATGGCGGCCGAGGCGAAAGCAGCCGCAAAACGGAAGCGCCGCCGCCTTATGCGGTTGGCGTTTTCGGTGCCACTTTCATGATTCATCATTTTTTCTCCTAATGGCGAGAAAGGTTGCGTGATGGACCCCATTAATTCGGGGCACGGTTGCCGGGAGACCGGTTGTGGCCGTCGCTGCAAAGGGGAGAACCTTCGATGAGGTGAAAAGCCGGATCCTCGGCACTGAATTCCACCCCACCCTGCTGCCTCGTTCCCTCTATCTAGTGAGGCTCGCACTTCTAGTAGGCCCGAGCAGTACAGCGGCCGTCACGTTCCGAGGCTTCGGGACTTGACAACGCCCCATGCGCCGGATTCGCTGGCAAGGAATGGAACGTGCCCGGCTGATCACCTCTTGAGCGCCGCAGCTCTGCACCACTACCGCACCAGATCGAGCGGGGAACAGCGGGGAACCACGGTGAAAGCGGCCGGGGCCGGCGAGGCCCCGTCTTGACCGTTCACGCAGGTCAGCGCCCAAACCGGCCCCAAATGACCGCAGCTTCCCAGGCTGGGGGCTCCGGTGGCATCGTCACGGGCCAGCCGTCACGGGTTGCTCTGGTCGACGGCAGCCTCGCGTTCGACCTTGCCGTTGGTTTGCGGCCGGTAGGGCCGGGTTCGCTTGTGGGATCCCGGCGGCCGCCAGTGCGTCGCGCCAGTCGCGTGAGCGGTAGCAGGAACCGTTGTCGGTCAGCACTCGCTGGACGGTGACTTCGGCCTGGGCGAAGAACGCCTGGGGCAGGGTCCAGAAGGCGGTCGCAGTCTCCTTCCTCTCGTCGGTGTGGATCTCGCTGTAGGCGAGGCGGGAGTGGTCGTCGACGGCGTTGTGCAGGAAGCTGTGGCCGACGCCTGAGCGGGTCTTGCGGCCGGCCTGGCGGCCCTGGGTCTTGTGGCCGCCGCCGTCGGGGATGTTGCCGAGCTTCTTGATGTCCACATGCACCAACTCGCCTGGCTCGGACCGTTCGTAGCGGCGGATGACCCGTCCGGTGGCGCGGTCGAGATGAGCCAGGCGGGCCAGCTTGTAGCGGGCCAGGACCCGGTGCACTGTGGACGGGTTCAGCCGCAGCAGGTAGGCGATGCGGGCGGGTACCCAGCGACGCAGGATGCGGACCTTGATGATCCGGCGCTCGGTGCGGGTCGGGGTCCGGCGCGGGCTGTGATGCGGCCTGGACGAGTGGTCGCTCATGTCTGCCTCGCCGAGCTTGCGGTAGCGGTCGGCCCACCGCTGGGCCGTGGTCGGGGAGACTCCGGAGTAAGCGACTCGGGCCTGTGAGAGGGCCCGCGTCCGAGAGTGCGGGCCCTCGCGCGACTCTCCACCGTCCCGCCTGTCCGGCTGTGCCTCTCACCTGCATAAGCGGACCGGGCAGCTCAAAGTGCCAGTGTCCGGGCTGTCCGGTCACAGACGGCTGCAACACTCCCGGGGTGTTGCAGCCCGTCGGCGAAGCCGACCGCTCAATAGGTGCAGGAGCCGGAGGCGGCTTCCGATCTGCTGAGGATCGTGCAAGGACTAGAAGGCATCCTTCTACCGCTTTCGCTGCGAGTCTCGCTGACATCCCTGGTCAGCGGGCTACCTTCGCGGGTTCGCGGTCGGCGACGTCCAGGACCAGCCCCTTGGGTTGCAAGATGGTGCGTGTGTGGAACACAGGCGTGCAATCCGGCGCCGGAGAGAGCCGGTAGCGGCTGAGGACAGTGGCGGTGGCGATGACCATCGCCACCGTCCCGAAGTGCGCACCCAGACACATGCGCGGCCCACCGCCGAACGGAACATACGTGTATCCGGGCACCCGCGGGGCCGCGGCGCGGTCGATCCAGCGGTCCGGGTGGAAGGCCGCCGGCTCGTCGTAGAGCGCCGGATCCCGGTGCAGCGCGAAGGGACTGACCGCGACTCGTTGTCCCGGCAGCAGCGCTACGCCATCGAGGACGTCCGGCTCCTCGAGGACCCGCTCCAGGTACCACAACGGTGGATACAGCCGCAGCGTCTCCTTCACCACCGCCTCGGTGACCTGCAGCCGCGGCAGATCGGCCGCCGTGGGCAGCCGCCCGCCCAGCTCCCGGTCGACCTCGTCCACGGCTCGCCCGCGCAGCTGCGGATGCCGCTCCAGCAGCAGAAACAGCCAGGCCAGTGCGGCGGCGGTGGTCTCGTGCGCGGCGAACAGGTTGGCGACGATGACACTGACCGCGCCGTCGAAGGTGAGAGCGCCGTCGGCGCACGCCTCGATCAGCAGATCGGCGACCACCGAGGTCGCCCCGTCCCTTCCCGTGTCACGTGCTGCGACCAGGCGTGACACCTCCGCCGCCAGGTCCCGCGCCGCCTGCCGCATCCGCCGTCTGCGCAGGACGGAGACCCGCCCGGGCCAGGCAACAGCGGCAGGCAGCCGTGCGTCCTGGAGCCGGGCCACAAGTTCGGGCACCCGGCCGGGCTCGGAACCCAGACAGAACTCGGCGATCAGACGGGCGCTGAGTTCCTCCAGCGCCCCTATCGCCTCGATCCTGCCGGTGGCCCGCCAGCCCTCGGCGTACCGGGCCACCACCGCAGCCATCCCGTCCCGGGCAGCCCGTAGACCACCGCGGTTCAGTCCCCGCCCGGCGAGCCGACGGGCCTGCATCCACCGGGCCAGATCCTCCGACGCGCGGCTTCCGTCCGTCTCCTCACCCAATAGGTCCTTGGTGATGCCGTAGGTGCCGTTGGTGTTCTTCAGCACGTGCTCCACCAGGACCGGCGAGTTGACCATGTACAGACCGTCGTCGAACCGGACCAGGTCCCCGCACTCCCGCTGCCGGAGCAGAAAACCCAGGGCGTCCCGCCCGAACGCAAGCCTGTTCCCGAACCCGGACCCCTCAGGGCCGAGCTGGCCGGAAGCCGCCACCATGGGATCACCCGCCCACGTTGTAGTAGTACATCGCGTGCGAGCCCGTACTGCCGAGCACACTCCTCACGTAGCTGTTGTGCGCGATTCTGGCCCCCGAGGGGTCGGGGACCGATGCACTGGTTCCGGTCGCCGCGAAGGCCGATCCGGCACCGATCAGCGCCGCGACACTTGTGACGGCAACCAGCACGATCCTGCGCAGTCCATTCACGGCAGTCATGGCTGTCCTCCTCTCACACCGCCGGGCGGCCGGTCCGCCCGTGCGTTGCTCACCATTGGCACCGCTGGCCGCGCCGAGGACACGTCACTGGATCTCGTGACATGCCAAAGAGATGACCGAGGTGTATGGGGCCGATGCGCCAGCAGCCAGGAGGCCGCACCCCAAGGCCACGGTCGCGTCGCCTCGTGGGGGCCCCTATGCGTTTGGTCAAGGTCGAAGACCAGTAGGTTCGTGTGGTCGAAGGCGGGGGCTGAGTCGGAGGGGTGCGCATGGGCGATAGCCAGGTCATGATCAAGCTCACGAGTGACGAGGCACTGGTGCTGTCGCACTGGCTGGAGAAGCTCCAGATGACTGACCTCAGTCGTGTTGTCGACGATCCGGCGGTCTGGGCGCCGATCCATCGAATCGCCGGAACGCTGGACAAGGCACTTCCTGAGCTGTTCGCCTCCGACTATGACCAGCGACTTGAGGCCGCTCGACAGCGACTTCGACCGGAAGACTGACCAACCGGCCTGAACCCTCAACTGGCCCCTGCGGGTTGGGGCTCGTAGAAGGTGCCGTCGCGGAGCATCGCGAAGAGGACGTCGGCCCGGCGCCTGGCGAGGCAGAGCAGGGCCTGAATGTGGTGCTTGCCCTGGGCGATCTGCTTGAGCCGGGAGAAGATGCCGAGCCGGATCCACTCGTCGCGGCGGTTGCGGATGGTGGTCGCCGACATCGCACTCAAGATCGAAAGGACAACAGCTTCTGACCACAAAGCGGCGGCGACGTCCGGCGTCCGGTCCGCGGACTGCGCCGGCACCCCCACCGCCGC
>NZ_BMQA01000114.1 GCF_014647875.1 Streptomyces brasiliensis | reverse complement strand
CCACCTCTTCCCCCAGGGAACTTCCACCCCCAAGCAATCGCCCATGCTGGGCACACACGAGTGAGCCCCGGACCGGCTGGTCCGGGGCTCACAGCTTGTTCGGGACTTCTAGAGGTCGAGAACTCGAGGTGCTCGATGTCGGTGAAGCGGACCTCCTCCAGCTCGCCGGCGCGGCGGCCGTTGTCTTGGAAGTACACCTCCTTGAGTGCTTGGGTCCGCGCGGCCGTAACCTGGGTAGAGGGCCCTGTAACCGGGCCTGATCCGTCGTAAGCGGGCCTGATCCGTCTGAGAGCGCTGCTCTACCGGAACTGTCGACCGCTGAGCGCTAAGGAGGTGAGCGGGATGAGTCCCTGCAGTAGTAGCGCCTGCACCAATTCCCATTCCGTTGCACCCGAGGCGCCCGGCGGGCAGACGGCCGTCTGACGGCTGCCTCATCGGCTTGCGCAGCGCGGGGTTCGTCCGCTGCCAGCGTGCCTTCGGGTGCTGTCCCGATGGAGGTACGCCATGACGATCACCATCACGCTGCCTCGTATCCGTGTACCTACGGTCACCGAGCGTGACTTGCGTCGGCTGCTGTCGCTCGCCGAGCCCGCGATCATGGCCATCGCCGACGCCTGCGGGGCCGGTCTTCCTGTCCAGATCACGCTGAGGCTCGGCCTGAAGATCGCCCAGCAGGTATCGCGGTCCTCACCTGCGACACCTGCTACCGGGGTGGTCGAAGAGGAGTTCTTGGAGGTTGCCGATGAACGGTTCCCCCATGGAGGAAGCTCGGCATGCGGTCCGTCAGGCGGCGCAGCGGCTGACCGAGGAGGCACCCGCGTTGACCGCGGGCTCGGCTGAGGCGCTGGAGGCCGGGCTGGCAACCCGCGCGGCCGATCTGAAAGAGGCGGTCGTCACCGCCTGGCACGTCGGCGCCCAGCCCGAGGATCTGGCCGAAGACGCCGAGATGGACCTCGACACCATCGCGGCATGGCTGTTCCACGGCGGCGAGGGCCCGTAGCCGGACAGGGCTGCTACCACTCGAAGGAGCGGCGCTGCCCTTACCTAGGTTTTGAAGGAAGGCACCTCGTTCGGTGAGGCGTCTTCACGAACACAGGCCACTGATCCCACCCATCGAGAGACGCTCCGGATCAGGACAGGTCTCCCCGGCCTAAGGGGTGACCCCAAGTGGCTTCCCCCGCACGGGGATACGCCGTGAAGTGCCAAAGCTCTGACGAGTTGGGGTGAACCGGCCGCACATTGCCGGGCCGGTCCGCTCCTTGCCGAGTCGAGGTAGACGCCAAGCTCACAGGCACCCCAGCCGGAAGGAGGCGAGAGACATGGATTGCAGTAGTCCGGGCCATCACCGGCCGCATCCCGCTTGTCCTCGCCTTAGGACCCAAATCAAAATGAGGTTTTGAGGCGTCGCCAGCAGATGATTGCGCAGCCGAGGGTGAGGAAGGCCTGGTGGATGTCGGCGCGGACCTCCCAGCGGATGCGTAGGCGTCGGAACCAGTGCAGGAGGGCGAAGGCGGCTTCCACGACCCAGCGGTTCTTGCCCAGGCCGCTGCCGTGGTCGGTGCCGCGGCGGGCGATGACGGGACGAATGCCCAGCTCGCGGACTTGGCGGCGGTAGATGTCATGGTCGTAGCCGCGGTCGGCGTAGAGCACGTCGGGGCGCCGGCGCGGGCGTCCGCGCTTTCCCCGGATCGGCGGCACTGCCTCGATCAGCGGAAGAAGCTGGGTGACGTCGTTGCGGTTGCCGCCCGTGACGGTGGCGGCCAGGGGGATGCCGTGGGCGTCGACGATGACGTGGTGCTTGCTGCCCGTCTTGCCGCGGTCCACCGGCGAGCGCCCGGTGGCGTTCCCGCCCTTCAAGGCCCGCAGGTGGGAGCCGTCGACGGAGGCCCGGGAGAGGTCGAGCACGTCGCCGGCGCGCAGTTCGGCGAGCAGAAGTTCGTGCAGTCGCTGCCAGACCCCGGCTTCGTTCCAGTCCCGCAGTCGCCGCCAGCACGTCATCCCGGAACCGAAGCCGAGCTCCTGCGGCAGGAACTCCCACCGGATCCCGGTGTACAGCACGAACAAGATCCCGCACAGCACTTTGCGCTGGTCAAGCCGCCTACGACCCGGATAGCGGTAGCGCCGTTCCACGACCGGCAACAGCGGCTCGATCCGCTCCCACAACCCGTCCTCGACCTCCCACGGCCTGCGTACACCCACCCCAGTAGCCGTCACACACCCCCACATCGACCAAGTCAACGCAAGGGGAACAAGACCTGACGCTCAGTTATTCCACACTCTCTTTCTGTTACCAGTCCTTAGGCCGCCGGGCCAACCCCCGTACCAGCGCTTCCGGCCCAGACCCGGAGCGGACCGTCTGCCGCGCCGGGTCGGCGAGGTCGAGCTCGTACTCGGCGGGTGTTCCGGTGCGCTGCCGGCGCCGCCCGTGCGGATCCCCGGCGACAGGCGAACAGCGCTACCTCAAGGTGTTACGCGCACCGCATCCGCGAGAAGCCGCACGGCGAGCCGGCAGCCCACTGAGGGGCCGTTCCCGCGGGAACGGCCCCTCAGTGGGCTGCCGGCTCGCCGTGAAACGCGCCCCATAGCGGTGTGACGTAGCGTCAGCTTACCTGCTCGGCGCGGGCGTCGTATTCCTCGCGGGCGGCGAGAACGTCCTCCGTGTGCCCCAGCGACCACTCCGTGAGCGCCTTCAGGGGCTTCCGGAGTGTCTCGCCCAGCGGAGTCAGCTCGTACTCCACCCGCACCGGCACCGCCGGGTAAACCGTTCGCAGGACCAGACCGTCGCGTTCGAGGGCACGCAGCGTCTGGGTGAGCATCTTCTCGCTCACCCCCGACAGCCGCTTCCGCAGCTGGGTGAACCGGGATGCCCCGTGCTCGCCGAGCTCGCCGAGCACGAGGATCGACCATTTGTCGCCGATCCGGTCGAGCAGGTCCCGCGACGGGCAGCCGCGCGCGTACGGGTCCCACGACGATGTCGCCTCGCTCACAGCCTGGACGGTTGCCACAGCGCTCACCTCATTGCTTTTCGACAGGTGGCTACCTTACTAAAAAGTGGCTACTTCCTGATAGTGAGTCATGGGGTGACCATGAATCCAGTGATGCCGCGGACGACCGTGGCGGAAATGAGGATCTCCAATGTCAGTCGTCGTCACCGGAGCCACTGGTCAGCTGGGCAGGCTCACCGTCGAGGCATTGCTGCGGCGCGGAGTTCCCGCCTCGCAGATCATTGCGACCGGCCGGGACATCACCGGGATCAAGGACCTGGCCGACCCCGGCGTCGTGACGCGCCGGGCCGACTTCGCCGACCCGGACAGCCTCGCAGCGGCCTTCGCGGGAGCCGACAAGCTGCTCCTGATCTCGACCACGGACGTGGACCAGCGCCTCGGCAACCATCGGCGCGCCATCGACGCCGCGCTGACCGCGGGGGTGTCCTTGGTGGCGTACACGAGCATGTCGCACGCCGACACGGCCACCAACATCCTCGCCACCACCCATCGCGCCACCGAGGAGTACCTGCGTGAGCGCGACGTCCCCAGCGTGCTGCTGCGCAACAGCTGGTACCTGGAGAACTACACCGCCCAGCTGCCTGTGCTCCTCCAGCACGGCGCTGTCATCGGGGCCGCGGGCGAGGGAAGGGTCAGCGCCGCGACCCGCGCCGACTTCGCCGAGGCCGCCGCGGCCGTGCTGACCACCGAAGGCCACACCGGCGCCGTATACGAGCTGGGCGGCGACGAGGCGTTCACCCTGGCCGAGTTCGCCGCGGCGGTCTCGGCCGCCACCGGCAAGCCGATCACCTACGCCGATCTGCCCGCGGAGAAGCTCGCCGAGGCGCTGACCGGCGCGGGCCTGCCCGCCGAGCTGGCGCACGTCCTCGCCGACGCCGACCTGGGCCTGAGCCGCGGCGAACTGTTCACCGACTCCCTCGACCTGAGCCGCCTGATCCGACGGCCGACCACCTCCCTGGCCGACGCGATCGCCGACGCGCTGCGCTGACACAGGTTCCCGGCGGCCAATGCAACGACCGCACACCAGGCCACCCGCGCCGTGGTCGAGGAGTTCGGGCACAAGGGGCACCTTCAGGGCCGTGACCTGCGGCTTCAGGGTGCCCCCTGCCGGGTTCGAATCGACAACCTTCGCTTACAAGCGCCAGCGAGAGCACCCGTTATCTTCTTCGCAGTCCTGCAACAGGGCCGCTGGCCTCTGGGCCCGGCATGACTGTTGCCCCCTGTCGAACGGATGACCTGGGGGTGGTCCTACGTTGTTGATGGGTCGGATGGGCTGTCGTACGGTCCAGAGGATCCAGTGGTCCCGGGTATGGAGAGCGACCGCGGCCAGCTCGCCGCCTACATCGCCGACCCGAGCCGTGTCCGCTACAGCACGCAGATGCAGCAGCGCATCAGCCGGCGCAGACTCACCCGTGAGATCGTCCGCCGGGAATTCGTGTTCACGTCGGTCCAGCTGCCAACGTTCCCGCTCGGTCGGGCGCCCGTGGTGGCACCAGGAGGCGTCAAGCTCAACCGCAAGCTTCGCCGGGGCCTGGTGCCCTCGGATGAGGCGGCGTTCGCTGAAAGGCTCCGCTCCGCGTGGTACACGACCTGGTCTGAGCGGCGTTCCGGTCTGGCCGGGGACGACACTGATCTGCTGAACCTGTCCATGGACGTCCTGGAGACCGCCTTTGAGTGCCGTCGCCATGCGCGGGCAGCGGCCGCTGACGGCAGCGCGTTCGGCGTCAAGATGAACGACCTGCTTGCTGAGCGGCTCAAGGTCGATGCGCTGTCTACGCCGCCGCCGTTCCTGCTCAACAACATGCATGTGCGGGGGCTGGCCTACCAGCTGTGCGACGAGTGCCACTTCTACTTTTCCGAGCCCTTCGACGCGGACGAGGAAGCGTTATGACCCCCGGCGCCGACTTCAAAGCGGCCGCCACCCGGATGCGGACTCAACGGCGGCAGGCCGAACAGCGTGAGGTCCACTACCACGAGGCGCGGATCCTCTTGCTCATCTCTCAGTTCACCACGGCCAAGGGTGGCCTGACCGGGCTCACCAAGCTCGCCAAACTCGACTTCCTGTTGCGGTACCCGGCCATGCTGGAACGCCTGCTGCCCGCCGGGCAGGCGTCGTGGCCGGCAGGAACTGCCCCGACGCCGCCGGAGCGTCTCGCGGTCGAAAGCCGCATGACTCGCTACAAGTACAGGCCCTGGGACCAGCGGTACTACAGCATCCTGGGCTCCCTCGCCGCCCGCGCCCTGATCACCTACGGCGACAGCGCCAGAGCTGAATTCCGCGTCACCGAACAGGGAGCCGCCGTGGCGGCCTCCCTCGCCGCCACACCGGAATGGGCCGTCGTCGCCAGCCGGATCAAGCTGCTCAAGAGGCATTTCAACAAATCAGGATCGGCCTTGAAGAACCTCATCTACGACCGTCTGCCTGACGCGGTTGACCGGCCCTGGCGGACGGAGATCTGACATGGCCGTCCACCTGCGCATCGTCTCACTGACGGTCACGACAGCCGAGGCAGAACAGACCTACCGCTTCGACCGGCCGGCCACCGTGATCTCCGGCCCCATCGGCACCGGCAAGTCCAGTCTGCTGATGCTCTTCAAGCATGCCCTCGGCGGCAAGGCCATGCTCACTCCGGCGGTGCGCGACAACGTACTGTGCGTCCAGGCCGAGGTTGTGGCTGGCGACGAACGTGTCGTCCTCAGACGGACCATCGAGGGAGGCACCGCCGACACCGTAGATCTCCTCGACCCTCACTCCCTCGCCTTGGAACGTACCTTGCCCCTGCGGGCCACTGAGGAAGGTGGCACAACGCTCTCGGACTATCTGCTGGACGCTCTCGGCTTCCCCCGCGAGCAGGTCGCCGCACAGCGCGAGGGAGCAGCGCGGCCGCAGAACCTCACCTTCAACGACCTGTACGCCTACATTTACCTGCAGGCACGCGAGATCGACCGCCAGGTCGTCGGCCACCTTGACTCCTGGTTCGAGCCCAAGCGCAAAGAACTCTTCCGGTTGATGTTCGCGCTCACCGACAGCGCTCTGTTGGAGCTCAAGCGCACCGCGAACGAGCTCACCGACAGGCTCAAGGCCAGAACCGCCGAGCACGATAACGTCAGCCAGTTCCTGGCGGCCTCCGACCCCCGCAGTGACGACGAACTGCGGGCCGAACTCACTCAGCTTCGTGACACCCTCGAACGGGCCCAGGCCGCTCTGGCCAGTCTCCGCCGAACTCGAGGAACAGACCGCTGCCGACACCGCACTTCGAGACGAGCTGCAGACCGCCATCCGGGCCGCCCGGCAGGCCGAGGAAGAAGTCTTAGCGGCCGCTGACCTCGTGGAGGCACGACGAGCCGTAGTCGCTCAGGTACAGCTCGACCTGTCCCGCCTCGGCAGGTCAGCCACGGCCATAGATCAGCTTTCCCCCTTCGAATTCGTCGTCTGCCCGCGCTGCATGCAATCCCTGGCCACCCGACCCGTCGAAGACGGCCACTGCCTCGTCTGCCTCCAGCACGATCCCGTCGAGGCAGACATCGACCCGGTCGCCATCGAAGCGACACGCACGACCCTCCAGCAGCAGCTCGAGGACGCACAGCGCATCCAGCAGTCAGACGAGGCACACTTCCAGACCACTCAGCAGCGAGCGCAGCAACTCGGCTTCGCCGTCACCAGCCTGCGCCGGCAGCTCGACGCCCAGACCCGCGATGTGGTCGCGCCGCGCTTCGACGCCATCGCCGATGCCAGCTCCCGCGTCGCCGCGCTCAAAGCCAGCATCGATGCCATCACCCAGCTTCGGGAAGCCTGGGCCCGGGTACGCGCCATCGACAAGGACATCCGCGACATCAAGGCAGAGCGCAGGCAGGTCAACAAGGATATCAAGGAAAAATCCCAGCAACTTGCAGCCCGTCAGACACTGCTGGCCGACCTCAGCACCGAATTCGGACAGCTGCTCACCAGCTGGAACCTTCCCTGGGTCAACACGGCCGTCATCGACAGCGACACCTACCTGCCCGTGGTCGACGGACAGCCCTTCGAGAGCCTGCAGGCCTCCGGCGGAGGCATCGCCACCTCGATCAACCTCGCCTACAGCCTCACCCTTCTCACCTTCGGACTCGATCACGCAGACGTTCTCGTCCCATCCCTGCTCGTGATCGAATCGCCGCGCAAGGCCTTAGGGAACAACGCCTCCGACGGCCAACGCGCGACCGAAATCTACAGCCGGTTCAGGACGCTGGCGGATGCCTACGGCGAACGCCTCCAACTGATCATCACTGACAACGCCCCCCCCCACCGATCACCAGTGACTCCTTCGGCAAGGTGGAGTTCGACTACGAGAACCCCATGGTGCCCGGCGTCGACCATCCCGGCCCCGATCACGTCGTTCGCATCGAAAACCAGTCCGAGAGCTAGCCGTTTCAAGCCGCGTTCGACGCCGGACCTTCAACGGCAAGCTGAGGCCGGCGGTGGCCGGCCTCTCATGCATGCCGGTGGTCCCGACGGCCCCAACTCCCCCGAAGCCCGGCAATCGTTGCACCTACCGGTCTCATACACGGAACGGGCGGTGAGGGGCGCCGCGGGTCATTTAATGTGCACTCATGGCTGGTGATCGTCCTCTTGTCTCTCGTGCATCCCGAAACGTTGTCCGCCGTCTGATGAGCAGCCTGTACGTCGGTGCGATCGAGGAGTGCTGGGGGAACGAGGGTTTCGCCCGGAGCGACGTCGTCCCGCCCCGCCAGGGCGGGGTCCGCCAGCAGACCTTCAATGCGTTCGAGGCGTCGGTGGACTGGGGGCGCGAAGACCATGTACGCCGGGCTCTGCTCGTCTTCGAAAGCATGTTGCGCCGACTGGACCGCGAGAGCCGCAAGCACGGGGGCGAAGGTCTTGAGTCGGTTGCCCTGGAGGAATTGCGTGAGACATTCGACCGTGACGGATACCAGCTCGACGATCAGCTTCGTGTCCACCGCGTCCCCCGCGCCGCCAGCCCCGAGACCCAGAAGGGGACAGTTCCTCGGGACGCCCGCCACATCACGCAGGTGACGCGCCGCCGACTCGTCCGGCAGCTGAATGACAGCCTCGTGACCTGGTACGGCGACCTCGACGAGATCACATTCCTGCGTCGGCTTTATGACCTCGAGTCGCTCCCGAGCGAGGACAGCAGGTTCGACAACGCTGAAGAAGACATCTTCAAGCACCGATACACCAACGAAGACTGGGACGAGGACTGGATCTTCACCGATGCTAGATTCGGGCTCCGGGACGGAACGGATGAAATACTCCTGCGCTTCCTGGCGGAGATGCTCCACCCCGAAGTGCGCTCCGACGACGCCCAGGTGGCGTTCATTGCCATGCAGATTAATCAGGCTGTGAGCCGCGACGGGTACGCACTCATGCCCATCGCCGACATCAGCGGCTACCCCGTCTACGGCGCACGAGTCCTCGCCGAGGACGACAAGGCGACCCCGGATGCCGCGGCCCATCCACCCTCCATAACCGACTCGAACTCGGTGGCGGCTCAGACGCTCGCCAGACTCTCAGAGTTGCCGGACGCTGATCATGGAGCAAGGATTGCCGCAGCATCGAGGCTGGCGCCCCTGGGGACTGCCAACCCCCACCCCGGCGCGGCGGCGGTCATGACGAACGGTCCTGAAGAGCCGGCCGCCGACGAGAACACCCGAGCCGGTAATCTGCCCGCGCCGAAGGGAGAGTACGCGGCCGTGCAGGGTGCAGCCCGCGGCCACCGCAAGGACTACGCGATGGACCGGGGGCGGATGGCAGAGGGCGGCCAGGCGGACATCTTCGCCGCAACTCATAAGGCCACTGGTGTCAGAGTCGCCCTCAAGCGTCGCCGGTCGCACCGGGAGACCCCGGCGGCACGGATGCGGCGCGAGATCGACGTCGCTCAGGACCTCAACGCCCACCCGCACTACGTGCCGATCCTTGACACCAACCCGTCCGAGGGCTGGCTGGTAATGCCCATGGCGCAAGGCACCGCCGAAGACCACCGCGACCTCTTCCAGAGTCCCGCCGCTCTGCTGGACCTGGTGCACGCTCTCATCGACGTCCTGGACGCAGCTCACACTCACGGTTGGGTTCACCGGGACGTCCGGTCGTGGACTGCGACCGGGGCGAGTCACCGTTCGGCTGGAGCGAACTGCCCGCCGAGCAGCGCGTCGACGTCATGGAGGGCGCCCTGCGGGCCGTTCGACAGCAGTGCGCCGACTGGGCCCGCCCCACCTCGGCCCACACGTGGGACAGCCGCATCCGTGACCGCGCCATCGGCCTGGCCGCGCAGATCCTCGTCGAGACCATCGACCACCTCGTGCCGGGCCTCCACGACGAGGACACCGACCAGGCCGCCATCAAGCCCCAGCTGCACGACCGCATCACCACGGTCCTGCTCATGACTCCCCGGGCGGACGCCGCCGAACACGGCCCGAGCACCCCGCACGGCAAAGGCGGCCACACCTACGACGGCCGGTGCGCGCTGTGCACCGGCGACACCGACGCCCTCACCGAGGCCCTGCTGCACGCGTTCACCGCCACCGTCCTGCCGCCCGAGCCCAACACGCGGCTGCGAGCCCTGACCTGACCCGGAACCAGACCGTGACCGACCGCACCACCGACCAGCCGCCTGTCGGCGAAGGTGCTGTGGGCCGCAAACGGCCCACAGCACTAGGTATGCGCAGTCGACGGCCCGCATGTTCGCGGATCCGCCCACGTGTGGCAGAGCGTTCTACCCCCTGCAATGGAGCCTTTGCATTCGTGGTCAGCGCGCGACAGGCAGGCCCGGGTAGAGCAGGTCGAGCCCGCCGGACAGGGCTGCCCTGACGTTGCGGCTCTTATCGTCGGCCACCACTTCGAGGGCACGGGCCTGGATGCCGTCCAGGGCAAGGCCGGCCACCTGGGCAGGGTCGACCTTGTCGGCGGAGTCGACGTAGTCCGACATGTCGGTGTCCATATAGCCGACGTGCAGGGCGGTCACGTCAATGCCGGAAGGCGCGAGCTCCTGGCGGATCACATTGGTCATGGCCCACTCCGCCGCCTTGGCGGCGCTGTAGCCGCCGTAACCCGGGAAGTGGGCCCAGGACAGGATCGAAAGAACGTTGAGGACGGCTCCGCCCCCGTTGGCGGCGATGACCGGGGCGAACGCGCGCGTGACGTTGAGGGAGCCGAAGAAAGCCGTCTCCATTTCCAGCCTGATGTCGGCCATGTCGCCGCTGACGAGGCCCACATGCAGGCTCACGCCGGCATTGTTGATCAGCAAGGTCGCGTCGGAGGCCACCTCAGCCGCTTTCGCCACTGCGGCAGGGTCAGTGATGTCCAGCCCGAACGGTACGACACCGGGCAGGTCGACCGAGGACGGATTGCGAGCGCCCGCATACACCTTGGCCGCTCCGCGCTCGAGTAGCTGGGCGGCCAGATGCCGGCCGAGCCCGCGGTTGGCGCCCGTCACCACGGCGACTGCGTTCTTGATGTCCATGATCTCTCAATCCCCGAGCTGGTTAGGATTTTCCAATCTAGCATCTAAGTACGGGATGGCAACTCAGGAGTAGACTTGAGGTCATGGCCGGCGTCGATATCACACACAGGAAACGGGAAGAAACTTGCTCGATCGCCCGGGCGGTCGAGATTGTGGGCGACCGGTGGTCGCTGCTGATCCTGCGAGAGGCAGCCATGCGGGACGCGACCCGATTCGCCGACTTCCGGGCCCGCCTCAGGATCGCGCCGGACGTCCTCGTCATCCGGCTCCGCACCCTGGTCGACGCAGGCGTCATGGAGAAAAGGCCCTACCATGAACCCGGCGCCCGGACCCGCGAGAGCTACCATCTCACCCCCGCCGGTGAGCAGTTGCGCCTTATCCTGGCCGCGCTCCAACAGTGGGGGGACGACAACCGGCCTCTCGCCTCTGGACCGACCATCCTGCGCCGCTCGGCGGACGACAACCGCCCCGTGCGGGTGGCCTTCGTCGACGATACGGGCGCCGAGGTGTCCCCGGACGATGTGAGGTTCCATTCCGCAAAGACTCCGGCCCAGGCATAGATCGCCGAGTAGCCGAGGGGATTCTCACCCCTCGACCCTCACAGATCCGTACGTGACGATCTCTCGTCATACGGCTCTTGTCGTTCTGGTCACCAGACGCGCGGGGCATGGGTGGTCCAGGCCCACTGAGCGAAGAACCGGGGTCGTCGTGCGACGGCACGGTTCCACGCGGTCTGGACTTTCTTCCTGCCCCGCAGCCGTTTGAACTTCTTGCGCATCCAACGCATCACGTAGGCGATGACGCGTTCCAGGAGGGGATAGAGGGCCGACTGGTAGAAGGCCCCGTAGTACGCCATCCACCCGCGAATGATCGGGTTGATGAACCGTGCGAGGCCCGCTTCGGTCAGGCTGGTGCGGTGGTGCAGCCGCCAGGTCCGCACCTCGGAACTGATCCTGCGCAGGGCTTCCCCGCTGATGGCGGGGAGGAACGACCGGAACACCCGGCCGTCCTTGCGCACCGCGGAGCGGGTGCGGAAGGTGAACCCCAGGAACGTGAACTCGGTGTGCTCGTACGAGGCACGCCGGTTGGCATCCTGGCAGTGTCGGGTAGCCCGGGGGAATCTCACCCCCGGGCTCCCACAGATCCCGGCGTGACAGTCTCCCGTCACCGGGCTCCTACCATCCAGTCGGATGAAAACTGTGTGTCCATGCCCAGTGCGCGAACAGACCCGGGGCAAACTTTGTCACCCTGATCCACCACGCTTTGAGACGTTTGAACCCACGCAACCGTCTATATTTCTTACGGGCCCAGCGCAACAGGT
Source organism: Streptomyces brasiliensis (assembly GCF_014647875.1). GTDB lineage: Bacteria > Actinomycetota > Actinomycetes > Streptomycetales > Streptomycetaceae > Streptomyces > Streptomyces brasiliensis. Next base: position 2,935 of record NZ_BMQA01000114.1, on the reverse strand, counting down.
AGTTGTTGATGCGCTTGAGGAGTGGAATCATCTGTTCTCGGTAAAACCGGCCCCAGTAGGTCATCCAGCCTCGCACGATCGAGTTGATCGCATTCGCGAGGTCTATCAGAGTGTCGTTGGGCCGCCGGTGAAGCCGCCAACTGCGAACCTCCCGGCCTTTCTCGATCAGCTTCTCCCGACTCATCGCAGGCTGGAACGAGGTGAACCTCACCCCTTTCCGCTTGTTCCGCGCCCTGCGGGGACGGAAGGTGTAGCCCCAAGAACGTGAACGAGGTGTTCTCGAACTCACCTCTCCTGTTGCTGTCCTTGCAGTACACCACCTTGGTCTTGTCCGGGTGAAGTGTCAGCCCGACTTCGACCATCCGCTGACCGATCGCGTCCCGCAGCATCTCAGCCTGCTGCTTGCTCACTCGGCGACGTGCACGAAGTCCAGCAGCACGTGGACCGTGACGCCGCGTCGGCCGGTCTCGGCGCTGATCAGGTCGAGCTGGTGGCGGGCGCCGTCGACCAGGACGATCCACGGCCTTAAATGTTTCGGGTCGCGTGCCTGGACCTGGTCGAAGGCGTCGGCGATGACCTGCTCGGGCGAGCGGACCAGCGAGACGGTGCACCACTTGTTCGCCGCCCTGGGCCCCGGGCGGGCGGGGCGTTCGCCGCTTCGGCCGCCGAGCGGGTGGATCACATCGTGTGGGCGCCTGAGCGCCGGACGAGTGTCGAAGACACAGGCCACGGTCGCCATCCGCTTGCGGTTCGGCTTCTCGCCCGGCGCGAGCCGGCCGCGATGGCCACCAGCTGTCTTGGCAGCGGCCCGGCGGGTGGCCTCCCGCAGTGCCTCCGGGCGCATGACCACGCCCTTGCCGTCCACCTGGACCACCAGCGGCATCTCGTGGCTGCACGGGATGGGGATCCTCGTCTGGTAGAAGCCGTCGACGTCGACCGCGGCGGCGACCACGAGCTCTTCCAGCCCGCGCTTGCCGAGCACGTTCCCGCAGCGGCGTGTCACCGCGTCGTGGGCCTGGTCGAAAGAGCCGCGGACGGCCTCGGTGACAGCGAGCCGCCGTAATCCCGTCGAGTGTCGGCCTGCAGGCAGGGACAGCTCCTGGTCAGCGGGATGGACGTTGCCCATGCCCGGCCCCCGGTGGGCGACCCGGGTGACCCCGACCATCCCGAACACGCTGGCCAGCCACCGCGAATGCCCAGCCTCCCGCCAGGGCCGCACCAGCCCCTCCGGCCCGGTCACCACCGGGCCAGCACCGGCGCGGACCCGGTTCTCTTCCTTCCTGGCCCGCAGGTCCAGGTGGTCCTGCAGCAGCAGGCGAAGCAGTTCTCGCCCGGCCGCGTCGAGGTGCTCCTCCAGTTCGGCGTGGGTCCAGGTGGTCGCCGGACTGCCTGACAGCGTGTGCATCAGCGTCTCGAAGGCGCTGATGGACCGCGCAAAGGGGTCAGCGGTGCATGAGGTGTCGTACGGTGTCATCTCCGGGGCTCTTCCCGTCCAGCATCGATTGGGTCGCACCTTCGAACGTAGCCGCGGAAGAGCCCTGCTGTTAACGGGAGTTGGGCGAAACAGCCGCCCGGCGGCGGGCCAAGGTGAACAGGCCGGGGACATCCTCGTCCAGCCAGCCGCGCTCCACCAGCCGCTTCAGCTTGGACCGCGTGCCCTCGATTTTCCCGGTCTCGGCCGGCAGTCCGATCCTCGGCACGATCTGCTTGGCGCGGACCGGCGCGGCGCGTCCGCCGCCACCTCCAGAATGTCCCGATACACTTGCGGCAGGACCTCCGCCCCCATCCCCGGCTGCCAGTTCGGAACGGTCAGCACCCCGATCACCTGCCGCTCGGCCCCCGCATACGCAGACGCCACCGGCTCACCCACGGTCGGCCGGTCGGCATCGATACCCACCGCCGACTTCTCCGGGGTCATCTCCGCGAGCACCTCGGCGACGGTCTCCCGCGCGATCCGCAACCGTTCCAGGCTCTCCCGCGCCAGATCCAGTCTCCCGGACAGCTCGGCGAGCTCGGCTTCGAGCTCCTCCACCTGCACCCGGGCAGCCGCGTCGCGCGCTTCCAACTCCTCGAACAGCGAGCCCATCCGCTACCCCTCCTCCACCACCACGGTAGAGAGGAGCAGCCCCGAGCACAGCCCCGCTGAGCTTTCCTCCAGCTCAACCTTTCCCTTCAGAGGAACCGCACCCATCCTGATTTATGTTGTACCTCAGCTGATCCTGGCTGATCGTCATGTCGGTACAGGGCGGCACGCTCTCCACCCGAACCCCCCATCCAACCCAGGGCACGTCTGGGCGCACTCGGTCGAAGGTCAGGTACACCTTGGTGATGGGATCAGGACTTCTGTTCATGAGGTGCACAAGCCACTTGCCGTGCGCGTCCTGTCCCGTCCATGTGGAGACTCGGGATGCCTGGGCGCGTTCCTCCTGCGCGGCGGCCTCTTGCGACTGATGCAGTTGGTCCTGAGCAACGAGTACCGCCCATACCGTCCCCGGGACGGCAAGCAGCACGGTCAGGAGGCTGGCCACCACCGTGAGGTCCCGCCACTGCCTTGGCTCTCGTGCCCTTTCCCGCGGCCTGACGCGGCCTGGCCGCTGGCGTGCCAGCCGCAGGGGCACCCTTGTCTCCTGACGCGCGCGGCGCATCTACCCCTCCCCCGATGGCTTCGGACGGCCCCCACCCTTTCACCGTGTCGGCAGTTCCGGGGAATCCTGTTCGGTCAGCGGGCGAGGGTGACGGCGCTCACGGGAGACACCCCAGCACGGCCAGACGCTCCGATCAGCCCGGATGCCGCAGTCCCGCACCTTTCAGCGACAGCAAATACGGCATCACGTCACATACCGCCCTCTCACACGGCAGCAAACTTCCCCAACAACGCGTCCATGACCTTCGGCGTATGCCACCCGTCCGCAGGGATGAACAGGATGCACATGCA
>NZ_BMQA01000113.1 GCF_014647875.1 Streptomyces brasiliensis | reverse complement strand
GAAGCCGGAGAACATCGCGAAGACGACGGTGCCGAAGACGACGTAGTGGAAGTGCGCCACTACGAAATAGGAGTCCGAGACGTGGAAGTCCATCGGCGGCGAGGCCAGGATGACACCGGTCAGACCGCCGAAGAGGAAGGTGACGAGAAAACCAGCCGCCCACAGCATCGGCGTCTCGAAGGACAGCGAGCCCTGCCACATGGTCCCGATCCAGTTGAAGAACTTCACGCCGGTCGGGACCGCGATCAGGAACGTCATGAAGGAGAAGAACGGGAGCAGCACACCGCCGGTGACGAACATATGGTGCGCCCACACGGTGACAGACAGACCGGCGATGGAGATCGTCGCGGCGATCAGGCCCATGTAGCCGAAGATCGGCTTGCGGGAGAACACCGGGATGACTTCCGTGACGATGCCGAAGAACGGCAGCGCGATGATGTACACCTCTGGATGGCCGAAGAACCAGAAGAGGTGTTGCCACAGCAAGGCCCCGCCATTGGCGGCGTCGAAGACGTGGGCGCCGAACTTGCGGTCGGCCTCCAGCGCCAATAGGGCCGCGGCCAGGACCGGGAAGGCGAGCAGGACCAGGACACCGGTCAGCAGCACGTTCCACACGAAGATCGGCATGCGGAACATCGTCATGCCCGGGGCGCGCATGCAGATGATCGTGGTGATGAAGTTGACCGAGCCGAGGATGGTGCCGAAGCCGGACATGGCCAGACCCATGATCCACATGTCGGCGCCGACGCCCGGCGAGCGGACCGCGTCCGTCAGCGGGCTGTAGGCGAACCAGCCGAAGTCGGCCGCGCCCTGCGGGGTGAGGAAGCCGCCCACCGCGATGAGCGAGCCGAACAGGTACAGCCAGTAGGCGAGCATGTTCAGCCGCGGGAACGCGACGTCGGGGGCGCCGATCTGCAGCGGCATGATCCAGTTCGCGAAGCCGGCGAACAGCGGCGTCGCGAACATCAGCAGCATGATCGTGCCGTGCATCGTGAACGCCTGGTTGAACTGCTCGTTCGACATGATCTGCAGGCCCGGGCGGGCCAACTCGGCGCGCATGAGAAGCGCCATCACGCCGCCGATCAGGAAGAACGCGAACGACGTGACCAGATACAGCGTTCCGATGGTCTTGTGGTCGGTGGTCGTCAGCCACTTCACCACGACATTGCCGGGCTGCTTGCGCCTCACCGGCAACTCGCTGTCGTAGGCGGCCGGCCTCCCGGGTTCGTTGAGAATGCTCACAAGTCGCGTGTCTCCCGAGTCTGCGGTTCAGCACCGCCATGACGTCATCCATCCGCAACCCTTTCGGCTCGGAAGCGGCAGGGAAACTCAGGACAGACGACGCACGGCCAATCGGGTGCTCTTCACACACGGGTGGAGCAACGACAGTGATGAGGCCGGGATTCGGATCGTCGACGGTCTGGAGAGGTCCGTCAGCCACTGCTGCGGTTGCCTCCAGCACGCCACGACCGTGGTCAGCAGCATCGTCTTTCGCGCCGTTGCGGCTCAGGTTGTTGTCCCGATGGCAATGGCCCGCTTGGCGGCTGCGCGCAGGTCCTTGGCACTCTCGGCCAGGGCCCGATGCTCTTCGGGTGTCACGATGGGCTCGTGCATCTGCTGTACGCCGCCCGCACCGAGAACGCTCGACAGGGATAGCGTGACTTTGTATCGGGAGGAATATGCGGCGACGGGCAGCACCGCGCGTTCGTCGCGCAGGACCGCTTCGACGAGGCGGGCGGAGGCGGCGCCGATGCCGTACTGGCTCGCGCCTGTGCGCTCGATGGTGGTGATGTTCGACTCCATGGGCGGCCTGGTCACCCGTGCGGCCCTCGCCCACGAGCACGACCTCATCCCCGACACGCGCGCGGTCATCACCTTGGGCACGCCCTTCCTCGGAGCCGCCAAGGCCGCAGTCATCCTGGGCGGTGACCGCGCCCATCCCACGCCGGCTCTGCCGCCGCGGCGGATGCAGGCCCTGGCAGCGACCCTGCCGGGTGTGCACGACCTGCTGCCCGACTACCGCTGCGTCGACGAAGGCCTGGAGATCGCGCGGCTGTCGCCCGAGACCGTCGAGGCGTTTGGCGGCAGCAAGGAACTCGCCTCCCGCGCCCAGGAGTTCCAGGCCCGGATGCGTACCGCCGCCCCCGCGCTGCCCGGCCATCGGGCCGTGGTTGGTGTGGCCCAGCCCACCGTCCAATGCCTGCGCATCGAGAACGGCGTCGTCCACGCGCGGCACGAGGCGTTCCGCGCGTACGCCGACGGAGACCTCAGGCGGGATGCCGACGGCGTACCGGAACGGCACGACCGAGCAGGTGACGGGACCGTCTACCGCGACTCCGCCTCCATCGGCACACCCGCTTCCACGACCTACCCTACGGCGCGATCACCGCAGCCCTGATCATCGGCTTCGCCGCGCTGACGGGGCTGGCCACCCATGTCGTCTCCCAGCAGGTCGCAGCCCCGGTCGCCGCGGTGGCCGTGGCACTGTCCTTCGTGCCGCTGCGCGACCGCACGCAACACCTGGTGGACCGCCTCTTCTATGGCGGCCGTCAGGATCCGTACCGCACGCTGCGGGACCTCGGGCAGCGGCTGCACACCGTCCCGGGCGGCGACGTGCTCGGCTCGTTCGGCCATGCGGTAGCGTCCGCGCTGCGGCTACCGTACGTGGCCGTCGAGCGCGCCGACGGAACCCCGGTCGCGTCCTGCGGCAAACCGGTGGAGCCGCTGGAACGCCGGCCTCTGCTGTACGAAGGCCAGATCGAGGGCTACCTGGTCGCGTCGGCCCGACGCGGCGAGGAGGGCTTCGACGACCGCGATCGCGGCCTGCTGTCCGACATCGCCGGTCAGCTCGGTCTGGCGCTGCACACCCGGGCCCTCACCGCTGAGCTGCTGCTGTCGCAGCAGCGCCTGGTCGCCGCGCGGGAGGAGGAGCGGCGGCGGTTGCGTCGTGAACTGCACGACGGCCTCGGTCCGGTGCTCACCGCCATCGGCCTCACTCTGGACGCGGCCCGCGCGCGGCTGAAGACCGACCCGCCCGCGGCCGACAACCACATCGCCGAGGCACGCGAGGCCGCCGCCCAGGCGCTGACGGACCTGCGCAAGGTGGTGCACGGGCTGCGCCCGCCCAGCCTGGACGACCTTGGTCTCGCCGGAGCGCTGCGCTCGCAGGCCGACCGGCTCACGGCGGGCTCGCCGCTGCAGGTCACCGTCGAGGCGGGCGAGCTGCCCGACCTGCCGGCCGCGGTCGAGGTCGCCGCCTACCGCACCGCCGTCGAGGCGATCACGAACGCGGTGCGCCACAGCGACGGGCGGCACTGCCGCGTACGCCTGGACGCCTCCGCGCGGGAGCTGGTGCTGCGGGTGGGCGACGATGGCACGTCCGCCGGCCCGTGGCTGCCCGGCGTCGGCGTGACCGCGATGCGCGAGCGCGCCGCGGAATTGGGCGGACGCTGTCAGGCCGGCCCCACTCCCGACGGCGGCGCTGTCACCGCCAGGTTCCCGCTCCCGGAGACGCCATGATTCGTGTCCTGCTCGCCGACGACCATCCCCTGGTACGCCAGGGAATGCGAGCGGTCCTCGACACCGTCGGCGACATCGAAGTGGCCGGTGAGGCCGGGGACGGCCTCGAAGCCGTCCGCCGGGCCGTCGAGCTGCTGCCCGACGTCATCGTGATGGACCTGCAGCTGCCCGGACTGCACGGCATCGAGGCCACCCGGCAGATCCGGACCCGGGTGCCGGACGCGGCCGTACTGGTCCTGACGATGTTCGAGGACGACACGACGGTCTTCGCCGCCGTTCAGGCCGGCGCACTCGGCTACCTCGTCAAGGGGGCCGACGGAGCGGACATCGTCGCCGCCATCCACGCCGCCGCGGCCGGGCAGCCGGTCTTCGGCGCGGCACTGGCAGGCCGGCTGCGGACCTGGTTCGTCTCGCCGCCGCCGCAGGACGGCCCGTTCCCCGAACTCACCCCACGCGAGCGGGACATCCTCGACCACCTCGCGGCCGGGCTGTCCAACGCCGAGATCGGCTGGCGCCTGCACCTGTCCGGCAAGACCGTGGCGAACAACGTCTCGGCGATCCTCGCCAAGCTGCACCTCACCCAGCGCAGCCAGGCCATCATCCGGGCACGCGATGCCGGCCTGGGCCGTTCGCACTGAGAACTCCTCTCTTTCCCCCTCCGGTTCAGCTCCGCTGTGCGCCGCACCGCGCTGACGGGCGTGTCCCGGTCTTGGCGGCCGCTAGGCCGGGTTACAGCAGGCTGTCGCCGACGGCGGGCCAGAAGTTCGCGGGGAGGGACGCGGTTGACTGGGCGTGGGGCCTACCGAGGGGCCGCGCAAAAAAACGGGCGACGCGCAGCACTGAGGGCCAGCACGGGGTGACCGGCTGGCCCTCGGTTGTACGCCAGGGTTGGGCGGTGTGCCCTCGAGGACGGGGCGGTCAGAGGCCGATGCCGACCAGGGGCGAGTCGGTGACGCGGTCGGCGTCTTGGGGTGCCGGCGAGCGGCAGGGCGACCCTCTACACCTGGTCGGTCGTCCACCGGAACGACCTTCCGCCCTTCCCCGAGCGCACACCGTCGTGGCGGCCGTGGTCGACCTGGCCGAGGGCCCACGGATGATGACGGAGCTGGTGGGGTGCGAGGCAGGCGATCTGAGGGCGGGGGCGGAATTGGTGGTTCAGTACCGGGAGGGCGTGCCGGTGTTCGCTCCGGCGGGCCGGTGACGCGGGCGCCGGGATTCACTGGGGACTTGCGTGGGGTGAGGGGACTGGGGCTGTGATGTGGAGGGTTTGGGCCCATCCAGGGGCTCGTTGAGCGGTCGTCAACGGTCCACGTCGCAGGTTCAGTGAATGGAGCATGGCGTCTGGGACAACTGTTGGGGCGGTCTGTGCGTCAACTGGTCGCCGGTTGCGATCACGACGAAAGGCCGCCGCCCGTGGGTTCACGTTCGCGCAGGACACTCCGCATCTGTCTGTCCGTGCTGCTCGCCGCCGTCCTCGGGGGTGCCGGCTGGATGCTGTCGGCGGGGGAGTCTGACCGCGGGCCGAGCGCCGGGTCGGACAGCAGGCTCAGGGAGACGGTCGAGCGGATGCCGCAACAGACCAAGGCCGGACGGCTGTTCACGGTCGACGCCCCGAGCCTGAAGCAGGGCCACTCCGTCCCGACGCCCGGGGCGTGGGCGACCGAGACGTCGTACGTCAAGAGCGAGCGCGCCTCGATCAGCGCCTACTCCCTCCCGAAGGGCGAGCGGCGGTGGCGCATACCCCTGGCCGGAGACGTGTGCACGGCCACGCAGGACGTCACCGCCACCGGCCTGACCGCGGTGGTCTTCCGCAACCGTGTGACGAAGTATCGCTTCGACGACCGTGACTGCGACCGACTGCTGGTCTTCGACATCGACAGCGGCAAGGAGCTCTGGCAGACCACGCTCCCCAAGAGCACGCGGGACTACTCCGCCCCGCGCGTCACCATCGCCAAGGGTGTCGTCGCGGTGGCTTGGAGTGGGGGATCGGCCGCTTACCGGATCACCGGAGGGAAAGCACTGTGGAGTGAGGAGCCCGCTCGCTGCTCGGCGACGGGCCTTCGCGGTGGCCGCAACCTGATCGGCACCGGCTCCGGTTGCCGGCCGGGCCGGTCCACGCGCGAGGTGTGGCAGGTGGACACCCGGACCGGCCGTCCCGTGTGGACGTACAAGGTCCCCAGGAAGTACGTGTTCGCAACCGTGCTGTCGACCGACCCGGTCACCGTCGGGGTCATGGCGGGGGATGCCGACGACGACCACGAGGACACCTACGTGACGCACGTGCTCTCTCTGGACGAACACGGCGCACTGCGGGCCACCATCCCCCTGGACGACCGCTACCTCTTGAACTTCTGGGACGCCCGTCGCCACAACTACGCCGTCTCCGGCGACACCTTGTACCTGCCGACGCTCATGGAGCGGTACTCGCGACACGGGGACGTGAGCTACGACGCCGGTGCCGTCGTCGCCCTCGACCTGAAGACCGGAAAGGTCCGGACCCGGTTCGCCGCCGAAGCGCATCAGGAGATCGTTCCGCTCCGGATGAGCGGTGACCGTCTCCTCGCACTTCAGGCCGGCGACGGGTCCGGATCCACCACGGTCGTGAAGGTCCTGGCCATCGACCCCGTCACCGGCCGCAGGACCCTGATGCTCGAGGCGGAGGCCGCGGACGCCGACGTCCGGAGCCTGATGGACGTGGACGATTCCTACGAATTCCCGGTGGTGTTCGAACACGGGCGTCTCTTTTTCGGGCGCGCTGGGATCACGGGCCCCAAGAGGGGCCTCAAGCCCATCGGCAAGCCCAGAGAACCCGGGACGCCCGGCGACCGGTACATCGCCGTCGCCTTCGGCACCGGCTGAGCCCAGCCCACCGGTCGCTTGCCGCTCAGCCGGCCCGCGCCCTTTTCTCGGGCCGTGGAAGCGCGACACTGAGGATGGAGCGGGCGGCCCGCGATCACCTCCCGGCTTACGGCCACAGCAACCACCGGCGCCAGCCCTCCTCCCCCCTCCGGTACAGCACGCTTACGTGCCTGGGAATTCGGCCCCGGTCTCCCGGCCGGGCGGAGGCCGCCGCCCGGGAGCCGGACATGACCCACTGGAGATCACCCAGGCGGGAGCCCACACGCCTCGTGCTTGTACTCGGTCACTGACTCAGAACGGGACCTTGACGGAGAAGGTGCCGGGCCGTCCTTGCCGGGCTGTGACCTCGGATGCCCTCTTCTTCATGTCGTTGCGGCTCGTGTCGTAAATCAAGGACAGGGCGTGGTCCAAGAACTCGACTCCCTCCAGGACGTCAGGGATGCGGAGAACGTCCTCGTGGCTGCCCACGTTTCCGATCCACTTGACAGCCAGGAGCAGGTCAGCAGCGTCCGCGTGCTGCGGCAGCGCTGTCTTGAAAGTCGCGATCCGGACTGGGCTGGCGCCAACCCCCTACACGGTCACACGAAGAAGGGGGAAGTCCCCGTGGTACGCACATTCTCCAATGATCTTCAGATCCTCCGCCCTGCTCGCTGGTTCTGGTTGATCACCGTCATCGTCGTCATCATTGTCGCAACTGCTCCCTGGGCCGGAGAACCCGTAGCTACCGCTGCGATTGGCCTCCTCACGACTGCACTCCCCTTGGCCGCGCGGGCTCGATTGGAGGGCACCAACCTGATCGTTGCCCCCGGCGCAGAGGGGTAACTGGCGGGCGCCGGGGCGCCCCCGTAATCACCTAGGCGCGTTCTTCGACGAGGCGGAGAAGATCCCGCTGGGCGGAGTGGTGCGCGAGGAGTGGCGCAAGGCGGTCGTGAACGAGCGCGGGCGGGTCGAGCGCATCCCGTACGAGCTGTGCGTGCTCGCGGCGCTGCGGGACGCGCTACGGCGGCGGGAGATGTGGGTGCCGGGCGCGAACCGGTGGCGGAACCCGGAGGACGATCTGCCGCCGGACTTCGAGGACAACCGCGACGTGCACTACGACGCGATCCGCCAGCCGCAGGACCCGGAGAAGTTCATCGAGGCCCTCCAGAAGCGGCTGCGGGAGACGCTGACCCACTTCGACACCGCTCTGGAGCTGGGCACCACGGGCGGGGTGGACATCGTCAAGAAGCACGGCGAGCCGTGGATCAAGGTCTCGCCGCTGGGCAAGCAGGAGGAGCCGGAGAACCTCGTCGCCCTGAAGGCGGAGACCGAACGTCGCTGGGGCACCATCGACCTGATCGACATCCTCAAGGAGGCCGAGTTCGCCACCGGCTTCACCGGCGAGTTCACCTCGGTCGCAACCGGGGAGGCGTTCCCGAAAGCGGTGCTGCGGCGCCGGCTGCTGCTGGTGCTGTTTGCGCTGGGAACGAACATGGGCATCAAGAGGGTCGCGGTCACCGGCAAGCACGGCGAGAGCGAGGCCGTCCTGCGCCGCGTACGGCACCTGTTCGTCAACCGGACCAACCTGCGCGCGGCGCTGGTGCGGCTGGTCAACGCCACCTTCGCCGCCCGCGATCAGGCGTGGGTGGGGCGAGGGCACCGCCTGCGCGAGCGACTCCAAGAAGTTCGGTTCCTGGAGCTCGAACTTCATGACCGAGTGGCACCAGCGGTACCGCGGGCCCGGGGTGATGATCTACTGGCACGTCGAGAAGAAGTCGCTGTGCGTCTACAGCCAGCTCCAGTCGTGTTCGGCCTCGGAGGTCGCCGCGATGATCGAGGGTGTGCTGCGGCACTGCACGGACGTGGAGATCGACCGGCAGTACACCGACATGCACGGCGCCTCCATCGTCGGGTTCGCCTTTCCCACATGCTCGGCTTCAACCTGCTGCCCAGGCTGAAGAACGTCGGCTCGGCGCGGCTGTACCGGCCGGCGGCCGAGGAAGACGAGAAGTGGCCGAAGCTGGCGCCGGTGCTGTCGACCAACGATCGACTGGGAACTGATCCGCCAGCAGTACGACCAGATCGTGAAGTACACCACCGCCCTGCGCCTGGGCACCGCCGAGGCCGAGCAGGTCCTGCGGCGCTTCACCCGCGGCGGGCCCAAGCACCCTACCTACCGGGCGATCGAGGAACTGGGCCGCACGGTGCGCACGGCGTTCATCTGCGACTACCTCGCCAACGCGGACCTGCGGCGCGAAATCAACGACGGGCTCCAGGTCGTGGAGAACTGGAACAGCGCCAACCACGACCTGTTCTACGGCAAGGACGGCGACCTGACCGGCTCCGACAGGGAGTCCCAGGAAGTCTCGATGCTGGCGCTGCACCTGCTCCAGTCGGCGCTGGTGCACGTCAACACGCTGCTCCTCCAGGACATCCTGAGCGAGGCGAAGTGGCAGAAGAGGCTCACCGACGCGGACCGGCGGGCCCTGTCCCCGCTGTTCTGGACGCACGTAAACCCTTACGGCCGGTTCGAGCTCGACATGAACAATCGGCTCGACCTCACCCAGGCGCTCACGGTGCGCGGCCCCCGCACGGCGCCAGGCTCGGAGGCCCCGCGGCCGACGCCGCACGGTACGGCCGGATCGGCGTCCTGAGCAGTGGATAAGACGCGTCTCCCGGTGCCGGAGAGCCAATGCCCCGCAGCGGACCAGAGCCGGACTTACGCCACGCAGAACTCGTTGCCCTCCGGGTCCTGCATGATCCACCAGTGCCCGGCCGGCCCTTTGTTCACCTCTCGGACGCGGGTCGCCCCCAGGTCTTCCAGCCCCACCACCAGCTTGTCGAGGCCGCCGGGTTCGCTGTGGATGTCGAGGTGCAGGCGGTTCTTGCCCGTCTTGCCTTCGGGCACGTCCTGGAAGAGCAGTCGTCGGCCGCGGCCGACGCCGCTGGTTTCGTCGAACAGGTCCTCGGGGTGGCGGATCGCGGCATAGCCGCGGAAGGTCTTGCGGCCACGGTGCTCGGTGACTGCCTCCTCGCCGATGTGGCCGGCGGCCAGCAGTTGCTCGATGAGAGCGGTGGGGTCTTCCACCTCGTATCCCAGGGCCGAGGCCCAGAAGTCCGCGAGGGCAGGGGCGTTCGTGCTGTCGATGACCAGCTTCCAACTCAATGCCATGTAACCAGTTATATTGGTTACATGGACTCCTTCGCAACCAAGGGGCTGACGCTGCGCTCTCATACCGGCGTCGCCTACCGGTTCGACCCCGGTGCGCTGTGCCTGGAACTGCTGACCACCGGCGGCCCTGGCCCCTACCGTCGGTACGAGGTCCTGCACGAGCCCGCCGACCTGGCCGCCTGGGCGGACCGATCGCGGCTCACCCCAACGCCCGCATTGGATATCTCCGCAGCCGAGGTGGCCGACGCGCGCAGGCTCCGCGACGCACTGTTTCGCGTGGTCATCGCCCACACGCACGGCGAGCCGCACCCGTCTGGAGACCTGGAGACCATCAACGAGGCAGCTGCCCGTCCGGCCCTGGCCCCCGCCATCACGTCGGCCGGGAAGCGGCAGTGGGCCGGGGCTCCCAGTGGCACACACCTGGTGGCCACTGTCGCCCGGGACGCCGTCGAGCTGCTGACCGGCCCCTTCGCCCACCGCATCCGCACCTGCGCCGCCGAGGACTGCCACCTCATCTACGTCGACACCTCACGCCCCGGCCGCCGCCGCTGGTGCTCCATGGAGCACTGCGGCAACCGCCACAAGGTCAGGGCGCTGCGCGCCCGCCACTCCGAGGAAGGATGACCGCCATGCCCACAGGGCTCACCCAGGACGCCGGCTGGCAGATCGGTGTATCCCGCACGCTGCCTCACGCCACGCCCATCGTCTGGGACTTCGTCAGCAGCCCCGAAGGGCTCGCACTCTGGCTCGGTCCCGGCGCGGCCCTCACCTCCGAACGCGGCACCTCCTACCGGACGACCGAAGGAGTGACAGGTGAGGTGCGCGGATACCACTGTGGGAAGAAGATTCGCGTCACCCACGGCACCACCACGGTCCAGGTTGCCCTCACCCCCGCCGCCGACGGGGCCCGGACGATGCTCCGCTTCCACCAGGAGCACCTAGCAAGCGCCGAAGAGCGCGAACGGCAACGGGCGCACTGGCAGCGCGTCATGGACCAGGTCGCTACCGCCCTCGGCCGGGGCTGACGACGGCGTGTGACACCCGACCGGAGACCGATGCGCCCCGAGACGCCAGCCTCCTCTCACAAACGGTCCTTTGCGCGAGCAAGATCAACAACCGGCCGCCGGAACCCGCCAGAACCCCAATCGGTTCTCAGAACCGGTTCTCGCCGTGGCCGCTGCGAACCGTGACCACCGACGATCCCGTCGCCGGCCTGGGCACCAAGGATTTCCACGCATCACGAGTCGTCCGATCTTGATCCGCAGTGTCCTAAAGCTGAGTCGCTGCCTTGACGATCTACGCTGTCACCGTTGCCCATTACGTTCAACGGCCCGGCGTCCTGGGGGAAGCCTCGAAGCGTTCCCAGGTCCCCGGATCGCTCCGGCCGCCTGCAGAGGGGACAATGCGATGGATGCTGACATCCGGGCCAGGGCCGCACTCGAGGAACACTGGTGGGCGTCGGAACGTGGGGACACCGAAGCCGAGCACGCCATCTACGCTGCGGACGCGATCCTCGACTACCCCCAATCAGGTGAACGCTTCCGGGGCCGCGCGACGATTTCGGCGCAACGTGGCGGGCACCCCGCCAGTCGACACTTCACCGTTCAACGGATCGTTGGCAGCGGGGATCTGTGGGTGAGCGAGTGCGTCATCACGTACGACGGGGTGCCCACCTACTCAGTGAGCATTATGGAATTTGCCCACGGGCATGTGGTGCACGAGACGCAGTACTTCGCGGACGCCTTCGGTGCGCCTGAATGGCGGACAGCACTCGCGGAGCCGATGCCGGGCAGGAATATCGCCAGGGCCTGACTCCGGGCTAGCTTCGATCGTTCATGAGCCTGTAACAGCTTGCTGACGCGGGCTCTGGGCTTTCGCGGATGGGCGTGTTCTGTCTTGCGGGTGTGGAGCGGCCCGAGTGTCGATACGGGGGCGCACGGCCGCCTCCGGCTCCTGGCCGACTAGCGGCCGCGGGGGTCTCTGCGTGGGTGGACTTGAGACACTGCCCGCGCTTTGGCAGCGCCGGCGTCGCCGGGCTTCTAGGGTGTGGTGGTTACGGTGCAGTAGACCTCAGCTGCCGTGACGGTGGCGGGGACACCGAGTTCGGCGGCGACCGCGGCGATCGCGCTGTCGCCGACGGCGAGGTCGGCTTGGCCGTCGGTGGTGAAGTACGGTGCGATGAACCTCTCGTAGTGGGCTCGGACTTCATCCTCGGTCTGTCCGCCGAGGAACGTCCGCATGTGCCGCACCGTGGTGTCGGGGTCGTTGTGGATCACCTGCAGGGCGCGCTGGTGGGCTCGTACGACGGCCTGGACCGCGGGGTCGTCCGGGGAGATGTAGGTGGGGTCGACGGCCACGCCCACGGTGGGGATCCGGAAGTGGTCGCCGACCCAGGCCAGCACCTGCCAGCCGTGCTCGGCGGCGACCGCCTCAGGCGCCATGGTGCTGCCGACGTAGGCGGCGTCGATGCTGCCGTTGTGCAGGTGGCGCAGATCCATGCCGTAGTCGCCGGGATAGCGGACAACGGTGTGGACGTCGCGGTCCGGGTCGAGGCCGGCCTGGTGCAGCACGATCCGGGCGAAGCACCCAGGTGCGGTGTGGGGGGCGTGTACCGCCAGCCGTCGGCCGGCCAGGTCGGCCAGGGAGGTCAGGCCGGGGCGGGCGAGGAACCAGAACAGCGGGTGGTGGGTGTTGACATGGAGTGCGGCCCACGGGGTGCCGTCGGTCAGCCGGGACAGCAGCGCCCGGCCGAGCCCGATGGTGGCGCAGCGGCGCAGCCGCTCAACGTCCCAGGAGCAGCCGTCGCGCAGCGCGACGTGGACGCCCTCGTCGGCGTAGAAGTCCTCCTGGTCGGCAATGTAGGCGACCAGTTCCTCGTGCAGGCCCCGCCCGACATAGGCGAGATCGATCGTATACATGAAGCTCTTCCTTGATCGTGTCATCGCCGCGCCGTCCCGCGCGGGCGCGGTATGGCGCGGCGTATGGTGCTGAGGTGACGGTGCGGCGGATACCGGTCGGGCTGTCAGTCCATCGACATTCCGCCGTTGACCGCGGCCGTGGTGCCGGTCATGAAGGCGTTGTCCTCGCCGGCGTAGAAGGCGACCGCTTGGGCGACATCGGCCGGGCGTGCCAGTCGGCCCACGGGGGTGAGGGCCACCTGCCGCTGCTTGATTTCCTCGTCGAGCGCGGACCCCATGCGGGTGTCCTCCACCGGGCCGGCTGCGACGATGTTGACCGTGATGCCCTGCGGGCCGAGTTCCTGGGCGAGGTAGCGGGCGAACTGCTCCAAGGCGGCCTTGGCCACGCCCAGCGCGATCATGCCCGCCCGAGGCCGTCGGCTGAGGCCGGTGCTGATGTAGATGATGCGTCCCCAGCCCTGTTCGCTCATGGCGGGCAGGACGGCCTTGGTGACCGCGAACGCCGCATACATCTCGGCGTCGATCTTGCCGCCCAGTTCTTCCCACGTCATGTCCTGGAACGACTTGACCGCATACGGGATCAGCGCGTTGTGCACGAGCACGTCGATGCCGCCCCACGCCGCCTGGACCTGCTCAACCATGCTCTCGACGGCCGCTGCCTCGCGGACGTCGGCCTGCACGGCCATGGCCTGCCCGCCTGCGGCCTCGATGCCGGCCACGACCTCGTCGGCCGCCTTGGTGTTGCGGAGGTAGTTGACCACTACGCGCATCCCTCGCGCGGCAAGGAGACCCGCGGTGGCCGCACCGATTCCGCTGCTGGCCCCTGTCACCAATGCCACTCTGCCGGTTGCCCCAGTCATGGGTCCACCTCCTGCTCGTCATCGCGGGCTGTCGGAATGACCGCCCGGAGTTGTTCGTCGTCGGTGCCGAAATATGCTGGGCGGATCGCCCCGTAGAGCACGGTGTCGACGGTCGCCCGCAGCAGATCGGCCGCGGTCCAGTCCAGTTCGCGCGGCAACTGCGAGTTGAGCAGCCGCTCCAACGCGCCGCGAGTGATCTCACTCAGCAACTCAGGCGGCGCCGACAGCAGTCCCCGACGGTGTCCGTCCCGGAACAGCTCGTCGAGCCGCCGGTAGACCACCCGTCCACACGCTGCTCCACGTACTGGCGCAGCATCGCATCGCCCCGCCCCGTCGCAAGCTGAGCCGCGCCGATCCGCCCGAGCTTACTGCCTGCTGCGATCAGGAACCGCTGTACCCGCACACCGAACGGCTGCCCTTCCGTGTCCTCGGCCGCCACCAGCGTGCGCTCCACCGCCGCGAACTGCCGGTCCAGCACCGCGGTCACCAGGCTGCGCTATCCGGGAAATGACGGTAGATCGTCTTCTTGCTCATCCCGACCCGCACTGTCCGGCTCGGGAAGCGGCCCCATCCTGTCCCCCTGGACCCTGCTTCCTGGACAGTGCTGCAGCGGTGTCTGGCCCACCGCGAGGCGTGGCGGACGGACAACCTGCACGTGATGGTCACCAAAGGAAGAAAGGTCGGGCGGAGCCCGGCCTCAACTGCCTGTCTTTCCCACGTTCTTGACGGCTGCGGCTTCCCACCCCGCATGATCCGCAGCACCCGACTCGTCGACCTGGTGAATACCATGGACCCCAAGCTCGTTGCCGCGGCCTTCGGTATGGACCCGCAAGCCACCCTGATCTATCTCGCTGACACGTCGACCCCGGGCGCTTTCCCGATCACTGAGCGTCAGTCAGCGTCAGAGAATCCGCTGGTCAGCAGTCTCGCCATCCCCCAGACTCGGATGTGTGCGAGGTCCCCCGGTGGTCAGCGCAGGGAACCCGTGACTGGAGGAGGGGAATGAGGATGGCCCACCTGCGCCTCGCCAAGACCGGCTATCTGCATCCATCGGGCAGCCGCACCGACTCACCCGGTATCCGCCGCAACGTCATCCACCGCGCCGACCACACTGAAGAACGCTCTTACGGATCCGCCCAAACAGGAGGCTTCAACGCCGCCGACTTTGCACGCCGCGTCGACGCCGCTGCTGGCGATGTCACCGCCGCCGTGCACCAGTGGCTTGTCGAAACCGGACGTATCCGCGCTGACGCACACATCATTCATCTTGAAGTCCGCACCTGGCGCCCGCGATGACGCAGCCGACCACTGCTGCTGACGGCCCCCGGCCGGCGCAACTACGACCTCACCGCCTGATCAAGAACTTCCCTGAAGAAGAGCTGCACCGTGTGCCACGAACACCGAAAGGATGAGAGTCATGTAGGAGATGAAT
>NZ_BMQA01000112.1 GCF_014647875.1 Streptomyces brasiliensis | reverse complement strand
CGCTGCGTCACCACCCGCCGAGCCCGCGGGCACCTCCGCACCGCTCAACTATGAAGACCCACTAAAGCTCGACGCGGCCTCCGCGCCTGAGGGACCCGACGGCAGCAAGGCCGTCAAGAAGATCCTCTCTGGTGCCGTGAACATCGCCGTCGGTGTCGCCGAACTGCGCAACCAGGGCTTCGGAAGCGGGCACAGGATGGCGAGTGCGCCGTCCGGGCTCGGGGTCCGGCATGCGCGTCTACCTCTAGCCGAGTTGGCGTTCCAGCACCGCGAGCTGGTGGCGCAGGGCGAGGATCTCGGCGACTTTGGCGTGGTCACTCGTGCGCAGCAGGCGCAGGGCGGCGAAGAGGCGAAATGCGGTCAGGTAAGCGAGACGGAGCATCACGAGTGACCATCTTGCCGCGCCGCGCGATCGACGCCATGTCTGTGGTGGCCTGCTCGAACGTAATTATCGGCACGAACAAGGCAGCCCACTTGACCTCTACCGCCCGGTTCGACGAACGGCCGTCAGGTGTCCGACATCGCCACCAGGACGCGCCGGGTCCCTTCGAACGGGCGTCGGCCGTGGGCGAGCAGGACGTTGTCGATGAGCAGTACGTCGCCGCTGCGCCAATCGACGTCGACGGCGCTCTCCAGCCCACGATCGATGATCTGCTCGATGTACGCGTCAGGGATCGCGGTTCCGTCGGAGAACGTCACGTACTGCGGGAACTCGTCGGGCGTGAGGATGTCGTACAGCTCGGCCGAGGCATCGTCCCCCAGTCCGGCCGGATGCCACTGGTCGGCCTGGTTGAACCAGACCTCGGCGCCGGTGACCGGGTGCTTGGTGGTCGAGGGGCGGAGCTGGGTGACGCGCAGGCCGTCCGGGCCCCACTCCCACTCGGCCCGTGACTGCCTGAGGAACTCCTCGACCGCCGCGCGGTCGTCGGTCTCGAACGTGTCCTGCCAGCTCTTTCCGAAGCCGAACCCGTCGTGCAGGTTCTGGACGTAACGGATGCCGCCGGCGAACGCCTCGCGCACCTCGGCGTCGAGCGAGTCGAGCCAGAGCTGACCGTCGAGCACCGGAGTGGCGCCGCCTGTTTCCGCCGACTTCTCGCAGTAGAAGGTGAGCCGGGTCGGCCAGCGGTGGGCGTAGCTGAGCTCGTTGTGCATGGAGATGGTGTACTTCTGCGGGTACTCGGTCGAGGTGTAGAGATTGCCACCCACTTTGGTGCGCGGCGAGTTGCCGTGCACGTACGGCAGGCGGTCCGGCACCAGCCGGGAGAGCACCGGCTCGATCGCCTCGGGCGAGACGCCGAAGCCCCTGAAGATGAGCGCCTTGCGCTCGGTGAGCAGGTCGGCAAGAACGTCGGCGCCCAGCTCGTCGAGCCAATCGACGAGGGCGGACGCGCCGGTCTTGTCAGCGCCTATCTCGTATGGCCGCCAGGCGCCACTGCCTGACTCAACGGTGTCCAACACGTCCTCCAAACGCGCGTGGTGTCTTTCGGGTGTGACCGCGGTCAATTCTCCTTCATGGCCTCGATCAGGCTTTTGGGCCGTATATCGGTCCACGACTTCTCGATGTACGCGAGGCACTCTTCCCGAGCTGCCTCTCCGAATACGGTCTGCCAGCCGTCCGGGACATCCACGAAGACGGGCCACAGCGAGTGCTGGTTTTCGTCGTTGACCAGGACCACATAGCTTGCGTCAGGGTCCTCAAAGGGATTTGGCATCTTACTGACCTCTTCTCTTGGCGGCAGGCCGGGTTAGATGCCCGCCTTGTTCGCGACATTCTTGGGTGTGCCGTTCGAGTGCTGTCCTGCGAATTGAGTGCGGTAGAGCTCGCTGTAGAGCCCGCCGGTGGCGAGCAGGCTCGTGTGGGTTCCGCGTTCGCGGATCCGGCCGCCGTCGAGAACGAGGATCTGGTCGGCTTCCAGGATGGTCGACAGCCGGTGGGCGATGACCAGGGACGTGCGGCCCGCCAGGGCGACGTTGAGCGCCCGCTGGATCGCCGCCTCGGACTCGGAGTCGAGGTGCGCGGTGGCCTCGTCGAGGATGACGACCGGCGGTGACTTGAGCAGGAGCCGGGCGAGGCTGATGCGTTGCTTCTCGCCACCGGAGAGGCGGTAACCGCGGTCGCCGACCACAGTGTCGAGACCGTCGGGCAGTGACGAGATCATCTCCCAGATCCGGGCCGCCTCGCATGCCTCGACCAGCTCCTTCTCACTGGCACTCGGCCGGGCGTACAGCAGGTTCATCCGGATCGTGTCGTGGAACAGGTGCGCGTCCTGAGTGACCACGCCGACCGTGTCGTGCAGGGACCGCATGGTCAGATCGCGTACGTCGTGATCGCCGACGCGTACCGTCCCGGAGAGGGCGTCGTACAGCCGGGGGACCAGGCTGGTGACCGTGGTCTTGCCGGCGCCCGAAGGGCCCACCAGCGCGGTGAGCTTGCCGGCCGGCGCGTGGAAGCTCACCTCGTTCAGGACCATGGCGTCGCCACCCCGCGCCGGCGTGCGCAGCGCGATCGACTCGAGGGAGGCCAGGGACACCTCGTCGGCGGCCGGGTACCGGAAGGAGACCTCGTCGAACTCGATGTCCGGGGCGAGGCCGTCGTCCAGCGGGAGCGGTCGGGCGGTGGGGCGTTCGTCGACGAGCGGCTTGAGATCCAGCACCTCGAAGACGCGGTCGAAGCTGACGAGCGCGATCATGACGTTGACCTGCATGTTGGACAGCTGGTTGATCGGCCCGTACAGCCGCAGCAGCAGCGCGACCATGGCGACGAGGGTGCCGATCTGGAGCGTGCCGTGGATGGTCAGCACGCCGCCGAGGCCGTAGACGAGCGCGGTGGTCACCCCGGCGATCAACGTGGCGATGAGGACGAGAACGCGCCCCCAGACGGCTGTCCTGATCGCGACGTCACGGACCTCGACCGCCTTCTGCGTGAAGCCCTCGGACTCGTCCTCGGGGCGGCCGTAGAGCTTGGCCAGCATCGCGCCCGACACGTTGAACCGCTCGTTCATCAGCGAGCCCATGTCGGCGTTCTGGCGCATGCCCTCGCGGGTGAGCCGCTGCAGTCGGCGGCCGACGAGCATGGCCGGAGCCAGGAAGAACGGGATCATCACGAGCGCCGCGAGAGTGATCTGCCACGACAGGTAGAACATCGTGACCAGCACGAGCACCAGGGTCAGCAGGGTCGACAGCGTCTGCGACAGCAGCGTCGTGATCGCTCGCTGTGCGCCGACCACGTCGGTGTTGAGCCGGCTGACCAGGGCTCCCGTCTGGGTGCGGGTGAAGAAGGCCAGTGGCTGCCGCTGGACGTGCTCGAACACCTGGCAGCGCAGGTCGCAGATGATGCCCTGGCCGACCCGCCCGGAAAACCAGGTCTGTGTGAAAGCGGCCAGCACTTCCACCAGCGACAGGGCGGCGACGAGCAGGGCGAAGCCCACCACGAAGCCTTCCCGGCGCTGCGCTATTCCGTCGTCGATGACTATCTTCAGCAGCAGCGGGCTCGTCGCCGTGATGGCCGAACCGGCGACCGTCGTCAGCATGACCACCGCCAATGACCAGCGATATCGCAGGGCATAGGGAACGATGCGGCGCACCGTGCCCGGCTTGATCTTCTGTTTGGTGATCGACTTGTCTGCGCCGAGCGGCATCAGACCCATGCGCGGGCCGCCCATCATGGCCACGGAATCCTCCTCTTGTCGCGGTCCCAAGCGGCACGGGTGGCCGATGCGTCAGTGACCGTACCGGCGGAGTCGAAGCGTGTGAAAGCCTGCGCTGTTCAACTTCGGCGCGGCCACAGTTGAACAGCGCGGCCGTCGGCGAAGGCCGCGGGATAAGGGGGCGGTTAAGGTTCTCGCTCACCGTCGGGAAACCTGCCGCAATCCACTCTCTAAGGCATGCAGGTACTTTCAAATCCCGTGGCCATGAAGGCCGTCGTCCTCGCCCTCGGCCCGACGTGCCGTGCCGAGCGGCACACGTGGAGGCTGAATCATGTTCGAGTCTGAGACCACGGCCCAGGCGCGGGTTCCGGAGCAGGAACAGGAGCTGGAGCTGGAACAGAAGCTGGACCCGGAGTACGAGGAGGAGCCGCCGCCGACGGGGCGCCGGCGCGTGCCCTGGAAGACGCTGAGCGTGGTCGTGGTGCTGGCGATGGGCGCCGCGACCGCGGTGTATGTGGTGGGGCGCGACGACGACAGCACGCCCAAGCAGCCGCTGTCGTCGCTGCCGACGAAGCCGGTGCTCCGCACGAATATGGTCAACACCAGTGAGATAGATGGGACGTTGGGTTATCGAGGCCGTTACACGGTGCTCGCCGAGAGCTCCGGACGGCTCACGTGGCTGCCCGCAAACGGCGATGTGATCAAGCGGGGCGAGCGGGTCTTCGAGGCGAACGCCCGTCCCGTCCCGCTCATCTACGGGTCGGTGCCACTGTGGCGGGACCTCAAGGTCGGGATGTCCGACGGACGCGACGTGCTGGAACTCGAACGCAATCTGCAGGCGCTCGGCTACGGCAGCTACCTGGCCGTCGACCAGGAGTTCAGCTCGGCCACCAAGTCGGCCGTGAAGGAATGGCAGAAGGCTCTCGGGGTCACCGAGAACGGCGTGGTCAAGCCGGGCGAAGTGGCGGTGCAGAAGGACGCGATTCGGGTCACCGAGGTCAAGGCACTGCCGGGTGCCCCGGCCAAGGGCAACCTGTTCACCGTCAGCAGCACCGAGCGGTGGATCACGGTGGACGTACCGGTCAGTGATCAGGACATCGCCAAGAAGGGGGCGAAGGTCCGGGTGACACTGCCCGGAAAGAAGACCACCCAAGGACACATCGTGTCGGTCGGCAGGGTGGCGACCGCGGGCAGCAGCAACTCCCAGTCCCAGACCGGGCAGGGCACGCAGGACGCCACCATCCCGGTCTACATCGAGCTGGACAAGCAGAGCAGCGCGGGCAACCTGGACCAGGCACCGGTGACGGTCGGCTTCACCAGTACCGAGCACAAGGGCGTACTGGCGGTACCGATCAACTCGCTGCTGGCCGCCGGCAGCGGCTATCGGGTGAAGGTGGTGAGCCCGCAGGGGAAGGTGCGCTCCGTGCGGGTCGAGCTCGGCATCTTTGACGGGAACAACGTCGAGGTGAAGGGCGACCTCCGCGAGGGCATGAAGGTGCAGGTGCCGCGCTCATGACCGCAGGGATCGAGGCCGCACAGGAGCCGGCCGCGGTCATCGCCGTGGAGGAGGCGAGCAAGGTCTACGGCGGCAACGTGCGGGCCCTGCACCGGGCATCGCTCACCATCCGATCCGGTGAACTGGTGGCCATCGTGGGCCCCTCGGGGTCGGGCAAGTCGACGCTGCTGAACCTGATGGGGACGCTGGACCGGCCGAGCTCGGGACGCGTCCTCATCCACGGACACGACGTGGCCACGCTGCCCGACCGGCGGCTGTCCGCGGTACGGGCGCACTGGATCGGGTTCGTCTTCCAGCAGTTCTTCCTGACCCCGCACCTGTCCGCCCTGGACAACGTCGCGACCGGCCTGCTGTACCACGGCCTCTCGCTCCGGGAGCGCCGGCTGCGGGCGAAAGCGTCGCTGGAGCGGGTGGGCCTCGGCCACCGTCTGCACCATCGTCCGCAGCAGATGTCGGGCGGCGAGAAGCAACGGGCCGCGATCGCCCGGGCGGTGGTGGGAAACCCGCCGCTGCTGCTCGCCGACGAGCCGACCGGAAACCTCGACTCGGCATCCGGCGCGGGAGTGCTTGAGCTGCTCAGCGAGCTGAACCGGGATGGCACCGCGATCGTGGTGATCACCCATGACCTGGACGTCGCGGCCGCGCTGCCGCGGCGCCTGGAGATCCGCGACGGCCAAGTCCAGGCCGATACAGGGGTGTTGACATGAGGGAACTGCCCGAGACGTCCCGACTCCGCGGAAGGGACCTGATCGCGGTCGGCCTGGACGGACTGCGCGGCCGGCCGCTGCGGGCCGTGCTGTCCGCGCTGGGCATCGCCATCGGGGTGGCCGCCATGGTCGCGCTGGTCGGCCTCAGCAGCGCCAGCCGGGCCGGGCTGATGGCCGAGATCGAGGAGATGGGCACCAACCTGCTCACCGCCAAACCCGGTACGACGCTGAGCGGCGACGCCGCGAAGCTCCCCACGGACGCGGAGGGCATGGTCTCCCGCATCCCCGGCGTGACCGGCGTGTCCGGGATCGGCCTGGTCGAGGACGCGACCGTCCGACGCACGGACAAGATCTCCTCGGCCAAGACCAGCGGCGTCGCCGTACAGGCCACCCGTACCAACCTGCTGAAAACGCTCAGCGGCACGGTGCGCTCCGGCGCCTTCCTCAACTCCGCCACCAGCCAGTACCCGTCGGTGGTGCTCGGCGCCGACGCCGCCGACCGGCTCGGCATCGACCGCGCCGACGCGAACGTGTACATCGGCGGCCAGTGGTTCCTGGTCGTCGGCATCCTCGACGAGCTGCCGCTCGCCCCCGAGATCGACCGCTCGGCCCTGATCGGCTGGCCTTACGCCGCCCGCCTCGGGTTCGACGGACACGTCACCTCCCTGTACGAGCGGTCCACGGACGCGGCCGTGTCGTCGGTGCGCGACGTGCTGGGGCGCACCATCAACCCCAAGAACCCGGAGGAGGTTCAGGTCAGCCGCCCCTCCGACGCGCTCACCGCCCAGGCCGCCGCGGAGGAGACCTTCAACGCGCTGTTCTTCGGCCTTGGCGCCATCGCGCTGCTGGCCGGAGGCGTCGGCATCGCCAACATCATGGTGATCTCGGTGCTGGAGCGCCGGCAGGAGATCGGGCTGCGGCGGTCGCTGGGCGCGACCCGCGGACAGATCCGGCTGCAGTTCCTCACCGAGTCGGTGAGCCTGTCGGCACTCGGCGGGGCCGCCGGCGTGGTCATCGGTCTTGCCGCCTGCCTCGGTTACGCCCTCTACCGCGACTGGCCCCTGACCCTGCCCGGCCAGGCCATCGCGGGCGGCGCCCTGGCCGCCGTCGCGATCGGCGCCGTCGCCGGCATCTACCCCGCCCGCCGCGCCGCCGGCCTCACTCCCACGGAGGCCCTCGCTACCACCTGACCGACGACCGACAACCCCCGGCCGGTCGTCGGGGTGCCTCCGCGTCCGCTCATGGGCGCGGAGGCACCCGTTTTTTCGTGTGCCGCTCCGGCCGCGCGATCGCTGTAAGAGTTCGGTTAACGCTGACGGTCACCGAGGCGAAACCTGGCGGCAGCCATGCTGATGAGCATGAAGAAACTCAACTTCGTCGCGGTGGTTTTGACGGCCACCGCCATGTTCGGACTGACCGCGTGCGGCGACGATTCATCCCCGAAGAAGGCCGCGCCCTCACAGGGGGATGCCGATTACGACCGCATGCAGAAGTTCATCAAGTGCATGGCCGAGCAAGGGGTTGACGTTCCGGAACCCGCCCCGGATGAGGGTGGAGACAAGGACAGCAATATCGAGAAGCCCGACGGCGGTTCCAAGGCGAAAGCCGAAGCGGCACGGGCGGCCTGCGCGAAGTACGCCCCCAGCGACGACATCAACGAGGACATCACGGAAGCTGACAAGGACCTGGCGCTGAAGAAGGCCGAGTGTCTGCGCGGCAAAGGTATCAACGCCAAGGACCCCAAGCCCGGGACCCTGGACGTCACCGTCGAAGGCACCGTGGACAAGGACAAGCTGGTCAAGGCCTTCAGCGCCTGCAACAAGCAGATCGGGACCGACGAGGGCTGACGACCGCCGGCCACCGCTCCGCCCTCACCGATGGGGCGGAGCGCGCGCCGTTCAACTGAGGCATCCGCGCAGTTGAACAAGGGTCGTCGACCCTATTCAGACACACCTTGCTCATATTCCCCGCATGGGCTGGAATGGCCGAGCCGGCTGGGGCGGTGCGTAACGCCTGGGTGGTGTTACGGCGTCGCATTCGAGCTCCTGGGGAGAGACATCGATGATCCCGTTGTCGTTCGCGCAGCGTCGGCTCTGGTTCTTGGCCAAGCTGGAGAATTCGGGTCTCACCTATAACAACGTCATTGCCTTGGCAATGCACGGCCCGTTGGATGTCGCGGCATTGAGCGCGGCTCTACGGGATTTGCTGGTGCGCCATGAATCGCTGCGTACCGTCTTTCCCACCGTGGCCGGCGAACCTTACCAGCGAATCCTCGAACCGGGGCAGCTCGACTGGGAGTTGGACGTGCGCCGGGCGGCGCCCGAGGATGTGGACGAAGCCAGGGCGGAAGCGGCCGGCTGCGCCTTCGACCTGGCGTCGGAAGTGCCCATCCGCGCGACCTTGCTCGCCACGGCGCCTGACGAGCACGTGCTGATCCTGGTCGTCCACCACATCGCCACCGACGCCTCGTCCCACCGCCCGCTGGGGCGCGACCTGTCGACGGGGTACGCG
Organism: Streptomyces brasiliensis; assembly: GCF_014647875.1. GTDB lineage: Bacteria > Actinomycetota > Actinomycetes > Streptomycetales > Streptomycetaceae > Streptomyces > Streptomyces brasiliensis. The sequence continues at coordinate 6,732 of NZ_BMQA01000112.1, read as the reverse complement.
GCGCGGGCGCGCGGCGAGGCACCGTCGTGGGAACCGCTGCCGGTGCAGTACGCCGATTACGCCGTGTGGCAGCAGGAGTTGCTGGGGGAGAGCGTCGACCCGAGCAGTCGCCTCTCCGTCCAACTGGACTACTGGCGGCGCACCTTGGCGGGAGCGCCGGAGGAACTGGCATTGCCCGTGGACCGGCCGCGTTCGGCGGCGCCGGGCCAGGTGGGCCACCGGATCCCGCTGCGGGTCCCGGCGCACACGCACGCACGGCTGGCGGACCTCGCGCGCGCCGAAGGCGTGACGGCGTTCATGGTGCTGCAGGCCGCTCTGGCGGTGACACTGTCCCGGCTGGGCGCCGGATACGACATCCCCATGGGCGCGGCGGTGGCGGGGCGCACCGACGAGGCGCTGAACGATCTCGTCGGGTTCTTCGTCAACAGCCTGGTCATGCGCACGGATCTGTCGGGAGACCCGGACTTCCGGCAGGTGCTGGCCAGGGTCCGCCGGACGAGCCTGGACGCGTTCGCGCATCAGGACGTGCCGTTCGAGCGGCTCGTGGAGGAACTGGCCCCCGAACGGTCCCTGTCCCGACACCCGCTGTTCCAGGTCATGTTGACCGTGCAGAACACGGCCGGCGCGGTCCTGGACCTGCCCGGGGTCGCCGTCGAGCTGCTGCCGTCGAACATGTCGGTGGCCAGGTTCGACCTCGATGTGATGATCGAGGAGGTCTTCGACGAGCACGGCCGCCCCGACGGCCTCGCGGGCGTCGTCATCGGAGCCGACGCCCTGTTCGACGCGCCCACGGTGGCCGACATCGCGCAGCGGCTCCTGCGGGTGCTGGAGACGGTGGCCGCCGACCCGGACATCCCGCTGCACGCCGTGGACGTGCTCGACACCGCGGAACGCGACCGCCTGCTCGTCGAGTGGAACGACACCGCGACGGGCCTGCCGGGCGACTCGGTCCTCGCGTCGTTCGAGCGGCGGGTCGAGCGGACACCCACCGCCACCGCCGTCCTCGACGGCGACCGCACGGTCGACTACGCGGAACTCGACGCGCGTGCTCAGCAGTTGGCGGGCGTGCTGGCCGGGCTCGGCGTGGGTGCCGGCGCGGTGGTGGGGTTGTGCCTGCCGCGGAGCGTCGACGCGGTGGCGGGCGTCCTGGCGGTGTGGAAGGTGGGCGCCGCCTACCTGCCGATCGATCCGGCGAACCCGGCCGAGCGGGTCGGCTTCGTGCTGGCCGACAGCCGGGCCGTGGCCCTGGTGACCACCGAGGACATCCTCGACGCCCTGCCGGTGGTGCGCGTGCCCGTGATCGCCGTCGACGCCCTCGACACCGCGGTCGTCGGCGACGTCGGGCCCGCATCGCCAGGCGTCGCGGAACTGGCGTACGTGATGTACACGTCGGGGTCGACCGGCCGGCCGAAGGGCGTCGCGGTCACCCACGGCGGACTCGCCAACTACGTGAACTGGGCCGCCCGGGCCTACGACGTGGGAGACGGCGGCGCCGTCCTGTACTCGTCACCGGCGTTCGACCTGACCGTGACGAGCCTGCTGGTGCCGCTGGTGGCCGGCGCGGCGATCTCGGTCAGCGAGGACGGCGGAGTCGAGGGGCTGGCCGAAGTGCTGTGCTCCGGCGGCGGGTTCGACCTGGTGAAGGTGGTCCCGGCACACCTCCCGATGCTCGCCCAGCTGCTGCCTGCCGAACAACTGGCGCGCGCGGCGCGGCGTTGGGTGGTCGGCGGTGAGGCCCTGCCGTCGCAGGCGGTGTCGTCCTGGCTGGAAGCGGCGCCGGACACGGTGGTGGTGAACGAGTACGGCCCGACCGAAACCGTGGTCGGCTGCTCGATCCACGAGGTGCGGGCCGGTCAGCGAATCGAGGGCGCGGTGCCGATCGGGCGGCCGATCGCCAACACGCGCCTGTACGTGCTGGACGACGGGCTCGCCCCGGTGCCGGTCGGGGTGCCAGGAGAGCTCTACGTCGCCGGGGCCGGCCTGGCACGCGGCTACGTGGGCCGCGCGGGCCTGACGAGCGAACGGTTCGTGGCCTGCCCGTTCGGTCCCGGTGAGCGGATGTACCGCACCGGCGACCTGGCCAAGTGGACCTCCGGCGGCGACCTGGTGTTCCTGGGCCGCGCCGACGACCAGATGAAGATCCGCGGGTTCCGCATCGAGCCCGGCGAGGCGGAAGCCGTCCTGCGCACCCACCCCGCGGTGGCGCGGGCCGCGGTCGTCGCGCGGGAGGACACCCCGGGAGACGTGCGGATGGTGGCCTACGTCGTCCCCGACGACGACGGCGCCCCGCTCGACGGCGACGCCCTGCGGGAACTGGTGGCGCGGCAGCTGCCGGACTACATGGTCCCGGCAGCTGTGGTGTCCCTGCACGACCTGCCGCTGACCGGCAACGGCAAGCTCGACCGCAAGGCGCTGCCGGCCCCCGACTACGCGAGCGGCGCCGGCGCGGGGCGCACGGCGACGACCGCCCAGGAGGAGATCCTCTGCGGGGCGTTCGCCGAGGTGCTGGGCCTCGAGACGGTGGGGCTGGACGACAGCTTCTTCGAACTCGGCGGGCACTCCCTGCTCGGCGTACGACTGCTGTCCCGCATCCGCGTCGTGCTGGGCGCGGAGCTTCCGCTGTCGGCGCTGTTCGAACGGCCCACGGTCGCCGGGATCGCCGAGTGCCTCGCCGAGACCGGCGCGGCCCCGGTACGGCTGGAGTTGACGGCCGGGCCCCGTCCCGAACGGCCGCCGCTGTCGTTCGCGCAGCGCCGTCTGTGGTTCCTCGCCCAGCTCGAAGGCCCCAGCCCGACCTACAACACCACCGCCGCGATCCGCCTCACGGGTGACCTTGACATTCCCGTGCTCGCGGCGGCGCTGCGGGATGTCATCGCGCGCCACGAGCCGCTGCGCACCGTGTACCCGACCGCCGACGGCGAGCCGTACCAGCGCATCCTCGACATGCCGGACCTGGAATCCTGGGACCTGGCGGTACGTCAGGTCGACGCGGCCGGTGTCGCCGAGGCGGTGACGCGGGCCACCCGGCACGCGTTCGACCTGGCCGAGGAAGTGCCGTTCCGGGCCTCGCTGTTGCGGGTCGCCGAGGACGAACACGTACTGGTGCTCGTCCTGCACCACATCGCCAGTGACGGATGGTCGCTGGCGCCACTCGGACGAGACGTGTCGGCTGCGTACATGGCACGGGCACGGGGCGAGGTGCCCGCGTGGACCCCGCTGCCGGTGCAGTACGTCGACTACGCGCTGTGGCAACGGGAACTGCTGGGCGACGAGTCCGACCCGGACAGCCTGCTGGCGACCCAGATCGAGTACTGGCGGCGCACTCTCGCCGGAGCCCCACAAGAGCTGATGCTGCCCACCGACCGGCCGCGCCCGGCGGTGCCGAGCCGTCGCGGACACCGGGTGCCGTTCCAGGTGGGCGCCGAGCTCCACCAGCGGTTGGTGGACCTCGCCCGTGCCGAGGGCGTCACCTCGTTCATAGCCCTGCAGGCCGCGTTGGCGGTGCTGCTGTCCCGGCTCGGCGCCGGCCACGACGTCCCGATCGGCATCCCGGTCGCCGGACGTGCCGACGCGACACTGCACGACTTGGTGGGAAGCTTCGTCAACACCCTCGTGATCCGCACCGACCTGTCCGGGGACCCGGAGTTCCGGGAGGTCCTGGCACAGGTCCGGGAGACCAGTCTCGGGGCCCTCGCGCATCAGGACGTGCCGTTCGAGCGACTGGTCGAGGAACTTGTCGAAACCCGGTCGCTCGCCCGGCACCCGCTGTTCCAAGTGATGCTCACCGTGCAGAACGTCGAACGCGCCGAACTGGACCTGCCCGGCGTCCACATGACGAGCGTCGGCACGAGTGACGTGGACACCGCGGCAGCGCCTGCGGCGCGCTACGACCTGCACTTCACCGTCGGTGAGACCTTCGACGACCAGGGGCGCCCCGCGGGACTGCGCGCACTGGTGACCCTGTCCGAGGACCTGTTCCACGCCGAGACGGCGCACCGGATGGCCGCCTGGTTCGTCCGGGTCCTGGAGACGGTGACCGAGACCGCGAACACGCCGCTGCACGCGATCCAGGTACTCGACGCCCACGAGCGGCACCGGATGATCCACCAGTGGAACGCCACCGCGGCGCCCGGGCCGCGCCCCGCCCTCACCCGCCTGTTCCTGGACCAGGTGGCTGCGACTCCGGACGCGACGGCCCTCGTGGCCGACGGCACCGAGGTCACCTACCGCGAGCTGGACGCGTCCGCCGACCGACTCGCCCGATACCTGCGTGACCTGGGCGTGGGCGGCGAGTCCGTCGTGGGACTGTGGCTGCCGCGCGGCGTCCAGATGATCACGGCGATTCTGGGCGTGTGGAAGGCCGGCGCGGCATACCTGCCCCTCGACGCCCAACTGCCGCCCGAACGAATCGCGTTCATGGTCGCCGACAGCGGCGCGCGCGTAGTGCTCGTGGACCAGGACTCGGATTCCGCGAGCTTCGCAGCACCGGCGGGGGTGCCGGTAGCGACGATCGACGAGGCGCTGCACCCCGCGGACCCCGCTGGGCCCGAACCGGCCGTCCCGGTCGTGACGGCACCCGCGGGCCTCGCCTACGTGATGTACACCTCGGGTTCGACGGGCACACCGAAGGGCGTCGCGGTCACCCACGGAGCGCTGGCCAACTACGTGGCCTCGGTCTCCGAGCGGCTCGACTGGACCGGCGAGGGCGCACGGTACGGGCTGCTGCAGCCGCAGGTGACCGACCTGGGCAACACGGTGGTCTTCCTCAGCCTGGCCACCGGCGGGCAGCTGCACGTCCTGGACTCCGAAGCGGTGACCGACCCGGTCGCCGTGTCCGAGTATCTGCGTGAGCAGCGGATCGACCACGTCAAGGCGGTGCCGTCACACCTGGCCGCGCTGGCCGCGGACTTGGGGACGGACGCCGTGCTGCCCGCCCGATCCCTGGTGCTCGGCGGCGAAGCGGCCCCCGCCGCCTGGACGCGTGACCTGGTCGCGGCGGCCGCCGACCGACGCGTGTTCAACCACTACGGGCCGACGGAGACCACCATCGGAGTGGCCACCGCCGAGTTGTCACCCACGGCCCTCGCCGAGGGCGTGGTCCCGATCGGCACACCCATCGCCAACACCCGCCTGTTCGTGCTCGACGACGTGCTCGCCGCGGTGCCGACCGGCGTCATCGGCGAGCTGTACGTCGCCGGCGCCGCGCTGGCACGCGGCTATGTGGGACGGCGCGCGCTGACCGCGGAACGCTTCGTGGCGTGTCCTTATGGCGTCGGCGAGCGGATGTACCGCACCGGCGACCTCGTCAAGCGGACCGCCGACGGCGACCTGGTGTTCGTCGGCCGCGCCGACGCCCAGGTGAAGATCCGCGGCTACCGCGTCGAACCCGGCGAGGTCGAGTCCGTCCTGGTCGAGCACCCCGCCGTCTCCCGCGCCGCAGTGGTCGCCCGCGAGGACGGCGCGAGCGGCGACCGGCTCGTCGCCTACGTCGTGCTCGCCGAAGGCGCATCCAGCACCCGGGACCTGCGGGAGTTCGTGGCGGCGCGGCTGCCGGAACACATGGTGCCCGCGACCGAAGTGGCGCTCTCCGAGCTGCCGTTGACCGCGAACGGCAAACTGGACCGCGCGGCGCTGCCCGACCCCGACGACGGCACGGCCGTCCACCACGGCCGGGAACCGGCGGGCGCCACCGAGACCGCGCTCTGCGAGATCTTCGCCGAGGTCCTCGGCCTGGACCAGGTCGGAGTGCACGACAGCTTCTTCGACCTGGGCGGGCACTCCTTGCTCGCGATCCGGCTGCTGTCCCGGATCCGCTCCAGGCTGGGCGCGGAAGTCAAGATCAGAACGCTGTTCGAGGCACCGTCGGTGGCGGACCTCGCGGCCCGAGTCGAAGGACCCCGCCGCGACCGGGCCCGTCTCCCGCTCCGAGCGGGCACGCGCCCGGAGCGCCTTCCGCTGTCCTTCGCGCAACAACGCCTGTGGTTCCTTGGCCGGTTGGCCGGCCCCAGCCCGACCTACAACATCCCCCTGGCCATCCGATTGACGGGCGCGCTGGACGTCCCGGCACTGGCGGCGGCACTGCGGGACGTCATCGCCCGCCACGAGCCGCTGCGCACCGTCTACCGCTCCACCGACGGCGAGCCGTACCAGCAGATCCTCGCCCCGGACGAACTCGACTGGCGCCTCACGGTGACCGACGTACAGCCCGACGCCCTGACCGACGCCATCGCGCAGACCGCGAGCTACGCGTTCGACCTGTCGGCGGAGCTGCCGATCCGTGCGTGGCTGCTCGACCTGGGAGCAGACGAGCGGGCCCTGGTCCTCGTCGTGCATCACATAGCCACCGACGGCTGGTCCCACGCCCCGCTGGGCCGGGACCTGTCGATGGCGTACGCGGCGCGGTTGCAGGGTGAGGCTCCGGTGTGGGAGCCGTTGCCGGTGCAGTACGCGGATTACGCCCTGTGGCAGCGGGAGTTGCTGGGCGTGGAGTCGGATCCGACGAGCCTGCTGTCGCAGCAGGTGGAGTACTGGCGCCACGCGCTGGCCGGGGTCCCGTTGGAACTGGCACTGCCGGTGGACCGGCCACGTCCCGCGGTGGCGAGCCAGGTAGGTCACCAGGTGCCGTTGCGGGTGTCGGCCGAGGTGCATCAGCGGGTGGTGGAGCTGGGGCGCGCCGAGGGCGCGACCGCGTTCATGGTCCTGCAGGCGGCGTTGGCGGTCACCCTTTCGCGC
>NZ_BMQA01000111.1 GCF_014647875.1 Streptomyces brasiliensis | reverse complement strand
ACGTGCCGAGCAGCGAGGCCGCCGCCGCCACCGCGCCCAGCCCCTTGCCCTGCACGTCGCGGACGAAAACCCGGGTGCCGTACGGGCCGGGCTGGATGTCGTAGAAGTCGCCGCCGACGCGGGCCTCGACGTCGGCCGTGAGATGGACCGCCGCGTTCTCGAGTCCGGCCCAGTCCTGCGGCAGCGGGCGCAGCACGGTAAGTCGGGTGGTCTCGGCGATGTCCTGCATGTGCAGCATGCGGCGTTAGGCGCGCAGCCGGATCACGCAGGCCGGCGTGGCCAGGGCTGGGGGGGGGAGACCCCTGTACGGCCTCCGTGCCGAATGCCGAGCCGACGACCGGAGCGTATGCAGGCTCAGAGTCGCCGGACGAGCTCTTCGATCCCTGGCACCAACCGGGGGCCCAGAGCGGCAACGGCCATCGCAGTAGCGACTCCGGCCCAGGCGACCGGACCGAGCGGCGTGCAGCCGAAGAACTGGCTGATCAGCGGCGTCTGGATGAGGCCGATCAGTACCGCTGCCGAGCCGAGAACTGTCACCAGCACCAGCGGGCTGTGCCGCCGTCCGGTCACGGTCTGGGTGAGCTGGGCTCCGACGACCCCGCACAGTGCCATCGTGCTGGTCCGCCGCGCGGAGCCGGGCGTGATCGTGCCGATCAGCCAGGCGGTACTCGCGCCGAGCGTGGTGACGATGCCGCGCTCGCGGATCTGACGGGTCAGTGGATCACCGAGAGCCGCGACGCCGACGGGGGTGCTCTCCGCCAGGGCCGATTCGTCGTCCGGGTTGTCCTCGGTGGTCTCGTCCCGTGGCGTGACCGAGACCGCCATCGCCGGGAACATGTCGGTGAGCAGGTTGACCAGCAGGATCTGCCGGGTGGACAGCGGCGAGGATCCGGACAGCAGGGTCCCGAGCACCGAGAAACCGATCTCACCGGCGTTGCCGCCGATCAGTACGCTGATCGCATCCGCCACGCTGCGCCACAGGTCCCGGCCCTCGGCAACGGCGGCGACCAGCATGGACAGGTCATCGCTGGTGATCACCAGGTCCGCCGCGTTCCGGGCGGCTGCCGAGCCGCGGGCCGCGATGCCGATTCCGATGTCGGAGGCGCGAATGGCGGCGGCGTCGTTGGCGCCATCGCCGACCATGGCGACCACCCGCCCGGCCGCCTGCAGGGCCTCTATCACATGCAGCTTCTGCTCTGGAGCGACGCGGGCCACCACGTCGCAGTCGCGCAGCAGGCGGGCCCGGCCGGTGCGGTCGTGGGCGGCGAGCTGGTCGCCGGTGACCACCGATACGTCCTTGGGCCAGCCGAGCTGGACGGCGACCGCGCGAGCCGTTTGCGGGTGGTCGCCGGTGAGCATGACGGGACGTACGCCGGCCTGGCGGAGGTCGGAAACGAGCGGCGCGGAGCTGGCGCGAGGTGTGTCGGCCAGTGCGATGTAGCCGAGGAAGTCCAGATCTCTGAGAGATTGGCCGAGTGACTCGGCGGGTTCTTCGGTGTCCGTCAGCGGGCGGCTGGCGACCGCCAGCACCCGCAGGCCGTCAGCGGCCAGGGATTGCGCAAGGTCGTCGGTGGCGCCCTTGCAGCCGGGAAGCACGACCTCGGGTGCGCCCTTCACCAGCAGCACGCGGGCGTTGTCCGCGTCGGCTCCGACGGCGGCAGCATAGCCCCGGCTGGCCTCGAACGGCTGGACCTCGACGAGCGCCCACGGCGACCCGGGCGGGGCCGCGGCCAGGATCGCCTCGTCGGTGGAGTGGGCGTGGATTCCCGCCTCTTGATCGGGGGTGCGGCAGGTCAGTGCGGCAGCCTGGAGCAGCGGTGCCGCCTCGGTGGTGTCGGCCGGGTGTTCGGCGCCGTCCGCGGTGGCGACACGGGCCACGTGCAGGCGGTTCTCGGTCAGGGTGCCGGTCTTGTCGAAGCAGATGGTGTCCATCCGGCCGAGCGCCTCCAGGGCGCGCGGAGTGCGGACCAGGATCCCGATCCGGCTGAGCCGGCGGGTCGCCGCCAGCTGCGCGACGGTCGCCACCAACGGCAGGCCCTCCGGAACGGCGGCCACCGCGACGGCCAGTCCGCCCCGGACCGCCTCGCGTACCGGCCGGCCACGCAGCACCGACAGGCCGGTCACGGCGGCGCCGCCCAGCAGGGTGAACGGAAGCATCTGGCTGGTCAGTTCGTGCAGCCGGGCCTGAACACCGGGCGCTGGCTGAGTGCGTGAGGCAAGCTGCGCCGCCCGGCCGGCCTCGGTCCGGTCGCCGGTGCCCACCACGACGGCCCGGCCATGGCCGGCGACCACGGTGGTGCCTTCGAAGACCATGCAGTGGCGGTCGGCCACCGGTGCCAGCGGTGTGGCGTCCAACTGCTTGCCGGTCGGCAGCGACTCGCCGGTCAGTGAGGACTCGTCCACCTCCAGGTCCTCGGCCTCGATCAGCCGGCCGTCGGCCGCTACGACGTCGCCGGTGTAGAGCTCGATCATCTCGCCCGGCGCCAGCCGCCGCGCGTCCACGGACTGGGTCTCTCCCGCGTCCGCGTCGATGACTTGACGGGCCTTCTGACGCTGTCCCAGCTTGAGGCCGGCCAGTGCATGCTCGGCGCGTAGCCTTTGGATCCCTCCCACCAGGGCGTTCACACTCAGCGCGCCGACCACCATCAGCCCGTCCACCATCGCTCCCAGGAGGGCGGATGCGGTCGCGCCGACGAGCAGCAACGGCGTGAGCGGGTCGTGCAGCTCTGCACGGACAGCACCGACCAGACGGACCATCAGGCGCACGGGAGTGAAAACCGGAAGCCGAGCGACCTTGCTGCCGGCTTCCCGCAGATCCGCAAGCACGGTCGGCTCCGCAGCCCGGGCGCCGGTCCGCAGCCGGGCCAGCACCTCCTGTGGCTGCAGTGCGTGCCAAGGCACCCGGGGCGGTGGGTGCGGCGCACGGTTCGCGCTGACCTGTAGTGCGGCGCGCCAGCCGGAGACCAGAGAGGCGGCAGCGGCGGCGTTCACCGGCCCCACCCGGAAGCCCGGCGGGAGAGTGATGCGTGTCGAGCGAACGCCCCGGGTCACCACTAGCAGACCGGCGAGCGCGGCGCCCGCCTCGGCGAAGATCTTGGAGTGCTCGCCGACGCCCCGTGCCGCGGGGATGGCTGCCAGCAACCGCCATGCCCCTTCCAGCCCGTGCAGCAGCAGCACGTCCGCGCCCCACACCACCGCACTGCGGTCATCGGTGAGCGAGACGGCGATGTCGCTGCGCAGCAGACCGGCCAGCACATCACGGCTCTCTGGGGCCAACTGCTCTTCCGTGGTGGCCTGACCGCAGGGAACGTGGGCCACCGTCAGTACCACCCGGCCGTCACGCCGAAGTTCGCTGACCACATCGGCCAACGGCACTTCCATGCCGACGAGTTCGTCCGCAAGCGCCCCGAAGTCGCCGAGCGACCCGTCGTCCTGCACCACCACGTACAGACCGGCCCGGCGGGCCGCGTCCAACGCGGCCTCGGCCAGCGAGTCGATCTCCCAGCCGAGCAGGACGGTGCCGATGTCCTGGCCTTGCTCCGAAGCGATCATCAACCCGGTCCGAGACTCTTTCTGGTCGGGTACCGGGCGCAACGCGACCGCAGTCTCCTCGCCGGACTGCAGGACCGCCGCCGCAGCCTGCCACAGACGGTCGTGGTCCCAGTCGGCCACGTTCGCGTGCACGTCCAGGACCGTGCGCCTGGTACTGCGCAGCGCCTCGGGGTGGAGGACGACCGTGTCGACGAGTTCCAGCTGCCTGAGCCGGTCCAGGTCGCGGACGAGGACGCCCTCGCAGGCCAGCTCGGTGCACAGGCTCGCGGCGAACGCGGCGGGACCGTAGCGGACGGCCCTCGGGTTCCCGGCCAGCAGTGCCTCAGCAGCCTCGTGGACATCGCGAGTGAAGAGGAGGGCTCCGGCCGCGCCCAACAGCGTCCCGGTGACCGCCTGGTCCCGGTACTCCTCGCCCGGGTAGCGATGGAGCGGCGGGCGAGCGACCTCGCGGCCGGCCAGGCTCAGCCGCTCCGGCGCGCAGACGGTATCGTGCGCGGCATCGAACGCGGCGGCCCGGGCCACTGCCTCCGCCAGCTGGCCGGCCCGCAGCACTGCGTCCAGCACCAAGGCGATCGGCGACTGCCCGATCCCATTGGAGGCCGCGTTGGCGGCGGCGAGTACCAGATCAGTAGCCGAGCGGCCCAGACGGCGCCGCAGCACCGCCCGTACCCTCGGGTACTCACGCAACAGTGCGACCCCCGCGGTCACCAGGCGCGGTGCCGCCTTCAGGCGCACAGTCCGCGCGGCGACCGCGGCGCCGATCCCGACCGCGTCGCAGGCCACAGCGAGCGCCCCGGAACGTATGCCCCCCGTGTGGCCCGGATGTGCGGGCTCCAGCACATCCTCCTGAGGCCGCTCCAGCTTCTGCTGACCGGCCAGCTCCGTCGCCTGGTCCACCACCCGGTCGGTGACGGCATCCTGCGTCATCTGCACCACCAGCCGGGCCAGCCCACCGTCCCAGTAAGCGCCCAGCACATCCGGACGCTTCGCCAGCCCGGCTGCCACCCGCCTGGCGGCCGCCTCCGCGCTGCGCACGGTGACACCCGGGCTCGGACGCAACGGAAGCTGCACCCGGGATCCGGCACGCCAATACCCCCGACCAGGGGTCATCGCATTCAGCCCGACCCGCCCAACCCGCACCGCGGTCCCCGACACCGCCACCGCGCCGTGTGCGGCGGCGCGCGCCCCCGCGTCCGCAGCCCCGGCCGCCAGCCGAGCAACATCACCAGCAGCCGGGAGTCCCCTGCGTGCCACCTGCACAGGAGCCCCCAGCGCGAGGCTCAACCCCGCGGCGGGAAGTCGGTACCAAGAGCGCAGGACCATCTCTTACCTTCGCGGAGCCGCCAAAATCCCCTCACCCACCAGCCGACGAGGTCTTGGTCGCCTTCGTCTTGGTCGTCTTGGCTGCCGCAGCCTTCTTCGCAGCACGCGGCTTGGCCGTTGCACGCCCCTTGGGCGAAGACCTCGACGCGGACCGACGGGTCGTACCGGCGGCCGTGCGGACCCCGGCCTTCGCCGCACCACCCTCGCCGGCACGCGTGGGACGCGACTGCGTCAGCCAGACCACCGCAGCGCCCGCAGCGGCCACCGGCCACTCGACCGCACCCGCTGCGCCCAGCAATCCGACGCCCGCGTATGCCGCAATGCGTCGTGATCGCGGGGAGACGATGCCGACCGTGTCCAGGACGGTGTCGAACGCATCCTTGACGGTGGTCGCACCCGGCACATGGCTTACCGTCGTCGCTACCGTGTCAACAGGATGGAGCAGCTTTTCTGCCGCCGCGGAGGATACGGAGGATGCTCGCGCGTTCTCGCTCATAGCCGTCTCATCTCCTCCTCATCAGAGTACCCGCGGGTCGCCGAAGAACTCGGCCGACTCGGCACACACGACGCAGGTCCGGCGCGGCGTCTGCAGAGCTGCCGCGGGGATGCGTGCTGCCTCTTTTCGCATCTGTCGACCCCTGATGGGCGACCGCGTGCGCCTGCGGGAACCGGGGGCTCGGTGCTTCTGTCGGGCGACCGACCGCGCGTCGTTCTGCGATGCGGTCCCGGAACCCTCTCAGGCAAGGCCACGGCCGGTTTCCGCGTCCGCGCAGTACAGCCGGTCCTCCTTCCCACCCCGGCGCCGTGAGCGGAACAGCACGCGGTCAGAGCCGAGTGGCACCGGCTTGCTGTCGTACTCACCCGTGGCCTTCGCCCAGAGCACGCGGCCGTCGCGGACCGCAGCCACGGTCTGGCCATCGGTGACGAACAGGTGCCCCGGCCCGGTAGTGATCTCCAACGGCCGTACGGCCAGGCCGTCCGGTGCGGTCACCCTCACCGGCCGCAGGCCGCGCCGCCCGCCGGCGTCCGCGGCGTACAGCCCGTCGTAGCGCCATGTGGCGGCGTACGTCCAGTCGCCGACGCAAACCGGCCGACTGGAGAAGGAAGTGAGGCGCCACCGGCCGAGCCGCAGGCTGAGCAGTGGCTCGGCCGATGCTGTGCCGGGCGTCGTCGCCACCGAATTCCACTCGCGCCGGGGACTGGACATGAGCGTTGTGCCCCGTATGAGTGCCGAGGACGTCGTCACCGCCGGCCTGCGCGGCCTCGAACTCGGCGAGGTCGTCTGCGCCCCGGGTGTCGAAGACGCCGGCCTCCTCGATGCCGTGCAACGGGGCGTCACTGCCCTGATCGACGATGCCGAACACCTCGTCGTCCGCCTGGACACCGGTGACCTCTGGGCCGACCTCGTCGACCGCACCCGCGGCATCCACGCCGAGCACGTGGGCATCCGCACCGGCATCATGGTGCCCTCTCAACATCTCTGCTCCCTGCGCTCGTCACAATCGCGCTCACGACGACATCGAAGAGGTGATCGGCGCGTGGCGCGAGCGAGGGTTGATCGCTGAGCCACGCGAGCGACCGGGCCAGCGCAAACAGGTCGGTGCCGTCGATGTCGGTTCGCGCCATGCCCTCAGCCTGAGCGCGGGTGAGGAGTCGCGTGCCGGCCGCGCGCATCGTGACGCACTCAGATCCTCGCGTTGTCGGCAGTGACTTCTGGGCGGATCCCCTTCTGTGCCAGTGGCGGGTCGTAGCACCTGCTTTCTCCGCCTTCGTCACCAGCTTGGGCCTGTAGATTCCGTGTCCATGTCACCGACGTGACCAGATGAGGATGGCGGCCAGGTGAAGCGCAGCTTGGTAGGGAGCTTGTCCGTTCGCATGGCCAGACCGCGCCACTGCTTGAGTCGGTTGCTGCATCGTTCGACCGCGTTGCGGCCTCGCGGACGTAGCGGTAGACGCTGCTGATTCCGACGCGGAAACCTGCTGCGAGATGGGCATACGTTGTTCCGTTCCGCGGATGCGCTGCCAGGAGAGCCTGACGGCCGACGGTCAAGCGCCGCCACGGGCTCCCGATCCTCAGCCGGTGCTCGCGTAGCCGAGCGGCCAGGAACCGCAGGTGGGAACTGGACGATCCCGGCCGGGTAGACAAGGTCGTGAACTCATCTACCAGGACCTTCACCACATCAGGCGCCCACCTTCCACACCAAGCCACTGTCCTGTGACAGCGTATTGGCAAAGATTCACTGCGTCGTCTCGCGCGTATCTGACGAATCGGCAGGCGTGGGTGTCAGCACAACGTAGTTTCATTACTCAACAAGTGAAAGAGGCAAGGGCTGTATGAAGGCCATCGGAATGTCCGCGCGCTATGACCACTCCGGCCCGGCTGCCGGGACCGCGGACGAACCAATGCGCAAGGGATGGCCGTACAGCCCCGTTACCCCGCTGGTGACGCTCGCGGCGTCGGTGCCCGTCGCCCTCGTCAACCAACTGCTCACACACGGCGACTCGGCTCTGGTGGCGACGGTGGTCCGCCTCGTCGGCGTCGTCATGCTCTGCACCAGCGGCTGGTGGACGGGCACACACAAGGCCATCGGCACGCTCATTGTGTTCGTCCTTCCCGCCGTCATCTCCGTGACCGCTTCGCATGCCCCCGACATCGGTGCGGCCACACTCGTCGTCGTCAATGTGCTGCTCACCGGGCTCCCTCTGGCCGGTTGCCTCTGGCTGTGGCGGGTACGCCGGCGCCACGCCACGCAGTAACTGAGCGTGGAACGCATCATGCGTGACCTCGCCGTCACTGTCGTCACGGCCGCAGGCGCCGGTCGCGCACCAGGCCCGTGAGACGCAGCAGTGAGCTGAACCCCCGGATCAGGTTGAACCCATACACCGGGCGTCGGCGAACCGGGGGCGGTCGCCGCGAACGTAGGGAAGTTTGGGTGACGTGGATCACTGAAGATCTACGTGCCGCACGCAACTGTGGCCCATGCCTTGACTGTCTGACAAGGTGTCGGGCCCAGCAGGGCCGGAGGGCGAGAGAGCGGGGCAGGTCGTGGGGCGGCGCAGGGGCGGTATAAGGATCGCACTCGTCACGGTCGTGACGCTGGTGGGCGCGAGTGCCTGTGGTGGGGGCAGCAGTGACAAGGCGAGCGGGGACGACGCAAAGGCGTCGGGGAAGGCGAGTGCGAGTGCCTCGCCGTCACCGAAGAAGCCCGCGGGCCCGCCGATGCTGCTGGATACGATCACCCCGCAGACGGGAACCACGGTCGGCGTGGCCATGCCGATCTCGGTCGTCTTCACGAACCCGGTGGCGGCGAAGGCACGGGCAACGGTCGAGAAGCACATGAAGGTGAGCGCCTCGCAGTCGGTGGTCGGCGCCTGGCGCTGGATGGGCGATCGGCGCGCCGACTGGCGGCCGAAGACGTACTGGCCCTCCGGTACGACGGTGAAGATCGACGCTGACATGAAGGGCGTCAGCAACGGCAACGGACGCTACGGCGTACACGGCTACACGCACACCTTCAAGATCGGCGATGACGTGCGCGCGGATGTCTCGGTGACCGGCCACACCATGAAGGTGACCCGGAACGGAGAGGCGGTACGCACCCTGTCGATCAACGCGGGCAGCGCCGAGTATCCGACGTGGAACGGCACGATGGCCGTCATCGACAAGCAGGAGAAGGTCCACATGACCTCCTGCAGCGTTGGTATCACCTGCGACAAGGGCAACCCCGACTACTACGATCTGACGCTTCCCTGGGACGTCCACCTGACCCAGTCCGGCACGTATGTGCACTACTCGACCGGCGACCCCACTCCGGGCAGCGGCAGCGCCCGCGGCTCGCATGGCTGCGTCCATCTGTCCATGTCGGACGCCAAGTGGTTCTACGGCCAGGTCAAGCAGGGCGACCCGGTCACCATCACCGGCTCCCCCCGTGCCAAGGCCCCGGCCGACAACGGCTACGCCGACTTCAACCTGGGATGGGACGAGTGGCTCGCAGGCAGCGCGTCCGGGGAGCATCCGACCACGACCCTGTGACGCGCTCCAGCGGCGACACCGGTCCACGGAACCCGCTCGAAGCGCACATCCCAACAGGCCGCCAGAGATCGCCGAACCTGTACGCCGCCCTCTAAAACCCCAGGTCGAACGTCCCAAGAGTCCGGATGCCCGTACCCATCCGCGAGTTGCCCGAGTGATGTGCACGTACAGATAGTTGGGCTCCAGGACGCCTGCTGGGTATGCAACAGACGGCGAATGAGAGGGCCCTCGGCGCGCGTTCCTGGCTTCCCGACCACGGTGATTGTGCTGGCGTGGACCGCGCACTCCAAAGACGGAGTGGAGACGAAGCTGAAGAACGCCGTCTGCGCCGGCACCATCACTCTCTCCGCCGCCCGCAGCGCCATCAAGAACAATTGGACCACGGCCCTGCGGGTCACCGGAATCGGCTGACCCCGCCCCGATGCCGGGACATCCAGACCACATGCGCCGGGTGTCCCGGCATCAAACGTCCAGGTGTGCTGTTCGGGCACGTTGGTGGCGACTCGGGAACCGCCCGCCGACTTCTGGCCGACGGGCGGCAGGTCCCACATGGCCGACGATCGCGAATCACCGGGACGCGACGGGGGACGCGCCCGTCCCTTCAGCCGGCGACGTCGGCGGGCTGCCGCTCCGTCTGGGCCATGCGTGCCCTGCGTGTCCGGGGACCGAAGACGGCCAGGACGATCGCGCCGACCATCCAAGAGCCGGCGATGAAGTAGAAGACGCTCTGGTAGCCGTGGCCGTTGTAGAGCGCTGCGACGATCAGCGGCCCGGCGGCGTTCGACAGTCGCCCCAGGCCGTAGGAGACGCTTGTCCCCAGCGAGCGGCCACGGGTGTCGAAGACCTCGGGGGAGTAGGCGTAGCCGAGGGCTGTGTAGCCGCGCTCGAAGAGGTTCACCAGGAAGCCGAACACGACGATGAGGACCGGGTTGAAGGTGAGGCCGTACAGCAGACCGCACAGCGCGATGACCGTACCGAAGGCCACCAGGCACCATTTGCGCTCGAACCGGTCGGTGACCAGGGACGCGAGGTAGCAGCCGAGCGGGGCGCCGACGGTGGTCAGAGCGACGTAGAAGACGGACGGCCGGAAGATCAACGCCCCGCGCTTCCTGCGCCGGGCCGAGAAGAAACTCAAACGCCTGCAGCGGGAGCTGTCCCGCAAGGCCAAGGGATCGAAGAACCGGGCCAAGGCCCGCATCAAGGTCGCCCGCCAGCACGCACGTGTGGCGGACCGGCGCCGGGACTTCCACCACAAGGCATCCACACAGATCATTCGCGACAACTGTGAAAATCGGCGGGTGCTGTCTCGGGTCTCGGCCGTACCCGGCTCGCCAAGTCCGTGCACGACGCGGGATGGTCCGCGTTCGTCGGCATGCCGGAGTACAAGGCTGGCAAGCACGGTCGCACCTTCGCCAAGGTGGACCGGGCCTTCCCGTCCTCTCAGCTCTGCTCGGCCTGCGGATTCCGGGACGGCCCCGAACCCCTGCACGTCCGCGAGTGGACGTGCGGTGCTTGTGGTGCAGTGCACGACCGCGACCACAACGCAGCCCGCAACGTCCTCATCGAAGGACACCGTATCGTCGCCGCCGGACGGGCGGAGACGTCAAACGCCTCGTGGAGCGCCGGCCGGAAACCCTGAACTTTAAGCCAGGGAGCACGTCAAACAGAGGGCTCTCGTCGCGCGCGCGTCGCGCCCGGATCCCGTGCGTGGCACTCGGGCGGCGAGCGGCGTGGCCGGGCGCCGGTGCGACTGGCGGCGTCGGCGGGCCTCGCTGTGGACCATGTCCCGTACCAGGGCAGAGAAAAGTAGAGTTTGTCCATGCATGCACGGTTGGCGCTGCTGGACACCGTGGAAGCGGGCACCGCCGAGGGAGAGCTGCTGCGGCTCGTCCTTCAGCAGGCAGTGAGCGAGCTGAGGGGGCTGGGCGGTGCCGTGCACCTGTGCGGCCCCATGGGCGTGCTCCGGCTGGTGTCCGCCACCGGTCTGCCCGCGGCGTCCGTCCGCGAGTGGGAGATCATCGGCAACGAGAGCACCCAGGCCCCGGCGCTCGCCGTGCGCCGGGACTCCGCCGTGTGGGAGCTGGCCGCTGCGGGTGCGCAGGCCACGGCCCCCTGGCCCGGCGCAGGCCTGGCCGCCGTGCCACTGTCCCACGGGCGGGGACCGGTCGGCGCCCTCACGATCGTGACGGGGGCCGAGGGGAAGCCCGGTAAGGAGCAGTGGGACTTCCTGGAGGCGGCCGCCGCCTGGGCGCAGCGGCGGATGGCCGATGCCCCGCCGCTGACCCGCCTCGACCACGGCGGACCGAGCGCCGACCGGCTGCGGCAGGCCCTCGACGCCTCCCGGGTGGGCACCTGGGAGTGGGACCTCCGCACCGACGAGCTGATCTGGGACGACGCGGCCATGTCCGTCTACGGGACGCGGCCGGAGGAGTTCGTGCCCCGGACCCAGAGCTGGATGAAGGTCGTCCACCCCGACGACCTGCCGTGGACGCTTGCGGCCGTGGAGAAGGCGATCCACGAGCGCGGCGTGTTCGAGGCCGAGTACCGGGTCCGGCGCCGGGGCGGCGGCTACGGCTGGACGCGCGCCCGCGGCAGAGTGCTCGTCGACGACAACGGCGAACCCTGCCGGATGGTCGGGACGGCGTGGGACAGCCATGAGACCCGCGAGGCCCGGGACGCGCTCAGCCGCGCCCTGCGCCACATGAGCGACGGTTTCCTCTCCGTCGGCGACGACTGGCGGATCGCCTTCGTCAACCTGAAGGCGGAGGGCATCCTGGGCTCCACGGAGGAGGAGCTGTACGGCCGGGTGCTGTGGACGCTGCCGGCGGTACGGCAGATCGCCGGGATGGAGGCGCGCTGCCGCGAGGCCGCTGCCGCCGCCTCGCCCACGGGCTTCGACGTCCGGATGCCGGGCACCGGCAAGTGCTACCACCTGAGGGTGGTGCCCGTGCCGGACGGTGTCACCCTGTACCTCACCGACGTCACCGACACGCGCCGGCACGACGCGGAGCGGCGCGCCCGCGAACGTGCCGCGGCCGAGCGCGCCGCCCGGACCGCGGAACTGACCGCGGCGCTCGCCACCGCGACGACCTCCCGCGACGTGGTGAGCGCGGTCGCCCGCCGGGTGCTGCCCCCCTTCGCGGCCTCCGGTCTGATGGTCCAGGTCGTCGACGGCGACCGGGTGCGCAACGTCGGAGCGGTCGGATACACGTCCGACTACCTCGACTGGGTCGAAGGCCGCCCGAAAGACGTCCGCAACCCTGTCTGGGACGCCATCTCCACGGGAGAACCGCTGTTCGTCTCCACGGCCGAGGAGTTCGCCGCACGCTACCCCGACTTGGCCGACCATCCCGACCGCTCGGGCAAACAGGCCTGGGTGTTCGTGCCGCTGACTGCTTCCGGGCGCTGCTTCGGCGCCTGCGTGCTCTCCTTCGACCAGCCGCGCCGTCTGACCGACGAGGAGCGCACCCTGCTCACCACGATCAGCGCCCTGCTCGCCCACGCCCTGGAACGCGCGCGGCTCTACGACGCCGAACACACCCGCAGCCAGGAACTGCAACGCGCGCTACTGCCCCGGCGGCTCCCGGACCTCTCGGCCTGCACCGCCGCCGCCCGCTATCTGCCGGCCGGGCAGGGCATGGACGTCGGCGGCGACTGGTACGACGTGATCCCGCTGTCCGCTGGCCGGGTCGCGCTCGTGGTCGGCGACGTGATGGGACACGGCCTGTCCGAGGCCGCCACCATGGGGCGACTGCGCACCGCCGTGCACACGCTTGCCGCCCTGGAGCTTCCCCCCGACGAGATCATGGCCCACCTCAACGACATCGTCGCGGACCTGGGCGAGGACTCGTACGCCACCTGCCTGTACGCCCTGTACGACTCCACCAGCGGCACCTGCTCCCTCGTCCGCGCCGGCCACCCCCCGCCGGCGGTGGTCCACCCGGACGGCACCGTGCACTTCCCGGATGTGGCCGCCGACCCGCCGCTGGGCGCGGCGGAGCCGCCCTTCCAGACCACCGACGTGGTGGTGGCGCCGGAGAGCCTGCTCGTGCTGTACAGCGACGGACTGGTCGAATCGTCCGAACGCGAGATCGACCAGGGCATGGCCGACCTGGCCCGGCTGCTGCGGGCCTCGTACGACAAGGACCTGCAACAGCTCTGCGACGACATCGTCGCGGGCATCTGCCCGCGGACCGCCGACGACGACATCGCCCTCCTCGTCGCCCGGGTCCACGCGCTCGCCGCCGTCCGGATGGCCTCCTGGCCGCTCCCCGCGGATCCCAGGGCGGCCGGCCAGGCCCGCCGACACGTCCGGGAACAGTTGGGGGCGTGGGGCCTGGAGGACCTCTCGGAGACCACTGAGCTGCTCGCCAGCGAACTGGTCGGCAACGTCGTGCGCCACGCCAGCGGACCGATGCGCCTGCGTCTGCTGTGCGAGGCCGACCTGGTCTGCGAGGTCTTCGACGGCAGCCTGACCATGCCGCGGATCCGCCATGCCTCGGAGACGGACGAAGGCGGCCGGGGCCTCCAGCTCGTCGCCACGCTCTCCCAGCGCTGGGGCACCCGTTACACCGCGGCCGGCAAGTGCATCTGGACCGCCCAGGCGCTGTCCGCCGCCCCGGTGTCCATCCTGGACGGGTTCGACATGGACGCCATCGGGCCGCTCTGAGGCCCCACGGGATCCCATTCTTGAGCCCAGCAAGTGCATCGGAGCGGACCAATCGAGGCGGGGGTCGGTTCGGCCCGGGACCTGATACCGGGCGCTGCTCGTCGGCGGCGTCTCCCGCGGGGCCACCTTGCTTTGCCCACCAGGCCCTTGGAGTCCCAACGCCGTCGATGCCCGGGCTGCTGGTGGAAGAGCGCCATCCATGACGGCACCTCTTCCGTGTCACTCGTCTGCACCGCCGGAGGCGACGGAGATCAGCCGTCCGCTGAGGCTGGAACCTGACACAGCTGCGGCGCGCTGCCTGTTCGGGAGCCGATCAGGCAGATGGGATCGCGGCGCTGCGGACACATGCTGCCGAAGGAAGAAGAAGGTGCCTCCGCATGTCACATCACACCGCGATGAGGCCGGAGGCCACCTGGGCGGCCAGGTGGGCGGGAGCTCTGCTGTGTCTCGCGGTGGCCGCCATCCATGTCGTGGACCAAGGCGGCATCACGACGACGAGAGACCCGTACTACGTCGGCGTCGGCTACCACGTCCTGGAGATCGCGGCCGTGGCCGCCGCCGTGCTGCTTCTCATGGGTCTCGTCCGGCTGGGATGGCTGCTGGCGGCCGGGGTGGCCATTGGCCCCCTGCTCGGCTACATCCTCTCCAGGGGCCCGGGACTGCCCGACTACAGCGACGACATCGGCAATTGGACGGAACCGCTCGGGCTGGTCAGCCTGGCCGTGGAAGGCGCCCTGTTCCTGTTGTCGGTGCCGCTCTTCGTGCGAAGCTTGCGCCGCAGAACCTAGCAACCGAGCCCTGCTGAGCGACGGGGAAGCACACACACCGCTCCGTTACGCTGTGTGGATATTCGGCCGGACCTCGACGATGATGTCGGCGTCCTCCATGTCACCCTCCTCGTCGCGCCAGAGGAAGACCCGCACGTGCCTCGCCCGGGGGAGGCCACGCATCTTCCACTCGGTCATCAGGTCGGCGACGACGAGGGCGGCGGCGTATGGGGGGCCCTCGCTCGAATCGTCGGTCGTGATCGCGCCATGCCACCGTTCGGGGTCCCTGCCGTAGGGGCGCCATCCCTCCGAGCCGTGCGGCTCGAAGACGCGGTACACCCAGTCCGTCTCGGTGCCCATAACATCGATCCTGTCACCTCAAGGAGCACCGTGCGCCGTATCGGATCGACGGCTGCCTCCCGTCCACCGGCTGATCATGGATCCGCCTGATCAGGCAGCCGGACATCGTGAGTTCAACCTGAGTAGCTGCTTTGGTGAGTGATCACTGATGCTGATGTCGGCTCAGTGGGCTGCGGCCAACTTCGGCGACGGCGGCCACAGAGGCGGCGGTGCGGGCGAAGCGCACAGGGAGTCCTCTCGCAGAGCACGAGCTGGTCGTGATCTCCGTGGTGGCTCTCATGCTCGGCGCGCACGAGGATCGGTCGTGGCTCTCGTGGAGTGACCGCAGGTCGGCTTGTCATGATGTCCGCTTGTGATCCATTCCTGTGGCAGACATTCCCGACGAATTGATCACCCTGGAACGGGCCGCCGAAGCCGAGCGCGCGAAGCTCGCCGGCCTGGACGACGACGAGCACGAAGCGCAGCGCGTGAAGTGGCGCAGGGCGAATGCCGCGTTCCAGGCCGAAGTGACCGTGTACGCGGCGCGCAAGGACGTCGGCATGTC
>NZ_BMQA01000110.1 GCF_014647875.1 Streptomyces brasiliensis | reverse complement strand
ATGCGGCCAACCCGCACCAACCCCCGAACCCCACCACCGGACCTAACAAAGCCCTACTAGTGCTGTGACCGGAAAGGTTCACCGGCTCGCGGCGTCCGGCACGGCACCTCGCGGCGTTGTCGCATCACCCGAGTACATCCAGTACGCGGGTGACGCTCCGCCTTGCGATGCACCGCACCGGACGCCGCGAGCTTCCCGGCAAACCTTCCCGGCCACAGCACTAGTTGTCACCCTCCTCGAGCCAGCCGAAGCTCTTCTCCACGGCCTTGCGCCAGTTGTGGTACTCGCGGTCGCGCACGGACGCCTCCATCGAGGGCGTCCACTCCACGTCCTTCCGCCAGTGCGACTTCAGCTCGTCGAGGTCGTTCCACACGCCCGTGGCTAGGCCGGCCGCGTAGGCGGCGCCCAGGCACGTCGTCTCCGACACCTTCGGGCGGATCACGGGCACCCCGAGCACATCGGCCTGGTGCTGCATGAGCAGGTTGTTCTTGGTCATGCCGCCGTCCACCTTCAGGGTGGTGATGTGCACCCCGGAGTCCTGGAACATGGCGTCCACGACCTCCCGCGTCTGCCAGCTCGTCGCCTCCAGCACTGCACGCGCGAGGTGCGCCTTGGTGACGTACCGGGTCAGGCCAGTGACGACCCCGCGCGCGTCGGAGCGCCAGTACGGCGCGAACAGGCCCGAGAACGCGGGCACGATGTAGGCGCCCCCGTTGTCGTCGACGCTTGCCGCCAGGGTCTCGATCTCGTCGGCGGTGCGGATGATGCCGAGCTGATCGCGGAACCACTGCACGAGCGCGCCCGTTATCGCGATGGACCCCTCCAGGCAGTAGACCGGCGCCTCACTGCCGATCTTGTAGCCCATCGTCGTCAGCAGCCCGCTCTTCGAGGGGACAGGCCGATTGCCCGTGTTGAGCAGCAGGAAGCTGCCCGTGCCGTAGGTGTTCTTCGCCGTTCCGACGTCGTAGCAGGCCTGCCCGAACACGGCCGCCTGCTGGTCGCCGAGCGCCGAGGCGACGGGGACGCCGGCGAGCTGGCCGACGGCGGTGCCGTAGACCTCGGCGGAGGACCTGATCTCGGGGAGGACCGCCTCGGGCACGTTCATCGCCGCGAGGATGGACGGGTCCCACTGGAGGGTCTCCAGGTTCATCAGCATGGTGCGTCCGGCGTTGGTCACGTCGGTGACGTGCCGGCCGCCGTCGGTGCCGCCCGTCAGGTTCCAGATGAGCCAGGAGTCGATGGTCCCGAAGGCGATCTCGCCGCGCTCCGCACGGTCCCTGAGCCCCGGCACGTTGTCGAGCAGCCAGGCCGCCTTGGGGCCGGAGAAGTAGCTGGCCAGCGGCAGCCCGGTCTGTTCGCGGAAGCGGTCCTGCCCGTCCGTGCCGCCCAGTTCGTTGCACAGGGCCGCGGTGCGGGTGTCCTGCCAGACGATCGCGTTGTGCACGGGCTTGCCTGTGGCGCGGTCCCACAGGACCGTCGTCTCGCGCTGGTTGGTGATGCCGAGCGCGCTGAGCTGATCGGCGCGCAGCCCGGCCTTGGCGAGCGCTCCGGCGACCACGGCCTGCACCTTGGACCAGATCTCGGTGGCGTCGTGCTCCACCCAGCCGGGCCTGGGGAAGATCTGGCGGTGCTCACGCTGGTCGACGGCGACGATCGCGCCGCCGTGGTCGAAGATGATGCAGCGGCTTGAGGTGGTGCCCTGGTCGATTGCGGCAACGTACTTCTCGGCGGTGTCCGTCATGGCTACCCCTTGGTCGCTGGGTCAGAAGGCTGCGTTGTAGATGAGGCCCGCGAGCGCCCCTCCGATCAGGGGGCCGACAACCGGAATCCAGGCGTAACCCCAGTCGGACGTGCCCTTGTTCGGGATCGGCAGGAAGGCGTGCACGATGCGCGGGCCGAGGTCGCGCGCCGGGTTGATGGCATACCCGGTGGGCCCGCCGAGGGATAGTCCGATGCCGACGACGAGCAGCGAGACGATCAGCACGGTGGTGCCGGACTCGCCGAGGCCCTTGGTCAGCCCGAAGGCGAGGATGGGCAGGACGAGCGCGATCGTCGCGATGATCTCCGTGACGAGGTTGGCGACCGGATTCCGGATCTCCGGGATCGTGGAGAAGATG
Source organism: Streptomyces brasiliensis (assembly GCF_014647875.1). Classification (GTDB taxonomy): domain Bacteria; phylum Actinomycetota; class Actinomycetes; order Streptomycetales; family Streptomycetaceae; genus Streptomyces; species Streptomyces brasiliensis. The sequence goes on along the minus strand of NZ_BMQA01000110.1, from coordinate 13,234 downwards.
CCGAGGGTCGGAGTCGGTTCCTCCGCCGAGTCCTTCTCGCGGACGTTGGCCTGGAACTGGGCGAAGTAGACGAGGTAGGTGAGGACCGCGCCGAGCATCGCGCCGGCGACCTGCCCCAGCAGATACACCCAGACCTTGTCCCACTTGCCGGTGTCGACGGCGATGCCGATGGTGACGGCGGGATTGAGGTGCCCGCCGGAGAGGGGGGCGGCGGTGTACGCGCCCGCCAGCACGCCGAATCCCCAGCCGAACGCGATGACGACCCACCCCGAGGCCCGCGCCTTGGAGTATCTGAGGGTGACGGCGGCGCAGACACCGGCACCGAAGAGGATCAGGATCGCGGTACCGATGATCTCGCCGACGAATATGTCTCCGTTGCTCATGGCGGCTCCTAGGCGCTGGCTCCCGGGGGATCGACCCCGGTCCTCCGTGCAGGAACGGTTCCCTTGGCGACTTCAGCCGAAGGCGGGGAGAGTCCCGCGCCCCGCCCGGCGTCTGTGACGAGCGTGCCGTCGTAGCCGAATCGCCCGTGGGTGAACGTGCCATGGCTCGGCAGGAGCCCGCGGCGCGGTGCCTGATTACGCCGAGAATGTACGGCGATGTCGACCGACACCGGGAAGTGTTCACCGGTGCCTGGAGAGCGTCAAGGTCGCCGACAGCAACGGTGACAGCGACGCGCCCGGCGTGACGGGAGGCCCAACAGACGGTCCACGTACGGTCCCACGCGCGCGTGGAGCCCAGCAGGCGTGCCGGTGTTGTCCCGCACGTGCGGAGGTTCAACAGCCGTGCCCGGCACGGTGTGGTGGGGTCGGTCAGACGTGGGGCTCGGCCGCCGCGTACCCCGCCTGGGCCGGCGCGACCCCTGCGCCGCGCCGGATCTCGTGTCCGGGCAGTCCCGCGCGCCCGAGCACCCAGCTGGCGCCGCTCAGCGACTTCGCCGCCTGCTTCAGCGGTGCCAGAAAAGCCGCCGCCTGCCGGTGGTCGGCCACGCTGCCCGGCACGCACACGACGGTGGCCAGCGACAGCGTCACACGGCGGCCGCCCGCCGACCACGGCATGTCGAGCACGGCCGTGACCAGCCGGTCCAGCCCGTCCTCGGCCGAGAGCACCAGGAAGTCGTCACCGCCGATGTGCCCCACGCGCGTGTTCCCCGACGCGGAGTGCTGCAGCGCGCGCCCCACCGAGCGGATCAGCTCATCGCCGGCCGCGAACCCGGCACCGTCGTTGACCCGCTTGAAGTGGTCGATGTCCAGCCAGCTCAGCGCGCACGTACGCCCGCGCGCGAGCCACCGGTCCAGCTCGCCGGTGATCGTGTCCGAACCGGGCAGCCGCGTCAGCGGATTGAGCCCGGCTGCCTCCTCGACCTGACACTCGGCCAGCGCCCGGACCAGGTCCGCCAGCCGTACGACGCCCACACAGCGCCCGTAGCGGTCGACCACCGTGACGTCGTCCGAGGTACGGTCCTGCCCGCCGACGGCCACCACCTCGAGAACCTGCCACGCGGTCGCGCCGACGCCGACCGTGCGCGGTGGATCGCCCAGCTTCACGGCGGGCCGGTCGGCGTACAGCGCATGCCCGTAGCGGCCCGACATCGACAGCAGGAAGCGGGACCGATGCACCGAACGGACCGGCACCCCGGCCTGGTCCACGAGCAGCACCCCGGACACGTCAGGCGACCCGGTCAGCAGTGCGCGTACCTGCCCCGCCGAGGCGGTCACCGGCAGCAGGGCGGCGGGCCGTACGAACTCCAGGACCGACGGACCCGAGCCGGGCGCCGCCGGGGCTTCGGGGGGGCGGGGCGGAACGTATACGTCCGCCGCGGGGATCCGGGCCGGCGGCGCGAACAGGTCGCCCTGCGCCAGCTGCGCACCGGCCGACACGGCGGCCGCGCACTGCAGTTCGGTCTCCACGCCCTCGACGGCCAACAGCGCGCCGAGTTCCTCGCACAGGGTGCGCATCGCCCGCACGGCGGCCGGTCGCGACAGCAGCGAGGCGTCCAGTTTGACGAGGTCAGGGCTCATGTCGGTGAGCAGCCGCAGGGGCACGTCCCCGTCCCCGATGCCGTCCGCGCTGATCCGGAAGCCCTGCTCCCGCAGCGCCGCCACCGCTTCCAGGAGGGCCCGCTGCGGCACGTGCGTGTACGGCGGGACGATGTCGAGGGTCACCTCCCACGGCATCCGGCCCGCATCCCGCACGGCGGAATGCAGCGGCGTGAGGCCGCCGAGGTCGGCCAGAGTGGCCGCGAACACGTTGACGTGCAGCGGCAGGAGCGCCTCCTTGCGGGCCGCCGCGCGGAGCGCCAACACGGCCAGGCTGCCGTCGAGTTCGGGGTCACGACGGGCCTCGGCCAGGATGTCGCCGGTCTCCGGGCGGGCGAGTACCTCCAGTGCGGCGACTCCGCCGGTCGTCAGATTGACGATCGGCTGGAAGGCGAAGCGGAGCGTATCCGACCAGGACTGCACGGGAGCAGTCTGGCGCCGCCCGCGCACGCCCAGGCGCAGTTCATAAGACGTTCACGCAGGATTCCGAGCCGGTCACACAGCGTATGGGTAACCCGGAAACCCTCCTGTCACCCGGCCCCGTCAATCACCCGTCAGCGCGTGGCGATCACCGACGAACCGTGCCCGAACAGCCCCTGGCTGGCCGTGATCCCGACGCGCGCGCCGGCCACCTGCCGATCGCCGGCGGCGTCCCGCAACTGCCAGGTCAGCTCGCAGACCTGGACGAGCGCCTGGGCCGGCACCGCCTCACCGAAGGAGGCCAGCCCGCCGCTCGTGTTCACGGGTATGCGCCCGCCGAGGGCCGTCGCGCCCTCGCAGAGCAGCTTCGCGCCCTCACCCTCGCCGCACAGCCCCAGATCCTCGTACCACTGCAACTCCAGGGCGGTGGACAGGTCGTACACCTCGGCCAGGGACAGGTCCTCGGGACCGACGCCCGCCTCCTCGTAGGCGGTCCGGGCTATCGACGCCCGGAACGTCTCGGCCGGGGGCTCCATCGCCGACGCCGAGTCCGTGGCGATGTCCGGCAGGTCCAGCACGGTGCTCGGATAGCGCGGTGTAACCGTGGACACCGCCCTGATCCGCACAGGCCGCGCCGCACCATGTCGACGCGCGAATTCGAGGCTCGACAGCACCAGCGCCGCGCCTCCGTCCGAGGGCGCACAGATGTCGAGCAACCGCAGCGGATCGGCGACCACCGCTGAGGCGGCCACCTCCTCGGCGGTGACGCGCTTGCGGTAGCGGGCGTACGGATTCAGCGCACCCGCCGCGGCGTTCTTCACCTTGACCCGCGCGAAGTCCTCCACGGTGTCCCCGTGCGCGGCCAACCGGCGCCGTGCGTACAACCCGAAGTACGCCGGATTCGTCGCCCCCAGCAGCCGGAAGCGCAGCCAGTCGGGGTCGTCGTGCCGGTCCCCGCCGGCGGGCCGGAAGAACTCCTTCGGGGCCGCGTCCGCCCCGACCACCAGCACCACGTCCGCGAGCCCAGCCAGGATCTGCGCACGCGCCGCGGCGACCGCCTGCGCTCCCGACGCCTACACACTGGTGACCCTGGCCCCCTGCCAGCCCAGGGCCTTCGCGAACGAAGCCCCCGCGACATATCCCGGGTAGCCGCTTCGCACCGTGTCCGCGCCGACGATCGAGCCGATGTCCCGCCATTCCAGGCCGGCGTCGGACAGCGCAGCGCGGGCCGCGAACGCGCCGTACTCGACAAAACCGCGCCCCCACTTGCCCCAGGGGTGCATGCCCACGCCGAGCACCGCCACGTCCGTCGTCATGCCGCCACCCGCCTCGGCCGCCAGTTCCAGGTCGTCCAGGTCGTGTCCGCGTCCTCGTGGAGCACTCCGGGTACGACCTTCACCTCCATGCCCACCGCCAGATCCGCGACGGTGATGCCGGGAGCCGCTTGTCCCAGTACCACGATCCGCTCGCACTCCAGCTCCACCGCGATCAACGCGTACGGCTCCCACGGAAGTTCCGGATGGCTCACATAGGGTGACGGTGGCCGATAACGGCTGTCCGTGTACGACCAGATCCGCCCACTCCGAGAAAGCGGGACCTCGGTCAGCTCGCCGCCGGGGCATTCCGGACTGCGGCAGTGGACGTCCTCGCGCGGGAAGAAGACCGCCGCGCACGCCGCGCAGCGCGTGCCGAGGAGCCGGAAATCCTCTCCTTCACCGGTGAACCAGCCGGAGACAGCAGGCGTCCGTGTGCGCGACAAAGCCCCTCCAGAGCTGACCTGACGGGACGTCAGAAGTGTGCCACGGGCCGTCGGAAATGGGCAGGCCGTGCCGCAGAACCGGACCGGGCTCGGCCGCGTCGTGGCATCCGGAGGGGCGACCGGGGCCCACGGGGGTGGTTCCGGCCGCCCCTCCGTTTGCGACCGTGCCTGATCCGGCGGCTTCCGGAAGACGTCCTTCCTGCGATCGGATACAGTCCGCGCGTGTCCGAAATTCAGCACCCAACCGCCAACTCCGCGCCGGACTCGCACTGTTCGAGCTGCGGAGCGCCCCACGGAGAGGGAGTCTCCGGCTTTCCTCGCACCTGCGCCGCCTGCGGAGCCACCGCCTACCGCAATCCGCTGCCGGTCGCGATCGCCCTCCAGCCCGTGTACGACACGAAGGGCACCGCCCTGGTCGTCATCACGCGCACCGTCACCCCCGCGCGCGGGGGCATCGCACTGCCGGGCGGCTACATCGACGACCGTGAGGACTGGCGGCAGGCCGTCGTGCGCGAACTCAAGGAGGAGACGGGCATCGACGCCGCGAGCCGCGACGTGCGACTCGTCGACGCGATGAGCTCGCCCGACGGACACCTGCTGCTCTTCGGGCTCCTCCCGGAGCGCCCGGCCGACGCCCTCCCGGCGTCACAGGCCACGGACGAGACCGAGGGCTGGCACCTGCTGCGCAGGGCCGAGGAGCTCGCCTTTCCGCTGCACACCCTGGCTGTGCGGGCATTCTTCGAGGGCCGGTACATCTGAGTCCACCGCTCACCCGAGCCCTCGTATGCGCACCGGGTAGGGCGGCACACCCGCGCCGTCCTCACCCTCGCGTCTGACCATCACCCGCCGGCCCTCCCAGCGGGCGACGTACCGTTCGATCTCCGGCTCGTTCCACCCGTCACCCGCGTCCGGCACGACCAGCCCGCCCCCGGTCCGGCCACGGGCGGGCGCCCACACCTCGAGCTCGACCCCGCCGTCCGCACCCCGTACGGGAATCACGGCACCCGCGCGCGCGAGCACCGGAATCCTCGACAACGGGGTGTCGACGAGAACCTGCCCCGGACCCTCGTACCCCCTCTCCGTTTCCGTGTCGTACCAGCGTCCCCGGGGAAGCAGCACGGCACGCCGGTCCGCGCCCGGGTCGAGCACGGGCGCCACCAGGAGGCTGTCGCCGAGCAGGAAGACGTCCTCGCAGTCACGCAGGGTCCGGTCCTCCGGCGCACCCCACCACACCGGACGCACATAGGGCGCACCGGTGCGCCGGGCCAGATGTGCGAGCGTCATGAAGTACGGCAGCAGGCGCCGGCGCTCGACGAGCGCCACGCGTGCGTGCTCCAGCACCTCGGCCCCGAACTCCCACGGCTCCCTGCGCCCCGCCCGCAGGCACGCGTGCGTGCGGAACAACGGCAGATACGCGGCGAGCTGGAACCACCGCAGAAACAGCTCCGGCGACGGGCTCCCGTCGAAACCGCCGACGTCCGGCCCCGAATACGGCACGCCGCACAGCCCGAGCCCCATGACCAGCGACAGGGACGCCCGCAGCCCCGGCCAGCCCGTGGCCACGTCCCCCGACCACGCGCCCCCGTAACGCTGCATACCGGCCCACCCGGAGCGGGAGAAGAGGAACGGCCGCACCTGGGGCGACAGCTCGCGCAGGCCCTCGTAGGCCGCTCCGGCCATGCACAACGCGTACACGTTGTGCGCCTCCCGGTGGTCGCCACCGACCCCCTCCAGGGAGTGCCGGGCGGAGCGGGGCAGCGTCGACTCACCGAAGGCGTTGAAGGACGTCGGCTCGTTCATGTCGTGCCAGAACCCGGCGAAGCCCTGCGCGAGCCGCTCCTCGTACAGCCCGCCCCACCACTTGCGCACGCGCGCGTGCGTGAAGTCCGGAAAGACCGACTGCCCGGGCCACACCACACCCCGGACCACGTTCTCCGACGCGTCCCGCACGAAGGCGTCCACGGCCGTCCCGCTGTCGTACACGGCGTTGCCCGGCTGCTCCTTCACGGCCGGATCGATGATCGACACCAGCCGGATTCCGTCGCGCCGCAACTCCTCGGCGAGCGCCGGCAGGTTCGGGAAGTGCTCGCGATCGACCGTGAACACCTGATGTGCGTCGTAGTGGTCGATGTCCAGGTGCACGGCATCCAGCGGAAGCTCGCGCTCCCGGTACCCCACGACGATCCGCCGTACCTCCTGCACGCTGCCGAAACCCCAGCGCGCGTGCTGGTGCCCGAGCGCCCACGCGGGCGGCAGCGCCGGCGCACCGGTCAGCAACGCCCAGGCACGCAGCACGCGCGCGGGGGTGCCCACCATGACCCAGCAGCGCAGCGGACCGCCGTCCACCCTCACCTCGCACCGCCCGGCCCGGTCGTGACCCGAACCGGCGCCCTCCTCGCCCTCCTGCAGCGTCACCGTCCCGTCCCACGTGGTGTCGTGGAACACCAGGTGCGTGGCCGCGTCCGCCACCACCAACTGGACCGGCATCGTGATGTACAACGGATCGTCGCCGGGCGCGAAGGCGCGACCCGGGTCGGTGTTCCACAGCCGGTACGTCCCGTCGCGGAGCCGGGGTCCCGACGCCCGGCCGCCCAGACCGAAGAAGCGCGCGTCCGCCGCCACCTCCGACCGCTGCATCCAGCGCGCCATCCCGCCGCCGACCGGCTCCCACCACCGCGGCGGCATCTCGCGCCGCAGCGTCACCCCGCCCGGCGTGCACACCTCTATGGCGCCGTGCCGGGAGACGACGACGGTCACGCGCTCCGCGACGACCCGCCAGCCGCCGTCCTTGTCCGGCTCGAGGACAGCCCGCGGATCGGGCTCCGGGCAGTGTCCGGCGAGTGCGTACGACGGCTCGGGGCCGGCCCCGTCCCAGCCCCAGAAGACCGCCCCGTTGACATCCACCGTGATCTGCAGCTCGGACCTGGCGAAACGGATGAGACCGCCCCCGGGCCCGGGCTCGACACCGTGCACCTGCCCCGGCACCCGCGCGCGCTCCGCGCCCCGCGGCGGCAGCGCGACCGCGTCGGTACGCCTCCTGCGCCACGCGGACCGTACGGTACGCAACCCCTGAGCCGCTCTCGCCGAACCGACCACTTTCACCGAACGCACCAGGTCACGACCGTCCATGCTGTTCACCCTGCCACTCCGTGCCCCGCGCGCGCGTGTCGTTCAACTGCCGTTCACCTGTGCCGAGAGCACATCTTCATGACACGGACTATGTGGGGCTCACCCTGGTGCAGAAGTCGATCACATGGCATCGTCCGTGTCACCGCGTCACGCGCACAACCCAGCCCGTGCGCGAGTGACGCACACGACGCGCACTGTCCGGGAGCCGCCCCATGTCGACCGCGAACCCCCTGCCGCTCTGGCAGCCAGATCCGGAACGGATCGCCCAGGCACGCATCACCAAGTTCCAGTCCTGGGCGGCCGAGCACCACGGCGCCCCGTCCGCGGGTGGCTACTTCGCGCTGCACCGCTGGTCCGTGGATCAGCTGGACACCTTCTGGAAAGCCGTCACGGAGTCGTTCGACGTACGGTTCTCGACGCCCTACGCGCGCGTACTCGGCGACCGCTCGATGCCCGGCGCGGAATGGTTCCCCGGGGCGACGCTGAACTACGCCGAGCACGCCCTGCGCGCCGCCGCGACCCGCGCGGACGAACCAGCGCTCCTGTACGTCGACGAGACCCACGAACCGCGCCCGGTGACCTGGTCCGAGCTGCGCCGCCAAGTGGGCTCCCTGGCCGCCGAGCTGCGCGCCCTCGGCGTACGCCCCGGCGACCGTGTCAGCGGCTATCTCCCGAACGTCCCGCAGGCCGTCGTCGCCCTCCTCGCCACGGCCGCCGTGGGCGCCGTCTGGACCTCCTGCGCCCCGGACTTCGGCGCGCGCAGCGTCCTCGACCGCTTCCAGCAGGTCGAACCGGTCGTGCTGTTCACGGTCGACGGATACCGCTACGGCGGCAAGGAGCACGACCGCCGCGAGGTCGTCGCCGAACTGCGTCGCGAACTTCCCACCCTCCGCGCCGTCGTCCACATCCCCCTCCTCGGCACCGAGGCACCCGAGGGCGCCCTGGAGTGGTCTGCCCTGACGTCCGCCGACACGGAGCCGGTCTTCGAACAGGTCCCGTTCGCCCACCCCCTGTGGGTGCTCTACTCCTCCGGCACGACCGGCCTGCCCAAGGCCATCGTCCAGTCCCAGGGCGGCATCCTTGTCGAGCACCTCAAACAGCTCGGCCTGCACTGCGACCTCGGCCCCGGGGACCGCTTCTTCTGGTACACCTCGACCGGCTGGATGATGTGGAACTTCCTCGTCTCCGGCCTCCTCACGGGTACCACGATCGTCCTGTACGACGGCAGCCCCGGCTATCCGGACACGGGCGCCCAGTGGCGAGTCGCCGAACGCACCGGAGCCACCCTGTACGGCACGTCGGCCGCGTATGTCATGGCCTGCCGCAAGGCCGGGGTGCACCCGTCCCGCGACTTCGACCTCTCCGCGGTGCGGTGCGTCGCCACCACCGGCTCCCCGCTGCCCCCCGACGGTTTCGGCTGGCTGCACGACGAGGTCCGCGACGACCTGTGGATCGCCTCCGTCAGCGGTGGCACCGACGTCTGCTCCTGCTTCGCGGGCGCCGTACCCACGCTCCCGGTGTACACCGGCGAACTCCAGGCGCCGGGCCTCGGCACCGACCTGCAGTCCTGGGACCCCAGAGGCAATCCCCTCGTGGACGAGGTGGGCGAACTGGTGGTCACCAACCCCATGCCGTCCATGCCCATCTACTTCTGGAACGACCCCGACGGCAGCCGCTACCACGACAGCTACTTCGACACCTACCCCGGAGTCTGGCGCCACGGCGACTGGATCACTGTCACCTCCCGCGGCTCCGTGATCATCCACGGCCGATCCGACTCCACGCTCAACCGCCAAGGCGTACGCATGGGTTCGGCAGACATCTACGAAGTCGTCGAGCGGCTCCCCGAGATCAAGGAATCCCTCGTCATCGGCATCGAACAGCCCGACGGGGGCTACTGGATGCCCCTGTTCGTGCACCTGGCCCCCGGAGCCGTGCTCGACGAGGCACTCCTGACCCGCATCAAGCAGGCCATCCGCGAACAGCTCTCCCCGCGGCACGTGCCCGACGAGGTCATCGAGGTCCCCGGCGTCCCGCACACCCTCACCGGAAAGCGCATCGAGGTCCCGGTCAAGCGCCTCCTGCAGGGCGCCCCCCTGGAAAAGGCCGTCAATCCGGGCTCCATCGACAACCTCGACCTGCTGAGCTTCTACGAGGAACTGGCCCGCAAGCGCGCCTGACCCGGCCAAAAGACCTGGTCAGCCTCTATGGACGGCCTCGGGCCTCGCTCAGCATGACGGCGAGGTCCCAGGCCGCCCGCGGCGCGCGATCCCGTTGTCAGTGCCACCGGTTACTGTGAGTGAGCATTGATCGACCGTGCACTGGGGGAAACATGGCACACACCGACCACCTGACCATGCGCCGCGCCTTGCGCCGCGAAATCGCGGGAACCATCGGCCTGCTGACCGACGAGCAGGACTTCCAGACCATGCGGCGGTGCTACCGCAGCTTCACCTTCGACGACCACGTCACCTACCTCCGGCAGATGGAGGCCCTCCTCAGGGCCCGAGCCTCGCAGGGCGGCCACACCACACTCGCGCTGTTCGACCCGGCGGAGTACGCCCAATACTGCGCGGAAAGCGGCCTCGAGCCGGACACCCCGTCGAGTCGCACCCGGTTCACCGCCGAACTCGCCGTCACCGGCGCCACCGTCCCGTACGACGGCCAGGCGCTCGGCGACCTCGTGCTCGCGCTCGTCGACGAGGCCGTCCACCAGGCGACCTGGGAATACGCCAGCACCCTCCTGGCGCGCCTCGGCCCCTGCGCCACCTGCGGCGAGGACATCGGGCGCGCGGCCTTCAACCGGGCCTCGGACCTTGTCGTCCGCATCCTCGACACGGCATCACCCGGCGACCGCCACCTCGTGTGCAGCGTCTCAGGACCACCGGAAACCCTCGTGTCCGTCCTGCACGCCGACGAGGACGCCGAGGGCATCACACGCCTGGACGAGGCGGAAGCCCTCGAATTCACCACCGTCCTCGCGCTGGGCATCGCCACCCGCAGCCCCGGCGGACTCGTCATGCGCACCAGCGCCCCCGGCACTGCTGACCGCATCTACGGGTGGCGGATCCGCAAGGACGGCCTGGAGCCCCTCACCGCCGGCGAGGTCTTCGACGCCTATTGCACCGACATCGAATCCGGTGACCTCATCTCCCCGGAATCTGGCGTCGACTACTGCGCCCCACCCGACCTGGGAGAGGACGGTGGAGGCGACGGCACGACTCCGAGGCACCACCACTGAACATGCCAGGGGCGCCCCACCCGTAGGCGGAGCGCCCCTGGAGAACCAACGACGGCGGCCCGGCGCGACTTGCTACTCGCCGGACAGGACCGCCTGGGCCGCGCCCCTCGCCTCCTCGGCACTGTCCGTCGCCCGGGCGGCCGTCGCGGCTCGCTCGCACTGGGTCAGCGTGTACTTGGCCAGCGTCGCCCGGACATAAGGAATGGACGCGGCACCCATCGAAAGAGAGGTGACACCCAGACCCGTCAGCACACAGGCCAGGAGCGGGTCGGACGCCGCCTCGCCGCACACACCACAACTCTTGCCCTCGGCCCTCGCCGACTCCGCGGACAGCGCCACCAGGTCGAGCAGCGCGGGCTGCCACGGATCCTGCAGCCGGGACACCGCACCCACCTGACGGTCCGCGGCGAAGGTGTACTGCGCGAGGTCGTTCGTCCCCAGGGACAGGAACTCGACCTCCTGCAGAATCGAGCGCGCCCGCAGCGCGGCCGACGGAATCTCCACCATCGCGCCGAACTTCGCCTGCAGCCCCGCCTCACGGCAGGCCTCGGCAAAGGCCTTCGCGTCGGTACGGTCGGCCACCATCGGAGCCATGATCTCGAGATGGACCGGCAGCCCCTCTGCGGCCTTGGACAGCGCGGTCAGCTGGGTCCGCAGGATCTCGGGGTGGTCGAGCAGCGAGCGCAGCCCTCTTACGCCCAGCGCGGGGTTCGGCTCGTCGGCAGGAGTCAGGAAGTCCAGCGGTTTGTCCGCACCCGCGTCCAGCACCCGCACCACGACGCGGCCCTCGGGGAACGCCTCGAGCACCTGTCGATAGGCCTCGACCTGCTTCTCCTCGGAGGGCGCGTTCTTGCTGTCGTCCAGGAAGAGGAACTCGGTGCGGAACAGACCCACACCCTCGGCACCCGCCTCCACGGCCGCCGGCACGTCCGCCGGACCACCGACGTTGGCCAGCAACGGCACCTTGTATCCGTCCGCCGTGGCACCCGGCCCGGTCGACGCGGCCAGCGCCGCCCTGCGCTCGGCGGCTGAGGCCTCGAGCTCTGCCTTCTTCTCCTCGCTGGGGTTCACGAAGATGTCGCCGGTGCTGCCGTCGACGGCGATCACCGTGCCCTCGGCCAGCTCACGCGCACCCGGCAGCGCAACCACGGCCGGCACACCGAGCGCCCGGGCCAGGATCGCGCTGTGACTGGTCGGCCCGCCCTCCTCGGTGACGAAACCGAGGACCAGCGTCGGGTCGAGCAGCGCCGTGTCGGCAGGCGCCAGATCACGGGCGACGAGGACGTACGGCTCGTCGCTGTCCGGAACACCCGGCATCGGGACGCCCAGCAGCCGGGCGACGATGCGGTTCCGTACGTCGTCGAGGTCGGCCACACGGCCGGCGAGGTACTCACCGGCCCCTGCCAGCAGCTCCCGGTACGCGGCGAACGCGTCGTAGACGGCCCGCTCGGCCGTGCTGCCGACGGCGATACGCCGATCCACGTCGGCCATCAGCTCGGGGTCCTGGGCCATCATGGCCTGCGCCTCGAGCACCGCCTGCGCTTCGCCCCCGGCCAGATTGCCGCGTGCCATCAGATCGGCCGCCACAGCCTCCACGCCCTGGCGAGCCCGCCCCTGCTCGCGCTCCGCCTCTTCCGCCGGGATCTGCTTGGCCGGCGGTTCCAGCACCGGCGTTCCCATGTGCCGCACCTCGCCGATCGCCACACCGTGGCTCACGCCGACGCCTCGCAGCGTTGTCTCCATCTCACCCGTCTCCATTAATGGCGGCAGGTCCCGCCGCCGCGGTGGTTGTCCTGGCTCGCCGTCGTACGACGGCGGTGACGTCAGTTCCAGGCGAAGAGACTGTCGCCGGCCTTCACATCGCCGTCGTCACGGAGGTCGGAGAGGGAGTCGGCCGTGGCCTCCAGCGCCACCACCGGGCACACCGGGGACTTTCCGGCCTCCTCGACGGCGGCCGGGTTCCAGCGCACGACGGCCTGCCCACGCGTCACGGTGTCGCCCTTGTTGACCAGCAGCTCGAAGCCCTCACCGTTCAACTGCACCGTGTCGATGCCGAGGTGCGTGAGCACGCCGTGTCCCTGGTCGTCCACGACGACGAAGGCGTGCGGGTGCAGAGAGACGATGACTCCGTCCACGGGGGCGACGGCCTCGGAGAGCTCACGCACGGGGTCGATCGCGGTGCCCGGGCCGACCATGGCCCCGGAGAAGACCGGATCCGGCACGGCAGCCAGTCCGATGGCACGTCCAGCGAGAGGGGACGTCACGGTGGTCATGGGAAGCCTCCCGAGGGTGGGGCTGCACAGATGGGCCGTCACTGCTTGTCCCGGACGGCGCGCTGAGCAGCAGGGTATGTCAGATGAGGAGCCGGTTCCGCATGGAAGCTACCAGCTAGTGGTCTAGACCACCAACCCAATCGATTTGCACGGGCTCGGAGGCCGCTGTACAGTCGTACTCCTGCTTGAGAACGAGTGACGCGACTTGGCGTCCTTGATCAGCAGCATCCAACTTGTCAGATCCTATCTCGGGGTCCCTTCCGCATGTCTGCGGGAGAGTGGTCAGAGGGACGGAAAAACACTGGTAGAGTTTGGAAACACCGAAGGGAAGCGCCCGGAGGAAAGCCCGAGAGGGTGAGTACGAAGGAAGCGT
>NZ_BMQA01000109.1 GCF_014647875.1 Streptomyces brasiliensis | reverse complement strand
GCGATTCGACGGGCGGCAACATGGCCGCCGCCATGACCCTGATGGCCAAGGAGTACGGCGCTCTGCCGCTGGTGGTGTGCCACGAACACAGGGAGTGAGGTTGATGTAGGTAGAGACCCTGCTTGATGCGGTGCTGTGCGGAAGATAAAGGTTTGCGGCCCTTCGGCGTCGCCCTGCGGTGGGAGGCGTCAAACCACCCTGAGCCGCGTTGGCTGAAGACCGTCGTGGTGAGCGTCCAGAGAAAGAGCGCATGCTGTGCGCCACATGGTGCTCTGTATCCCCGGTTTAAGGGGATGAGTGGGCGGCCTACGTCGTGCTCGATACGTACGGCGAAGACGTACCACGGGATCGCCTACGGGGCGCGAGCGGTTCGGCCGCGGTGCTCAGGGTGACCTGTTCGCTCTTGCGGAACACCGCGGGATCCGCGCTTGACTTCCGCTGAGCGGAAGTCAGTCATGGTCGAGGCGCACCGCAGCCACTGACAATAGGGCGCATGTCTCCCTCGCGTATCCAGATCCGTACCCGGATCGGCATCGTCGGCGCCGGCCCCGCCGGGCTCATGCTCTCTCACCTGCTCGCGCGGGCGGGGATCGACTCCGTCGTGATCGACCTGCGCAGCCGCCGGGAGATCGAGCAGACTCACCGCGCTGGGATCCTGGAGCAGGACTCGGTGGACCTGCTGGTCGACACCGGCGTCTCCGACCGGGTGCTCCGCGACGGCTATCGCCACGACGGCATCGAGCTGGCCTTCGGCGGCGGTGGTCACCGGATCGACTTCCAGGGCCTGGTCGGCGCCTCGACCCAGCTCTATCCCCAGACCGACGTGTTCGTCGACCTCGCCGACGCCCGGGAGCGCGACCACGGCGACGTGCGTTTCGGCGTCACCGGTGTCTCGGTCGACGGCCTCGTCTCGACGCCGGTCATGCGGTTCACCGATGCCGACGGGGCCGACCACGAGATCCGGGCCGATTTCCTCGTCGGCGCCGACGGCTCGCGCAGCCTGTGCCGCCGGGAGGTGCCGGAGGCCGCGCGGCGTCAGTACTTCCGTGAGTATCCCTTCGCCTGGTTCGGGATCCTCACCGAGGCGCCGCCGAGCGCACCCGAGCTCATCTACAACCACTCGCCCCGCGGCTTCGCGCTGATCAGCCAGCGCACCGAGACGCTGCAGCGGATGTACTTCCAGTGCGACCCGACCGAGGACGCGGACACCTGGTCCGACGACCGGATCTGGGAGGAACTGCAGTCCCGCGTCGGCGCCAACGGCCACACGCTCAAGGAGGGGCCGATCATCTCGCGGACCGTGCTGCCGTTCCGCAGTTTCGTCCAGGAGCCGATGCACCACGGCCGGCTCGTCCTCGCCGGAGACTCTGCGCACACGGTCCCCCCTACCGGCGCCAAGGGACTCAACCTCGCGCTCGCCGACGTCCGGGTGCTGGCCCAGGAACTGGAGCGCGCGGTGGCCGCCAAAGATCCGGCACCGTTGGCGAGCTACAGCGAGCACGCGCTGCGCCGCGTGTGGAAGGCCCAGCACTTCTCCTACTGGATGACGACGATGCTGCACACGCTGCCGGACGCCACCCCCTTCGACGTGCGACGCCAGGAGGGCGAGCTGGCCTCGCTGACCGGATCGACCGCGGGGTCGATGTACCTGGCCGAGGCCTACACCGGCTGGCCGAAAGGACGATGAGCATGGCCCTGCCCCGCCTCGAGCCGACCACCAACCAGCTCGGCGACGACGTCACTCGCTTCCTGCCCGACGCGGCCAGCGTGCCCGGCACCGCCGGCTGGCGGACGGAGGACCACGCCGTGTGGCAGCTGGCCGCCGAACACCTCCGCGTACGCAGCAACGACGCTCACACGGCCTACTCCTACGGCCTCGCCGTAGCCCTGTGCGACCTGCATCCCGAGGCCGACCGCGACGTCGTGCTACCTGCGATCATCCTTCACGACACCGGCTGGTCGCGGGTGCCGGAGAAGGAGGTGCTGGAAGCGATCCGGCCCGGTGGCGGCCGGGCCGACCTGGTCGTCCGGCACGAAAAGGGGGGCGCCGCCATCGCCGCGGACATCCTTGCCCGGCTCGGCCACGATCCGGCACGGATTTCGGAGATCGTCGACATCATCGACGGCCACGACTCGCGAACGAGCGCACTGTCGCTCAACGACTCGCTGGTCAAGGACGCCGACAAGCTGTGGCGGCTCACACCGCACGGCGTCGACACCGTCATGGACTGGTTCGGGCTCACGCGGGCACAGGCTCTCGTCCTGATCGGCAGCCGGGTGCACGACCACCTGTTCACCGACGCCGCCGGCGCCATGGCCCGCGCCCTGGCCGCCGTCGCGAGGATCGACAGCACACCGCAGCGGGTCGCGCTCGGCTGACGGCACGGTGCGGGCTCCCGGTACCCGGCCCGCCGCGCGCGACAATGCCACCAACACGACACGACCGAGGAGGGTGCCATGCGCGGTGACGGCCGCACCGTGACCTCCAAGGTGCTCGCGCTGCTCGGCGCCTTCGAGGGCGGCCGGCACGCGCTGTCGCTCAGCGACCTCGCGCAGCACGCCGACCTGCCGCTGCCCACCGCCCACCGGCTCGTCGGAGAGCTCGTCGATTGGGGTGCGCTCGAACGCGACGATCAGGGCCGCTACAGCGTCGGCCTGCGTCTTTGGGAGGTCGCCCAGAACGCCGGACGCCATCTGCGCGACACCGCCCGCCCCTATCTGCAGGACCTGTTCTCGCTCACCCACGAGACCGCGCACATCGCCATCCGCGACGGCGACGAGGCGCTCTACATCGACCGGATCTACGGCTCGACGCGGGTTCCGCGCGCCTCGCGCGTCGGCGGCCGACTGCCGCTGCACGCCACCGCGGTCGGCAAGGTGCTGCTGGCCTACGAAGAGGAGTGGGTACGCGAGGCCTACCTCGCCCACCGTCTGGAGGCCGCCACCCGGCACACGCACATCAACCCGGGCCGGCTGGCCGCCGAGCTGCGCAAGGTGCGCGACGAGGGCTACGCCACCACCCAGGAAGAGGTCCGCGAGGGCTCGTGCTCGATCGCGGTGCCGGTCCGTCTGAAGCCGCACCCGGCCGCGATCGGCCTGGTGATGCTGTCGAGCCAGGGCGCCGTCATGACCCGCCACCTGCCCACCCTCCGGGGCGTCGCCCACCGCATCGAGGCGGCCGCAGCGGCGCCGCAGCCGAGCCTGGTGCGCGTGCCTCGCCGTTCCAGCAGGCAAGACCGCTGATCCCGGGCCGGGCCGCTTCCGTCCAACGGAAACTCCGCATGGACGGCCCTGGTGGCCGACGTCAGGATGAGGTCGTAGGTCGTCGTCACACGACGGCGCCACACGTGTCAGGAGGCAGGATGACCTCGACTCGAACCCTGGCCGGGACTGCCTCGGCCTGCCCGGTCCACCACGGCTACGAGCCGTTCGACCAGGACGATCCGTTCCCGTCCTACGCCGCCCTCCGCGCCCAGGAGCCGGTGATGTTCGACGAGCGGATCGGCTACTGGGTCGTGAGCCGGTACGACGACATCAAGGCCGTCTTCGAGGACTGGGAGACGTTCTCCTCCGAGAACGCCCAGGCCCCGGTCCGGGAGCGGGGGCCGCAGGCCCGGCAGATCATGGAGGAGGGTGGTTTCACCGCCTACTCCGGCCTGTCCGCCCGGGTTCCCCCGGAGCACACCAGGATCCGCAAGGTGGCCGCCAAGGCGTTCACGCCGCGCCGGTTCAAGGTGCTCGAACCCGAGATCCGTGCCAACGTGGTGCGGCTGATCGAGGCGATGCTGGCCCGGCCGGAGCGCCGCGGCGACCTGGTGCGAGACCTCGCCCACGATCTCCCCACGATCACGATCCTCACGCTGATCGGCGCGGACGTGGACAAGATCGGCACGTTCAAGCGGTGGTCGGACTCGCGCTCGGCCATGACGTGGGGCGACCTCAGCGACGACGAGCAGGTGCCGCACGCCCGCAACCTGGTCGACTACTGGGCCGAGTGCCGACGCCTGGTCGCCGAGGCCCACGAGACCGCACCCGACAGCCTGGTCGGCGACATGGTCCGGATGCAGGCCGAGGGCGACCCGATCAGCGACCACGAGATCGCCTCGGTCTGCTACTCGCTGCTCTTCGCCGGCCACGAGACGACCACGACCCTGATCTCCAACGCGCTGCGGGTGCTGCTCTCCCACCCCGAGCAGTGGCAGTGCGTCGTCGAGGACACCGGCCGCATCCCCGCCGCAGTGGACGAGGTGCTGCGCTACAGCCCGTCCATCGTCGGCTGGCGCCGGCGCGCGCTGCGCGACACCGAGATCGGTGGGGTGGCGATCCCGAAGGGCGCCGACATCCTGCTGCTCATGGGCTCCGCCAACCGGGACGAGTCCCGGTTCGAGCACGGCGAGGCCTTCGACATCAGCCGCCCCAACGCCCGCGAGCACCTGTCGTTCGGCTTCGGGATCCACTACTGCCTGGGCAACATGCTCGCCAAGTTGCAGACGCGGATCGCTCTGGAGGAGGTCGCGCGGCTCGCACCCGGCCTCCGCCTCGCCGACCACGCCGACATCCACTTCGGCCACAACCTCTCCTTCCGCGCCCCCGCCGCGGTCCCCGTCACCTGGGAGGACTGATCCGTGAGCGACTTCATCGTCTTCTTCGACAGCGGCCACGAGCCGTCGCTCGAACTGCTCGGCGGCAAGTGCGCGTCGCTGGTCTCGATGACCTCGGCGGGAATGCCGGTGCCGCCCGGCTTCGCGGTGACCACGGCCGCCTTCGACCACTTCGTCAACGGCAGCGGGCTGCGCGGCGAGATCCGTGCCCGCCTCGCCGAGATCGACCCCACCGACGTCAGGTGTGTCGACCGGGTCTCGGCACAGATCCGGCACGCGATCGAATCGCGCGAGGTGCCCGCCGACATGCACGGCGTGCTGCGCACGGCGTACGAGCAGCTGATGTCACGCTTCGCCGACGTGGTGCCGGTCGCGGTCCGCTCGTCCGCCACCGCCGAGGACCTCCCCGACGCCAGCTTCGCCGGCCAGCAGGACACCTACCTGTGGCTGACCGGCTATGCCGCGGTCAGCGAGCACGTACGTCGCTGCTGGGCCTCGCTCTACACCAGCCGCGCCATCACCTATCGCCTGCGCAACGGCATCCCCGAAGAGGACCTGTCGATGGCGGTCGCGGTGCAGAAGATGGTGAACGCGAGGGCCGCCGGCGTCGCGATGACCCTCGACCCCTCGAACGGCGACCGCTCCAAGATCGTCGTGGACGCCTCCTGGGGGGTCGGCGAGATGGTCGTGTCGGGACAGGTGACCCCCGACAACGTGCTGCTCGACAAGGTCATGCTCACTGTGGTCCGCGAGCACGTCGGCGACAAGCACGCCGAACTCGTGCCGGATCCGGCGAGCGGCCGGCTGGCCGAGCGCGAGGTCGAGCCCGAGCGCCGTACGGTCCGCTGCCTGACCGACCAGGAACTGCACGCCGTCGCGGCCATGGCCAAGCGGGCCGAGAAGCACTACGGCACGCCGCAGGACATCGAGTGGGCCATCGACGCCGACCTGCCCGAAGGGGACAACCTTCTGCTGCTGCAGTCCCGGCCCGAGACGGTGCACTCGGCCTCCCCGGCAGCCACCACGCCCCCCACGATCACGCGCACGACCGGCTTCTTCATGGCCGGGCTCACCTCCTCCCTCACCGGCCGTTGAGCCGCTCCCGCAAAGGATCCGAGCGTGACCATCGAACAGACCATGAAGTCCTTCCCGAAGCCCTCTCAGATCGAGGTGCCCGAGGGGGCGGAAGGGTGGGAGGAGCTCTACCCCTACAACCTCGTCTTCGGCAACGCGCCCGGCGCTGACGAGAAGTTCTGGTTCTGCGACAGCCAGCACTGGCCCACGGTGTTCAAGCCGTTCGAGACCATCGGCGGTGAGTTCGCGGTCAAGTGTCTGGGGCAGTACAACACCCGGCACCTGCTGATCCCGCCGGCCAACGGCATCGAGTTCAAGATCCACCTGGGGTACCTCTACATGAGCCCGGTGGCCGTGCCGCAGGAGGAGATCCCGGCCCGGGTGCCGGAGTTCGAGCGCCGCGCCGGCCACTACTTCCAGAACTGGGACAGTCTGCTGGAGGCCTGGCACTCCAAGGTCCGCGCCACCATCGACGAGATGGAGGAGCTCCACTTCACCGCGCTGCCCGACGCAGTGCCGTTCGACGACATCGTCTCCGGCAAGGCGATGGACGGCTCCCAGACGCTGATGGAGAACTACGATCGTCTGATCGCGCTGCTGTACCGCAACTGGCAGTACCACTTCGAGTTCCTCAACCTCGGCTACCTCGCCTACCTGGACTTCTTCGGCTTCTGCAAGGAGGTCTTCCCGGGCATCCCCGACCAGGCCGTCGCCAAGATGGTGCAGGGCGTCGACATGGAGCTGTTCCGGCCTGACGACGAGCTCAAGCGGCTCGCGGTCAAGGCGGTTCAGCTGGGGCTGCAGTCGGCCTTCGAGAACCCCGACGACGTCGAGGGCACCCTGCGGGCGGTCCGTTCCGCAGGCGGCGAGGAGTGGGTGGCGGCCTACGAGGCGGCGCAGGACCCGTGGTTCAACTTCACCGTCGGCAACGGCTTCTACGGCCACGACAAGTACTGGATGGAGCACCAGGAGATCCCGCTGGGCTACATCAAGGACTACATCCGCCGCCTCGACGAGGGCCAGGAGATCATGCGCCCCATCGAGCAGCTGACCGCGGAGAAGGAGCGGATCGTCGAGGAGTACCGCGACCTCCTCCAGGGCGAGGCGCGGGAACAGTTCGACGCCAAGCGCGGGCTCGCGGCGACGGCCTACCCCTATGTGGAGAACCACAACTTCTACATCGAGCACTGGACGATGGGCGTGTTCTGGCGCAAGGTGCGCGAGCTGGCCCGGGTCTTCGTCGGCGCCGGCTTCTGGGCGGACCCCGCCGACATGCTCTACCTCAACCGCAACGAGGTCCGCGACGCGATCTTCGACCTCGTCACCGGCTGGGCGGTCGGCGCCGAGTCGACCGGCCCGCACTACTGGCCCGCCGAGATCGAGCGGCGCCGTCGGATCATCGACGCGCTGTCGGCCCGGCGCCCGCAGCCGGCGCTGAACACGCCGCCGGCCGAGATCACCGAGCCGTTCACGATGATGCTCTACGGCATCACCACCGAGCAGGTACAGCAGTGGCTGGCCGGCGACGAGAGCGGCGACGACACCACGATCACCGGTATGGCGGCATCTCCCGGCGTGGTCGAGGGCATCGCCCGCGTGATCTCTTCCGCCGACCAGCTGGGTGAGGTCCAGGAGGGCGAGATCCTCGTCGCCACGATCACCGCGCCGTCCTGGGGGCCGATCTTCGGCAGGATCAAGGCGACCGTCACCGACATCGGCGGCATGATGAGCCACGCCGCCATCGTCTGCCGGGAGTACGGCCTGCCCGCCGTCACGGGCACCGGCTCGGCGTCGACCACCATCCGGACCGGCCAGCGGATCCGTGTCGACGGCAATGCCGGCCGCGTCGACATCCTGGAGAGCTGAGCCTGCTATGACGCTCTCCACGCACCAAGTACCCGCCCGTACCGTCCTCGTGACCGGCGCGGCGGGTGGCCTGGGCCGCGCCTTCGCCCTCGGCTTCGCCCATCGCGGCTACCGGCTCGCGGTCGCCGATCTCGACCCGGACGGGGCAGAGGAGACCGCACGCCTGGTCGAGGCCGCCGGCGCCGACGCCTGGCACGGCCGGCTCGACGTCACCGACCCGGCCTCCGCCGAGGAAGTCGCCGGCCGGGTTGCCGAGTTCGGCGGTGGCGCGATCGACGTCCTCGTCAACAACGCCGCCGTCTACGGCACCGTCACCCGGTCCCCGCTGGAGGAGATCGACCCCGCCGAGTGGGACCTCGTGATGGCGGTCAACCTCAAGGGCCCCTGGCTGATGACCCGTGCGGCCAGCCCGCACCTGCGCGAGGGCGGCCGGGTCGTCAACCTCTCCTCGGCCACCGTCTACAGCGGCTCGGAGAACTGGGCGCACTACGTCGCCTCCAAAGGCGGTGTGATCGCCCTGACCCGGGTGATGGCCAAGGAGCTCGGACGGCGCTCGATCAACGTCAACGCGATCGCGCCGGGCTTCACGCTCACCGAGGCCAGCCGCGGCCTGCTCGAGGACGCCGAGTCGTACGGCGTCGACCGGGGCGCGCTGCGACGGGCCAGCCGGCCGGAGGACATCGTCGGCGCCGCGCTCTACCTCGCCGGCCCCGACAGCGCTTTCGTCACCGGACAGACCTTGGTCGTCGACGGCGGCCGCCAGTTCATCTGACCTCGACCACCAGGAGGAAAACCCATGCCGAAGGTCACCTACACCGACCACACAGGGGAGTCGCGCATCGTGGAGGCCAACGTCGGCGACTCGGTCATGGAGACCGCGGTCCGCAGCGGCGTTCCCGGGATCGTCGCGGAGTGCGGCGGCTCGCTGTCCTGCGCGACTTGCCACGTCTACGTCGACGAGGCCGGCCTCGCTTCGCTCCCGCCGAGGGCGGAGATGGAGGACGAGATGCTCTGGGGCACCGCGGAGGACCGGCGGGACAACTCCCGCCTGTCCTGCCAGCTCAGGGTGACCGACGGCTGCGACCTGCGGGTGACCACCCCCGCGACTCAGGTCTGAGCGGTCATGGCCGACGGACTGCTCATCATCGGCTCCTCGCAGGCCGGCGTCTCCCTGGCGACCTCGCTGCGCGCGCTCGGCTACGACGACCCGATCACGCTGCTCGGCGACGAGAACCACCGGCCCTACCAGCGGCCCGCCCTGTCCAAGGAGTGGCTGCAGGGCGAGATCACCAACGAGTCGCTCATGTTCCGCACCCATGACTACTGGGTCGAGCACCGCATCGACGTGGTGAAGAACGAGCGGATCATCCGGATCGAGAAGCGGGACGACGGCTCGGGAGTGGCCCACTCCCTGTCGGGGGCACGGTTCGCCTTCGACCGGCTGGCCCTGGGTGTCGGCGCGCGGCCCCGCAGGCTGTTGCTCGACGGCGTCGACCTGCCGGGCGTGCTCTACCTCCGCAACGCCGACGACGCCCTTGAGCTCAAGGCCCGCGTGCCCGACGTGCGCGACGTGGTGGTGATCGGCGGCGGGTTCATCGGCATCGAGGCGGCCGCGTCGCTGAACAGGATGGGACGCAGGGTCACCCTGCTGGAGGCGGCGACGCGGCTGGTCCCGCGCGCTGTCGGTGAGGAGACCTCGGCGTACCTCCTCGACCACCACCGCGCCGCCGGTATCGACGTCGTGCTCGAGGCCGGGGTCCGCCGGATCGTGCCCCGCGGCGACCGGGTCGGCGGCGTCGAACTCTCGGACGGCCGCGTCGTGGCCGCCGACCTCGTGCTGGTCGGCGTCGGCGTGATCCCCAACACCGAGCTCGCCGAGTCGATCGGCCTGGTCTGCGACAACGGCGTCCGCGTCGACGAGTGCGCGCTGGCCTCCGACGGGGTCACCGTGGCGGTCGGCGACTGCGCGAACCTGCCCAATCCGGTGCCCGGTGCTCCCCAGGGGGACCGCGTCCGGTTCGAGAGCGTCAACAACGCCATCGAGCAGGCCAAGGTGGCGGCGTACGCGATCACCGGCCGCCGCGAGGAGTACGCCAGGATTCCGTGGTTCTGGTCCAACCAGGGCGACGTCAAGCTCCAGATCGCCGGGCTGTCCACCGGCCACGACCGCACCCTGGTGCGCGGCGACGCCGAGCGCGGGAAGCACTCGGTCCTGTACTACCGGGGCGACCGCGTCCTGGCCGCCGACTGCATCAACCATCCGCTGGACTTCATGGCGGTCCGCAACGCGCTGTCCAAGGGTTTGTCGATCCCGTACGACGCCGCCGCCGACCCGTCCGTGTCGCTCAAGTCCGTGACCGTCGACCCGACCGCCCTGGTCGGGGCCGACTGAACAAGGGGAGCCCCATGCCCACCGCCCTGCCCACCGCCCGCCCGATCCCGGGCTCGGGACCGGTCGACACCTCACCGATCTCGCTGACCCCGGCGCCCGGCGACGACCTCGACCCGATCTGGAAGGCCGTCGTCCCCGAGACCCGCGCCCGAGGCAACGACATCCACCTGCCGATCTCCCTGGCCTACGCCGAACGGCTGTGCGACGCCTTCCCCGAGGCCGACCGGCTGCTGGTGCGCGTGGCGATCCAGCTGCACGACACCGGCTGGGGCAGGGTCGACGAGGAGCGCATCCTCGCCGAGGGCTTCACGGGTGACTGGCGCAAGGCGCAGATCCGTTACGAGCACGAACGGCAGGGCTGCCTCATCGCCCGCGAGGTGCTGCCCCCGCTGGGCTACGACGGCGAGTTCGTGCGCCAGGTCTGCGCCATCATCGACGGCCACGACACCCGGCAGGAGGCCCACTCGCTGGAGGACGCGCTGGTCCGGGACGCCGACCGGCTGTGGCGGTTCGATCATGCCGGGATCGCGCTGGCATCCGGCTGGTTCCGCATGGACCCCGCGCTCTACACGGACCGGCTGGAGGCGGAGATCATTCCGGAGCTGCTCACCGCCCCAGCCCTCGCCATGGCCACCGCCGACCTCAACCGCTCCCGCGCCCTGCTCAAGACGGCGGTGATCAGGTGAGCGTCACCGACAGCCCACGGTCGGCGGCGCGGCCCGAGCCGCGCTGGACCCACGCGGACGACTACTACGTCGACGGCGCCTGGACCCGCTCGACCGCCACCGCCCGGCTGCCGCTGGTCGACCCGGCAACCGGCCGCGAGTGGGGTACGGTCCCCGACTGCTCCGCACAGGACGTCGACGCCGCCCTCACCGCCGCCGACCGGGCCTTCCGCGCCGGTCCGTGGGCCAGGACCACGCCCTCGGAGCGGGCCGCGCTGCTGCTCCGGATCGCCGACGAGGTCGAAGCCCGGGCCGAGGACATGGCCCTGACGAACACGCTCGAGAACGGCTCGCCGATCAGCGAGACACGCGGGGCCGCCGCCAACGCCGCCGGCATCCTGCGGCACGTCGCCGGGCTGGCGTGCTGGCTTCAGGGCGAGGACGTCCGGCCGTTCCCGGCGGGGGGCGCCGAGTCCGTCGTACGCAAGGATCCGGTGGGCCCGTGCGTGCTGATCGCGCCGTGGAACTTCCCGATCAACCTCATGGTGGTCAAGCTGGCACCCGCCCTGCTCGCCGGCTGCACGGTCGTCATGAAGCCCGCTCCGGGCACCTCGCTGTCGATCCGCTTCGTGGTCGAGGCCTGCGAGGCCGCCGGCCTCCCGGCGGGAGTGGTCAACCTCGTCACCGGCGGCGGCGAGACCGGCGAGCGGCTCGTCCGCCACCCGCTGACCGCCAAGGTCGCCTTCACCGGTTCCACCTCGGTCGGCCGCCGGATCGCAGCCGCGTGCGGGGAACTGCTCCGCCCGGTCACCCTAGAACTCGGCGGCAAGTCCTCGGCCATCGTGCTCGAGGACGCCGACCTCGAGCAGATGTCCTCGGTGCTGATCCGCACGTGCCTGCGCAACACCGGGCAGACCTGCTACATCTCCACCCGCATCCTGGCCCCGTCCTCGCGCTACGACGAGGTGGTGGACATGGTCACCCGCACGGTCGCGGCCGCCCCCCAGGGCGACCCCTTCGACGAACGCACCGTGTTCGGGCCGATGGCGTCCCAGGCGCAGTACGACATCGTGTGCGGCTACCTCGACTCCGCCCGCGAGGAGGGAGCCCGCGCCACCACCGGCGGACGGCCCGCGGACACGAAGCAGGGCTGGTTCATCGAGCCGACCGTGTTCGCCGATGTCACCCCAGAGATGCGGATCGCCCGTGAGGAGATCTTCGGACCCGTGGTGAGCGTGCTGCGCTACGACGACATCGACGAGGCGGTCGCCCTCGCCAATGACACGTCCTTCGGACTTGGCGGCGTCGTCTTCTCCACCGACACTGCGGCCGCGCAGGCAGTCGCGGAGCGCATGGACACCGGATCCGTCGGCGTGAACTTCTTCGCCTCCAACCACAACGCGCCCTTCGGCGGGCGACACGACTCGGGACTGGGAGTGGAGTACGGCACCGAGGGGCTGGCGCAGTACGTCACCTTCAAGACGATCCACCGTCGCCTCGGCTGACCATCGGTCTTGCGCGCAAGCCCGTCGCCGGAGGCGGCCCCGCCGGCCTGGTTCAGGCCGGCGGGGCAGTGCTGGCGCAGGATGCGCGGAGACGCCCCTGGGACTGTTCAGGAGCTCGGAGACGGCGACCTTGGGCGGTTAGTTCAACGGGGAGGTGCACTTGGTACTCCTCCCCGTTGACCGCCCTCAGGTACGCCTCGAAGTCTTCGCGCACGACCTTGACCGCGTGCAGGCAGCGGTTCGGAAAGAGGCTGAACCCGTTCGCGGTGAGCCGGATCGACTGCCCGCGGTCCTTGGGGACTTGAACCGGTGCGGGCGAGTTGCGCGTGAAGCGGTCCCGCAGGCTGCGCTCCCCTCCGGCGGCCGTCACATCGGCCACGGCCGGGGATGGGCGAGGACGGACTGCGGGAGCTGGCCTGAGCCCGGAAGGGGGCCGACCGGCACCTCACCCCGTACGCCCCTCCCCCTGCTTCCACGGTGGCGCCGGTGCGGTTGTCGGCGAAACCATGTCAGGGACGGACTGTTCGGCCCAGATGGTCTTGCCGACGCGGGTGTGGCGCGTGCCCCAGCGTTCGGTGAGCTGGGCGACCAGTAGAAGGCCCCGTCCGCCCTCGTCGAAGACGCGCGCCCGTCGCATGTGCGGGACGGTGTTACTGGCGTCGGAGACCTCGCAGATGAGGGTGTGCGCCTCGCGGATCAGCCGAAGTCGCAGGGGCGGTCGGCCGTAGCGGATGGCGTTGGTGACCAGCTCGCTGACCACCAGTTCGGTGATGAACACGGCCTCGTCCAGATCCCAGGCGGCCAGTTGCTCGGTGGCGTTCTTGCGGGCACGGGCGACGACGGCCGGGTCGGAGGGCAGTTCCCAGGTGGCCACCTGCTCACCGCTCAGGGCTCGTGTACGAGCGACCAGCAGAGCAACGTCGTCGGCCGGGTTCTCCGGGAGCAGATCCGCAAGCACGGTGTCGCAGAGCGCGTCCAGTGAGGGTGCCGGGCGGGAGAGCGCTGTCTGCAGGATGTCGACGCATTCACCGGTGTCGCGGCCGCAGGACGCGATCAAGCCGTCGGTGTACAGGAACAGCACACTGCCCTCGGGCAGTTCCGCTTCGAGACTCTCGAAGGGCAGGCTGCCCAGGCCGAGCGGCGGGCCGGGAGGAAGCTCAAGAAACTCGACCTTCCTGTCCGGGGTGAGCACCGCCGGCAGGGGGTGGCCCGCTCGGGCGAGGGTGCAATGGCGGGAGACCGGGTCGTAGACCACGTACAGACAGGTGGCGCCGATCGTCGCCGCTTCGGCCCCGGGCTCGAGTCCGTTCCCGCCACCTTCTTCTTCCGACAGCCGAATGACAAGGTCGTCGAGGTGGGTGAGCAGCTCTTCCGGCGGCAGGTCGATGTCGGCCAGGGTGCGCACGGCGATACGCAGCCGGCCCATGTCGGCGGAGGCCTGAAGGCCGTGACCGACCACATCGCCCACGACCAGGGCCACCCGTCTGCCAGACAGCGGAATCACGTCGAACCAGTCGCCGCCCACTCCGGCCTGGGCCCCTGCCGGGAGATAGCGGGAAGCGACCTCCAGGGCCGTCTGCTCGGGCAGCTTCCGGGGGAGCAGATTGCGCTGGAGGGCCACGGCGGTACCCCGCTCGCGGCTGTACCGGCGGGCGTTGTCAATACAGACCGCAGCTCTGGCCAAGAGCTCTTCGGCCAGGACTACGTCGTCCAGCGTGAACGGCTCCGGACGCCGGTGCCGGATGAACATCGCCGCACCGAGGGAGGTGCCCCGGGCACGCATCGGCACGGCCATGATCGAGTGGAACCCGTACTCGCGGACTCGGGCGGCTCGGACGGGATCCTGGGCCAGCCAGTCGGCCAGGGAGGAGTCGGTCGTCTCCTGAATCACGGCACGGCCTTGAGCCAGGCACTGGGCAGCGGCCGAGGATGCCGGGTAGGTAGTCGTCTCTCCCAGCTGCAGGACGGCCTCGGGGCAGCCCTTGAGAACGGACTGGTGGGCTACGCAGTGCAGCAGGACCGCGCCCGTCAGGGCGCCGGCGGGTGGCTCCTCACGACGGACCAAGGGGGCGAGCAGGTACACGCCGACGAAATCCGCAAGTCGCGGGACGGCTACGTCTGCCAGTTCCTGCGCGGTGCGGTCCATGTCCAGCGTGCTGCCGATGCGGGTGCTGGCCTCGTTCAACAGGAGAAGACGTTGACGGGCGGTGTACTGCTCGGTGGTGTCACGGGCCGCCAGGCACACGCCGCGCATCCGGCCGTTCTGGTCCTTGAGAGGGGAGAGGGACACTGTCCAGGCATGCTCGCGGTCCTCACCAGGCGTGCGCAGATGCTGCTCCAGCATCTGCGATTCACCACTGTCCAGCGTCATGCGCATGGCCTCTTCGGTCTCCCTGGCAGAGGCGTTCATCATGATCTCGGACAGCCTCAGCCCACACATCCCGTTCTCTGTGACAGCGAGTGCACGCTCCATGGCCGCGTTCGCCCACACCAAGCGCAGGTCCACGTCGAAGACCGCCTGAGCCAGCGCGGACTGGGTGAACGCCCAGTTCACCAGCGCATCGGCGTGGTCCTGCGGTGGCTTCCCCGGTACAGCGGACACCACCAACCACTCGGACCTCCCGTCCTCTGCGATGCGGCGATGCGCGAGCAGCTCCGCGTCGACGCTGTGGCCGTCCCTATGCCGCAGTACCGCCTTCCCAGCTTGCCTGTGCTGGTCGGCAGGGGGCTTCCGGGCCGCCTCCGGGACGTCTTCCGCCAGGAGGCCGGCCGCCCCGCGCCCCATGACCTCTGAGGGCAGATAGCCGAGCAGTCGCGTGGCCCCTTCGCTCCATCCCGTGACGATGCCGTGCTCATCGATGACGGCCGTGGCGGTGCACGCCGCGCCGGTCCGGTCGGCGGGCTGATTCGGTCGTTCATCCGACTCGGTGCGGTGTCGCTCCACCGTCGCCCACCTCGCCCTGCTGAGATCGGTTGCCCCATGTTCCCGTGACCAGGGGTTCCGCACCGCTGTCATCTACGACCAAGCATGATCCTGCGGACCTCACGGCACCAGTGCACGGTGCATCGGTTCATCCCGCACAGCTCCTCCAGCACCGGGAAGACGGTGCGGCGCAGCTCCATCGCGCTGTGCGCGATCTGTTGCAGCTCGACCATGCGCAGCTCGAGGCGGTGGCGTGAGGTCTCACGCCTCAAGGATCTCCATGATCTCCCTGCTGTTCTTCACCCGCCCGAGCCTCGCCGAGCGGGATGCGTCCATAGCGAGCGGGGAGATATCTGGCCGCACGTGGGGAATCCCGTGGTCCCGTGGCCATCAGTGGGACGTTGACGTGCTCCCTGGCCTAGAGTCCAGGGTTTCCGGCCTGGGTGGTCTGACCCTTCCGGTGGCTTCCTGCTTCACCGCGCTGTGCGGGCAGGTGTGCCCGTCTTACCGGCGCTCCACAGGCGTTTAGCGTCTGCGCCTGTCCGGCGGCGACGATACGGCGTCCTTCGAAGAGGACGTTGCGGTCTGCGTTGTGGTCGCGGTCATGCAGTGTGCCGCACTCACCGCACGCCCACTCACGGACGT
>NZ_BMQA01000108.1 GCF_014647875.1 Streptomyces brasiliensis | reverse complement strand
CACCGCCTGCCCGTTCTGCCTCGTCATGCTCACCGACTCCGTCAACGGCAAGAAGAACGAGGGCACGGCGAAGGAGTCCATCCAGGTCGTCGACGTCGCCCAGCTCCTCCTCGACTCCGTCAAGACACCGGTGGACCCGGCCGGCGAGGCCGAGACGCAGAGCGAGCCGGAGCCCGAGCCGGTGAAGTAACGGCCGCGGACCCAACGGCGCCCCCTGCCCGGTGTACGGGTCAGGGGGCAAGGCCATTCGCCAACTCGGCACTGGGTTGGGTGCCCTGGACGTCCGAGCCGGCAGCGGCAGGTCAGCGCAGTTTGGTCGATGGCCTTTAACCGTTCCTCCGGCACTCCCTCGGCTTGCCGCCGCTGAAGCACGACTTCGACCGCGTCCGAGATGGCTTCCTCGGCTAGGTCGAGGCCTCCGAGCCAAGCTGTGAGGAGGGCGAGCCGCCCGGCCTGCTCGGTTTCTGCGGCACGAGCACACTGCTGCCATCGCAGCGTCGGCTTCAGCAGTGTTGTTGTCGTGCGCACACAGAGCCTTGCATGTGTCAAAGGGGTTCATGGGTCCACGGGGGACTCATCTCACCAAAGTATTGGTACTCAGTACTTTCGAAGTGGAACTAAGTGCCGTATCTTGATGGTAACGCACGGCGACACGGCGAACCGTGTCCGCCTGACGACGGCCGAGCCTAGAGAGTTGACCAGCGTGTATGCCCTATCCACAGGAGAAGCGGATCGCCTGACACCCGACGCGTCCAAAGGGTCCCTGCAGCCCGAGCACCAAAGCGCAGAGGCCCTCTACTTCCAGCGCTGCACCTGGTGCGGCACGACCATGTACAACCGGGTCCTCTGTCCGGCATGTCAAGGCGTCGACCTGCGCACGGAACGCAGCGCGGGCACCGGCACGGTTCGGCACTCCCGCGTCGTGCACCGCAACACCCCCGTCACCCGCAACTCATCGCTGGTCGAAATGACCGAGGGGTTCATCGTGCGTGGTCGGGTCTTGGGGTTGCCGTGGGGTGTCCGTAACGGACAGCGAGTCCGGCTGTTCACCGCCAAAGACTTGATTCGCCAGGAGCCCGTATTCGCAGCACTTGAGGACGACGTGTAGGGGCTCTTGGGGCAGACGGCTGATCGTTCCCCGGAGTGATGCGCCATCGGCGGATACGCCCATGAGGCCTTGCGGGACAGGCTGCGTTCAGGCGCTCAGTCCGGCACGAGAAGTAAAAACCCGCTTCCAGACGCCGCAGACCGCTGAACGACGGCAGCCGCCGGCGTTGCCCGCGGAAGCGCCGATACCGAAGGCTTTCCCATGTTCCAAGAAGTCCCCATTTATGTACAACTCGTCAGAGAACGCGGAGATGTGCCCGCCCAGACTCGCCGAGATGCGGAACGACTCCACAAAACTGTGAAAGCGGCACTCCGACCATTGAGAGCGCTCACCACCTCCCCCCGCGGGACCGAGGCTGTCGGATGATGAGCCCGGGCCGGTCTCGGACCGTACTCCTCCGCCCGCTGCGGGACCAGCAGTTGGGGGAGCAGCGCCAGAATCAAGGATCGGCGATCAAGGTCGCGACCTGGGCGGATGATTTATCGGCACCCGCACAGCTGCTGTTTCGCCGGTCAGCGGGCGACTGTCTACGTCTTCGACCTGCTCAGTTCGACCGAAGCCGCGACCATGAACGGGGATCTGAGCGGGCTGACCTGCATACGCCGGTATCGGACCGTCCGCCCGAGTTTTGGGCAAGAACGGCGTCCACGACCTCGGGCTGTTCGCCAAGATCATCTCGATCAATCTCATCGGCACCCTCCAGGTGCTCGCCCTCGCGGCGGAGCACATCGCCAAGACCGAAGCAGATGAGAACGGTCAGCGCGGTGTCGTCATCAACGCGCCCGGCATCTTGCTGAAGCCCATGCTGATGACGGTGTCCGAGGAGTTCCGCGACGGTTTGGCCACCGGCGTGCCGTTCCCCAAGCGCCTGGGTGACCCCAGCGAGTATGCCCAGCTCGCTTTGTCCATCATCGCCAACGACTACCTGAACGGCGACGTGATCCGCCTCGACGGTGCGCTGCGTATGGCACCTTGCTGATCCGCCGGCCTGATGAAGAGCAGGAGATCCCATGACCAGCAGTGAGCGCATTCTCGTCCTCGACGGTGCCCGCACGCCGATCGGCAGTTTCGGCGGCATCTTCAAGGACGTGCCCGGCTACGAGCTCGGCGCCATCGCCTCGAAGACGGCCTTGCAGCGCTCCGGTGTAGCGCCCCAGGACGTCGAAGAGGTCGTGATGGGCTGCATCGGCCAAGTCGGCCCCGACGCATACAACGCGCGTCGCGTCGCCTTGACCGCGGGGATCCCGAAGAGCACGCCCGCCTTCACCGTCAACCGCCTGTGCGGCTCGGGTCTGCAGGCCATCTGGTCCGCGGCCCAGGAGCTGCGCTGGCAGGCCGGCAGTGGAGGCACCGGCATCGCTCTTGCCGGCGGCGACGAATCGATGACCCGCATGCCGTTCTACGACTTCGGCGCCCGCAACGGGTACAAGCTCGGCGACCGAGCGCTCGTGGACGGCACCGTCATGATGCTGACCGACCCGTTTCACAAGATCCACATGGGCGTCACCGCTGAGAACGTCGCTGCCAGGTACGACGTGTCGCGGCAGGCACAGGACGAGTTCGCGCTGCTGTCCCAGCAACGGGCGGCATCGGAAGAGGCAAAGGCGGCGTTCGCCGAGGAGATCACACCTGTCGAGGTCGGCGGCCGCAAGCCGTTCACCGCCGAGGTCGACGAGCACCCCAAGCCCGACACCACGCTCGAGGCGCTCGCCTCGCTGCGACCGGCGTTCCGGAAAGAGGGCACTGTGACGGCCGGCAACGCCTCTGGCATCAACGACGGCGGCGCGGCGGTCGTGCTCGCGCGCGAGTCGGTCGCCAAGGATCGCGGGCTGACCGGCCTGGTCGCGCTCGAAGCGGTCGCCACCTCCGCGATGGAGCCCGAGCTGATGGGCTATGCACCCACGCTGGCCTTGCAGAAGCTCTTCGCCCAGACCGGCACCACCCCGGCCGACATCGACGTCGTCGAGCTCAACGAGGCGTTCGCCGCGCAGGCTGTTGCTGTGATCCGTGACGTCAAGCTCAATCCGGAAAAGACCAACCCGTACGGCGGCGCCATCGCCTTGGGACACCCCGTCGGCGCCACGGGCGCAATTCTCACCGTCCGCGTGGCCAAGCATCTGGCACGAACCGACGGCGAGCTCGGCATCGTCACGATGTGCATCGGTGGCGGCCAGGCCCTCGCGGCCTTGTTCCGGCGGGTGTCATGAGCGGCCCCGACGCCACCGCGCCGGTCCTTCTCTCCATCGACCGGGGCATCGCCCATATCACGCTGAACCGGCCGGATTCTGCCAACGCCTTCGACCTGCCGGCCGCCCAGGCGTTCTGCTCCGTCGTCGACCGATGCGCCGACGATGACGCCGTGCGCGTCATCCTGGTGACCGGAGCAGGCAGACGGTTCTGTGGCGGCGGGGACGTCCGCTCGTTCGTGGCAGCGCCGGACCATGGAGCCTACGTCCACGAGTTGGCGGCCACACTCGGAGCCGGCCTCCGCCGCCTCGCGGATCTCTCGATTCCGGTCGTCGCGGGCGTACACGGTGCGGTGGCTGGAGCGGGGCTCGGATTCGTCCTGGCCGCCGACCTCGTCACGGCTGCTCGCTCGACTCGATTCACCATGGCGTTCTCCAACATCGGTCTCACCCCGGACTCGGGCGTCTCCTACCTGCTTCCGCGTGTCGTCGGGCTTCGCCGCGCGCTCGACCTGACGCTGTCCCAGCGCGTCCTTACCGCAGACGAGGCACTCGAGTGGGGACTCGTCAATGAGGTCGTCGAGGACAACGACGTACGTGCGCGCGCGGCAGACATGGCGCGGCTCCTCGCAGAAGGGCCAGCAGCTGCGTTCGGTCAGGCCCGACGCCTTCTCCGATCCTCCTACGAAGTCTCTCGCGACATCCATGCCGAGGACGAAGCGCGCACGATCGGCTCTGCGGTGACTTCCGGCGAGGCTGGTGAGCTCATCGCGAAGTTCCTGGGTCGATAGCGAGTGCCGAGAAACAGTTCTGCGCGTGGGCGCGGTCCTCAGCGGTAGCTGATCGTGTCGGCGTCCAGGTGGCTGTGATCGTTGAACGAGACCAGCGGAGAGCTTCTGATCTGCGGCGATGCTAGTTGAGCACCCTGCTTGGCGGTACTCGTCGATGAGCCCGGCGACGGCTTGTCGGTATTCGGTCCGGCTGGACGGGAAGGGGATGACGTTCAGGTCGTCAAGTGGCGCCAACTGATCTCGGCCTCGGTGGGGTTGATGTCCGTTGAAGTGGCGGGCGTACGCAGGAGAATCTTCTCGGCGTGGGCGCGGTCGTAGATCAACAGTCGGTCGGTGCGCTCTTTGCGCGCCGATCGCGCGAAGCGTTCGGCGTGCGGGCTGCAGTTGGGACTGCGCCGGGGGGATCTTGCCCACGGAGATTCCCCCCGGTATCCCAGTCGGCGTAGTTCGCCGTGTACGCGTCTGAACCCCCAACCGCCGGAGGCTCGCTCACGTTCAGCTCGGAGATCCTCGTGGTCCGCCCTGCTCCCGGAATGACCGTCTCGCTGTCGGTCACCGGTGCCGTGGAGACCCTCACCAAGGCCCTCGCCGTGGAACTCGCCCCCGCACGGCTGCGCGTGAACACCGTCCGCTTCCGCCGGATCGACACCCCACTCCTGCGCTCACTGCCGAGCCTGGACTCCGACGACGCGATCGCCGCCGCCGGATCGACCGCTCTGCTCGGCCGCTTCGGCACCGCCCAGGAAGCCGCCGCCTCCGCCCTCTTCCTCATGGCCAACAACTACGTCACCGGCCAGTTCATCACCGTCGACGGCGGCGAAACCCTCAGCTGACCCCGACCCCCTACCACCTGAACCAGGCTTGAGCAGGATGGCAGCGCGGGCACAGGTCTCCCCAGTGATCACAGAGCGTCGCAACTCCACAGGACCTGTGCCCGTTCCACCGCCAAGGCCCTCACCGCGCCTGTCTGCGCAACCTCTTACTCGATTCCGGGATGGTTCCGGTTCGCCCACCCTCAATAATTCGTTAATATGTTCGAATGCTGTGGGTCTCCTGTGTTAACGTGCCTCGCCCATTGGAGATCAACTGGAGGTGTCGCGTGGCCATACGCCACAGACCGAACCGAACACGATCGCTCGTCCGAGGCGCGCTCGCCACGATTGCGGCTCTCGCTGCCACCGGCGGAGCCCTTCCCTCCGTCCTTGCCAGCGCCCACGCCGAGACGACGGCGTTACCAACCCTGACGATCGACGCCCCGGACCGTTACCTGCCGCGCTCCTACAACCTGGAATCGGCGGGCACGGCGGGTGACCTCAACCGCATGGAGGCCGACGGCAGCGACGCCTTCACGGCGTACCGCTGGAGCCCCGCCACCGGTGACCCGCAAACCGTGGGCAGGGATCCGGCCGACACCTCCGCCGAACGCATCGGCGGTCATGCCTCCGACGTGGTCGGCGTCTACACCGCAGCGGACCGGTCGGTGGAGCTGAAGGACATGAAGTCCGGTACGTCGGCCCGGTTTACGCTCCCCGAGGGGCAGACGTACCACGGCACGTACGGCGACAACGTCGTGACGGCCACCTGGACGACCGGCGGCGACGTCGACTCGCTGCACTTGCTGCGTCTGCGCGACGGACAACTCACGGACACCCCGGTGACCGGCGAGAACGGCGTGCGCGCCGCCTCGTACCAGGTGCTCGGTGCGGGTGACGGTCTGCTGGCGATCTTCGTCTCCGGTGACTCGACGGGCCAGATCGGGCTGGTTGACCTGGCTACAGGGAAGATCACCGGCGTGCTCAAGGGCTCGTGGGGCAGCAGCGACACGCAGGTGGTGTTCTCCGGGAAGTACGCCGGGTGGTTCGATCCGACGTACGGCGACCAGAAGGTACACCTGCTGCGTCGGGAAGCCCTGGGCGGTACGGAGACCACGGTCGGCGTGGCGTCGACGTACGAGCAGCGGTCGTACGTCGCGCTGGTGGGCGACTGGGTCGTCTCGTTGCGGCGGACCGAGTCCTACCGCAACAGCGATGCGCCGAAGGACCGCGGCGAACCGCTGCTGGCCACACCGATCGGCGGGGGCGGGACGAGGACCCTGCTGCCGCACGCCCGCCTGGGCGGCACGTACGGGCTGAACTCGACGCCCGACGGCGGCGTCCTGGTCGCGGGCGGAAGTTCGGCGGGCGACTGGGCCGTGCGCAAGGTGAGTCGGCAGGCCCATGGCAGCCTGGGCGTGAGCTCGGTGCGGGCAGTGGCTCCGAAGCCGGGCACATACGGGGCGGTGACCCTTGCGGCCGGAGACCTGGCGGTGCAGGAGACGGACACCAACTACCTGCCGACACTGTACAAGCGGCACATCGAGCTCGGCGACACCCCGTCGGCCGGTGGGCGCGGCCTGGTGGCCGAGCCACCACTGAGCACGGACGGCACGGGCGGCTCCGCGGGCGATGGGGCGTACGCGCTGGGCGACGGTGCCTTCGCCTATCCGAAGGACAACGGGATCGTGGTTCGCTCGAACTCCGACGACGCGGTGACCGTCGCCGCGCCGGGCAGCGGCCAGATCGTCGACGCCTCCGGCCGGTACGTGGTCTTCGGGTACGGGTATATGTCGGGCTTCGGGCAGTACCAGCAGTACGTCATCGACCGGGAGAAGCCCGGCGACGACAAGGTGCTGCTGACGCGTAGGGCCTCGGCGGCCGCCGTCTGGGGCACGACGCTCTGGACACCCGGTGACACCAAGGGCACCGTCAAGGCCACCGACCTGAAGTCGGGTACGACCGAGTCCTTCTCGCTCGGCAAGGCGTGCACACCCACGGACCTCCAGGCCGTGGGCCGTTGGGTGTACTGGACGTGCGAGGCCTCCGGCGACCCCGCGGGCTCCGGTGTCTGGGACCGCACCACGCAGCGCATGATCGACGCCCCCAAGGGCGGCGAACTCGGCGACGGCTACCTCGTCCTGCACGACGAGACCGCCGGCAAACTCCAGCTCGTCGACTTCCACACGGTCGACAGCGTGACGACCCGCACTCTGGCCGACATCACCGGCTACATGGCCCACGGCTACTACGCCGTCGACCGCTTCGGCGGCGGCGTGGCCTACGTACCCGAGCGCGGCAAACCCGGCGCCATGCGCGCCGTCGGCTCTGGCGTACCCACCTCCTCGCTCTCCGAGATCGAGTCCAGCCCCGAGACGTCCCTCGACCTGCAGTCGGCCAACGACGCCCGCTGGGACGGCTCTTGGCAGTTGTCCAAGCCGACGGCACCGGGCGCGCAGGTCGTGATCAAGCACGCGGACGGCAGTATCGTCCGCACGCTCGACGCCGTACAACACGGCGCGACGCTCACCGCGGCGTGGGACGGCAGGGACGCGGACGGGGCCTTCGCGCACAACGGGCCGTACACCTGGGAGCTGACCGCAGCACCGCAGGACGGGCAGGGCGCGGAGCTGAAGCTCAGCGGCGCGATCACGGTGACGGGCGCGGACGCCGAGGCGGCGAAGGACGCATCCAACAGCCTCGCTTCGAGTGGCGGTTACGGAGCGGCGCAGGGCCGCAAATCGCTCGTCGCGCGCAGGGAGAACACCCTCTGACCGATCGGGTCACCGTTCGGCACATGTCGTGCCCCCGGCGAAAGAATCGCTGGGGGCACGACGGTGCTCGGCAAAGAAAGTCACCAGGCAGGACGGACGCAGCTCCAGCTTCGCCTCGGGCAGGTCGACGCTGCCGATCTCGTTCAGGCGGTTCAGCAACTCCCGGCGCTGTTCCGTGTCGTCGAAGGGTGCACGGGACTGCAGGTACTGGAAGACCACCTCGACCGTGCCGCTCACGGGGTAGATCCCGACCGGCCGGAGCAGGTGCGGGCTACTGCTTGTTCCGACGTCCAGCATCGGGAAGCAACTGGTCTCCTCGTACCGGCCGTGGTTGACGTAACCACCCTGTCGGCGCCAGAAGTCGTGGCGGGCCGCGTGGTATTCGAGGAGGGTCTGGTGGAGGAAGTCGAAGCGTGACAGCCCGGGTCCTGCAGGCCGCGGAACCATTGCGTGACGTAATCGAGCAGGTCGTCGCAGGAGTGCAGGGACGACGAAGCCTCTGGCGTCGCCGCCAGGCCAGTGGTCCGGCTTTCCCCTGCCGGACGCGTATCGTGTTCCCGCGCACGGGGGCGCAGGGGGAGGGGACGGGGGCATGAACAGGTTCGAGCCGCACGCTGCCACGCAAGTGGGGCCGTACGTCGTCGAGCGGGCGCTCGGCCGAGGCGGGATGGGCGTTGTCTACCTGGCCAGGTCACGCGGCGGCCGCCTGGTCGCCGTCAAGGTGGCACATGCCGAGCTGGCTCGGGACGCTGCCTTTCGTGAGCGGTTTCGCGCCGAGGTGCAAGCCGCCCGGCGAGTGGGCGGCTTCCACACGGCGCCAGTGGTGGACGCCGACCCGGACGCCGACACACCCTGGCTGGCCACCGCCTACATCCCTGGCCCCACCCTTGCCGCGCAGCTCGCCGAACAGGGTTCGATGAACGAGGCCCGGCTCCGTGGCCTCGGCGCGCCCTCGCCGAGGCGCTGCAGGCCATTCACGCCTGCGGGCTGGTGCACCGCGACTTGAAGCCCAGCAACATCATCATGGCCGCTGACGGGCCCCGCGTCCTCGATTTCGGTATCGCCCGTGCCGTCGAGGACTCCCGGCTCACCATGACCGGCACCGGCGTCGGTACCCCTGGCTTCCTCGCCCCGGAACAGGCCGAGGGCCTCGACGTGACCGGTGCCGCCGACGTGTTCGCACTCGGCGCCGTTCTCGTGGCCGCGGCCGGCGGCAGTGCGTTCGGCGCCGGCACACCCATGGTGCTGATGTACCGCTCCGTTCACCACGATGCCGACGTCAGCGCCGTCCCGGTGACCCTGCGGCCGGTTGTGGAGGCATGCCTCACCAAGAACCCGGCACAGCGCCTCACCCCAGAACAGCTCGTGGAGGCACTGACCGACGGCACACATACACCAACCTCGGCCAGTCCCGTCTCGATCCCGCCCGCCGTTCCCCCGCCGCGCTACGCCCCGACCGAAGCAACTCCTGCCCCACTCGTCGCCCCTCCGACAGTTCCTCACGCCACGACCGCTTCCTCACCGGCAGCGACGGAGCGTGAGGAAGAGCTCGAATTCCTGGCTACTGACCGCAAGAATGCGATTCTGGCTGACGCCCGCGGCATCTCTTTCGGCGTGGACGGGGCCACCGTCGACCTGCCGTGGCCGTTCATCACCCAGGTGACCTACGAGCAGGTCATCCGCGCCTTCGGCTACGGGCTCACCGTGGCCGTCGACACGAGCAGTGGAGAGCGGTACACGTGCCAGGTGAAGGTCCGTCAGTCCGATCAGATCGAGGCATGGATCGACGAGCTTGAGGCCTTGCTCGACCGCTGCCTTCCAAACCGGTAAGCGCTGAAGGACCACCGCCGGAGAGGGCAGAAGGCAGTCGCGAAACCGTTGCGCTGTCACCTCCCGTGCCCGGCACCGTAAACAGGTTCAAGGATGGCCTCGCCGCCTCCCCGTCCCGCAGGCCTTCGCCATCCCCGCCATGTCGGGCAGCCGGGGCCGCATCCCCGTCACCGCCGCAATGCTCGGCGCCCTCGACCCCACCGAACGCCGCGTCCTGCTCGCCCACGGACGCGCCCACCTCATCCACCGGCACGCCCTCGTCTGCACCGCCATGACGCTCGCCGTCGCCGCCAACCCGGTGCCCGGACACGTACGGACCACCGTCGCCTTCCTCGTCGAACGCTGGGCCGACGAGCAGGCGGCTACGGCCGTGGGAGAGCGGACGGTCACCGCCCGCGCCCTGGCCCGCGCCGCTCTCCTCGCACATCGGGCACGCCCCACCGGCGCGGCGCGGCTCGGGGGCAGGGTCGCTCGCACGCGGTGCGGCTCGCGCAGGAAGGCGCGGGCATCATCGCGGTCGACATCGCGGCTCAAATCGTCACTGTTCCTTACGGCATGAGCACACCGGCCGACCTTGCCAAGACCGTTGCCCAGGTCCAGGCGACCGGCCGTCGGGGAGTCGCCGGCCGCATCGATGTACGTGACCTCGCCACGCTCACCGCCGAGGTGAATCGTGCGGTGAACGAGCTGGGACGACTCGACGTCGTCGCGAACGCAGGCATTGCGCCCATGGGCAAACCAGCCCGAGGACGCGCTGCTGCCGCGGCAGGTCGGGTACGCCACCCTGGCCAGCTGCATGGCGGCCTACGAGCAGTGGCTCGGAGACCAGAACGCTGATCTCGCCGAGCTGTTGGATACCGCCATGCGGGAACTCCAGAGCGGCTTCGGGGGTCATGAGCCGGTCGGTGGCGCAGCACACGCCAGGCCCGATCACGCACGACAAGCTCCGAGGCCCTAGCAGAGT
This sequence comes from Streptomyces brasiliensis, assembly GCF_014647875.1. Lineage (GTDB taxonomy): Bacteria > Actinomycetota > Actinomycetes > Streptomycetales > Streptomycetaceae > Streptomyces > Streptomyces brasiliensis. The sequence goes on along the minus strand of NZ_BMQA01000108.1, from coordinate 5,281 downwards.
TACGTCGGACGACCGCGTTGTGGAACCCGCGTGTGAGCACGACCGAGACAGCGCAAGGCAGCAGGGCCTCGAGGAACTGCTCGTGGCTTCGACAACCCCGAGCCACCGCGAGGCCCTGCCTTCCTGCGCCGACCACACCGCGATCACCCGATCAGGATCCCGGTTCGAGCAGGAAAGCCGCTCGATCAGTAAGCGGATGGCTTGTTACCCGGCAGATCCGTCCCGTTGCCGAGGTGTACCGGGACGGACCGGCCTCATTGGTCGGCGCGAGCTTCTCCGTCGGCCAATTCGCCCGGCTTGTCCAGGGTGGTGGTGACTGAGCTGCCTGCCCTTGCGTCCGTGTCGGCTGCGGCTGTGCCGGATTGCGGGCTGTCCGGGCTGTGTGCGGGCTGGGGTTCTTCGGTGCCGTCGACGGCCGTCCTGAGGGGGATTTCCTTGATGAAGACAATGGCCAGCAGGGCCACGAAGGCGATCGGGGCGGCGAGAAGGAAGATGGCGCCGGTGGCACGGCCGTAGGAGTCCTCGACGACCGTGGCGATCGGGCGGGGCAGGGTGCTGATGTTGGGCAGTGAGCCGCCGCCGGAGTTCTTGATGCCCAGGTCGGCCAAGCCGTCGGCTATGTAGGTGGCGACCTTGGAGGCGAGGACGGCGCCGAGCACGGAGACGCCGATGGCGCCGCCGAGGGTGCGGAAGAAGGCGACCACGGAGCTGGCCGCACCGAGTTCGTGCATCGGCACGGTGTTCTGTACCGCGAGGACCAGGTTCTGCATCGTCATGCCGACGCCGCAGCCGATGAGGAACATGTAGACGGCGAGCAGGCCGTAGGGTGTGTCGGCGCGGGCGGTGCCCATCAGCGCCAGACCGGCGATGAGCAGGACGCCGCCGAGCAGCAGGAACCTCTTCCACTTGCCGTAGGCGGTGATGAGGCGGCCGACGACGGTCGACGAGGCCACCAGGCCGATGATCATCGGCAGGGTCATCACACCGGCGCTGGTCGGCGAGTCACCGCGGGATATCTGGAAGTACTGGCTGAGGAAGACCGTCGCGCCGAACATCGCGGTACCGACCGCGAGGCTGGCGACGACCGAGAGGGTCAGCGTGGTGTTGCGGAACAGGTGCATCGGGATGATCGGCTCCGCTGCCCGCTGTTCCACCAGCACGAACACAACGGCCAGGACGAGGGCGCCGAGGACCATGGCGATCGTCTGCCAGGACCACCAGTCGAAATTGTCACCGGCCAGGGAGACCCAGATCAGCAGCAGGGATACCGAGGCGGCCACGAGGACAGCGCCCAGGTAGTCGACCTTCACGTCGCGGGTGACCAGCGGAAGGCGCAGGGTGCGCTGGAGGACGACCAGGGCGGCCAGGGCGAAGGGGACGCCGACGTAGAAGCACCAGCGCCAGCCCAGCCAGGAGGTGTCCACGATCACGCCGCCGAGCAGCGGACCGCCGATGGTGCCCAGCGCCATGACCGCGCCGAGGTAGCCGTTGTACCGACCGCGCTCCCGCGGCGGGATGATCGAGGCCAGGATGACCTGGGCGAGGGCGGTCAGACCGCCGGCGCCGAGCCCCTGTACCACGCGGAAGGTGATGAGCATGCCGGTGTTCTGCGACAGGCCGGCCGCCGCCGAACCCACGATGAAGATCACCAGGGAGAGCTGCACCAGCAGCTTCTTGCTGGTCAGGTCGGCAAGCTTGCCCCAGATCGGCGTGGAGACGGTGGTCGCCAGCAGAGTGCTGGTCACCACCCAGGTGTAGGCGGACTGGCTGCCGTCGAGGTCCGAAATGATCCGCGGCAGGGCGTTGGACACGACCGTACTCGACAGGATCGCCACGAACAGGCCGAGCAGGAGACCGGAGAGGGCCTCCATGATCTGTCTGTGCGTCATCGGTGCGTTGCCGGTGTGGGCTTCGGCAACGCCTGTACTCCCTTGATGGGCCACGTACTTGTTTCCTCTGGCTGCTTGTTGGTGCTCCCGCGCCGTCGCGGGAGGAGGATGTGCCGTCGGCGACTGTGAGCCGACGGTGGTTCAATCGCGCGTCTCGACCTGGTGGTGCGGCGGCGGAGCAGGTGTCGGCTGACCGCTGGTCCGGCCCGTTGCGTCGCCTCGCGGTTGAGCGTGGTGCGTGCGGTGGGACAGCCCGTCCCTGAGGCGCTCGAGCAGGGCGGTGAGGGTGGTGAGTTCCTCCGGTGCCCAGTCGGCGGTGGCTGCGGCGATCAGGTCGGTGTGGAACTGGAGGAGGGCCTCGACCAGGCTGCGGCCTTGCGGGGTGATGCTGACCAGGCTGGAGCGCCGGTCTTCGGGGTTGGTACGGCGCACCACCAGGGCCTGCTGTTCCAGATGGCCCACCTGCCGGCTCACCACCGACAGGTCGCAGTCCAGACGGTGGGCCACTGCACGCAGTTGGGTCTCACCGCAGTGGGCGAGTACGGCGAGTACGGCGGATCCGTTTCCCAGTCCCTGCGGCAGTTCCCGCACCAGCCGCCTCCGTATGGCGGCGATCGCGGTGAGCTGGCGCACGAGGTCGCCGAGAACATCGTTCTGGGCGCCGTCGCTCATGGATCCCCCGCCTTCGTCCAACAGTGCGGACGGGAAACCGCCCCCCACTTCTTTGATTGCCTGAAGCAACCTTAATGAGAACCTGCACTGGATTCAAGTTTGGTCTGAGTGCACGGAATCCGGACAGGACTGGACCTACCTGCCAGGGGTCGACCCTTCGAGTGGCCTTGAATTTGGATCGAGTTCAATATTCTTCCTAGAGTGCAGACATGCCCAACGAGACCGGGATGGGGCTTCGGGAGCGCAAGAAGCTCGCCACGTGGCAGGCGATTCGCGGCGCAGCCCTTCGGCTGATCGACCAGCACGACTTCGACTCCGTCAGCCTGGACGAGATCGCCGCTGCAGCAGAAGTGTCCCGGACCACGCTGTTCAACTACTTCGCCTCGAAGGAAGCGATCGTCCTCGATCCGGCCCCGCAGGATCCGGAGCTGTGGCGCTTGCTCATGGCCCAACGGCCCGAGCAGGAAGCGCTGTGGGCTTCACTCCAGGCTGTCCATCTCGGCTACCTGGCCACGTTCTCCGACCGTCTGGTGACGCAGAAGCGACTGATGGCCGAGTCTCCGACTCTCGCCGACTCGTCCCGCGAGCACGCGGCTCGCTTCAAGAGCGAGGTCCGACAGTGGGTCGCGGGCCGTACCCCGCCAGATGGCGCGGTCTACGCGGAACTCGCCGTCAACACGGCCGAGGCCGCGGTGGCAACGGCGTACATCCTGTGGCGTCCCGACGACGGTTTCGATCGCCTCATGGAACTCGCGGAACTCTGCTTCGAACAGGTCGGCCGAGGGTTCGCCAATCCCTGAGCCCCCTGCCGTGATCTGGTCACCCGTCCGCGCACGCACCGTCTGAATGGCCTTCGGTGACGTTCCGTTGTGGCTGTTGCGCAAAGAGAGGTGGGTGCAGACCTGTCTGCGTGAGCTGCTGGACCGCACGTTGATCTGGAAGCAGCGCCACCTCTGCCACGCGCGTGCGCATCGAGGGTGTCCCCGGCGGACGGGGCCGACGGCCCGGGAGATCGCGGTGATCTGTGATTTCGCTCGGGCGGGTCGGCCGCGACCATGGATGCTCGGAGGCGGGCACGAAGTCAAGCGTCGGTCCGCCGATCGGTGTCCGCCCACGCAGAGCGTGTGGTGGGGGTGGTATGCGGTCGGCGTCAGCCAGCGGACGGTCGGCTGCGTGGGCCCAGGGGGAGCACGAAACCGCAGGTCGCGGCCGTCTTTTCCGGCCACCCCCAGGGACTTCACCAGTGCCCCACCCGGGTGTGACGCACGTTCTTTCCGGGGGATGGTTTCCGAAGTCCCGCGGCACCCGGGCGGGTTCTTCTTCGTCGTCGATGTCTCCTGGACTGGGAAACGAGGCGCCATGAAACAGGTCGGGGACTACGCCGAGTCAGCCGGTCGCATCCACGACTGGGCTCAGCAGACTGATCACGCCCAACCCGGCGACCCCGTCAAGGCTGCCGCCATTGTCGAAATCGCGCAGGCCGAGAGCCCTCCGCTGCGTCTCCGGCTCGCCGCGGACAGCGTCACCCGCGTGGAGGCCGAACTTGCTGTGGTCACTGAGGAACTCGCGGATCGGCGCCGGCTGGTTTTGTCCACCGGCCATGAAGTCACCAGCTGATTGATCCTCACCTACCCGGAATCCGTCTGCGGACCAGAGCCGGAACAGCCTGATGGCCGTCGCTGCCCACCCGCATCGACGGCATCGACGAGCCGTCAGGGACAGATCCAGCAGGTCCACCAGGGCGCTCCCGCTGCTGGAGCCGGGGAAGCGCACCGTCCCCAGAACCCTCACAGGAGCCCTGGCCCAGGCGGCGAAGGAGATTTCATGTCCGTTCCCAGTACCCGCGACATGACCGTGGTGCTGACCGGAGCGACCAGCGGCATCGGGAAAGCCGCCGCCCGGCTGTTGGCGCCACGTGTGACCAGGCTGATCGTGCACGGCCCCGAGCAGCCTGACGACGTGGCGGCGCTCGTGAAGGAGCTTCGAGCCGCAAACGCGGGAGACGTGCACTACGTCCACGCCGACTACGACCGCCTCGCCGCCGTACGCGCGCTGGCCGACTCGATCGCGCAGCACACCGATCACGTGGACGTCCTCATCAACAACGCCGGCCGCCCCGGAGCGCCGCGGCGCCGACTCAGCGCCGATGGCAACGAAGCCACCCTCCAGACGAACTACCTCGCGGCAGTACTGCTGACCAAGCAGCTCACCCCGCTGCTCCTGGCGTCGGCCGAGCCCGGCGGACGGGTCGTGAACGTGGCCTCCGCGACGCACATGACGGCGTCGCTCGACCCGCACGACCTCAATCTGGAGCACTCCACCTACAGCGCCACCACCGCCTACGCACGCTCCGAGCTCGCCCTGGTCACGCACGCCTGCTGGCTGGCGTCCCAGGCGCCCCCGCCCCAGCCGGACACGGTGAGCCTCCATCCGGGAGTCATCAATACCTCCCTGCTGCATGCCATGTTCAGCCTCACCGGGGAACCCACGACCCGCGGCGCCCACAACCTGGTCCACGCCGCCCTCGCCACCAGCCGATGGGGCGGCCGATACCTGAACGAAGAGCACCCGGTGAGGCCGAACCCCATCACCCTCGAACCGGCCTTCCAGGAGCAACTCATGGCCAGCACCGTCGACCTGCTGCGCCGCGCCGGAGCCTACTAGGGCGCGTATCGAGTCGTGATCAATCTGTCGGATTCGCACTCAGGGCTGGGTCTGGA
>NZ_BMQA01000107.1 GCF_014647875.1 Streptomyces brasiliensis | reverse complement strand
CAAGCTCTTCCACATCGACCTCAACGGCCAGTCCGGCATCAAGTACGACCAGGACCTCCGCTTCGGCGCCGGTGATCTGCGTTCCGCCTTCTGGCTGGTCGACCTTCTGGAGAGCGCCGGCTACGAGGGCCCGCGCCACTTCGACTTCAAGCCGCCGCGGACCGAGGACTTCGACGGCGTGTGGGCCTCCGCGGCCGGCTGCATGCGCAACTACCTGATCCTCAAGGAGCGGGCCGCCGCCTTCCGTGCCGACCCGGAGGTCCAGGAGGCGCTGCGTGCCGCGCGCCTGGACGAGCTGGCGCAGCCCACCGCGGCCGACGGCCTGCAGGCGCTGCTCGCCGACCGCACCGCCTTCGAGGACTTCGACGTCGACGCGGCCGCCGCGCGCGGCATGGCCTTCGAGCGCCTCGACCAGCTCGCCATGGACCACCTCCTCGGCGCCCGCGGCTGACACACCCGCGCGTGATGGGGACGCGTTCGGTGTCGAACGCGGTCTCCGCGCCCACCGAAAAACGCACGTGCGCGTGAGGTGACGGTCCCACCGTCGCTCCGCGCGCGCGTGCCACTGACCGGCCCCCGGGCGGAAGGCTCCGGAACCATGCGCTCCGTGCCATGGGTCCGTATCAACTTCCGTGCGGGGGCCGCACCATGTCCGGTACGCGGTGACGCTGGACCGTATGGCCATGCCACCCGTACCGTCCCGGCCGCCCGGTCCTGCGGCACGGCGCAAGGGACCACTGTTCGCCGCGTTCGTGGTGCTCCTGGCGGCGGTGGCCGTCGCCGCCGTCGTGCTGATGGCATCCGGCAGCGACGGTTCCCTGGATGACGACAGGCAGCCCGCGCGGAGCAGCGCCGGCACGAACGGCTCTCCCCGGTCGTCCCTCGGCATCCCCTCCGCATTGCCGAGCGGGTTGCCGTCCGGACTGCCGACGAAACTGCCGAGCGGGCTGCCGTCGGAGTTCCCCAGCGAGTTGCCGAGCGACCTCGGGTCGCTCCTCCCCTCCCTCGCTGGGGAACTGTCCTGAGTACGCCCGCCGTCAGATGCCGTCGGGCAGCCGGACGTAGACCACGGTCGTCTCGATGCCGCTGTCGATCAGACGGCCCTGCGCGTCGAAGGCGCCGTTCCCGTCCGTCATGCCGAAATCGTTGTCGTTGACGAGGGCCAGCGTGTCGCGGTCCACGCGCGCGATGCCCTCGATCTTCCCCGGCACCCCGCTCACCTTGCCCAGGTCGACCACGAGTCGCTTGCGCAGGACGGGAACGCCCGCGGCGGCCGGCTCGTCCAGCTGCTCCAGCGAGGGCGACGTCGTGTCGTCGTCCCAGGAGCTGCCCAGGATGTTCGCCTTGCGCTCGAGCTTCACCAGCTGCAGCCGGGCCGTCTTGTCGGTGCGCTCCTCGACCAGCAGGCGGTCGCCGCCGACGGCCACCACCGACGAGACTTTCAGCTCGGAGGTGTCGTCCTCGCTCGGGTCGACCACGTTCACCGGGTCGAACCGGTAGGCGTACTCGGCGGTGACCGCCTTCTTCTTCGGCGAGAACCGCAGCAGCCGGGTCGTGAGCGAGGCGTCCCCGGCGTCCCCGTCGGGCAGCGAAAGGGGGCTCTGCACGGCGATCACCAGGTCACCGCCCGGCAGCTGGGCCAGCCCCTCGAAGCCCCGGTTGATCTTCCGGTGCAGGAGGACGGACGGCAGCGCCTCCACCACCGGGTAGTCGGCCCCGGTGAGGTTCAGCCCCTTGGGCACGTAGCGGGTGAGCACCCTGCCGTGCGCGGACACGTGGATCAGCGACGGGCCGTACTCGTCGACGAGCCAGAAGGTCCCGTCCGCCGCCCGCACGATGCCCTCGGTGTCCACGCCGTTGGGGTTGTACGGCAGCAGCGTCTTCGCGTCGTAGGTGTACGGCGCCTCGTCGCGGCTCTGCTGGTTGGACAGACCGGTGACGGGCTTGCCGGACGACGTGGTGAGGGGGATCGCGTCGATCACCTTGACGCTGTCGCCGGACACGCGGATCTTGACGATCGCCGGGTCGAAGCCGGGGACCGGGAAGGTGCGGCGCTTCGTGCCGTCCACCTTGATCTGGCCGTTGGGCCCGCGGTCGGTGACCGTCCAGAACTCGCCCCTGCGGCCCGTGGGGTAGATGTCGCTGCCGATGCCACCGAGGTCCACGCCGCGGTCGTTGTCCACGCTCCCGGGCAGCAGGGCGTTGCTGAAGGCGCCGAGCGGGATGTCCCCGAGCGTCGCCGTACGGATGACGTGCGCCTCGCCCGAGGGCGACGCCGTGGCCGTTCCGGCAGCGAGCAAGGCGGCTGCCAGAGCAAGGGGGAGACCCGCCGTCGCGACGGATCGGTGGACGCGGCGCCGGCCGGTGGCGTGCGGGGACATCGGGGCCTCCTGTGGCCAAGTTCATTGACAGTGGCCAGAGTTGGTTCCTGATCGGAACACCGTGCGTCCGATCGGTGAATGCGAGACGTCATCCGTTCGTCGGGTTGTGGAGGTGTTGCAGAGGGCCCGCTCTCAGCCCTTTCGCACGCCCTCGGTCTCCTTCGCACGCCTTCAACCGCCTTCGGCCGGCCCGTCCTCGATCCCGAGCCCGGCTGACGCCAGCGCCGTCGCCGGATCACGCGTCGCACCTCCGGCGGGAATCCAGCGGCCCCGGTCCTCGGCGTACGGCCACCAGCGGCCGTCCCGCCCCAGCCGTAGCTGGATCCCCGCGTCCATGACGGTCCACCGGTTGCCCTCCTGGTGAAGCGCCGGCCGGTCGTCCTCGTCCCAGGCGGTCTCCAGCGCCACACGCGCGCGTGCCTGCGCTTCGCCCTCCACCTGCCACTCCTCGTCCAGCACGTCCAGCGCGGCCGCCCCACCGTGGTGCCAGGCCCGCAGGGCGACGACCAGCCCGTCCCGGCCGCGCTCCGACCCCGCCGAGAGCCGGTCGGCGACGGCCGTGGCGGGGGAGCCGGCGGCGAGACGCACGGCGTCCTGGGAGACCGTCAGTTCCGCGTCGTCCGCCTCCATGTCCGGTACGGCGTGAAGGGCGCGCGCCAGCAGGCGGTGGGCCTCGACTGCGGTCCGTGCCGCCAGGTGCTTCAGGGCAGCCGGGCGCGATGCCGGGATCCGACTTGCGGCGCCGCAGCAGGAACGGCCCCACGAGCCGTGCGAGCCGCTCCGCGGCGGCGGGATCCCGGCCGCCCTCGACCGCCCGCGCGTACCGGGCGCGGAAAGTGCCGAGACGGCCCAGCAGCCCGGGGGTCGTCCAGTCCAGGATCGCCCACAGCTCGGACAGGTTGTTCTCCACCGGAGTGCCCGTGAGCGCCACGCGGGCGCGTGCCTCGACCGAGCGCAGGGCCCGAGCCGTCGCCGAATACGGGTTCTTCACATGCTGGGCCTCGTCGGCGACCGCCATGCCCCAGGGAAGCCCCGCGAGCCGCCCCGCGTCCTGACGGAGGGTGCCGTACGTCGTGAGGACGAACTCCCCGTCCGCCAGGGAGTCCAGGTCACGGCGTGCCCCGTGGAACCGGCGCACCGGGGTGCCGGGCGCGAACCGCTCGATCTCGCGCTGCCAGTTGCCGAGGAGGGACGCCGGGCAGACCACGAGCGTGGGTCCGGCGGCCTCGGTGTCCGTCCGGCGATGCAGGTGCAGGGCGATCAGCGTGACCGTCTTGCCGAGGCCCATGTCGTCGGCCAGACAGCAGCCGAGGCCCAGCGAGGTCATGCGGGCCAGCCAGTCGAGTCCGCGCAGCTGGTAGTCCCGCAACGCGGCGTTCAGTGCGGCGGGCTGACCGACCGGCTCCTGCGAGCCGGGGTCCGTGAGCCGGTCGCGCAGCTCGGCGAGCCATCCCGTGGGCCGTACGTCGACGCGCAGCCCGTCGACCTCCGCCGAGCCTGTAAGTGCGGCCCCCAGCGCCTCGACGGGGGTGACTTTCCGGTCCTCACGCGCGCGTGCGCGTCGGGCCTCTCGGGGGTCGATCAGAACCCAGACGTCGCGCAGCCGCACGAGAGGCCGCTTCGCCTCCGCAAGACGGTTCAGCTCCTCACCGGAGAGCTCCCGGCCGCCCAGCCCGAACCACCAGCTGAACGTGAGCCGTTCGCCGGCCGAAAGGAATGAGGTGGTCGGCAGGGCGGCGCGGGCGTCCTGCCCGGTCCCGTCGTCAGGAGGACCGCCGACCGCATGGAGCGTCAGCCCGCGCGGCAGGTCCCTCGGCCAGTGCACCTCGACTCCCGCCGCGGCCAACGCACGCTTGCCGTCGCCGAGGAGCCCGGCGACCTCCTCGTCGGCGAGCTCGACCGAGTCCGGCACGGCCGCCGAGAGCAGGCTCGCCAGCGGAGGCCACGCGCGTGTGGCGCGGCGCAGCGCGAGCAGGACGTCCATGCGGGTGCGTGACCCGAACGCCCCGTCGGCCGCGCCGGATCCGCCCCACACGTCGGCAGCGTCGGCGACGACGGCCGGCCCGCTGACCGTGTGTACCTGGAGTACGGCACGGAACCGCAGGTCGGCGTCGTCGCGCGTGCCGTCGTCCAGACCGGGCACCTCGATGCGCAGCGAGAGGCGTACGCCCGCGTCGTGACCCGCCGCCACGTCGTCCGCCCATGCGCGCTGACCGGGCAGGTGCTGCGGCTCGGGCGCCGCGTATGCCGGGCCGCCGATGACGAGCCGGGCGGCGGGGGAGCGGGGGAGGGTGTCGGCGACCGAATCGAGAAAGGCGCGCAGCAGGCGCTCGCGATCCGGCAGCCGCACCGGGTCGGCGTCGGCCAGCGGGACGGCGTGGGCCTCGGGCGGCATCGCGGCGGCGAGTGCACGGACGAGTTCGGTGTCCGCCGTGGACAGCGGACCCATGCGCCAGGCGTCGTGGTCGGCAGGGGACAGCCCGGGCAGCAGCAGGCCCCGCGCCAGGAAGTGCAGGGCCAGCACGCTCGCGGTGCCCCAGAACACGGTGGACCGGTTCGCGGTCGGCGTTACACGCGCGCGTGCGAGCAGTGGCAGAGCGGTGCGCAGGGGCAGCAGCACGGCGGGCACGCGCATCGGCTCGACCCCCGCCCTGCCGGGCAGCACGACGGTCAGGTCCGTGACGTCACCGGAGGCGACGGCGGGAGGCGGCGTGCCGTCGGGTCGCCAGAAAGTGACACGACCCGTGCGGGCGGGATCTGCGGGGACGAACACGGCGCGGCACTCGGCCAGTTCGGACGAATCGGAGGGTGGTGCCGGGGGAATCCTCTGCACAGCTCTGCCCGCACTCCTCAAATTTGACTACCTGGATCGGGGTCGCCGAGGCTACAGCACGTCGGCGTTCGGCCCGGAATGGCTAGGCTGTGAGCTGAGCCACTTCACCAGATGTTCGAATTGCCACGCAGGTGTCGGCCCTCAGGGGCTCCTCAGGGTCGTGCCTCAGGGACGTCTCAGGGTCGCGGTCCGGAACCGCGGGAAGCGCGGGACCGTTTTCAGAACAGAGAGCGGCAGTGGCCGCGAAGGAGGCGACGCTCATGTCGAAGAACGCGAAGATCGCCGCAGGAGGTGTGGCGGTCGGCCTCATCCTGTTGATATGGCTGCCGTGGTGGCTGGCGTTCCTGATCGTGGTGGGAGTGCCGGCGGCCGCGTACCTCACGCTGGACCCCTCACAGCGGCGCAGGCTGCGCAGGGTGGCACGAAAGGAACTCGGCCGCTGAGGCGCTAGCGTTCCGCGGTGTGCCCGTCCAGGGCGCAGGAATCGGCCACATCACCGCCCGCGGGCCTGCCGACGGTACGGTCCGCGGGCGGCGGGGTGCCTCGCTCAACCCAGGAGACGAGCGTGTCGAACGCCGAGCGGTAGCAGGGCAGGATCGGGCGCAACCGGTCCGGGTAGGTGTCGTACAGCCCGTCCACGTGCGTACCTCCCTGAATCGTGTAGTACCGGTGGAGTGCTCCGCGCCCGCGTGCGTCGATCATGCGGTCGTACACGTCCGAGTCCGAAGCCTTGGGCAGCAGGGCGTCAAGATCGCCGTGCAGCGTGATCAGCGGCTTGCCGATCCGCCCGGACAGCGACACCCCGGCCACGGCATGACGGACGGCCCCGGGGCGCGCGGCGTAGGAGTAGGCCGCGTCGGAGGTGCAGGGGGCGAGGATCTCCTCGGTGCTCGTCCCGGCGGAGGGACCGGGGCAGCTGGTGTTGTAGGCAGGGTCGAACTCGGCGCGGTAGATCTTCTGCGTCACGCCCCAGTAGGCCTTCGCGTAGTACGGCCACAGGAACTCCGAGCCGCGGGCGAAGCCCACCCGGTAGAGATCCTCGTCCCGGGCCGAGCCGAGAGTCCACGCCACGGCCGTGGGGAGCGTGGTGAAGAGGTTGGGGCCTTGCGTCGTCCACAGGGTGCCCTCCCAGTCCACTCCGCCGTCGTACAGCTCCGGGTGGTTCTCCAGCTGCCAGCGCGTGAGGTAGCCGCCGTTGGACATGCCGGTCATGTACGTCCGCCGCGGTGCCGTGCCGTAGCGCTGGGCCACCACGCGTCGGGCCGCCCGGGTGAGCTGCGTGGTCCGGGCGTTCCACTCCGCGACCGCGTCACCCGGCCGGGCTCCGTCGCGGTAGAAGTCCGTGCCGCTGTTGCCCTTGTCGGTCGCCGCGTAGGCGTAGCCCTGCGCCAGCACCCGGTCCGAGATCGCGGTGTCCGTGGAGTACTGCCGACGGGTGCCCGGCGCGCCGGTGACGACGAGACCGCCGTTCCAGTGGTCGGGAAGCCGGATCACGAACTGCGCGTCGTGCCGCCAGCCGTGCGTGGCGTTGAAGTGCGAGCTGTCGGGGAAATAGCCGTCGATCTGCACCCCGGGCACCCCGGACGGAGTGCGGGTGTCCCGCGCCGTCAGGCCCGCCTGGTCCGCCATGTCCGTGTACGGCGTACCGGCCAGACCCGTCGTCGTGAGATCCGAGAGACAGGCACTCTGCTGGAAGGCCGCGCCCGGCGCCTGGACGGCGTCCTGACGGGCACAGTGGGCGCCGTCGGCCGCGCCGGCCGGAGCGGGCCATGAGAGGGCCGCTGCCATGACGGTGGCGGCGATGAAGGGGATGGTTCGGGACAGGCGCATAAGGCCTCCGGGTCTGCGGCAGAAGGCGGTTGGGCTGCCTCATGGTGCTGGCCGGAGCCGACCCCATCCATGGGTTGAGACCACATGGAGCGGCATGCGGTCATGGGGTGTTGGCACAGGGCTTGAGTGGTGAACTCTCTTGTGCCGCCAAGGAGTCCGGGGACGGTGGGCTGGCCGCTGACGGTCGGAGGTGAGGCCGGTGCCGTCCCGACACCGACCTCGTCGTCGAGGCGGCGTGCGAGGGCCTCGCGGCGGCTTTGAACCGGCGGCTCGGGTGACCCGGCCGACGCGGGAGCCCGGACCCGCGCGGTGACCGTGCCGGCGTTGGCGACCCGTGCCGGCACAGGTGGCGCGGGTCTGCACGATGGCTTCGGCGCGCGGCCGGTGCGGCTCAAACGGCCCGTGCGATGCGACCCCTGGGGCTCAACAAGCCCGCGCGAGTCAGCCGGTGCGGCTCGACTCAGCCGTACCGCTCGGCGCGGCCGCGTGGTTCAACTCGGTCGTGCTGCTCAACTCGGCCGTACGGCCATCTTGTCCAGCGCCTCCAGGAGGCCCGGCAGTTCCGGGCCGCGGCCCACCGGCAGGACCTCGCCGGGCTCGTCGTCCAGCAGGACGAACGCGATGTCGTCGGTGCGGGCCACCATCGACCAGCCCGGGCCGTCGGCGCGCAAGGTCCTGGCGTCGCCCGGCGCGAAGGACGAGCGGACCCGGCCGAGAGGCGGTGGCGCGCTCACGTAGGCGCGGGCTTCCGCCAGCACCCGCCGGATTCCGCTGCGGCCCTTGGGGGCGTCCGGCTCGCCGTCCGGCGCCGCGTCACCGGTCACCGGTGCGGCCGCGTCCGGCACCGGGAAGTCGGCGTCGTCGATCTGCTCACGCCAGACCGCCCACTGCAGCGCGATCTCGTCCGCGCCCAGGCGCCGCTGGGCCGGTCCCCAGGTGCTGGTGTCCGGCGGGGCCAGCGCCGGGCCCTCCGCGACGTCGGGGCCGGGATCGTGCGGCGCGGGCACCCCAGGAGCCGCGACAGCCACCGCGAGGGGCCAGCCGGGCAGCGCGTCGACGACCGTGCGTTCGTCCGGCGAAAGGTCGTACTGCATGCCGCAGTCCCAGGACGCGATCGCGACGGCGACCAGCGAGACGTCGTCGATGACGACCGTCCAGCGGGCGCCGTCGCCGTCCTGGCCGAGCACCAGGCCGTAGCCGTCGGCCAGCGGCGCGAGACCGAGTGCTGCGCAGGCTTCCGGGTAGTCGTCACCCAGCACGCTCGGAAACTGCGCCGGTGTCAGAAGCACCGCCGTGAGCACGTACAGCGCATCGTCCGCGGCGACAGCCTCCTCGTCCGTCCCGGCCATCCCACCCTCCCCAGTCGTTCGTCCAACGGCGCGCACCCTAGTGCGAGCGGAAGGCCGTTGTCACGGCACCTCATCACACCCGGAGCTGCAGTTTTCCACCCTGGAGGGGGCGAATCGACCACAGATCGGCGGGCCGGAGGCGGGCCGTGGGTCAGGTCGCCGGCAGTCCGAGCAGATCCCGGGCCACCGTACGCGGAGACTCGTCGCGCTCGCGGGCCAGGGCTATCACGGCCCGGCACGCCAGTTCGCTCACCCCGAAGGACAGGGCCTCCGGCGACACCCAGCCCGTGGCCTCGTCGATCCGGTCCTGGTCGTCCTCCGCGCAGGCGGAGACGTAGGCTGCCGCGGCCTCGAACAAGTTGTGTGCCCGCTTTTCACGACCAGCGCTCGCCTCCGCGCGCATGGAGGTGCGGAATCCGGTGACGTAGGTGCGGATCCTGTCGAACATACGGATGGCCTTCCCCCTGCGTGGTGTCGTGCCCGGCCGTTCATCTGCTCCTGTTCAACGTAGAGTTGGAGCTCCGGCCGCAGAAGAGGGGCGCCGCGGTGAACCGTTCGGGCTGCCCGCCTCAGTGACCGGTGTCGTCGAGCGAGGCGAGGGTGTCGCGCAGCCAGGTGAGTTCGGCCCGGCTTGTGGCCCGGGCGATGGTGAGGATGCCGCGCCGGAAGGGGTCGCCCAGCTCTTCGGCGCGCAGCGGCCGGTCACCGTCGTAGAAGAAGCTGGCCGGCTCCTCCAGGAAGGCGAGCCTGCGTCGTAGCACGGCCGCCTGGGCGCGAGGGTCGTCGAGGTGCCGCAGGAATGCGAGCACCGTGAACCAGCGGTTCTCGTCCGTGATGTCGCGCTGCGCCGGTTCGGCGAGTCTGCGGCGCAGTTCGCGTCTGCCCTCCTCGGTGAGGGTGAGCACATGGCGCGGCGCGGCCACGGAGCCCGGTTCGGTGGCTCGGGCCAGCAGACCCGCCTTCTCCAGGCGCTTGATCGCGGGATACAGCGTGCTCTCGGGGACGGGCCGCACGTGCCCGGTCAGCGCCGCGATCTGCTTGCGCAGAAGATAGCCGTGCAGGGGGGCGTCGTACAGGAATCCGAGGATGGCGAGTTCCAGCATGCTCGCATTCTCTCCCATGCCCGCTGTACATCGTTGCCTCTATACATCGCTTCACGTATACCTCGTAACCGATGTATTCTCCTCGCGGGCCGGCCACAACGCCGGCGCCGCCCAGGAGGACGAGATGAAGCAGGCCGAGTTCGATGGCAAGGGAAACTGCATCCGATGGACGGAGGCGCCCGGCGCGGAACCCGCGCGCGTGTACGTGCACGGACTGGGGTCGGTGTCGGCCGTGTACCACGCTCACGTGGCGGCCCGTC
The DNA here is from genome assembly GCF_014647875.1 of Streptomyces brasiliensis. GTDB lineage: Bacteria > Actinomycetota > Actinomycetes > Streptomycetales > Streptomycetaceae > Streptomyces > Streptomyces brasiliensis. The sequence continues at coordinate 6,225 of NZ_BMQA01000107.1, read as the reverse complement.
CCGAACTCGCGGGCCGTCGGAGCCTGTTCGTCGATCTGCCCGGGCACGGAATCAGCGACCGACCCGACGACTTCGGTTACACCTTGGAGGAGCACGCGGACGCCTTGGCAACGGCACTGGACACGGCGGGACTGCGCGGCGCCGAGTTGATCGCGCACAGCATGGGTGGCGCGGTCTCCGTCGTGCTCGCCCACAGGCGGCCCGACCTCGTCTCCCGGCTCGTTCTCACGGAGGCCAACCTCGACGCCTTCCCGCCGCCGACCGCCGGAAGCAGCAACATCGCCTCCTACGACGAGGACGAGTTCGTCGACGGCGCCTACGCACGCGTGCTGGACAGGATCGGCCCGCTGTGGGCGGCGACCATGCGGCTGGCCGAACCGCGCGCGCTGCATCGCACCGCGGTCGCACTCGTGCGGGGCTCGGACCCCGTCATGCGCACCCTCCTGGCAGGGCTGACGATCGACAGGGTGTATCTCCAGGGCGAGCTGAGCGGTGAACTCCCGGGGAGGGAGCGTCTGGAGGCCTCGGGGGTGCGGGTGGTGACCGTGCCGGACGCCGGGCACAACGTCATGTTCGACAACCCGGACGCCTTCGTCGCCGAGGTCGCCGGACGGTCGTGACGACACGCACGGGCGCGTGGCGGTGCTGCGGTCAGTCCACTCGGACGGCCAGCGCGAGGAAGCGGGCGTCCTCGTCGACGTACGACGTCATGCGCCACCCCGATCGGGCCAGCAGGGGACGCAGGTTGGTTTCCGCGCGCAGGTCGTCCGGGGTGATCCGGCGGCCCTGCCGGGCCGCGAGGGCCGCCCGCCCGATCGGATGGAACAGCGCCAGCGTGCCGCCCGGCCGCACCACACGTGCCAACTCCCGCAGGTTCTCGGCGGGATGGGGCAGATGGGCGACGAGGCCGGCCGCGAACACGGCGTCGAAGGACTCCGACCGCAGCGGCAGCGCGGCGACGTCGGCGAGCAGCAGGCGCCCGTCACGGTCTCTGCCGGCCCGTACGGCGGCCTCGAGCATCGCGGGGGTCAGATCGACGCCCACGACCACCCCGGACGGGCCCACGGCGTCCCGTAGCGGCGGCAGTGCGCGCCCCGTGCCGCATCCCGCGTCGAGCACACGGTCCCCCGCGTGCACACCGAGGTCGGCGACGGCGGCCGTGTAGGCGGGGCCGTCGTCGGGAAAGCGGCTGTCCCAGTCGGTGGCCCGGGCGGTGAAGAACTCCTGGACATGCGTGTGGTCGTCGCTCATGTTCGGCATGATCCCTCACCGGTACGGAGGATGCACGGGCGCGCATGTTCGAGCGGGACGCGATCGTTCCAGCACATCTCCGTGCCATATTCCAAACCTTTCGAAATGCGCCCCCATCGTGCACCTCCGCTCCGGCTAGCGTCCCGGGCCCATGGGACACGTGGACCACGCCGCCTTCGGCTGGCTGACCCCTGTGCTGTCGTACGCGATGGCCTGCATCGGCGCCGCACTGGGGCTGCGCTGCACCGTCCGTGCGCTGGGCAGCACGGGCCGCTCGCGCCGCAACTGGCTCGTCACGGCGGCCGCCGCGATCGGCACCGGCATCTGGACGATGCACTTCGTGGCCATGCTCGGCTTCGGTGTCAGAGGCAGCGACATCCGCTACGACGTGCCACTGACCATCCTCAGCCTGCTCGTGGCCATCGCCGTCGTCTGCGCGGGCGTCTTCGCCGTCGGCTACGGCCGCGACCGCACCCGTGCGCTCCTCCTCGGCGGTCTCACCACTGGACTGGGCGTCGCCAGCATGCACTACCTCGGCATGGCTGCCGTGCGGCTGCACGGCGCCGTGAGCTACGACCCCCTGCTCGTCGGGCTCTCCGTACTCATCGCCGTGGTCGCGGCCACCGCTGCCCTGTGGGCCGGGCTCAACATCAAATCGCCGGTCGCGGTCACGGCCGCCTCGCTCGTCGTGGGAGCGGCCGTCAGCAGCATGCACTACACCGGGATGTTCGCGGTGAGCGTCCATGTCACCCCGTCCAGCTCGGTCCTGCCCGGGGCCACGGCGATGCAGTTCGTCTTCCCCCTCGCCGTCGGCCTCGGGTCCTGTCTGTTTCTCACCTCGGCCTTCGTCGCGCTCTCGCCCACCGCAGGCGAGCGCGAGGCGTCCGCCTCCGCCCAGCGGCCGGTCGAGAGCGTCGTCCGCTAGTGGGGCCCACCCCGGCACGCCCCGAACCACGACCGAGCGAGGAGGCCATGAGTACACCCAGGAGGACCCCCCCCGCGGGCGGCGGACGGACGGCGTCCCCGCCGTCCGTCCGCGGCCGCCGCGCGCACGCCGGACCACTCGCGGACGAAGGCGGGGACGCACCCGACGGCGCCGCGTCGGACGCTCGCCACGGGAGCCGACCTTCCCGTGGGCGTGGTCAGAGTGCTCCTCGGCGACCTCCTGGAGACCGGCTGCGTGACGGTCAGCCGGCCCGTGCCGCCGGCCCTGCTGCCCGACGAGCGGATCCTGCGCGAGGTCATCGAGGGATTGCGGGCACTCTAGATGAAGCTTCAGAACCAAACGGACGCGAGCCGGGCACATCAGGTGGAATGCGGTCCGATCCCGCGTGGCGGAGCCGCAGTTGTCATGATGCAGGTTTCGCACAGACATCGGTCGCAGCCGGTACTCCCGATCCGGGCCGGTACTCTCGAGAGAAGTGATCATGGTCTCCGAGCACTCCGACGACGTCGGTGACACGACCCCGTTGGCGCTGAAGATACTGGTCGCCGGCGGATTCGGCGTCGGTAAGACGACGCTGGTCGGCGCCGTCAGTGAGATCCGGCCGCTGCGCACGGAGGAACTGCTCAGCGAAGCCGGTCAGCTGGTGGACGACACCGGCGGTGTGGACCGGAAGGTCACCACGACCGTCGCGATGGACTTCGGCCGCATCACCATCCGGCAGGGCCTTTCCCTGTACCTCTTCGGCACACCGGGCCAGGACCGCTTCTGGTTCCTCTGGGACGAACTGTCGCAAGGAGCCCTGGGTGCCGTGGTCCTCGCGGACACCCGGCGGATGGAGGCCTGCTTCCCGGCCGTCGATTACTTCGAGCACCGGCACATCCCGTTCGTCGTGGCCGTCAACTGCTTCGCGGGCGCGCGTGCCTACGGCGCACACGACGTGTCGCGCGCTCTCGACCTCGACCGGGGAACGCCGGTGGTCCTGTGTGACGCGCGGGACCGCGACTCGGGCAAGGAAGTGCTGATACGGCTGGTGGAGTACGCCGGGCGGACGCACTCCGCCCGGCACCTCGACTCGGTCGGCTGACCAGACCGTCGACCCATCGGGTCGGTCAGCCCGTCAGGTCCTTGAACGCCGTCACGTTGTCGACGCCGACCCGGACGAGGAGTTCGCCCGGAACGCCGTTGCGGGCGCCGAACTCCTCGGCGCGGTCCTCGCCCATGTACCGGGCCGCGATCCTGGTGGCCCAGTGCCGGACCTCGTCCAGATCCTCCGACAACCGGGCGCGGCCGTTCAGCACGACGAAGTGGAACGGCGGTTGCTCGTCGTCCACGCAGAGGGCAACTCGCCCGTCACGGGCCAGATTGCGGCCTTTCACCGTCTCCTTACCGGTGTTGAAGATCACCTCGTCCCCGTCGAGAAGGAACCAGACCGGGGCCACATGGGGGCTCCCGTCCGCCCGTACGGTCGACAACTTGCCGGTGCGGGTGCCGTGCGACACGAACGCCCGCCATTCCTCGTCGGTCATCTTCTCCGCCATGCCTCCTATCCTCCTTGCCGGGACGGCGGTCGTGGGGAAGGCTGGCGGAGAGATCCTCCGGCCAGGGGGAGACGTCACACGGGGAGACGGACACATGGCGCAGAACCAGGGACTCGGCTGGCTGCTCGACGACCTGACCGAGCGCGTGGAACACGTACGGCACGCGCTGGTCCTGTCGAACGACGGACTGGTGACGGGGGCGAGCACGGGCCTTCGGCGCGAGGACGCGGAGCATCTCGCCGCCGTCGCCTCCGGACTGCACAGCCTGGCCAAGGGATCGGGACGCCACTTCGGCGCGGGCAGAGTGCGCCAGACGATGATCGAGTACGACGATGCCGTCCTGTTCGTCACCGCGGCCGGCGCCGGCAGTTGTCTGTGCGTGCTCAGCGGCGCGGAATCCGACATCGGCCAGATCGCCTACGAGATGACCCTGCTCGTCAACCGGGTCGGCGAGCACCTCGGCGTGGACGCCCGACAGCCCGAACGAACTCCGGCATCTGACCTCTGACCTGCGCGTTCTTCGACTCCCGTGGAGTTTTCCACAGTCTTGCCACGAAAACCGTCCGAGCGGCTACGGTTTTTGTCACGGCGAACGCACACAGCGTGAGCAACGACTCCACGGGGGAGTACGACCATGTCGGCCGACATCATCACCCAGCCGCGCGCCCTCAGCTACGCACCCAGCCGCGCCGCACGTGAACTGGAGCTCAAGCGAGGCGAGTTCGACCTCGCCGTGGACCTGGGCCGCATCCGCACCGTGCCGGACGAGGGCGGTGGCGGAGGCCCCCGGGTCGAGCGCGCAGAGATCGACCGGCTGCGCTTGTCGGCCGGCTTCCCCGAAGCACTCCGCGAGAGTGTCAGGGCCGTGGGCACCACGGAGGCCGCGTACCTCATGGGTGTAGCGGCCGGCCGGTTCACCCGCCTCGCGCGACTGGGTCTGGTGATCCCGGTGAAGTTCCATCTGAACCGGTACCGGGCCGTGGTCTGGCTCTATCTCGCCGACGAGGTACGGCAGTTCGCGGCCGACGAGAAGAACGCACCCCTGCTGACGGGCCGCACGCCCGAGCGGCTGCGGGGCCGACTCGGAGCGGGAGCGGACCTGCGCGCCCGCAACTGGCGCGGGCGCCGCCTGGGGTTCCTGCTGCGGCAGGCCCACGATCCCTGGGAGCATGCCGGCGCAGTAGCTGCCTTCCTCGACCCCGTTCATGTCGCGGAGGTCGTCAAGGACCCCTGCGAACGGTCCCATCTCAACCGGTTCCGGCCGGGACCGCCCGCCCACGGGGTGCCGGGGTCGCCCGCCGCGCACCTCGCCGAGAAGATCACGACGGCGGACGGTCCCGACGAGATCGACTGGCTGCGCAGCGACCTGGCACGAGCAGTGGAGGAGGCACGCGCACACCGGCCCGCGCCTCGGCCCGGACCACGCGAGAACCCACCCGGACCACGATCCGTACAAAGCGCGAACGAGAACCCACCCGCACCACGACCGCCGGAACCCCGAAGTGCGACCACAGGGACCGGACTCGACGAGGCCGAGCCCGAGGCGCAGGAGCCGTCCCGCGGCCTGCTCGGCCGGCTGCTGCGCAGAAGCCGGCCCGCAGGGCTCTGAGGCCCCCGGTCCACAGAGGTCGTCTACAGGGCCCTGAACAGACCTTCCTGGACGACGGAGACGAGCAGGCGCCCCCTCTGGTCGTAGATGCGGCCTCGTGCCAGACCGCGGCCGCCCGTCGCGATCGGCGACTCCTGGTCGTACAGGAACCACTCGTCCGCGCGGAACGGGCGGTGGAACCACATGGCGTGGGCGGCGATATCAGCCGGGAGTGTTTGGTGACCTGCATGTTTCTGGTGTAGGGAGCGCTTGGACACATGCTTGGCACACCATGCGCACAACCGTACGATGGGTGATAGTCAGTCCATCCGGTAAGTTGCTGTAGGTGTGCTGAGCGAATGCCGCAGGTTTCCTGCGTGGAGGGACGCAAGCAGGTTCTTCGTCTGTTGGTGGTACAACGGCAGCGACTCGATGACGTGCGGATATGGCGGCCGTGAGGACCTTGCCGGGATCGCTGATCCGGGAACGGTCCGGATCTTGGCTGATGCAGGCTTCGGGACTGTGGCTCTGTCGCATTGACGCTCAGTCACCAGCTCGGGCTGACGGTCCCACCTGGCACAGGTAGGAGATGCCGTCCAGGGGCGTCCGGGCAGTCCAGCACGGGCGCGTAATGCCAGGTCGGCGGCTCCCGGTCCGGGGTGATGAGGATCTTTGAAAACGGCCAGGGATGCTCGTCGCCTCACTTGGTCCGTCGATCAACGGACTGGGGAGTTTCAACGAGCGCCCCACGCGTCGTCAACCGGGGCCGCCCGCTCCTGGAGTGTGCGGGCAGAATGCGGCGCTGCCCGCACTCGTCGGCACGGTCCAGAAGGCACTAAAGCGGGTCTTCGAAGTTGAGCGGTGCGCCTCATCTCGGGCACTGACATGGTGTCACGGTGTGT
>NZ_BMQA01000106.1 GCF_014647875.1 Streptomyces brasiliensis | reverse complement strand
TCCCCGCCATCAACAGGCGAAACCACACGCCAACACCGACACACCGCCCAGTGACAGGGATGACCCCCTCAGGGCGTCTTCGTTCATGGCGGCGCCGCACGCCGAATGTCATGACCGTCTGCCAGGAGCTGTCCGTGTCGCCTGCGGTTACGGTCGAGCCGGCCGCCGGCTTCACCCTCTACGCGTTCCGCACCGTCCTGTCCGACCGGGACGAGGAACCTCCCGCCGCGGCCACCACCGACGTGTCCCGTCGCCTTTTGCGCTGACCCGCCGGTGGACCACCGAGGCGACAGCACGAACACATAGTTGCCTCAAACAAGGACATTGGAGATACAAGTGGCCGGGAACGCCCTGTACGAGGAGCTGATGCGCCAGCTGAGCGCCGTCGGTTCCGTACGCCGGGAGCTGGGCCGGATCGTTCCGGCCGGCTGCTCCGACGGCTCCGCCACGGTGCTGTCCGTTCTCGGCCGTCACGGTGCCATGCGCATCGGCAGGCTCACCGAACTGCTCGGTGTCGACCCGTCGGCCACCAGCCGCCACGTCGCCCATCTCGCCGCACTGGGCTGGGTCGACCGCACGCCCGACCCGGCCGACCGGCGCTCACGCATCCTGCACCTGACCCCCGAGGGCCACGCCCGGCTCACCGAACTGTCCGACCGCCGCTCCCGGGAACTCGCCGCACGGCTGGCCGACTGGGGCGACGAGGACGTCCGCCGGCTGGCCCGGCTGCTGGCCCGGCTCCGCGCCGACTTCGACGGTCAGTGGACCGGACAGCACACGTTCGCAGACCCGACCGAGGACGCCCACCACCCCCATCCCCCCGCCGCGTAAGAGTCTTCTATGTGGCGGGCGCATGGGCCCAGGCTGACAGCACGGCCAGCTCCGCTGTCGCGCCGGTGACGTCGCCCAGCCCGAAGACTCGGTCGCCGATATCCACCCCCTGCACCCCGTCACCGATCTCGTCGACGACGCCGGCGGCATCGCGGCCTGGAATCGCAGGCAGTTCCAAGGGCAGGACCTCGCGTGCCGCACCGGCACGCACCTTCCAGTCGATGGGATTGACGCTGGCCGCCGCGACGCGGATGCGGATCTCACCGGGTCCGGGATGCGGTTCCGGCACCTGCTCGATCACCAGGTTCTCTGCACCGCCGTACTCCTGGAAGCGCGCTGCGCGCATGACGTCCTGCCTTTCTCATGGAGCCCGAGCCGGCCGTCTGCGAGGCCGATGGGCTGGGGGGATGTGTGGCGAAGCACCACCGCCCGCTTACGCTAAAACCTGACGCCGATGTCAGCTGCCAAGTTGCCGACCGAACGGAGGAGGATCGGTGCGCATCGGTGAGGTCGCCGAGAAGGCGGGGGTTGAGCGTCCGGGCGCTGCGCTACTACGAGGAGCAGGTCCTGCTCCAGGTTGACCGCAACTCCGGCGGCCAGCGGCACTATCCCGACACCGCCGTCGGCCGGGTCAGGCTGATCCAGCAGCTTTATGCCGCGGGCCTACCGAGCAGAACTGTCCGCGAAGCACTGCCCTGTGTGGACTCGGGCCATGTAAGCCCAGAGCTTCTGGACCGGCTGGAGGCCGAGCGCGTCCGTGTCGACCAGCGGATCACCGACCTGCTCACCGTGCGCGACCGACTCCACGACGTGATCGCCGTAGCGCGGAATCCCGGCCCTGGCTGCACGCATGCGCGGTAGAGACCCCTATTGCGAGGACCGCAGGCGTCGCCAGCAGATGAGTGCACATCCGAGCATGAGGAACGCTTCGTGGATGTCGTCGCGTATCTCCCAGCGGATCCGGGCGGACATCACAGCATTACGTGATGACTCTTACGGAATCCCTCCGCTGATGTCGGACAGGCACTGACTCTCGGCAACGTGATGCGCCGCGCCGGTTGAGACCACCTCGCGGAGACTGTTTTCGGCCAACGGTGGCTCGCGGTTGAAGATTCGACCAGGACTCGGCTGTCAGGGCTGCCGGGTGATCAATAACGTTGTGCGTCAAGGCCGTTACTGACCCATGGGAGCCCCATGTCCACCGCGCAGCAGGTCCCCGACATCCTCTCGCCCGAGTTCGCCGCGGACCCGTACCCTGCCTATCGCGTGATGCGGGAAGAGGCACCACTGATCTGGCACGAACCCACGCAGAGCTACATCATCTCGCGCTACGAGGACCTGGAGCGTGTCTTCAAGGACAGGAACGGCGAGTTCACCACCGACAACTACAACTGGCAGATCGAGCCCGTGCATGGCAAGACGATCCTTCAGCTCAGTGGGCGTGAGCACTCGGTCCGGCGGGCGCTCGTCGCCCCGGCGTTCCGCGGGGCCGACCTCCAGGAGAAGTTCCTGCCCGTCATCGAGCGCAACTCCCGTGAGCTCCTCGACACCTTCCGGCACACCGGATCCGCGGACCTGGTGGCCGATTACGCCACGCGCTTTCCGGTCAACGTGATCGCGGAGATGCTGGGACTCGACAAGGCCGACCACGAGCGGTTCCACGGTTGGTACACGTCGGTCATCGCCTTCCTCGGCAACCTCGCCGGCGACCCGGAGGTGGCGGCGGCGGGGGAGCGCACCCGGGTGGAGTTCGCCGAATACATGATCCCGGTCATCCAGGAGCGCCGTAAGAATCCCGGCGAGGATCTGCTGTCCACGCTGTGCAGCGCCGAGGTCGACGGCGTGCGGATGAGCGACGAGGACATCAAGGCGTTCTGCAGCCTGCTGCTCGCCGCAGGCGGTGAGACCACGGACAAGGCGATCGCCAGTATCTTCGCCAACCTGCTGCTGCATCCCGAGCAGTTGGCGGCCGTACGCGAGGATCGCGGCCTGATCCCCCGGGCCTTCGCCGAGACCCTGCGCTACACCCCTCCGGTCCACATGATCATGCGGCAGTCGGCGACCGAGGTCACCGTCAGCGGCGGCACGATTCCGGCGGGCGCCACCGTCACCTGCCTCATCGGCGCCGCCAACCGGGACGCGGACCGCTTCCGGGACCCGGACCGGTTCGACATCTTCCGTGACGACCTCACCACGACGACCGCGTTCTCCGCCGCCGCCGACCACCTCGCGTTCGCACTGGGGCGGCACTTCTGTGTGGGCGCCCTGCTGGCCAAGGCCGAGGTCGAGACCGGGGTAGGTCAACTCCTCGACGCCATGCCCGGCATTCGGCTGGCGGACGGCTACGACCCGGTGGAACAAGGCGTGTTCACCCGCGGCCCGCAGTCCCTGCCGGTCGTCTTCACACCGGTCGCGGACTGAATTCCCGACCTGGCGCCCGAGGCGCAGCCGGCCGCACGACCTGCTGACCGCACCTCGGGTTGCAGGCTCCCTTCCGGTACGCGTCGCTCACTGCACCACCGGCGTGAACTCGACCGGCAGCGCGGTCAGCCCACGCATCCAGATCGACGGACGCCACGTCAGCTCCTCCGGCTCCACCGAGAGCACGAGATCCGGCAGCCGCTCCAGCAGCGTCTCGACCGCCGTACGCGCGATGACGTCGGCCAGCAGCGGCGCCGGATACGGGCAGCGGTGCTCTCCGTTGCTGAACGAGAGGTGGGCGGCGTTCTCGGCGCCGACGTGCGAATCGGGCCAGATCTGTGGATCGGTGTTGCCCGCGGCGAGGCCCAGGACCAGACAGTCGCCCGCCCGGATCTGCCGCCCGCCGAGCTGGGTGTCGCGTACGGCCCAGCGGCCGATGAAGTTCTGCGTCGGGGTGTCGAGCCACAGCACCTCGTTGAGGGCCTCACCCACGCTGAGCCGACCCCCGGAGACACTCACGGCGAACCGTTCGTCGGTGAGCAGCAGCCGGAGGGTGTTGCAGATCCAGTTGGCCGTCGGCTGCTGAGCGGCGGCGATGACGGAGATCAGGTCCTGCACGACCTCGTCGTCGGTGAGACCGGCCGGATGCTGCAGCATCCGCGAGGTGACGTCCGGGCCGGGCTTCTCCCGCTTCTCCTTGACCAGTTCCTGGATACGCGCGCCGACGCGCGCATAGGCCGCCACCGGGTCGTCGCCCTCGGCGGCGTCGAGGGAGATCCGCAGATCGTCCACGAGTCGCTGGGTGTCCGCGCCGGTGTGCGGCATGCCGCACATCTGGACCGCGGCACGCATGGGAAGGGCGTGCGCGTAGGCACTCATGAGTTCGGCCTGGCCACTGCCGGCGAAGTCGGCGATGAGCCGGTCGGCGATCTGCTGGCATTCGCGGGCCAGTTCGAACTGGTCGAGACCCTCGAGAGCCTGGGTGATCACCCCGGCCCGTCGCCGGTGCTCGTCGCCCTCGGCGAAGAGTACCGACGGCTGGTAGCCGACGAAGGGGAGCAGCGGCCAGTCCGGGGGGATGGCGTCCCACTGGTTCCAGCGGCGTGAGTCGCGGGCGAACAGGTCGTCGTGACCGGTGACGTAACAGAGCTCGGAGTAGCCGAGGACCAGCCAGGCGGGGATGTCCCCGTCCAGCAGAACGGGCGCGACAGCACCGTGCTTCCCGCGCAGGGCCCGGTACAGCTGCGCCGGTGTCTGCTGATACTCCAGGCCGGCCAGGCGCACGGCACCCGGGTGAGCGGGGCAGCCGGGAGGAGCCGTGCGCGGGGCAGGGGAACTGGTGTCGGTCACGGTGTCGTCTCCTGGGCCATGGCCTGTGTGTAGAGGTAGTCCACGAGGGTGATCAGCACATCCTTGCCGGACGACCTGACCCGCGCGTCGCAGTCGATCAGCGGCACGTGGTCGGGCAGTGCGAGGGCCTGGCGGATCTCGTCCAGGGAGTGTCCGGCGGCGTCGTCGAACCGGTTGACGGCCACCACGAACGGTGTCTTGTGGTGTTCCAACCGGTCGATGGCGTACCAGGAGTCGTTCATCCGCCGCGTGTCGACCAGGACGACGGCGCCGAGCGTGCCGGAGAACAGCCGGTCCCACAGGAACCAGAAGCGTTCCTGCCCTGGGGCGCCGAACAGATACAGGACCATGCGCTCGTTGAGGCTGATCCGTCCGAAGTCGAACGCCACCGTGGTGGTCGTCTTCGCCGCCACCGCGGTCGTCTCGTCGACGCCGACGCCGGCCTGGGTCATCAGCTCTTCGGTGTTGAGCGGCCGGATCTCGCTGACGGAGCGGACCAAGGTCGTCTTGCCGACCCCGAATCCGCCCACGATGACGATCTTCAGTCCTGTGTCGGCAGCATCGGCCAGGGGCGTGCGTCGGGACGGCAGCTCAGAGATTGTGGAGCCCACGGAGCACCTCCTTGAGAAGGGCGGAATGGGGAAGTGAAGCGGCGGACTGCGCCATCTGCGGATGACGGACGGTGATCCTGCCCATGGCGAGAAGGTCGCTGAGCAGGATGCGCACGACCGTGATCGGCAGCCTCAGCTCCGCGGCGACCTCGACCACGGCCGTCGGATGCCTGCACAGTTCGAGGATCCGGAGGTGTTCCGACTGCATTCCCGCAGTGGGCTCACACTCGCTGACAACCAAGGCGACCAGGTCGAAGGAGTCGTCAGCCCGGCTGCGTCCGCCGGTGACCGTGTAGAGCCGGTCCGGATCACCGGTGTCCACAGGCCTTCGCGTCACGAGGAGGCGCTCCCCTGGACCGTGCCGCGCGGCTCGGCCCGCAGATGCTCACCGATCTGTTCGACGAGTTCGGTCATCTGGTGACCCACTACGCCCGGGTCGGCGTCCTCCTCGGCGAGAACCGCCAGATGCGCTCCCGCACCGGCCTCCACGATGAAGAGCAGTCCGCCGTGGAACTCGGTCATGGAATGCCGGACGCCGCCGCTGCCGTCGCCGAACTCGACGGAGGCACCCTGGGCGAGGGCCTGGATTCCGGAGCAGATCGCTGCCAGCTGGTCGGCCTGATCGAGCGTCAGATGTTCGCTCCAGCAGAGCTTGAGCCCGTCCCGGGACAGGACCAGGGCATGCCGTGTGCCGGGGGTGCGCTCCAGAAGGCTCTGCAGAAGCCAGGTGAGACTGTTGTCGGTGGTCTGCATCGTAGGTGTGGGGACGGTTGTGCCCGATAGTCCGGTCACCGGCCCGTTCCTCCAATCTCGCGAACTCAGGTGGGGGTCGGCGCCAGGGCCCCGGGCGCCGGAGGGGAAGAGCGTGGACTACTCGGCTTCGAGCGGGCCGGGATCGGCAGGGGTGTCGGATGTGCCGCCGCTGCCGGACCGACGGCCGCGGTGGAAGGCGCCGAAGGTCGAGCCCGCATCGCGGGCCGTGGCGCGCCGGTCAGCCAGCGCGTCCCGGGCCCTGTCCTTCTCGGTGCCGTCGGCCGTCCCCGAACGCTGCAGGCGCTCACGCTCGGCTTCGGCCATGGTGTGGCCGGGCGCGCGGACGGGCAGGCCGTTCGGCGTGGAGTCCTCGGTGCGACGGCGCGCGCTCTGCTCCGGGTGTTCCGGGCGGCCGGCGGTCCGGTCCGTGGCGGGATCGGGCCGATCGGTCGATGCCGACTCCCGGACCGGCGCCGGGCCGGGCGTGGGTGCGGCCGCGGTGGGGCGGCGGGCGGGATCCCTCGGCGCGGAATCCCGCTGCTGGGCCAGCAGTTGAGGAGGCAGCAGCACGACGACACCAGTGCCGCCACGCGACGACGGCCGGAAGTTGACACTAATGCCGTACTTGACGGCCAGCCGCCCGACGACGGCCAGTCCGAGGCGGGTTCCCTGCAGTGAGGCGAGGTCCCTCACGCGCCCGGCAACCGCCTGTTCAGCGTGGCGCATGGCCGCGTCGGCCATCTTCAGGCCGCTGTCCTCAATCGTGACGACGAGACCGGCGCTGCGCTCTTCCACGTAAACGTGGACCTCGTCGATCGGCGGCGAGAAGTTGGCAGCGTTGTCCATCAGTTCGGCGAGCAGGTGCATGACGCCCTCCGCCGCGAACCCGGAGACCGCAGCATTCGTCGAGCAATGCAGCCGGACCCGCTGGTACGCGGCGATCCTGCCGACCGCGCCACGCAGGATGCTCTCCATCACGATCGGCTTATTCCAGGCACGGCTGGTGCGGCCGCCCATGAGCAGGGCGAGCCGGTCGGTCATGAGGCCGAGCTGCGATGTGCTGTGGTCCAGCTTGAGGAGATCTCCAAAGACCTCCTCGCTGTGCCGCTCCTGCATGTCCCGCAGGTCGGCGAGCATGCTGACGGCCTTGGCCTGCACCCGGCTCAGGGCCTTCGCCGAAGCGGCCTGCGCGGCCGCCGCCCGCCGCTCGCTGTGGGCGAGTTCACGCACGAAGGACTCCACCGGAGCGCGCAACAGGGGGGTCTTCGGCAGGTCCAGCTCGGCGAGCACCGTGTCGGCGGTGCCGCCGTCGTGGAGTTTGGCGACCACGGACGGCAGGGTCTTGGCGGTCAGTCGCTCGAGTTCCTCGGAGGCTCGGGCTCGCTCCTGCCGGGCCTCGTGCCGTTCGGCGTCCAGAGCCGCGGCCTCCTGTACGGCCTGCTCCAGCAGAGAGCAGAAGGTCTCGGCGACCTGGCGCAGTTGGGGATCGGACGGCGACGGCACGTTGGCCAGGGCCTCGGTCACCGTCGCCCCATCGTGCAGCCGCTTCGCCACGGCCGGCAGGGTGGCGTTCACCAAGTGCGCCGTCTCCGCCGCCTGCTTCGCCAACTGGGCTTCGAGGTTTGCGTTTTCGGTGCTCTGTCCGACGGAACTCCGACGGACGCGCCGGAGCGTCAACGCACTGACAACGACGGTGACGGACACCCAGAGCCAGCCGATGAGAGCCGTGGTCAGTGCCCAGCCGCGAGCGGCCGCGGGGGCCGACGCAGCCGCCGCGCCTGCGGCCACGGTACTCGCCACCAGCACGACCAGCGGTACGGTCGGCAGCTTGCGTGGCGCTTTTCGCTGCCGGTGCTGACTGGGTGGTGCAGGCACGGACATTCCGCAGTCCCTAAGTCGTCAGGAGGAGAAGAGACGGGGTGGCCGACACATGACAGCCGCAGGCCCGGGATGAATCGCCAAGGTGACAGTGATCTTCCGGAACCCCGACCGGGCTCATGCTAGCCATCCTTGTGCACGCCGAGATCCCGCAACCGGCATACTCCGCCAACTACCCAAGTTTGTCGCGAAGTTGACGCTGCACAGACCATCCGTGGTAACTGTCCGACCATTCGCTCCGGTTGGCCGTGGCCAGTTGTCTACGTCTGTCAAGACAGCCTTTTGAGGCATACCCGGGGCGGTGGATCGAAGTCCTTCGGCGTCCAGCCGGAGAAAAGGTGAACAGTTCCAGCCAAGTTTGCGCCGGGGTGCGACACCAGAGGGAGGTGACACGCGTCGACTCGGTCAGTCATCACGGAGGCCGGGGAGGGTGCTCCGGCCTCGGCCTCTCGACACGGGGGTGCCCCTATGACTTTGGTCAAGGGGTGATCGGGGTCGGTGGTTCGCAGAAAGTGCCGTCGCGGAACATCGCGAAGAGCACGTCGACGCGACAGCGGCCTCCGGCGAAGTGAGCGAAACACGCGCGCTCTGCGCAGCGACCGGCTGGGGGAAACGCTCCTGCCGAAGCGCATCGCACTGCCTGCCGACGTTCAAACCCACAGGTCAGACATGCACTGATGTCTCCGTCCTCGCATCGGTGGGTGGACGGGAGCCCCCCAACGCGCGTGAAGAAGACTCATGTGAAGGACGCCTCTCTCCTTCTCGACGCCTCCTCGGCCTCACCCGGGTTGGAGACCGCCAGCGGAGTCACGATGAAGATCATCGAGCGGAACGACAACATCCCGACACGGCGCAGCGGGATCTTCCTCAGAGGAGTCGGCGCTGGAGATGAGCGGACATCACGGCAGCATTCGGTACCGCGGTTACGCAAAGCCCTCCTTCACGCGAGTGACCCCCGAGGCGTTGAGGCCCTGACCCCGACGTCTCACAACACAGCGGCGGCGTTCGGCGTCCTCGCGGCCACCACCGTAAAGCGAGGGGCTGTCCCTCGTGGGCGCCGGGCGGACGCCTGTGCCCTAACGGCCACGACGCCTCCGTGCAGAGCGGCGATGCCCGGCGCCGTCGAGCGTCAACACCCCTTGCCTTGACCACTCGTTGGTGCGCGGTGTGAGCCCACCACACGGTGACCTCTCGATACGCCCGAGCCGTCCGAGCTCCCGCACAGGCAGATCACCTGCGCACTCAAGCGAGCCGGCCGTAAACGCGGCATCGAGGCCGAGGCCGAGCGGATCCGTGAAGTCTTCCGCGGCGACTCTGCCCACCAGCCGCCGCTCGAGGACGCACTCGGCCAGCAGATGCTCGCCCTTCTGGGCCGGCTGGGGCCGCCTGCGTCGCCACCGACGACCTCGCCGAGGCGGTGGAGGAAGCGTTCCCTCAGCACCCGGACGCTGACGTGACCCTGAGCTTCCCCGGGCTCGGCACCCAGCTCGTCGCCCGGGTCCTCGCCGAGATCGGGGACAACCGCGAACCAAACGATCACGTTCGGAAAGCGGATGACCTCTGACACCAACCCACTGACACCAGACCGGCTCATCGCAACAGGGCGGGCGAGATGCCGGGGCGTCCGTCGCGCGCCAGAAGAGAACCACCCACTCTGCCTGGACAGACCAGTCTGTCTGTTGCTAGCTTCGATCCGTACAGACCGGTCTGTCTGAAGGAGAGGGCAGTTGGCATCCCGCAGCGTCCACGCGGCCACGTCGCTTGAGGTCCCAGCGCCCTGCCGGGGCGGACAGGACGTACCTGGCGGCGCCGGCACGCTCGTGCTCGCGAGCTCCATCGTCGTGCTCTTCCTCGCGAGCGCGAACGCACCGAGCCCGCTGTACCAGACGTACGAGTCGGCGTGGCATGCCAGCGCGCTGATCGGGACGATCGCGTTCGCCACCTACGCGGTGGCGGTCATCGGCGGGTTGCTGTGGCTGGACAGGCTGTCTGAGCGTTTCGGGCGCCGAGCGGTACTGCTCACGTCTATCGGCGGCCAGGTGATCGCCCTCGCCATGTTCACCCTCGCTGGCTCGTTCGTGCCGATCTTCATCGGCAGGGCGCTGCAGGGGCTGGCCTCGGGCGTCGCGTTCGGGACCTTGTCGGCCCTCATGATCGAGTCCGACAAGGAGCGCGGCCCGATCGCGAGCGCCGCCTCGCCAGGCACCGGCAGCGGGATCGGGGCGCTGCTGAGCGGCTTCCTTATCCAGTACGCTCCCGGCCCCACGCACACGATCTACCTGGTCCTGGCCTCGATACTCCTGGCTCAAGGGGTCCTGGTCCTGCGCCTGCTCCCGGACACGGGCCGGCAGCCGATCGCGGTGCTGTCGCTCAAACCGCGTGTCGCCGTGCCTCCTCACGCCCGCGCGGCCTTCATCAGGTGCGCGCCCGTGGTCTTCGTGGTCTGGGGCCTGTCCGGCTTCTACGCAGCGCTGAGTCCGGCCTTGTTGCGAGCGCTGGTGCCCGGAGCCTCCGGCTGGCAGAGCGCGCTTCCGCTGTTCACGCTGTTGGGCACCGCGACGGTGATGACTGTGGCGTTGCGCCACGTCGGCGGCCGAGCGGTCACCATCGTCGGCCTGCTCATGACGCTCGCCGGTCTCGGCGTAACGGTCGCAGCGCTCGCGCTGAGCTCGGTCGGCCTCTACCTGGCTGCCGGCGTGATAGCAGGCATGGGATACGGTCCTGGCTTCCAGGGCCCCATCCGTCTGGTGACCGCGGGCTCGTCGGACCGCGACAGACCGGCGTTGATGGCTGCCGTCTTCGTCGTCGCCTACCTGGGCCTCGGTGCCGCCGCGATCGTGCCGGGCGCCTTGACGAGTGTGGGGATACCGCTCACCCGGGTAGCGGCGGGCTTGGCCATAGTGTTGGCGGTCCTCAGCGCCGCCGCCTTGGTGACGGTCGTGCGTGCCACAGGGAAGGTTGAGTCAGATGCAGATTGACGCGGACGGTACACCTCGCGAGCGGCTCCTCGCCGCCGCCGCGGACCTGTTCTACCAGGAGGGCATCCGAAGCGTCGGCATCGGTCGACTCCTCGAACGCGCAGGGGTGGCGAAGGCCAGTCTGTACGACGCCTTCGGCTCCAAGGACGAGCTGGTCGCCGCCTACCTGCGGGACCGACACGATGCCATGAGGGAGCACTTCCAACGCGCTATCGCACGCCACCGCGCCCCACGCGCGAGGATGCTCGCGCCATTCGACGTTCAAGCCGAGTTCGCCGCCGACAGCACATATCGCGGATGCGCCTTCGCCCGCGCCACCGCCGAGTCGCACGCGGGCGGCGTGGACACCGCCGCCTCGGACTATCGCAGGTGGATCCGCAAGACCTTCGCCGACCTGGCGGCAGAGGCGGGCGCAGCCGACCCGTCGACGTTGGCGATGCAACTGCACGCCTTGTGGGACGGGGCCGCGCAGTCTCTTCACATGGACCACGACCCCACGGTGGTGCGTGCCGCGCGCGATGCGGCGGCCGCCCTGCTCGACGCGGTGCTGCCCGTCACGCGGAAGGCGCCTTAGCCACCGCGGAACCCTTATCCCTTGATCCCGACCAGGAGCAACACAGTGAACAACAGCAGTCCGGCCTACCAGGCCCTCGGGCTCACTGCCGATGAGGTCCTCACCACCACGCGTGCGGTTCGCAGGCGCCTCGACCTGACCCGACCCGTTCCGCGGGACCTGATCCAGGAAGCCGTGAAGGTCGCCACCCAGGCACCGACCGGCCGCAACCAGCAGCAGTGGGACTTCATCTTCATCGACGATCCGGCGACGAAGGCGAAGGCGGCCGACATCTGGCGAGCCGGGCTCATGGCCGGCGCTCCCGACGAGCACAACCCCGCTCCGCTTCCGACCCGGATGAGCTTCGCCTCGTCGGAGTGGGCACGGATTCGGGGCAGCCTCGGCCACTTGGTCCAGCATCTGCACGAGGTGCCGGTGCTGATGATCCCGGTGGTGCGGGTCGCTCGCCGCGAGGAAATGGACTCGACCCGCGGGCAGGCGCACAACTGGGGCTCGGTTATTCCCGCGACCTGGAGTTTCATGCTCGCCGCGCGGGAACGCGGCCTAGGAACGGCGTGGACCGTCGCTCACCTCACCTATGAGCGCGAGATGGCCGACCTGCTCGGCCTCCCGTTCGACAACACCGTCCAAGTCGCGCTGACCCCCATCGCCTACACGATCGGCACCGACTTCAAGCCGGCCCCGCGGGCCGATGACAGGAATTTCAGCCACTGGAACCGCTGGTAGCTGTCCTCGACGCCCTGGCCGGCGGAGATCCCCGTAGGGCAGCGGAAACCGTCAAGGCCGGAGACGGTGTGCCGTCCTCGATAACCTCGCGCTTTCCATGAAGGGCCGGTGTTCTAGCTGGCCGGACAGGCGGAAAGTGTCTCTGGCCAGCAAGAATAAGGATCTTGAGGCCCCAGCCACCCCTCCGCCCTGCCCCCCATTACCGTCTTCATAGCCCCGCAACAGGGTCACCGGCCTTCGGAGTTGGCATGACTACCTCCCCTTGTCGAGTGCACGGCCCGGGGGGTGTCACCAGCTCCGCAGGTTTCCCGTGCCCCGTAGGCGGCACGCTGCACCCCGCGCGCGTACCGGAACCAGTCGAGCTCCCAGGAGTCGGGCGTCTCCCGCAGGTCGAAGCCGTCGGCGGTGCGGCGTGCCGCGGCGGTGCGGCCGCATGCCACCGGGGCGATCAGGGTGTGGGCGTGCTCGTTGGCCGGACCAGTCCCGGGCAGCAGGGGCGGTTCGGCCGGCAACCGGCCGTACTCGCCGCGTGCCGCCGCGATGTCGGCGCAGTGTTGAGCAACGCCTGGTGCATCGGGTGCAGTCGGCGACCCAGCCGGCGGGTGCCTGCGGGAAGACCGCGCGCACCAGCTCGGCCGCCGCGTCCGCGGTGAGCGGGGCGAGCGTGCAGGTGCGCACGAGGGCGGGCGAGAGGCTGTGGCTGCACCCCGGGGCGGGCTGGTCGATGTCGTGCTGGCTGCGTTCGGTGACGGCCAGCAGGATGGGCAGGCCGGGCTGATCCGCCTGCCGGGCAATCTCCACCAGCGGCAGGAGGGCCCGTCGGCGAGGTGGACGTCGTCCACGGCGAGCAGCAGCGGTGCCGCCTCGGCGTGCTCGCGCAGCAACCGCCATAGCAGCATGCCCGTTTCACTCACTGCCGCCGGGCACCGCACTGGGCCGGCTGTGTCCCGATAACCCCAACCGGGCCAGGAGCTGCAGGACGGCGGCGAAGGGCACCGCGGCGTCACCCAAGGCGCAGCGGGCGCGCAGCACGCGCATGCCGTGCACGTCGCCGGACCGGCGAGCCGGACCTGTCGCTGGCCCCCGCGTTCAGTTCTGAGCTGTCGGAGGAGGAACCGCTGCCCCTGCCCAGCCCCACCAATCTGCACGAACGCGACCGCCGAGGCGGCTCGCCCCACCCCCACCTGACATCACAAGATAGAACGTTCGGTATTGACAGCCACGATCTGGCATGGCTACCTTTGGAGCGAACGTTCTATACATAGGAGACCTGCTGGGCGTACCCGCTGGTCAACGTGGTGGGCGATGACCGGCCCTCGCGTATGGAGGGTTTGCTTGTGCAGCCGCACGAGCCGGATCTCAAACGTACGTGGCGCACCGCAGGACTTCGGGGCACCGGGCATGCCTGTCACCGGCTTCGGAAGGTGGCCGGCACCTGGACATAGGGGGAAACGCTTGTTCAGCTCATCGCGGACCGCATGTTCCGGCACGGCCGGCGCACCCGAGCGGACACCCGTGGCGGTGCACGCCCTCGACCCGATCCTGCGCGAGGGCACGATCAGCCAGTTGCGCCGGTTCCCGGAGATCGAACTCCGAGAGGAGAACGCCTCGGCCCCTGGCACGGTGGCGCTGCTCGTCGGCGACGCCCTGGACGAGGGCACGCTGACCCGGCTGCGCCACCTGGTGCGCAGCGAGGGAGCGCGAGCGGTGCTGGTCGTCAGTTCGCTCCGCGAGGGCGATCTGCTGGAGGTCATCGAGTCCGGAGTCGGCGCGATCGTGTGGCGACACGAAGCGACCGCGACGCGTCTGACACGGGCCGTGCTGGCGGCCGCGCGTGGTGACGGGGATCTCCCGGCCGACCTGCTGGGTCGGCTGATCAGCCAGGCGGGCACGCTGCACCGCAGCGCCGCAGGCCGCACCGGCAGCCCGTCCTCGGGGCTGACCCCGCGTGAGGTGGACGCACTGCGCCTGGTGGCCGAGGGGCTCGACACCAGTGAGATCGCCAGCAAGCTGTCCTACTCCGAACGCACGGTCAAGAACGTGATCCACGGGCTGACCACTCGGCTGCATCTGCGCAACCGAACGCACGCGGTCGCGTATGCCCTGCGGGAAGGCTACATCTGACCACCAGGGCATCCCTGTCAGGCCCTTCGGGGCAGCGCAGTCTGCCCCTTCGCCGTCCCTTGCGTGCTTGCGGCGGTGGCCCGGGCAGGAGGCAGGATCGGATACGGCGGCAGGTTTCGTGCGGTGCCGAGCACCGCGAGGCGGGAGCAAGACAGTGATCCACGAGGTGGACGAGGTCCTGAAGGACCTGCTCGGCGGCGGCGCGCTGGCGGGCTCCGGCGTCGACGTCGCGTTCGACGCCCCGACCCGCGACTGGGCGGCCCGCCGCAACTCTCCCACGGTGAATGCCTACTTGTACGACATCCGGGAGGACGTCCACCGCCGTCAGCGCGGGCATATGCCGGTGGTCGACGAGCGGGACGTGGTGGTCAAGCGCCGCCAGCCGCCGCGCTGGTTCCGGCTGTCGTACCTGGTGACGGCGTGGACGAAGCAGCCACAGGACGAACACCGCCTGCTGTCCGCCGTGCTGGCCACGCTGATCCCGCGCGAGCTGCTCACGCCCTCCGAACTCCCGGGCGCACTGGGCGCTTTGGGGCTGACGGTGCCGCTGTCGGTGGCGGGCATCCAGACGGAGTCGCGGTCGCTGGCGGAGATCTGGTCCGCCCTCGGCGGTGAACTCAAGCCCTCGCTCGACCTCGTGGTCACCGCGCCCTTCCCGGCCTTCCCCGAGTACGACGCCGGTCCGCCCGTCACCGAGGGCGCCGCGGTCCGCGTGCGCACCCTGGACGAGGCCGCCCCGGTCACCGAGGAGCGCGCCCACCGCCCCGCGCAGGTGGCGGCGGCCAGGGAGGCCCGCGCGATGGCCGTGCGCGAGCGAGGGGCGGGACCGGTCCGGTGACCACGTGGACACCGGCGTACGAGATGACGGAGTCCGGCCCCGCCGCCGCCCTCGTCGCCCGGCTCGCGGCCCTGCGCGAGCGCGTCGCCCAGATCGTGGGGCAGCGTTCTGCGAACGACCCCACGGCCGGCGATCCGCTGCGCGGGCTGTATCTGCCGGAGGAGGCGGTGCAGCATCTCCTGCGGCCCGTGGAGCCGGCGGAGCCGGTGCTGACCGACCTCGACGGGCCGCCGCAGGACCGGCTGGCGGAGCTGTCGGCGCGGCTCGGGCTGACCGAGCTCGACGCCGCGCTGCTGCTGATCGCGCTCGCCCCCGACCTGGACCGCGCCTTCGAGCAGCTCTACGGCTATCTCAACGACGACGTCAGCCGGCGCCGCGCCACCGTCTCGCTCGCCCTGGACCTGGTGGGTGCCCGGCTCCTCTCGCCGAGCGCCCGGTCCCGGCTGCATTCCACGGCGCCGCTGGCCAGGCTCGGGCTGCTGGCGGTGGAGGAGCCCGATCGGCCCTTCGCCGGGCGGTCGCTGCGCGTCCCGGACCGGGTCGTGGCCCATCTGCTCGGCGACGACACGCCCGACGCGGCGCTCGCCGGGCACCTTCACCCGCTGCCCGCGCCGCTGCGGCCGTACGACGGCCAGGAGTTGTTCCCGGACGACGAGTTCGGCCGCTTCGTGCACCGGCTGGCCGCCCGACTCGCCGCCGGTGCCCCGCTCACCGTCTACCTGCGCGAGCGCCACGAGGGCGACGGGCTGGCCTGCGCCGCCGCGGCGCTGCGCCTCGCGGGCGTCCCGGCGCTGCATTTCACCGGCCCCGAGGACCACGTCGCGGACCTGCTGCGGGAGGCCAGGCTCAGTGGGCAGGCCGTCATCGTCCCCAGCCTGCCCGAGCAACCCGCCAAACTGGGGCCCGCAGAGAATCAACACGCTGTCTTGATCTCTGCTGTGGGTAGGGCGTTGTCG
>NZ_BMQA01000105.1 GCF_014647875.1 Streptomyces brasiliensis | reverse complement strand
AAGCCCTACTAGTGCTGTGACCGGAAAGGTTCACCGGCTCGCGACGCCCGGCACGGCACCGGACGCCGCGAGCTTCCCGGCAAACCTTCCCGGCCACAGCACCAGCCCTCGCGCCGCCCCCGAACAGCCTCCGGGCGAGCGACTGCCCGGCCCTCGCCCGGAGGCTCCCCATGCCTGCACTTTCTCATCTTCGACTCGTGCGTTTTGTGAGGATTGCGTGACTGTCGACCACGTCGTGGGCTTGTTCGCCTCGGTAGGCCTGCCGGCCTGCCTGCTGGCGGCTTTGATCAAGCCGGAGAGGTTCTGATGACCGCGCCCGCGCCCGTGAGAGAGAAGCCCGACGAGGTCGTGCGACCACCCGATCGGGACCCGGCCCGCAGGATCGGCGCCGGACTGATCGACCCCAGACAACTGTGGCTCGCCCTGCCCGCCGCGCTGCGCAAGCTCAACCCGGTGACCCTGGCCCGCAACCCGGTCATGTTCGTCACCGAGATCGGTGCGGCCCTGACCACGGGCCTCGCGATCGCCCACCCGTCCGGGTTCGGCTGGCTGATCACCGCCTGGCTGTGGCTGACGGTCGTGTTCGCGAACCTCGCCGAGGCCGTCGCCGAGAGCCGTGGCCGCGCCCAGGCGGACACGCTGCGCGGCATGCGCCGCCAGACGGTCGCACGGCGGCTGGGTGGCTGGGAGCCGGGAGCTCCGGCGGGGTCGTACGTCGAGGAGTCCGTGGGCGCGGGGGAGCTGCGGCGGGGTGACGTCGTGGTCGTCGAGGCCGGGGAACTCGTCCCCGGAGACGGCGATGTCATCGAGGGCGTCGCCAGCATCGACGAGTCCGCGATCACCGGCGAGTCCGCGCCGGTGATCCGCGAGTCGGGCGGAGACCGCTCGGCGGTCACCGGCGGCACCCGCGTCCTGTCGGACCGCATCGTCGTGCGCGTCACACAGGATCCCGGCGAGTCCTTCCTGGACCGGATGATCTCCCTGGTCGAAGGCGCCGACCGGCAGAAGACCCCCAACGAGCTCGCGCTCAACCTGCTGCTGGTCATGATGACCTTCGTCTTCCTGGTCGCGGTCCTCACACTCCAGCCGATGGCGATCTTCTCCAAGGACTTCATGTCCGCCGCGCACGACACCGAGGCGCTCACCGCCAACGGCGTCACCGGCATCGTCCTGGTGTCCCTGCTCGTCTGTCTGATCCCGACGACCATCGGCGGTCTGCTCTCCGCCATCGGCATCGCGGGCATGGACCGGCTGGTGCAGCGCAATGTGCTCGCCATGTCGGGCCGGGCGGTCGAGGCGGCCGGCGACGTCAACACACTGCTGCTCGACAAGACCGGCACGATCACCCACGGCAACCGGCGGGCGAGCGAGTTGCTCACCGTCGGGTCAGTGACGGACCGGAAACTCGCGGACGCGGCCCTGCTCTCGAGCCTTGCCGACGAGACGCCGGAGGGCCGCTCGATCGTGGAATACGTGCACGAGCGGTTCGGGATGCCGCAGGTCGCGCCCAAGGACGCCGAGTGGGTGCCGTTCTCCGCCATGACCCGGATGTCGGGGGTGGACCTGCCTGGGGGCACCTCTCGGCCGGAGTCCGGGGGATGCCGCCGGCTGCGCAAGGGCGCGGCCACCGCGGTCGCGGGCTGGGTCGAGGACAACGGCGGCACCGTTCCCGTGGCCCTGGACGCCTGTGTGGAGCAGGTCTCGGCCTCCGGCGGCACCCCGCTCGCGGTCGCCGAGTGCCAGGGCGAGGGACCGGCCCGGCTGCTGGGCGTCATCCACCTCAAGGACGTGGTCAAGCCCGGCCTCAGGGAGCGCTTCGCGGAACTGCGCCGGATGGGCATCCGCACGGTCATGGTCACCGGCGACAACCCCGTCACCGCGAAGGCCATCGCCGACGAGGCGGGCGTCGACGACTTCCTCGCCGAGGCCACCCCCGAGGACAAACTCGCCCTCATCAAGAAGGAGCAGGCGGGCGGCCATCTGGTCGCGATGACCGGTGACGGCACCAACGACGCTCCGGCGCTCGCGCAGGCTGACGTCGGCGTGGCGATGAACACGGGCACGTCGGCCGCCAAGGAGGCCGGCAACATGGTCGACCTCGACTCCGACCCCACGAAGATCATCGACATCGTCGAGATCGGCAAGCAACTCCTCATCACTCGGGGCGCGTTGACCGCGTTCTCCATCGCCAACGACATCGCCAAGTACTTCGCGATCCTCCCGGCGATGTTCGGCGGGGTCTACCCGGCCGTGGACGCCGCCAACATCATGCGACTGCACTCGCCGACCTCCGCGATCCTGTCGGCCGTCATCTTCAACGCGGTGATCATCGTCGCGCTGATCCCGCTGGCCCTGCGCGGCGTGCGCTACCGGCCCAGCAGCGCCGACTCGCTGCTCACCCGCAACCTGTGGATCTACGGCATGGGTGGACTGCTCCTGCCCTTCCTCGCGATCAAGTTCATCGACGTCGCCGTCGTCCAGTTCATCCCCGGGATCTGACCATGAACTTTCTGTCCAGGATGCCCTCCTGGATCGGCCGCCATCTGGCGGCGATCCGGGTGGTCGTCGTGCTCACCGTGCTCGTGGGCCTCGTCTACCCGCTGGGGATGACCGCGATCGCCCAGGTGCCTGGACTCCGGAACCAGGCACACGGCTCCGAACTCGCCGCAGGTGGAAGCAAGCTCATCGGGCAGTCCTTCCTCGACAAGGAGGGCGCCCCGATCCCGTCGTACTTCCAGCCCCGCCCGTCCAATGCCGGTACCGGATACGACGCCTCGGCCTCGGCGGCCGGCAATCTCGGCCCGGAGTCCACGGTCGACGTCCTGCCCGTCAAGGGGCAGCCCGACTCGGGAAAGCAGAGTCTGCTCACCCAGGTCTGCGCCCGCAGCAAGGCGGTCGGTGAACTGGAGCATGTCGACGGTTCCCGCCCCTATTGCACGAGCGACGGCGTCGGCGCCGTCCTCGGCGTCTTTCGCGACGGGGGCACCACGGGCAGAGCCACCCGCGTGGTCAGCCTCGACCAGGCATGCCCCGCCCGGCCGTTCCTCGCCTCGTACGAAGGCGTCACGGTCGAGTGCGCCCGGCCCGGCGCCGACTACAGCAAGGCCGTCGTCACCCCGGTCCGCGGCGACGCGCCCGCGCACCCGAAGGTTCCCGCCGACGCGGTCACCGCGAGTGCCGGCGGACTCGACCCGCACATCAGCCCCGCGTACGCGACGCTCCAGACGCCGCGCGTCGCCCGCGAACGCGGCATGAGCGAGGCCGCCGTACGCAGGCTGGTCGGCGAGTACACCAGCGGCCGCGGCCTCGGTGTTCTCGGCGAACTGGCCGTGAACGTCGTCCAGTTGAACGCTGCCCTCGACCGCATGCATCCCGTGAAGGTGGCCTGACCATGTACGCCTGGCTCCAGGCCTCCCTGATCCTCGCCGTCGTCGTCGGACTGCACGTCCCGCTCGGCGACTACATGGCCCGCGTCCTCGACGGCGGACCGCACAGACGCGCCGAACGCGCCCTCTACAAGGTCTGCGGCGTCGACCCGGACCGCGAACAGGACTGGCGGCACTACCTGTTCGCGCTGCTCGCCTTCAGCCTGATGAGCATCGCCGCGCTCTTCGCCCTCTTCACCCTCCAGGGTAAGCTGCCCTGGTCCACCGGCCACGAGGGCATGCCCTGGCGGCTCGCGCTGCACACCGCCGTCAGCTTCATCACCAACACCAGCTGGCAGAACTACGCGGGTGAGTCCACCACCGGCCACCTCGCGGTGATGGCGGGACTGGGCGTCCAGGCGTTCGCCTCGGCGGCCGTCGGCATCTGTGCCGCGCTCGCCCTCGTCCGGGGCCTCGTCCGCCGCGACACCGACCGCCTGGGCAACTTCTGGGTCGACCTGATCCGCACGATCTTCCGGGTCATCGTGCCCCTGTCGATCGTCTCCGGGATCGTCCTGATCGCCCTGGGCGTTCCGCAGAACCTGGGCGGCGCGCACACCGTCACCACGGTCGCGGGCGGACAGCAGACCCTGCTCGGCGGTCCCGTCGGCTCCTGGGAGCCGATCAAGCTGATGTCCGGCGACGGCGGCGGCGTCTTCAACGCCAGCAGCGCGCACCCCTTCGAGAACCCGTCGGCGTACACCAACGCCATCGAGATCGTGCTGATGCTGCTGATCCCGACCGCCTTCATCCGTACCTACGGACGCCTGATCGGCTCGCTGCGGCAGAGCTGGACGCTGCTCGCGGTCGTCGGCATCCTCTTCGGGCTGCTGCTGGCGGTTGGCAGTCTCGCGCAGAGCGCCCACAACGGTACGGTGACCGAAGCGGTCGGCGGGCAGTACGAGGGCACGGAGACCCGCTTCGGCATCCCCGGCTCGACGCTCTTCGGCGTCGCCGCCACGGGCTCGGCGGACGGCGCGGCGAACGCGTCGTACGACAGCTTCTCCAGCATCGGCGGTGGAGCGCTGCTGTCGGCGATGATGCTCGGCGAGATCGCCCCGGGCGGCACCGGCAGCGGGCTGTACGGCCTGATCGTGGCCGTGATGATCGCCGTGTTCGTGGGCGGCCTGATGGTCGGCCGCACCCCCGAGTACCTGCGCAAGCGGATCGGCTTCCCGGAGATGCGGTTCGTCGTGCTGTACGCGCTGGTCGCCCCGACAACCATCCTGGGCTGCTCGGCGCTCGCGGTCGCGCTCGGCGACGGCCCGTCGTCCATGGGCAACCCGGGGCCCCACGGCCTGACCGAGCTGGTGTACGCCTACACCTCCAACGTCAACAGCAACGGCAGCGCGATGGCGGGCTTCAACGGCGCCACCGACTTCCACAACCTGCTGATGGCGGCGGCGATGCTGATCGGCCGGTATGTCCCGATGGTGTTCCTGCTCGCCCTCGCCGGCCGGCTGGCCCGTCAGCAGCCCGGCGTCGTCACCGTCGGCACCCTCCAGGCCCGCGGCGTCAACTTCGTCGCCCTGGCCACCGGAGCCGCCCTCATCCTGGCGCTCCTCAACTTCCTCCCGGCTCTGTCCCTGGGACCGCTGGCGGAAGGGCTGCTCTAGCAGCCGTACGTCTCCTGTGCGGGCAGGCCTTCACCCACCCACGTCGGCCGACCCGCCGGGGCCGTATCACGGGTGATCGACATGAGGCGGAGGACACTGTTGCCGACTGTCCCACCGGCCGCGATGGGGGCCCGATGGCGTACGGCCTGGCACGCCGTGAACTGAGACCGAGAGTTCCGCTGCGCCCGGGGGAGGGTGAGAAGCACCGTCTGACGAGCCTGGAGGGGCTCGCCGCCCTCTCTCTGGACGCGCTCAGCTCGGTGGCCTACGGCCCGGAGGCGATCGTGCTCGCGCTCGTCGTCGCCGGGACCGGGGCGCTCACCGCGACCCTGCCCATCACCCTGGCGATCACCTTCCTGCTCGCCACGCTCGTGGTGTCGTACGGCCAGGTCATCGCCGTCCACCCGGACGGCGGCGGCGCCTACGCGGTGGCCAGGAAGGACCTCGGCAGGACCGCGAGCCTGCTCGCCGCGGCCAGCCTCGTCGTCGACTACGTCCTCACCGTCGCCGTCAGTCTCGCCGCCGGCGCCGACGCCCTCGCGTCCGCCTTTCCGGCCCTGGCCCACGACGGGCTCCTTGTGTGTCTGGTGGGGCTGGCGCTGCTGACGGTGGTGAACCTGCGCGGTGTCACGGAGAGCGCCCGGGTGCTGATGCTGCCGACCCTGCTGTTCATCGTGGCCGTCCTCGGCGTCGTCGTGGTCGGTCTGTTCCGCTCCCACCCGGTGGCCGTCGTCGGCACCCCCGAGTCCTTCCCGGTGCAGGAGTCGCTGGGCTTCCTGCTGATCCTCAAGGCGTTCTCCTCCGGCTGCTCGGCGCTGACGGGCGTCGAGGCGATCGCCAACGCCGTACCGACCTTCCGCACACCCAAGGTGAAACGGGCCCAGCGCACGGAACTCATGCTGGGCGCACTCCTCGGACTGATGCTCATCGGGCTGGCCGTGCTCATCCGCCGCGACCACGTGGCCCCACGCGGGCAGGTGACGATCCTGGCCCAGCTGACGGCCGGTGCGTACGGCGACGGCTGGGCGTACTACGCCACCAACCTGCTCGTCACGCTGGTCCTCCTCCTCGCCGCCAACACCAGCTTCGGCGGACTTCCGGTGCTCATGAGCCTGCTGGCCCGCGACCACCGGCTGCCGCATCTGTTCGGGCTGCGCGCCGAACGTCCGGTGTACCGCTACGGTGTGGGGGCGCTGGCGCTGCTGGCCGCACTCCTGCTCGTCGCCACCGACGCCGACACCCACCGGTTGATCCCGCTCTTCGCCATCGGTGTGTTCATCGGTTTCACGCTGAGTCAGCTCGGCCTCGTCCGGCACTGGGCGACCCTGAAGCCCGCCGGCTGGAAGCGCCGTGCGCTGATCAACGGCACCGGAGCACTGATGACCACCGTGGCCGGTGTCATCCTCCTCACCACGAAGTTCCTGGAGGGCGCCTGGGTGGTGGTGATCGCCGTACCGCTGCTCATGCTCCTGTTCGCCCGCATCGAGCGCTACTACACCGCCGTGGGCGAGGAGTTGGGCCTCGGCCGTATCCCGGAGGCACCGGACCGGCGTACCGGCAGCCTGGTGATCGTTCCGCTCGGCGAGGTGAGCAAGCTCGCCCAGCACGCCGTCACCGCCGCGCTCGCCCTCGGCGACGAGGTGGTCGCCGTCGCGGTGCACGCCGACCCGAGCAGGACCCGGGCACTCGAGGAGGCCTGGGAGCGCTGGAACCCGGGAGTACGGCTCGACGTCATCGACAGCCCGCACCGCTCCCTGGTCCAGCCGATCGTGGACTACGTGCAGCGCGCGGCCCGGGACGGACGTCAGATCGCCGTCCTCATCCCCGAGGTCGAACCCCGCCACCGCCGCTACGAGATCCTCCAGAACCAGCGCGGTCTGCTCCTCGCGACGGTGCTGCGCGCACGCACCGACGTGGTGGTCTGTCTGCTGCCGTACCGGCTCACGCTGTGAGCCGGGGGACAGCGCGAGCTCGTCACTCCTGGCGCGATCGATGTGCCGTACGCGCCGAAATCGAAGCGTCCCTGACGGATTGACTGGTTCCCCGTCATTCCGTAACGTTCGCGAGATTATTCGAAACTTTCGGACTGGAGGGGGCTGTTCCGCATGCGGGCCTACGACAACCCTGTGATCCCCGGATTCCACCCGGACCCGAGCGTCTGCCGGGTGGGGGAGGACTACTACCTGGTGTGCTCGAGCTTCGAGTACTTCCCCGGCATTCCGCTCTTCCACAGCCGGGACCTGGTGCACTGGCGGCAGATCGGCAACGTGCTCGACCGGCCCGGGCACTGGGAACTGCCCGACGAAACCCCGGCGTCCGGGGGCATCTACGCGCCGACCATCCGGTACCACGACGGGCGTTTCCACGTCATCACCACCGACGTCGACGGCCTCGGTACCTTCCTCGTGACCAGCGAGCGGCCCGAGGGCCCCTGGTCGGACCCCGTACGCATCGACCTGCCCGGCATCGACCCCGACCTGGTCTGGGACGAGGACGGCTCCTGCTGGTGCGCCCTGGCCGGGGTCCAGGTGGCCCGCATCGATCCGCGCACGGGAAAGGTGCTCGAAGGTCCGCTGCCCGCCTGGTCGGGGACCGGGCTGCGGGACCCGGAGGCGCCGCACCTCTACCGGATCGGCGAGTGGTGGTACCTGCTGGTGGCCGAGGGCGGCACCGCGCTCGGCCACGGCGTCTCGATCGCCCGCGCCCGCTCCCCGCGCGGCCCCTGGGAACCGGCCCCCGGCAACCCCCTTCTCAGCCACCGTGGTTCGGCTTCGCCGATCCAGTGCACCGGCCACGCCGACCTCGTCGAGGCGGCCGACGGCACCTGGTGGATGGTCCTGCTCGGTACCCGGCCCAGGGGCTACTTCCCGGAGTTCCACGTCCTCGGCAGGGAGACCTTCCTCGTGCCGGTGGAGTGGGCGGACGGCTGGCCGCGGGTGGGCCCGGTGCGCGAGCGGCATCCGGCGCCCACGGCCTGGCACCCGGTCGAACCGCCACCGGTGCGGGACGACTTCGACGCCCCGGCCCTCGCGCCGTACTGGATCTCCCCGCGCCGGAGGCCCGAGGGTTCCTGGTCGGTGAGCGAGCGGCCGGGGTGGCTGACTCTGACGGCCACCGGGGACAGCCTCGACCGGCCCGGCCACACCTTCGTCGGGCGCCGTCAGCAGCACCCCGACTGCCGGACGGCGGCGCTCGTCGATCCCGGCACCGGCCGCGCCGGGCTGTCCGTCCGCATCGACGAGGCGCACCACTTCGACATCGAGGTGGGCGGGGGGACGGTGAGCGTGGTCGCCCGGATCGGGCCGGTGCGGCAGCGGCTCGCGGAGCACCCCGTGCCGCCGGGACCGGTCACGCTCGCCGTCGACATCCGCACCGCCGACGTCCTCCCGCCCACGGTCACGACCGCCGGCGGCCATGCTCCCGGCATCCGGGCCGGCGGCCCCGACACGATCGCCTTCTCGGTCGAGGGTCCGTCAGGGGCCGTGCGGCTGGCGGAACTCGACGGCCGTTATCTGTCCACGCAGGTCGCGACGGGCTTCACCGGGCGCGTCATCGGCATGTACGTCACCGAGGGCAGTGCCGATTTCGACTGGTTCGACCACGGTCCGGCGGTCCCGGCGGCTTCCTGAGCCCAAGCCGTGCCGCCCGCCCGGCAGTTGCCGGTGGATTGGGCGTGTACGAGGGGTTGCCACGTGTCACCGGCTGTCCTTAGGGTGCGGCAGCAGCACCGAAGCTTTCTGGACTTCGTTCGAAACTTTCGAAGACCGCCGAGCGTCAGCTCGGCGGCGGCCGTACCGCCGGTGCCCCGACGGGATGGCGCGCGCCGACGGTCGTACCCCGAGAGACAGGAGTCGCACCATGGCCAAGACGGGCACCCGCCTCAGACTCGCCGGCGCCCTCGCCGCCGCCCTGGTGGCCGCCGGCGTCGCCAACGGGCCCGCCGCCCAGGCGCACGACCGGCAGCTCGGCCTCGCCGACCTCGCCCACCGCCACGGCCGCTACTTCGGCAGCGCCGTCGACGGCCCCGCACTGACCGACAGCCCCTACCTGAAGATCCTCGGCGACCAGTTCGACATGGTCACGCCGGCCAACGGCATGAAGTGGTACGCCACCGAACCCCAGCAGGGCGTCTTCGACTGGAAGGACGGCGACGCGATCGTCCAGCTGGCCCGCGCCAACCACCAGCGTGTCCGCGGCCACACCCTGGTCTGGCACAGCCAGCTGCCCGACTGGCTCACCTCCCGCGAGTGGACCGCCTCCGAACTGCGGGCGATCCTCAAGAAGCACACCTTCGCCGAGGTGGGCCACTACCGCGGCAAGGTCTACTCCTGGGACGTCGTCAACGAGGCGTTCAACGAGGACGGCACCTACCGCGACACCATCTGGTACCAGACCCTCGGCCCCGGCTACATCGCCGACGCCTTGCGCTGGGCCCACCAGGCCGACCCGCACGCCAAGCTCTACCTGAACGACTACAACCTCGAGGCGATCGGCCCGAAGAGCGACGCCTACTACCGGCTGGCGAAGGACCTCAAGGCGCAGGGTGTACCGCTGGACGGCGTCGGCTTCCAGGGTCACCTGGCGCTCCAGTACGGCTATCCGGCCACCCTGGAGGACAATCTCCGGCGCTTCACCGAGCTGGGTCTCGACACCGCCCTCACCGAGGTCGACGTCCGGATGCAGCTGCCGGCGACCGACGAGAAGCTGGCCGAGCAGGCGACCTGGTACCGGGACCTCACCGAGGCCTGCCTGGCCGTGCGGCACTGCGTGGGCGTGACGGTCTGGGACTACACCGACAAGTACTCCTGGGTCCCGGGCGTCTTCCCGGGCGAGGGTGCTCCGCTGCCGTGGGACGACCAGCTGAAGCCGGCGTACTACGCGCTGCGTGAGGCGCTCGACTGACGCACCTGAGCCGAGCGGCTACGAGGAGTAGTCGCGCCCGGACACACGTCGGGGCCGGTGCGCACCGAGTCATGTGCGGGCCGGCCCCTCAAGTCACCGGGCGGAGCGG
Source organism: Streptomyces brasiliensis (assembly GCF_014647875.1). Lineage (GTDB taxonomy): Bacteria > Actinomycetota > Actinomycetes > Streptomycetales > Streptomycetaceae > Streptomyces > Streptomyces brasiliensis. The sequence continues at coordinate 6,318 of NZ_BMQA01000105.1, read as the reverse complement.
GGGAACGCCCGGGTGGTGCGTCAGGCGGCCGTCATCACCCGGAGCGGGCGGTGCGGGGCGATGACCTGGCCGTCGGGCAGGAGCTCACCGGTGTCCTCGAAGAGCAGGACGCCGTTGCACAGGAGGCTCCAGCCCTGCTCCGGGTGGTGCGCCACGAGGCGGGCGGACTCCCGGTCGGCGGATTCTGCGGTCGGACACGGTGGCTGGTGCTGGCACATGGGTGGGATCTTTCGCTGTGTCGTGGTCATCTTCGTCCCCCGTGTGTGATGTGTCGGTCGGAACCCAGTGTTGCCTTCCGGGCGTCAATCCGCAGGGATTTCGCAGCACGGCTTCTTCACAGGTTGATGACGCATCGCCCACGCGGATGGTTCATCCCAACTGGGCGGTCGCTTCGGGTGGTTCCGGATGGCCGGAGAGGGCTAGTCCGCTCAGGCCGGGGGCGGCATCGCGGCTCGTAGGAGCGCCGAAGGGCTCGTACGAGCAACGCCCGGCGAACAGCGCCGGGGCCCTGGGGGGGAGCCCCGACATACGGACGTACCCCGCCTTCCGGAAAGGAAGACGGGGTACGAACGGGTGGTTCTTCAGGCAGGTGTGATGAGGAGCGGCGCGGGGGTCACCCGGTGTGTCAGGACCGGGAGCAACTCGGCCACGCGATGAGGCCGGTGGGCCGCGATGCCGGGCGGTGCCGGGGCCAGGGGCACGAGCAGATCGGTGGCGGCCGGGTGACCCTCGGCGCCGTCCGCCGCGCAGTCCCCGTGCAGCCACAGCGTGAGCATGTACAGGCCCGGTACGGACAGCAGCCGTGGCTGGTACGACTGTTGCAGGGTCTCGGCCTGGCGCAGCGCCTGTTCGGTCGAGGCGATGTATGGGCCCTCGAAGAAGTGCGAGAAGGCCCAGCCGTCCGGGGTCAGCATGGTCTCGGCGGCGGCCACCGCACGCTCGCCGCAGCGGATCAGGAAGCGCCATCCGGCCAGCCGGGTCGCGGACACGCCCTCGGCGGTGATCCGGTCCAGCACATGAACGGGCAGCGGGAGTTCGGCGGTGGCGGGTTGCTGGGCGGTGCGCAGTGAGGGGGTTCGGGCCTCGCGGACCGCGGTGGGGGAACCGAGGGCCGTGAGGACGGAGCGAAGTGCGGGCGCGGGTGCAGGGGGGACCTGAAGCGGCATGTGGGTCGCCTCTCAATCGACAGGCGCGGTGGCGCGAGGGCTTGGGCGGACGGCGCTGTCTGTTCGACGAGGTCAGGGAGGTGGGGGCCCGGGTCGGTGGACGAGGTGCGGACGAAGCCTGCCGTTCGTCACCTGACGGCAGGAACCAGGACCGGGGCGCCAACCTTCTGGCTTGTACGCGGAGTTTATACGACTCGTGTTCAGACGATGTTTCGTCTAGCCGTTTGCGGTTAACCGAACAAGGCGTAATTCAGCCGGTGATTCGCGGGAAACATCCCGATTCCCCGACCATCGGTCCCCGCTGACCTCGTACGACGCCGCCGGAGCGGTCGGCCGAATGTCGTCGGCGTTTTTCACGAGGCGCTCGGGAAAGTGAAGTTGCATACTGCTCCATGCCCCGTGAATGTGCCTCTGGACTCAATCCCACAGAGTAGCGGGCACCGGGGCCTCGCGGGACGTTATCGATCGCTTCCGCTGGGCATCATCCCACCTGACCCGGGACCCCGGCGGCCGGATCTTGGACCGCCCATCCGAGGAGGGACACTTCGATGGGGGAGAAGGTCGTGGCAGGGCCGTTCGACCTGTCCGAGCGCCGGCACTACCGGGAGAAGCTCCGGAAGTGCCTGACGGGACTGGAGCGACTGCTGCAGGAGAAGCGGTTCGACCGCCCGAAGAACCTGATGGGTCTCGAGATAGAACTGAATCTCGCCGGCTCCGACGGCATGCCCCGGATGATGAATGCGCAAGTACTGGAACGCATCGCGAGCCGAGATTTCCAAACAGAACTCGCCATGTTCAATCTGGAAGTGAACATAGCCCCACACCGATTGGGTGGGCGGGTATTCGACCGGCTCGCCGAGGAACTCCGCACCTCGCTGGCATACGCCGATCGCAAGGCCGGAGAACTCGACGCCGGAATCGTGATGATCGGCATTCTGCCCACGCTCGACCGGGACGACCTGGTCTCCGCAAACCTCTCCGAGGTCGACCGCTACGCCCTGCTCAACGACCAGATCGTGGCCGCCCGGGGCGAGGACTTCGCGCTCGACATCGAGGGCGTCGAACACCTCACCTGCACGTCCAAGTCCATCGTCCCCGAGGCCGCGTGCACCTCCGTGCAACTGCACCTCCAGGTCACCCCGGGGCGCTTCGCCGACGTGTGGAACGCGGCGCAGGCCGCCTGCGCGGCGCAGATCGCGGTCGGCGCCAACTCGCCCTTCCTGTTCGGCCGCGAGCTGTGGCGCGAGTCCCGGCCCCCGCTGTTCCTGCAGTCCACCGACACCCGCCCGCCCGAGCTGCAGGCCCAGGGAGTGCGGCCGCGCACCTGGTTCGGCGAGCGGTGGATCTCCTCGGCGTACGAACTCTTCGAGGAGAACCTGCGCTACTTCCCGGCACTCCTGCCGATGCGCGACGACGAGGACCCGCTCGAGGTGCTCGACGCGGGCGGCGTGCCGAAGCTCGCCGAACTCGTCCTGCACAACGGCACGGTGTACCGCTGGAACCGCCCGGTGTACGGCATCGCCGACGGCGTTCCGCACCTGCGCGTCGAGAACCGCGTCCTGCCCGCCGGGCCGACCGTCACCGACGTCATCGCCAACGCGGCCTTCTACTACGGCCTCGTGCGCGCCCTGGCCGAGGAGTCGCGGCCCGTGTGGACCCGGCTGCCCTTCACGGCGGCCGAGGCCAACTTCGACGCCGCGTGCCGGCACGGCATCGACGCCCGCTTCGTCTGGCCCCGGCGCGGACGGTACGGCGGCACGGCCGAGGTCGACGCCGTCACCCTCGTACGCGACGAACTCCTGCCGCTCGCCGAGGCCGGCCTGGACGCGTGGGGCGTCGAGGCCGCCGACCGCGACCTCTACCTGGGTGTCATCGAGGAACGCTGCCGGCGCCGCGTCAACGGCGCGTCCTGGCAGGCGGCGACGTTCCACCGCGCCCTGGAACAGGGCCTGACCCGCCAGGCCGCCCTGGCGGCGACGACCCGGCGCTACGCCGCACTCATGCACGCCGGTGACCCGGTGCACACCTGGCCGGTGGGGCTGCCGGAGCCGGCGCTGCTCACCTGAGGTCCACCGGTACGCGCCGCGCGGGCGGGTACCTGGACGGGGGTCGGCCGCGCCCGTCCGGGACTGATCGGGCAAGCTGTGACGTCCCAGGACAGTGGTGCCCATCGGTCGTGCACGGTTGTCGTCCCTGCTTTCGGGACCCTGGCGAGGCCAGGATGGGGAGGGAGCGGGTCGGTCGACTGAAGGCAGGTGTGCAGGTGGAGGCGGAGCCGGTGGCCGGTTCTTTTGTGCAGGAGCGGCCCTCGCGGCGGATCTTCCGGGACGAGACACTGCTCGTCCTCGGGCTTTCGCTCGGCGCGAGCGGAGTGTCCGCCCTGATCAGCTTTGTGGGGTCGGTCACCAAACCCGGTGGCCTCAAGGACCAGGCGGCCACCCTCAACGCCTCGGCCGCTCCGGGCCGCCCCTGGCTCGATCTCGCCTGGCAGCTCTTCGGCATCACCACCGCCCTGATCCCCGTCGCCCTCGTCGCGCACTTCCTGATGCGCGAGGGCAAGAGCCTGCGCACCCTCGGCTTCGACCGCACCCGCCCCTGGCCGGACCTGGGCCGCGGCGCCGCGATCGCGGCCGTGATCGGCAGTACCGGAATCGCCTTCTACCTGGCCGCGCGTGGCCTCGGCTTCAACCTCACGGTCGTCCCCGAGGCACTGCCCGGCGTCTGGTGGAAGTACCCGGTGCTGATCCTGTCGGCGGTGCAGAACGCGGTCCTCGAAGAGGTGATCGTCGTCGGCTATCTGCTGCGCAGGCTCGGACAGCTGGGCTGGACGCCGGGCAGTGCGCTGGTGGCCAGTGCCGTACTGCGCGGCTCCTACCACCTGTACCAGGGCATCGGCGGCTTCGTCGGCAACATGGCGATGGGCGTGGTGTTCGTGTACCTGTACCGGCGCTGGGGCCGGGTCGGTCCGCTGGTGGTGGCGCACTCCCTGCTCGACATCGGCGCTTTCGTCGGGTACGCGCTGCTGGCGGGCAGGGTGGGCTGGCTGCCTACGGCGTGAGCAGGTCGCCCTCGACGACCGTGACCGCATGCCCGGTGAGCAGCGTGCGCTCGCCGCGCAGTCCGGTGCGGACGAGCCCCGGGCGACGGGAGGCCTGGAGGCCGGTGAGATCGGGGCGGCCGAGACGCTCGGACCAGTACGGGGCCAGAGCGGTGTGGGCGCTTCCGGTGACCGGGTCCTCGTCGATGCCGACATTGGGGAAGAAGCAGCGTGACACGTAGTCGTAGCCCCGGGCCGGGTCCTCGGCGCGGGCGGTGGCGATGATGCCGCGCGCGGAGTAGGAGCCGAGCGCCTTGTGGTCCGGGGCGAGCCCGCGGACGGTCTTCTCGTCGGCGAGTTCCAGCACCAGATCGCCGACGTTCGGTCCGCTGTCGAACGCGGCGGAGGGCTCGGCGCCGAGCGCGCCCGCGACCCCGCCCGGAACCTCGACCCGGGTCAGCGGGGCGGTCGGGAAGTCCAGGGTGATCGAGCCGTCCGCGCCGGGCGTCGCGACGAGCACCCCGCTGCGCGTGGCGAACCGCACCGGTCCCTCGTGGGCGCCTGTGGTGTGCAGGACGTGGGCCGTGGCGAGTGTGGCATGCCCGCACATCGCGACCTCCGTGACCGGGGTGAACCAGCGCAGCGCCCAGTCCGCGTCGCCGCCCTCGGGCAGCCGGTGCGCGAACGCCGTTTCGGCGTGGTTCACCTCCATGGCGACGTTCTGCATCCAGTCGTCGTCCGGAAAGGCGTCGAGGAGCAGGACTCCGGCCGGGTTGCCGGAGAAGGGGCGGTCGGTGAAGGCGTCGATGATTCGGATACGCATGACGCCGACGGTAGAGGTCGGGACGACCGGTCGGCCAAGGCCAATCGGCGAGTCCTGGCCCGGTCGGGGAGGAAGCCGTCGTGTACGGCCGAGTTCTGGTCCGATTCGGGTCGGGAGCCGTCATGCGGCCGGGATCTGGTCCGGTTCGGGGCCGGGGCCGGCGTACGGCCGGGGACGAGCGCCCCGGACCGCGCCAGACGTCCAAGCCGGCCACCACGACACGTCCGAGCTCATCAGATCCGCCTGCAGCGTCTGCATCGGCTCCAGGGGGCCGAGCGCATCGCCGGCGGCCGGCGGAACCAGCCCGCAGCCGGGTGGCCCCCGCCCGTCGGCGAAGGCCACCCGGCGGGGTCACTGCTGCCGTGCGAGCCAGTCGGTGAACCGGGTCTCGGCGATGTGTGCGTCCGGGCCCGGCAGGAGCGTGGTTTCCTGAAGCTCTACACCGAAGTACCGGGCGTGCGGGTCCGTGACCACGGTGCGGGGGTCGTCGGCGGCGGCGAGTCCCGTGCGGACCATCTCGTCGAGCGGGAACACGTCGGGGCCGGCGACCTCCACCACACCGCCGACCGGAGTGCCTACCGCGGCGCGGCCGACGGCCGCGGCCACGTCGTCGGAGACGATGGGCTGGATGCTGGCGGAGGACAGACGCACGGTGTCGCCGTCGGTCGCCTCGGCCGCGATCGCCTTGACGAACTCGAAGAACTGCGTGGCGTGGACGATGGTGTACGGGATGCCGGACGCCTTGATCAGCTCCTCCTGGGCCTGCTTGGCGCGGAAGTACCCGCTCTCCTGCAAGCGCTCGGTGCCGACCACGGACAGGGCCACGTGATGCGTGACGCCGGCCTCGGCCTCCGCCTTCAGCAGATTGGTGGTGGAGGTGCGGAAGAAGTCCATGACGGGCCCGTCCGCGAACGAGGGCGAGTTGGACACGTCGACCACGACCGACGCGCCCTTCAGGACCTCGGCCAGCCCCTCGCCGGTCAGAGTGTTGACACCGGTGTTGGGCGCGGCCGGGATCGCCTCGTGCCCGTGCTCGGCGAGTTTCTCGACCAGTTTCGAGCCGATGAGCCCGGTTCCACCGATCACTACGACCTTCATGACGGAATCCTCTCGCGGGAGTTCAATTCATCTGCACTGAAGAGACCGGGCAGCGGCTCCGCTTGTGACACGGATGCGTGTGAATCCGTGGCGTATCCGGTTATTCGACAAGCTTTCCGTCGGTCGAAACATCTGCCATGAGTGAGGAAATCTCGTCCGGGATCGGCGGAATGCTTTCGTGGGTGATGCCTGTG
>NZ_BMQA01000104.1 GCF_014647875.1 Streptomyces brasiliensis | reverse complement strand
ACCTCTCCTCTTCGGGACTTTCACCCTTAAGCTGCCGCCCATGCTGGGCGTACTGACTCCGCCCACGACTGAGGTCGCGGGCTTCCTGGATCGGCGGCTAAGCACCGTCGCAGAGGACCAGCCCGGCCCTGTGCAGGACGTTCAGCGCGCCCACGCGGTCGGCGTTCTCCACCAGGCTGCACTGGACACACTCGAACTTCGCTTGGGTGGTGCGGTTCTCCTTGGCGACGTGCCCGCAGCCTCCGGCTTCGATCGGGCAGGTCCGGGAGGTGTTGCGGGAGTCCACCGGGATCACGCGGCGAGCGGCACTCTCAGCCTTCTGCGCCAGGATTCCCAGGAACAGTCCCCAACCCGCGTCGAGGATGCTGCGGTTCAAGCCCGCTTTGGCGGCGACCCCGTTCGGCAGGAAGCCGCCGGGCTGCTCGGGGTCGGGCCTGGGTGCAGGCGCTTTGGTCATGCCCGCTGTGTTCAGCTTCTCGTGGGCGATCACGTCGTGCTCCCGTACGAGCGCACGCGCGGCCTTGTGGTGGTGGTCCAGGCGCTGCCGCCGGATCTTCGCGTGGATCTTGGCGACCTTGCGGGCGGCGGCCCGGTGTTTCTTCGTCCGCCGACGGGTGCGCTTGGGGAACGTCGCCAGGTGCTGCTGGGCGGCGGCCAGCTCGGCGGACATCGACCCCAAAAAGCGCGGGTTCTCAACGTGCACGCCGCCCGAGTCGGTGAAGAAGTGCACCGTCCCCATGTCGATGCCGACGATGCTGCCGGTTGCGGGCAGTGGCTCGGCCGGTACGTCGTCGCAAGCCAGGACGGTGTACCAGCGGTGCCCTTCCCCTTTGATCGAGATCGTTTTGACCCGGCCGCGTACGGGCCGGTGCTGGTGCACGCGGACGTGCCCGACGCCTTGCAGCCGGACCCGCCTCTGCGCATCGTGAGGGGTGGAGTCCCAGCGGCAGCCGTCCCCGTCCTTCGGGAACGTGACGGTGTCGAAGTGGCCGACGCCCTTGAACCGGGGGTAGCCCGGGCTCTGATGGGCCTTCACCCGCTTGAAAAAGGCTTGAAACGCCTTGTCCAGGCGGCGCAGGGTGGCTTGCTGAGAGCTGAACGACCATCGGCCCTGACGTTCCGGGTCGAACGCCCTGATCTCCTTCAACTGCGCGGACTGGCCGCCGTACGTGACGCTCGTCTTCGATGCGTGCCGGTAGGCGTCACGACGCTCCTGCAATGCCCCGTTGTAGAGCGAGCAGTGATCGGCCAGCATCTCCCGGAGCGCTTGCTCCTGACGCACGGTCGGCCTGAGAAGGAACGTGTAGGCACGGATCACCCCGGCGCCGCCTTGTCCTTCTTCCCAGGGCGTTCCCACTGGGTGTTGATGTACTTCTCCACCGTCACCACGCTCACCGCGCCGACCGAGGCGGCGAAGTACGACGACGACCACAAGGTGGGCATCCGTGACCTCAGGTGCGGGAACTCCGAGCGGAGCACGCGGGAGGTGAAGCCCTTGAACTGGTTCGCCACATACGAGGCCGACGACTTCGGGTCGTGCTTGACGAACAGGTGCACGTGGTCCGGCACCACCTCAAGGGCGATGATCTCCCACCCGCGCTCGTCCGCCTTCTGGCGGATCAGCTCGTCCAGGCGTTCCGCGACCCTGCCGCCCCGGACCGGACGGCGGTACTTAGGGCACCACACCACGTGGCGCCCGAGATCGTACACACCGCCGGAGAACCGGCGAACCCTCCCGGTCACAGCCACGCGATCACACACGCGGCAAGTCTAGTGCAGCAGGAAACCGGTACGGGTGAACAGTACAGATCCATGCACCGAGTTGAGGTCACAGCAGCCCAAAGAAACGATGCCCCACCCCGCTGAAGCGGGGCGTCCCGGCGCAGGCCGAGCACCGGTCGGCGCCGAGCATGATGTCGACAAGGTTCGATGTAGCACCGAAGCAGCGCGGAGGGCTGGGGATGTGGACCCGTTGCGCAATCGAGGTGAATCACGTCGACAGCGAAGGCAACGGCCGGCGCTACCGCCGGGGACGCTGGTGCGGCAGTCGGCAGCACCAGCGTCCACCGAGGTGTGCTGGCCGGAGCGGATCCGGGCCGCTCCGACCGCGTCGTGACGGGCCTTACGCGACCTTGACGGAGCCTGCGTCGACCGCCCAGTCCTCGCCGATTGCGCTTGGCATGGTCGGGGATGCCAACAACAGCACCGCGCGGGCGATTTCGTCCGGCTCGATCAGGCTGCCGGTGAGCATGCCAAGGTCCGTCGGCAGGTTCTGCATCAGGGCGGCGTGCTCGACACCGATCGCCTGCGCCACCTGGGACATGTAGCCATCCTTACCCGCGATCGCGTTGGTCCTTGTCACGGACGGCGAGACGGTGTTGACCCGTACCCCCTGCGAGGCCATCCGCTCGGCCAACCCTCGGGAGAACCTGTTCAGCGCCGCCTTGGCCGCCGCATACGGCAGCGGGGTGCTGCCAGGAGCGCCGAGGCGCCGGGCGGTGTCAGAACTGATGTTGACGATCGCGCCCTGGGCCTCGGCCAGCGCGGGCAGTGCGGCCCGGGTGACCCTCACGGGGGAGCTGAAATTCAACGTGAAGACGTCCTGCCAGATCTCGTCCCCGCCGTCGAGGGTGTCGCCGAGCGATCCCTCGGGCAGGCTGCCGCCTCCGACGTTGTTGACCAGGACGTCCAGACGCGGGTCAGCCGCGAGGACCGTCTCGACCATGCGGCGGGGCCCGTCGGCCTCGGACAGGTCGGCCGCCACGAAGGCCGCTCCAGTCTTTTCGAGTTCGGGCGTGCTGCGCCGGGACACGGCGGTGACTGATGCCCCTTCAGCGAGGAAAGCTCGTACGATCGCGAGGCCGATGCCTTTGCTGGCGCCGGTCACGAGCACGCGCTTGCCGACGAGTTGCAGGTCCATAGTGCGTTACTCCATGTGGTGCGAAGGATTATTCAGTGGTCCGGTAGGAAGCCGGAGGTCAGAAGGTGCCGTGCAGCTCTGTACCGGGCCGGGCGCCCGCCGCGTAGGCGTCACCGATCAGGGAGGCGTCCAGGAGCCGCTGGCCGTCGGCGCTGAGAACGCGGAATTCCTCATTCGGTTCGGTGGTCTCGACACGGGTTCCCGCTGCCCGGAGCGCGGCGAGGGCAGGTGTGACGTTGGCCTGTTGGGCGCGCGTGGTCCGGTGGACCCGTTCCCGGTCGAGGTTGAGGTAGGGCAGGCAGGGAACCGCGACCACCAGATCGTGCCCTTGGGCGAGCGCGGCGTTGAGGGGGTCGTGCAGGCCGCCGTCCATGTAACGTCGGTCGCCAATCCCGATCACCGGTAGTACGAGGGGGAGTGCGCAGCTCGCGGCGACAGCGCGGGCCAGGGGCACTCCCGAGCCGCTGTCGAAGGTTGTGACTTCACCCGAGTCGGTATCCGTGGCGGTACACGTGAAGGTGGTTGGCCAGTCATTGCCGACCAAGCCGTCGAAGAGCGTGACCACGTCCTCAGCCGGCAGGGTGTCGGCCTCGGCCGCGAGGCCGCCCAGGGTCCGGCAGGGCTCGCGTGGGTCCGTTGCGCCGGTTCTGGTCGGCGGTCATGGTGGCGACGAGTCGGTCCGCGGTGACGGCGCCGCGGATCGCGATGTCGGTCTTGACGCCGCCCGGTTCACCACGATCACCTCGACGCCCTGCGATGCCAGCTCACGACGCAACGAGTCGCTGACCGCTTCGAGGGCGAACTTGCTGCCGGCGTAGGCGCCGTATGCGGGCATCGCGACCCGGCCGCCCGTCGAGGTGATGTTGACGACGCGACCCTTGCTGCGCAGCAGCGCGGGCAGCAGTGCCTGGGTGACGGCGATGTGGCCGAACAGATTGACGTCGGACTGCCGCCGCTACTCACTCATCGGCCAGCGCCTCGACCGGAGCGTTGATGGCGATCCCGGCCGTTGTTCACCAGCGCCCGCAGGTTTCCACCCACGCGCTCTGCCAGGGCGGTGATGTGGTCCGGGGGCGGTGATGTCCGGGATGACCGGCTCAATGCTGGGCGCGCGGAGGGCCTCGGCGTCACTCTCGAGCCGTACCCCGGCAAGAACTTGGAAGCCACGATGGGCCAGCTCGCGCCCGGTGGCCCATCCCATTCCGGTGGAGGCTCCGGTCACCACGATCCCTCCGCCCGCTTCACCAAACTCGCATGACATTGTCATATGAATGAGATTAGAGGTTTCACCTGACAACGTCAACCCACTGAGGTGATGCCATCTGTAATATGTTGGCGTGGTCAGCCGCGCAGAATCCGCCGCCGCCACCCGTCGCGCCCTTCTCGACGCGGCCGCCGAGCTGCTCGACGAGGGCGGCCCTGACGCGGTGACCCTGCGGGAAGTGGGCGCACGGGCAGGTGTGAGCCGCGGCGCACCCTACGGGCACTTCGCCGACAAGGAGACCCTGCTAGGCGCCGTCGCCGCAGAAGGCTGGGAGCGTCTCAGCGACGAGATCGCAGCCCTGGATGGCACGCCGTCCGACAGACTCCGAGGCGCCCTCGCCGCGCTTGTCACCATCGGCCGCCGCCACCCTCACCGCTACCGGCAGATGTTTGCCCCCCCGGCTGGCGACGAGCCCGGGAGTATGATCCGCGCCTCCTGCCGTACTCAGGAAGAATTTCTGGCTATCGTTTCCGAACTCGTCGACGAACAGGACCTCCACCGATACGGAGGCCTACTCTTCACAGGCGTCAGCGGCATCATCGCCGCGGAACTGAGCGGCCACTTCGCCACCGGGACTTGGCGCACCTCCGCCGACGAACTTGTCGATACCCTCGCCACGATCATTGCCGACGGACGACTCCACACCTGAGCAACGCACCGGGCCGGCCCGCGCCAGCAGCAGACCGGACCCGCGCCGTGGAGACGGTCCCACTCGCATCGCCGAGCAGACACCCCGCACCCGCCACAGCGGTCCGGATCGTCTCCATCCGCGGTTCGTTGGAGACCATCCACTCCTCGGGGGTCATGCCGGTGTCCTGCCGCGCTTGCGACTCCAGCTCGACGGCCGCCGCGACGCCCTGGGCGCACAATCCTTCATTTTACTTAGTTGATCTTGAATGTTCTGGGCTCGCCGGCCACCCAGGGCTGGTCCAAGAGGCCGCGCCCGCGACATTCGTACAAGACCGCCCGCCGGCCACCCCCGCACCATCCAGGCATGGGTGAATACGACGTCGAGAACACGCCGGGGATGCACGTGGTCCATGACGGGCCGCGGGAGGCGCCCCCGCTGCTGCTCATCCACGGGTCGGGCGCCTCGAACGCCTTCTGGGGTCCGGTGGTCGAGGCGCTCGCCGAGCGCCAGCACGTCATCCGGGTCGATCTACCGGGCTGCGGGCAGTCCCCGCCCGCGCCGTCCTACGACGTGCCCGTGCAGGCGAAACGGGTGGCGGCGGTGCTGGACGGGCTCGGGCTGCGCGGCGTGGCCGTGGCCGGGCACTCCAGTGGTGGCTACGTCGCCACCGCGCTGGCCGAACAGCGGCCTGATCTGGTGGGTTCGCTCGCGATGGTCAGCTGCGGTCCGAGTCTCGACGCGCTGCTTCCGGAGCCGTTGATCCTGCGGGCGGTGATGGCGCCGCCGCTCGGCCCGATCCTGTGGGCGAGGCGCACGGACGCGATGATCCGCAAGGGGGTCGGCGCGACGGCCGCCCGCCCGGTGGACATCCCCGACGACGTGGTCGCCGGGGTGAAGGCCATCACGTACCGCGCCCTCAGGGGGGTGCTGCGCTGCAACGGCGCGTACGTCACCGAGCGGAGCGTGCCCGAGCGGCTCGCCGCCCTCGATGTGCACGTGCCCGTGCTGGTGCTGTTCGGCGCGGCCGATCCCCGGTGGGATCCGGCGTCGGCGCACCACTACGACGCGGTGCCGAACGCGCGGGTCGAGATGCTGCCCGGCGTCGGGCACCTGCCCACCCTGGAAGCGCCCGAGTCGCTCGGCGAACTGCTCCTCGGCTTCACGGCGGCGGGCGCCGACGCCCCGCCCACGACGCCCTGAGTCCTACGCTGGTCCCATGGCCGTTCACATGCCATCGACAGGAACCGGGCCTGAACGCATCGGGCCCGAGGGGGCAACGCCCGACTGGGACAGTGTGGACGTCGCGGTCCCGCCGCCGTCGGTCCGGCTGCCGGGAGTCCGCATGGCCGGGTTCAGCAACCGTTCCGCCCCGCCGGTGGAGATCGCCATGGTCGCGCATCCCTCCGTCACCGTCCTCGTCGACCTGAGCGAGGGGGAAGGCTTCGTCCACGACGCCCAGGGGCGCCGCGAGCGGGGCAGTTTCGTCGTCGGCCTGCTGCCCGGTGAGCTGCGGATGGGCGGCCGGATCGGCGCGGTCCTGCAGATCCGGCTCGGGCCGGTCGCGGCGGCCGCGGTGCTCGGCTCTTCGGCCGAACTCCGAGACATCAGCGGGCTATTGGTGCCCTTCGCGGATGTCTGGGGCCGCGATGCCGGGCGGGCCGAGGAGCGGCTGCGGGCCGCCGCGTCGTGGGACGAACGGTTCACGGTCGCGCGGGACCTCCTCGCCCGCCGACTGTACGACGACGGGCCACGCGCCCGCCCGCCGGTGGATCCGGAGGTCGCCTTCGTCTGGCGGCAGACGCTCGGGCGCCGGGGGCGGGTGCGGGTCGACGGCCTGGCGGACGAGGCCGGCTGGAGCCGCAAGCGCCTGTCGGCCCGCTTCCGGTCGCAGCTCGGCATCACGCCCAAACGGGCCGCCCGGCTGGTGCGGTTCGACCACGCCGCCCACCTTCTGGCGGCGGGGCGCGACGCCGCCGCTGTCGCCGCCGAGAGCGGCTACGTGGACCAGTCCCACCTCCACCGCGAGGTCAGGGAGTTCACCGGCCTCACCCCCAGGGGCGTGGCCGCCGCGCCCTGGCTCGCGATCGACGACGTGCCTGGCCGGAATCAACACCCGCCCGGACCTCCCCCAACACGTCGCTCCGGCAAGGGCGTTGAGCAGCACGCCCCTACGACGTCGAGGCCGCAGCCCTCTTCGGGGACGCCCGGTCCAACGACCCAAGCGACTCTGGCTCCGGATGGGCGGAGCCCCGGCACGTTCGGCACGTTCGGCGCGTCACGCGCGGCTGTGGTCCACGGGGTCTGGGCCTGCTGCTCTTCAGACCCGGACCGGGCGTTCTCGGTCGCCAGCCACCAGGAGCTCCAGCTCCGTGCAGTCCGCCGCAGACAGCGTCAACCTGACTCCCCGCAGCGACCTGAGAGTCATCACGTAATGCTGTGATGTCCGTCCGGTCTCTGTACGGAGCTGACCCGCCTGGGTGGTGTGTGGTCCGTGCGGCCGGCTGTTCCGACGTGGGCCTTGTGCCGCTCGTTCGCGGGTGGGGTCTCATTCGGGGTTTGTCCGGTACCGGTCGGTGTGTTTTGTCGGGCAGAGGCCCTGCGCGGCCGGGGTGTCCCGGCCGGTGGGCTGCCGCGTGGGTACGGCCCCGTGCGGGGCGGGCACCGCGCTGCGGTTGACTCGACAGGGCCTCTTGCAGCCCTGGTTCGAAGAGGATTTGCGTGTGGCGCGCCTGGACGATGTCCAGGCGCGCAGTGCTGGGGTCGTCCGCGTCGGTGAGTCGGACGTGGGCGCCCAGGGCGGCGGAGACCATGTCGCGGTCACCGACGAACCCGCACGAAGTGCAGGTGTGGATCCGGTCGGCGACCCCGCCGGTGAGTAGGACGGCGGGCAGTGTCTCGTCGAGCCAGCCTCGGACTCGTCCAGTGACCAGCCGAGGTCGTCGGTGCGGACGAAGTAGGCGGACCCCCAATCCTGCGTTCGCCATCCCAAGGGCCCTGTGCGGAGTTCGTGCCGCGGCCCGGCACCGCTGCGGGACGGTCACGACCGGTTTCGTCGTGACCGTCCCGCGGGCTGCGATGGGTTGCGCAAGTCTTCTCGCCCCGATTGCCCTTTGCTTTCCAGGACTTGGGTGCGCTCAGGATGATGGTACGGGGCTTGTTGCGAAGTACGGTTTGCAGATGCTGCCGGACCAGTCGGTGGCGATCTCCAGCAGGCTGTTGCCGTCTGTGGAGGGCAGCAGGGCCGAGCTGTAGTTGGGGCAGTAGTCGACGACCGTCGACTGGACGGTCACGGGCGCTGCGATCTCCCGCCAGGTGCCCCTGCCGCCCGTACTGTTGACCCAGACGGTCCGGCCGCTGCCGGCGGCCACCGAGCCGTCCTTGTTGTAGAGGACCTGACCGATCAGGAAGAGTCGGCCCAGAGGATTACCGGCCTGGGGTGCCCAGGCCACGGTCGGGGCGTGCTTGAAGTACTTGCCGTCTGCCGTCTCAGGGCGATAGCCGAGGGACGGTCCGCTGTTCCAGTTCCAGCCGTCGGGTGAGGTCCGGTAGTGCACAACGCACTGGTACTGGCCAGAGGCCGAGCAGATCTCGTAGGACATGAAGTAGGTGCCGTTGCCGAGTTTGCGGACGACTGCCATGCCTGGGCGGTCGGTGGCGAGTGAACTGATGACGGTGGCGTGGTGTCCGGTCCAGGTGAGGCCGTTCGAGGATCGCGCGGCCATCAGCTTCTGGCTGTGCGCGGAGTCGGTCTCGTCCGAGTAGTGCGCGACGAGTTGACCGGACGCGTCGACGGAGAACTCGGGCTCCCACAGGCCACCGGTGCTGCCCGCGGTCACGATGGTGGACAGGTAACTCCACGTACGCCCCACGTCGTTGCTCTTGAAGACGCGCAGCGCCATGCGCCGGTTGGCCTCATCCTGACCGACCGAGGCCGACCAGAGCAGGGTGCCGGCGGGCAGGTTCCCCACTTGCTGAGGGAGTTCGAACAGGGTGGAGCAGCAGAGTCCCTGCCCACCCGCCGCTTCCGGATCGCTGACGGCGCCCACCTGATGGAAGGACGTGCCGGAGTCGGTGCTCTCGTAGATGGCCCCAAGTCCGTTGTTCCCGGAGAACGTGACCACCGATGACAGGATGCGGCCGTTGGCGCTGCCGTTGTGCGCCAGCCGGATCGCCCGGGGGTACAGGCCGGTGTCGTTGCGCAGTGCGGTGCCGGTCGCGGCGTCGGCCGTTCCGGTCTGTGTGGTGAGTAAGGCGGTCAGGAGCGCGACCAGCACGGAGACGAGGACGGCCAGACGGGGCCGACTCACACGTGTAGGGGGTGCTGCCGACATCAAGAACTCCTATCGGGGACGGGCTGGATCGGTTGGGTCGGTGACGTCGGGGTGATGTCAGCCGGAAAGGGTGTTACGTCACTCAGGGGGGCAGGCGGCTGATGACGTCCCGGACACCGATGTGGCCAATCCGCCTGCGCGAGCGTGCTGTCCCAGCCGCCGAGGATCGCGGCGGAGACCGCGGCCGCACCGAGCGACCAGGACTGCGCAGCGATCGGCGTCGGGACGAAGTGGCCGGAGGAGTATGCGGCGTGCGGTCCCACATGCGCATGCGTCCTTCCGGCAGGAACCTGAACGAGTACAACGTTGGAATGTGGGGCCGAGCCGAACGGCTGAGTCGGTTGAGCGAGGCTGTTACAACGTTGTAGCCCTGTGGAATTAGGGCGTCAACACCCCTGCAAAAACTCCTTGTTCGTCGGGTCGGCTACGCCTTAACGGTCATTTCGCCCATGTGTGAAGCGAAGCTATTACAACGTTGGAGCATGGCCTACGCTCAGCAGGACACCGGAACAACTTGCGTGACGGCCAACGCCGGGGCAGACGGAAAGCACCCGGGGAGGGAGGGCGGCCACCATGGCGGGTGCACGCCTCAAGGATGTCGCCGAGCGCGCGGGCGTGTCGATCAAAACGGTCTCGAACGTCGTCCGCGGCGAAGGACGCGTCGCGGAGCAGACCCGGCGGCGAGTCCTGCACGCCATAGCCGAACTCGACTACCAGCCCAATGCCTCCGCACGGCACCTGCGCACCGGCCGCAGCGGCATCATCGCGCTGGCCGTCCCCGAACTGGTCGCGCCGTACTTCGCCGAGCTCGCCGCGGAAGTCATAGCAGCCGCCAAGACGCGTGGCTGCACCGTACTCATCGAGGACACCGGGGGCGACCCGGCGGAGGAGCTGCGCATCGCCTGTGGGCTCAGCGACCCGCTCATCGACGGTGTACTGCTCAGCCCGCTCGGCCTCGACGAGACGATGCTCGCCAACCGCGGACGTCGCGTTCCCCTCGTGCTCCTGGGCGAGCAGTCGTACGAGATCCCGGCGGATCACGTACTGATAGACAACTCCGCGGCGGCGCGGGAGGCGACCGAGCATCTGCTCCGCATCGGCCGGCGGCGTATCGCGGTCATCGGCCAGCCGCCTGAGCGGGCGCACGCGACGACCGTGCAACGCATGCACGGCTTCCTCACCGCACTGCATGCCGCCGGTGTGCCGCATGACCCCCGACTCGTGCCGCACACACGGGAGTTCACCCGTGCCGACGGCGCCGCGGCCATGCGGGTTCTGCTCGCTCTCGAGGACCCGCCCGACGCCGTCTTCTGCTTCAGCGACCTGCTCGCCTCCGGCGCGATGCGCGCGGCCCACGAACACGGTCTCCGCGTGCCGGAGGATCTGGCGGTTGTCGGCTTCGATGACATCCAGGAGAGCCGCTACAGCGTGCCGTCACTGACCACCGTCTCGCCGGACAAGCAGGAGATCGCCGAACTTGCCGTGGACGCGGTGCTGCACAGGATCACCAACGACGCGGAGGCCCCGCACAGACGACTCACGGCGGGGCACGACCTGCTGGTGCGAGAGAGCACTGGTACGGAGGCGCCGAGGACGTGACGGCGCCTCAGCAGGAGACCCTCCCCCAGACCAAGACCTCGGTGCTCGGTCGGCGTACGGACATCGAAATGCCCTCGGGCAACACGTCGTCGCTCAAGCATTCCAGTGCCTGGCCGGTGGGGACCGCAAAGTGCTGGGGTCCGGGAATCCTGTCGTACACCGCAGCCTCACCGCTGGGTGTTCCATGCGGCGACCTGCCCTGGCCAGCCGTGCCGCCCGCAGTCGTTGAAAAGCTGGCTGGGCGTTGCCTGAGGCCGGTCGACAGGGGTACCGACACGATCACCCAACTGATCCCCCTGCTCGACGCCATCCCCCGGATCCGTGGCCCCTGTGGGCGCCCCCGACACCGGCCCATGTCGCTGTTCGCTCATCTCGGCTACGACCATCGCGTGGGCGGGTGTGCTCGAAGCCCTTGACGCGTACGGCGAATACGCCGCAGGTGGGGAAGGCCCGTGCGGCCTCATCCGCGATGGTCAGGTGCACCCGCCGGGTGCTGTCCGCCAGCCGCTCGACCTTGGCCACGGCCAGGCCGTCCAGGTCGAGCAGCAACGTCGTATTGTTGTCCAAGCCCGTGTGTCCAGGTGCTCAAGCTGCGTAGAGAACAGTCATGATCACCCATGACCACGGGCTTCCCGCATCCAGGGCCGGAGCCAACTCGCCTGGTTCTCTGGACCCAACTTGCATGGCCCTCACGGCCCGTGACGATGCGGCAGGCCACCCGCAGTCACACCTCGCTCAACTTCGAAGACCCATCATGCAGCAGTCCCGTCATGCGACGCCCGGTGGCGCGAGGTCCCGCTTCAGCACCGCACCCACGAACGGGCGCACGGGCGAGGCGAGATACGCCGCCTCAAAGTCTGCACGGTCCAGCCGGGTCTGCTTTTTCCGCACGCCGTCCAGGCCATCGAGGTCAAGCGCCGTCGCACGAATCGCACGACCGGGAAGACCACCATCAAGACGATCTATGCGGTCACCAGCCTCACCTCCGAGCAGGCCACCGCGTCCCAACTTGCCGAACTGATCCGTGGGCATTGGCAGGTCGAGGCCCTGCACCACGTGCGGGACGTAACCTTCGCCGAGGACGCCTCGCGCGTCCGCACCGGAAACGCGCCCCGCGCGATGGCGACCTTCCGCAACCTCGCCATCGGCCTCATCCGCCAGGCCGGCTGGACGAACATCGCCGCCGCCACCGACCACTACCGATCACGGACCGACCACGCACTCCAACTACTCGATCTTGAAAAACGCATCAGTCCTGTCCAGGCACGCGCCTCTCATCAGCGGAAACGTCTGCGCGCAGGACTTTGCGGCAGCCCTGGGACATCAACACTCTCCGTAGAACTTGATTGCTTCCTTAGGGTGGAAAGAGGAGGAGGCGGAGAGGTGCGCAAGAGATCCGGGTACTCATGTCTACCAGCAGTTAATAATCAAGGAATCCACTTCAGGCAGGGAAATTCTCCTGCGTGACATTATTGCCCTTATGTGAATTATCGCTTCGTGTGAAATCAGGGATCCTGTCCGCTTCTAGCCGAGAGCAGATCGCTATGCCTGATGGTTCTCATTGGTCGAGGCCGCAGTACCTCCATGAGGCCGTAACCAACCCCAACATCCACGTGGCAGGAACTCACAGTTACTACAGCCACGCCTGGTCCGGCGACTTCGAGGGGTCCGTGGTGCGTTACCTCCACGGAGATGCCTACAGCCGAGAGAACCGGGACTGGGCGCCGCCCTGGCCCATTGACCAACTGCATATCGGCGACTATGTGTGCATCGGAGCCGAAGCTGTGATCCTCATGGGCGGCAACCATCTTCATCGCACAGACTGGTTCAGTCTCTATCCTTTCCGCGACGTTCGCGTCGACGCTTATCAGGGAAAGGGGGACACTGTCATCAAGGATGGTGTCTGGATCGGCATGCGCGCCATGATCATGCCTGGCGTAACGCTAGGCGAAGGCGCCGTAATTGCTGCTCAAAGTGTAGTCACCCGCGATGTGCCGCCCTACACCCTTGTGGCCGGCAGCCCTGCACGGGAAGTCCGGAAACGCTTCGCTCCGGAGGTCATCGACCGGCTCCTGGCACTGGACATCTACAAGTGGAGCGACGAAAAATTCGAGTCTCTACGTCCGGTTGTCTGCGGATCAAGTATCGACGCCCTCGAGGAGATGTCCCAGGCATGGGACAACTCAATTCTAACGGTCCATAGAAATGCAGCCGCTGCCCCTGTGGCGTGACCTCACCCGTAAATACGCGCAGCCAGAATCGGAATCACAAGGTACGGGTCTCTTCTAGACGCTTCAAGGAGGAAACAGGAGTGTGTCAGATTCCTTACTCTCGTGTCGCTCTCGTCACCGGTGGGTCCGGCGGGATCGGTCGCGCCATAGTCAGACGACTGGCGGAAGAAAGGTTTTCTATAGGTGTTCACTACGCAGAAAACAAGGACACGGCCTACAGCCTGGTCGAGGAGATCACGTCGCGTGGCGGTCGGGCTATCGCAATCGGCGGCGATGTCGCCGATGAAGACGTGATGGCCGCAGCCTTCAATGAAGTCGAAGTTGAATTCGGGGGAATCGACGTCCTCGTGCACACCGCCGGTATCATGCGGCCTGGACCAATCGCGACGCTAGACCTGACTGAGCTCGACCAGATCCACCGCACTAACATCCGCGGCACGTTCGTCGTCGACCGGCTGGCGGCCCAGCAACTACGCGCCGGCGGAGCAATCATCAACTTCTCCACCTCCATGACCCGCACGCAATGCCCCGCCTACGGTGCATACGTCACGAGCAAGGCGGCTGTCGAGGCAATTACTCTGGTGCTCGCCCGCGAGCTGCGCGGCAAGGACATCACGGTCAATGCTGTCGCCCCCGGCCCCACCACCACCTCGATGCTTTTCGGTGACAAGAACGAGACAACCATCGGCAACCTCACCAAGGCCGCACCGCTCGAGCGTCTGGGACGCCCCGAGGACATGGCCGAGATCGTGGCCTTCCTCGCAGGACCGGCGCGCTGGGTAAACGGCCAGGTACTGTTCGGCAACGGCGGCCTTGCCTGAACTGAATCCTTCCCGATCACACAGCAATCACAAAACCGCTGCAGCATCCCACGTTCCGCTCAACTTGCCGCGCGGGTGAGCGCCAAGAATCGGTGTTGAACGTGCGCACCACGTCTGGTCACCGATGTCTTTAGCTGACGCTACATCAGGACAAAGTGATGACCCTCCGACCTGCAGGAACGTGAACGTCAGGCTGTAATGCCAGTCAATTGATCGGGGAAACTCGAATGCAAGCCCCTCAAAGAAGGGTTAGGACATCAGAAAGTGAACAAAACGAGAACCATTAGGGTGGTCGCTAGTGCGGCATTTGCTTTGATGGGCGTGCCAGTCACCGCCTCGCCAGGAACAGCTGCTACCAGGGATGTCGGTACGGAGAAGCTATACCTGACGGTCACAGGAGCCGCGCAGTACGGGTATCCGTTTACATCAAAGAAGCCGGGGGACGAATTCGGCGGCAGCGGGAAAGTTAGTGAGAGGAACACCGGAGTAGGCGACGGAAAATTCTCGTACTACTGCAAAATCACTGCTGTCAGTACCGCTCCCAACACGCTCACCAGCATCTGTCACGCCGCGCTGGACCTGCCAAAAAAGGGTCAGATCATGCTGGAGGCACTGGTCACCCAAAAGGCTGGCACTTCGGGTTTCCGGATGGCGGTCACGGGTGGAACAAACGACTACGAATTTGTAAGGGGTCATGCTGACTTCACTGAAACACCACCACCCGCGAGAATCGTCGTCTCTCTGGTCCATCCAACAAAGACGCCGGCGGTAGCGCCCGGCGTGGCAGCACCTCGCTGACCGGCACTGTCAAGTACTGCAGCCGGAGTTCGGCTTGCCTCGCCGAGGGCGGGGGTCACGAATTGGTGTTGAACGCGCGCATCACGCCCAGCAGGGCTGTTGCAAGGTCGGATTTCAGGGGCGAATGTGCAGGCAGGGCCGATGCGCTCTCAGGTTTCAAGATCGAGTAGTTGGAGTGCGTGGTCGGTCCGTGATCGGTAGTGGTCGGCGGCGGCGATGCTCGTCCAGCCGACCTGGCGGATGAGGCCGATGGCGAGGTTGCGGAAGGTCGCCATCGCGCGGGGCGCGTTTCCGGTGCGGACGCGCGAGGCGTCCTCGGCGAAGGTTACGTCCCGCACGTGGTGCAGAGCTGGTTGCCGCTGCGGCTGCCGCGTCCCGCCTCCGGCGTACAGGGGCTTCCATCCCGGCCGGCCGCTCCAGGTCAGGGCCGCATCCTACCCAGCTCAGCACGCGCCCTTTCCCTGCAAAGGATCCGCACCCAACGGATTTGCTTGCCTAGATAGCTTGCATAGCTAACTAGGCCGTGATGCCATCTAGGCATGGTTGCAGACCGCAGAGCCAGCTGGCTCAAGGGAGTCCTCGATCTGCTGGTGTTGTCCTGCCTCGTCGACGGCGAGAGCTACGGCTACGAGATCGCCAAAAAGCTCGACGACGCTGGTCTCGGACACATCCGCGGCGGCACTCTCTACCCGGTGCTCAACCGACTGGAGACGGCGGGGCTGGTCCAGGCAGAGTTCCGTGCCGCCGAGCGCGGCCCAGGGCGGCGCTACTACGAGCTGACGGCCGAGGGCCGGGCAAGCCTCACGGAAGAGGGGGAATCATGGATGATCTTTCACCGCACGGTACAGAACACGCTTGCGGGCGCGGGGGTGGAGACACTGCCGCCGAGTACTTCGCGGAGCTGACGCAATGCCTGCGTGAGCACGGTCTGCCGCCGGAGCACACCACCGCTTTGGTCGCGGAACTCACCGGGCACGCCGCCGAATCCGGCACCGACCCGCATGCCGAGTTCGGCCCGCCGGCTGATTTCGCCCGGCAGTTGGCGCCGGCAGCGGATGGCCCGGCCGATCCGGAACCCGGCGCCCAGCGGTGGGTGTGGACCGCGGACGCCTACATGGACCAAGACATGATGAACCGCTTCGGGGCCCAGGGCTGGGAGATCGAACGAGTCGACAAGCTGGGCCGGTTCGTCAGCCGCCGTGATGAGCGCAACTCTCTGCGCTGGGAGTACCGGCGCAATGTCGTCGACCGCCGCAAGCGGTCGCAGCATGCGGCCTCACTCGCGCCGGACGGCTGGGAGCCGTGCGGGTACTGGCTGTACCTGGCGTACTACAAACGGCCACTCGCCGTCACCGTAGGACCCACAGCCACCCTCGCCGAGCCTCCCGAGCGCCCCGCCCGCAGCGTCTACTTCACCCGCCCCCTCTACGGCTACCTGGCATCGGTACTGGCGTGCCTGGCCGTTGTCATCCTGCTGTCGACCGTCTTCGCCCCGGCCTCCGGGGACTCCGGGCTGAAGCACGGGCTCGTGGTGGGGATGCCCGTGGGCGCAGTCGTGGGAATGCTGGTAGGTGTCTGGCTACTGCGCCGCCAGCGGCAACAGATGCGCCGCGCCGCGCGTTTTCCGGCACCCGAGCCGGAGAGCACACCCACGGGCATCAGCTGACAATCAAGCCTATAGTCACGCCAAAGCTGTCAGCTCGCGCCGCGCTGGCCATCCACATCAAGCCGGCAACTCGCACTGAGCTGAGAAGCCGTATCTCAACCGAACTTGATCGTTTGATTCCTGCTGGTCAGGCATGGTTTCGC
>NZ_BMQA01000103.1 GCF_014647875.1 Streptomyces brasiliensis | reverse complement strand
CTCATGGTGCTGTCCTCCGGCGAGGGGTCTGACCGTTTAGGGCGATTTGCCCTTGTTTCTTCAGATTGCTCGCCGGACGTCATGGCCGTGTCCGCCGACTGTCACAGGCGCGTCACAGGGGGGTGCGCGACGCCAGGCGACCGGCACAATCGCCGGATCGAGACTGGGCGCCGGAATCCGCGAGGACCTGTCGCCAACGGCCGCGGGGATCCCGCGCCACGGCGGGGAAGGTGTGCGGCACGCCGGCCAGGCAGGCGATGTCCGCCTCGTCAAGCACTCCCGACAGCACATCCTCCTCGACGGCGAGGTCCCGCAGCGGCGCTGTTGTGCCGCGCGGGCAGGCAGGGACAGTTCCGCGGCCACCTGGTCCCGGGCGCGTTCCAGGAGGGCCGCGCGGACGATGTCCTGGAGCCGGGGAGCCGTGGATACGGCCGTGGCATGCGGCGCGGGCAGCGGAACGAGGTGCCAGGCGGTCGGATCAACGGCGCCCAGCACATCGAGGGTCTCCGCGTCGAGGGGCAGCGCCACCCCGCACCCGAGCCCTTACGGCCGACCGCAGCGCGACCGGTTCAGCCGGACAACGGACTGGATCACCAGTTGCCCACCCCCGGCCATTGGTTTTCCCTGTGCCCGTGTTCCGTGTCCCCCGCCGGGCACTCGGACCTGCGACCCCGACCGTTGATCACAGCGGCGCACGCCGCAGGGTTGGGCAACGGGACAAGCGTTGACCGCCTCTTCTCGAGCCTGCGCGCCGCCGTGGGCTCGGGGTCGTCGATGTGGAACTCCGCCACCGGGCCGGAGGTGTCCCCGTTACGGTCAGGCAGCACTACAGGGGCTGCTGTACCTGCGATGGTCCCCCTCCTGCGCAGCAGCGCGCACATCGCCCCCGGTCGCCGGTCCCCCGAAGCCGATTTCCGGGATGTCCCAGTCCCCGGACCAGCGGCGGGCCCGCAACGCGGCGAGACGGAACGACTCCCGGAAGTACTCCGACTCTGCACGGCCTCGCCCGCCGCCTCCTTGATGATCTGCAGGTACTCCTCGTCGACTGTTCCAGTCGTTCTCTTCAACGCCATGTGGTTACGTTGCGTTCATCAAGCGTCGTCCTAGGAGCCTGCGCCCGCGCTCGCGTGGCGACCGAACGAGTAACTCACTGTAAGGATCTGGCCATGGTTCCCAGGTTGGCGCATGCGTCGGGGAGAATGCCGGAACGATGACGTCGCAGCAGCCTTCCGAGCCGGACCGAGCCGGGTACACCCCCTTCGCGCACCTGACTGTGCCCAACGCCCCCCTCTACCGTCAGGTGATGATCACGTTCCTGGCGGCCAAGGAACGGTTCGCGGTGCACCTGCGGCCCGAGGACGTGCACGCGGCGCTGCCGTCGGAGCACCGGCCCGCCGACCTGGACACCGTGGTCAAGGCACTGGACAGCCTCGTCGAGTGGGGCAACCTGCGGGCGGACCCGGACACCTCGCGGGTCACCGCGGTCGAGGACTTCTACCGCAAACGCTTCATCTACCAGCTCACGCAGGCCGGCGAGGCCACCGAGCAGGCCCTGTCGGTGTACGACGAGGCGCTGGGGCGGCGCGGCGCCCTGCAGGCCGTGGCCCTGTACGACATCGTCACGCAGTTGCGGGCCCTGCTGGTGATCGCCGCCGAGGAGGAGCCGGACGCGGCCAAAGCGCATCTGGCGCTGTCCGCGCTGACGAGCCGGTTCGAGGCGCTGGCGGAGAACGCTCGGGCGTTCATGGGGTCGCTGCAGCGCACCATCGACCTGCACGGCGTGGAGGTCGAGGTGTTTCTCGCCTACAAGGACCGGTTGATCCAGTACCTGGAGCGATTCATCCAGGACCTGATCACCCTGGGCGGGCGGATCGCCCTGCTCATCGGCGAGTTGGAGGAGCAGGGCCGGGCCGGCCTGCTGCTGCGGCTGGCGGCGGCCCGGGAGGCGGCCGACGCCGCGCCGGAGGAGGCCGAAAGCGCAGAGGCACAAGGCTACGCGCGGTGGGCGGGACGCTGGGCGGGGCTGTCCGCCTGGTTCGTGTCCGCGGACGGGCGTGAGTCGCAGGCCCGCCTGCTGCGCGGCCGCGCGCTGGGAGCGATTCCTCAGCTTCTGGCCGTCGTACGGCAGTTGAACGAGCGACGGGCCGGGCGCTCGGACCGGTCCGCCGACTTTCGCACCCTGGCCCGCTGGTTCGCCGAGGCGCCGGACGACGGGGCGCGGCACCGGTTGTGGCGTGCTGCCTTCGGCCTCTACCCCGCGCGACATCTCACCGTCGACGCCGACACGCTGGCTGAGCGCGCGGCCCGTCCGGTGGCCGCGTCCACCCCGTGGGCCGAGGCGGAGCCCTTGCGGATCAGCCCGCAGCTGCGCCGCACCGGCAGCTACGAGCGGCGCGGCAGGGCGCGCAAGGTGGAGGACCGGTCCGAACAGCGGCGGCGGCTGGCGGAGATCGCCGCGCGTCAGGCAGAGGAGATCGCGGCGGCCCGCGCCCGGCTGACCACGCACGGCAGCACACGGCTGTCCGCGCTCGGGGAGCTCGACCCACTCGCCTTCGGCCTGTTCCTGCGGCTGCTCGGCGATGCCCTGGCCACCTGGCGGCCCGGTATGACGACGACGGTGGCGACCAGCAACGACGGCTCGATGGAGATCCGTCTCACGGCGCTGGAGGACGGTACGACGGCCGAGATCCGCACGCCGGGCGGGGTGTTCCGCGGCCCGGACCACACGGTAGAGATCACAGACCTCACCCGGACCGGTCAGATCCGGACGGACGGCGCCCTGACACAGGAGGTCTCATGACCACGCCCCTGGGCGAGGTTCTGGACGGCCGGCGTGCGGCCGAGTTCCAGAAGGCCGCACGTGCCCTGCTGAAGGAACCGCTGCTGCTCGCCCAGGGACCGTACGCGGACGAGTTCCGCCTGGTCCGGCAGCATGCCGCCGAGCTGGGCGACTGGTTCGACCGCAACACCGGTTGGTCGCTGCGGGTGGACGCGGAGGCCGCCCGGCTGCGCAAGACGCCCGGCACGTCGGCCGACCCCACCCATCCTGCGCGCGAGGCGTCCCGCGCCCGGGCGTCGTTCACCCGACGCCGCTATGTGCTGCTGTGCCTGGCTCTGGCCGCGCTGGAGCGCGGGGAGGCGCAGATCGCCCTCGGCCGGCTCGCCGAGCAGGTGGTCCTGGAGGCGGCCGATCCCCACCTGGCTGCTGCCGGGCTGGAGTTCACTCTGGAACGGCGTGACGAGCGGCTGGACCTTGCCGCTGTGGTACGGCTGCTGCTGCGGTACGGGGTGCTGCGGCGGGTGGCGGGGGACGAGGAGGCGTACGTCAGCGGGGCGGGCGACGTGCTGTACGACGTGGAGCGCCGCGTCCTGGCTGGGCTGCTCGCCGCCCGCCACGGCCCGTCGTTGATCACCGCCGAGGGCTTCGAGGAACGATTGGCCGAGCTGACCACGGAGACCGCCCTGGACAGCGAGGAGCTTCGGTTCCGCGCGATCCGCCAGAAGCTGACCCGCCGGCTGCTGGACGACCCGGTGCTGTACTACGACGGGCTGACCGACGAGGAGCTGGTCTACCTGACCCGCCAGCGCGCCTTCATCACCGCACGTATCGGCGAACTGACGGGCCTGGTCCCCGAGGTGCGAGCCGAGGGCATCGCCATGGTCGACCCCCTGGACGACCTCACCGACGTACGGATGCCGGAACAGGGCACCCACGGGCACGTCACGCTGCTGCTCGCGGAGCACCTCGCGTCCGCGGGCGGCGAGGTGAGCCGCGGCGTGCTGGAGGCGCGGGTGCGGGAACTGGCCGTCGAGCACGGCGGGTTCTGGTCCAAGAGTGCCAAGCAGTCCGGCGCGGAGGGGGAGTTGGTCGAGCAGGCGCTGGACAGGCTCACCGCGCTCGGCCTGGCGACCCGCACTCCTGGGGGCGTGGTCCCGCTGCCGGCGCTCGCGCGGTACGCGGTCGGTGAGACCGTCGTGGTGGAACCGGGTGGCCCGGCCTCCCGCACCTCCCTTACCTCCCGTACCTCTCAGCGAAAGGCACGCGCGTCGTGACCGCCCTGCCCGTCCCCACGCCCGGCCGGTGGCGACCGCTGCGCATCGGCCTGGTGGACCTGTTCTACTACGACACCGAGGAGTTCTGGTTCCGCGACGGCCGGCTGCTGCTGCGCGGCAACAACGGCACCGGCAAGTCCAAGGTCCTCGCCCTCACGCTGCCCTTCCTGCTGGACGGCGACCTGTCCGCGCGCCGCGTGGAGCCCGACGCCGACCCGGGCAAGCGGATGGAGTGGAACCTGCTGCTCGGCGGAGAGCACCCGCATCCCGAGCGGCTCGGCTACGCCTGGATCGAGTTCGGCCGCCGCGACGAGGACAGCGGGCAGGCCCACTTCCGCACGCTCGCCTGCGGGCTGAAGGCGGTGGCGGGGCGGGGCATCGCCCGCCACTGGTACGCGGTCACCGACCAGCGGATCGGCGAGGAGCTCAGCCTGCTGGACGCGACTGGTACGGCGCTGTCGCGGGACCGGCTCGCGGAGGCCGTCGCCGGGCGCGGCATGGTGTACGACCAGGCGAAGGTGTACCGCAGGGCGGTCGACGAAACCTTGTTCGGGCTGGGCGAGCGTCGCTACACCGCCCTGGTGGACCTGCTCATCCAGCTGCGCCAGCCCCAGTTGTCGAAACGGCCCAACGAGGCGGCGCTCTCCCGCGCGCTGACCGAGGCGCTGCCGCCGATGGACCAGGCCGTGATCGCCGACGTCGCCGAGGCCTTCCGGTCCCTCGACGAGGAGAAGGAGGAGCTGCGGGCGGCCGCCGAGGCGGAGCGGGCCGCCTCCGCGTTCCTGGAGTACTACCGCCGCTACGCCCGCGTCGCCACCCGGCGCCGGGCCCGACTGCCCCGCAGCGAGCACGCCCGCTACGAGCAACTGCACCGCGACCTGGCCCAGGCCCGCGCCGAGCAGGTCGAGGCCGAGCAGGACCGGGCGGCGGGCGCCGAGCGGATCGCGGAGCTCGAGGAAACCTCCACGCGGCTGAAGGCACAGGAGGCGGCCCTGCGCGAGGGCCCGGAGATGCGCAGCGCCCGGGAGCTGGAACAGGCGGCGGCCGACGCCCGCCGCACCGCGCAGGAGCTGGCCCGGGCCGAGGCCGACCGGGAGCAGGCGGCCGAGGCGCACACCCGGGCACTCGGCCGCGTCGAGGCGGCCGCGGGACGGCTCGCGGCGGCCGAGCGGCAGGTCACGGACCTGCTCACCCGCGAGCGGGAGGCGGCTTCGGCGGCCCGTCTCGACAGCGAGCTGCGTGCCGAGGGCGCGCCGGAGTCCGAACTGCGACGTGCGGCCGAGGAGTCCGTGGCCCGCAGGCGGCGCACCATCGAGCACGTGGAGGAGCTGACGGCACGCGCCGAGGCGGAGCAGACCGAACGGAGAGCCGCCGCCCGGCACCTGGACGAAGCGCAGACCGAGGTCGGCCACACCGCCGAGCGGCAGGCCGAGGCCGAGGAGAGGGCCGCCGATGCGGGCCGGGAACTCGTCGCCCTCGTACGCACGCACCTGGACGCCTGCGAGGAGCTGGCCGTCCCCGACCGCACCGGGCTCCTGGACGGCCTGCAGGACTGGGTGACCCACCTTCAGGGCTCGTATGCAGCACGAGAACAGGCCGGTGAGGCCCATCGGGTGCGGGCGGCGCAGCTGGCCGACCGGGCCGCCGTCCTCGGGCGGGAGCTGGCCGGACTCGAGGACCGGCGCACCGAGGCCGAACGGGAGCTGGCCGAGCTGGAGGCGGGCGGCCAGCGCGGACCCGCGACGCCCCACACCCGTACGCCCGGCGTGCGCGAGCAGGCCCCGGGGGCGCCCCTGTGGCAACTGGTCGACTTCCGCGAGCACGTCGACGCCGGTGAACGGGCGGGCCTGGAGGCCGCGTTGGAGGCATCCGGACTCCTGGACGCCTGGGTGCGTCCGGACGGCTCCGCCGTGCACACGGACGGGCACGACGTCCTGCTGTCCCCGCTGTCGTCCACCGCCTCGCTCGCCGGGGCGACGCTCGCGGACGTGCTGCGGCCGGCCGTCGATCACGGCGACGCTTCCCCAGAGGGGGTACCCCGGGCTGCGGCGGTGGGCGAGAAGACGGTGGCCCGCCTCCTGGCGGCCGTGGGCCTCGGCTCGGGCGGCGACACCTGGGTGGCGGCGGACGGCCGCTTCCGCGTCGGCGCGCTGACCGGCAGCTGGTCGAAGGAAGCGGCCGCATACGTCGGCGAGGGTGCCCGTGAGGAGGCGCGCCGGGCCCGGATCGCCGCCCTGCGCGGCGAACTCGACGCCCTGGCGAACGACATGGCCCGCCTCGAAACCGAACACGCCACGGTGGCCCGGCGCCGCCGAACCCTGGACGCCGAGCTGGCCGCCGTCCCCGACGACTCCGCCCTGCGCCACGCGCACGCGCTCGCCGCCGCGGCGGCGGACGCCGCCCACCGGGCCCGCACCCGTCGCGACGAACGCTCCGCCGAACTGGCTGAGGCGACCAGGAGGGAAGCCGAGACTGCCACGGAACTTGCCGAGGTGGCCGCCGCCGTGAACCTGCCGGCCGACCGGGTGGGGCTCACCGCCGTCCGCCAGGCCCTGGCCGACTACACCGCCGTCCTCGCCGCCCTGTGGCCCGCACTACGCGAGCGCGCCGATGCGATGAGGGCGCTTGCCGACGAGCGCACGGAAGCCGGGCGAGCCGGCACCCGGGTGGCGGAACTGGCCGTACGGGCCGAGGAGTCGGCTCGTCTCGCGGCCGCCGCCGACGAGCGCCACACCACCCTGCGCTCCACCGTGGGCGCCGCCGTCGCGGAGCTGGAGCGGCGCCTGGCCGAGACCGCCGATGCCCTGGCAGCGTGCAACCGTGACCAGCGCCGGGCGGGCGAGGACCACACTGCTGCCGATCGGCGCGCTCATCTGGCCCAGGGGCACATCGAGCGGCTGGAGGTGGACGTGCGGGAGGCGACCGCGGCCCGCGCCGAGTCCATTGCCGCGCTTCAGCGGTTCGCGGCCACCGGACTGCTCGCCGTCGCCCTGCCCGCGGCGGCCGTGCCGCCGCTGGACGGCGGACCATGGGCGGCCACCCCGGCCGTGGCGCTCGCCCGCGCCATCGAGGCCGAGCTGTCGGGCACCGACGACTCCGACGGTGCCTGGGAGCGCGTGCAGAAGCGGCTCAGCGAGGAGTACAAGAAACTCCAGGACGCGCTCTCCCGCGGCGGTCACACCGCCACCGCCCGCATGGTCGAGGACGGCATGGTCGTCGACATCGTCTACCAGGGCCGTGAGCGGGCCGTCCCCGAGCTGGCCGAAGCCCTCACCGCGGAAGTGGCCGAGCTGACGCGCATCCTGTCCGCACACGAACGCGAGATCCTCGAAACCCACCTGCTGACCGAGGTCGCCGGCACCCTGCAGGAACTGATCGGCACCGCAGAGCGCCAGGTGAACGCCATGAACGCCGAACTCGAAGAGCGGCCCACCTCCACCGGCATGAAGCTGCGCCTGGTCTGGCGCCCCTCGCGCAAGGCGCCGCCCGGACTGGCCCAGGCGCGCGAACGCCTTCGTCAGTCCGCCGACGCCTGGACACCCGAGGACCGGGCAGCGGTCGGCGAGTTCCTTCAGACCCAGATCGCCCGCCGGCAGAGCGACGACACGGCCGGCAGCTGGCTGGAGGTGCTCATCCAGGCGCTCGACTACCGCACCTGGCACGAGTTCGGTATCGAACGCCACCAGCACGGCAAGTGGGTCCCGGCCACCGGTCCCGCCTCCGGCGGCGAACGGGTCCTGGCCGTGTCCGTACCGCTGTTCGCAGCGGCCTCGTCGCATTACGCCACGGCCGCCCCCAACGCCCCGCGCCTGGTCACCCTGGACGAGGCCTTCGCCGGCGTCGACGACGACTCCCGCGCCAAGTGTCTCGGCCTTCTGCACGCCTTCGACCTCGACGTGGTGATGACCAGCGAGCGCGAATGGGCCTGCTACCCCCAGGTCCCCGGCATCGCCATCGCCCAGCTCTCCCGCGTCGACGAGATCCCGGCCGTCCTGGTGACCCGCTGGGAGTGGGACGGTACCGAACGGGTACGGGGCATCGAACCGCGCCAAGGGCTGTCGTCTCTCCTCCCCACGCAGGCGAACGCAGCCGCCCCGACGGCCGGCCCCGACGGCCGGGACACCCTGTGGTCATGACCGAGAACACGGGCACGCCCCGACGGCCCCTGGCACACATCGACCAACAGCGCCTGTTCCGCCTCCTCGGCGGCCCCGAACTCGCCTGGCTGGTGGACCGGTGCCGCCGCCGTATGGAACGGGACGAGCCCCTCACCGGCCCGGTCACCCTGGCCGCCCCCACCGCCGCCGAGCGGGCCGCCGCCGAACGCCTGCTGGGCCGCGCCCCGGGCGCCGGCCGCTCGCTGAGCATGCGTCTCGACACGGTGGACGCCGTCCTGCGCCGCTCCGGCGTCAGCCCCGACGGCCTGGCCGCCGCCGTCACCGCGCTCACCGGCCCCGTCCCCCGGCTCGCCGAGGTGCGCGAGCAGGAGGTGAACGCCTGGCGGGACGCGTACGCCCCACTCGACAACCTGATCCGCACGGTCCGACCCGAACTGGCCGACTGGGCCGACCGGTTGCGCCAAGACGGCCGCATACGCCGGCTCGCCCGCACGCCGCACGCGGCCCATACTCTGCTCGGCGACGCCGCCCAGGCCCTTCGCGGCCTGCCGGCCGACCCGGCTCTGTCCCTCCCCGCCTTCGCCGCCCGCGTGCTCGGCGACGCCCACGCCCTCGACGACGGCACCCCACTCGCCACCCTCGTCCTGTCCGGCGTCCGCGCCCTGGCCGGCTTCCCGGACGGCAGCGGAGCCGAGTGGCGCCGCGAGGCATGGGCGTCCGCAGGTCTCCTCAAGGACGCCCTGTCCTCCACCGTCCTCACCCTGGGCCTACGCGGCACCCCCGCCCTCGACTGGACGGCCGACCGGGGAGAACCGACCGTCCTGACCCTGCGCCAGCTCACCCGTACCCCACCACGCACGGCACCCACCGTGGTGTACATCTGCGAAAACCCCACAGTCCTCGCGACTGCGGCGGACACCCACGGCCCCGTCTGCCCGCCCCTGGTCTGCCTCCAGGGCCAGCCCTCGGCCGCCGCCCTCAGACTGCTGCGCCACCTCGAGGCCCACGGGTCGGCACTGCTGTACCACGGCGACTTCGACTGGGGCGGTCTGCGCATCGCCACCGCCCTGCTGCGCCGCGTCCCGTGGCGGCCCTGGCGCTACACCGCCGGCGATTACCGCAGGGCGGCCACCGCCACCGCCCTGGCCCCGCCCCTGACCGGCACGCCCACCACGGCCGAGTGGGATCCGAACCTGGGCCCGACGCTCTCCGAACTCGGCGTCCGCATCGAAGAGGAGACCGTCCTCGACGACCTCCTGGCCGACCTCGCCCCATGACACCGCCCGGGCGGAGGGACCACACGTCACCGGTGCCACCCTGCGCTCCGGGCGCAAGGGCACCGGGATGACCGACGCTTCCACCGACCGATCGGGCCTCCGGCCGAACGGCAGGCACAAGTCCGCCACCGACCGGCAAGGGTGCTCAGGTCCAGGGGCCCGAGACACCGTCCGGCCTCACAGAGCGTGTTCGTCCATCAGGCGCATCAGGTTCCGCTTGCGTTTCTGGGCGGTGCGCAGGGCCGTCGCGTACGCGGTGAACTCGTCCGGCGTACCCAGGCGGCGGTGGCAGTCTCGGACGCTCAGTAGCAGGCTGACGAGCTGCTCGTAGACCGCGTTGCCGGTCTGCTTGGTCAGTGGTTCGGCCAGGCGCAGGTAGACGCCGAGCGCGTCGGCGGGACGGCCGGCGCGTGCCTGGTCGGCGAGGGTGAGCCACTGCCGGTCGTGGGCGCCGGTTTGGACAGCGGCCTGCCAGGCGGCGTCGACGTCCTTGTCGTCGAGCAGGGCGTCGACCAGGACGGGGCCGCCGTACCAGCCCTGTTGCCGTCGGCCCGCGTCGGCACGCAGCAGGGCAAGGGCTCCCTCGCGCTCGGCCGGCCAGCAGTCGGCGGCCTGCGCGGCGGCGCGCAGCTGCTGGTACGCGGCCAGGGTGCGGCGGGCGCGGAAGTGGTCGCGGCGCACGGCGACGGCATCCGACAGACGGTTCGCCTGGGTGTAGCGGTCGCAGAGGTAGTCGACGAGGGCGGTGTCGACGGCGACGAGGTCCCGGGTTTCCCGGATGCCGCGTTCTGCCCAGCGCAGGGCCTCGTCGGAGCGCCGGGCGGTGTCCAGCTCGTGGGCGATGACCAGGTGGGTGTGGCCGTTCGGTGAGAGGTCGGCCGCGTGCACGGCGATCACCGCGTCGACATCGCCGCCGGCCTTGGCCAGGCGTTCCATCAGGTACTTCTCGGCCCAGCCGGTGCGGTTGCCCCGCCATGCCTCGACCGCCGACTTCTGCAGGACTGCCATTCCTTCTTCGCCGAGGACGTCCTCATAATCGAGCGGATCGATGTCGGTCAGGCCGTCGTCGATGTCGCCGAGCGCATGGCCGACCAGCCAGCGCGCAAGCTCCTCGGGGTCGGGGCGTGCCGCACGGCACGCGTCGAGGTGGGCATCGGCGAGGTCTGCACCGATCTGCCCGAGCCAGCCGTCTGAGTCGTCGACGCTCTCCACCGCCTCGGCCAGCAGCCGCAGCGCCTCCCGCGCCAGGGTGATCGCGTCGGCGGCCCGG
The DNA here is from genome assembly GCF_014647875.1 of Streptomyces brasiliensis. Lineage (GTDB taxonomy): Bacteria > Actinomycetota > Actinomycetes > Streptomycetales > Streptomycetaceae > Streptomyces > Streptomyces brasiliensis. Next base: position 5,789 of record NZ_BMQA01000103.1, on the reverse strand, counting down.
CCGGAGCCGGTCAGCGCCCTGATCGCGGACACCGCCTGCCCGGCCTGGTCGGCGTAGGTGCCGGCATCGGCGTACTCGACGTACCCGTACTGCGCGAAGGGGCCGATGTCGAGCAGATCGCGGATACGGGCCCGGACCGCGGCAAGGTCCCCGCGGGCGCTCGCGGCCCGCAGTTCCAGCCGCCGCCGCAACTTCCGGTCCTCGTCGATCTGTTCCCGCAGCAGAGCGAGCAACTCTTCCTTGGACAGGGCGGACAGCCATCCGTCGAGGTCCTGTGCGTGTTCCCGCGCCGCCTTCCGCTGCCGCGGAAGGCTCTCTCGCCGGGCGAGCACCCTCAGTCCGAGGGCGACGAGGTGCTTGCAGAAGTTTCCCTCCAGGCCGTACGGGCAGCCGCATTCTCCGGCCGGCCCTCCGGGCCCATCCAAGGTCAGTTCCACCTCGTACCGTTCCGTGCCGTGAACCGTCGCGGTGATCCAGCCGTCACCGACCTCGACTCCCGACACCGCGTCGAGGTACCCCAGGCCACGTTCGAAGGAACGGGCACCGGCCAGCGCCTTGAGGTCGGCCTCGGTGAAATTGCCCATGGTTTCCGCCTGCTCCAGGTTGCGCACTTGACAGTCCGCCAGCCTAGGGCTGCCAGGAGGTGCAGGCCCACAAGTCCGGCAGCTCGACCGCCAAGACCATGTGCCCCATGCCTCACCGTCTCTCCGCTACTGCCAGGCGCGGACCAGATCTTCAGGTCCCCAGTGGGCCGCAAGTGGCAGACTGCCGGCCACACCGCTGCGGGACACCGCGACCAGCGGCGTGTCCCGCCCGGCACCGGGCACCGCGAGTACGTCCCGAGCCAGGGCGTCGTATTCACGCCGGCCGAACGGCTGGGACTCCAGCCACTTGATGGAGCCGACGAAGTGCATGGATGTCGTCGCGTCGCTCCCATCGGATGCGCAGGCGACGGAAGCCGTGCAGCCAGGCGATCGTTCTTTCGACGACATATCGGAAGATGCCCAGGCCGGTGCCGTGTGGCTGGCCGCGTTCGGCGATGACCGGGCGGATGCCGCGCTGCCACAGCAGGCGCCGGTACTTGTCGTGGTCGTAGCCACGATCGGCGAGCAGGGAATCCGGCCTCCGTCGTGGCCGGCCCACGACCCCGGCCACCGCCGGGACCTTGTCGAGCAGGGGCAGCATCTGGGTGACGTCGTTGCGGATGCCGCCGGTCAGCGACACCGCGAGCGGGATGCCCTGGCCGTCGACAAGGACGTGGTGCTTGCTGCCCGGCCGTGCACGGTCGACCGGGCTGGGACCGCTTTGGGGCCCCTGCGCGCCGCGCGCACGTGGGAAGAGTCGATCACCGCCCGCGACCAGTCCAGCTTCTTCGCCGACCGCAGCCGCTTCAGAGGCAGCACAGGCAGCTGGTTCCATACCCCGGCCTCGTTCCACGCGGCCAGACGCCGCCAGCAGGTCATGCCCGAACCGAAGCCCAGCTCCTGGGGCAGGTACTCCCACTGGATGCCGGTGTGCAGCACGAACAGGATCCCGCACAACGCCTGCCGGTCCGGGACCCGCGGCCGTCCCTCGACCAGCTTCGGCCCCGGCTCGGGCAGCAACAGCTCGATGAGCGACCACAGTTCATCCGACACGATCCACGGCCGTGACTGTCTCTTCCCCACGACCACACCAACGAGCAGACAAGCCAACAGCCACATGATCAACCACTTCTGTTAGTAGTGGCCGATTCATGCCCTCGTAGCTGGGCATGGGGCAGCAACTCTCCAAGGGCCGGTCTCTCAGCCGCCGACAAGGGCGACAAGCTTGATGAAGACCAGGCCTGGATCGGCGGTGAGATCCACGACTTGGTCCAGGTCCTCGACCTGGCGATCGCCGGCCAGCATGAAGAACCCGTTCGCCAGGAAGGCGCGCTCGGCGATCTCGGCCTGGCGCTCCCAGTCGATGCGGCGGGGTTCGCGGAGTCGGTAGCCGTTCAGCTCCCTCTCGGCGTCGTCAGGGCGGACGAGCCCGTTGAAGCGGTTGCTCGGGCGGGCGTTGTGCCGGGCGACCTCCTCGCTGACCCGGAGCCTGATCAGCTCCCGTACGGTCATCCGTTCCGGGACGCCGGTGACCTCCCACTCGGTGAGCGGCTTGCCCGTCGCGGTCTCGTCCCGGAACGTCACGGTGGCCATCAAGCACCTCGCTTGATCTGCATGAGAATGGACTCGTCGGTGATCTCGGTGTCGGCCGCGAGCAGGAATGCCTTGCTGAGGATCAGGGAGAGCCGGGCGTCCTCGAACGGCAGGAACACCTTGCCCTCTCCCGAGCCCCGTGACGGGACGATGCACAGGTAGCTGTCGTCCGGTTCCATCAGGATGTTGGCCGAGCCCAGATGGATCTTGTACGTGCCCAGGTCCCCACGGACCAGCAGGAAGCGGCCTTCGAGCGAGCACCGGGCGGCGATCTTCAAGCGCGGCAGGATCCGTTCCAGCGCTTCGCGGCGGACCTCGGCGCTCGCCGTCAGCGCGCCGAACGTGGCCGTCCGCCAGTAGCCGATGTAGCGGTCCTCGCCCCGGTCGGTCCAGTCGGGGTCGGCTGCGATCGAGCTCACGCCCACGAACAGGTCGACGTCGCGCATCGCCTCGCTGAACACCAGCGGGGGCATCTCCGTCAGCGGAATCTCCCGCCAGCGCCGGCCGTCCCGCCGCTCGAAGCGGACCTGGTCCGTCGCGGCGTGCTCGGGCGCGTAGCCGCCGCCGTCGTCGGCTGCGGGCTCGTGGTGGAAGCAGGCCCGCCACTGGCCGTCACCGAACTCGGCCCGCGCCTGCCCGTCGTAGCCGCCGTCGTAGCGGCCGAGGAAGTTGGCCTGCCAGCCGCGTTCCTTGAACAGCGCGTAGAGCTGCCGGTAGTGGACGATGTGGGCGGCGAACCGGTTGGAGTAGACGCCGGTCTCCTCCTCCGCCGGGGTGAGCAGGTAGATCTCCCGGAAGGCCTGTTTGAACGGCTGCCGCAGCCGCTCGGCGACGAGCCGCTCCCGCCACGCCCTGATGTCGTGCGCCTGCGCCCGGATCGGATGCCACAACCGGACGCGCTCGGGCTCGCCGGGCGGCTCGGCCGTCGGTGCCACCGCACGCCACTCGCCGTCCGCATCCCCGACGCTCCGGAACTCCCAGATCAGGCCGCGGACGAGAACGCCGGTGACCGGGTGGTCGCGGTAGTAGCGGCACCACTCGTCGTACGGCCACTCGCGCCCGGCCGACATCAACGCCTCGACGCGGGCCCGCTCTCCCGACAGCGTCCCCCGCACCGCCTGGGCCAGATCCTTCAACTCCCTCAGCTCGTCCGGGAAGCCCTCCTTCACAGCCGCCGGAGCCGTACGGGACGTCCCCCCGTCGGGACGCGTGAAGGTGAGCCGCACGGTCGCCGCGTCCTCGATCGCCACCCGTACCCGGTGTCCGCCCAGCTCCCGTTCCAGCAAGCCGTCCGGCGCCAGGCCGTGGTCCGGGACGCTGCGCTCGATGAGCTGCTCCGCCGTGATGCCCTGCTTCCCGGCCGCCGTCACCAGCGCGGTGTCGAGCTGCTTGCGCAGCGCCCGGTGCTTGATCCGGGACTGCAGCCGCCACAGGGCCTCCAGGGAGGCCGGATCGCCGGTCTCGGCCAGCGCGTTGATCGCCGCGCCCGCGAGCTTGGGATCCTCGATCACGCCGGTTCCGGCCGCGCCGGTCCGCAGAGCGAGCGCGCCGAGGTGCCGCACCGCGGCCGGGCCGCCGGTCAGCGCGGCCGCCCAGACGACACCGCGCGCCAGGTCCCCCTCGTTCTGGTGGACGACGTAGTGGTAGTGGTAACCACCTCCGATCCAGCCGGTGTGCGCACCGCTTCCCCTGCTGCACAGCGGCTCGCCCTCGGCCAGCGCCCGCAGGACGTCGGCCAGGACCTCCTGCACCGACGCCACCTCCGCCAGTTCGAGGCACGTCCGCCGCCACCTCTGCGCGGGACGCGGGCCCGACAGGCTCGCCAGGTGTCGCAGAAGGCCCGCCAGTTGGGGTGTCGGCGACGTCCTCGCACGGTCCCTCAGCGGTGCAGCCCAGGGAGCGTAAGCGGGGATCAGTCCGTCGGGTATGCACGCCTCCTCCACGCTCGCGAGCAGTACGCGCAGGCGCTTGGCGAGCTGTCCGCGCTGGCGTGCGGCCACATCGGTGTCCATGAGCTCCGCGTGCGCGTGCCGCAGCCAGGGCATGACCGCACGGCAGCCGTCGGCGTCGAGCTGCTCGGCGGCCTTCAGCACCAGCCCCAGCGCATCGGCGAACCAGAAACCCATGTCGTACTCGGTGGCCCGGAGCAGCATCACCGCGACCTCGTCGGGCGTCCAGCCGCGCAACCGCGAGATCAGGGACACGATCTCGGTGCCATACTGCCAAAAGCTCCTGTGGTCGAAGCAGGCTGCCAGCATCAGGCACAGGGCCGCCGCCCTCCCCTCCTCCTCCGAGCAGGCCGCAAGCCGCCCGTCGATCTCGGCCTGGGTCGCTGCTTGTATCGCCTGAATCCGCTCGAGTGTGTCCGTTCCCCGCAACGCCGCCGAGGCGTCCCACCGGGGCTCCGTCCGCTGACGTTCCAGAAGCTCGACGAGCCAGCGGGCGCTGCAGAGCGCGGCAGACCTCACGTCGTCGAGCGAGTCGTTCCTACGGGATTCGGCCACCAGGGCTTCGTACAGCATGGCGGGATGATGACAGCGGGGACTGACAACGCGGTCAATCCGCAGGCTGCTCACGCCTGTGTTGAATCACAAGGTCCGGCTGCCGTCGCTGGCCGGCTCGGCGTTGAGGTGCGCGGTGAGGTGTCCCAGCGCGTCCGGAGCACTGAACGGCGGTGTGCCGGTGAGCAGTTAGAACAGGAAACAGCCCACCGGGTACAGATCACTGCGTTCCTCCGGGCGCCCACGGGCCTGCTCGGGCGCCGTGTACGCGGCCGTCCCCACCACTGCCCCGGTGCGCGTCAACAGGTCAACGGTCCCAGCGGGACCCGCGGCTCGGGCGATCCCGAAGTCGAGTACCTTCACCCCCACCGGACGCCGTGACGAACACATTCGCCGGCATGATGTCCCGGTGCAGGATGCCGCTGGCGTGTGCTTCGGCCAGCGCGTCGCAGATCTGCGCACCCCACCGGGCCGCCTCCTGCCCGATGACCGCCCCGCGGCGTACGACCGCCTCCAGTCCTTGGCCCCGCAGGAACTCCATCACCAGGAACGGTGCGCTGCCCTCCACGGTGACCGCCTCACCGAGATCGTGCACGGCCACGATGTGAGGGTGCTGGAGCGCCGCGGTGATCCGTGCCTCCCGCAGGAAACGCGCACGCAGTTCACCGGCCGCGCTGCCCCCGCCCGCCAGGAAGCCACGCGCCGCTGTCTTTCGCGTGCCGACACAGTTGTGGGCCAGGACGCCCCGGTCCTGGCCCACAACTGTGTCACCGTGCGCGGGCCGGTGATCGGCCCGGAGCGCGGGAGATCAGGCAGCCGAGCCGGCCTGGACGATCTGCTGGAAGACCTCGGCCAGACCCTCGACGACCTCGGCGTCGTTTGCCGGGTGCGTCTAGAGTGCTGTGACCGGAAAGGTTCACCGGCTCGCGACGCCCGGCACGGCACCTCGCGGCGTTGTCGCATCACCCGAGTACATCCAGTACGCGGGTGACGCTCCGCCTTGCGATGCACCGCACCGGACGCCGCGAGCTTCCCGGCAAACCTTCCCGGCCACAGCACTAGTAGGGCTTTGTTAGGTACCCCGATTGATCATCGTCAGTTAGATTGTGAT
>NZ_BMQA01000102.1 GCF_014647875.1 Streptomyces brasiliensis | reverse complement strand
AGCTACCGACCGAGCACGCCCCGGCTCGAACACCGAGCGAGCGAGGTAAAAACACAAGCTGAGATGGGTTTGCGAAGCCGCCAGGCGGCTGGCTGGCCCACCCGTAGTTTCCAGACCAAAAACAACGCTAAGAACTGAGGGTTGATCAAGGTCTGTCCCGAGCCCTAGCGTCCCGTCCCGTTTGGTGACGGTCGATGCTCAGGTGGTGGGTTCGTGGCTACTCAGGACGTGTTCTCGGCGGAGGAACTGGCGCGGCTTCGGGGCTTCCCGGAGATCAACCGGGTTGAGCTGATCCGGTACTTCACGTTGACCGGTGCGGACGAGGCGTTCGTGCGCCAGTTCCGGACCGGCCGCAACGTGCTGGGCGTGGCGGTTCAGTTGTGCACGCTGCCGTGGCTCGGGTTCGTGCCCGATGAGGTGGCGTTGGCGCCGGACACGGCGGTGGGCCGGTTGTCGCAGCGGCTCGGGATCGCGATGGGTGAGCTGCGAGGGTACGGCGAGCGGGAGCAGACCCGCACGGATCATCTGCGCGAGGTGGCCGGCTACGCCGGCTGGCGGTCAATGGACACCGCGGAGTGGAAGGACCTCGACGAGTTCCTGTTCGCCCGGGCGATGGAGCACGACTCGCCAAAGCTGCTGTTCCGGCTGGCCTGCGAGTACCTGCTCTCGTCGCGCGTAGTCCGGCCCGGGGTGATCCTGCTGCTGCGCCGGGTGGCCGCGGCCCGGGCCCGCGCCCGGACGGAGACCTGGGCGCGGGTGCGGCACCTGCTCACCGACCGGCGGTGCGCCGAGCTGGACCTGCTCCTGGTCCCGGACGCCTATCTCGGCCGCACGCCGTTGGCGTGGCTGGGTGTGGGGCCGACGTCGTCGAGCCCGGCGGCGGTGAAGGCGGAGCTGGAGAAGCTGGCGTACCTGCGCCGGCTGGACGCGCACGCCCTGGATCTGTCGATGTTGCCCGCGGAGCGGCGCCGGTTCCGGGCCGGGGTCGGGCGGCGGCTGACCGGGCAGGCGTTGCAGCGGCGCGAGCCGGAGCGCCGGTATCCGATCCTGCTCACGGTGCTCGCGCAGTCGGCCGTCGACGTGCTGGACGAAACGCTGCTGCTGTTCGACCAGGCGATCAGCGGCCGGGAGGCTGCGGCGAAGCAGAAGGTCGCCGAGGCCGTGGCCGAGCGGGCCAAGGGCGGGGAGAACCGGCAGGCGCTGTTGGACGAGATCCTGACGATCGTGCTGGACACCGGGGTCGGCGACGAGCAGATCGGCGCCATGCTGCGGACCCGGATCGGGATGGAGCGGATGCGGGCGGCGTGGGCCGAGCGCCGCGAGCGGCTGCCGCGCGACCACGGCCAGCTGAGCATGCTGGATGCGTCGATGTCGTACCTGCGCCAGTTCGCCCCGGCCGTACTCACGGCGGTCCAGTTCGACGGCGGCCCGGGGACCGAACAATTGCTCCAGGCGGTGAGCATGCTGACCGCGCTGTACGCCACCGGCGCCCGCAAGGTTCCGGCTGGCGCCCCGGTCGGGTTCGTGCCGACGAAGTGGGCCGGCTACCTGGTCGCCGCGGAGCAGGCCGGCGACGTGACCGCGTACCGCCGGTACTGAGAGCTGGCCGTGCTGATCGGCCTGCGCGACGGGCTGCGCTCGGGTGACGTCTTCGTGCCCGGCTCGCGCCGGTACGCCGATCCGGCGTCATTCCTGCTCACGACCGAGGCGTGGGCGCCGCAGAAGGTGGAGTTCTGCCACCTGGACGGCAAGCCCGGCGAGCCGGCCGACGCGCTCGCGGCGGCCGACGACGAGCTGCACACCGCGCTGGCGGACCTGGAGGCCCAGCTGGCGAAGGGCAATCCGGGCGAGGTCCGGCTGACCGACGACGGCGAGCTGATCATCCCGCCGCTGACCGCCGAGGACGTCCCGGCCGAGGCGGACGCGCTGCGTGCGGAGCTGGCGGGGATGCTGCCGCGGGTGCCGATCGCGTCGGTGCTGGTGGAGGTCGACGCCCGGACCGGGTTCACCGATCACCTGGTCCACGCGGGCGGGAAGGTGAATCGGCCGGCCGAGCTCAAGCGCAACCTGCTGTACGTGATCATCGCGGAGGCCACGAACATGGGCCTGTCCGCGATGGCCGAGTCCTGCGGCGTGCCGTACGACGTGCTGGCCTGGACCGCTGAGTGGTACTTCCGGCCGGAGACCTTGGAAGCGGCCAACGCCGCGGTGGTCAACTACCACCACCGGCTGCCGCTGACCCGGGCGTTCGGCTCCGGCACTCTGTCGTCCTCGGGCGGGCAGCGGTTCCCGGTCAAGGGCAAGTCCATCACCGCCCGGCACCTGTCGCGGTACTTCGCCCGCGGGCAGGGCGTCTCCACCTACACCCACGTCTCCGACCAGCACTCGACCTTCGACACGAAGGTCATCGTCGCGACCGCACCGGAGTCGCACTACGTCCTCGACAGCCTGCTCGGCAACGAAACCGACCTGCCGACCTTCGAGCACGCCACCGACACCCACGGCGCCACCCTCGCCAACTTCGCCCTGTTCGACCTGGTCGGCAAGCAGCTCTCGCCGCGCATCCGCGACCTCGGGAAGATCACCCTGTACCGGACCGGGCCCCGCGCCGAGTTCCTCGATCGCTACCCACGCGCCGGCGCGCTGCTGACCCGCCGGCTGAACCTAGACCTGATCACGGACATGTGGGACGACCTGCTGCGGGTCGCCGCGTCCGTGCAGGGCGGGCACGCCACCGCGGCCCTGGTGGTCGGGAAGCTGTGCTCCTCGAAACGACAGCAGAACGCGCTGACCAGCGCGATCAAGGAGTACGGGGCACTGCGCCGCACCGTCTACGCCGCCCGCTACCTGGCCGACGAGACCTACCGGCGGCGGATCGCCCGCCAACTGAACAAGGGAGAGAACCTGCACGCCCTGCGCCGCTCCCTCGCCTACGCCAGCGAGGGAGCGCTCCGGCGCCGGCACCACGAGCAGCAGACCGAGCAGATGTGGTGCCTCACCCTCGCGACCAACGCGATCGTCTGCTGGTCCACGGAGTAGACGGCCTCGGCGTGGCCGGGCTGCACCGCACCGGCCGCCAGGTCGACGCTGAGGTCCTGGCGCACATATGGCCAATCCACCACGAGAACGTGCGCTTCTACGGCACCCACTCCGTCGACATCGACGGAGAACTCGCCCAGCTCGACACCGACGGCTACCGGCCACTGCGGCTGGCCGGCGTCGCCCCGCTGAGCAGTTGACCGCGCTCCGGGGAGTCTCAGCCTGACGGCCAGTGCTGGGAGCAATCCCAGGCGTGCAGCCGGTCGGTCTCGGCGCGCTCTCCTTCGGCGGAGGCCCAAAGCTCGACGCAGGGTGGCGGCGAGCGCGCCGAACGGCCGGACCCGGATGCGGCAGCGACCGGCCTGGCGATCCTCAGGCGGCCTCCGGCGGGAGCTTCCTGAGATCAGCCAGGCTGTCGGCCAGCGTCTTGCTCCCCAGCATAGCGAGGACGACGTCCTCGATTTCGTCCGTGAGCCCCCTGAAATAGCGGCACGCCTTCGTCGTGACCTCGCAGACATGCGGCACCTCGTCACGCTGATCCCAGATCCGCTTGCCTGCGACAGCTGAGCGGTAGATCTCGCTCAGCGTGATCTCCGATGCCGGCCGCCCTAGACCGAGCCCGCCGGTGCGGCCGCGGACGGAGGTCACCAGTCCGTCATGCACGAGCGGCACGACCAGTGCCCGCACGAAGCTCGGGTTGTTGTCCAGCTTGGATGCCAGTTCGGTCGAGCTGACCGTCGGCCTTCCCGACTCGGCGGCGTCGGCGATCAGCATCATCATGATCAGCGTCGTGGGGAACCTCAGGTCGAACACGCGAGCCCACCCTTCCCGGCCCAGATATGCAAGTTTGACACTTGCGATTATCCGGAGTCATACGTAAGTTTCAGACGTGCATATTACTTCACCGGGCCAGAGCCCTGCCACGACCGACAACCTGCTCACCCCCGTGCGGGTCGGCGCCCTGGAGCTGCCCAACCGCCTCGTGATGGCGCCCATGACCCGCAAGCGCGCCGACGAGGACGGCGTTCCCCAGCCCGTCATGGCGCAGTACTACGCCCAGCGCGCGTCGGCCGGACTGATCATCACCGAGTCGGCAGCCGCGATCCCGTTCGGCGCCGGGTACGGCTCCCTGGTCGGATTCTTCGACGAGCGCCAGGAGCCGGCGTGGCGCAAGATCGTGGACGCCGTCCACGCCGAGAGCGGCCGCATCGCCCTCCAGCTATGGCACGTCGGACGGGCGCGCACTGAGCAGGACGGCCTCGGCAAAGGCCGCAACTGGGTCATCACCGAGGAACTCCGTCCCGAACGCCTCACCGAGGACGAGGTGCGAGCCATTCCCCGAGACTTCGGCGCGGCAGCACGTCGCGCCCGTGAACTCGGATTCGACGCCGTGGAACTGCACGCCGGTACCGGCAACCTGATGGACCGATTCCTGCGTTCCACCAGCAATCGACGCGCCGACGACTACGGCGGCTCGGCCGCCAGCCGCGTGCGAGTGCTGTTCGAGTCGCTCGCCGCCATCGCCGCAGAGATCGGTGGCGACCGCACCGGCCTGAAGATCAGCCCGGTCTGGCAAGTGGACGGGCGCCCCGACCCGACCGGCCGGGAATCGTTCGCCTATCTGCTGGGGCGGCTCGCCGAGGTCGACCTGGCCTACCTGCACGTCAACCGGGCCACCGAGGAGGACCTGCGTGTAGGCGCCGACGCGAGCATCACGCTCGAGTGGCTGCGGGAGCACTGGGCCGGCACCTTGCTCGCGGCGGGCGGTTTCGACCGCGAGCAAGGCGAGCAGGCCATCGCCAAAGGACTGGCCGACGCGGTCGTCTACGGCCGGCCGTTCCTCGCCAACCCCGACCTGCCCGCCCGCTACGGAGCCAGGGCACCGCTCAACCCCCTGAATCGGGAGACGCTCTACAGCAACACCGGCGAAGGTCTCATCGACTATCCATCGCTGTGACGCGGCAGGCAGACGGCGGCATGGCAGCCGGAAAACGCATCCCGGCCGAGTAGCGCACGAAGGCCGCATCTCATCGGGGCTCCGATCCACGTCGTTGGCCGAACGGATCGGGGCCCCGGCGGCGATGGGACGCAGGACTCCCGCTCGTTGCCCGGAGCCAACTTCTCTCACCGAATCTGATCCGCCGAAGATCCGCGGCTCTTGGGCCGGATCAGCTTCGGTGAGAGCCTGCACGCAGTGTCTGATAATCGAACGTTTTCCGGACAAGATCAAGAACTGCCATCCGGGCCGGTCGGCAGTGTCCGAGAAACCCGTCTGGAAAGTCGGTGGGTCCAACAAGGCGATCACGGGTTTCTCGGACACCCTGGACGGCGTGACCGCCACCCCCGCCGAAGGCGATCTACTGCTGCCCACCTCGCTCGCCGGCGTGCTCGTCGGCTACGGCCGCGTCTCCACCCGCGAGCAGAACCTCGCCCGCCAGCAGACCGCGCTCACCGCGGCCGGCTGCTCGAAGTGCTTCTTCGACAAGGCCAGCGGCAAAAACGCCGACCGGCCCGAGCTGACCAAGACGTTCGAGTACATCCGGCCCGGTGACGCGCTCACCGTCGTCTCCCTCGACCGGCTCGGCCGCTCCCTGGAAGACCTGATCACTATCGTCGGCCGGCTCAAGCGGCTGGGCGTCGGCTTCCAGTCCCTACACGAGAAGCTCGACACCACGACCCCGGGCGGGATGTTCGTCTTCCACGTCTTCGCTGCCCTGGCCGAGTTCATCCGCACCATCATCGTGGCCAACACCAACGAAGGCCTGGCCGCCGCCCGTGCCGCCGGCCAGCGCCTCGGCCGCCCGCCGGCAATGACCTCGGAGAAGGTCGCGTACGCGCTGCAGCTGCTCGACGAGCCCAACCGGACGATGACCTCGATCGCCAAGCTGCTCGGTGTCTCCCGCAGCACCCTCTACACCGCGCTGCCCGAGCTGCAGGCCGCCAAGCGCAATCGCGGCGGTCTGGCCGACGTCCTCGCCCAGCTGCCGCCGGATTCGCGGCCCGGGCCGCCGACAGCCGACAAGTACGACGCCCTGCTCGGCCGGACCGGACGGTGACGGCGACGACCTCGAATCCCACGTACCGGGATCACGGAAAACGGCGACTCGGTCGTCCAGCAGCCCGCCACCTCACGGCAACGCCCCAGGTAAGCGCCTAGGTCGACTTCTTAGCGTTGTTTTTGGTCTGGAAACTACGGATGGTCCTGGCTGTCTCCGTGCCCGGGCCACCCGCCCTTGAGCTATTGGAACTGGCTCTGTTCAGCGGTGCGTGGAACCCGAGATGAGCACCCGGTGCCAGGCATCCCGGGCGCGAACCGGCTGCCAAGGAAGCCGCTTTCGAGGTCTGAGGAAGACTCCGGCCGGCCCAGGGACGGGTTCGGCTGGGGGAGAGGTCTAACCTCGCTGTTTCGGTTGCGATGACGAGACGTCTCTGATCATCAACTGCTGGACGTTCGAGGCGTCTTCTGTCTCTTGGGCATGGCGAAGTCCCGGCGCGGTGGTCGGGTTCTCCGTGGTCCTTGAGGTCGTGGGCGGATGGGACGGGTAGCTGTCAGCCGGCTGGGCGGGGCAGGGCGGCGAGCCGGTGGAAGGCCGTGGTCAGTTCGTGTCTCCAGGGCCAGGTCGCGGAGATTCGCAGTCGTAGGCGGCGGCCGCCGCGGGTGAGGCGGGCTGCGACATGCAGGATCCGGTAGCGCAGTTTTCTAGGCTCGGCGCCGGCCAGTTCACCGTCCAGCAGCAGGATCCTCGTCCAGGCGAGCAGGTCGATCGCGGTCAGCGACAGTTCTAGCCAGGCGGCGTTGATCTGGAAGCGACGAGAAGGGAAGCGGTCGAAGCCGGTGGTCTTGCCTGTCCGAATGTGGTCCTCGACGGTGGCGTGTCCGCGGTGGCGGACTTCCAGGAACTGGACCGAGCCACCGCCGGAGAACGGGGTGTCGGTGAGGAGGACCTGGTGACGAAGGCCCTCGTCCTGGTCGAACAGGGACAGCTGAGCGCCGGGATGCGGGCGCTCGCGTCGCACGATCATGCGGGTGCCGGTCGGGTAGCCCGGCAGGTCGACCATGCCGGTCAGCTCGGCGACCTCGGCCCCTGCCCGCAGACTGCCGTCCTGGTCGAGGGCCGGGTGCCAGAGCCGGTCGGGGATGGCCCGGATCGCGCGGCGGACCGGTTCGGTAATCGCGTAGCCGACGGAGAAGTACGTTCTCATTCCTCTATCGCGCAGGCTGCGGACGTGGGCGAGGAAGGTCTTGGCGCATCCGGCGCTGTCCGCGCGGATGAGGAGGTCGGTGCCGTACCGGTGGGCGTCGGGGACCTGGGTGAGCGCATCGTCCAGGACCGCTATGTGATCACTGGCGGTGTTCGCTCCGGCGTTCCCGGGCCGGAGTCGCCCCGCCAGGGCTTCGCCGGTGTTGGCCAGGAAGCACAGCAGCGGGTGGTAGCCGAAGCCGCCCTTGTAGGTCGGCGCGGCCTGCTCCTTTTCGGAGTGGCAGGTGATCAGTGTGGCGTCGAGGTCCAGGACCAGACCGGGCAGTTCGCGTCCTCCAGCCCGTGCGGTGGGTATGCCCCCGCTCGTCTCGGCGGCCTGCAGCCACGCGGTCTCCCGGGCACGAGAACGTGCCGATCGCAGCCGGGCCAGCACCCTCTCGTCGGCGTCGGCGAGCAGTCGCCACGCGGTGGGCGTGGAGGCCACCGGCCCGAACACCTCGCCCTGGTCCCGCAGCACGGCCAAGTCAGTGATGGTCTCGCCGCCGTTGGCGAGCGTCACCGCCAGATCGACGGCGACCCGGCCGGGATCATGGCCGGTCCCACGCGGCCGCAGCGGACCCAGCACGGTGGAGTACGCACTCGTCAACCCGGTTGCATCGGCGAGATCGGCCAGCAGACGTGCTCCGGCATGCCCGACCACCCCCGTTCCGTCAGCAGAGACATGAACCCGGGGACGCGAACCGATAGCCTTCACGCAGAAAGTGCCTTCCACTTGGACCGATAGAACCCCTCGACAAGGTTCATCGTCCCAGTTCAGAAGGCACTTTCGCGTTCCCGGCCACCGCTCGACTCCGCCCCAACCGAAACGGCGAGGCTAATGGTCACGGTTCTTGAAACCAATCCATCCGTTCTTGGCTTCCGTGGGGGTCTGGCGGAGCAGCTCTTCGGCTGTCTCTTGATTGCCTCCGGTCCGCTGCCGTCTGCCCGTGGGGGTTGCCATGCCCCATGGCCGCACGGCGAGGCCGCGGCTGCCCGGAGGGTTTACTTATGTCACACCGCGCCATAACCTCGGCGAGCGGCGATCTAGATGTCAGCGTCGACGTCAGGAGGGCTTCTCATGGGGCGAGTTGAGGGCAAGGTCGCGTTCATCACCGGAGCCGCCCGCGGCCAGGGCCGCAGCCATGCGGTCAGGCTGGCGCAGGAGGGCGCGGACATCATCGCGGTGGACGTCTGCGAGGACGTGCCGAGCGCCGGCTATCCGGGGGCCACCGAAGAGGATCTCGCGGAGACCGTGAGCCAGGTGGAGGCGCTGGACCGCCGGATCGTGGCGGCGAAGGCGGACGTGCGGGACCTCGCCCAACTCCAGAAGGCGGTCGCCGAGGGCGTCGCCCAGCTCGGACGGCTCGACATCGTGGCGGCGAACGCCGGCATCGGGGTTAGTCCGGCCACGGCCGAGAACATGGGCGAGGAGGCCTGGCGCGATGTGATCGACATCAACCTGACGGGCGTCTGGAGGACCGCCAAGGCGGCGATCCCGCACATCCGGGCGGGCGGGAATGGCGGGTCGATCACCATCACCAGCTCCGAGGCTGGGCTGCGTGCCTACCAGAACGCCGGGCACTACGTCTCAGCCAAGCATGGCGTGGTGGGGCTGATGCGCACGCTCGCCCTCGAGCTGGCGCCCGAGAGTATCCGCGTCAACAGCATCCATCCGACGCAGGTCGACACGGACATGATCCACAACGACATGACGTACAAGCTGTTCCGTCCCGACCTGGAGCACCCGACCAAGGAGGACTTCGCCGAAGCGTCGCGGGGTGTCATCGCGCTGCCCATCCCGTGGGTGGACCCGGTCGACATCTCCAACGCGATTGTCTGGCTGGCCTCGGACGAGGCCCGCTACGTCACCGGCGTCACACTGCCGGTCGACGGCGGCGATTTCCTGAAGAAGTGAAGAAGTTCTCGGAATAGGGAGGGTACGCAATGGCGCGTGTAGCAGGGAAGGTGGCGTTCGTCACCGGAGCGGCCCGGGGGCAGGGCCGCAGCCACGCACTGCGGCTGGCGCAGGAAGGCGCCGACATCATCGCGATCGACATCGCGTCGCAGATCGACTCTGTGCCGTACAGGATGGCGACCCCCAACGACCTGGCCGAGACAGCGCGGCAGATCGAGGAACTCGACCGGCGTGTGGTGACGGCTCAGGCGGACGTGCGGGACTTCGCCGCAGTGCGCAAGGCGGTCGACGAAGGCGTCGCCCAACTCGGACGGCTCGACATCGTGGTGGCCAACGCGGGCATCTTCAGCTACGGCACGCTGGCTGACCTGGACGAGGCGACGTTCACCGACATGATCGACGTCAACCTGACTGGGGTGTGGCATACCGTCAAGGCGGCGATCCCGCACCTCAAGGCGGGTGGCCGGGGCGGAGCCATCATCCTGACCAGCTCGACGGCGGGGCTCTCCGCGATGGAGAACATCGGGCACTACGCCGCCGCCAAGCACGGCGTCGTCGGACTCATGCGCACACTCGCCCTCGAGCTGGCACCAGAGAGTATCCGAGTCAACAGCGTGCACCCCACGTCCGTCGACACCGGCATGATCCAGAACGCGGCCACCTACGCCCTGTTCGCCCCCGACCTTCCCGAGAGCGAGCGCACCCGGGAGAACCTCGCGGAGCGGTACGCGACCATGACCGCGCTGCCGATCCCGTGGGTGGACCCGGTCGACATCTCCAACGCGATTGTCTGGCTGGCCTCGGACGAGGCGCGATACGTCACCGGTGTCACGCTGCCCGTCGACGCCGGCCAGCTCCTGAAGTGACCACACGAGGACGAGGACGATGACCACGCCGAGAACACTCCGGGACACCCTGGCGACCCTGTCCGGTGTCACGGCGACGCGGGCGCGGATCGCCTCGCACCTGGTCGGTCGTGAGCGCGAGCTGGAACTCGCGCTCGCGGCCGTCGCCGCCGGGCGGGATCTCGTCCTGGAGGGCCCGCCCGGCACCAGCAAGACCACCCTGCTGAAGGCGATCACCGAGGAGTGGGGCATCCCGCTGGTGTTCGTCGAGGGCAACGCCGATCTGACGCCTGCCAAGCTCGTCGGCCACCACAAACCCTCCCGCGTGCTGCGGGAGGACTACAGCGCCGACAACTTCGTGGCCGGCCCCCTCGTGCAGGCGATGCGGTCGGGCGGCTTTCTCTACATCGAGGAGTTCAACCGGGCCCCGGA
The DNA here is from genome assembly GCF_014647875.1 of Streptomyces brasiliensis. Lineage (GTDB taxonomy): Bacteria > Actinomycetota > Actinomycetes > Streptomycetales > Streptomycetaceae > Streptomyces > Streptomyces brasiliensis. The sequence continues at coordinate 7,163 of NZ_BMQA01000102.1, read as the reverse complement.
GGACACGCTCAACACGCTCCTGACGGCGATGGCCGACCGCGCGGTCGAGGTGCCCCGCGTCGGCCGGATCGTGGCCGAGCCGACCTTCCGCGTCCTCGCCTCAATGAACCCCTACGACAACGTCGGCACCACACGGCTGTCGACCAGCATCAGCGACCGCCTCAATAGGATCGTTGTCGACTACCAGGACGCCGCCGCCGAGGAGGACATCGTCGTCCTGCGCACCGGACTGGCCGGCGAACTCGCCCGGCGGATCATGCCCGACGCCGTCGCAGTGGTCCGGGCCACCCGCGACCGTGCGGACGTGCGGCAAGGCAGCAGCGTCCGGGGCGCGATCGACTGCGCCCTCGTCGTATGGGAGCTCGCGGGCCTGCGCGGCCTCACCCGGCCCGACGACGAGCGCTATCCTGAGACGTTCTACGACGCGATGACCGTGTGTCTGTCCGGCCGGATACGGCTCGACGAGGCGGCCGAGACAACCCCCGAACGCGTCCTGCGTGAGATCTGGGAGGACCGCTTCATCCTGGACCCGGCCCGAGCGGAGCCCGGATGAAGAGCGGTTGCGGCCGACTCGCCCGTGCGACGGGAGACCGCCTCGGCGGGCCCTGTGATACGGCCCATGCGCCGTATCCCCAAGAAGCTCGACGAGGATCCGCTGGTTTTCGAAGCCGTACGAGGCGCCGGTGGCATGCTGCTGCGCGCCCGGCCGGACGCGCGCGCCGCGACAGGCCCGTCGCCGACCGGCTCGGGGACCGTGTTCACGGACGAGCAGGCCCAACTCCTGGCCATCGAAGGTGACATGAGCGTAGAGCTGGCGGTCCACGCGCGTGCCCGCGAGATCGCCGCGCGGCTCTCGCTTCCCAGACCCAAGCCGACCGGAGCCGCGCGCCGCGGCGGCGGGCAGCTCCTCAGCCTCCCCTACCGGGGCCGCAGCGACGACATCGACATCGACCGGACGCTGGAGAGCCTCGCCGAGCGCCCCTTTCCGGAGGACGGCGACATCTTCGTTCTCGAACGCGTCCGGCCGCGCCGATGCGTCGTACTCGCCGTTGACCTGTCGGGGTCGATGAAGGGCGAACGGGTGCGTACGGCCGCAGCGTCCGTCGGCGCTCTCGCGGCGGAGCTGGCGCGCGACGCCCTCGCCGTCATCGCGTTCTGGTCGGACGCGGCCGTGCTGCTCAACTTGGGCGAAACGATCAGGCCGCTGGAGCTGCTGGATGCGATGCTGCGGATCCCCGCCCGAGGACTCACCAACGTCGCCTTCCCGCTGGAGCTCGCCGCGGCCAGGCTGGCATCGGTGCCCGCCCCCAGTGCGCGAGTCCTGCTGTTGTCCGACTGCGTCCACAACGCGGGCCCCGACCCACGCCCGGTGGCAGCCCAGTTGCCCCGGCTGGACGTGCTGCTTGACACGAGCGGGGAGAACGACGTCGAACTCGGCACCGAGATGGCCCGCCTCGGCCGGGGCACCTGCCGCACGGTACGCACCCACCATGACATCGCACCGGCACTGAGCGATATCTTCCGCACCTGACAACGCGCGCACTGCCGGACACCGCCCGCTCCGCACAAAGAGCCACCACCGCAGGAGGAAAGCCCCATGAGCATCGTCATCGTCGCCACCATCCGTCCCCGGCCCGAGACACGCGCCGACGTCATCGCCGCACTGGAGCGGGTCATTCCCCGCGTCCACGCCGAAGACGCGGGCTGCGAGCTGTACGCGCTGCATGAGGCCCCCGACCGGCTCGTCATGGTGGAGAAATGGGCCGACCAAGCTGCGCTGGACGCTCACTCTCGCAGCGACGCTTTCCGGCAGCTCACCGCCGACCTGGACGGCAAGCTCGCCGACCGCCTGGAGGTCCATACCCTGGACCCGCACCCGGCCGGAACCGCGCAGCAGGGAACCCTGTGAGCACCCACCATGTAGGGACCGCGGCTTCGTGAGCGCGGGTTCCTGCGGAAGCGTTGGAATCCGCGCGTGATGAGTACCGCTTGTTTCGGATGATCACGAGCAGGGTTCCGCCGGAAGGTCCTCGGCGGTTACCGCGGGTGGCGGTTTTCGGTCTCGGCCTGTGGGATCGGGGTTAGCAGGGTTTCGGGGGTGGTGTGTTGTTGATGATTCTTCGTGGGGAGCTTGGGGTGACGTGGTGCATCAGTGGTTGCGGGGGTCTCCGGTTTCAAATCGGGATCCCCAGCTACGGATAGCGATGGGTCAGGGGCGGGGGGCTGTCCACGGATTCCTGTTGCACTCCTCTGCGCCGAAGTCAGAGGCCGAGCACGAGGGGGTACTTCGAGACGTGGCTGCCTGCGTGCGGTACAGGAGTGGGTGAGCCGACCGTGGCAGCCTGGGCTGGACACCGATGCGTTATCTACGGGGCGCGGTGGTCTTGTTCGTTCGTGGCGGGGTGGGCGGCGTGCCAGGCTTCCCAGATTTCTGCACGGAGCCTGCCTCGCGGTGGTACGTCCATGCCCTGTTCGCGGGCCCAGGCCCGTACCTCCGCCACGCTCGGCGCCGCGGCCGAAGGGTGTGGCTGGCGGGCGGCGGGGACAGGGGCGCGGGGTGGTGTGGGTGGGAGGTTCCCGGGGGTGGTTGTGGTGAATCCGCGGCGTTCGAGGATGCGGCGGCGTTTGTGGTGCATGCGTTCCAGTAGGGGGACGTCGGCGTCGAGGTAGTCATGGGCTTCGACGTGGGACTTGCGCTCTTCGGTGTTGCGCATGATTCGGCCGACCTACTGGATCACTCGTCCCCTGAACGAGATGGGGCTGGTGAGGAAGAGGGTGTCGAGGCGTGGTGCGTCGAAGCCTTCGCCGGCGAGTTTGTCGATCGCGAGCAGCACCAGAGGCTCATTGTGTTCCTCGGTCAGGGCTGCGCGGACTCGGACTCGGGCTCGTTCGGTCGGCGGCATGCCGCCGTGCAGGACGAGCGGGGTGATCCCGTGGGGCCGGAGGGCTTCGGTGAGTTGTTGGAGGTGTTCGAGGCGGTTGGTCAGTGCCAGGCTGCACCGGCCGCGACGGGTGGCGTCGGCGATGTCCGCGGCGATCAGTTGGTTGCGGGCGTCGTGGTGGGCGAGTTCGTTGTAGATGGCCTGGATGGGGGGCGCCGTCGGTGCCCGGTTCGTCGGTGGTGAAGGTGGTGGCGTGCACGATGAGGTGCTTGGCGAAGGTGCTGGCATCGTCGATCTCGTGGCGGATCGGGCCGCACTGCATCGTGATCACCGGGTCCATCTGGTCCGCCCGGTAGGGGGTGGCGGACAGCCCGATCCACCGCGGGGCCTTCGCGCGGCGGATCGCCCCTTCGGCACCGGGTGCGCCGACGGCGTGGCACTCGTCCACGATGACCAGTCCGTAGCCGTCGAGCAGGCCGTTGGGGGCGTCGCGGTGGGACAGCGTCTGCAGCATGATCAGGTAGACGGCGTGGCCGCGGCGGTCCTTGCCCCCGCCGAGCGAGCCGACGTGGCCGTCTGCGAGGTCCAGGAACGCGGCCAGCCGGTCCTTCCACTGGGTCAGCAGCTCCGCCCGGTTCACGATCACGGCGGTCGGGGTGCGGTGGCGGGCGATGAGGGCGCAGGCCATCACGGTCTTGCCGGAGCCGGGCGGCGCGACCAGGGTGCCCGCCGGGTGCTTGGCCATTGCGTTCACGGCCTGCTGTTGGGTGGGGGTGAGCACGCCGGTGAACTGGGCAGTGATCGGGACGGGTTCGGGCAGGTCGCTGGTGATGGTGAGGGTGCCGCCAGCGGCAGCGATGAGCCCTGTGGCCTCGTCCGCCAGGCCCCGGGGCAGCCTCAGCCATTTGGGGTCGCAGGCGTCGAAACAGCAGACGAGGCGCGGGGTGTTGAAGGTGGAGAAGCGCTGGTTCTGCTTGCGGTAGAACTCCGGGTTGTGGAACGACGCGGCGTGCTTGAGCGCGGCCAGCAGCTGCGGCGGCAGCCCGGCCGTGGAGATCGCCAGCATCGCCGAGAGTCGGGCCTCAACGCGCGCGGGCGCCTTGCCGAGGGCCTTGCGGCGAGGCCGGGCCCCCAACTGAGGGGTGGTCGGGGACGGACCGGCCTTGACCGGGCCGAGCTTGTCAACGAACACCTCAACATCGGCCGGAGCCAGCCGCTCGGTCCGCGACAGGTGGGCGAACTGGTTTGGATACGGCTGCCAGGTGTCAGGGTCCACGAAGACGGTGGTGCCCTTGGCACGGGAGACACCGTGCAGCGGCAGCGCGATCAGGTTGCCGAACCGGAAGCTGCCCTTGGCCTGGGTCGGTAGGAAGTCCTGGGCGGGAAAGAGCCGGTCGTAGCTGGACAGCGCCATCTGCCCGCGGGAGTCGATCGCCCGGCGCAGCAGTGCCATCCCCAGGGCGCGGGCGGTAGCCGCGGCGACCGCGGCGGTGAAGAACGTCCAGGCGTGCGCGCCCTTGCCGGATCGGGAGATCTCGAGCAGGGCGGGGATTCCTGCCTCGCGGCAGACCGTGACGTACGCGCTCGCGTCGGCGCGCCAGTCGCTGCCGTCCTTGCCGTCGAAGTCGCACACCAACAGGCGGCAGGTGTCGTCGAGCGGGTACAGCCCGATGTGCAGCTCGCTGCGGCCCTGCCGGGTCGGGTCAAGATGGTGGTAGACGGTCTCGTCGGTCAACGGCCAGAACACCCGGTCGGCTTCGGTCTTGTTCTTGTCGAACGGGTTGTCCTCGGCCGGACTCCACCCCGTGCGGCCGGACTTGGCGCTCACCCACCGCTTGGCGTACACGTCCTCGCGGCCTGCGAACAGGGCCCGGAACAGGATGATCTTCGCCTCGGCGCTGGAGGAGGCATCCGCATACGGCAGCCCACCGGTCCCGACTGGTGGCGGTGGGGGGCGGGCTCGGAAACAGGCGGCATGCCGGCAGGTACGGTCCGGATGTCTCGGCCAAGGAGGCTGCACAGCCGGGCGTTGTCAGCTCTCAGCCGGGCGATCTCCTCGTGTAGCTCTGCGTTCTCCTCCAGCGCCACGTCGAGACGGATGCGCAACTCGTCGGGATCGAAGCAGTCGGACCAATCCTCCACGCTCCCATGATCCAGACTGCGCGTGCGTCACGCAGCGAAAGCAGTCAGGTTTCCCTCTCCCGGCGGCCCTGCTCCAGGGGCCGCTGGAAGTTCGGACGGGTCTTGTCGGCGGTGTGGAGGATCTCGGTGGCCTCACGGAGGAAGTCGTGTCCGTGTGGGGTGGTGGGGGCGAGGGGGGTGGCGGAGCGGTCGATGATCTGGAATCCGGCGGCCTTTTCGATCTATGTGAGCCCGGCCGTACGAAAGCCGTCCCGGTGGCACGGGGGAACACCACCGGGACGGCTCCGCTCAGCGTAGATGCGCCACCGTGGGTGGCACGTCTGAGGCGCGCTCCGGCTGGCCCGCCAAGGCCTCAAGATCGCCTCATGGCTCCTTCGGTAGGTGCCTGGGGCACGCTCTCCCTACGCGGTGAAGCCGACGTGTTCGATGTGGAGCGTGCGGTGGGCGTCGTCGATGCGGTACAGGATGCGCCGACGGCCCACCCGCAGGCGGCGGTGGCTGGTTCCCCACGGGGTGCTGCTGGGCGGCTTCGGGTCCTCGGTCAGCAGGTCCGTGGCGGCGAACACGTCGCTGAGGATGTCGGGGTGCTCTTCCAGGAAGCGGACCGTGGCGTTGACGGCGGTCGGCTCCCAGGTCACCGTCCAAGTCACCGAGCTTTGCCGCGCTGAGCGGCCTGCTCGAACAGTGCCCGCGCCTCAGCGTTGGGCACCGGGGCGGCCTTGGCGCCGAGGGCGCGGTCGCGCTCCAGGCGGGCGAGGGCGAGGGCATCTTCCATGTCCTCCAGCTCCGCGGGGGAGATGAGGACGGCGGCGGGCACGCCACGGTCGGTGAGGACGACGCGCTCGTGCTGCGCCGCGCGCCGGGCCAGCTCGCCGAGCTGGGCGCGCGCTTCCGTGATCGGATAGGAAATCGTCATGCATCTACTGTACAGCTAGTGTGCACTGCTGGGACAGCGACCGGACGCGGGTGTCGATTCGGGGGTGTTACGTAGCTGGTGTACGGGATGGTGCCTGATCCGGCCGGGATCTCGCCGCACCCGTCACCCGCCTCACCGTTCTGTGCGCCCACCCTTCGCCCCCGATTCGCCCATCCGTACTTGGACTCAGTACCCGATCAAGGCTGCATGAGGAGTCCACCGGGACTCTGCCGCTGCGCATGCAGCGGCATTATCGAGGCGGGCACCGATCCGGACTGCGCCGTCACCCCGAGACGGGCATGACCAGCGTCTTCACGAAGTCGACGGCGCCTTCGCGCTGGTAGAAGCGCAGGGCGCCATCGTTTCCTGCGATGACGGAGATCTTCATAACCTGGACACCCGACCCGGCGAGACGCTCACGCGCGGCCCTGACAAGGGCCTGCCCAACTCCGGCACCGCGAGCCTCGTCATCGACCACGAGGGTTTCCAGCACGCCGACTTGGTCCCCCCACTGCCATGATCCCGGGGCATCGATGATGCGCACGACCGCATAGCCGAGCAGCTGATTCCCGTCCCGAGCGACCAGTACCGCGGTGAGCGGCTCCTGCAGCCACTCGAGGTACTGTCCCCGCCGCAGACGCTACGAGTCCTCGGGCGAGCGAACTGCGCCGAGAGCCGCCAGGTGTGCCGCCTCCCGGCTGTGGTGGGCCAGGAGCTGCCGCCAAAGGCGCTCCAGGCGGTCGACCTCGGAAGAAGGCAGGACGTCGATCACGGGATTCATGCCAGGGAGCGTAGCCAGCGAAGGCTCCTCGGCCCCAATCGATTACCTGGTCAACCATCCGAGCAGAGCCACTAGCCGAGTCCTAGGGGCACGACCTCGAGCGTTGCTACGCCTACAGCGACTCGGTGACCGACGTGCCGGTGTGCTGGAGTTTGTAGACCAGCGTGTCGGCGAACTCAGCTCCCTCATCGGCTAGTTCGGAGAAGGCTTGTTGTGCATCTCCTGCGACCACGTGGAAGGTATGTGTGGGCGGAGTGTGCAGGCCGGGACGCACCCCGGCGAGCCGTGCTTCCAGGCCTATGGGGAGACGCCGCCGGCCGGGTCGCTGCGCTGGTTGTACGGCTCCTGGACTCCGGTCGACCCGGGTAGCGGTCCGGCCGCCATCCGCGGCTGGTACGAACCCAGCGAGTGGAGCTTCGTTCGCCTGCTTCTTCGGGCTGAG
>NZ_BMQA01000101.1 GCF_014647875.1 Streptomyces brasiliensis | reverse complement strand
CCCAGCCAAAGACCATCACCCTTCTGCCTCGATTGGTTTAGAACTCAAGCAACGGCATTGGCCGTACCCTCCACAGGCAGATTGGTGCAGCAGTCGGACAGGCGTGGAAGTTCGAGGGAATCGCTGAGCGCGCCGACGGAGCTCATCACGTGCACGTGACCCGTCCCGGAGGGAAGTTGGGCCGGATCCACCGCGAATTCCACCCGGGCGTTTTCGGGTGTGAGATCACGGTAGAGATCACGTGGCGCAGGAGTGTCAGCCACGCGGTTTACCGGACGTGGGCGAAGGTCGACGACTATTTGTTGGCCGGACTGTTCGCGCTCGTGCCCCTTGCATTCTTCGAGCACTTCCACTGGGCGGAATTCATCGTTTCCATTCTCGGAATGGACGACCACTACGGGAAAGGGCGGTAACCGCCCGCTCCGCTATCAGGGCGGGGCCCGGGGTGGCAGCAGCCCCCCGGGCTCCCGGATGGGATGGAGGAACCATGGAAGAGACGCAGACTTCGAGCCGGACCGGCGAGCCTCTGACGCAGGCGGAACGCGAGCAGGCCCGTTACGCGCTGGGTGAGTTGGCGCTCAGCGAGTGCGGCCCCGACACGCTGAGCATGCCGCAAAAGCAGCTAGACGCGGTCCGGTCGTTCTTCGAGCTGGTTTGGGCGTTGGGGGTTCGCACGGGTCACACCGCCCCTGCCGTGGCGGGTGTCCCGGTCGACCAGGCGACCGTCACGCGCGCGTTCAAGCTGCTGTCCGAGCAGATGACGGCCGGGCAGCACAGCGGGCCTGCACTGTGGCAGAAGGTCGACTACCACGGCAGCGTGACACAGCGTCACGGCGCGTACTGGGTGTACGCGATTCACGAGCAGGGCGACCCGTTCGACGAGGAGCCGGAGTTGCGCTACGACCTGTGCGAGATGCGCGGCGTAAGGGCCGTGTCGGTGGTCACGAACGTGCGGCGTTCGAGCCTGACGCCGCTACCGGAGTACCGCACCACGGTCTAAGTGTGCTGGTCAGGGGTGGGTTCACTCCCTCACGAAACAAACTATTATGAATGTTGTCCGGGGGTGGTGGCCCCGCCCCCGGACCGCAGAAACCACCACGAAGGGGAGAACACCGCATGACGCAGCAGTTCGCCGAGCGCGCCACGAACGTGGCCCCCACCGGCGCCCGAAACGCCGAACTCTCCGATCTGGTCCGCATCCTGGAGGACCAGAACCGGCGCAAGCTGGACGTGATCACCCCTGCATCCGCGCTGCGGTTCCGCGAAGGGAACGTGCACGTCGAGGGTGTCGAGTCCCTGATCACCGAGGACGGTGTGACGGAGGTCGACGGCATCTACCAGCCCACCGCCGTGGCCGACGAGGGGATCTCCGACAAGCTCCGCATCCCGCTCGCGTACCTGCGCCGGATGCGCGCCGAGAACGTCCCGCTTCTGGACGAGAACGTGAACGCGTGGCTGGGCCAGGAGCCGGAGCGCCGTTTCATGCTCCGCGCGTTCCGGGGCGACAACGCCCCGGGCATGCCGCCCGCTGAGGGCGTGGCCCGCGCGCTGCTGTCCGACAGCTACAAGCTGATGGACAACTTCGACATGCTGCTGGCCGCCCTGGACGGGGTGAAGCAGTCCGGTCACCCCACCCGCGTGACCGGGTGCGATCTGACGGACCGGCGCATGTACGTGCGCGTCGAGTCCGAAGCGGTCGCTGTCCAGGCCCGTGCGCTGCTGCGCGGCTACCGCTCCCCGTTCGACGGCCGTAGCGGTGACGAACTGCCGATGATCTCGGCCGGTTTCGTCATCACGAACAGCGAGGTCGGTTCCGGCGCCTACACGATCACCCCGCGTGCGGTCATCCAGGTGTGCCGCAACGGCCTGACCGAGACGAAGGACGTCATGCGTGCCGTGCACCTCGGAGGCAAGCAGGACCAGGGTGTTGTGTCCTGGTCCGGCCAGACGCAGCGCAAGACGCTGGAGCTGATCACGTCCAAGACCGCCGACGCTGTGCGCACCTTCCTGTCTCGCGAGTACGTCGAGGCGAAGGTACGCGAGATGGAGGCCGCCGCCGGTAAGACGCTGGCCGAGCCGACGAAGACGATCGAGCACGTCACCAAGACGCTCAGCATCGGCACCGAGGCCAAGGACATGATCCTTGCCCACTTCATCCGGGGCGGTCAGATGACGGCCGGGGGCGTGATGCAGGCCGTCACGTCGACCGCCCAGACCCTCACCGACGCCGACCAGGCCGCCGCCCTCGAAGCGCTCGCCCTGCCCGCCCTCACGGCCGCCGCCACACACGGCTGACAGACCCCCGTGCGGGCCGGGAACCTCCCCGAGCCCGGCCCGCACGGGCCCCACGCCGCCCCCAGCACCGGGCGGGCACCTCTCCCGGACCGCCCGGGGTGACCGGCCGGCCCCAGAGCGCGGAGCGCTCCCCCACCCGGCCAGGGGCGCGGAGCGCCCGCCCCGTCCCTCTGCCGCGTAGCGGCAGCGCGACGCGTCTGCGGAGCAGACCGCGCGCCCAGGCACGCCGGCACCCCGCACGGCGCCCTCCACCCCACCCGAAAGGACCCACCGCCCCATGGCTACGCCTTCCCCCGACTCCGAGCACAGCCCTCACACTCCGTACGACGTCGCCCGCGCCGCGGTGGTGGCCCTGGGTGACCAGTGACGCGCCGTGCCCGGCCCGTGGCGGACGACCGGCCGCCTCTACGACGCCGACCGCATCCCGTTCACGATCGGCGTTTGCGGAACCGGAGAGCTCTACATCCGCAACGACGCACAAGGCGACAGCGCCCACCTCCCGTTCCCGCCGACCAGCGATCTCGCTGCACTCGGCCAGCACATTGCCGACCTGATCGGCGACCTGTACTGACCGCCCCCCTTTCGAGGAGAGCACATGCCCCAGTTCACGGAAGGCCAGTACGTCTCCTGGGACACCCGGGACGGCGCGACAACCGTGCAGATCACGGCCGTGGACCGGTTCCACATCACCTACCGAAGCGCGGACGACCACTGGGAGGGCGTCGAGTCGACCGTGTTCAGCTCCCTCGAGGAGAAGACGGCCGACTGGCGCCCCGCCACCGAGACGGAGGCCATGGCCTTCAAGACCCGGTTCCGGCCCGCCCCCGAGAACTGGAACTGATCACCACCGCTGCGCCCCGGTCGGGGCGCAGCCCCACGCCCGCGACAGCCGCAGGGAGTCCCCATGCCCGCACGCCCGGAGTTGGCCCCTCCCGACGACGCCGCCATAGCCGTCGCCATGAGCCGCGCCCTGACCGCCCTTGCCACAGTGGTTCACGCACTCGGCGACGGCGAACACGCGATCAACTTCGTAGCCGAGCGCACCGATGACACGTTCGTCACGGCTCAGGCCGACCTCTCCGTCGGCACCGCCCCGCTGCGCCTGAGCGTGCTGGACGAAGACGACTACGCCGTACTGCGCATGCTCCTGGTGTTCGCGCTGGAGGGCAGCACCGTACGGAACGCGGTCCTGGTCGCGACCACGGCCGCCGAGCCCCACCCCCGCGCGTGCGGCTGGACCGTACACGGCGGGTGGCTGCACCCCATGCACACGGCCGAACTCCGGCAGGCCGTCATCCCCTGCCCGGGCGTCCCCGCCGTAGAGCGCGAGGTCTACGACGCCCCGATCCTGCCCCTCCCCGACCCCGACGAGGAGAGCCCCCGTGCCTGACACGCCTGCCGTGGCCCCGAACCCCACCGCCCACGACGACATCCCCGCCCGGCAGCCCCTTCCTGGAACCCGGCTCATCGCCCACCGCGTACCCGAGTGCGGGATCGCAGGTTCGTACATCCACATGGACCACGCGGACATCCATGTGACGTACACCCAGGTTGTAGGCCGCGCGGGGCAGTTTCCGGCCCAAGGTGTGACGTGTCTGGGCCGCACGGTTGCGGGCAGGGACGTGAACGGCTGGCTGCGGGGCAGCCTCAATTTCTGGCTGCTCAGCGAAGGACGGATGGCCCACGACGGCGTGATCCGGTACCGGCAGACCCGCAACCATTCGGTTGTCACGTTCGTACCGGACAAGACATCCGGAATCCTGATCAACCGACCGGACGAACAGGTGACGGCCGCCGCCTACCGCGTGACCGGCCCCACCGGCGTCACGCAACTGTGGCGAGGCCAGGCGGTGCGCGATGCCATCGGCACCTGCCGCCGAAAGCCCCCCGTCGGTTGGCCCGAAGGGTGGGCGCACCTCCTGCCCGACGCATCGGCCACATTCAAGCCCGGGGGCCCCCATGGGGCCCGCCGGACGTCTACACAGCCGTTCCGGCAGACGAGCCCGCCTCATGGGGCCCGCCGTGCGCCGGGTGCGGCTACCCGGAATCCGAACACGACCCAGTGCGCCTCTGGGGCCGTTCCCGGTCCGAGGGCACGGGCTGTTCTTGCTGGACCTACAGCGAGCAAAAAGCGTAGAGCCCGCCGAAGGTTCACGGAACGCGCCACCGCCCGCAGTAACCCACAGACGCCGTTCCCGCCTCCCCCTTCCCCCCGGGGAGGCGGGAACGGCCAACCCGGCCAGCACGCCACTGGCCGACGACCTGCCGCCCCGACGCCCGCGCCCTCCCCTTCGGCGAGCGCGGGACGGCAGGCCCCAGCCCACCGAGCCGACCCACCAGGAGCCGCAGCCCATGACCAGCATGACCAGCCCGAGCCTGACCATCGAGACGCCCGCCGGCACCGTGCGCGCCACCGCCGGCCCCCGCCAGGCCGGCGCCGTCGTCTTCGAGCTGGGCGGGGCGATGCACGGCAGCGTGCACGTCACCGGCACCCAACACCCGCACTACTGGGACCAGTTCACCGCCGTCCGCGCCTGTCTCGGACCGGTCGACGCCTACGAGACCACCGCCCCCGACGACGCCCTTCCGCGGTTCGCCCACCGCAACAGCGGCTACCACGGCAGTCTGACCCGCTACCCCAGCGACTACGGCGACTACCCCCAAGAGTCCGTCTATCCGCTGTCGACCGCCGCCGGGAACGAGCCGTCACCGAGGACGGTCGCGACGCTCACCGCCGTTCTGCGCGCGTGCGCCGACCACGTCGCCCAGCGCGACGACCTGCCCCTGATCCTGGACGCGTCCAGGCTGCGCAAGACGCCCGGACTGCTGCGGTTCCTCAACTGGGCCGCCGCGCACACCGACGCCGACGCCGTCCGCTGCGCGGCAGAGTCGCAGGCAGCCCACCGAGAGCTGAAAGCCGCCGTGGCCTTCTGGTGGACCATCGCGCGCCTGTTCACCGCCCACCCGCACCCGGTCCTGCTGCTGATGCTGGCCGACTACAGGGGCTCACTGGCCCGCGACATCCACATTCTGATGTGGAAGGCCCCCTACTACGCCAACGCCGCAGCCGAGCAGCGGGCCCGCACAGACAAGTACCGGGGCGAGGTCGCATCTCTGCGCGCCCAGCAGCAGCGCGGCCGCACCCGCCGCAGGGGAGCCCAGGCGTATCCCGAAACCAAGGAGAAGGTGTGATCGTGCGCTGGCTGATGACCCTGGGCGAGCGCACCCGCCCCGACACGCCCACCTACGCCGAGTGCCCCGGCCCGCACGAGGCCCGCGCGGTCGCCCTGGTCGACGACTGCGGGCAACTCTTCCCCGTCTGGCTGCGTGGCGGCGAGCACTCAGCTGCGACCTGACCGGCTGGGCCGCGCAGGTCGAGGCGGACGACATCGAGAACCTCCCCCAGGACGTGACAGCCGACTGGGAACCCGACCTGCGGCTCGACACGATGCCGGGCGGATACGTGAAGGTCTCGGACTACCGCGACCACACACCGCCCGCCACCCTCACCGCCAGCCCCCGTGTGCTCATGCGCTGACGTCAGCGCCGCCGGAAAACCGCAGGCCGGGGGCGGGTTCACACCACCACATATCAAACTATTATAGAGTTTGTGGGAGGGGGCGCTTCTCCCCCGCACCGCCCCCTCCCACATCCATCATCGACCGAAAAGGCCGCGATGCCTGAGGAGTTCACGTTCACCGACATCGGATCGCTCGGCTACCGGGTCCTCGACCGACAGGACCCGAGCACCAGTTACGGAGTCGTCTGGCACGACCCGAAGGTGTGTAGGTGGGTTGCCGAGTATCCCGGCAACCGCCCGGGCACCGGCGGCGGAATCCCCGGATTCGCCAGCCGCGAGTGGGCCGCGCGCTTCCTGTACCGCTACCGCAAGCCCCAGCCGTCCGGCCTCCGTTGACGCCCGACCGCGCACGTTTGCCGTCCAGAAGCACGGCCGTGTCCGTCGGTCGCCAGCCCGCCTTGCACCCGCCGCATCACAGACAGGGGACCGCGCATTGGCCACCTTCGACCACGCCACCCCGGACCGCTGCGCCCAGCTCGGCCGCGCCCTCACCGCGGCCGGCCTCACCTGGAGCGAGAACGGCTGCCAGGGCACCCTGCAGTACCTCACCTACACCGTCACCGACCCCCACGGCCGCACGTGGCAGGTTACCCCGGCCACCAACTTCCAGATATCCCCGTCCAATCCGGCGCAGATCTGGCAGGCCAGCTGCGGCGAACTCGCGACGACCACCCCAGTCCTGTCCGCCCGCAAAGTGACCGAGCACATCAAGGACACCCCGTGAGCCTGCCCCCGTTTAACCCCGAGGACTTCGACGAACGGTGCGAGACCTGCGGCGCGGCCCCGGGCCAGTTGTGCAGATCGACGTGCGACACCGGGTACACCGCCGAGGACTACCGCCGCGACGCCGAGCGCCGCGAGCAGGCCACCGCCGCACCGCCCGCCGCCGGACGCCCAGCAAGCCGCCGCTCTAAGGAGTGAAGACGCCGCCATGCCACAGGAGTTGACCACCCAGGAGCAGTTCGACGCGTTCGCCGACGAGGTGGCCCGAGAACTGGGCACACACTGCCGCACAGCCCCGCATACCGAGTACGCGCGCGGCCTGGCACGGCTCATCATCGATGGCGACGGCCGCGCCCTGCGCCTGTGCCAGCCCGACGACCAGCAGCCCGGCCGAGTGAAGATCTACGCAGCCCTCCCCGACGAGTCCCAGGTGCAGGCCCCGTCGATCCAGGTCACGGCCATCAGTGCCCGCCATGTGGCACGCGAGATCACCCGACGGCTCTACCCGCTGCACACCGAGGCCGCAGACCTGGCCTCCCAACTCGCCGCCCGGCAGCAGGCAGAGGCCGACGGCCGCCGCACCGTCGCCGAGGCCGTGGCCGACGCCCTCCCCGGCGCGCGCATCGATGAGGAGCACCGACGTACACGAATCGTCTGGCAGCGCGCTTCCTGCCCGCTCGGGCAGCAAGGCCCCGTCCAGGTGGACAGCGTGTGCGTGGTCGTCGGCGCCTCCGGAGAGTGGGTGACGGTCGAGGCGGCCGGCCGCCCCGACTGCGTGATCCCCATGCTGGCCGCGTTCGCCGACACCCCGCGTGAGTGAACGAGCAGGTCAGGGGTGGGTTCACGCAGGAATGTTTCACACTATTATAAATAGTAGATGGTAGATCAGGGCCGTCGCCTCACCGCACCTCTCCTTCGGACTGACGCCCCAATCCCCCCTTCCACCCAAGGAGTTGCCATGCTGCGAACGCTGCGCCGCGCCCTGCGACCGACTCGACTCCGCATCCCCGCCCGCCGCTTTACCTCTGGAATCGCGGCACTGCCGCCCACCGCCAGCGAAGCGTTCGGCACGGACGCGAGCGGCGAGGAAGCCATCGCCTACAACCGCAGCCGCGTCGCCACCGCGACCGCCGTCGCCCTCTACCGCAGCGGGCACACGCTGCCGATGCCCGACGACCACCTGGACGACGCCGTGCACGCCCTGGACTTCCCGTACTCGGCGCCAAGCCCCGAGACGCGTGCCGCCATCCGTGCCGCACTCGCCGTCCTGGACGCCGACTACACCGTCACCGTCACCCGCTGACCACCCGTCCGCTCTCACCTGCGGGCCGCCCCGGCCTGGGCGGCCCGCAACGGAAGGAGCCCCGATGTTCCTGGTCGTACCCGACCCCGCTCACGGACTGGTCGCGGCCCCCGAGTCCCGCGCCGACCTCACTCCCTGCACCGAAGAGACCCTCGCCGCCCAGGGGTTCACCTGGGACAGCGCGATCGAGGCGTACACCCGACCGACTGACCACGGCCCCGGAGCTGTGGAGCGCACCGCCGGCGCACTGCGCGAGCTCGGCCACTTCGTCTTCTCCTCCTGCACGCCCTTGTTCACCGGCTGACCACCGCGCCCGCCGGGCAGCACGCCCCATCCTCTCCGCCCCCTTGCACAATGGAGTTCGTCGTGCGCCGACGCCGCCGCCAGCCGCCTGTCCGGTACGCCGTCACCGAGAGCCAGGGAGCGCACCAGGTCGTGGACCAGCTCCACGGGTACGCGCTCAGCAGCCACACCACCCGCCCGGCCGCCGAGGCAGCGGCGCGCGAACTGGCCTCCAGCCCGGCCGCCGCCGTCACGGCCGCGGAGGCCCTCGATGCAGCCCAGAGCGGCCCGGCGGCCGCCGAGCGCCGGACCCTGCGCAGATACGGGTACGCCTGGAGCCTGCGCCAGGACGAGATGCTCTCCCTGATGCGGGAGTTCAGCCACCACCGCCTGGGGGCCCTGATCTCCGACGGCCACCTGGCCATGGTGTTCAGCCCGGCCGGGCAGCCGTACTACACCACGCCCGAGCGCTTCAACCAGCTGTCGCCCCGCTGGGTGCGCGACGGGGAGCAGTCCTTCCCGACTACCGACACCACCCGCCTCGAACGCCCCCGCCCGGCCCTTGAGGCCAATCTTGTTGGTGCTGCGGGAGTCCGGTCGCCGTGCACCGCCGCCGGTCGCGCACACGGAAGGACACCGCCGATGAAGCCCCTCGAACTGGCCGAACTGCTGGCCGCGCCGACCGAGCCACCGGTACGCGATGCGCTCCGCCGCCTGACTCCCAGGGCACTGGACTCACTGATCATCGAAGCCCTGTCGGTCACCGAGGAGGGGTGGCAGCAGGTCGTGGTCGAGCGGGTCTCGGCATTCGTGGCCGAACAGCCCGGCGACGGCCGCCTCGTGCGGGCTGTGTACTTCACGACGGCAGAGCGGCGGGCCGCGGATGGTCCGCACGTCGGATGGAGCCCGTTCGTCGCGGCGCTCGCGAGCACCGAGCCGGGCGGCCCTGCACGGATGCGTCCTGCCTGTGCCCGTCCCGCTCGCCCGGCAAGGACCATGCCGCCCGCAGCGGCAGCCGAGCCGACCGCTACGAGGCCTGGATGATCCACACCCGCAACTACCGCCTGGTCTTCGCGCCCGACCGGCCCGACGCGCCCTCGGGCATCACCCTCGACGTGCCCGTGCTGCGCCGACGAGTCCTGCGCACTGCCCAGCTCACGGCCGCCCAGGAACACCTGATGGATCTGGTGCGCGGCCTCCTGGACGGCACTCCGTGACCCCCACTCCCCGCCCGTCATTCCCTCGTTGAAGGAGCCTTCCGTGATCACGCCCGACCCCGCGACGCCCGAGGGCGAAGCCATCATCGGCCTGCACGAGCAGATGAACGAACTCCAGGAGCGCACCGACCGGTGGCCCGGCGCCGACACCGTCGACATCCTCGGCACGTGGCTCGCGCGCTTCGACTTCACCGGCCCGGTGCAGCGCACCCGGCTCGTCGCGGGCAGCGTCTGGGTGCTGCGCCGCGAAGACCGGCACGCGGACGAGGTGACGCTCTGGAACGACGAGGCCTCCGCGCTGGCCGCCCTGGCCGAGCATGTCCGCAGCAGCTGGGACAACGTGCGCGGGGACGACGGCATCCCGGATCTCCCACCCGTACGGACGGACCGAATCCCGCGACGGAAGGAACCCCATGGCCACGAAGGAACCGGAGACGCCGGAGCGCTACGGCGGCGAACCCCTCTACGGCAACCTGCCAGCCCATCAACGAGTCTGAGGCGAACTGCCCCTACGCAGGTGACCGTCGGTCGAGGAGGATCCCTCAACATCTTTGCCGGCTCCTCAAACCCGGTCTACGAGCACTCGATCAGCATCCGGTGAGGAACCAGTAGTTCGTGGTCACCCCGCGCACTCGGTCGGTGTCGCTGAACGTGGGCTCCACCCGGCGCCGGAGGAGGAGCAGTCGGTGACAGAGGCAAGGATCTCGATGTCTTTGTCCCGGTTGCTCATCGGCAGCACGCGCAGTAGCTCGAAGGCGTTGGTGGCTGCGAGAGGCCAGGCGCAGCATCACGACAGATCATGATGCCGTTGATGCCCGGTGCCGGCGAAGCCTCTGACGCGGTCAGCGGACACGGTCGGAGCGTGGGGATCGGGGGCCCGATGGGGGATGAATTATCGGGACCGACAGTGCGTGGCTCATGGCCTCTCAGCGGGTGTTGCGCAGATCACATTGGTAAGAGTGCAACCTTATCGAGTTCATACCTGTCTGAGCGTTGCGGGTTCACCTGTGCGACAGGTGTGCCCACAGCGCACGCAAAACCGAAATACCGCCCCTGCTTTCCTGCGCGGAACCGACCACCCGCACACCGCGAGAGGACCCTCCTGTGGCGTCACCGCCCCCGGCGCGGCAGCACCGAGCCCGCCGACGAGCCGACATGTCACTGATCGGAGGCATCCGCCCGCCGATAGCGGTCCTGTCGGTGCTCCTCCTGATGCTGGCCGGCGTCACGGCCCTCGTGCTGGGCCGCGTCGACAACGCCGGAGTGCCGAAGGCGGTGCTGACGTCCCAGCAGCACTTCGCGGAGGACGGCGCCATCGCGCTGCGCGCCTCCGTCGACGAGTCCGTCACCGACGTCACCCGGTCCGCCGCACTGTTCAGCGCCGGCCAGCCCGTCTCCGGCGACGCCGTCCTCGACAAACTCGGCAGCACCTACCAGAAGTGGATGGGCACCGCCGTTGTCGAGATCCGCACCGGCAAGCTGGTCGCGGCCCGCGGCGAGACGGTGCCGCTGCCCTCCGTGAACACCTCCGCCCTCGGCGGCGAGGATGGACTGGCCCCGCGCATGGTCCGGCTGAAGAACGGCGAGGTGCGTCTGCTGTCCTTCGGGCTGCTGACCTGGCCGGGCAAGCCGCAGCTGCTGCTGGTGGCCTCCAGCAACCTGAAGTTCCCCGGCATCAGCCTCGGCCAGTTCCGCTCCATCGCCGTGGTTGACCGCGACGGCGTGATCCTCAGCAGCGACGGCATCCCCGAACCCGAGCAGGCGCGCAACAGCATCGACCGCAAGGAGATCGCGGACTCCCGCAAGCAGTTCAAGGACTTCGCCCAGCGCGCGGCCCGCAAGGCGCAGCAGGATCCGCGCAGCAGCAAGGAGCCCGGCACCGGCGGCTACCAGGGCGTCAGCGGCAGCCTGCTCGGCGGGCAGCTGCTGAGCGACCGGTCCGTCGCCGGATACGCCACGCTGGCCGCGCCCCAGCCCGGCGAGATCACCACCGCCTCCGGGCTCGGCCTCTCCGTGGTCGCCATGGTCACGGTGGCCGAGGACCCCACCCGTACCCATTCCTCGGTGTTCGGTCTGCTGGCGGGCGGCGCGTTGCTCATCGTCGGCGCACTGGCCGTGGCGGTGCTGCTGGGCACCGTGCAACGCCCGCTCATCCGGCTGTTCCTGGAGTCCCGCCGGCTCACCCGGGGCGACCTGACCCGGCCCGTCACCGTCCCCGGCTACGGTGAGGCGCGCCGCATCGGCAACGCCCTGGAACAGCTGCGATGGCAGCTGCTCGGCGAGCCCGCCGAAGCGTCCGGCCCGGCGCCGCGCCCGCGCGGACTGCGCCGGGTGGGCACCCGGGCCCTCCTGGTGGTCTGCGTGCTGCTGCTGCTGGCCTGGTCCGCACCGCTGATGCTGCTGCTCAACCGCGCCGACAGCACAGCCGTCGTGCCCCGGCGGCTCGTCAGCGACCAGCGTGAACGCACCGACACGCTCAGCGACCGGGTGCGCCGCGCGCTCAACGAGGGAAGCGCCGACCTGCAGTCGGTGGCGTCCCTGATCGGCAACCGGACCGAACCCGAGGCCATGGACAAGGTGCTGGAACGCACCATCAACGAGAACCAGCGCTACCGCTCGCTCTACGTCGTCGAATCCTCCGGTGATGTCCTGGCCCAGGAGGGCAAGGACCCCCGGGTGATCAAGTCCAAGCGGGTCTCCAGCACACCCATCCGGCTGCTGGGCCACGGCGGCAAGGAGCCTGTCGTCGTCGCCACCGCCGAGATACCCGGCCGCAAAGGCGTCCAGCTGGTGGGCGAGTTCCGCGTCGAGTTCCTCAACGCCTTGCTGAACCGGCCGGGCCTGGGGGTGGTCCGGCTCGTGGACGACCGGAGCAAGGTCATCGCGGGCAACACCGGCTTCCTCGCCTTCCAGTCGCTGCCCGACGAGCACCTGAGGGACCTCGTTGCGGCAAGCGCCCAGCGGCTCGGTAAGAAGCCGCGGCCCAACGGCGTGCTCTACCGTGAGCACGGGGTGCGGATCGCCGCCGCCGCGCCGTTCGCCGGCAGCGGTCCCGCCGAGTCGCTCGGCTGGAGCGTGGTCAGCTGGCAGCCCGTCAACCGACTCGCCATCCCCGGATACGAAACCCAGAACCGCACCATTCTCGCCGGGCTGCTCGGCGCCACCGCGGTCGTCGCCTGCCTGGGCTGGCTGTACATCGTGGTGGCCCGGCCGCTGCGCGCGCTGGCCGGCCGGGCCGAGGCCTTGGCCGACGGCGACCGCAAGACCGTGCTGTTCCCGCAGTACCACGACGAGGTCGGCGCGGTCACCCGCTCCCTGGAACTGATCCGGCAGCAGCTGCAGGACCAGCGACGGCAGCAGCCCCGCCACACCCCGCCCCAGGCGTCCACGCCGCAGCAGTACACAAGGAACTGATCGCCCGTGCTCTTCCTCTACACCGTGCTGCTGGTGTGCTGCGCGATCCTGCTCGTCGCGGGCATCGTGGAGCAGCGGCGGCACTTCACCAACCTGGACCACATACCCACCCGGGTGCTGGTCAACGGCATCCGCGGCAAGTCCTCCATCACCCGCCTGTGCGCGGGAGCCCTGCGCGGCGGCGGCCTGACGACCGTCGCCAAGACCACCGGAACCGCGGCCCGGTTCATCCACCCGGACGCCACCGAGGAGCCGGTCTACCGCAAGTTCGGCATCGCCAACGTGGTCGAGCAGATCGGCATCGTGCGCCGCGCCGCCGCGTACAAGCCGGACGCGCTCGTCATCGAGTGCATGGCCGTCATGCCTGCCCTGCAGGAGATCAACCAGTCCAAGCTGATCCGCTCCACGATCGGTGTGCTGTGCAACGTCCGCGAGGACCACCTCGCCGAGATGGGGCCCACACTGGACGACGTGGCACGCTCGCTGAGCCGGTCCATGCCCGAGGGCGGCATCTGCGTCACCGCCGAGAAGGAACGTTTCCACATTCTCCAGGAGGAGGCGGACGCCCGGGACTGCAAGCTCGTCTACGCCGACCCCGAGACGGTCACCGACGAGGAGCTGCGCGGCTTCAGCTGGTTCACCTTCAAGGAGAACGTGGCCATCGCGCTGGCCGTCGCCGAACTCCTCGGCGTCGACCGGGAGACGGCCCTGCAGGGCATGTACGAGGCCCCGCCGGACCCCGGTGTCCTCTCCGTCGAGCGCTATCTGACGCCCGAGGGGAAGAAGCTGCGCTTCGCCAACGTCTTCGCGGCCAACGACCCCGAGTCAACGCTGATGAACATCAACCAGCTCCTCGACCTCGGCGCGATCCACCGCCCCCTGAACGTGGTCATCAACTGCCGCCCCGACCGGGTCGAGCGTAACGGCCAGATGGGCGAGATCATCCCCGGCCTCGACCCTGAGCGCGTCTTCGTGATCGGCCACCCGGCCAAGTCTGCCATCGACGCGATCCCCGCCGAGTTCCGCTCGCGCGCCGTCGACCTGGGCGGCGACAAGCGCGACCCGGAGGAGTTCATGGCCCGGCTGCTGGAGCAGCTCGGCCCGGACTCCTCGCTGGTCGCGATCGGCAACATCCACGGCCAGGGCGAACTTCTGCTGGAGCACCTCGCCGAACTGCCGCCGGCCGACAGCGTCGACGAGCCCGTGACCACGGCTGCGCCCGGCCGAGGGGCGGCACCCGCCGTGGTCGAGCACGTCGAAACCATGCAGCTGTACGCGCCCCGCATCGACCCCTACCAAGGCTACTCGGAGGCGTACGAGACGCGCTACGCGCAGCAGCCCTACGTCCCGCAGATCCCCGTGCAGCGCGACGCCGTACACCCGTACCCGGACTGGGAGCGGGTGAACCAGGCGGGGCAGGGGCAGCCGTACCCGAACGACGCGTGGACGCAGCCGTATTACGGCGACCAGCCCGCCCCCGCCGTGCCGCAGGCGCGCCCGGACACCGGCCCCTCGGCCGGACAGGCCACGCCCCGCGGGCCGTTCGAGCCTCGCATAGTTCCCGAGCGTTCCGATGACGACAGCCAGCAGTGGCACAGCCCAGGAGAACAGCGTTGATCCCCTCCGTCCTCACCCCCGAGATCGCCGCGATTGGCATCGGCCTGGGCCTGTTGTTCTCGTTGATGTGCTACCTGACGACCAACCTGTCGCCCGGCGGCATGATCACGCCGGGCTGGCTCGCGCTCACGCTCATCGAGGACCTGCAGCGGGCCGCGCTGGTGGTCGGCGTGACCGTGCTGACCTACCTCGCCACGCTGCTGCTGCAGCGCTTCGTGATCCTGTACGGCAAGCGGCTGTTCGCGGCCGTGGTGCTCAGCGGTGTGCTCATCCAGGCCACCGTGATCATCGTGCTACAGATGGAGTTCCCGCTGCTGTACGCCAACCAGACGCTCGGGTTCATCGTCCCGGGCCTGATCGGCTACCAGTTGGTCCGCCAGTCCAAGGGCGCCACGCTGCTGTCCGTCGGAGCGGTAACCCTGGCCACCTATGTGGTCCTGACCGCCGGCATCCTCCTGGGCGCCATGCCCTCCGCCTGAACCCGTCTGTTCTCGACGCCTTTTCTGGAGCCCTCACCATGCCGAAGCGCAAAGGCCGCCCCGTCGTCCACGCGGCGACGGTCCTGGCGCTGCTCGCGAGCAGCGCCTACTTCACCTACGAACTACGCAAGGACGAGCAGGCGAAGAAGCCCGCGGCCCAGTCGGTTACCGACAATGCCCTGCAGAACTCGGGTGAGGCGACCGGCAAGCAGACCTGGGAGCGGCTGAACAACCCGGCGCGCTCGGTGCTGCGCGACGACAAGGGCGAGGTTATCGCCACCTTCACGGACGGCGCCCGCACCGCTACGCTCAAGGGCTCCACGCGGACCTTCAGCGAACCGGCCATCACCAAGACCAAGGTGGTCACCGACGACTGGGTGCGCCTCCTGCCGGAGCCCTGGACCAAGGACGCCGATAACCAGCAATGGTTCAAGGAATGGTTCAAGAAGTACTACCGCAGCGAGGAGGACGACATCTTCGCGTTCGCCTTCCAGTACACGCCGGGTGCGCCGGTCAAGAAGGACGACCAGGGCCTCCAGTACGCGGGACAGGCGTTCTACGGGCCCTTCAAAGCCGACGGCGTGGACCGGTACGAACAGACTGACTTTTACGACTACCTGGGCATCCCGTACACCTTCCGGGACGGCACCACGATGTACCCGCAGACGGACCGCCTGCACTCCGTGGACTGCTCCGGCTATCTGCGCCTGGTCTACGGCTACCGCGCCCGCTACCCGTTGATGGCCGCCGACGACAAGGGCGACGGGCTGCCGCGGACCGCCGATGGCATGGCCCGCGGCAAGGAGGGCGTCGACATCATCGAGCTGCAAGGCCCCAGCCCTTGGTACGTTCGGCCGAAGAACACCGATGTCCTCCAGCCCGGTGATCTGCTGTTCTTCAAGATGGACCATCGCACCGCCAACCACATGGACCACTCCGCGATCTACCTGGGCCTGGACACCGAGGGCCACAAGGTCTTCGTGTCCAGCCGCAAGGAGCAGAACGGCCCCACGATCGGCGACCAGGGCGGTGTCTCGCGGCTGGACGGCAACGGCTTCTACGCCCAGTTGTTCCGCAGCGCGAAGCGGCTGTGAGCAGCCGGGCGAGCCATGACTCAGATTGAACTCGTAGACACCAAGGGGCGTGACGGTTCATGATCCCTGTGGCACGGCGGGTTCATGCGGTACGCGCAGAGGGGCGGGTACACGCCCGCCGAGCAGGAACGGCGTGAGCAACTGCGGCCGGGTTACGAGAATGGGCCGTCGACCTCTACTACGGGCCGAAGGCCGAACGCTCAGACGAGGACTACTCGCTGTATGCCGACGACATCGGCAGGCTCGTGCCTACGGTGACCGCCCCGCACGAATTCCGCTTTCCCGGCGAGGAGGTCTGCGCCGAGGCCAACAGCGCGGCTGTCTTCCACGCGCAGGCCGGCCCCGACGACGAAGGCCTGCCGTGCATCGAGATCGCGGGGGTTCTCGTCTTCGCCTATTTGGACGCCGACATGCAGGCCGTGCGGGTCTCGGTTCACCTCGACACCACAGACCCGCTGCTCGTCCAGCCCGGGCAGTCGGTGCCTTTGCACATGGAGGTCGAGGACTCCACGGTGTTCAGCGGAGGCGCCGCGCCGGCGCGAGCGGCGGGCGGGGTGTGGCGGCGGTGGCTGCGACGCCTGGACCGCTGGATGCAGTGGCAGAGGGGGGCTTGACCCCACCCCAGAACAAACTATTATGTTAGATAAGAGGTGGTTCGCATGGCCCCGTCCCTCACACATGTGTCCGGCACTGTCACCAGCAACGTCGAATGCCGCTTCACCGAATCCGGCATCGCCGTCTGCCGGTTCCGCCTGACCGAGGTGCCCAGCCAGTGGGACGCCACCACCCGGCAGTGGAGGGACCAGGCGCCCATCTCCTACCTGTGCACCGCCTGGCGCGACCTCGCCCGCAACGCCACCGAATCCCTCACCACCGGGGTCACCGTCCTCGTTAAGGGGCGCATCACCGAGATCAAGGACAACTCCATCCACCTGAGCGTCGACGATCTCGGCCTCAGCCTGCGCCAGCGCATCGCCTACACAGAAGCCAGCCTGCCCGGACCGGCCGCCGCCGCCCCCGTCACCCCTCCCCCGACGCCTCAGCCCGCACCACCGAGCGCGCCCCGCCCGGCCGCCAAGGGCCCGGGCCACCCGCCCGCGTGGTGGGAGGAGCGGAGGTCCTCCGGCTGGTCCAGCAGCACCTCTGCCACCGACGACCCTCCCCTTCACGTCGGCCGCTGACTCTCCCCCCTTCCTCCTCCCTTCATCCGCCCGCCCGATGCGGGACCGGTTCGCCTGCCGGTGCCGCGCCCTGCCTGCCTGCCCTGCCTGCCTGCCCTGCCCTGAGAACCCAACCGCCTTCCTGTGCCCGGCCGTCCCGGCCGGGCACAGCCCATTGAGCGGACCGTGCCGTGCGTGAGCACGTCGACTTCTTCGGGGCCGTCGTCACCGCCTACCCCGGCGACGCCGACCACGCCCCGCTGCTCGAGGACCCCGTCCACGCGCGTGTGGCCCGCGCCGGCGACGTCGTCGAGGGCGACCTGATCCTGGCCGCCGTCTCCCTGCGCGGCGCGGACTACTTCAACGACCAGTCCATCGCGCATCCCGCGCCCTACGACCCGGCCTGCCAGTGCGGCGTGTGCTGTCACCTCGCCCACGAGCCCGGCCCGGTCGTCGTGCTCTCCAGCGGCCGCCCCTGGCCGACCTGCGACCCGTGGCTCGCCGACGCCCTGGTCCTCATCATCCCCGCCCAGCCCCTGCTCGCCCGGACCACGAAGGAGTGACGGACCGCCATGTCCCGCACCGCCTACACGCCGTCACTGCTCGGCCTCGCCGCCAACGACGCCCTGGACACCGTCATCAACTGGGGGTTGGGCGCCGACTCCACCGCCTACCTCGCGCGGGTACTCACCGATCCTGCCGCGTACGGGATCGACCTGGAACGCACCGCCGTCCTCTACATGGCCACCGGCAACAAGTGGCCCGAAACCCGGAACACCTGCCCCAGATCCTGCTGTAGACGTCCGCCGCGGTGGACCGGATGGCGCGGACCGAAACGGTGCCACCACAGTCGCCCGCTTCATCGGCGAGGCCCCCACGAACCTCACCAACCAGCTCCGCAAAGCACACGAAGCTGCCCAGGATGTACGGACTTGCTGACGCTCACCGGAGCACCAGGACGCCGATACGTCCTGCAGTCCGTGTGCACTCAGCGACATGCGCAGACGGACCGCCTCAAGGCCCCTGTCAGGCAGATCGCTGCTCCAACCTCATGTATTCAGCTACGACCGTGGCCTGACGGCCCGACAGAATAAGGGTGCCTCTCACCTGCGATGATCTGACTGCTTAGATCAAGAACGTCGCGAGGAAGAGG
>NZ_BMQA01000100.1 GCF_014647875.1 Streptomyces brasiliensis | reverse complement strand
GCGGGTCTTGATCTGCTGGTAGGTGTGCCTGCGCAGGGCCAGGGGTTTCATCGTCTGCTGCATGTCACCTCGCTGGGAACCCAACCCCGATCTGAGGAGGGGTAGAACAGCAGGCCGTCGGCATCGGGTGTGTCCGGGACATGGAACAGCCGTCGGCCGAAACGGAGGAAGGCAAGCCAGACGTCTTCCGTGACCAGATCGGCAAGCGCCCAGGACCCCAGCTCACCCTCAAGCAGTCCCACGGCCTCATCCACCGACAGTCCCCGTGTCACACCCACCCACCTCCTCCAACGCAGCCAGGCTGAGCGTACTCAACCCGGCGAATCGACTGCCTGAGCGATACCCGGGTTCGCCAGCCACGGCGGAGCGGCCTCCCGGTGGGCGGCGAGCCCGCGGTGGTAGCCGACACTGGCCAACTCCGTTTCTTCACCAACCCCGTTGGGCGCGGCCGCGATGTCCGGGGCGACGTCGTCCGAAGCGGGTACGGGCACGAAGCCGGGCGCGAGGATGCGCATGGGCCCACACGACCGTACGGCCCGCCGACCGGTTGGCCGCCGCAATGACGCAGGCCTGCTCCAGGCGCGTCTTCGTCGCCCAGGCCGCCGACTCCGGGCACACCGTGAGCCGGCCGGAGCCGACGTCGTAGCCGACCGCGGCGTGCCTGGCCAGTTCGGGGGCGATGGCCGTCCACTACTCCCGCAGCGTGGCGCCAGCGACGGCGAACTCCCGGACCCGCTCCCTCATCAGCGCGCCGATCGCAGCCCCGGGGCCCATAGGTTCGCGCCCGTCGCGCCAAGCCGCGGGGGCCATGCGCGGCTTCGTCATTCAGCCCCGCTGCAGGCCACGGAGCGTCCGACGGAGCCGTCAATTCCCCATATTCGCGGTCATGTTTCCCCATGGGGGCGGCGGTCGCGAACGGCGCTAAGGAATGGCGGCTGCCGCCTTGGGGGCGACAGCCAGCCGCAGGCCGACTTTCACGAGGGCCCAGCCGAGACGGGTACGGAGGTCCCGGGGGTGCCGGGCCGCTGCGGCGAGACGGTACGCGTCGGCTTCGGCACGGAGTTCGGCAGCGCGGACATGGTGCAGGGCAAGGTGATTCTCGGGGTGCATCGGACTGTGGCCTTTCACTCCATAGTGAGGGGGAACGCATGTGTGTGGATGCGCACCTGGGCGGTGTTGGCGTCGTCCTCGTCGGCGGCCCGGTCGCGGTAGGTGTCGACGAGCGCGTGCAGCTTCTCGACGAGTTCCTTGGTCAGTTCGGGCGTCAGCCGCAGTGTCGCGCTGCTCATGTCCCAGGTGCGGTTCCATTCCTCCGGCCATGCCTGGCGGTTGCCGAGCCAGGTCGATAGGTCCCGGGTCTGGGTGGTGGCGACCTCGTGGAGATACATGTCGGCAGCCCCGCGCACGTCCGGGCTGGCGTCCATGAGCAGTGCGTCGTCGAAGCGCAGGCC
Organism: Streptomyces brasiliensis; assembly: GCF_014647875.1. Classification (GTDB taxonomy): domain Bacteria; phylum Actinomycetota; class Actinomycetes; order Streptomycetales; family Streptomycetaceae; genus Streptomyces; species Streptomyces brasiliensis. The sequence continues at coordinate 17,383 of NZ_BMQA01000100.1, read as the reverse complement.
CTTGTGGACCGCCTTCCACCACCGCTCCCGGCCCTTGCCGCGCTCGGGGGCGTCCTGGATGAAGCCGTGAATGGCGAGCTGCCGCAAGTGGTAGCTGGTCGCACCGCTCGACTCGCCCAGCTTTTCGGCGAGTTGAGACGCGGTGGCGGGGCCACCGGAGCGCAGGGCGTCCAGCAACTGTATGCGCAGTGGGTGTGCGAGCCCACGCAGGGATCGGGCATCGAGATTGCGGACGTGCGAGTCGTGGGGCTCGTTCATGCCTACAAAGATAGTGATGCAAAGGAATGCTTGCAACGGATTCTTTGCATCGGATTCTTTGGAGTGGCCGCGCCCCACAGGACGGCATCGCAGTCACCAGATTTTCAAGCAGATGATGCGGTTTGATAGATATGCAATCTCTATTCCGAATCCTCCTGATCGGCCATGGGTACGGCGGAGTTCAGGATCGGGGGACCTGGTCATCGCGGAGCTGCGGATTGCCCTCGCCCGGTGGGTCCCGAACGCCAATGGGCAGCCCGGATGGCAAGGAGAACGTTCGCCGTGGTCGACATCACCGATGTGCTGGCGCCGAGGGCCTTCTCCCGGGCATCTCGGCGTTCTCGTGCACCGGGGCGGAGCGATCAGACACCCCGGAGGTTGTGGGTCTTCGCTGGTGCGCGGTTACCGCGGTGCCCGAGGGGCGATATTGGGAGGCATGTCCGTGTCCTCCACGCCCTCGGCGCCGACCGCATTCGAGCTGCTGCGGGAGCAGTACACACTGCGGTTCCCCACGTCATTGGAGGAGCTCGCCGGTCCGGCGACCGGCACGGTGAATCTGCCTTTGCATGTCGTCTGGTCCGGCCGCCGCTCGTACGGGCTCAGCCAGCACCGCTCGCGGATGAGTCTCTACCGCACCGTACTGGCTGAAGGGCAGCGCCAGGACCTGATCACTTTCCTCAACCTCGACCTGCTCATCGCCCAGTGGCCGGCCTTGCGTACGCTGATCAGCCGTCCCCTCCGCGACGCCCGGGAGAACCGCTTCCCCGAGCTGCCGGCGGACGAGGCCACCACGGCCGCCTGAACCTCTCCGAACTGCGCCGTCGCCTCCTATTGTCCACCCGACCGCGGCCATAGCCGCCCAGCGAGCCCGCGACCAGGCCGCTTGTCCCAACCAAAGAGCAACACGGGCACCAACTCACATAGGCCCTCCGAGTTGCCGATCAGTCGATTCGGTCGCTCAGGCCCAACACTTTCGGATCACCGCCGGGGAAGTCCCCGGGCATGCCGGGCACGTCACTCGGAATTGCTGCGCCTGGCGGTCATGCAGGCGATGCTGGGCTTCCACTGCGAGGCCCGGTGGCTGCGGCACGTGCGGGCGCACTACCGGGACATGTTCCCGTTCATCCCGCAGGACTCCGGCTACAACAAGCCGCTGCGGGCAGCGCTTCCCCAGGTCAAGTGGGTCATCCGGCTGCTGGCGAAGGACACGGACTACTGGCACGACACTGACTGAGCTTCGGCGGCCGTCGAGGCAGCCGTGCCAAGTCAGCTCACTCGTCATCGATCTTCACGTACAGTGCGGTCACGAGGGTGTTCAGGTCGTGGAACTCGACACGAAAGTGGGACAGGACACCCAGCGCGGCGTCAGCGGGCTGTTCAGCGACGAGACTCTTCACCAGCGGCCGTTCCTTCACGCGACGTTGCTCGACACCTCGAAGCGTGAAGAACGGCCGCCCTGCTGTCCCGGGAATGAACCAAGATCAGCGGGTCAGGTGAACAGCTGAGGTTAAACACCAGGCTCAGATGGCGATGTTCAACTGACACTCCCCCGCAGACCACCAAAGGTGGCCGCCAGAGCCTGAGAGCGTTGACTGTCCCGCGTCAGATCCAGTCCTTGCGCTTGAAGGCCAGGTACAAGATCACCGAGGCGACCGCCATGACACCGGTGGATGTGAGGAAGCCGATATGGGTGTTGATGCCGGGATAGGGAATGTTCTGTCCGTAGAAGCCTGTGACTGCCGTGGGTACGGCGATAATCGAGGCCCAACTGGTGACCTTCTTCATGATCAGGTTCATGCGGTTGCCCTGGACGGTCAGGTTGGTCTCCATGATCGAGGTGATCATGTCTCGCAAGGACTCGGTCCACTCGGTGGCCCGGAGGACGTGATCGTAGACGTCCTGGTAGTAGGGAAGCAGAGGCTCGGCGACAATGTGCAGGTCACGCCGGAGGAGGCTGTTGACGACCTCCCTCATCGGAATGACCACGCGGCGCAGCTTCGTCAAGCTTTTACGTAGCGCGTACGACTCACGCTGAACGCTGTCCATCTGCTCGCGTCCGTCCTCGAAGAGCAGGTCCTCGAGGGCTTCGATGCGGTCGTCCAAGTCCTGGACCGCGGCGAAGTGGCCGTCGACGATATGGTCCACCAGCCCGTGCAGCAGGAACCCCACACCATACTTGGCGAGATCGCTGTTGTTGTCCCAGCGTTCGACGACCTTCTCGATGTCGAACCCGTCGTCGGGTCGGATGGTGATCAGGGCCGTGGGAGTGATGAACACCGACAACTCGCTGGCCGACAGGCGACCGGTGCTCTGGTCCGTGCTGACGGCGTAGGCGCTCAGGAAGGCGTGCGTACGGTAACGGTCGAGCTTGGGACGCTGGTGCTCCTGGCGGGCATCCTCCACGGCGAGTTCATGAAGTCCGAACTCCTCACTGATCATCGCGAAGTCGGCGGAACACGGGTCGCACAGGTCGAGCCAGACCGCCACGTCCGGGTCGCTCACGTATTCTGATATGTCGGCGGTCGGGAAGTCCTCCAGCACCAACGTGCCGCTGCGGTAGAGCCGTGTTCGAGTCATGGCGCCAAACTGTACGGAACTTGGGTAAGAACCTGTGACAGGTCCGAGTGACGTGTCCGTTCCCTGCTAGATTTCGACGCTCGTGATCCACTCCTCGAGCCAGACTCTTCATGCGAGCAGGACACGTTGGCTGCGGAGGCCTGAAGGACATCAAGGGCGGCGACGGCAAGCAGCCCGCTGCGTGGTTCTTCGACAACTCGATGATCGGTAAGTCGCTTCCCTCCCTGCCGGACGCACCCGTCGCCGGCGGTATTCGCCCCCGCAACAGGATCACGACGCCAATCACGGCTGGAGCCGCTTCCTGCCAAAGCAGTTCGCGCCCCCGGCCCGCGCCGACGAGTTCGGGCGGGTAGCCCTCTCCAGTGCCTTCGGAACCACCGTCGAGTACTACGACTTCCTCCTCTACACATCGGCGGCCGCACTCGTCTTTCCGCATGTCTTCTTCGAGGGGCTCCCGCACTCGACCGGCACGGTCCTCAGCTACGTCACCCTGCTCGCGGGTTACCTGGCCCGGCCTCTCGGCGGCATCCTGTGCGGCCACTTCGGAGACCGGCTGGGCCGCCGGAAGATGCTTCTCATCATGCTGGCGATCAAGGGCTGCGCGAGCACCCTCATCGGCGCTCTGCCCTCCTACGCGATCTTGGGTGCATGGGCACCGGTCCTGCTGACCCTTCTCCGGGTGATCCAGGGCATCGCGGTCGGAGGTGACTGGGGCGTTCGGCGACGCTCAGCTTCGAGACGGCCGAAGAGGGCCGACGCGGCTTCATCGCCTCGACGGTCTTCGCCGTCGCGTCCGCGCTGCAGATCGTGGGTGCCTGCACCAGCGGCTGGCTGTCCGACCGGGTCGGACGGCGCAAACTGATCCTCTGCGGCGCCTCCGCCGGCCTCGTCGTCCCGCTTCCCTCGCTGTGGATGGTCAGCAGCACATCGACGCTGCTGCTGCTGCAGCTCGGCGTGATCATCGTGGTCTCGGCGTGTACGGACTGTCCACAGCCTTCATCACCGAACGCTTCCACCCTCGTTACCGCTACAGCGGCGTCTCGGCTGCCTACCAGCTGGCCTCCACGCTCGGCGGCGGCCTTGCGCCGCTCGCCGCGACGAGCCTCGCGCTCAGCGGAGGATATGTTGCGGTCGGCTTCTTCCTGATGGGGGGTTCGCAATCGGGATCGTGCTCATGTCCCCGGCAGGCAGGGAGGAGGGCCTGCTCCAGGCCGTGTCCGAGGGAACTCCGGGTCGGACAGCCGAGCAGTTTGCGGGCTTCGCTCCCGATCAGAGCGAGGCGAAGACGGGGTGAGGTGGTCGGCGCCGGTCCGGGCGCACCGCCTCGGCGTCCAACTCGGCGAGGGTGCCACCCCCCGGGTGCTAGCTCACGCGACCTGGGCTGACTCGGTGGACTCCCGCAGGCCGGGCTCGAAAAGCAGATGCATGTTGCCGAGCCCCCAGGTGAAACCGAGGTGCTCGTCAATGGCCTGGCTCGGGTCGAGACGGAAGGCGGGGATTCGGCGGCGGAGCCCGCGGAAGGCGATGTGCAGCTCCAGCCGCGCCAGGTGCAGGCCGATGCAGCGGTGCGTGCGCAGCCCAAAGGCGAGGTGCGGCTTGGTCTGTTCGCGGTCGAACCTCACCTCGTCCGGGTCCGGGTAGTACTTCGGGTCCCGGTTCGCGGCGCCCAGCGGGCAATGCACACGCTCGCCCTTGGGCAGTACCAGGTCGCCGACCTCCACCTCGTCCCAGGCCACGACCCGGGTCGGCGGCGCGGGCGAGACCCACCGCAGCAGCTCTTCGGTCGCGGCGTGGACGACGTCGTCGGGCCCGGCCAGCTGGTCCCACTGGTCCTGACGACCGGCGACCGGCGCGGGTCACTTCGAATCGATGGCTGAACCGAGGGGCTCGGCCTTTCTGGGCTGAGGTCCTGGTTCGATCCGCGGTATCGCCGGTACCATCGGTACCATGTCGAATCCCAAAGCGATGAACCTACGCTTCCCCGATCCAGCCCAGCGTGCCGCGATCGAGGCCGCCGCGAAGCAGGAGGGCGTCAGTCTGCAGGAATACATCCTGTCCGCCGCCTACGCTCGCGCCACTGCCGTGGAAGAACGCTTCCTCGACGCGTTCGGGGAGTCGATGTCCCGCAGCAGCGACGCGTTCGCCGAGGCAGCTGGCACGGTCGACCCCGGTGCACAGCAGCGCACCGCCGACCTGGAGGCGCGGCGGAGTCTTGAGCAGCAGGAGCGGGGCCACGCCGCGTGACTCAGGCCGAACCGCTCCTCCCGCTCGACGTGACCTTCCTGCTGCACGCCGCCGAGCTGCTGCCCGGCGACCCGCAGGTCGACGACTACGGCCCGCTCTACGCCGCGGTCGCTCGGGTCAATGCGCGGGCCCTGGAGCGCGACATCTACGGCTCCCTGCACCTCAGGGCGGCCGCGCTGCTCCAGACGCTGGTGCGGCTGCCCTGCCTGGAGCACTCCAACGAGGCCTTCGCCTGGCACTCCACCGAGGCGTACCTGGCCCTGAACGGGCGCCGGCTCGACTACCCGCCGAAGGATGCGGTCGCCCTGGTGCGAGACGTCGCTTCCGGTGCGATGGGCGTCGGCCTGACCGGCCGTCAGTTGCGAGTGTGGAGCGTTTCCTGACCGGGCGGGTGTCCTGGGTGTCCCCTTGGCGCCCGCCGTTCGTCCCGCTCCCAGGGCGTGGCAGGCGGCGAGCCCATACCGGCCTTTCGCTCCTTGGAAGCCGGGATCGTCCAGCTCCAGGGCCAGGGCGTACTTGAAATCGATGCGGCAGCGAACCGCTTCCACTGCCTGACGGTCCGACAGACCGAGTAAGCACTGCAGCACACAGACGGTGGCCAACTGAGCGGGCGAGATGCCGGGGCGTCCGCCGCACGGGTACCAGCCCGCGAAGTCCTCGTCGCACCACAGCCCGTCCAGCCGGTCTCTCACCCACATCGCCGTCGTACCGCCCGGATTGCACGCCCGCTCGATCTGCGCGGTCAGAGACGGGACTTGCTCACCGGAACAGGGACACAGCGATAACTGACACCTCGACAACTGCATCGATCTTCGAAACAGTCCTGCGCATGCCCGCTGATCATGTTGGCGCACCGGGAAACTCCAAGATCCCCGATAGAGTCAAGCTGAGTCCTGGCAATACGCAGGCACGTGGTGGGCACGCTCAGCTTGGGAAGCGACGGCGCTTTCCGGCGCTACGGTGCTCTGACCTTCAGGGTTGCCCCTCTGCGGGGACGGTCGGGCGGGCTGGATCTCCCCGCTGTTGACCGTGGTTCGCCGCCCTTACGGGCACGCGGAGGGCACGGTGGAGGACAGCCGTGCCAGCCGCGTGACCCTCAGCGCGACTGGCTCCCCGACACCGACCATCCGAAAACTCGCGGTCCGCCAGGCACTCGGTCGGCGGTCGGCCTCATGTGACAAGGCCCAGGTCTCCGACCTGGGCCTTGTCCGTCTGAAGCAGAGCGCTCGCGAGTCCGGGCCGTCTCCTGGGGCCCGGTCACGGCAGTCCGGTTACCCGCGCGGACGTTCAAAGGTCAGCAGCAGTCCCTCGACGGCGCCGGGACCTACGCGGCCCTTGACGTCGGCGGAGGTGATGGCCTTGAGACCCCAGCCGTCCTCGGCATGCTTGTTCAGGACCTTCTCCAGTTTGTCGCTGTCCAGCGCGTCGCCGATCAACGACTCGCGGAAGGTGACGACCTTGTATTCGTACGCGTAGGAACTGTTCATGGCTGCGGAGTCCTCCTGCCGGCCGGGCCGGGTCGGGGTGAGATTGCCGGAGCCAGACAATCATCCCCGGGCGCTGCTGCACACCGGCCCCCCCCCTTTCGCGAAGGATCTGCACGTCTGGCCACCGCTCTCGTGGTCGTGGTGGCATACGAGGCTGGACGGCAGGGCGATTGCAAAAATAGCAAAATTGCCCTGGTTGGCGTAGGGATCGAAAAGTCATCGCTGCAGGCGAGGGCGGCATTGCGGCGGCTGGCACCATCTCTGCGTGATCGTTTCGCTGGTGTACAAGGTGACCCGGAAGTTGCTGTCCGTCCCGCCGGTGCTGCTGCGCCGCGACACCTCCAAGGACGCCGAGCTGCTCGTGCTGCGGCACGAGAACGCTGTGCTGCGCCAGCAGTTGAAGGGCCCGGTCCGCTACGAGCCCACGGATCTGGTTCGCGACGCTGTCTGCGCTGATACCCCGGCGGCTTTGGCGCACGGTCTTCCCGGTCACCCCCGGCACGCTCCTGACCTGGCACCGCCCGCTCATAGGTCGCCCTCCGCATGCCCACCCGAGGGACGCTCCGCACGTCATGAGCATTGCTAACGAACTGGCCGAGACCTGCAGTCTTCTCTTCGTTGGGTGCGGGTCTCTTCATGTAGGCACACCGCCCGTACCGTGATCGGCGTGACCGTCCGCCGCACCCTGGCACCGGCCCCCAGGCACCCGCGCACAGCATCCGCGCCGCCAGGCCGACCTTCTCGACTCCCTGCCCGGAGTCCACCTCCCCGGCCTTGACGAACTGCGGGCCCGCGGAGTCTTCGGAGCCCAGCCCCGGCACCCCGGAACTCGCGCCGTACCATCGGAGCCGGCGGCCGCACCGACGAGGAACTGCCCCACCTTCCCGCCTGACGCGCCCTCAGCAGATCGGCGCGGGATGATCACGTAAGTCCGAGGGCGGCCGGCGTATCCGTCGCCCGTCACGAACCGCCCACCACCACCGACTTGGGGTATCGGGTCCATACCCGCGGCTCCGACGCCAACCGCGAGAACGACGGAGCCCTGCGTCCGCATCCCGCTCGGCCAGGACCTCGTCCCCCGGCGGCATCGACCGCGCCCTGGACACCGAGAGGCGAGGAGCCACGGACTTCGGGGTGGGGAGCGGGATTCAGCGGGAGGTGTACCCCGCGTCCACGTGAATCGTCGTCCCGGTCACATACGAGGAGAGGTCCGAGGCCAGCCACAGGCTCGCCTGTGCCACCTCGCGCGGTTGGCCGAAGCGGTTGAGGAGGCTCAACTGGGGCGCGTACGAGGCCTCGTCGAGGCCGAACTGCTCCAGGGCGCCGCGCAGCATCGGGGTGTCGATGGCGCCCGGGGCGACCGAGTTGACCCGGATGTTCTGCGCGCCGTACTCCAGCGCCGCCGTCTTGGTCAGGCCGACCACGCCGTGCTTGGCGGAGACATACGCCGGGTTCGCGGGCTGCGGGCGGAAGCCGCTGACGGAGGAGATGTTGACGATCGAGCCGCCGTCCCCCTGCTTGAGCAGCTGCTGGATCTCGTACTTGAGGCAGAGCGCGGTGCCGGTGAGGTCGATGGAGATCAGGCGGTTCCAGTAGTCCTCGTCGAACTCGGCGGTCGGCTTGTCGTCCGGGGTGAGGGCCGCGTTGTTCACAGCGCAGTCCAGGCGGCCGAACTTCTGCACAGCGGTGTCTACCATCGCGCGGACCTGGCTGCTGTCGGCGATGTCGACCCTGACAAACTCGGCGGTGCCGCCGGCCTGCTGGATCTCGCCGACCGTCTCCCGACCCTTCTCCTCGTTCAGGTCGGCGACCAGGACCTTGGCGCCGGCCTCCGCGAAGAGGAGCGCGGTCGCCCGGCCCATGCCCACGGCGCCGCCGGTGACGACGGCGACCTTGCCCTCCAGCACCGGAAACGTCATCTTCTTCCCTTCGCCTCTCGAAGCATCCCAGCCTCACGTTAGGCGGGCAGGGGGGATGCTGCCGATCGGAAGGACCGACCGGGTGAGACGCCGGAGGGGGAGAAACATTCGCGAATGGTGCTGGATGTCGACGATGTGGGCGCCTCCATGACGTTCGCGACCGTCACGATCACCCGCACCGCTCGCCCGGTCCCGCCGCGTGAAATTGCGCCAGACGATCCGTGGGGCACAGCCAGCCCCGTGCGACCTGCAACGCCCGTCGATGGTGCAGGCGACCCGGCCGCGGAACCCCGGTTCTGATGTCGTGTCCATGCGCCTCCTTCCGCACGCACGTCCTCGGATGACACGTTCAAGGCGCTGCGGCGGCCGTGACCGCGGCACCCGGCGGGCCGGACAGTAGGTTCAACCCATCGCTCAGTGCACCAACTTGGACACCGTTCCCGCACGGAACATCCTGCTTCGTGGCTCCGACGGGGCGTCCCTGATGGGCGCGCTGCCGAACCGGCGTCGGCACAGGCATCGGAATGATCAGGCACGTTGGGCTGTTGTTCCAGGGGTGACCGCGAGGCGGCGAGTATTTCAGGGAGAGCAGTGTGCTGCATTTGACGGTTGAGGTCCCGATCCGGGATGGCCTGATCCTGCGCGGGTTGCACTGGGCTCCGGAGGGACCCGAAAGTGCATTTGCGCCGGTTGTGCTCGTGCTCACCCCTTACGGTGCGGACCGTTACCACGCGGATGGCACCGCATTTGCGGCTGCGGGCTTTCACTTGGTCAGTTTGGATGTACGCGGTAGAGGCGATTCCGACGGGCGGTTCTCGCCGTTCGTCCACGACGGTGCCGACGGGCATGATGCGGTGCAGTGGCTGGCCGAGCAGCCTTGGTGCAGTGGCGACGTCGTGATGTACGGCGGCTCCTACAGCGGGTTCACGCAGTGGGCCACGGCCGCGACCCTCCCGCCAGCGCTGCGAGCCATCGCACCAGTTGCGTCGGTCTATCCCGGCGTCGACTTCCCCATGGCCCACAACATTTCCAAGGCACACGCGGCCCGATGGCTGGCGCTGACCGAGGGCCGCAGGATGAACAGCGGACCCTTCGAGGACGTGGCCCTGTGGAGACGAGCGGGCAGCGAGGTGATCAGCCGGGGACTGCCGTTCAGGGATCTCGACGTGATGGCGGTCGGACGACGACTGCCGTTCTTCCAGGAATGGCTCGACCACCCGACTCTGGACGACTATTGGGCGGCCTTCGTTCCGAGGCGCCAGCAGTACGCGGACATCGACATCCCCGTCCTGACCATCACTGGACAGTACGACGACGACCAGCTTGGCGCGCTCACCTACCACGATCAGCACCTCGCCGCAGCGCGACCAGGCACTGCCGACCGGCATCAGGTCGTGATCGGCCCCTGGGATCACGGCGGCACCCGGTCGGGGGCACGCAGTTTCGGGGGGTTGACGTTCGCCGCTTCGAGCGCGATCGACCTGCGCGCTCTACACGTCGAGTGGTACCGCTGGATCCTCGGCAAAGCAGACAGACCGGCGTTTCTGCGCGACCGGGTCGCCTACTTCCACGTGGGTGAGAACCGGTGGAGGTCCTCACCGCAGGTGCCCGGAGCGGTCTCTGATATGGCGGGGCCGGTGGAACGCGGGAGTGTCCTGCGACTCCACCCACTGGCTGACGTCATTACGCCGGGAAGCCACCAGCGGCTCCTCGCCTCCAAACCACCTACTGCCGAGCAGCAGATCACCATGGTCTTGGACCCCCGGCGGGCCTCAGACCCCGAGCGCGACGAACCACCCGCGGAACGCACCTTCACCGACGAACTACCACTGTCTGACAGCAATGACGGATCGACAGTCCACGTGAGTGAGCCACTCACCGGCCCACTCGACATCTCAGGACGGTTCGGCGCACACCTGACCCTGTCCACCGAACTGCCGGACTTCGACGTGCTCGTGGGAGTCCATCTGCTGCCGCGAGACGCCTCACCGCGGCTGCTCGGCGAGGCAGGGCTACGGGCGCGCTACCGCTCATCCCTACGCCGACCAGAGCCGTGGCCCAGCGGCAAACCGGTCCGGGTGGACTTGGGTGGCTTCCCCTTCGTGTCGTTCCGCGCCGAACCTGGAGACCGATTCGCCCTGCTGATACGGCCTCCGCACCGAAGGTGGCAGCCGAACTACCAGGGCGGCGGAATGCCCGCTGATGAGACCGTCAGCGACGCAGTCCCCGGAGTGGTCCACATCGTCCAAGACCCCGCCCGCCCGTCGTACGTCACCCTACCGATCGTCGAGCTGTCTGAAGAAGTTTAAGCAAGGCCGAAAAGAGGAAACTTCGCAGGTCAGAGGCATGGGGTGTCGGTGGCCAGTCTCATCTCCCCACTCGCGGCCATGTAACGGGGAGTCAAGTGGGCCGCGATTGGTCACAGGGAGTCATCGGGCGGGGAGGACGCCGCGTGGTAGCTGTCCGAAGCCCTGGCGGATCCTGCTGAAGCCCCCTCTCGGGGGGGCGCAAGACCGGTGCAGCATGATGAACCTGTGGACTTCGAGCTGTACCGGGGTGAGTTGGTGGCGTTCTGCTACCGGATGCTGGGTTCGGTGCACGAGGCCGAGGATCTGGTGCAGGAGACATTGCTGCGTGCCTGGAAGGCCCGCGACCGGTACGATCCGGCGCGCGCGTCTGTACGGACCTGGCTGTACCGGATCGCGACCAATGTGTGCCTGACCGCGCTGGAGGGGCGCGGGCGGCGTCCGCTGCCGTCCGGGTTGGGGGTGCCGAGCGACAATCCCGAGGCGCCACTGATGCCGGCGCTCGATGTGCCCTGGCTGGAACCGTTCCCCGACGCGCGGTTCGATGTGGAGGTCAGGGCCGATCTGCGGCTCGCGTGGGTGGCGGCGGTGCAGGTCCTGCCGGCGCGGCAGCGGGCGGTGCTGGTGCTGCGCGAGGTGCTGGCGTTCACCGCCGCCGAGGTCGCCGAGCAGTTGGGGACTACGGTCGCGGCGGTCAACAGCGCGTTGCAGCGCGCCCGTGCCGCGCTCGCCGACGTGGGCGATGCCAGTGCGGTCACCGAGCCGGACGATCCCGAGGTACGGGCGGTGGTCCAGCGGTACATGCAGGCGTTCGAGGCGGCGGATGTACCCGCGCTGGTGCGGCTGCTGGCCGACGACGCGGTGCTGGAGATGCCTCCGATGCCGCTGTGGTACCGGGGCAGCCGGGACTACGGCCGATTCCTGGAGCGGGTGTTCCGGATGCGTGGCGCAGGCTGGGGCATGCGGGAGCTCACCGCCAACGGGCAGCCCGCGCTCGCCGCGTACGCGCCGGAGCGCGGCGACGGGCACCGACTGCACACCCTGCAGGTCTTCACCGTCACCGACGGCAGGATCGCGCACAACGTCGTGTTCGCCGATCCGCGCGTCTTCGACGCCTTTGAACTGCCGGGCGAAATTCCCGCCAACAACTTCCGCCGGGAGCGATGAGTCGGGGCGGTGTTGCCGGTACGTACCGATGAGCACCGAACCGAAGGGAGTCTCATCGTGAGCGTCATCGTCATCGAGTTCATCACCCTGGACGGGATCGTGTCCGACCCGGACGGGTCCGCCGGCACGCCGCTGGGCGGCTGGGCATTCCGACACGGCCCTGAGACGGTCGCCGGGGACAAGTTCCGGCTCGGCCGCACGCTGGACGAGGGGGTACTGCTGCTCGGGCGCGCCACCTGGCAGCTGTTCTCGCGGCTCTGGCCGGGCCGCGACGACCCGTTCGCCGCGCGGATGAACGCCGTCCCGAAGCTGGTCGCCTCCCGCACCCTGACCCACGCCGACACGTCGGTGTGGGCGAACTCCCAGCTCCTTGATGGCGATCCGGTCGACGCCGTCAAGCACGAGCGGCGGGACGTGGTCATCACCGGGAGCCTGAGCGTCGTGGACCGGCTGATAGCCGCGGACATGGTCGACGAGTACCGGCTGCTGACCTTCCCCAGCGTCCTCGGCACCGGCCGGCGGCTCTTCCCGACCGATAGCCCCCACGCCGAGCTGGAGTGCCTGGCCGCCGAGCAGGCCGGTGCCGCCGTCCTCACCCGCTACCGGAGGGCCGCCCGATGACCGCCCGTTTCATCGCCCTGCACGAGACACCCGCAGCCCCTGCGGCATTCGACCGGCACTACCACGATGCCCACATCCCGCTCGCACGCCGCCTCCCGGGGCTGCGGTCGGCTGACGGGAACCGACCGCTGCCTCGAACGGCACTCAGACCCGCATGGCCGACCGCGCGCAGCGCGCCCGAGGCTGCTGTATCGCGTCAAGCCGTTTGAGGAAGCTCCTTGGGTTTCGTTCCTGTGTTTCGGCCGGAGCGTTCAAGGATCTTGTAGAGCTGTCGGCAGATGGCTTGCTTGAGGCAGCGTTGTGCGTCGCGTGAGGTTTTGCCTTCGGCGACTCGGCGGGCGACGTGCGTCTTCGTCGCGGGGTCCGCCCACCACGGCGCGGCTCCGCTGACCGACGGCCGTACGACTTTCAACAAACCGCTGCCCAACGGCGAGCCCCGGCTGCGGGAGCTGTCCGCCCGCCTCAAACGAAAGAGGAAGGTCCTGGTCGTGGTCCACCAGCCGTCCTCCATCGGCACCCTGGTGGTGACCGTCGCCCGCGCTCGTGGGTGCGAAGTCGCCTATCTGCCAGGCACACGTGCCCGCACAGCGCCGCGAAGCAGGAAGCCCCGGAAGGGTCAGACGCCCCAAGCCGGAATTCCCGGACTTTAGCCCAGGGAGCACGTCAACAACCCGCATGACGGCCCTACCACCCGTCCCGGTCAAGCCCGCGTCGCGCAAAGACCGACACCCGTCGGTAGCAGGCCGATGCCGGACCGCCCACCGTGGGGTCACTATGGGAGGAGCAGCTGCCGGAGCCCGTCACGGCACCCAGCCGCGGGGCCGGGGGCAGGAGGAGGACGAGGATGGCTACGGGCGGAACGTTCCACCTCGAGCCGGGGCAGTTGGGGGCGGGCCCCTTCCCGCCGGGCAGCCTGTTGGACGTCCTGGCTGTCGCCGCCGTCGTCCTGGACGCAGACGGCCGGATCGGGCTGTGGAGCCGGCAGGCGGAGCAGTTGTTCGGCTACACCGCCAGGGAAGCCCTCGGCCAGTACGCCTCCTGCCTGCTGGTCCACGAGCAGCACGCGGACCTGGTCATCCACCCGTTTGCCCAAGTCATGGGCAGCGGCAAGACCTGGTCCGGCGTCTTCCTGATCCGGCACAAGGACGGCACAACCCGCCTGGTCGAGTTCCGCAACATGCGCCTGGAAAACGACCGCGGCGACCTCTACGCTCTGGGCCTCGCCACCGACGTGGCCGCCTTGCGCACCGTCGAGCGGGACCTTGCCCTCTCCACACGCCTGGTCTCCCAGTCCCCCATCGGGCTGGCCGTCCTCGATACCGACCTGCGGTACGTGGCGGTCAATCCCGCCCTGGAGAAGCTCAACGGGATCCCGGCCGAAGGGCACCTCGGCCGCTTGCCCCGCGAGGTCGTGCCCATGCTGGGCGCCGAGGAAATCGAGGCGTCCATGCGCCAGGTACTGGAGACCGGGGTCCCGATCCTCGACCAGGACCGCGTCGGCCGTACCCCCGGCGACCCCGACCGTGATCACGCCTGGTCCAGCTCGTACTACCGGCTGGAAGACCCCAGCGGGCGCGTGCTCGGCATCGCCGTCTCCCTGGTGGACACCACCGAACGACACCAGGCCACCCTCGAAGCCGAGCACGCGCGCCGCCACCTGGCCCTGGTCGCCGACGCCTCGGTCCGCATCGGCACCACCCTCGACCTCTACCAGACCGCGCACGAGCTGGCCGACCTCACCGTCCCCCGCCTCGCCGACATCGCCACCGTGGACATCCTCGACTCTGTCCTGGAAGGCAGCCCCGCCATCCCCGAAACACATGCACCCGCTGTCTTCCGTGCACTGGCCCTCACCTCGACCGAGCGCAGCGAAGCCGTTCAGGCCGCCGACGAGCCCGGCCGCATCGCCGCCTACGGTCCCGATCACCTCGTGACCCGAGCCGTCCGCACCGGCCAGCCCGTCCTCCTGCCGGACGTCAGTATGGGCGACCTGCACCGTATTGCCCCGGACCAGGAGGCCGCCGCCCTGCTGGCCCGCGCCGGCGTCCACTCCTATCTCGCGGTACCGCTGACCGCCCGCGGTGAGGTCATCGGAGCGCTCGACCTCAAGCGCACCCGTAACCCCGAACCGTTCGACCACGACGACGCGGTGCTGGCCGGGGAGCTGGCCACACGCGCCGCGATCAGCATCGACAACGCCCGCTGGTACCAAAGCGTGCGCAACACCGCCCTCACCCTGCAACACAGCCTCCTGCCCGAACACCCCCCGACCCTGGTGGGGCTGGAGATCGCCTCCCGTTATCAGCCCGCCGGGGCCGCCTGCGAAGTCGGCGGCGACTGGTTCGACATCATCCCGCTCTCTCACGACCGGACCGCGCTCGTCGTGGGCGACGTGATGGGCAACGGCATCGACGCCGCCACCACCATGGGCCGCCTGCGCACCGCCACCCAGGCCTTCACCGAACTCGACCTCGCCCCCGACCAGATGCTCCACTACCTCGACAAGATCACCAGCGGGCTGGAGCACTACATCGCCACCTGCATCTACGCCGTCTACGATCCCCACCACGGCCAGTGCCGCATCGCCAACGCCGGGCACCTGCCTCCGGCCCTGGTCCACGCTGACCGGTCCACCGAGCTGATCGACCTTCCCGTCGGAGCACCCCTCGGCGTCGGCGGTGTCCCCTTCCGGTCCACGACCCTCCCTCTGGGCCCCGACGACCGGCTCGTCTTCTACACCGACGGCCTGGTGGAAGTCCGCAGCCAGGACATCGACGCGCGCCTGACCGCGCTGCTCGCCCACCTCGCCGCCGCCACCGACGATTCCTTGGAGACCATGTGCGATCTTCTCCTGAACAACCTGCGCGACCCCGCCAGCCATGACGACGTCGCTCTCCTGATCGCTCAAGTCCAGCCCGATGCCAGGGCCGGCGACTGTCCGACGGGTCGGCGAGGTCCACCGGTTGCATCATCCGAGCCGTAGGGCGAGGGCTCAAGCAGCAGCATCCGAGCGATACGACAGCATTGAGAGCTCGTCGCCGACTACCTGGTCTGACGACCGGGCCCAGCGACTACGCCGCGGGCCCCGGGTCTTTGAAGATAGGTACTCATCGCTGCTGGATCCACCACAGCAACGCACCAAATCCGTCCTCGCCGCGCAGGAGGAGGTGACGTCGGAGTGGTGATCCGCCAAGCGGATGCCTCAGACTGGCCCGCAGGCGAGGTGGATTTTGATGGTCAGGCCTCCTCGGGATCGTCCGAGGACGTGATCGTCCGGTTCGTCCTGCCGCTGGCGCCCCCTTTTCGGCCGGTGGCTGCGGCGTGATGGTGGGCGCGGACGACGGTGGAGTCGATCTGGACGAGCCAGTCGATGTCGCCGGCCGTGTCCGCACGGGCTTGGAATCTGCTTCCGGGCCCTGGGTGAACACACCGTCCAGGGCATAACGGCGGAAGCGGGTGTACAGTCCTTCGCCATGCCCGCCTCGGACACCGTTCGGCGATCACCTACGAGACGGCTCTCGACACATCGTCAAACCACGCTGGCTCCATCTGCATAAGCCCAGTCCCAAGCTAACGGGCGAAGCCCTCACCGAAATCCAGCACCGCGGGCCCTGGCCGACCGGCTGGCTCGAAGAACAGGCATCAAGCCTGCCAACATCTCATTGGAAAGCACAGCAATTCGACACGAAGAAAGCTGGCGTGGACAGACACGCAAAACGCCAAGCTTAAGATGTGAAGGAGCGGGTCAGGTCCTCGACTGCCGTCCAGAGTCGTTGTGGCGGATCATGCTGCCCTGTTCCTTGTCGCCGCGGTTCCCGGTCGGGATCCTTGTGCCGTCCGCCGCGCTCGGCCCATTGCCGGCCGGGGTGGGGCTGGAGGTTGAGCGGGCCGAACTCATCCAAGAAGAACGGGCTTCGCGGGTGCGATCCACGTAGGAACCGGAAGGTGCCGGAGTGAGTCCGAGAACGACGTCGGCGAAGTGCCGGCCAGCTTCCTGCTGGGTCGATGCCAGTGAGGTCAGGGTCATCAACGGCATGATCGTTCGCATTGCGAGTCGCACAGCCGCCCCGGCCCCGCGGGTCAGTCCGGTACCGGGCACGAACCCTGGGTTGTAGCCGACGATGTCGACTCCGCTCGGCAGACGTCGTGCGTATTCGTGGATGAGGTAGATCGCGGCCAGTTTGCTGGTGGAGTTCGCGATTCCTCCCGCCGTGACGGTCTCCGCCTTCGGAAACGCCGAGATCCGGGCCAGCAGGGCTGAATCCTTCCACGACGGGCCAGGCATCATGCCCTTGTTATGCCGGAAGTCGCCGAAGTGGGCATCGCTGACGGTGATCACGATCCGCGACGCTGCCTCGAACCGGTCCTGAAGACGGCGGATGAGCACGTGGTTGGCCAACACGTTGACGGCGAACGTCGCCTCGAACCCATCCGGGCTCTCCGTGACGTCATTGGTAAACAGCACTCCGGCATTACTAACCAGCATACGCAGCGGCGGCAATTCTCCCCTATCGAGCCTGCGGGCCACCTCATCAGCGGCTGCCCGGACGCTACCCAGCGATAGCAGATCCACCGGGATCGACGTCACGGAGTGTCCTTTCCGGCTGAGGTCGGTGGCGAGTTCGGCTCCCGCGGTGCCACGGGCCAGGAGCACGAGATGGGCCTTGGGGCTGCCGGCGAGGATACGCTCGACCGCGACACGGCCGAACCCTCGCGTCGGGCCGGTCATGATGATGGCGTGTGACGATCGGGTAGGAGGGCCGGTTCGCCCGGCCCTCCCCCCACACCACCGGACATGCGGGCC
>NZ_BMQA01000099.1 GCF_014647875.1 Streptomyces brasiliensis | reverse complement strand
CATCCGTCAGTTGCGCGCGTGTCATGCAAGACGATCTACCAGTCCAGACCCAGCCCTGAGGGCGGATCCGACAGATTGATCACGACTCGATACGCGCCCTAGAGCACCAAGCGTGACCTGTCGTCGACCATCCGGCCGTGCGGGGCGGGCGTACGCTCGCCTCGCACGGCCTTCCGGGGGCAAGGCACAGGAATAGCCACCGCAGCCCTCCCCGGGATCCGCTCTCCCTCCGTTGCCGCCCGCGCCACTGACCACGCCGTATCAGGTGGCGGTGACCACGGCCGGGACGCCGACCTCCGTACCGGCGAGACGAACTCCCACCGGAAGGACAGCACGGCAACACGGGCCGCATGAAGCCACGCTCACAGCTCCTGAGTTGCACCACACCCGGATGACCAGCCCAACCCGCCCGAAAGGCAGGCATTCCCATGGAAAGAAGAGACTTTCTCGTTGCCTCCGCAGCCACGTCTGCCGCACTCGCCGTCGGCCTCCCGCCCGCTGTGGCGGCCGCGGCACCGCAGACTGCCTCAGAAGCGGAGGATGCCGCCACCCCGGGGGCCTCCCGCCTCGCCCTCTGGTACGACAAGCCCGCCGGCCAGTGGCTGGAGGCGTTGCCGCTCGGCAACGGCCGCCTTGGTGCCATGGTGTTCGGGGGAGTGGACACCGAGCAGCTCCAGCTCAATGAAGACACACTGTGGGCGGGAGGCCCCTACGAACCCGCCAACCCTCAGGGTCTGGCAAACCTTCCCGAGATCCGCCGCCGGGTCTTCGCCGGAGAGTGGACCTCCGCCCAGGACCTGATTAACTCCACCTTCCTGGGCATCCCAGTCGGGGAGTTGATGTATCAGACGGTTGGCAACCTGCGCCTGACGTTCCCGGACACGGGTGAAGTCAGCTCCTACCGACGCGAGCTGGACCTGGACACAGCCGTGGCGACCACGACGTACGTCCGCAACGGAGTGGCATACCGTCGCGAGACGTTCGTCAGTCATGCCGACCAGGTGATGGTGGTCCGGCTGACCGCGGACGCCCCCGGTGCCCTGTCGTTCACCGCCGCCTTCGACAGTCCCCAGCAGGCTCAGACGTCCTCCCCGGACCGCATCACCGCTGCTCTGGAGGGGACCGGGGAGACGCGTGAGGGGGTCACCGGCCGGGTTCGCTTCCGCGCCCTCGCCCGTGCCCGTGCCGAAGGGGGCATCGTGCGCAGCGAGAACGGCACGCTCTCCGTGGACGGGGCCGACGCGGTGACCCTGCTGGTGTCCGTCGGCACCAGCTACAACGACTACCGGGACGCTTCCGGAGACCACCGCGCCCGCGCCGAGCGCCCCCTGAACGCCGCCGCCGACACTCCGTACGGGCAGTTGCGGTCCCGGCACGTGCGCGACCACCGCGCGCTCTTCCGCCGGGTCACGCTCGACCTCGGCACCACTGATGCGGCCGGCGCGCCGACCGATGAGCGGGTGGCCGCCTTCGGCCAGGGGGACGACCCTCAGCTGGTGACCCTCCACTACCAGTTCGGCCGCTACCTGCTCATCGCCTCCTCCCGCCCCGGCACCCAACCCGCCAACCTGCAGGGCATCTGGAACGACCAGCTTTCCCCTCCCTGGAGTTCCAAGTTCACCATCAACATCAACACGGAGATGAACTACTGGCCCGCGCCCACCACCAACCTCCTGGAGTGCTGGGAGCCGATCTTCGCCCTGCTCGACGACCTTGCCCAGGCCGGACAGAAGACCGCCAGGGTGCAGTACGGAGCCGACGGCTGGGTCGCCCATCACAACACCGACGTCTGGCGCGGCACCGCGCCCGTGGACGGAGCCTTTTGGGGCATGTGGCCCACCGGCGGCGCCTGGCTGGCCACCTCCGTATGGGAGCACTACCGCTTCACCGGTGACAGCGCAGCGCTTCGACGACGGCTGCCCGTCGTCGAAGGAGCGGTCCGCTTCTTCCTCGATGCGCTGGTCCCCGACCCCACCACCGGCTACCTGGTGACCTGTCCGTCCGTCTCGCCCGAGAACGCCCACCACCCCGACGCGTCCGCATGTGCGGGCCCGACGATGGACAACCAGATTCTGCGCGACCTCTTCGACGGCTACCTCGCCGCCTGCGACGCGCTCGGCACCACCAGCCCGTACGCCGACCGGGTGCGTCAGGCCCGCGCCCAACTGCCGCCCATGAAAATCGGCGCCGTTGGGCAGCTGCAGGAGTGGCAGCAGGACTGGGACGCGGGCGCGCCCGAGCAGCAGCACCGCCACATCTCCCACCTGTACGGCCTGCACCCGAGCAACCAGATCACCAAGCGCGACACCCCGGAGCTCTTCCAGGCCGCTCTGAAGACTCTGGAGATGCGTGGGGACGACGGCACCGGCTGGTCCCTCGCCTGGAAGATCAATTTCTGGGCGCGCGCAGAAGACGGCGCCCGCTCCCACAAGCTCCTCACCGACCTGCTCACCCCTGACCACACCGCCCCGAACCTCTTCGACCTGCACCCGCCGTTCCAGATCGACGGCAACTTCGGCGCCACCGCGGGCGTGACCGAATGGCTGCTCCAGTCCCACACCGGCGAAGTCCACCTGCTGCCCGCCCTGCCGCCGCAGCTCCCCGAGGGCCGGGTCACCGGCCTCCTCGCCCGCGGCGGCCTCACCGTCGGCCTCTCCTGGAGCGACGGCGCGCTGACCCACGCTCACCTTGCGGCGAGCCAGAGCGGCAGCGTCCGACTGCGCACCGCCGCACCGGTCATCGTGCACTCCACGGGCGGTGCCAAGACAGAAGTGAAGCGTCCCGAAAGCACCGTCGCCGTGTTCGAGACCGAGGCAGGCGGGGAGTATGTGATCACCCCGGTCTGACACCTCGCGGCGTCCTCTGCGACAAGCGCTTCTTGATGCACCCGACCGCCTTCACCCAGCGCCCCTACCAGGCATTCCGAGTCTGCGGAGCGTGTCTGAAAGATCGTGTAAGTCCGTGATGTGACAGGCTGGCCGGAGCCCAGGCTCGGGCCCTGGTCAGCCGGGACGGACACAGCATGACGGACAACGAGAAGGCCCCGGCTGTCGAGTCGGCCGAGGACAGGCTGGTGGACGAGGTCGTCGAGCGGCTGATGGACCGCGCCGACGCATCTGGAGCCGCCCTGCTGGGCGAGGCCGGGCTACTGACCGAGGTCACCCAGGCCGTGCTCGAGCGAGCCCTGGACGCCGAGATGACCGAACACCTCGGCTATGAGAAGCACCATCCGGCCGGCCGCGGCTCGGGCAACAGTCGCAACGGGACCTCGCCGAAGACGGTGCTGACCGATGCGGGCGCGGTCACCGTGGCGGTTCCCCGGGACCGCAACGGCTCGTTTGAGCCGAAGCTCGTTCCCAAGCACGCCAGGCGGCTGGCGGGGTTCAACGAGCAGATCCTGTCGTTGTATGCGCGGGGCATGTCGGTGCGGGACATCCGCTCCCACCTGGCCGGCATGTACGGCGTCGAGGTCTCGCCGGACCTGATCATCAAGGTGACCGACGCGGTCGCCGACGAGCTCGCCGTCTGGCAGAACCGCCCGCTGGACGCCGTCTGGCCGATCATCTACATCGACGCACTGTGGATCAAAATCCGGTCCGGATCGGCGCCTCCAGGCCGGTCTACCTCGCTGTGGGCGTCGACATGGACGGCTGCAAAGACGTCCTTGGCCTGTGGGTCGGCGACGAGGGCGAAGGCGCCACGACCTGGATAAGCGTGCTGTCCGAACTGCGCAACCGCGGAGTCGAAGACGTCTGCATCGTCGCCTGCGACTGTGAGGATGATCGTGTTCCGCACGGGACCGCGGCGGTCACCCTGAGTTGATGGCGCGTCAGCAGCCGGTCGTGGACTGCGAGCGTACGATGCCGGTCTCGTCGTTGTGGATCGGGATCGACTGGGCACCCCTGCCGCGGCGGTCGTAGGTTGCGGTGGAGGACCACAGGCCGTACGCGTGCGTGATCGTGACCTTTTAGCACCATCCGGCGTCCACCCGGAAGGTGTCCCAGTCCTGATTCAGTGGCGTGTGCGTGGGCTTGCCGACGCTGCCCGGATCGAGCCACATGTAGGAGTTATAGTCCGTGCACGGACCGTTTTTCGAGTTGCACCACCTCTTCGCCGCGTATACGCGGTACGGCGACTGGTTGTAGGTCTGGCTGCACCCGTAATAGCAATCGTCATTGGCGCTGGCCTGTGGGGCGGTGACAAGAACGCCGCCCAAGGCGGCTGTGGCCAGCGCGAACGCGATGCCGGCCCGCCGGGCAAGGTAGTGAGCCATATTTCCCCCTTTTCGGTGGAGTCCGGTCGATGCCCCGATGCGAAGTTGCATTTCGGTGCGATGTTCCGGTTTGGTGTCGGTGGGTGGTTGTCAGTGACGGTATGTCAGGTCGGGGTGTTTCTGCTGGTCGGGTGCTGAGGACGGGCGGGGTCACTGCCGTGGAGCGGTTTTTGCTGTGGGTATGGCTGTCATGGGGCGGTACACCCCACTGCGCTTCACTGTCATGGGAACGGCACTTCTGATCCTTCCGGGGGCTGCGCGGCTGCACCGTGGTGGGTGTCGGTGTCTGCGGCGGAGGGCTTTTCGGTGGGGGAGCAGGGCGCGTGGGGTGAGATCACGGCGGGGCTGAGGGTGTCCAGGCCGGTGCTGGTGGCACGGCTGTTGGAGCTTGATGCGACCGGGGCGTTGACCACGGCCCATGTGCGTGCGGGTGCGCAGGTCGGTGGGGTGACTGTGCGGACGGTGTGGCGGTGGCTTTAGGCGGCGCGGATGGAGGGCCGCATGGAGTGCAGGTCGCGGGCCCGGCTGGAGCTGTCTGACCAGGCGTGGGAGGTGCTGGCGCAGGCGGGCGGGAATGTGTCAGTGCTCTACCGGTATCTGAAGGAGGCCGGGGGCGGGGTGCCCTCGCTGGCGTCGTTGCACCGGGTGGTGCGCCGGGATCTCCAGGCCGGCAGGGTCCTGCCGGATCGCGCGGTGGTGGTGCGCGAGCGGGAGGAGCAGCAGACGAGGCAGGCGCTGGCTGACCTCGCCCTGGCCGGGCCGCGTGAGGGCGACGTGGCGGAGGTGGCTGCGCGCCGGCCGCCGCGCCCTGCGTCGGCAGCGGTTGGGGGCGTGCCGGTGGGGGAGAGGAGCGCGCTGGAGGGTGTGGCGTTGCCGGCGGGAGCGCAGCTGGTGCGAACGTCGTCGGTGCGGGCGGTGGCCGAGGCGGTCGGGCAGGAGATGACGGTTGAGGGCGCGGTGTGTGTGAGTTGCCGTCGGCGTGTGGATGGTCACGACGCTTGTCGGAGCCGATACCGGTAGCGCAGGGGCGCCTCGCCCACCTCACGTTTGAAGGCGGTGCTGAAGGCGCTTTCCGAGGTGTAGCCCAGCTGTGCGGCAAGTGCCCCGATCCGGATGTCGTCGTCCCGCAGCGCCCGCCGGGCCAGCAGCATCCGCCATGAGTTGAGGTAGGTCAGCGGGGGGACACCGGCCACGGACCGGAAGCGCACGGCGAACGACGTCCGCGACATCGCTGCCGCACGGGCCAGCTCCTCCAGCCCCCAGGACCGCCCGGGTTCGCCGTGCATGAGAGTCAGCGCGGGACGCAGCCGGTCGTCGGTCAGCGCTCGAAGCCATCCAGGCGACAGCTCGGCCTGGTCGAGGTACGCCCGGAGCACCTCCAGGATCAGCAGCTGGGCGTGCTGGCGTACCGCGAAGGAAGCACCCATCCGCTCGCCCGTCACCTCCTGGACCAGCCGGTCGACACACGTGCGTAGCGCCGGCGCGGCGGTGTCGGATGCGCGGATGCGCGTCACGGGCGGCAGCGCCTGCGTCAACAGCGCCGCACCGGCCGGGTTGAGTTCGACGTGGCCGCCGAGGACGACGTCGTCGACGGCGAAGTCCGCGCCGCCGATGCGCAGGGCATAGTCACCCGCCTCCGGCGCGAACTCTACGAGCGGACCGTCACCGGCGCCGCCCTCGGCACGCAGCCACGAGCGGCCGGTCAGGACCGCGACGTCACCCGCCTCCATTTCGATCGGGACGTCGAGCCCGTCGGTCGACAGCCGGCACCGGCCACGAACCATCACCGAGAGCTTCAGCGGACTTGCGATGACGGACTGCGTCACCCACTGTCCGCGCACCGCGAAAGCGCTGGATATCTGGCCGCGAACCTCGATGAGGTCGAGCACCTCTGACAAATGATCGATGGCCATCGTCGAACTCTCGCGAAGGAAATTCGTCTTGTCAAGCATTCTCAGTTCAACCAGACGAACGCAGACTGGAGCCATGACCAGCACCTCGGAAATCAGCAGCCGCTCGACTCGTGCGGCACTGCGTTCACCACCGCCGACGAGGTCCTCGCCCACATCGACCTGACCCGCAAGCGAGGTCAGCGTCACCGGCGGTCCCATCGGGCTCGGCCCGGCGAGCACCGAGGCGCTCGGCAAGGCCGGGGCCGCCCCACAGTGGCGGCCGACGATGGCGTCCAAGCCGAACGGCTGGGCGTCCCCGCCCCGTATGCCGCCGACCCCTCCTCGGGTCGGCTCGTGCCGCGCCGCCGCGAACAGGCCATTCACCCGGACGTTGCGTCACAACCAAGAAGGAGCACTCCATGGAATGCACCGATTCCGCGAAAGACCCGTCGACGTATGCTGCCGGGTTCCCGACAACGAGCCCTACGCCCGTCACTTCCTACCAACCCGTCCTGATCGACGTTCCGGGGCGCCCGATTCCGCTGGCGGTTCGCGTGTCGGCTCCGGCCGTCGGCAGTGATCTACCGGTGGTTGTTCTCTCGCACGGGCACGGCCCATCGACCTTCGTCTCCTCGTTCTATGGATACGGTCCGATGGTGAACTTCTGGGCCGCGCACGGGTTCGTCGTGATCCAGCCCACGCACCTCGACGCCACGTTCCTCGGCCTACGAGAGGCCGATGACCCCGACGCACCGTTGTACCTGAAGTCACGAGCTGAAGATCTTCGTCGGATCGTGGACCACCTCGGCGATATCGAGCGCACCGTTCCGGGACTGGCGGGGCGCCTGGACGCCGGCCGGATCGCCGCTGTCGGTCACTCGGCCGGCGGGCACACGGTTGGCCTGATCTCGGGCCAGACCATCACCGACACCAGCGACGGGTCGACGGTGGGAGCCGTCGACGGACGCTTCCGCGCCCGTGTCATGATTGCCGCGCCCGGCCGCGGCGAGTATCTGAACGGCCCGGCCGCTCAGCCCTACGTGGCGCTCACCAGCACCAATTTCGACGGCATGACGCCGAAGGTCCTCATCGTCGTCGGAGAGAAGGACTGGCACCCCTACTTCTCCGACCGACAGGACTGGCGAAGCGATCCCTACACCGCAGCTCCCGCACCGAAGACCCGGCTGGAGATTTTCGACGCGGAGCATGGGCTGGGCGGTATTTCGACCTTCGACGCAGCCGAGACCACCGACGAAAACCCCGACCGCGTCGCTGCCGTACGAGCGCTCATCTGGGCTTATCTGCGCAGTGAGCTCTACCCCGAGGATCCGGCCTGGGCGCAGGCCACCGCAGCGCTCGCAGGCAGCACGGCACCGATCGGACGTGTCGAGTCGAAGTAGACCCTCGGCGCACGTGACAGCGCGGCAGATACCGGCGACGCTGTGGCGTTCTGCCCGGTCGAACCCCTCGGCCGGGCAGAACCGCCGGCGGTCAGGACACGCGGAAGTACCGTTCTTCCTCGACCAGTTGAGAATGGTCGAGGACTTCCTCCGCGAGCCGAGCTGGAGCCCTGCCCTTGGCCGAAATTCTCATCCGCCCTGGTGGCAGACGGTGTGCACGGTGCGCGGGATCGTGGTGGTGGTCGCTCGAGGGGCGCTCCGGCGTGGTTACCGACAGGTACGGCAACATGATCGGTTGTGCTGCTGCGACTGGCCTATTTGGGTGTGACGAACGCGTTTGCCATGCTGCGTTTGCTACCGACGAGTGACCGGGACAAGGATGTGGAAATACTGGCGCTGCGCCATCAGATCACGGTGCTGGAGCGGCAATTGGGCGGGGACAGGCCGCGGTTCGGGCCGAGCGATCGGGCGTTCCTGGCCGCCCGCGGCGCCGGGCCCCAACGGCGCAGACCTGTGGTGGTCCGGGAAGCACCGTCATCACGGCGGCAACGTGCAGGTGATCTCCACCCCCGACGGCTGGCCGATCTGGGTCTCGCCGGTGCGGCCCGGCCGCGAGCACGACACCACCTGCGCCCGCCACCACGGCCTCACCGAGGCACTCAACCGCTTCGCCGCCCAGCTCAATATCCTGACCCTGGTCGACCTCGGCTACGAGAACGCCAGTGACGGCTTCCGCCACCCGGTCAAGAAGCCCGCGGGTGGCCAACTCACCGAAGCCCAGCAGACGTTCAACAAGGTCGTACGAGGTGTCCACGGCGTGTGCGAGAGAGCGAACTCCCTGCTCAAGACCACGTTCAAGGCGCTGCGACGGGTCAGCCTCGATCCCAGCCGCATCACCCGCATCGCCGCCGCAGCCCTTGTCCTGCTCGAACTTGAGTACGACCGCACCATCTGAACGATCACGCCCAGTCATGATCGCTTACTGGGAAAGGCTCATTCCACCTAATCGGTCTCACCCCGTGAGAACGCATCGCTCCTGCACATGGGATGAGGCGAGCCAGGGAGTTTCGTGAATTCGAGGAACAGGCCCGTGGCTTCCGCCTCTGGCAGCAAGCCGGAGCCGCCTAATTAGTCGCCTCGGATGTGCCAGGTACGAGTTGCCGCGTTCCACACGATGCGCACCCGTCCCTGATCCGGTCTGCGAGAAACCAAGTCATTGAATTCAAGGGCGGACAAGGCTCGCAACGCCTCGTCGGAAGCGTTGGACCAGATCAGGAGCGTGACGCCTGTGTCCGGATCCTCGGCAATGACCAGGCCCGTTCTGTCGGCATCGACGAAGTCCGTTGTGGCCTGATCGATGTGCACGGAGGGCTGTGGTGAATTCCGGTCCCTGCGAAGCATGCGGCGGATGAGTACTCGAGCCTGCCCATAGGCATCTTCAGCAACCTTGGCGACAAGAGACTGTACGAACGGCACGACAGCGGTAGTGACCACGGCAGTAAGGGCGAGCGTTGGCAGATCCGGGCCAGATGCCGCCGGCCCGTGTAGGTCAGCAAGCTCACTGGCCCGGCCTTGCTCGCGTAAGAGGACCGCGAGTCGCTGATACGCGCCTGTCTGCATGGTTGCCATGGCAGCCCGGAGCCAGCTCTCTGCCTCCACCAACCGTCCCTGATCCGCAAGCAATTCGCCAAGGAACTGCATAGCGTGCGGATGGCGGACCTCGGCAGCCCGCCGGAGCCAGCTCTCACGTTCCTCGACGCTGTCAGCGCACGTGCCCATGGCGCACATCGCTGCTGGCCAACCAGCCTCAGCCGCACGCCACCGCCAGTACCCCTTGGTACCGCTGTTCGCTTCGCCGTGGTACTGATCGTTCTTCGAACGAGCCCTGCATAGACAGGACAGCTCCCACATCGCCTCCGGATCCCCGGCCTCTGCTGCGCTGAGGAACCAGTGCTCGGCCTGCTCGATCCGACGCCGTTGGTGGTCGTCGAAGTCGGCCCCGAGCGGCTTCTTCGAGTATTTTCGGGTGATCTCACGCTGGTGGTAGTCGTCGAGGTAGTGGCTCCCGAGCATCTTCATCGCGCGCACGTCGCTCGCTTCTGCAGCCAACACGAGTATTGGATCAATCTCTCCGGAAGCATGTGGTGCTGCCACTCGTCCTACCCCCTCAGACTGTGCCGTCCTGAATACCTAGCATCTTTGAGGCTGCGTGGCACCGACCCGTGGTGTCAGCGCAACCCGGCGGTGATCCACATCGTTCGATTGAAGATCAGATTTGGCCGTGTCAGTCTTTTCTGCCAAGTGCACCTGAATCTGCACCACGAGCCGTCCACGAAGGAGATTTTGAAGTCTTTGCCGTCCTTGAAATCCTTGAGTTCGACGACGCTGATGTCGGTGCGTGGGCGTTCCCAGAGGACTTCGTCGTCGATGGCCTCAAAATTCTTCTTGTCG
Source organism: Streptomyces brasiliensis (assembly GCF_014647875.1). Taxonomy (GTDB): domain Bacteria; phylum Actinomycetota; class Actinomycetes; order Streptomycetales; family Streptomycetaceae; genus Streptomyces; species Streptomyces brasiliensis. Next base: position 9,086 of record NZ_BMQA01000099.1, on the reverse strand, counting down.
AAGGGCAGCCGGACGATGACAGGCCTGCGGTCGGTGACGATCAGGCGGGTGAGATGGCGCTTTTGGTCGGCGCGGCCGGGATCCAGTTGCCAGGACAAGGTGCGGGCGATGGTGCCGGGTGCGGCCCACATGACCGGGAAGTCCTCGACTTCGTTCGGCAGGTCCTCCGGCGTGTCGGAGCCGGAGTTGTCGGAAGGGGTGCTGATTTTGCCTCCCACTGACACGCAGCGCACCCGCACGAGAAAGCGGGTGCGGTGCCGTTCGGCTTGCAGGCCAGGCCCGAAAAGAACGTCAAGCGTGAGCGGTGGGGCCGACCGGGTGTTCAGGGGCCCGGAAACGGATCGTCCCTCTCGCCGTCCAGGCCGGCGCGGGGCAGGTCGTCGGTGAGGGCGAGGTTCTCGGCGTGCTGCTCCAGGGCCTTCAGCAGCAGGCGGGTAACCAGACGCCGACGGGGATGGACGGGCCCCATGAGGGCCGCCCGCGACGCCACCCAGGCAGCGAGCGCCTCCCTGCACAAGGCCCTGCCCCTCGCGGTGAAAGCCGGGCTCACCCCGCCGAGATCGCCGCCCGCACCGGATACGCCACAAACCTGCTGGTCACCGGCCCGCCGACGGCGTCATGATGGGGCTGTTCCATTTGTACGACGAGAGGACCGCCCCTCATGGCTCTGCCCCCGCTCAGCCCCGAACAGCGTCGGGCCGCGCTCGACAAGGCCGCCGCCGCACGCAAGCAACGAGCCGAGGTCAAGGAGGCCCTCAAGCACGGCAAGCTGTCGCTGCGCGAGGTGCTGGCCAGCGACTCCGAGGCCATCCGCAAGATGACCGTCCATGCGCTCCTTGCCTCGCTGCCCGACATCGGCAAGGTGAGGGCGCAGAAGATCATCACCGAGCTGGGGATCTCCGACAGCCGACGCATTCAGGGCCTGGGCTTTCGGCAGCGGGAGCGGCTGCTCGCGCGGTTCTCGTCACAGGGCTGACCGGTTCGTCCCACCGGGCCTCACCCGTTCCGCGGGGCTGCCGTGCCTGCCGCCCTCTCACACGCGAAGCCGCAGCGGCGGGCCGTGGCCTGCACATAGGGCACGTGCGTGGGGCAGGTCTCGATCGCCGCGGCCTTCACGCCCGAGGCGTCCGAGAGGACCAGGCGCTCGGCGGCGGCCGGGACCTGCCCGTAGCGGTCGCGCATCCCGCGGCCCACGCAGACCTCGCACTCGGTGTACGAGCCGGGCGCAAGCGGCGGTGCCGGCACCTCGACGGTGATCTCGCGGACGACCTCCACCACCTCGATGCGGGTCATCGCGGCCCGCTGCGCGGCCTTGACCTCCTCGGCACAGACCTCCGCGAAGGGCATGGCCCACTTCGCCTCGATACTCGCGGCCCGCGCCGCCAGCCGTTCCTCCGGCGGCAGCGCGAGGCGGGCCTTGCGCGCTTGTTTGGCCAGCCGGTTCCGCTCGTTCTCCGCGCGCCGCTGGGCCTTCAGCGTCTTCTTCGCCGCGGCCTGTTCCAGCTGCTTGGCCCGCACGCGCTGCACATCGCCGGGCGTCGGCATCCCGGCCACGATCGGCGCGGCGCTCTGCTCCACCGTGGCCGGTGTCTCGCCTTGGCCCTGCTCCCGTTCGCTCACCCCGGAAGGCTATCGGCGCCGCTCAGCTGGCGTCTGTCGAAGCGGTAGCGTCCCGCGCGGTGCCGCCGCGCGGGAGGAATTGCACACCGGCATGGGCGAGGAGCTGGTGGACCCCGCCGTAGGAGCGGCCGGTGGCCTCCGCGATCGCGCGGGTGGAAGTCCCCGATTCGTATGAGACGGTCGGTTGCGGTACGGGTTCGCCCGATCCCGCCCCCACCAGGCCGGTACGGTGGGGTGAAAGACCACAGCAGAGGGGCGGCGGACATGGCGGGCGAGACGCTGGTGACGGTGGTGGGCAACCTGACCGCGGACCCGGAACTGCGGCACACCGCCTCCGGCCTACCCGTCGCCTCCTTCACCATCGCCTCCACCCCGCGCGTCTTCGACCGCGAGCGCAACGAATTCGTAGACGGGGAACCGCTGTTCCTGCGCTGCTCGATCTGGCGCCAGGCCGCCGAGAACGCCGCCCAGTCCCTGGCCAAGGGCGCGCGGGTCATCATCACCGGCCGCCTCAAGCAGCGCACCTTCGACGACAAGGAAGGCCAGCGCCGCACCGTCGTCGAGATCGACGCCGAAGAAGTCGCGGCCTCCCTGACATACGCGACCGCGACCGTCACCAAGGCCTACCGCTCCGGTGCGAGTCCGCAGAACGGCCCGGCACCCGCAACGCGCCCGGCCTCCGGCGAGAATGCCGGGCAGGCACAGGACTCCGCTTCCGCCGACCCCCACCCCTTCTGATCGCCACGGCACATCTAGGGTCTTGGGGTTGCGGTCGGTGTCGCGGTGCCAGCGGATGAGGGCACGGGCTGCGGGGCGGTGCGCGTCGCAGGCCGGGCAGAGCTCCATCCACACGCCGGTCCCGAGTGGGCCGTGCCAGTGCAGCAGGAGGTCGCCTCCGCAGCGGGAGCAGGGCCGGGTGGCTGTTCCTCGTCGTCGCGATCGGCAGGGCGCATGCGGGTCAGTTCTTCGTCACTGACGTCGTCGAGGCTGCCGTTGAGGTTGCCGATTCGGCTGAAGGACCCGTCGGGGCGTACGAGGTATCGCAAGGTGAAGGACATGCAGTCCCCAAACCAACAGCAGCGGCACCCTGCGCGTCGACGAAATCGCCTGGCTGGCCACCCACCGTCCCCGCGGCGCCACCACGGACCGGCTCGTCCTCTTCCCGTGGAGCATGACGCGAACGGTCACGATCTGCCCCATCCGTTACCGGAGTCAAGGGGTGAGACACACGTAAGTGGGGATCGACCGAAGCGCTCTCAGTGCCGGGCCGTCGGCAGTGCGCTCTGGCTCGAGGCGGGGCAAGGAGGCTCATCCTCACGTTCAGGTGCCCAAGTCGACGGATTACTACGGGGGTTGGGGGAAGATCGAGGGAGAGCACCGAAGGGTGAACCGCTGACGGGGAGAGGTGTGTGGCGAAGAAGCAGCGAGGGGTGCGCATCCCGTGGGTCAAGGACGCGCTGGGCAACGAGTACGACCGATCCGAGATCGACCGTCTGCCGCACCCGCGCTATGTGACTCCCCTGAAGTGCGGCGGGTGCGGCACCAGGGTGAGCACCCGGCACGGCAACGCCGACGATCCCGACGGCCGGACTTCTCACTACTTCAAGCTCGACCCGCACACGCCGACCTGCACGTACGACCTCGACCAGCGCGGCAAGCAGCTCGTCGGTGACTCGGCGGGCACGGTAGTGCGGCGCGCGGGCCAGTGGCGGCTGATCTGCCCGCCGCTGGACCACCTCGGGGCCGGCGGGCACGCCAAACGGCCGCCGGCCGGGACGGTCCGCCCCGGCCGAACGGGCGGTTCGGGTCCACGGGTGACCAGCAAGCAAGCATGGCCGGCGATCGCCTCGGCACGCCGCATCGCGCAGATCCTCCAGGACTTCGATCAGGACCCCGAGGTGGCCGAGGAGTTTGCCGCGGTCGCGCCGAACGGGCAGCGGAACATCCCGTGGCCGGAGTTCTGCCGTGGCCGCGCCGACGCCGACCAGCTGGCTCAGGCGCTCCTCGACGGAGCCGCCGACATGATCCCGCACGCGGTGTGGGGGCCCGTCAGTACAGCGGATGCCGTCGGCCGCGACCGAGACTCGTACGTGGTCATGTATGTGGCGCGCAACCCCATCCACATCGAGGACAGGCCCGTACGGCTCCGGGTCGCGGTGCGTTGCGACCGCCCCGACTGGATCGGGGCCACCACACGGTCGGGGCATGTGCTCGCCTACGGCTACTGGAAGCTCTTCCCCAGCGACCTGTCACGCGCGCAAAGCCAGGGCTGGATCGAACTGCAGTTGTGGGTGAAACAGCCTTGGCAGGTGGCCCGTTGGGACACCGACGGCACCACCGTGGACCTCCCCAAGCCCCTCGTCCGCCCCCGCCAGCCGAAGTCGGCACCCGTCCGCGGTGCCGCCAGCCCGGCCCCATCGTCGACACGGGACGTGCCGCCGGCCACCTCGCAGGAGCCGGAATCTCCCGCAACGCTGCCTCCCGCCGCCCTACCGCTGCCCCCGCCGCAGGAGCGCCAGGAACCGGTGCAGTCGGCCCCTGAACCACCCACTGGCCCGACAGAAGAATCCGGGCCGCCCGCGGAGCCTCCGCGCCCGTCACGGCCTCCGCTGCCCCCGACGCCACCGCTTCCACCGTTCCCGCCGCCGGGACCAGGAGAGGACGGCCGGCGTTCGGCCCTGGGCCGGTGGCTGCGCAGCATCCGACGCCGCCGTAACTGATCTCGGCGGACTAGGGTCTGTTGCGAAAGTGGATCTTGGGAAAGCGCCGGGATGAACCGGCATGGAGGAGGAGATGGAAGCGCTCTACACCGAAGGGCTAGCGACCCGCGGTGACCCCGAGCCGTGCGTCGACGACCTGAGAGGGCGTGGCGAAGCGTCGGTAGGGGCACGTGCAGGCCGGGCTATTGAGCCGCGTAATCAGCGTGTTCGGGGTGCCCACACGGTCCAAGATGTGGAAGGCAACACCGGCGGCAGCGTTATCGCGAGTTGTCGTCGGGCCCCGCGCGGTCAGAGAACCAGGGCATGTACGGAACCTTCATGCACGAGAACCGGGAGGTCCCGCTGCTCGCCCGCCGGGTTGATCACCGGGCGGGCCGTCCAGGGAACGCCGAGGGCGGTACGCCTGGGATGAACGAGAGCGGGAAGTCGGACGACTGCGTAGTACCGGTGAAGTCGGCGAACAAGGGACCGGTCGCGGCCGGGACCGCGGAGTCGGTGGAGGGAAGGCGGTCGGCCAAGGGGAACACGGCCGGTAAAACTCCCCCCGGACGCAGTGCCGGAATCGGGGCGTCCAGTGCGCTGGACCGTGTGCGGGAAGTGGCAGTACGGGATAAGGATGTGCGGTTCACCGCGCTGTTGCACCACGTTGACCTGGCTCGGCTTTGGAAGGCGTACGCGGCGATCCGCCGTGAGGCCGCTCCGGGGGTGGACGGGGTGACGTGGGAGGAGTACGGGCAGGATCTGAGGGCGAACCTGGAGGATCTGCATGCTCGGGTGCAGCAGGGCAGGTACCGGGCCAAGCCGAGTAGGCGCGTGTACATCCCGAAGGCGGACGGGCGGCAGCGGCCGCTCGGGATCGCTTCGCTGGAGGACAAGATCGTCCAGCGGGCCGTCGTCGAGGTGTTGAACGCGGTCTACGAGGTGGACTTTCGGGGCTTTTCGTACGGGTTCAGACCCGGGCGCGGTCCACACGATGCGTTGGACGCGTTGGCGGTCGGGTTGACCAGTAGGAGGGTGAACTGGGTGCTGGACGCGGACATCCGCGACTTCTTCACTACTCTTGATCACGAGTGGTTGGGGAGGTTCCTCCGGCACCGGATCGGGGACGAGCGGGTCCTGCGGTTGGTCGGCAAGTGGCTGACCGCGGGGGTCGTGGAGGATGGGACCTGGGCGGAGTGCGATCAGGGGTCGCCGCAGGGGGCGAGTGTGTCCCCGCTGCTGGCGAACGTCTACCTGCACTACGTCTTGGATCTGTGGGTCGAGTGGTGGAGGCGGCAGCCCGGACGTGGTGATGTGATCATCGTGCGGTGGGCGGATGACTTCATTGTCGGCTTCGAGCAGGAACAGGATGCGCGCCGGTTCCTTGACGGGCTTCGTGGTCGGTTCGCGGAGTTCGGGTTGGAGCTGCACCCGGACAAGACCCGGTTGATCGAGTTCGGCCGTAACGCGGATTGGAAGCGACGCCGCCGGGGTGTGGGTAAGCCGGAGACGTTCGACTTCCTGGGCTTCACGCACATCTGCGCGCGGTCCAGGCGGGGACGGTTCTGGGTCAAGCGCATCACGATCGCCAAGCGGATGCGGGCGAAGCTACGCGAGATCAAGGTCGAGCTGAAGCGTCGTCAGCACCGGCCCGTGCCGGAGCAAGGGGTATGGCTGCGCAGCGTGGTGCAAGGTCACCTCGTCTACTACGCCGTGCCCGGGAACACCGATGCGGTGAGGGCATTCTGTGACCAGGTGACCCGGCACTGGTTCAAGGCGCTGCGGCGTCGTAGCCAGAAGACCCGGCTGACCTGGGCGCGGATGACCCCCTTGGCCAGAAGATGGCTCCCTCCGGTCCGTGTGAGACACCCCTTCCCAGAGGCGCGCTTCGCCGCCAGAACCTGAGGCAGGAGCCCGGTGCGGTAGTCCCGCACGCCGGGATCTGTGCGGGGGGCCGCCCGAAAGGGCGGTCCCTACCGCGACTCGTAGGTGATCACGCCGGACGCCGCGGTGAGCTCCGCCGCTACGGACCAGCGATCAGCCAGAGGACCAGGGCGGCGTCCAGCTCCGGGCTGTAGCGGTAGACGACGGAGATCCCGCGCCCGCCGGTCTGCTCGGGCAGCAACTCGACCACGCGGGACTCGCTCTGCGGGTCGGCGCCCGGCAGGCCACGGCCTTGCGTGGGGTCGTCTTCGAGCGAGCGGCGCACGCTCTCGACGGCGGCCCGCTCGGTCGGGGAGAGCTCGGTGAGGATCTTCTCGGCGGGGTCGCTGAAGAAGGCGTGCGTCACCGGGCGGCCCCGGCCTCGGAGAGCCTGCGGCGCAGTTCGGCCTCGACGTCGCTGGTGGGCCGGGCGAGCGTGGCCATGGCCGCGGGGTCGTACCGCATCAGGATGCGGTGCCGGTAGGCCTGGGTGATCTCACGGACCCGGGTCAGGTCGTCCAGGTCGATCGCGTCGAGTTCCTGCTCGAACTCCTGCCGGTCACCGGGGAAGCCCCACGTCGACAGGGCCTCACGCAGCTCGGCGAGCGTGCGCATGGGCGGGTTGAACTGGCTGGCGTCGGGGTGCTCGGGCTGCGCCGTCACGGTGACCTCCTCCTGGTTGCTGCCTATGACGCTACTCGGATGCAGCGCGCTGCGGGGAGAGTCCCCCGACAGCGGGCAGTATCGGCCAGACGCGGGCGCGCTGCCGGGGGAGGGTTCAGTCTCCCCGACACGGCCACGGAGCCCGTGGGCCGGGGGCGCCCTCCGCCGGCGCGTTCGCCGCACCGGAGTGCGTATCGCTGGTCGGGGGCGGCCGATACCGTGGCCGAGGCCTGAGCGCGAGAGGGAGGAACGTCGTGGTTCACCGTCCGACGATCGACGAGGTGCGGCCGGTCGCCGACGCCTTCCTCGCCGCATCCGCCGACCCGGCTGCAAGTACTGCATGCGGCTGCGCATCCGGCTGGGCCGCAGCGCCCGCCAGGTGCACTGGGTCGACATCTGGCGCGACCCGGCTGGAGCAGCAGCGGTGAGAGCAGCCAATGATGGCAACGAGACCGTACCAACCGTCATCGTGGCGGGCCAGCCGCACACCAACCCCGATCCTGCATGGGTGCGCGGACAACTCTCCCGTTCCGCATGATCGGAAGCGGTACCACATCGCAGAGGCGTCCGCATATCTCGAACGACCGACAGTCGGTATGACGCCGCCTCAATCTCCGCGGTACAAACAGATGGGGTTCAAAGTCACTCAGCCAACGGATGCATCGATGCCTCGGCGGAGGTCGCGGAGCTGGCCGAGGGCCACGGCGAGCTCGTTGCGGAGCCGTTCGTTCTCCTCGCCGAGTTTGCGGTTGGCGTCCCTCAGGGCTCTGACCACCGTCTCGTGTGACTTGGTGGTGATCCGTTGCTGGTCGGGCAGGGCGAGTCGTCCCGAGGCGGGCTGCTGGTCGGCGAGGCCACGCAGCCTGGTGAGCAAAGGCGCCTGCGCGCTGTCGTAGAGAAAGAACCGGGTGCTGCTGCCCGGCGTCTCGGTGCTGGCCCGGCAGGTGTCGGAGGCCCGTACGGCGGCCGAGCGGCGCCTGTACGACGCGGTCGCCCGGGCGACCCGGCAGGCCGATCCCGCGCTCGCGCCGGCGCTGGCCGAACTGCTCGTGGTGCCGGAGGGCAAGCGGGTCTCGGAGCTGGAGCGGCTACGGACGCCGCCGGTGAAGACGACGGGCACCGCGAGCATACCCGCGGCGCGAGCGGCGGCCCGTATGCCGCCGTGCCCGATCGAGCGTGCTTCCGTGGCCGCTGCCAGACGTTGCTGCCGCTCGTTCAAGTGCGGCATCAAGACCCCGAAGCGAAGCGACAGTTGGGCTTGATGAAGATCACGATCGGCTATAGCACGGCACCGTAGCCGAAGATCGAAATCCGTACCTTGATTCTTTACGGCTTCACTCAGACGCGTACCGCTGGGCGTCCTTGTCGGTCCACGGCAGGTGAAGGGCGTGCGAGGAAGCCACTTCGGCACGGTCGGCGACTGTTAAGGCCGTGTCAATCCGATTCGATCCGTGTTCTGCATGAGCATGCCGATGTGGAACACTGTCTGGATTGTGCGTGAGGGGGCGCCGGTGGGGAAGCGGGCTGTGCGCAAGATGCTGCGGCAGATGGCGAGCGGGGAGCCCGTTCAGGTCACCAGCCCTAGGGCATCCATGAAGGAGCTTGCCCGACTCGCCTTCATTGCCCAGCAGTTCGGGTACGAGTATGCGGATGTAGGGCAGGACGGGGGGCGCAACGGGTTCGTGATGCTGATCGTGCCCGATCCCAGCCCGCAGGCCCGGGCGCGGGCCTCGTGGAACTGGGCGCAGTATCCGCGCGCCGGTGACGGGGTTGCGCTGCCGCCGATCGTGCCCGAGGCGGTCGAACTCCTCATGAGCCGCATGAAGTTCGACCTCACCACCCAGTACACCGAGAAGCAGCGGGTAGCAATGGCGGGTGTCGTATTCAGCGCGTTGGCCGTGAGCCTCGGCGTCAAGCTCCGCGCGGACTCCACCGCTGTTGTCATCGTGCTGATTGTTTGGGCCGTGCTGATGGCCCTCCTGCCCGTCGGGATTGTCGTCAACCGGCGTCACCGAGGCAGGTACGCGGCCCGGCTGGAGGCGGCCGGGTTCACGCCGGTGACCGACGAGAGCGGGCGCAGCCGCACCTTCGCCCGCACCGGTGCCACCACCCGGCACCCCGACGGGACTTCCACCCGAAGAGTGGACACCGTTTCATCCTGTTATGCGGCGAGTGCGAGCC
>NZ_BMQA01000098.1 GCF_014647875.1 Streptomyces brasiliensis | reverse complement strand
GGGCAGCCTCGAAGAACGAAACGGGCAGGACGCCGAGACCGATCCCGCACGGGAAGAGCGACGACGCATCCGGCGCCGCCGAAAACTCCGGCTGAAGGCCGCCCTCCTGGGACGCTCCAGGGGCGGGCAGACCAGCAAGGTCCACCTGGCCGCCGACCGCAAGTGCCGCCCGCTGGCACTCGTCCTGACCGCGGGACAGGCCGCCGACAGCCCACGGTTCATCCCCGTGCTGAAGAAGATACGGGTCCGCGGGCCCGTCGGCCGCCCCCGCACCCGCCCGGACGCGGTCGCCGGGGATAAGGCCTACTCGTCCCGCGCCAACCGCGCCCACCTGCGGCAACGTGGCATCAAGGCAGTGATCCCGGAGAAGAAGGACCAGGCCGCCAACCGGAAGAAGAAGGGCTCCAGCGGTGGCCGGCCCGTCAGCCACGACGCCGACCTCTACAAGGAGAGAAACACCGTCGAGCGCCTGATCAACAAGCTGAAGGCCTGGCGAGGCATCGCCACCCGCTACGACAAAACCCCGGAAAGCTACCTCGCCGGCCTCCACCTGCGCGCCTCGATGATCTGGATCAAAGACCTCGCCCAGACCACCACTTGATCACGACTCGATACGCGCCCTAGTGCGTCGTCCAGTTGGTCGCCGTCGGTCTTGGCGAGCGCTCGGCCCCAGGTGGTGGCGGCCGGCACGGTGTCGGCCTGGCGGTGCGTCAGGCCGAGGACGTGGAGCAGGTGGGTGTCCGCGCCCCGGGCCCAGCGCGCGATCCCGGCCAGCGACTTCGCGCCGCCCAGCACGGCCATGACGGCGACGGCGAGCAGGCCGGTGAACGGGTACCGGCATCCCTGCCTGCGGCGCGGATCCGTCACCAGCGTCATCACCTCCCGCGATCCCGCCAAGAACGCCTGGTCAAGAGGGATTTCGATGTCATCGAGGGTGCGGGCAACGTCCTCGATCAGGCAGGATGGCATCCGGGCACGGTTCCTTCGCGTCACATGGCTTCGACTCCACGTGATCAACGAGGACCGTGCCCTCCTGCATGCACCCCGTCAACAACACCCGTTCATCCCGCGATGCGAGAACGCACGGCGCCTGGCTTCTACGGCGATCGAGTCGACCTCGACGGACTCCCGCTCACCACCAACGAGTGACCAATCCTAAGTAAACCGCCAAAACACCAAAGGAAGGGCATACACAAAAACCGAGACGCTCCCTGCCCGGCCGGTGCCCGTGAGGCCGTTCGAAGTGACGGCGTAATTATACGAATGGACTCGCAGGGAAGAGTTGGAATGAGGAACGGGAACACCATTACGACCTATTTCCGACCAGATGACCCAGCTACCTATTTCGCGAGGGAGGCGGCCAGGTGAGGTGACTCGAAAAATCACCAACTTCGAAGAAGAATTCTCTAGCTTCATCAGGGCGTCGGGCCGTTGGCGGGACACTGCTCCGGAGGCGCTCCTGGGGCGCTGGTCGAGGTTCGTTGATGATTGCGAGCAGGGTCATTCGCGCGACGTTGAGGATTACTTCAACGATCTCACCTCAAGAGATTCCTTGGAGCGGGCTCCGACTTCTGTAGAGTTGCAGGAATTCCCTGAAATTTCCTAGCTGCGCGCAAGGGTGGAGGAGATCGATTCAAGGTTCCGCGCCCTTCTGATTCCAGAAGTTTTCCCTGGGGTCCCAGGCGAATTCTGGTGGGCTCGCGGCATGGTGAAGACTGGTGGGAAGCGTCTTGTGGAGGATGTGCGTCCTGAATATCGCATCGACTTGACCGAGGTCGAATAGCGTGCCGATTTCGCGCTGAGTCTTCCGGCGAGTACGTAGGTGCCGCGTTATATAGCGGCAGCAAAGCGGAAGCCCCGTCAGGTGCGTCCTGGCGGGGCGTCTGCGTGGGGTGACGGCAGTAGCTGACGGCAACGTCAGGGGACCAGAACGGCGCAAGGTGGCGGTTCGTCGCCGTCCGCGCCCTGTCCATCGTGGGCGGCGGGCTGGCCCGCGAGCGGTTGGTCAGCATGGACGCCCACGACCGCAGCTACCGGTACGAGTTCCCGCCCGACGCCATCCCGTTCCCCGTCCGCACCTACGTGGCGACCATCCGGGTCCGGCCGGTCACGTCCAGCGTGCACACGTTCGTGGAGTGGTACGGCGACTACGACTGCGACGCAGACGTGGAGGACGAGATGCGCGAGGCGTTCCTGTCGTGCTACTCCGCCTTCACCGCGGACCTGGCCGCGTACTTCGGGCTCTGAGCCCCTCCCGTCAGGCGACGGTCGCGCAGACGTCCCCGCAGTCGTCGGCCCACGCGGTGGTGACCGAGTCACCCATCCCGGCCCACACGTCGACCGCGGCCCTGATCCGCGCGACCGTGTCCGGGTTGGCCTCCACCGAGGTCCGGCCGGCCCGCGCCGCGGCGACGGTGGCTGCGAAGCCCGTCGCCCTCGGGTCGACGACCGGGACGGGCAGCTCGGCGGCGAGGTACGACGTCAGCCGGGTCATGCACGAGCAGCCGAGCACGATGCTCTCGGCACCGTCGCGGTCGACGGCGTCCCGGGCCACGGCGAGGACCCGGGCGGCCACCGACGAGTCCGGGTCGTGGGCCGCGGCCATCACGCCGGCGCCTCCACCCAGCCCGGCCAGCTCGGTCTCCTCCAGCACGAAACGGGTCGAACGGCACCGGTCGGCGGCGCCGGTCGCGGCCAGGACGCGGTCGTAGTAGATCTGCGTACTCGACGGCCACACGGTCACGATGCCGAAGGTCGGCGCGAGGCTGACCGCCTCGGCGACCGAGGCCTCGCCGGCGCCGACGGCGGGTACGTCGACGGTGCCGCGGATCAGGTCGATGCCGTAGTCGGCGACGGTGTTGACGAAGATCCCGTCGAAGCCGTCGGCGACGGCCTGCAGCGCGCTGTCGACGTACACCAGGTCCTTGAGCACCAGCCGCGCCGGGTCCGTCGCGAGCGGGACCTCGACCCGGATCATCACGTTCTCGACCGTGACGTCCTCGTGGCCGGGCAGCTCGGCCGGGTCGGGCACGAGGTACGCGGCGCTTGGCGGGGTCAGGTGCGCGATCCGCATGCGGTCCTCCGGCGAGCGGTACGACGGGTGGGCACCGCCACGCTAGCGACGCCCGGACCTGAAAGCAACAGTGTTGGGTTCTAGGCCTGGGTGCGGCCGCGCGCGATGATCCCGTCGCTGCGGGCGCCGACGAGCTCGGGACGGAAGTGCGCGTCGGCCCAGGCCGCCGACCGGCGCGCCTCGATCGCGATCGCGTCGGTGACCGTGGTGGACGTCGTCTCGCGGTAGAGGTCGAGCAGCTCGGCGGCCATCTCCGGCGCCACCTCCGCCATCTCGGCGGCGAGCGCCCGGGCCCGCGCGAGCAGCTCGTCGGCGGGCACGACGTGGTTGACCAGCCCCCACGCGTGCGCCTCGGCGGCCGGCATCATCCGGCCGGTCAGGCTCATCTCGCGTGCGCGCCGGACGCCGACCGCCTGGGGCAGGAGGTAGGTCAGCCCCCATCCGGGGAGCACCCCGACCCGCGCGTGGGTGTCCGCGAACGCCGCACCCTCGGCGGCGATCAGCAGGTCACAGTGCAGCGCCAGCTCGAGGCCGCCGGTGGCCGCGGGGCCGTTGGCCGCCCCGATGACCGGCTTGCCGACGGCCGGCCACGGTCCGGTGAGACCCGCGAACGGCCCGACCTTGCGCATGTTGTCGCCGGTCGACCCGAGCTCGCGCAGGTCGAGCCCGGCGCAGAACGAGGTGCCCGCGCCAGTGAGTACCACCGCCCGCACGTCCGGGTCGTCCCGCACCGCGGTCATCGCCGCGCTCAGCTCCTCGAGCAGCTGCGAACTGAGCGCATTGTGGCGCTCGGGACGGTTCAGCGTGACGGTGACGACGGCGCCGGCGCGGTGGAGCAGTAGCGTCTCGTAGGGCACCACAAAACGTACACTGTTTGATTATTGTGGGCCGTCGCTGCCAGCTCGGAGGGCCGCTGCCCCCGGTGGAACGAAGGAGACCGACCATGGTCGATCCGCGCCACGCGCCCCACCTGGTGGATCTCGACAACCGGCGCCCGGAGCTAACCCAGACGCTGTTCCGCACGCTCGGCGAGCTGCAGGAGCGGCACCCGGTGGGGTGGAGCGAGGCGTGCGGGGGCTTCTGGGTGCTGACGAAGCACGCGGACATCGTCGAGGCCTCGGCGGACTGGGAGACCTTCTCGGTCGCCGACGGCATCATGATCCCGCCCACGGGCAAGTCGATGCCGGTGATCCCGGCCGAGCTCGACCCGCCGCGCCACGGCGCTTTCCGCAAGCTGGTGCTGCCGCGGTTCACGCCCAAGGCCCTGCAGCCGGTCGAGGACGACATCCGCCGGATCGTCGCCGACGCGTTCGGTCCGCTCGTCGAGCGCGGGCGGGCCGACCTCGTCACCGAGTTCGCGCGGCCCGTGCCGGTCCTGGTGATCTGCCGCGTCCTCGGCATCGACTCCGACTGGGAGCGGGTCCCGCCTCGGCGAGGAGTTCATGGCCGCCTTCGCCGACACCGAGCACCCCGAGCGCGGCAAGGAGGCCGCGCACCGGCTCGAGGAGTTCCTGGCCTAGGAGATCGCCGCCCGGCGCGGCCTCGGCCACCACGCCCTCCTGCAGGGCCTGGCTCCCGCGCTGGCGGCGGCCGAGGGGGCGCGCGTGGTGTGCGTCAGCTCCGCGGCCCACCTGCGGTCGCAGGTCGTCCACGACGACCTGCACTTCCGCTACCGGCCCTACGACCCGTGGCTGGCGTACGGGCAGTCGAAGACCGCCGACGTGCTGACCGCGGTCGAGACCGGCGCCGCTGGGCCGACCGTGGCGTGCAGGGCTTCGCGCTGCACCCCGGCATCATCCACACGCGGCTGCAGCGCCACATCGAGTGGGACACCACCGACCTGCCGCTCAAGACCGCGGCCCAGGGCGCGGCCACCACGGTGCTGGTGGCGACCGCGCCGGAGCTGGACGAGACGGCGCCGGTCTACTGGCAGGGCTGCGCCCCCGCCAGGGTCGTCGAGGCCCGTCCGCCCGACTACTCAGGCGGGGTGGCACCGTACGCCCTCGACGAGGGCAACGCCGCGCGGCTGGCCGAGACCGCCGACCGGGTCCTGGCGGACCTCTGACCCACCCAGGAGGGATGCTGTGCGCGTCACCGTCATCGCCGACCACGTCGGGGTCGTCGAGCCCGACGTCCTCACCGAGCTCGCGGTGGTCACCGACCTCGACCGGGCCGCGGTCGTCGACCGCCTCACCGCCGACGGGCTGGCCGAGCGCAGGGACGACGTTTCCCACGCGTGGCTGCGCGTGGAGGAGCTCGCCCGCCGGGCGGACCCCGGTACCGACGGGTGGCGCGCCGACTACGACGAGATGATCCGGTACGCCGCCGGCCAGGGTTGGACGTCCGAGGACGCCCTGGTGCGAGCGCACCTCGAGGCGCCGTGACGGACGCGACTGCGGCCTCCCAGGAGCTGCCCACCGGGCTGCTCTGGGGGCTCAAGGCCAGCTTCCTCCAGTACCTGAGCCGGCTGCCGGACGCCAAGCACTCCGTCGACCGCGGCGCGGTGCTCGGCTCAGAGGGGCGGCTGCTGTTCCCGACCGACTCGCTCGCCGACTACGACGCAGAGATCGGCACCGGCACGCTCCGCTTCGCTGGCGACGTCCGCTTCCCCGGCCACTTCGGCGCCCTCTTCCTCATGCTCGTCGACCCGTGGGTGACGATCACGGAGGGAGGCGCGACGCTGAGCATCGCCGACCCCGCGACGTACCCCGCGCTGGACCGCCGCCTGACCCTGCTCGACCTCGAACCCCGGCCGTGGGTGGAGCACCTGGGCGCCCGGCTCTACCCGCCGATGACCGCCACGCTGCGGGCCGAGGGCGTGCCGCTGTTCAACGACGTGTACCAGGCCGGCGAGCCGTTCGACCCGGTCAACCTCCGCGTCGTGGTCTGACCGTGACCACGGTCCGCTACGAGCGGCGCGGGGCCGCCGCCTGGCTCGTCCTCGACCGGCCCGAGCGGCTCAACGCCATCGACCCGTCGGTCGTCGAGGGGCTCGGCGCCGGGCTCACCCGCGCTGCGGAGGACCCGTCCGTCCGGGTGCTGGTGATCACCGGCGCGGGCCGGGCGTTCTGTGCCGGAGGCGACCTGACCGCGCTGGCCGTCCTGGCCGAGGGCGAGGCCGAGCGGCTGCAGCGCGAGCTGCTGGCCGTCCTGGCCGCGATCGAGGACTGCCCCAAGCCGGTCGTCGCCGCGGTCAACGGCACCGCGGTCGCCGGCGGTCTCGAGCTCGTGCTCTGCTGCGACCTGGTCGTGGCGGTCGAGGACGCCCGGATCGGCGACGCGCACGCCACCTACGGTCTCGTGCCGGGTGGAGGCGCTACCGTGCGGCTCCCCAGGCGAGCCGGCGCCGGCATGGCCCGGCGCCTGCTGCTCACCGGCGAGCTGCTCCCGGCCGCGGAGCTGGTCGCGTGCGGACTGGTCACCTGGGCGGTGCCGCGGGACCGGTTCGAGCGCGAGGTCGACCTCCTCGCCGAACGACTGGCGGGCCGCAGCCCGCTGGCCCAGGCCCGGGTCAAGCAGCTGGTGCGCGACGGCGCGGAGCAGCCCCAGTCGTCGGCCCTGCGCCTCGAGGCGCTCGTCGCCGACCTGCACTCCCACTCCCACGACCGGGCCGAGGGCACGGCGGCCTTCGGGGAGCGTCGTCCGCCTCGCTTCGAGGGGCGCTGACGCTCAGCGCCGGGCGGCGGCGTGCTTCCCGGCCAGGTAGCCGTAGGTGAGCCCACGCATGTTCGCGACCCCGCTCTGCAGGGCGGCGCCGACGTCGTCGCGGCCGGCCGAGTTGCCCACGGCGTACAGCCCCTCGACCGGCTCGCCGGTGTAGCGCAGCACCCGGGCGTCCCGGTCGATGGACAGCCCAGCCGAGCCGATGCCGAACTGCACCCGCGACATCCGCGCCGCGTAGAAGGGCGCCCGGTCGATCGGGCCGAGGCTCGGGTTGTGGTCGTCGGTGGTCTCCGCGCCGGCGAAGAGCTCCATCGACCACGGCTGCTCGCCCCGGCCCCACTCGGTGTCGCGACCCTCCGCGCACATCCGGTTGTACGCCGCCACGGTGGCGGCGAGGCCGTCCGCGTCGATGCCGGCGAGCTCCGCCAGCTCGGCGATGGTGTCGGCCGAGACCGCCAGGTCGAGCGAGGGGGCCCGGTCCGCTCCGAGCTCCAGGTAGGCCGAGTCGAAGATCAGCCAGCACGGCCAGTTCGGCAGGCTGTGGTCGTTGCCGTCGAGCGTCTGCATCGAGGCGGACAGCGCCGGGTAGAACGACTCGTTGGCGAACCGCCGCCCCGACCGGTTGACGATGATCTCGTGCGGGTTGACCGCGCGGTACGACGAGTGCAGGTCGTGGCCGTCCTCGTCGATCTTGCCGGTCGGGAAGCCGACCTGCATGACGTTGCGGGAAGCGGGCTGGAAGGCCAGCGCCGCACCGGTGGGGGCCGCCATCACGATGTGGTCGCCCTCGATGCCGGCCGGAGCCGCGCTGCCGTGGGAGTCAAGGACGCCCTCGAAGCGGTGCACCATGTCGGGGTTCCAGTCGTAGCCGCCGGTGGCGAGCACGACGCCCTTGCGGGCCCGGACGACGACGTCGCCGTCCGGGGTGGCGACCCGGACGCCCACCACGCGACCGTCCTCGACGAGCAGCTCGCGAGCCGGGCTCTCGGTCCAGATGCCGACGCCGGCCTGCTGGGCGGCGTGCACGAAGTGCGCCGCCAGCCCCTCGCCCATCTGCACGAAGCGGCCGCCGACCGATCCCTCGGCTCCGTCCTTGCCGAGCCCGCCGCCGCTCGAGCCGATGGGGGAGCGGCGCAGCACGGGACCCAGCTCGCCGAGCAGCTCGGTGTCGATCGGCTTGGGCTCGACGTACCGTCCGTCCGCGGCCGCGTGCGGGAACAGCGGGTAGTAGTAGTCCGGCAGGTCCTTGATGACCCGGGCGGCGAAGGCGTGCTCGTCCTCGAAGTACTCCAGCGCCTCCTTGGCCGCGTGCAGCAGGCTCGAGGTGCGCTCGTGGTCGCCCCAACCCTGCGCGAGCTCCTCCAGGTACGCCACGCCGTCCTCGACGGTGTCCTCGATGCCGAGCTCGGCCTGCTGGCGGCTGGCCGGGATCCAGACCTGGCCGCCGGAGTACGCCGTCACGCCGCCGACGAACCGGCTCTTCTCCACCAGGAGGACCTCGGCGCCCGCGTGCGCGGCCGTGGCGGCCGCGGCACAGCCGCCCACTCCCGACCCCACGCAGACCACGTCGACCTCGAGCTCCTCCGTCATCCCTGACCGCCGTCCTCTCGTCGCTTGGCGCCGTCTGGCCGACTAAATCTAACGCCCTTGGATTACGAGGGCAACGGTCACGCGACGAAGTCGTCCCAGTTGGTCGACAGGTAGTCCAGGAACGCGGGGCCGACCCCCTCGGCGACGAGGTGGTCGCGCGGCACCGGCTGGCCCAGCCCCGGATGGTCGGGTGCGGTCAGGACCCGACGGGCGAAGTCGTGCTCGAGGATGCCGGCGGTGCCGATGGACACGAAGTCGACGCCGGCGGCCAGGCAGGACACGACATCGGCGCCCGAGACGATCTTCCCGGCCACGCCGAGCCGCGTGCCGGCGCGGGGCAGCCCCACGAAGTGGTCGAGCAGGGTGGCGCCGGGCCGGTCCGGCTCGGGTGAGGCCTTGAACGCGTCCCACAGCGAGAGGTCGAGGTAGTCGACGAGCCCCGACGCCATCACGGCGGCCGCGACCTCCGTCGCCTCCCCGAGCACGATCCCGTACCGCTCCGGCGAGAGTCGCACGCCGACCTGGAAGTCCGGGCCGGTGCGCTCCCGGACGGTGCCGAGCACCTCGAGGAGCAGCCGGAGCCCGCCCTCCAGCGAGCCGCCGTACCGGTCCGGGCGCTGGTTGCGGCGGGCGTCGAGGAACTGGGCCAGCAGGTAGCCGTGCGCGCCGTGCACCTCGACCCCGTCGAAACCGGCCCGCTCGGCTCGGGCGGCGGCCGCGCCGAAGTCGGCGACCACGTGCGCCACACCGTCGGTCGTGAGGGCGGTCGCGGACTTGGCCGGCTCGTCCCACGGTGCGACGACGGGACGCCCGCTGAGGGCCGGGTCGGCGCGGCGCCCACCGTGCTGGAGCTGCACCGCCGAGACCGCGCCGGTGGCCCGGAGACCGTTGGCCAGCCGGCTCAACCCGGGCAGGTGCGCGTCGCTCCACACCCCGAGCTGGCCGGGGAAGCACTGACCGTCCGCGGAGACGTGCGCCGCGCAGGTCATCACCATCGCGAAGCCACCCTCGCCGCGCCGGACCAGCCACAGGTACTCGTCCTCGCCCAGCACGCCGTCCGGCTCGGACTGCAGGTTCGTCAGCGGCGCGAGCACCAGGCGGTGCGCCCAGGCCGGGCCGTGCGCGAGCTCGAGGGGCGCTGCGGCGGCGGTCACGAGGCCGCCACCAGGACCCGCCGCTGGGTGATGACGAACGGCAGGCGGTGCGCGTCGGCCAGGAAGGCCTCCTCGTCGTCCCGGGTCCGGGCGTACTCGCGCGTCGCGCCGGACGCCCGCATCGCGGCCAGGTCGTCGAACCAGGTCACCGCGGCACCTTCCCACGCGGGCTCCGGGTCGTGGTCGGCGGCCACCGTGTGCCGCTGCACGTAGCGCCGCAGCTGCGGGATCCGCGCCGCCAGCGGGCCGTGGTGCTCGCGCCAGTACCTGCCAAACTCCGCCACCGAGAGGGACGGCGACCGACGGACGAACTCGTAGTTGACCAGGCCGTCCGGCCGCACCGGGCCGTCCTTGAGGACATGCGCCGTCGTCAGGAACGCCGGCACCGCGTCCGGGTCCGCGCCGTGGGCCTCCGCCACGCGCCGCGCCTCGGGCGAGGCCAGGGCCGTCCGTGCGGTGGCCGCGTCCGCGAAGGTCCACTCGTCGACCGCGTCGTACACGGGGTCGCCCTTGGCGTAGCCGGGGTCCGTGGTGAGCGCGCGGGTCGCGGCGCGCAGCCCCGGTACGTCGGCCACGAGCCCGCCCGAGGCGGTCAGAGCGGCCCGGAAGTCCGCGACGGAGACCCCGGCGGCGCGCCGCCAGGGCACCACCCACGTCAGCACGCGAGGTCCAGGACCAGCCGCCCCCGCACCCCGCCCGCCTCGAGCCGGCGGTGCGCCTCGGCGGCCTCGGTGACCGGCAGGACGTCGGCGACCCGCGGCGTGAGCACGCCGTCGCGGGTCTGCTCGGCGAGCCGCGCGAGCCTCGCGGTGTCCTCGCGGTGGGTCATGACGCTGGTGTTGTGGACCGTGATCGACCGGCCCGGGTCGTCGCGCCAGCCCCGGGCGACCGCCATCCGGCCACCGTCGCGCACCGCGGGCACGAGCGCGGCGTCGAGCAACGCGGTGTCCAGGGACGCGGTGACCCCCTCCGGGAACCGAGCCCGGACGGCGTCGACCAGGCCGGGACCGCGCGGCACCGTCTCCGCCGCGCCCAGGGCGAGGACCAGGTCCTCCTCGCCCGGCTTGGCGTCGGCGACCACGTGGACGCCGGCCGCCGTGGCGAGCTCGACGGCGTAGCCGCCGAAGGCGCCGAGCGAGCCGGTGACGAGCAGGGTGTCGCCCGACGACAGCTCCAGCGCCTCGAGTGCGAGGGTGGCGGTCAGCGCGTTCATCAGGATCGTCGAGGCGCGGTACAGGTCCATGCTGTCGGGAGCGCGGACCACCGACGCGGCGGGGACGACGATGCGCTCGGCGTACGCACCGCCGCGCGGGCCCCCGGGGAAGACGATCGCCATCACCCGGTCGCCGACGGCGAAGGGCGCGCCGTCGCCGACCGCGTCCACCACTCCGGCGGCGTCCATGCCCGGCACGTACGGCGGCTCCTGGTCCGGGGGCGGCGGCGTCAGCCCCTGCCGGCGCAGCAGGTCGGCGGCGTTGACGGCTGCGCCGTGGACGCGGATCGCCACCTCACCCGGCCCGGGGTGCGGGTCCGGGACCTCGTGGACCCCGAGCGCCTCGGGACCGCCGGGCTCGGTGAAGCCGACGACGCGCATGTCACCTCCTGTGCAGGGTGACCGGGAGCCGGTCCAACCCGCAGTAGTGCTCGAAGTTGCCCATGGGAGAGAGCTCGCCGGTGTCCCACGAGGCGAACCGCTGCAGCAGCTCCTCGAAGAAGACGCGGATCGTCAGCCGCGCGAGTGGGGCGCCGACGCACGCGTGCGCGCCGAACCCCCAGCCGACGTGCGGGTTGGGGTGCCGGTCGTGGCGGAACTCGCCGGCGTCGGGGCCGAAGACGTCCTCGTCCCGGTTCGCCGAGGCGATGACCAGCAGCACCATCCGGCCGGCCGGGATCGGGACCCCCGAGAGCTCGGTGTCGCGCATCGCCGTGCGGGCGGTGATCGCGGCGACCGAGCCGTACCGGATCATCTCCTCGGTGGCGGTCGCCAGCAGTCCGGGATCGGCCGCCAGGGCGTCGCGCTGCTCGGGGAGTGCGCCGAGCCGCTCCATCCCGGTGGAGATCGTCGCGCGGGTGTTGTCCGTGCCGCCGATGAGCAGCAGGAAGCAGAACTGCATGACCTGGTACGGCGTGAGCCGCCGCCCGTCGTCGGCCGGCCGGCTGGTCGTGGTGATGAGGTCGTCCGGCTCGCTGGCCCCGCGGTCGGCCAGCAGCTGCTCGAGGTAGTCGAAGACGAGCCGCGACGGCTCGTCCTGCACCGGGTTGCGGTTGTCGAAGCCGCCACCGCAGGCCTCGATCAGCGTGGCCACGTGCTCCTGGTCCGCGCGGGGGATGCCGAGGAGCTCGCAGATGATCGACGCAGGCACGTGGGCGGCGAGGTCGTGCACGACGTCGTACGTGCGCCCCTCCTCGACGGCGTCGAGGTGGTCCACGGTGAGCTGGCGGACCCGGTCCTCGAGCGCCCGGACGGTCCGCGGGGTGAAGCCGGGCAGCACGAGCTTGCGCAGGAACGTGTGGTCGGGTGGGTCGCTCACGATGAGCGACCCGGCCAGGTAGTCGTCGATCGCACTGGCCCGCGGGCTCGGCCGGTGGATGCCGAGCGCCGAGGAGAAGAGGGCGGTGTCGCGCAGCGCGGACCGCACGTCACCGTGGCGCAGGGCGATCCAGCAGCCGCTCGTGGGCTCGTGGACCACGGGACGCTCCCGGCGCAGTCGCCGCAGGGTCGGCTCGGGGTCGTCGAGCCAGAACTCGAGCGCCCCGAGGTCGACGTCGTCGAGGTTCCCGATCGCGCCGTCTGTCGCCGTCATCATCGCCACCCTGTTCCATCGGTCAAGGTGTCCGTATGCTCCAACGGCGTTTGGTTTACGTCAAGGGAGGTCGGAGATGGCGCGGTTCGACGGACGGGTGGCGCTCGTGACGGGTGCGGCGCAGGGCATCGGGGCGGCGAGCGCGCGGCGGCTCGCCCGGGACGGCGCCGCCGTCCTCGTGACCGACGTCGGCCTCGACGGTGCCTCGGCGGTCGCCGACGAGCTCGCGTCGTCGGGGTCGTCGGCGTGGGCGCTGCGCCTCGACGCGGCCGACGAGGACGACTGGCGCGCGGTGGTCGCGCGCGGCGCCGAGCTGGCCGGGGGGCCCGTGACGCTGGTCCACAGCAACGCGGCCTTCACCGGAGGCCCGGTCACCGAGGGCGACGGCGACCCCGCCCTGCTCCCCGTCGAGGTCTGGGACCGGATCATGGCGGTCAACGTCCGCGGCGGCCTGCTCGCCGCGAAGCACGCGCTGCCCGCGATGCGCGCGGCCGGTGGCGGCGCGTTCGTCTACACCTCCTCGATCTCGGCGTACGAGGCGAAGCCCGAGCGGGTCGGCTACGCCACGAGCAAGTCCGCGCTCCTCGCCCTCTCCCGCGGAGTGGCGGCCGCCGGCGGTCGCGACGGCGTCCGCAGCAACGTCGTCGCCCCTGGCCCCGTCGAGACCCCCGCCACCGCGGGCATCGACCCGGCGCTCAAGGAGGTCCTGCTCCACGCGTCGTTCATCCCGCGCTTCGCCACCGCGGACGAGATCGCCGCCGCCGTGGCCTTCCTGCTCTCTGACGACGCGTCGATGGTGACGGGTCAGGTGCTCGTGGTCGACGGTGGCGTCACCGCGAGCTACCCCCGCCCCCTCGCCTGAGTTCAACCGGAGATCCAGTCGTTGGTTCGATGGAACACGCGGCTCGGACAGCGGCACCTGCCCTGCATCGCTGCATATGGGGGGAGGTCACGAGACGTCGAGCGAGTGCATGCCGCAAAGCCTGCCGCGTAAGGGCGTGCAGATCATTAACTCGCAGTCTTGATCTCTGTTGGATAGGGGATGCCTGCCGTTCTCGTGAGCTCGTAGAGGTCGGCCAGGCTGGCGAGTTGGGGTTCTGCGGGCTGGATGGTGTGGCCGGCCGTTTCCAGGAGGTTGCGGATGTCGCGGATGCGCCTGTTGATCGTTCCGGCGTGGACGTTGAACAGGGTGGCGACGGCGACCTGGGGCAGGCCGAGTCGGTAGTGGAGGAGGGTGGCCAGGAGCCGGTCGGCGAGAGTGAGGACGGGGCGGCGTCCCGTGGTGCCGTCGCCCTTGACGCGGGGGCGGTGGCCCCGCCGTTTGTCCAGGTCAGCCTCGCGCTGGTCCTGGTGGAGGGTGGTGAGCGTGGTGGTCAGGGCGTCCCACTGATCGGCGGACAGCCCGGTGATGGCGGGGTGGCAGAGCCAGGCGAGGTCGGGGCTGGGCTGGTCGAACGGGTCCGGGGCGTCGCTGACCTGGGCATAGGCCTCGGGACGCAGCGTGTAGTTCCAGTCGCCGTGCCAGTCGTGGCGGGTCAGCGGCAGGGCCGCCATCTGCCGGTCGCCGACGGCCACGCCGGTGGGGTAGGTGCCGGTGTCGAGTGCGGCGTGGACGGTCAACCCGGTGCGGGTGGTGGTCGCGGCGATGCTGTTCACGATCACCTCATGGCTGGTCAGCGGCCTGCCGCGCCAGTTCATGGTGATGTGGGAGAACAGTCGGTGCTCGACCCGGTTCCACTTCGACGTTCCTGGAGGAAAGTGACATATGGTGACCTCCAGTCCGGTCTCCACGGCCAGGGCAGCCAGTTCGGCCTTCCATGCGCGGGTGCGGTAGCCATTGGAGCTGCCCGCGTCCGCGGTGATCAGCAGCCGCCGGGCATGAGGGTAGGCAGCGTGGCCGGCCCCGTGCCACCAGCGGCGGATGGACTCGACCGCGAAGGCAGCGGTGTCGTGGTCGGTGCCTACGTTGACCCAGCCGGTGTTCGCGGCCAGATCGTAGATGCCGTAGGGGATGGCTTTGCCGAGCTCTTTGTCGGGGAAGTCGTGGGTGGAGACCTCAACCGGCTTACCGGCGGGTTCCCACTCGCGGCCGGCGTTCTTGTAGCGGCCGACGATTTCCTTCTTTTTGGTATCCACGCTGATCACCGGGTCGCCGCTTGCCTGGTGGGCCTTGGCCTGCTCGTTGATGTAGCGGAACTGCCCGTCCCGGTCGGGGTGCTGCCGGCCCTCGATGGTCTTGGCGTTGCCCTGGAGGCTGAAGCCTTCCTCGCGCAGCAGGTCACCGACCGTGTCGGCCGAGATCCGATGTCCCTGACGGGTCAGTTCCTCGGCGAGGTTGCGGGTCGACTTGGTGGTCCACCGCAGCGGCGACATCGGATCGCCACGCATGTCGGGTTCGACCAGGGCCAGCAGCGCGCTCCGCAGTGCGGGGTCCAGGTCGACGACACGCTTGCGACCCCCGCCCGGCCGACGCGTACGTCCCAACGGGGCTTCTCCGGAGTCGAGTTCACGTACTCCCAGTGACACGGTCGCCTCGCGGACCCCGGCGGCGCGGGCGATCAGCCTGATCCCACCATGGCCGATCGACCGGGCTTCCGCCCCCATCAGCAGCCGCCGCTGGCGCTCGTCAAGGTGCGGGAAAATCGCCCCGAACTTGGCTGCCAGCGATGCCTGTTGCCCCTCCAGTGCGCTCATACCACATCAACGAGCTACAGGACGGAAAGCTACGGGTTAATGCTCTGCACGTCCTAAGTACCTGGCCTTGGGGAAGCTTCATCACCGTGCGGTTGGCCTGGACGGGGTCTCCGTGCCGTCGCGATCAATGCGCTCGGGGACGTAGGGACAGTGGTCGGCTGTCTTGTGGTGATCGACGGCTTGGCCGGTTCATGCCTGGAACTCGGTGAGATCGATGGCGTGAACGCGCAGCGGGTAGCCGTACACCGGGTGTGCCGTCTCTCGCTCGGGCACCATGCCGAGCTTGCGGATGACGTTCTCGGAGGCATTGTCACCCACCCGATTGATGCTGATGACGCGGTCCAGGCCGCGGTCCTGGAGAGCGAACTCCAATGTGGCGTGAGCGGCTTCGGACGCGTATCCCTGGCCCCAGAACTGTGAGCCGATCCGCCAGCTGATCGCCACGGCGGGCATCACCTCCGGCAGGAACTCGGGCACGGACAGTCCCGTGAAGCCGATCAGTTCGCCCGAGGCCAGCAGCTCGACGGCGAAGAGTCCGAATCCCTCCTCGTCCCACTCCTCCTCCCACCGCTCGATGTCCTCGGCCGTGTGGTCCAGGTCGCGCACCGAGCCGTCGTCGATCCAGCGCATGACCCGGGGGTCCGCGTTGATGTCCGCCATCGGCGCGAGGTCGTCGTCGTGCCAGCTACGGAGGAGGAGGCGGGGTGTGCGGATCTCGGTCATGCGCCCATCCTGCCGAAGGCAACGCCCTCATCGGTAATCCGGCGCTCGCCCGCGCTGCTGCTGCGGAACCACAAGGCGTCAAGCCGCCTGCACCGCGCCCCGTGACGGGTGAAACATCGGGCCGACGGCCGGGCAGACGACGTGCCACTTCGGCAGCGCGGTTGAGAAGTGAGACCGATTCGGCGGCAGCCTGCCGCAGTACCAAGATCATTGACGGAATCGCGGTCAGAGCCGTTTCCAAAGATTCCCATGCACCACTGGCACAGGGGGCTGCCGCCGGAGCCGTATTTGTAGGTTTTGCGCTGGCAGTTGGCGCAGGGGCCGATCTTGTCGCCGGGGCAGGTCAGTGCGGACGGGTCGGTGATCGGCGGCGGGGGAGTGGTCATCGGGGAGTCCTGTTCTAGGCGATCAGCGCAAGTCGCCAAGGCGGCAGGATAACGGGCGGCATGGCACGGCCGTTCGAGCGGAACCCGGACGCCTCCCGGCGCGGGCACGGTTGCGGCATCAGGCTCGCCCCAGGTGTCGGGCTTGGCGAAGGGGGACTCCTTGCCGTGCTTCGCTGGTCGTCCGCCTTGTGGCGGTGAGATCCACGGCACCGGGACCGGCTTGCGCATGACGCGGTCCGTGCGCATCCGCCCGAGGACCTCCACGGGCAGTCCTTGCAGCAGATAGGCCATGCGCGGGGCGTCGTAGCCGGCGTCGAAGACGATCAGGATGTCGCGGTCGCCTTGCCGCCACCGCCCCATGTCGATGAGGTCCTCGACCACGCGGCGGACCTGGGCCGCGGTGACCTCGGCGACATCATCGGCCGGCCCCAGCCGCAGCGCGTCCAGGATCTGGCACCACGAGGTCCGGCCCGGCTCGAGCGCGGCGACGAACGAGTAGGGCCAGCCGGGCACGAACTGGTCCGACGAGCGTCCGCTGCGGCCGTAGACATGACAGAACAAGCGGTCCGCACTGGTCTGCGCGTCCGGCCGGAGCCAGTGGGTGACGTCCACTGCCAGGACCAGGCGCCCGTCGGCGGCCTTGGGCTGCGGCAGCCCGGCCAGCACCTGCCGCAACCGCGGCACATCGACATTGCCGCTGTTCAGCGCGTCGTACATCGCGCCATGCCCGCGCCTGTGCTCAGCTGTCAGCGTGAGATCCACCGGTGTGGTCACCGGCCCGTCCGCGCACAGCAACGCGTCGGTCAGCTCGAACAGCGCGTCCCCGCGCACGGTCAGGCAGTCGAAGAAGTCGTCCCGGAAGTGTGACGCCGCCGCGAACGCTTCCCGCCGGACATCGTGATGCAGCAGACTCATTCCTCCACGACCTTCGTGCTGGTCAAGTGCCTCTTTGGTCGGAGCACAGGATCAGACGGAGGCCGTGTTCACGTCCCCAGGATCCCCGTACGAGCGATCACGTTCGAGGAATCGTTCGAGATCAGACCTTAACGAACGAGCCTAGCCCAGCACCCGCCCGAGGAAGCCGCGCAGGTAACCCGTGACGACGTCCAGGTGACTCTCCAGCAGGAAGTGACCGCCGTTGATCAGGTGCACCTCGGCGTCCTTGGCGTCGCGGGCGAAGGCCTGCGCGCCGGCCGGGCCGAAGATTTCGTCGTTGCGGCCCCACACAGCGAGCACCGGGACCTCGCTGGTGCGCAGGAACTCGTGCAGCAGCGGGTAGAGCGGGCGGTTGTTCTGGTAGTCGCGGAACAGCGCCAGCTGGACCTCGTCGTTGCCCTCGCGGGAGACGAGGGCAACGTCGTGCTCCCAGGTGTCCGGGCTGACCAGGCTCGGGTCGGGCACGCCGTGCAGGTACTGCCAGCGGATGGCCTCGATGCCCAGCGCGGCGCGGACGGCGGGTTCGGTGTCGGGGCCGGGGTTCGCCCCGTAGGCCCAGACGTCGGTCCAGAACGACTCGACGAAACCGTCCTCGTAGCCGTTGCCGTTCTGGGTGACGACGGCGGAGATCCGCTCGGGGTGCTTGAGCGCGAGGCGCCATCCGATCGGGGCGCCGTAGTCCTGGACGTAGAGGGCGTAGCGGTCCAGGCCCAGCTGGTTGAGCAGCCCGGAGGTGAGGTCGGCGAGGGCATCGAAGGTGTAGGTGAACTCGTCGGTGAGGGGGGCGTCGGAGAGACCGAAGCCGAGGTGGTCCGGCGCGATGACGTGGTACTTGTCGGCCAGCAGCGGGATGAGGTCACGGAACATGAACGAGCTGGTCGGGTAGCCGTGTAGCAGGACGATCGCGGGGGCGTCGGCGGGGCCGGCCTCGCGGTAGAAGATCTCGTGGCCGTCGACGGTGGCGGTCCGGTGGTGCACCGAGCTCATTTCTAACCCCTTCAAATAGTTGATCCGGTTAGTTCCTCGCCATGCAAGCATGAGGTGAGCTAACCTGTCAAGGGATTCAATCTGGTTAGAGGGAGTGGCGCCCGATGGACGCTCTGCTGGACCTGCTCAACAGCAGGCCACTGGTCAACGGCGAGGAACAGGACGCGCTCGGCGACCCGGCCAGCGGCAGGCGCTGGGCACGGGAGCACGGCGGCGAAGGCACCCTCGCGGAACTGGCGCTGCTGCGCGAGGCACGGGACGCCCTGCGAGACGTAGTGCGCGGAGAAAGCTCGCCCGCCGTGCTGAGCCCGCTGCTCGAAGGGGTCTACCAGATCCCGGAGATCACTTCGGATGGTCTTCAGTGGACAGTCAAGACGCCCCCACACGCCCGGCTGGCCGTCGAGGTGGTCCTCGCCTGGGCCGCCACCGAGAAGCGACTACCCGGCCGACTACGCCCCTGCGCCAACGACGCGTGCCAACTGTTCCTGCTCGACCGCAGCCGCGCCAACCGCGCCCGCTGGTGCTCAATGGCTGCCTGCGGCAACCGCGAAAAAGCACGCCGCCACTACGAACGCACCCGCTGACCCCGTCCCGCGCGCCAACACACGTCCCCCGCAAGTCGACACGCGAACGATCAAGTTCGATGCACCATTCGACACGGGACATTAAAGAACAAGCTCAGTGCCTGTTCCTGAAGCGTCCGTGTCAGAAGAGTGCAGGCTAGGGATCGGAGCGTGGACGTTGTCAGTCTGGCGACCCCTTTCGGGCGGTCCACATGCCGCCTGTTCCGGGAGAATAGGTCAGCTCAGGGGCGTCGGATCGTGTGGCGAGTGTGTGGAACGCATGCGTAGCGTCGGGAATCCAAGCGGTCTTCGACTGGCCATCGACGGTGTAGTCGATACGGAACTTCCACGTCACGTCGTACTTGGCGGACGAGGCCTCGAAATCGAGAATTAGCGGTGAGCCGTTGGTGACCGTGTCCTCGAAGCGGTCGACGGGCACCCTCTTGGTCTCGCTCACCGTCTTTGTGAGCTTCGGCGTGGGATCTGCTGCGTAGAGGTCCACCGAGGCGTGGTAGAAGATCTCGGGGGCGCCAGCGCAAGGAGGGAACACGGTGACCACCGTTGCCCGCGGTGCCGGAACCCTCCTGATCAGGACCGTGTGGA
>NZ_BMQA01000097.1 GCF_014647875.1 Streptomyces brasiliensis | reverse complement strand
CGAGCATGCGTGCCCCGGTGGTCAGGACTGCTTCCAGATTGCGTGCTGCGTCGGCTCTCACGGCCCAGAGTCTAGTCGCCGATTGTGAAACCTGAGACATCTATCGCCTCTCCAGCGTGGACCACTCCGAATTAAGTGCTACATTGAAGTGACAGATAGCTCGGGTATTGCATACCCAGTGAGGCTCTTTACGTCGTACCGCGACAGGTCACCGTGCCTGCCGCCCCTTGGAGAGAGGCAAGTTCGATGCCAAAGACACAGCAGTCAACCTCGGCCCGGAAGGGTGGTGTTGCTGCCGCGATGAGCGCCCTGGTCCTCGCGGTCCTGCTCGCGGCCCTGGACCAGACGATCGTCTCGACCGCCCTGCCCCGGATAGCGGAGGACCTCAACGGGTTCGACGACATCGCCTGGGTCAGCGCCGCGTATCTGCTCGCGTCGACGGCGGTCACCCCGCTGTGGGGCAAGCTCGGCGACATGTTCGGCCGCAAACGGCTGTACCTGGCCGCGACCTCGATCTTCCTGATCGCCTCCGTGGCCTGCGGCCTGGCCCAGAACCTCGCCGAGCTGATCGGTGCCCGGGTGCTCCAGGGCGTGGGCGGCGGCGGCATGATCGTGCTGACCTTCGCCCTGGTCGGAGACATCGTCGCGCCGAGCGAGCGCGGCCGTTACCAGGGCATGTTCGGTTCGGTCTACGGCGTCGCCAGCATCGTCGGCCCCCTGCTGGGCGGTGTCTTCACCGACCAGCTCTCCTGGCGGTGGGCCTTCCTGGTCAACCTGCCCGTCGGCATCGTCGCCCTGATCCTCGCCGCGCGGGCGCTGCCGGCGGCCACCCGCGGTGCCAAGGCCCGCATCGACTACCTGGGCTCCCTCGTCCTGGCCGCGATCGCCACCGGCCTGGTCCTGATCACGTCCTTCGGTGAGCGCTGGGGCTGGGGCTCGCCGGCCATCATCGGCCTGATCGTCGCGACCGTCGCACTGGCCGTGGTGCTGGTGCCCGTCGAGCGCCGCGCCGCCGCCCCGGTCCTGCCGCCTGCCATGTTCGCCTCCCGGACCGTGGTCTTCTCCTCGCTGATCGGGTTCTTCGCCAACGCCGCGATGTTCTCCGTCCTGGTCTACCTGCCGACCTACCTGCAGATCGTCCACGGGGTCTCGGCCACGCTGTCCGGCATCTACATGCTGCCGCTGGTCGCCGGTCTGGTCGTCAGCCAGTCCCTGGCCGGACGCTGGGCCGCGCACGTCGAGCGGCTGCGGGTGATCCTGCTCGCGGGTCTGGTCGCCAACCTCGCCGGACTGGTGCTGCTGGGCACCATCGGGGCCGCCACCAACACCCTGGTGCTGAGCGTCTACTTCCTGATCACCGGTGTCGGCATCGGCATGGTGCCCATGGTGGTGCTGACCACCGTCCAGAACAGTGTGCCCGCGTCCGATCTCGGCGCCGCCAGCGCCGTGGTCACCTTCGCCCGCTCCATCGGTGCCGCCTTCGGTGTCGCCGTCTTCGGCACCCTCCTCAACACCGGCTTCGCCGACCGCACCCGGGGCCTGCACGCCGCCGGCTTCGACGCCGCCCGCCCCGACACCATCGGCCGGCTGCCCGCCGCCCTGCGCGACACCGCACTGGACGCCTTCGCCCACGCCACCGCCATGGGCTACCTCTGGGTCGCGCCCACCCTCGCCGTCGGCATCCTGCTCGCCCTGTTCCTCAAGCCGGCCCGGAAGGCCGGAGAGGCCAACGGCACCCCCGCCCCTGCGGCCGACCGTGCCCCCGCCACCGTCGAGGACACCGTCACGGCCGCCTGACCCATCGGACAGCGCGCCCTCGACCGGCCGACGCCCTCATCGGGTGCCGGCCGTCGGCGTGTTCCGAAACACCCGTCGCACCCGGCTACGCTCCGCCCGCCTCCGGGGCACCCTCGGAGAGCCTCTTGAGCTGTGCGATCCAGAGGGCGTTCAGGCGCAGCGCCCACACCGGGGGCAGCGCGTTGAGGGACTTGGCGGCGGGGCCGCGCACCACGTTCTCGGTGACGACATGGGTGCCGTTCTCGACCTCGGTGAGCAGCCAGGCCTGGTACAGCTGGACCCCGGCGCCGACACCCGACCAGCCGAGTCGGCGGGGTGGCACCCGCTCGCCACGAAGATCTCGAACTTGTGCCCGTGGAACTGGATTTCGAATGTGTGCTCGAGCGCACTGGGTCGTGCCTCGGTGACGCCCGGAACCCAGCGCGGCCATCGCCCCACGTCCGTGAGCAGGGCGAAGGCCGTGGCCGCCGGAGCCTGCACGAGGGCCTGCGCCTGACAGAAGCTGTGGGCGTGCTCGGGCGAGAAGCCGGACGGCCAGTGGATGTCTGGATGGCTGTCTGAGGTGTCGAGCATCCGGTTCCCTCTCGCGGTGCCTGGTGGCATCAGGCGGCGGCCACCGAGGGAGGACCGCCCGCAGGGGGCTTCCTAGCCATCACTCTGCGCGGGGGCGCCGAACCCGGCATAGGTCGAATGACTGGGAGAACGGCGGGTCGGCGACGCTCGTCAGCCGTCCTGGTCGATGTCGAGGCCGGACAGCGCGTCCCTGAGGGCCGCCCGCGAGGTGATGCCCAGCTTGGGATAGATCTGGTAGAGGTGTGTGCCGATGGTCCGGTGTGACAGGAACAGCCGCTCGGCGATCTGCTTGTTGGCCAGCCCGGTCGCCGCGAGTGTGGCGATCTGCAGTTCCTGCGCTGTCAGCGCCCCCGCCCCAGGCCGGGGGGCGGTCGGCGCGGACTGGCCGCTCGCCCGCAGCTCGGCTGCCGCACGCGTCGCCCAGGGCTTGGCGCCCAGCCGCTGGAAGACCTCCAGGGCCAGGGACAGCTGCTCCCGGGCCTCGGTGGTGGCACGCAGACGCCGCAGCCGCTGGCCGTGGAAGAGGCGCACCCGTGCGGCGTCGAAGGGCCAGCGCTCCGGCCCGGGCAGGGACAGCGCGCGCTCGAAGAGAGCGGCGGACTCCTCGCCCGAAGTGGTCAGCGCCTCGCAGGCCAGGACCAGCAGCTCCAGCCGGGGCGACAGCTCGGCCATCGCGGACGCGCGCATCGCCGCCGCATGGTTGGCGGCCTCCTTGTCCCGGCCGGTCCGGACGGCCGCCTCGACCAGGTCCATCGTGCCCCACATGGCGATCGGGACGTACGGTGCCAGGGTCCCGGGCGGGCTGAGCGCACGGGCGTGCTGGTAGGCGCTCTCGTAGTCGCCGCCGCCGAGGGCGGCCAGCGCCCTGGCGTGACTGGCGAAGAAGCTCTCCGCGCCCTCGCGGGCGGCCGCGAGCAGGCCGATGCGGCTGCCGACGAGCCGCCGGGCGACGAAACCGAGTACGGCGCTGGTCGCCCGGTCCAGCCACGGCAGGTCGTCGACGACGATCAGCAGCGGTGTCCGGACGGAAATCAGCCGCAGCAACAGCAGCACCGCGGTGGAGGTCAGGAGCCGGTCGGGAGCTGGTCCGATGCCGATGCCGACGGCGACCCGCAGGGCGTCGCGGTGCGGGTTGTCCAGGACGTCGAAGTCTTCGAAGAGAGGCACGAGGAGCTGGTTGAGACCCGCGTAGCTGATGTCCGCCTCGAACTGCACGCCGGCCACGCGCAGGACGCGGACGCCGTTGTGCATGGCGCCCTTGGCCACCACGTCGAGCACTGCGGTCTTGCCCACGCCGACCTCGCCCAACAGCAGCAGAGCCGCTCCCTGGACCTCGGAGTTGCCGAAGAAGGACTGGATGAACGCGAGGTCCCCGTCCCGTCCGACCAGCCGTGTCGAGGCCGGGCAGACGGTCGAGTCCAGGTCGTTCATCGTGTTGGCCCCCACAGTCGGCTACGTTCGGAGGCTAGGTGCTCTGCGCCGGTCGGGTGGCCTCTGTACCCGCCCATGTGGCCAATGCAACCATTGGCATGTAGAGGACGTCCATATTTCGCCTTGTCATTCACAGCCTTCACCCCCTGACGGTTTGACCGGTGTCGGACCGGAATCTGCGGGTGCCACGCCTATTACGGCGTAATAGCCGCCGCCGCAGGGGACTGGGGCGGCGGGCGTCGAGGATGCGCGGCGAACCGGAACCGGTGTGGGCGGTCCCATGCGTCTTCCCGCCGCGCCACGGCCCCGGCGCCAGAAACGGTGTACCAGGCCGGCGGCGCGTTCCACGATGACGAAACACCGGTGGACATGGCCGACGACCGACCCTTCGTCCACCGCGACGAGACCCGGACCCACCTCCTCGACCGGCGGGTGGGGCCAGCCAACCTTTCTGACGCGGCCGGGGATCCATAGACGGCACACGTATTCAGGGAACATCCGATTCCGTCAACATGTGAGACGGATGTGGCGAAGTGAACGAGAGGGTGTGTCCGGCTCGTTCCAGTGAAGTCAGGGTGTGTCCCTGCGCGTCCCGCGCGTTCGGTACAAGGACGTGTCGCGGGACGTTCCGTGTGTGTAGTGAGGTTGTGATCAGTGTGGCGAGTGTGAATTTCCGGTCCGAGGACCTGGCGGACCTTCGAGAGTCCGTGCGGGGGCCCGTTCTGGAGCCGGGAGCGGAGGGGTACGAGGAGGAGTGCGCCACATACAACCTGACCTGCGCCCTCCGCCCGGCCGTGGTGGTCGGGGCGACCGACGCGTCGGACGTGCGCACGGCGGTCCGGTTCGCCGCGCGGCACGGGATGCCCGTCGCGGTGAAGTCGGCGGCCCACCAGATCGTCTCGTCGGCCGAGGGCGGCCTGCTGATCACCACACGGCGGATGCAGGGCATCGTCGTCGACTCGCAGGAACGCCTGGTACGGGTCGAGGCGGGTGTGCGGTGGCGTGACGTGCTGCCCCGCACTGCGGAGTCCGGCCTGGCCCCGATCGTGGGTTCGGCGCCGGACGTCGGTGTCGTCGGCTACCTCCTGGGGGGCGGCCAGAGCCCGCTGCTGGGACGGAGCCTGGGCTACGCGGCCGACCATGTGCGCCGGCTGAACATGGTCACGGCGGACGGAGAACTCCGCGAGGTGACCCCGCAGAGCGAACCCGACCTGTTCTGGGCGGCGCTGGGCGGCAAGGGCAACTTCGGGGTGGTGACCGAGATCGAGTTCGAGGTGTTCCCCGTCTCCCGCTTCTACGGCGGCTGCATCTACTTCCCCGGTGAACACCTGGCCCAGGTACTGAAGGCCTGGCGTGCCTGGCTGCCCACGGTGGGGGAGGACATGACCTCCTCCATAGGCATCCAGCGCCTGCCCGACATCCCGGTCCTGCCCGAACCGCTGCGCGGCGCCTTCGTCGTCCACCTGCGGATCGGCTACCTGGGTTCGGCCGCCGACGGCGCCGAACTGATCGAGCCGCTGCGCGCGGCCGCGCCGGTGCTGATCGACCTGGTGGGGGAGAAGCCCTTCACCGCGATCGGGGAGATCCACATGGACCCGGTGGACCCGATGCCGTACTTCGACCGCAGCGTCTGCCTGGAGGAGTTCTCCGAGGACACGGCGCGGGCGCTGGTGGAGCTGACCGGCCCGGAGTCGGGGTGCACCCTGGCGAGCGTCGAGATCCGGGCGCTCGGTGGCGCGTTCGACCGTGAACCGGCCGTCCCCAACGCGGTGTCGAGCCGCGGTCTTCCGTACGTCGTCTTCGGGTTCGCGGTGGGCGCCCCGGACCAGGAGGAGTCGCTCCGGGCCGGCCTCAAGAAGGTCATCGACGGGCTGGCACCCTGGGCGGCGGGGCGGAACATGGTGAACTTCCTCTCGCCGGACGAGGCGACCGATGCCGAGAGTGTGCGCGAGGTGTACGGGCCGGAGCGCTTCGAGCGGCTCACCGCGGTGAAGAAGCAGTACGACCCCGCCAACGCCTTCCGGTTCAACCACAACATCATCCCCGCCTGATCCCCGCGGGAACCCGTGCGCCCCGCCGCCGGGCGGTCCGGTCTGACCAGCGGCCGGTGACGGGGCGTTCCTCCGGTAGGTGCGTGAGCGACACCGGACGAGCTCGGCGTACTCCATGTCGACACATCATCATCTGGGCTTCGGATAGCGGGAGTTGAGCAGTTGAGGGGCTGCGGGTCACCGCACACATGCGGTGCGGCGCCCGGTTCCCCGACCGCCAACGGCCACCGGCCCGGTCTCGAGCAAGTGTCCGTCTGGGAAGTCTGTCTCTGGATACGCAATTCCCCGGTGTGTGCGCGAAGTGCACCGGCGGCCGCCCCTCATCCGTGTAGATGGCGGCAGGTTCCGCTGTTGATCGGCAGCTGCGGGACGCGACGCCCGCCTCGGCATGCTGCGCATCCACGGCGGTCGTCCCTCGGGCTTCCGTTCTGACCCACGGTGGGGGTGAGACCGAACGGGATCCCGGGGCTGCCCAGAAGCCTTCCCCGGCACCGGTATGGCCGGCGACCGCTGCAGCTCACCCCTGAAACGGCAGCCGACGCGCTGGGGTTCGAGCTGCCGTGACTTCCGTCGCGGGCCGGGACACACCTCGCATCCCACCGTCAAGTGACTGATGCGCGGTGTTTGTCCCCCAGGGCAGGCTGCAGTCAGCCGGCACCTCCGGCGAGCCCGATGGCCCCCGAGAACACACCTGATCGCCCGGGGCCGTCCCGCACGGACGGTCCCGGGCGGGAGCTCGCACAAGACCCCGCGGCGCCGGCTGCGGGGGCATGGGTGGCGGTACGTCCGACACAGAGAAGAGGATCTGGCGTGGCATCCGTCGTTCATCAGCAGCGTTCGTTGCAGAGCAGCAATCCGATACTGTCCCGGCCGCAGTTCAGGCGGCGCGGCGGACAGAAGACGGCGGCCAGGGACCCACGGGCGGGGATCGCCGTCGTACGGGACCGGATCCTGGCCGGCAAGGACCTGGAGCAGGCCTACGAGAAGGGTCCCGCTCCGATGCCGTTCCTCGTCGGCGATCTGATGACGATGGACGACGTCGTGTTGCGCGCGGCGGCGGCGCTCGGCGTCACCGTCCTCGCGGCCGTGCTGTCGTGGACGGTGCTGCCGCTCGCCCCGCTCGGTACGGCCGCGTTGTACGGCATCGCCGGCGGCTCCGGACTCCTCGCCACCGGGCTGGTGGTGATCCAGCGCCGCAGGAACCTGCCGTCCCCGGTCCGTACCCTGACGTTCGCGGCCTTCCAGGGCACGTTTCTCGGTGTGCTTTCGGCGACGGTTTCCAGCCATCTTTCACCAGGTGTCTTCGTGCAGACCGTGCTCGGGACGATGGCGACCTGTGCCGGCACTTTCCTCGCCTACAAACTGCACTGGATGCGGGTGCACCGCAGATTTCGCGGCTTCGCCGGCGCCGCGTTGTTCGGGGTGCTTTTCCTCGCGTTCGCGGATTGGGTCCTCCTGCCCGTCATGGGCGTGGCGGGGCTGGGCCTGCGCCCCTTCGGCCTGAGCGTCTTCATGGGCGTCATCGGCGTGCTCCTCGGGACGTCCTTCTTCGCCCTGCACTTCAAGCAGGTCGAGGAGGGCATCGCCTGCGGCGCCCCCCGCGACCAGTCCTGGCTCGCCGCGTTCGGACTCGCCCTTACCCTGGTGTGGCTGTACGTGGAGACCGTGCGCCTGTTCACCCTCTTCCCGGGCGATGAACTTTACCGGGTTCCTTGCAGAAAGCCCCGGCGTTCACGCCGGGGATGAATGCATCCCAAGACTGCTCTGACATGCACTTTAGTGATCGGCTCCGGAAGTCCTTCGGGGGTTGACGCCGGAGCCGGTCGTGAACATGTGTGTTGTCAGGTGTCGAGGGCGGTGGAGCTGGGCGGGGCAGTCGACTACCGTGCCGAATCGGTTTCGTAGTCGTCCCGGGCCCGCTCGACTTTGTTCAGGTTGGTGGTGGCCCATTCAGCGAGATGGGCGAACAGCGGGGCGAGTAGGACCGGCTGCCGGGGCGAGACTCGCAGCAGGACCAGTGCGAAGACGGCCGTCGCGCCGACCACGAACGGGTCGAACCCCGCCTTCTCGAAGGCCAGATTGGCCGTGATGCCCGCGCCGATGAACAGCGCGTTCACGGTGATCAGCACGTTGTCCCAGGGACGCGGCGCACGGTCGGTCGGGAACAGCAGCTGGGTCACCATCAACGTGGTGTTGAGCAGCGTGAACCCGGCGAGGAAGACGACGTCGGAAAACACGTCGTCGTTGAAGGCCACGACCCGGCAGATCGTCGGGAGGCTCTCCGAACAGAAGCGCCCGTGCAGGTAGTTGGTGATCTCGTGGTCGCCGAGGCTGAGTGCGTACACATATGCGCCGGCCGTGAAGAGGACGCCGAGCGCGAGCGGTGCGCCGCGCCGCCTGTGCGGTGAGTCGTTCACCAGGTGGACGGCGACCAGGTGGTACAGCAGCACGGTGCACAGGCCGAGGACCATGTTGTTCACCTCGACCCAGCGCAGGAACTGGTCGTCCGCGACGAACGCGAGCGTGCCGCCGGCCTTCCGGTTGACCGAAATGAGTACGACGACCAGCGAGTCGAGAGTGAGCAGCAGGTGCAGCCTGCCGTGCGCGAGACGTCCATGGCCCACGCGCGTCCCGGTGCCCGGCACCTGCGTCAGGGGAGGAAGACCGGCCACACCCGGCAGAACCTTCTTTGACACTCGGTGAGGTTCACCCCGCATGCCGCGCCGCCTCGGGGCCGGGCACGTCCTGTGCCGTGCCGGAGGGACACAGCCCTCGTATGACGGTCTCGAAGAGCCGCACGGCCCTGGCACGGTCCGCGTCCACGCCGCCGACGTGCCACAACGGGCCGAGCAGCAGCAGCACGTCGTCGGCCGTCGTGCCGGGCGCGATGGTCCCGGCCGCCTCGTTGGCGCTCACCAGCGCGGACAGGGCACCGAGCAGCGGCAGGTACGCTTCCCGGCACTGCCGAGTCGGCTCGCCGGTGGCTCCGCTCATCGCGTCCGCGAACTCCGGCGCACGACGGCCCAGGGACAGCAGACGCTCCAGCCAGGCTCTCAGCGCCAGCCGCGGGCACAGGCTGTCCAGAAGGACGGGCACGGCGGTCACCAGCCCGTCCACCTCCTCCCCGTAGACCTGGAGCACCAGGGCCTCCCGGGTGGGGAAGTGGCGGTAGAGCGTCCCCTGGCCCACGCCCGCTCTGCGTGCGATGGACTTCAGGGAGGTGTCGCCAGGAGTGGCGAGCACCTCTGCCGCCGCTTCGAGGATGCGCAGCCGGTTGGAGCGTGCGTCCGATCTCATCGATGCTCGGGTCTCTCTCCGGTGGTGGTACCGCTGGACGGGCACTCGCCGCGCCGCCGGCTGGGGGAATGACGTTTAGCACACCTTGCTGTGGCGCCGTCGACACCCGGGGCGACAACGCCCGGTGCCCGACGGAGCGGTGCTGGAATCACCTGTGAGACACGTTTCTGGTGAAAACCTACACCGCCCCGGGTACTGCGAGGACGCGCGCCCCCGGACCTCCGCCGAGACGGCCCGCCGGGCACGGTCCGCCGCCCCTCCGCGGTCCCGGCACGGCGCACACCGCCCGTGGAGCGGCTCACCTCACTGACCGGCGAGCAGGATGATCTCCAGGCTGTCGATCAGTTCCTTCTCGCTCAGCCAGCCGTCCTCGTCGTCCAGTGCCTCGATCAGCGCGCCGGTCACGTCGTCGTGGGTCGCTGCGATGGTCCGCGACCAGGCGTTCCAGCACTTCGCGCTGTCCCAGAGCGGCTCTGCGGCACGCGTCCCGCTGCTGCTGCTGCTGATCATCTGCGAGTTGTTCGGGCTCTCCGACCCACGTGGGCAAGGCGCCGTCGGCGTTGAGCATCGAGTCCGCGATGATCAGGCCGAGCAGTGGCCAGTCGGCCGGCACCTCACCACGGCCGAAGGCACGCCGGTCGGCCGGGTTCTTGGAGAGGCCGGGGTGGGCTTCCAGCACGGTGCGAGCCGCTTCGGCGGACACCGCGGCCCAGGCCCGGACGTCGCCCATCACGGTGACGGGCACCACGGGTCGCAGGGTGCCGGTGCCCGAAAGCGGCCCGGATCACTCGGGCGGTACACGGTGCCGCGGGCGCCCATGCACCGCGCCGATCCAGCGTATGGGCGGGGGCCGGGGCTGCGGAGTCATTCGCATGTGTTTCCCTCATGTATTGGGCATCCTGTGCTCGGCGCGCACCACACGTCTTTCAGCCAGTCATATGACGGATGTGTTCGCTGTTCCCCCTCCGGAAGACTGAATGCCACGAAGCGCACACACCGGGCACGGAGGAGAGAGACCATGACGAGACACCACAGGTGCGGTTCGCCGAGCTGTGACCGTTCGCCCGCCGGGTCGCCGGCGTCGAGGCGGCGTTCCCGGAGCGCCGGCGTGGACAGGCCTGTTCTCACCGTGGTGCGGGGCTCCGAGACCCGCCGGGGGCCTGTCGACCTGTCCGAACTGACGTGGGAGGCCATGCCGGCTGATGTCCGGGGGGCGATCGTGGTGCCGGCGGACGGTCGGCTCATGGCCACCTGGATGCCGCTGAGCGGACCGTCCCGCATCCCGCAGGGCCGCGTCCTGCTGTCCTGGACACCCGCGGGCGAGGACCGCATGGACGTCGCGGCCCACCTGGGCCTCGCGGGCGCCCAGGTCCTGCTGGCGGTGTGGCCGGGCCTGGGCGGCGAGTGGTCGGGTGTGGTCCGACCCACCGTGGCCGAGGTGACGGAACTGCACGCGGCGTTGCGCCTCGCGACCGTTCTGGTGGACCGTCTGACCGACTGAAGGGGCGTCGCGGGGTCCGTGCGGTGGGGCTTACGCCTCTTCGTTCACCCAGCTCATCAGCTTGCGCAGCTGCTTGCCGGTGGTCTCCAGCAGGTGCTCGGAGTCCTGCTGCTCGTACGCGTTGTACTTCTTCGGACCGTCGTGGTGCTCGTCCATCCAGTTCCGTTGCGGTGGGCAACGTCACGTGTGGCCTCATGAAACATATTTGTCTCAGCAGGTGGCTCGGATTTCACATGTTTTACACATGTATGGCCTTGTCGTCGGTGACGGTGTGCGGGAGTCGCTGCTCGTCGCCCGCCGGCCGCATGACCGCGGTGGTGCGGGAGAGTCCGGGGTCGTAACGGTGCAGGGTCCGCAGGAATCCGGTGAGGAGTTCCAGGGTCCGCCCCGGCTCCTCTACGGCCGCAGCGTGTCCGCCCCTGACCGCGGCCAGCCGTGCGCCGGGTAAGCCTTCGGCGAGTTCCAGCGAGTGCTCCGTGGCCACGAACCGGTCTCCCATGACCGCGACGACCAGGGCGGGCGCGGTGACCACGGGGAGGTCGCCGCGCACGTCGATACCCATCGCGAAGGCGATCTGCCGGGCGGCGCCGGGTGCGGACGCCGTCAACAGCGCGGTCAGGTGCCGGGTCTCGTCCGGGGTGAGGGTCGCCAGATGGTCATCGGAGAAGCACAACGAGGTCAGGAAGGAGCTCAGCTTGTCGTCACGGCGGGCGCGCAGCGACGCCCATCTCTCCAGACCCAGCCACAACGTGGTGCGCGGCCGGGCGAAACCGGCGAGGGTGAACAAGCCGCGGACCCGGTCGGGATGGCGGGCAGCGGCCTTGACGGCGACGGCCGCGCCGAGCGAGGCCCCCGCGATCACGAAGTCGTCCAGCCCGGCTCCGCGGGCGGCGGCCACGACTTGGTCGGCCACGGCCCCTGCTTCCAGCGGGCCGCCGGGCAGCGGGCTGCGCCCCGATCCGGGCAGATCGGGAAGTACGACGGTGTACTCGGCCGCGAGACTGTCGACCAGGGGCCCCAGGTCGCGGTCGCGGTGCTCGCGATGCCGTGCAGTAGAACCAGACCGGGCCCGCAGCCCCGGATGTCGTACGCGAGCATGTGTCACCTCTCCTCACACTTCCGTTACGAGCACGAGAGAGGACGGCGCGCGGGTTCACCTGTCCCGTGTGTGAGTTGACCAACCCGGGGCCCGCGGCCGGGTTCGCCGCGCACCGGCACCCGTTGTGCGGCCGGTCCCGTTATGGGTCCCGTCCCTCACCGCCGTCGCGTCTGTCCGCTCGGCGGTCCAGTAGGTGAGGATGCACAGGGCGTCGTGGGAGGGACTGCCGGGGTCGGCGGTCAGGACCATCAGGCGCTGTCCGGAGCCGTCGGGGCCGGTCCAGGTGTCGCAGTCGAGGGTGAGGTCGCCGACCAGGTGGTGGCGGTCGTGCTTGGTGCCGTAACTGGCGCTGCTGACGTGGTGTTCGGCCCACCAGGTGCGGAAGTCGGGGTCCTGGAGAGACAGTTCGCCGACGAACTGGGCGAGGTCGGGGTCGGCCGCGGCCTCCATGCGCGGTACGGAGACGGCGACATGGGCGTCGTGTGCCCGGTCCCGGTGCATCCCCCGGATCGTGGGATCGGAAGACCGCGGTGGCCGGGTTCCGGGCGAGGATGTCCAGGCGTTTGCCGAGGACGAGCGCGAGGGCGTGGGTGGGCTGGTCGAGCAGGCGTCACACGGCGGGCCGCACCCGCTGGGCGGGCCGGCGGCGAGGAGGCCGTACGTCGCTCCGGCCGGCGAGTTCGCAGAGGTATCGCTGCCGATCGTCATCGAGGCGCAGGGCGCGGGCCAGGGTGACGCTCCGTATCGTCCCCGTTTGACACGCTCGGCCGACAGATGCCTACGGTGGAAAGCGGAACATATTGGCGCGGAGCACCTGGGGACGAGTGCCAGAGCTGCGGCGAACAATCCCAGAAGGGACGGTCTCCCGTGCGGGTTGTCGTTGATTTGACCAAATGCCAAGGGTATGGCCAATGTGTTTTCGCCGCACCCGACGTCTTCCGGATGCCGCACGACGAAGCACTGATGTACACCGGCGACGCCGACCGCGACAAGGTGCTGCGGGCGGCGGCGGCATGCCCGGTCCAGGCTCTGCTGGTGGACCAGGAGGGCATCCTCGGGCGGCCGGAGGATGCGGTGCGCGGCGACGGGCGGGTGCCGGTGGACCGCATCGTCATCGTCGGAGCGTCGCTGGCCGGAATGCGGGCGGCGGCAACGCTGCGGCGGGAGGGCTATCCGGGGTCGCTGACGCTGATCGGCAAGGAACCGGGTGAGCCGTACGACCGGCCGCCGTTGTCCAAGCAGGTGCTCACCAGCCGGGCCGCCGCAGTCGACACCAGACTGCCCAAGCGCGAGATCGGGGCCGAGTGGATGCGTGGGGTCGCTGCCGTCGGACTGGATCTCGACGGCAGACGGGTGCACCTGGCGGACGGCCGCGCTGTGGAGTACGACCGGCTGCTGATCGCCGCCGGCGTGCGCGCCCGGCCGTGGCCGAACCCGCAGGAGGCCGCGCTGGACGGAGTGGTGGTGCTGCGTACCCGCGAGGACGCCGAGGATCTGCGGCGGAGGCTCGCGGCCGGACCGCGGGTGCTGGTGATCGGCGGCGGCTTCACCGGTTCGGAGAGCGCCTCCGTCTGCCGTGAGCTCGGTCTACAGGTCACCCTGGCCGAACGCGGCCGGGCGCCGCTCGTCGGTGCGCTCGGCGAGGTGATCGGCGGGATCGCCGCCGACATGCAGCGCGCGCACGGCGTCGACCTGCGCTGCGGCGTCACCGTGAGCGCCCTGGAGGGCGACCGTGACGGACGGCTGCGCCGCGCTCGCCTGTCCGACGGCAGTGTGCTCGACGTCGAGCTGGCCGTGGCCGCTCTGGGCTCCGTGTGCAACGTCGAGTGGCTGGAGGGTTCAGGGCTGGCCGCCGGGCCATGGGGAGTCGGCTGCGACGCCGGCTGCCGCGCCTTCGAGGCCAACGGCATGGTCCGCGAGGACGTGTTCGTCGCCGGAGACGTGGCCCGCTTTCCGCACCCTGTGTACGGCTACCAGTTCCTGACGCTGGAGCACTGGGGCAACGCAGCGGGCCAGGCCCGGGTGGCGGCGCACAACATGATCAGCGAGCCGGAGGACCGGCGGCCGCACCTGGCCCTGCCGGTCTTCTGGTCGGCGCAGTTCGACGTGAACATCAAATCGGTCGGCGTGCCGGCTTTCGCCGACGAGGTGGCGATCGTGCAGGGCTCGGTAGCCGATCGCCGATTCGTCGCCGCCTATGCTATCACGGCCGGATCATCGCCGCGGTCACCTTCGACCAGGCGCTCTGGCTGGACTTCTACCGTGACCTGATCGAGAAGGCCGCGCCGTTCCCACCCGAGGGCAACATGGTGGGCCGCCCGGAGAAGGTGGAGCCGGTGCCGGCGGGGATCACCTCGCGCGTCCCCGCAATCCGCGACGCCACCGTGCTGGTGACCGGGGACGACCTCGGCGGCCGGCACGCGACGCTGGTGGCCGGCGCGCACGGAGGGGGACGGTGACATGGCCACTGCCTACAAGACCACGGCCTACGAGAGATTCCTCGACTACGCCAGCCGCGGCGATCCCTACCCACTGTTCTGGGAACTCCGCAAGACCCCGGTCGCGCAGCAGCCGGACGGCAGCTACGTCGTCAGCACCTACCGGGAGATCGTTTCTCTACTGCATGATCCGCGGGTCAGCTCGGACCTGCGCAACCTCCCCGAGATCGCGAACATCCGGATCCCAGCCGAAGAGGGGGTGCCGCAGTTGCCGCCCGAGTTCATCCGGCGCGATCCGCCGGACCACGACCGGCTGCGGGCCGCGGTGATGAA
Source organism: Streptomyces brasiliensis (assembly GCF_014647875.1). Lineage (GTDB taxonomy): Bacteria > Actinomycetota > Actinomycetes > Streptomycetales > Streptomycetaceae > Streptomyces > Streptomyces brasiliensis. The sequence continues at coordinate 5,156 of NZ_BMQA01000097.1, read as the reverse complement.
GCACTTCGGTCCCCCCGGTACCCCCGGCCGCGTCGCAGGCATGGAACCGCGGCTGCTCGAGATCATCACCGAACTGCTCGACGGGCTCGCCGACCGGCAACGGATCGATGTCGTCGACGATTTCGCCTACCCGCTGCCCGTCGCGGTGATCTGCGAGCTGCTCGGGGTGCCCCGGGAGGACGAACCGCTCTTCCACCGCTGGTCGCAGATCTCGGTCGAGACCAACGACCCCACGACCGGGACCATCGTGGAACGCAACCGGAGGCGGTTCGAGACCCTGGCCAAGCTGGGCCAGTACCTCGACGGCCTGGCCGACGCTCACCTGCAAAACCCCGGTGACGACCTGCTCTCCGCGCTCGTCACCGACGGCGAGATGGCACGACCCGATGTGCTCAGCACCAGCGCGCTGCTCCTCATTGCCGGTCATGAGACCACGGTCAACCTGATCACCAACGCCATGCTGACCCTGCTGCGCCACCCGGAGGTGCTGGACAGGCTGCGGGGCGACCCCGGTTACGCCGTCAAAGTGGTCGAGGAACTGCTCCGCTACGAGCCGCCGATCCACATGCCCGGCCCGCGCCGTACCGCGCTGGAGGACATCGACATCGCCGGAACCACCATCCCCAAAGGGTCAGTGATCATTCTGGTCCTGGCCTCGGGCAGTCGCGACCCAGCCCGTTTCGCGGATCCGGACCGCTTCGATCCCGACCGCGCGGACAACCAGCACCTGGGGTTCGGCGGCGGCATCCACTTCTGCTTCGGCGCCCCCCTCGCCCGGCTGGAGACCCGGCTCGCCCTGACTCAGCTGGTACAACGCCTGATCAACCCGCGCCTGGTCGTCGATCCGCCGACGTACCGGCACCCACCGAACCTGCGCGGCCCACTGCATCTGCCCCTCGACATCGATGGCGTCCGCGCCGCTTAGGGGAAGGCGCCGGGAGGTCCTGTCGAGCCCGAAGGGCCGGACGGTTCAGCCGTCCGGCCCTTCGCGTCGAGAGCGGTAGCGGTGGGATTCGGCCAGGCGCGTCAGTGGACGGTGGCGCGGGCGGCCCGCTCGATGACGTCGGCGACGAGGCGGGGGTGGGAGACGGCCACGGAGTGGGAGGCGGCCACCTCGGTGGTGTGCGCGTGGGCGCGCTCGGCCATGAAGCGCTGCACGGCGGCGGGGATGTTGAGGTCGCGGGTGGTCACGATGTCCCAGCTGGGCTTGGTCTTCCAGGCGGCGCTGGTGGCCCTCTCCTCCAGTGCGGACTGCGCGATGGGCCGCTGTTCGGCGGCCATGAGCGCGGCCTGGCCGGCGGGGACGTCGGCGGCGAACTGGTGGCGGAACTTGTCCTGCTGGATGTACAGGTCGGTGGCGGTGGTGCCGTCGGCCTGCTGGTAGGTGACCGGGTCGAGGGCGTCCGGGAGGGTCGAGCCCGGGTACTTGTTGGTCAGCTCCAGGGCGCTCTCGCCGGGGGCCGGCAGGAAGGCCGCGACGTAGACCAGGGCCTTGACCTCGGGGTCGTTGGTGGCGGCCTCGCTGATGACGTTGCCGCCGTAGGAGTGGCCGACGAGGATCTTCGGGCCCTTGACGTGGCCGAGGACCGTGCGCAGGGCGGCGGCGTCGGAGGCGGGACCGCGCAGCGGGTTGGCGGCGGCGACGACCGGGTAACCGTCGGCCCGCAGGCCGGCGATCACGCCGTTCCAGCTGGAGCCGTCGGCGAAGGCGCCGTGTTCCAGGATGACGGTCGGCTTGGTGTGTTTGCCGGCCTCGGCGGTCTTGGTCGCGCCGCTGGCGGTGCCGCTGAGGGCGAACGCGCCGAGAGCGAGACCCGCCGTGAGCGCCGAGACCGCACCCGTCACCAGCCGCTTGCGTCCACCCTTGATGCTGACCACGACAAACCCCTTTCAGGTGTTTCGAAGATGTCTCAGTGGGGCGGGCCGGCTGGACCGGTTATCGTCACCGCCCTGACTGGTGATGAATCTGTCATGTGGTTCGTCACCTGTCAAGGCGGTGACGGTAGTGAAGACGGGTTTCTCCGCCCGGTATGTGCATGAGTGAGCCCGGAAAACCGGCACGGCCGGGGAAGGCGATGCCTTCCCCGGCCGTGTAGTCCGATGCCCGACGCGCACACCTGGCACGGGCGCCGCGACGTCGTACGACGTCCTTGCCGGCCGTACGACGAGGCCGTCCGTCGGCCGGGGCGGTCACGCTACTTCGCCCACGGGTCCCGCACGATGATGTCGGCGAGGGCCTTCGCACAGCCGGAGAGCAGGGTCTCCCCCTTCTCCGTGCTGGCCACCCGGGCGTCACCCGCCACACCGGACTCGGTGATGCGGTCGAAGGACACGGCCATGTACACCGGATCTGTCGACTCCGCGGGCAGCGTGATGCGCGGACCGTGCGCCTCTGCCAGGCGCTCGGAACGGATCAGCTCGGGATAGGCGGCCATCATCATGGACGTCTCTCCCTCACACGCGTGCATGAGACCGTCCTGGGTCTCCAGGGTCTCCCGCACCACTTCCCGTCCGGCGCCGAAGTAACTGGCGAACGCGATCGGGGTCGACAGCTCCGCGGTCAGCTCCGTCGTGAGGGCGTTGAGCGCGGTCATGTTCCCGCCGTGCCCGTTGACGATCAGGATGCGGGAGAAACCCGCCCGGATCACGGACCGGCAGATGTCGCGCAGCAGCGCGTGCAACGTGGGCAGGCTGAGCGTGAGAGTGCCGCCGAAGGCCATGTGGTGCTCCGACAGCCCTGTCGGGACCGAGGGCGTCACCACCACACCGGTGTGCTCGGAGGCCAGCTCGGCTGCCCGCCGGCACACCTCCGCGGCCAGGAAGTCGTCCACGCCGGTGGGCAGATGAGGACCGTGCTGCTCGGTGGCGCCCACGGGCAGCAGGACGACCGCGTCCCGTGCGGCCAGTTCACGTAGTTGTGCGGCGGTCAGTCGGTTCCACTGCACTTCGCTCATCGGGGACTCCTCCGGGATGTGACCGGCGCGGTCCGCGTGTGGCCGCCGCGCAGGCGTCGGGTGGGGGGCTTAGAGATGGTCGGCGTCGACGACTGCCTGGGCGAAGACGGAAGGCGCCTCCTGCGGCAGGTTGTGGCCGATGTTCGCGATGGTGCGGTGCTGGTAGGGGCCGGTGAAGTGCTGGCGGTAAGTGGTGCCGTCGCCGGCCGGCGTGAAGGGGTCGAGCGCCGGGTCGAGGGTGACGGTGGGAACGCTGATCGACGGCTGCGCCGCGAGCTGCTTCTCGTAGCGGTCGTAGCGGCGGTCGCCCTCGATGAGATTGATACGCCAGTTGTAGTTGTAGAGGACGATGGCGGCGTAGTCGGGGTTCTTGAAGGCCTGGGCGGTGCGCTGATAGGTGGCATCGTCGAAGTTCCAGTTGGGGGAGACGAGCGTCCACACGTAGCGGCACAGGGCGATGCGCTCCTCCTCGGTCTCCATGGCCTTCTTGCCGCGATCGGTGGCGAAGTACCACTGGTACCACCAGTTGTGCTCGACGGCGGGGGCCGCGACGTTCAACTGCGCCTTGCGGTCTGTGATCAGGTAACCACTGGTGGAGACCAGGGCCTTGACCCGTTCGGGCCACAGGGCGGCAATGATGTCGCCGGTGCGCGAGCCCCAGTCGAAGCCGGCGAGGACGGCCTTCTCGATCTTCAGGGCGTCCATCAGCGCGATGATGTCGAGGGCGATGGCGGACTGTTCGGCGTTGCGAGGGGTGTGGCGGGACAGGAAGCTGGTGCTGCCGTGGCCGCGCAGGTAGGGCACGATGACGCGGTAGCCCTGGTCGGCGAGGAGCGGGGCGACGTCGACGAAGCTGTGGATGTCGTAGGGCCAGCCGTGCAGGGCGATGACGACCGGGCCGTGGGCGGGGCCGGCCTCGGCGTAGCCGATGTCGAGGACGCCCGCCCTCACCTGCTTGAGGGTGGGGAAGCTGGTATGGGTGCCGGGGGTGATGGTCGGCACGGTGGGGATGGGCCCGCTGCCCTGCGTGGGCGAGGTGGTCGCGGCATTGGCATTGGCGCTCAGGCCGGACAGCGAGATCGCCGCCGCGCCGGTGCCGAGACCCACGGCCTTGCTGAAGGTACGCCTGTTGATCATGAGAAACCCTCCGTCGTGCGATTCCGGTGACCGGGTCCGCGCCCGGGAGTCCTTCCGTTCCGTCGACGGCACGAGATCACGCGGACCTTGGCGTGATGACCCTGGCACCACGCTTCGTCACCTGTCAAATAGGTGACGAACCGTGGTTGTCGGTGGACGGATACTGGATCCGAGGTCGCTTTCTCTCGGAAGCGGACCGGCGGCACCTAATCTTCTCCATGAAGAAAACGGGCACATCAGTCATGTGACGGTGCGACGCGAACGACGCCGCCAGGCGTGTGGCGCTCCCGCTTGTGGTCCGGCGTCGCAGGTGGGAGGACGGGAGACATGTCCGCTGCCGCGGAGGACCTTCTGTCGACCGGGCTCGGGGCCGGTCCGCTAAGTCATTCGACTGAGGAAACGTGTCTCGGTGCCGCGCGCTCCGCACAGCAGGTGTGAACTCGCGGCCGCCGCGAGCGGGAACGGCCATCTCACCCGTCTGGCTTCGGAGGGGTTCAAGTGTGCGGCGTCAGCCGCAACAACCTCCGCCGAGCCGATCGGGACGCTGTAGGCGGCGCTCCTCCCGGTCCGGTGTTTCTTGCCGTCAAGAGGCCCGAAGAGCATGCTCTTGACATATCGCATATGAAACATGTTTCGTACCCATAATAGCTCGATAGGGACGTCAGGTGTATCTCGAACTCCCAGGCTGCTCGGACTCGTAGCGAGGGATGCGGTCAGTGCGAAGGACATGCTCGGTTGCCGGGGCCGACCCCGGACGGCCTTGCTCAACGGCGACCGGCGAGGAGCGGGTCCCGCGGCCGTCAGGCGGACCGGTCATACGCATCCGGCGTCCGCTCGTCCTCCGTCGGGTGCCGGTAATACTGGCGCGGAGTACCGATGCCATGCAGAAACGTGTCGAGCACCACGTCGGCCGCCTGCCCGGGGCTCAGATGCGCCTGCTGATGTGGCGCCAGGTTCAGCAGCTCGATCAGCAGCGGCCCCGCCCATCCCGTCGGCTGATCCCGACGCAGGAGTCCTTCGTCGGTGGCGCGGGTGAGGAAGGCGTCGACTTCGGCGACGTATGCG
>NZ_BMQA01000096.1 GCF_014647875.1 Streptomyces brasiliensis | reverse complement strand
CAAGGCGCGGATCGAGCGGACGGTGGGTGGGCGCCCGCGACGCTTCGGTGCGCAGGTCACGGCATGGCGTCGCTTGAGCAGGTCGCGATGCCACCGCAGGACCGTGTCCGGGCGGACCAGCAACAGGAGACGCCGCAGCTTGTCCATCGGGAGGTGGTGAAGCAGGCAGCACGGCACGGTCGGTATCGGTGAAGACGGGCTTGCCGACCTGGCGTTGCAGGACCAGCAGTTGATGCCGGAGCGCGAGGAGACCACCGGTGGTCAAGGCCGCTACCTGCACGGATGATTTATCGGCACCCGCAACGTCACGATGAAGGGCATTCGTGGCCGCACCTTCGCCACCCGGGCCGAGGCGAACCTCACGCTGTTCGAGTACATCGACAGCTTCTAACCTAAGCTAACAGCCGGCGCATCCAGGAGCGGCTTGGCTGGCTCAGCCCGATCGAGTTCGAGAAGAAGTACTACGCCGACCAGGCAACGGCTGAACAAGCGAACCTCACACCGCTTCAACCTGCCGTGACCAGCTGATCAGCACCTGCCGCACAGCGGGGGAACCTCAGCCGTCCTGGCAATGGCCGGCCTGGACAACCGCTGGATTTCCATAGTCGACGATGACGGACCTGTCGTCACGGGACTGGTCAACGCCGGGACAGCCTCGTCCATACCAACCCCACCCTGGGCCATGGCCCTCGGGGTCACGGTGTGGCGCGCGGCAGCTGTGGTCGCCGGGGCGTCGATCAGCCTGGGCGCTGTTTGGTCATGGTGGTGCGAGGCCAGGAACTTCGGGGCGACAATGAGTTCGCCGATGCTCGCGAGCCGGGCCTCGCGCACGAGGGCGGTCGCGGCGGGGCCGGCGGCCTCGCTTATGGTGCGGGCCAGCTGTAGCGGCGCCTCAGCTCCTCGCACCCTCGCAGGTGCTCGCCGGACAGGTGCCGCGCGGCCTCTCCATCGCCATCGGTGACGGCCTGCAGGATCGCCTCGTGCTCGGAGATTAGCTGCGCGATCACGGGCTGCGGGCGGGCGAGCGCCTCCAGGTGCGACAACAACGCCTTGGACACTGTGTCGCGCACGGCGAGCATCATGATTGTCAGCGCTTCGTTGCCGGACGCCCTGACGATTTCGAGGTGGAAGCGGAGGTCGGCGATCTTGAAGGCCTCGAGGTCGGTTCCGGCCGCACGCATGAACGCGATCTGGTCGCGCGCGGCAGTGAGGTCGGGCCGTGGGTCGCGCGTCGCGGCCTGTTCGGCACCGGCGCCCTCGAGCGCGATGCGCAGACCGATGAGGTCGTCGAGCGGGACGCGTCCGAGCCTCATTAGGTGCACGAGCGTGTCGCGCAGGGGGTCGGTCGTCAGCGCGTCGGGGGCGACGACGCGCAGCGGTGATGTCGGGCCGGTCGCGACGGCCAGGCCATTGGTCTGTAGCGCGCGCAGCGCTTCGCGGACCGTTGTGCGCCCGACGCCGAAGCGTTCGGAGAGCTCGCGCTCGGGTGGAAGCGCGCTGCCGGGAGGTAGCTCCCCGCTGAGGATCGCCTCGCGGAGTACGTCAGCGACCTGTTCGTAGACCGGGCGGCGCTCCAGGGACTGCGGGGCGGTATTCATGCTTGGGATGATACCCCGAACGGCCGCCTTATCGGACCAGAGGCGTGCGGCGGTCAACCCGCATCAGCCTGTCTGGCCAACTACGGCGTTGGTTCATGGAAGCGCTGTGCTCGCCACACCGGGCCTGAGGTGGGTGCCGCGCTCAGAAAGATGCCTTACGCCTTGACTACTGCTTCGTCTTTCCGCTGATCGCATCCGTCTCGACTTCGACGGCTGGCACATCGAGGTCGACGAAGGAGGACGCTTCGACGCGCCACTAGATCCCCCTTGTCAGACCAACAGTCCAAGGCTATGCTCCTCGGGCATGTAGACGACGGAGAGGAAAGAACCGTCACGGTAAGGATCCGCTCACTGTCAGGCCGGCCGCCGTCGACGATCTGGGAGCCCTGGAAAGGGCTCAATGAACTTCAAGCGTCGATCAGCGGCAGCGACGCTTAGCGGTGAGTAGCTGCGTCCGCGCGCGGTGAGCAAAAAGCCCGTTCGTGGGCAACTTTGGCCTCAACATCACGGCCTGATGTCGACGGTCGACGTAGGCGCCGTGACCAAATGACTACCGATGCACGAGCCTGAATCGACCATCCTCATGTCTGGGAGGCCCGTCTTGTCGCAGTTTGATTTCGAAGGACAGGTGGCGATCATCACCGGCGGCGGCCGAAATCTCGGCCGTGGCTACTGCATTGAGCTCGCTCGACGCGGTGTGGCAGTGGTTGTCAATGACATCGACGGCGACGCCGCTTGTGCTGTCGTCGAAGAGATCAAGCGCGAGGGGGGCAAAGCAGTTGCCTCGCTTGACACGGTCGCGACGGTCGAAGGGGGGAAGGCAATCGTCGCGATGGCGGTTGAGGAGTTCGGCACTGTCGACATTCTGGTCAACAACGCCGGAAATTTGCGTGCCGGAGATTTCGCTGATATGAGCCTCGATGATTTCGAGGCTGTGCTTGCGGTGCATCTCAGTGGTGCATTCTGTGTGACTCAGCCGGCGTGGGCGATCATGCGAGAACGAGGCCACGGTCGGATTGTCATGACGGGGTCGGCCGGCGGAGTGTATCCCGAACAGGGCTATAGCGAGTACGCCACCGCGAAGGCCGGGATCGTCGGATTGACGCGAGCGCTTGCGGCCGAGGGCAAAGAACACGGGATCTACGTCAACGCGATCCTGCCGCAAGCCGGGGGCTCGTCGATGACGCTGACGGCAGAACCCATCCCCGGCTTGAAAGAGGCCAAATTCTCGGGGCCCGACTCAAGTCTCGCACCGTATAAGTCAGTCGAGGCGGTGAGCCCGCTCGTGGTGTACCTCTGCTCTTCCGCGTGCAGCCATACGGGCTTGACCCTTTCCGCGGGCGCCGGATGGTTCGGCCGCGTGTTTGTGGGCCTCACGAACGGCTGGACGACACCCGAGTTGGGCGTGCCGGCGGCCGCTGAAGAAGTCGCCCGGCACTTCGACGAGATCGTCGACACCGAGCAGTACGAGGTGCCCGAAGGCGCCTCGGATGAGCTGAGACATATCGCCATGCGATTGGGCCTCGCCATCGGATGAGCTGAGGCTCGGCATTCAGTGAATGGCGCAATAACGGCAGGAGACCAGAGTGGCGAAGGCAATACGGCTGAAAGAACACAATTCAACGCCCGTCGTGGAGACCTTCCCACCGGAAGTGCACATCGAGGGGCCTGCCGTCGGCCTGGCCGCGTTCAGGCAGCCGCGTCTGGAGCCGAAGCTGGCGGTGGTGCTCGCGGACGATGTCCCAGCGGGTGCATTGCCGGGTGATGTCGCCCGTGCCGTGACTGGCGTGTTCTTGACCGTCGACATTCTCGACACCACAGCGGAGAGCTCCGAATGCGTTGCCGGTGGAGGCTTTCTGCTTGGTGAACAGCTGCTCCCGTTGGAGCTCATGGGCGAGCTGCGCCTGCAGCTTGATGGTGAGCTGGTCGCCGCAGGATCAGTGGCGAGGCTGGGCGACCCGGTGACCCGAATCGCATGGTTGGCCTCTGAGGTCGACGGCCTGCATGCCGGCGACACGGTCCTTCTGGGCTTCCCAGTGGCCAGCGTCCCCGCCCCTTCGGGCACGCTGCTGCTCGAGGGACCACTCGGCGCGATGCTTTCCGCGGACCTGCGGGGTGCGGCGTGAGCGCGCTGGCGCTGCGCCTCGAGCAGGCCTGGACGACCGGCGTGCCGGTCGCGCCGCTGTCCGAATCCGATGGGCTGACGCGTGAGGACGCCTATGACGTTCAGCACGCCTGGAACGCGGTGCGGGTGGCCGACGGGGAACGCGTGGTAGGTCGCAAGATCGGCCTGACCAGCGCTGCGATTCGCGCGCAGGCCAACGTCGACGAGCCTGACTACGGTTCGCTTTGGGGCTCGCGTCAGTACATCGCGGCTGGTGGGCGGGCAGAGGCTCCGGCACAGACGTTCGTGGCCCCGCGCGTCGAGGGTGAACTGGCATTCCTGCTCGGTGCAGATGTGGGCGAGGGCGCCACTGCCCAGCAGGTCCTGGCGGCGACCGAGGCCATGGCGGTGTCGATCGAGATCATCGACTCGCGCATTCAGGACTGGCGGCTGACGATCGCTGACACGATCGCCGACAACGCGTCCTACGGCGGGTTCGTGCTCGGTCCATGGTCGCGTGCCTTGCGTCATGCCGACCTCGGGACGCTCGGCATGGTCATGTACCAGAACGGTCAGGTTGCGGCCACGGGCGTCGGCGTCGAGTCGTTCGGCCATCCCGCACGCGCCGTGGCCTGGCTGGCACGCAAGCTGGCGAGCTTCGGCGAGTACCTGCCGGCTGGCTCAATCGTACTTTCGGGCGCACTGGGCCGTGCTCCAGATGTCGCGCAGGGCGATGAGATCACGCTTCGCATCACTAACAATCCGCCACTCACCTTGAGGTTTACATGACTCGCAAGATCACCGCAGCCATCGTCGGCTCAGGCAACATTGGGACCGACCTGTTGTACAAGCTCCAGCGCTCGACTCTCATCGAGCCGCGCTACATGATCGGTATTGACCCCGAGAGCGAGGGCCTGGCCCGCGCGCGCAAGATGGGCCTGGAGACCTCGGCCGAGGGCGTCGGCTGGCTGCTGTCGCGGCCGGAACTGCCCGATCTCGTCTTTGAGGCCACTTCGGCCAAGGTCCACGCCGCGTCGGCGCCCCGCTACGCGGAGGCCGGGATCAAGGCGATCGACCTGACGCCCGCCTCGATCGGCCCGTACGTCGTCCCGCCGGTCAACCTGCAGGAGCACATCGACGCTCCCAACATGAACATGGTGTCGTGCGCTGGTCAGGCGACGATCCCGATCATGCACGCGATCGATCGAGTTGCCGACGTCTCCTACGGCGAGATTGTCGCAGCGATTGCCAGCGCCAGCGCGGGCCCTGGAACGCGGCAGAACCTCTCAGAATTCTCCGAGAAGACGGCCCGGGCGCTGGAGAGTCCCGGCGGCGCCGATCGGGGCAAGGCCCTATCGGTCATCAACCCCGCCGAGCCGCCCATGCTGATGCGCGACACGGTCTATGCCCTAGTCAAGAACATTGCCCCCGACCGAATTGAGACCAGCGTCATGGAGATGATCGGCCAAGTGCAGGAGTATGTGCCCGGCTACCGTCTGCGACTCTTCGACATCGAAGACAATCAGGTCACTGTGATGCTCGAGGTCGAGGGCGCCGGCGATTTCCTGCCGGTCTATGCAGGAAACCTGGACATCATTACCGCAGCCGCCGCCCGCGTGGGCGACGCGGTGGCCCGCCGCATGACTGGCGCCGAGGTGATGGCATGACACGCGTGCAGGTCGTCGACACAACAATGCGCGACGGAGCCAACTCCTTCTCGCACCAGTTCACCACCGACCAGGTCTCGGCCATCGCCGCGGGCCTCGACCACGCCGGGGTGAAGCTGATCGAGGTCACCCACGGAGACGGCCTGGGCGGCTCATCGCTGCAGCTGGGCCGTGCAGCGCACTCCGACCCGGAGTACATCACCGCCGCCGTTAAGGCCGTCAAGGATGCGCGGATCGCCGTGCTCTACGTCCCCGGGATCGCGACGCTCAACGACCTTGCCGTCGCGCAGGAGTGCGGCGCGCAGGCCGTGCGCATCGCGGTGCACTGCACCGAAGCCGACTGCGCCGAGCAGGCGGTCCGGTGGGCGCGCGAGCAGGGACTAGAGGTTCTCTGCTTCTTGATGATGAGCCACATGGTCGAGCCCGAGGTGCTGGCCCAGCAGGCCGCGCTGCTGGACAGCTACGGGGCGCATGTCGTCTATACGGTGGACTCCGCCGGCGCGCTGACCCCGTCGGGTGCGGCGGCACGCGTCAGGGCAATGCGTGACCGGGTGTCGTGCGAGGTGGGCTTCCACGCCCACAACAACCTAGGGTGCGCAGTCGGTAACACGCTGGCAGCCATCGACGAGGGCGCAACTTACGTCGACGGCTCGCTGCGCGGCCTGGGCGCCAGCGCCGGCAACGCCGCCACCGAGGTCCTTGTCGCGGCCCTGGAGCGCGAGGGCCATAAGACCGGGATCAACCTCTTCGACCTGGTCGACGTCGCCGAAGACATCGTCGCGCCGATCATGCCCCGCCCGCAGGTCATCGACGCCACCGCACTGACCATTGGCTACGCAGGCGTCTACGGCACCTTCTTCCTCTTCGCCAAGCGCGCAGCCGAGAAGTACGGCGTCGACAGCCGCGAGATCCTTCTCGAACTTGGCCGCCGCGGCGTCATCGGCGGCCAGGAAGACATGATCATCGATGTCGCCGCAGAGCTGGCCAGCAAAACCGGCGTCAGGATCGGCGTAGGAGTGCGGGCATGAGCGGCAGGAAGGAATTCAGGTTCGGCTTCAGCGGCAACGCGTTCGACATCGACCAGCTTATCGACGACGCGGTACGGGCTGAGAGTGCCGGCTTCGACGTTTTCCAGATCATTGACTTCGCCGGCGCGCTCTCGCCGCTGGTCGCGCTGGCGGCGGTGGCGCAGGCTACCAGCAAGATCCGGCTGAGCCCGTTCGTGCTGAACACCGCGCTATGGAACCCGTCGACGATCTGCCGGGATCTGGCGACGTTGGACCGGATCAGCAACGGTCGCCTGGAGGTCGCGCTGGGTTCCGGCATCTCACTGCCGGACACCCGTGGGTTGATGCCCCAGACGCGTGACGAGCGCTTCGAGCGGCTACGGGAGACGGCCGCGGCGATCAAGGCGGCAGTGTCTGAACCGGGTATCTCTCCCGGCTTCGTGCAGCGGCCACGGCTGGCGATCGGGGGGAGTGTGGACCGAGCGCTGAAGCTGGCGGCCGAGGAGGCCGACACCTTCTTGATTGCCGCGGTCCCGCCGGTACCAAAGATCGAGGGGCTGGATAGGTATGCAGTCATCCCGGAGCGGGCGGCCACCGCGGCGTTCCTGGACCGTCTGCGAAACCATGCTGGCGCCCGTGCCGACATGCTGGAGATCGGCTCCAGCGCTCCGGTGATCCTGACCGATGACACCGATGCCGCCCTGGCCGAGCTGGCAAAGACGCACACCTACTTGACTCCAGAGCAGATCTTCGAGTCACCCAAAATGCTGGTGGGCAGTCTGGAGCAGATCGTCGATCAGATCATCCAGCGCAGCACCGATCTCGGCATTACCTACCAGTCACTGCGTGCACCGACGCCTGAAGAGCTCGCTCCAGTGATCGAAGCAGTCAAGTCCCGGTCCGCGGCACAAGCCCCGGCCGACCAGGTGCCATCTCGATGAGGCTGCTACGCTGCGTCGGCTCAAGGAGATCAGCATGATCCGAGGCATACATCACATCGGCATCCACACACCGGACCTGGACCGACTGCGGTCCTTCTACGAGAGGGCGTTCGGCTTCGAGGTGGTCGGTGAGGAATTCAACCTCACGGACTTCGCCGTGGCATCGCTGGTCGTCGGACTACCCAACGCCGCCGCTCGCGTCGTAATGATGAGGGCGCATAACTGCTTCATCGAGCTGTTCCAGTGGTCGTCGCCAGCTGGGACTACCCTTGCTCCTTTGAAAGCGAATGACTTCGGATATACCCACTTCATGGTCGACGTCACGGACATCGACGCGGAATATGAGCGCCTGGCAGAACTCGGCATGACGTTCGTCCATCCCTCTGCGGTGCGCTTCGGTAACAACGCATCGGTGTACGGGAAGGACCCAGACGGCAACATCATCGAGCTCGGCCAGATACCTGCCGGCGACAGCCTGCATCTCGACTTCGGCGACTGAGTTCAATTGAAGGGGATACACCTTGAGCGCTAGGACGATTTACCTGGTCTTCGGTTCCCCGACCACACCCGAGAAAGAAGAGGAGGTCCGCTCCTGGTATGAGCCGCATCTGATCGAGATGTGCACTCTCCCCGGCCTCATTTCAGCACAGCTGTTCAAGCCCAGCAGTGTGCAGCTCCCCCGCCTCACGGCCACACTGCCGCAGACAATGGCACTTTACGAGTTCGACACCGACGACCTCGCCGGGGCGTTCAAAACCCTGTGGGCCAGTAGCCTCACCCGGAGAGTCGTCCCACCAGCGGACGGCGTCTTCACACTCGATCCCGACTATCAGTCAGCGGTCTACGACCTCGACTCCGAGTATCCCAAAGACCACGGGAACGAAGCCCCCGGTGACGGATTGCCGCCGCTACCGCCGGCACGCAAGCAGATCATGCTGGTTTTCGGCTCGCCGACCTCCCCCGACGGGGAGGAGGAGGTCAACCAGTGGTGGGAGCCGCACCTGATGCAGATGACGCGTTCCCCCGGGCTCATCGCCTGCAGTTTCTACCGGCCGAGCAGCGTGCAGCTTCCTCGCCTCACGACCACGCTGCCGCAGAACATGGCGGTTTGCGAGTTCGATTCCGACGACCTCGCCGCAGACATCGACACCCTCTACGCCAGCCATCTGAAGGGCTCTGAGACGGGGGTATTCGAGCCGGGTAAGTCGATCCCTCCCCCTCCGGAAGGTTCATTCCTGCTCGATCCGGTCTACCAGACGGGGATCTATGAGCTTGTGTCCCAGTGGCCCAAGGCCACTTGAGCGTCGGCGACGCATTGCAGTACGTGAGGACCACTCGCCAACATCGGTGGCGGGGGAGGACCGGACGCAGCGCAGCCCGCGCATTACGGGCGGCTCACAGTCGCCCGTGACGGTGACCTCGGTGAGGACACATCGCGCCTGATGGTGGCCACGAGACAGGCCTCCTCGACGAATGGCCCAATGGCCATCAGAAGGTGTTGCGCAAGTCGTCTGACCCTGATCACAGGTTCGTCTATTCCTTGGCTGTCACACCGGACTGGTCTGACGGCTGTCTCTGCAGCGAAGGAGAACGTTAATGAGTACCAAACCTCAGATCGCCGCGGTGGCCGTGTCCCATAGCCCGCTCATGGTCCACGACACCGAGCACCGCCAAGGTCGCCTTTTTCGGGACGGTATGGCCCGGCTGAGGTCGGCCGTAGAAGCATTCAACCCCACGCTTGTCGTATTCTTCGGCCCCGACCACGAACGCGCTCTGACCAGCATCACACCGTGCTTCACGGTGGTCGAGTCCGCTAACGGGTTCGCGGAATGGGATCTACCCGAAGAGGACTACGAGGTTCCGCACGGCCTGGCCGTCGCCCTCGGCGAGTACGTAGCGGCATCTGGCGTGGACATTGCCGTGGCCTCGAGCCTGCAGCTCGACCACGGTTTCGGCTTGTCCACCAAGGACATTTTTGGCTCACTCGCTGCAGTCCCGATGGTGCCGATACTCATCAACTGCATCGAACGGCCACTGGCGACAGCGATGCGCACCGCCACCCTCGGTACCGCGGTGGGCGAGTTCATACGCACGGAGGTACCCGATGGCGAGCGAGTTCTTGTGGTGGGATCCGGCGGCATCTCCCACACCCCTCCGTCGCAGCCACCTGGCGCCAGCGAAATGAGCGAGTCCGAGCGTCAGAAGCTGCTCGTCGAACAGCTCGCCGGTGCGGCGCAGGCGATTAACCCGGACTGGGATCGTGATTTCCTCGCCCGGCTTGCCAGCACGGACTGGCACCGACTGGCCGACCTGACTGCTGAAGACCTCGTGGCAGCCGGCACCGGCGGAGCTGAGGTACGCACCTGGATCGCCGCCGCCTTCGCTGCCGGCGAACCGCTCACGACCGTAGCGTACGAGCCCGTACCCGAGTGGATCACCGGGATGGGCATTGCCGCCAGCGACACCCTGCTGAAGAGCTGAGCGTGATGACAGGGACACGTCGTCGGCGACCTACAACGGAGACTAGCGCGATGGATCAGTCCAACAGTTTTGATCCGGCCGACCCGGCAGCGGGACTGTCCGTGGTCGCCGCGGGCCTTCGGACGCACTACCTGGAAGCCGGTAGCGGCGAGCCGCTGGTGCTCCTCCACGGGTCCGGGCCTGGTGTGTCGGCCTGGGAAAACTGGGCCGGCGTGATCCCAGCGTTGTCGCGCCAGCGGCGCGTGCTCGCGCCGGACATCCCCGGCTTCGGTGCGACCGAGCGGAGGCCGGACGGCGAGTACGGCATGGACTTCTGGGTTGACCACCTGTTCGCGTTCATGGAAGCCGTTGGCGTCACAGGGGCGCCGGTCGTGGGCAACTCATTTGGCGGCATGCTCGCAATGGCCGCTGCCCTGCGTGATGCGCGACGCATCGAGCGGCTCGTCCTGATGGGCTCTGCGGCGGGCGAAGTTCCGATGAGCGAGGCGCACAAGCTCGCCGCTCGCTACGACGGCAGCCGCAGGCAGCTAGAGCGGATTCTGCGCCTCTTTCCGTTTGACCCGGTGCTGCTCACTCCGGAGATGGTCGACCGTCGATATGAGGCGAGCGTTCGACCCGGCGCCCAGCAGGCGACGCACAAGATCACGCCGGCGCCGCGCGAGAACGGCGAGGCAGTGATCCAAGCAACCCCAGAGGCGGAGCTGGAGGCGATTGAGACGCCGACGCTGATCCTCCATGGCCGCGACGACAAAGTTCTTCCGGTCGAGCTTGCCATCCGTGTGCATCGGGCGATCAAGCCGTCCCAGCTGCATACGTTCGGCAACTGTGGCCACTGGGTGCAGCTCGAGCGCCGAGACGAGTTCGTGGAGCAGGTCCTGGGGTTTGTTGGAGGCACACGATGACTTCGCGTCAGAGTCAGTCGATTGTCATGGATTCGGCTGTCGCCTCACCTCACTGGCGCGCGACCGAGGCTGGACGTGACGTCCTCGCCGCCGGCGGCAACGCACTCGACGCGGCGCTCGCGACGAACGCCATGCTGTGGGCTTGCTATCCGCACATGTGCGGCCTTGGCGGAGACATCTGGATCCTGTACTTCGACGCCGCGACGTCGCGGGTGCACTGCCTGAACGGCTCAGGCGGCGCACCGCGGTCGGCGACTGTTGAGGAATATGCACGGCGCGGGCACACACGGGTGCCTGCGAAAGGCCCGCTCTCGATGGCGGTACCTGGGGCGGCCGCCGGCTGGGACCACGCGTCCCGGAGGTTCGGGAGCATCCCCGTCCCGGACCTGCTGCGTCCTGCGGCCAAAGCAGCGCGCGATGGAGTGGAGATCACGCCCAAGCTCGCCGGGTGGATGGCCAAGGACAGGGAGCTCCTGGCGGGCGACCCAGTGCTGGCGACAGTATTCACAAACGACGGGGAGCTGCTGCCGGCAGGGGCCACGTTCCGGCAGTCGGCCCTAGCGGCGACGATCGATCGCATCGCGGACGCCGGTTTTGCGGACTTCTATCGCGGAGAGCTGGGCGAGGCCATCGCCCGTGGAAGCTTGGACGCTGGTGGCCTGCTGACCACCGACGATCTGAAGGCCCACGCATCGCTCTGGGTGCAGCCGGTGACGACGCGGTTTGACGGGGTTCAGGTGGTCACGACGCCTCCGAACAGCCAAGGTGTCGCCGCACTGGAGATCCTGAACCTCCTGTCCGTGCTTGAAGGAGGCAGAGCAGCCCCTGGCTCGGCTCGCCAGCTCAATGCCTTCCTCGAGGCGAGGCGACTGGCGTACATGGACCGTAACCAGTACCTGGGTGACCCCGCTCATGTCACGGTCCCGGTCGACATGCTGGCAAGTCTCGACCACGCGCGGAGAGTTGCTGACAACGCACACGCAACACCGCGCAAGTCGTCGGCGCCCTTGGAAGGCGATACGGTCTACCTCTGCGCCGTCGACCGGTGGGGCAACGCATGCTCAGTCATCCAGAGCATTTACCACTCCTTCGGTTCGGGGTTCGTCCCAGCCGGCACGGGGGTACTCATGGGCAACCGGGGGGCCTATTTCTCGTTGGACAAGCAGCACCCGAACGTGATCGCGCCCGGGAAGCGACCCGTGCACACCCTGATGGCGTCGATGGCGCTCAAAGACGGGCGACCGTGGCTGCTGTTCGGGACTATGGGAGGCGAGGGGCAGCCGCAGACCAACGTGCAGGTACTCCTGCGCGTACTGGCGGGCGCAAGCCCCGCCGAGGCGGTGGCTGCGCCACGCGTGTTGAACGGCCAGATCTTTCCCGACGACGCGGAAGACCAGCTTCACGTTGAGGAAGACCTCGGCGCCGAGGTGATCGCCGAGCTCCAACGCCTCGGTCACGACGTGAAGGTCGTCCCGATGCACGACGAGATGATGGGACACGCCCACGCGATCGTCATTGACGGCGATCGGGTTCAGGCTGGAGCGGATCCCCGCAGTGACGGTTCGGCACGCGTGCACCTCACAACGACGGGAGGGGCGTGGTGAACATCGCAGCGATCAGCAAGGTGAATGCGCGCGCCGACTGGCGCCTGTCGTGGTGTCACCGCCCGAATCAGCCGCTGTTAGGCATGAGGCCGAGCGCCAAACGGTAGAAGGGTTGGCGCGGGCCATCCGACGATGGCTCCGCTCGTCTTGAAGGCCCTCTCCTACCCGGTCACCGCGCGGAGCACGCTCGACACCAAGGTTTGGCCCGCGAACAGATGGTTACAGCCAAGCGCCCACCAACGGCGACGTTCCCATCCCCGGCCTTTGTGTCGTCGGCAACTGCGTCGCGTCACCGATCGGGCGAGCCTGCCGGAGTGGTGGTTCGACTTGAGTTGGTGATCATCATCGCGTGGCTGGTCAGCAAGCGCGCTCCGACGTGCAAGCCCGTACCGATCGTCGTCGACAGTCACACAATGCAAGGAGAGAGGTAGCCATGGCTGCATCTGCAGCCGAGCACATCCTGATGGTCTGCTGGGCGCTTAACGATCCCGAGAACGAGGACCAGATGCGAGAGCTGGGCGAGGCCATAGAGGGTCAGCGCGAGATCCCGGGCGTCCTGACGATAGAGAGCGGTCCAAGGACGAAGCAGGTCGACTGGGAGGGACCGGACGATGCCTTTGACTACGCGATGGTGCTCACGTTCGACAACTTCGACTCGGTCCGGGCGTACCCGCCCCATCCGATCCATCAGAAGCTCGTCGCGACGATCCTTCGGCTCGGCTCGGACATTCGCGGCTTCTGGATCGACCGGTGACGACGTTCCCGGGTGTGATACGGCTAAAGTTCCACGAAGGCGGCAGTACAAAGAGTCTAAACGCCTATCGGCGCAGCGTGGGGATCGTACGCGCCCAGGACACCGAAGCACCATGACATCAACGTTGCACGAACTACTTCTCATTCCTGGCTCAGCCAATGCCGGGAAGGGGTGGCCAGCACCTACGACCTGTTGAACAACCAGGCCCGGTTGTTCGGAATGTTGCGCGATCGCGAGATGGGCATGCTCGAGCTGCCGCGTGATACCCAAGCTGTTCGGCGTTTCTGACGGCATTAGAAGTAGAGCACCTGCGTTTAAGGAGAATCTAATGGCGACACGAGTTATTCAGTGGGCTACGGGCGCGGTCGGTAGCACGACGCTCAAGGCGATCATCGAGCATCCGGATCTGGAATTGGTCGGGGTATGGGTCCACACGCCGGAGAAGGTCGGGAAGGACGCCGGCGAGTTGGCCGGGCTGCAGCGGAAGACGGGGGTGCTGGCGACGAGCGATCGTGACGAGCTCATCGCGCTCGACGCAGACGTCGTCGTGCACTGCCCGGCCGGGCAGGGGCCGATCGAAGAGCGGGACCGCGACGTCTTCGATCTGCTGAGATCAGGGAAGAATGTGGTTTCGTCGACCGGGCCGTACTTCGTTCCTGAGATGCGGAGCCCGGAGTATGCCCAACTGATCGAGGACGCGTGCCGCGAAGGCGGGACGACGTTGATGTCCGCTGGAGCCAACCCGGATGTGGTGGTGCCCTGGTTGGGCGCAGCGCTGACCCGTATGTCCCTTGATGTCGAGCACATTTATTTGGCGGAGATCGACGACTTTTCACCCAATCCGAATCTCAACATGATGGTCGAGCTCTTGGGGTTGGGCAAGCCCGCGGAAGAGTTCGAGCCATGGATGGAAGACGGCGGGTACTTCCAGCAGAGCGTGCTGGAGTGGCTACATCTGCTGGCGAAGAACATCGGAGTGGAACTCGACGAGGTCAAGGGCAGCTTCGAGCTGTTCCTCGCGACACGAGACTTCGAGATCCCGATCGGGCAAATCAAGAAGGGAATGGTGTGCGGCGCGGCCTTCAAGTGGTCCGCGGCGCGGCTCGGTGAGACCAAGCCGTTCATGGACTTCGAGTTCATCTACACCGTTCAGCGAGATCATCCAGACTTCCCCGGGCTCCCGCTTGAAGTTCGGCTCGTCGTGGAGGTCGAAGGGGCACCGTCGTCGCGGACCACCGTCGACTTGGCCCCCTCGCTCGATCCCGACGCGCCGGAGCGTGACGCGTCCCTGCCCCAGGGTGTGTTCCACGCCGCCGCAGCCAGCGTGTTCAACTGCATCCCCGTCGTGCTCGAAGCCCCGCCCGGGCTGTTCACGATGCCGGTCCCCGGAGCTTGGCAGTCGCCCTCCGCGAAATGACTCTCGCAGTTTGACATCCGGTCCCGGCCCGTGCGGTCCGGGACCGAACACGATCGAAGTGGCACTCCGGAAGGGCTCCCGCGCGCTGGGGTCCTTCCGTCAGGCCGTGCTCATCCTGCGCTGGTTGCGCGAGCGCGGCTGCGTGATCGCCCTGGCCCGCGATGCGGCTCTACCCAGGCCACTGGCTACTGCAACTTGAACGAGGGCATCGACGTCCTCGCGGACCGCCCTGCATGAAGTTCTCATCCCCTGCCAGCAGGAAGGAGTCAGCCACGTGATCCTCGAGGTCGAAGAGCCGTGCCTCCGGTCTTCCGAGGCGACACGGCGCTGTTGCGATAAGTGCCTCAGCCCGCCGACTCCACACCCTGGTAGCAGATATAACACCCACTGGTAGAGGAACCGAAGTGAATCCTGTGCAGTTGCTCGACATCGACGGTGAGCTGCGACCGCATCCGGACTGGCCCCTTGATGTCACCCCCGGGCTGTGCCGCGACTTCTACCGGCGCATGCGCCTGGCCCGTCAGTTCGACCAAGAGGCACAGACCCTGCAGCGTCAGGGGGAACTTGGACTGTGGGTGCAGTCGCTCGGCCAGGAGGCGGCCCAGGTCGGTTCGGTCACAGCGATGCGGTCCACCGACTATGTCTTTCCCAGTTACCGTGAGCATGCAGCCGCCCTGTGCCGGGGTATCACCCCGGCCGAGCTGCTGATCCAGTGGCGGGGCAACCGGCACAGCGGCTGGGATCCCGACCGGTATCGATTTCACATCTACACGTTGGTCCTCGCAGCACAACTTCCCCATGCCACGGGATACGCGATGGGGGTGCAGCGTGACGGCGCCGATGAGGTCGTGCTGGCCTACTTCGGTGATGGCGCCAGCAGCGAGGGAGATGCGAACGAGGCGTTCAACTGGGCCGCGGCCGCGGACGTGCCGCTATTGTTCTTCTGCCAGAACAACCAGTGGGCGATCTCGACCCCAGTCCGGACACAGATGCGCGCGCCACTTCACCAGCGGGCCCGGGGGTTCGGTCTGGACGCGCATGTCGTGGACGGCAACGACGTGCTGGCTGTACATGCGGTCACCTCGGGTGTCGCGCAGCGCCTGCGGGCCGGTATGGGGCCCGCGTTCATCGAGGCCCTCACCTACCGGATAGCCGGGCACAGCACGTCCGATGACCCGGGGCGCTACCGCACGGACAGCGAACTGGACAGCTGGCGCGCCCGCGACCCCATCGGTCGGCTCAAACGTCTGCTGGACAAGCAGGGATGGGCAGATAAGGCGTTCCACACCGAGGTCGACGAGGAGTGCCGCACTCTCGCTGCAACGGCGCGTTCGGTCTGCCGGGACCTGCCGTTGAGCGACTTCTCCGCTGTGTTCGACACCGTTATGGCCGAACCGACATCCCTGTTGGCCGGGCAGCGTCGGCAATATCTGGAGTTCGTCGACTCTTTTGAGGACTGAGGGCCGGCCCCGTGGGCGATTCCAGCCAGCTGGGGCCACCAGCCCGTCGGCCGCGTGGTTCCGGTCATAAGCCCGCCCACGCGCCTGCTGTATCCCCACCGGCGCTGCCGACCCGCACCGCCGGCGATCCGCGACGGGAGAGGACATGCCCGTACTCACACTTTCTAATGCGATCAACACCGGTCTGCGCCGAGTCCTTGAGGACCATCCCAAGAGCATCGTGATGGGCCAGGACGTCGGTAGTCTAGGCGGGGTCTTCCGGGTGACCAACGGCCTGCAGAAGGACTTCGGAACCGACCGCGTCATCGACACCCCGCTGGCGGAGTCCAGTATTGTCGGCACCGCGATCGGATTGGCACTGCGCGGCTACCGACCGGTCTGCGAGATCCAGTTCGATGGTTTTGTCTATCCGGCGTTCAACCAGATCGTCTCCCAGCTCGCCAAGATCCGGGCACGCTCGGACGGGCGCCTGTGCCTGCCTGTCGTCATCCGCATCCCGGTCGGTGGCGGGATCGGCGCCGTTGAGCACCACAGCGAATCCAACGAAGCCTATTTCACTCACACGGCCGGCCTGCGCGTGGTGTGCTGCTCGAACCCACTGGACGGCCATTGGATGCTCCGGCAAGCGGCTTCCGGAAGCGACCCGGTGATCTTCTACGAGCCCAAGCGGCGGTACTGGGACAAGGCGGAGGTCTCCGAGTCCGCCGGCACCGAACGCGTCCTGCCGCTGCACAAGGCCCGGATCGTGCGCGCTGGTTCGGACCTGACACTACTGACGTACGGCGGCATGGTGCAGACCTGCCTACAGGCGGCCGAGGCCGCGGTCGAGGACGGCCGCAGCATCGAGGTCATCGATATACGATCCCTGTCCCCGTTGGATCTCGAGACGATCACCGCTTCGGTGGAGAAAACAGGCCGGTGCGTCGTCGTCCATGAGGCCCCGGTGTTCGGCGGTTTCGGAGCCGAGATCGGCTCAGCCGTCACCGAGCGCGTTTTCTACCGTCTCCTCGCTCCCGTCCTGCGGGTCGGTGGATTCGACACCCCGTATCCGCCGGCGAAGTTCGAGGACCAATACCTACCCGACCTCGATCGTGTCCTGGACGCGGTCGACCGATCCTTCGCATGGTGAGCCGAGCGTCATGAGCACTGCCAAACGTCCCGTCACCGGCCCCCCGGGCATCGAGCACTTCCGGCTTCCCGACGTGGGAGAGGGGCTTGTCGAGGCTGAGATCGTCACCTGGCAGGTCGCCGTCGGCGACACCATCGAGATCAACCAGGTCATCTTGGAGATCGAGACCGCCAAGTCCCTGGTCGAACTCCCCTCACCCTTCGCCGGCACCGTCACCGCCATCCACGCAGCCGAGGGAGAGACAGTTGAGGTGGGCACCGCGCTGATCGCGATCGCAACGGATGATGCCGCAGCAGGCTCCCCGGACCACCCTGATACCACGCAGAGCCCGGCGAGCACGGCGCCGGAACCGGCATCGGCACCTGGTACCGAGCCCAGACCGTCGGTGCTCGTCGGATACGGCCCCTGGCAAAGCACCCCGCGTCGCCGCAGGCGGCGGCGCCCGCTCGCCCCCGCCTCGCAGACTGCCCCAGTCCCATCACAGGCTCAGGCTGTCAGACAAGATACTTCCGCTCCTGCAGCGAAGCCGCCAGTGCGCAAGCTCGCCAAGGATCTCGACGTGAACCTGGCCGAGGTCGTCGGCTCGGGCGCCGGTGGGCTCATCACCCGCGAGGACGTGCTGCGTCACGCCGCGGCCGTCGTCCCCGCTGCCGCGGCATCCCATCGGGAAGCCGACAAGCCGCCAGTTGAGTCGGCCGGCCCAGCAACGACATCGACCGATGGCGAGGCGGACGTCCGGATACCAGTGAAGGGGGTCCGCAAAGCCACCGCGGCCACCATGACCAGCAGCGCCTTCACCGCCCCGCATGTCACCGAGTTCCTCACGGTGGACGTCACGCGCTCGGTCAAACTGGTGGAGCGACTCAAGGCCCACCCGGCCCTCGAGGGGACCCGGGTGACGTTCCTGCTGGTGGTGGCCCGAGCTTTGCTAGCAGCGGTCCGTCAGCTCCCGGACATCAATGCCTCCTGGGACGCACAGTCCAACGAGATCGTTCGGTATCGCCGTGTCAATCTCGGCATCGCGGCGGCCACACCGCGGGGATTGCTCGTTCCGAACATCAAGGACGCCGGATCGCTTTCGCTTCCAGCGTTGGCGTGCGCGCTCAATGATCTCGTCCGGACCGCCCGCGACGGACGAACGGCGCCGCAGGACCTGACCCGCGGCACGATCACGATCACGAACATCGGTGTGTTCGGCATAGACGCGGGAACCCCGATCCTCAATCTCGGTGAGGCAGCGATCCTTTGTGTGGGGGCGGTACGCCGCCGGCCGTGGGAGCACAAGGGCCGGGTGGCGCTTCGCTGGACAACCCAGCTTGCGCTGTCATTCGACCACCGGCTGGTCGATGGCGAACTGGGCAGCAAGGTCCTCGCACGGGTGGGAACGATCCTCAGGGATCCCGAGCGGGAGCTCCTGCTCAGCTGAGACCCGTCATGAGACGCTCCCGCTGCCTTACCCACGAGACCAATGCCCAATCGAACACAGTCCACCCGGCCTGCTGACCTGGCGGGAACCGGCGACCGCCGTTGGTGGCCACCAAGCGGGCACCAAATGCGGTGCGCTAAGGGGTGTCCCGTAAATGATCTCCGGATCGGCTCGGGCAGGGTTGGCCGCCGCACGGCCCTCTGATCTAGCCGGCGAGGGCGAGGTTGTGCATCCGGGCGATGCCGAGCATGGCGTGGTGGACGCCGTCGCCTTTGAGTCGGCAGTCGCGGAGGATTTTCCAGGTCTTCATGCGGGCGAAGACGTGCTCGCCGGCGCGGACCTGCTTGTGGGACTTGTTGTGTTCCTTTTTCCAATCCGGGAGTTCGGCCTGGCCACGCTCACAACGGTGCGGGATGACGAGTCCGGTGCCCGGGTAGCCGCCGTCGGCGATCGTGAGGGTCTTGCCGACAGCGGCCTTGGCGCCAGACCCCTCCCACGCCTTGCAGTCGTTGCGGTTGCCGGCGAGCGGCCGGCCGACCACGACGACCAGGCGGGTGTCGGCGTCGATGACGACCTGGTGGTTGGTGGAGTACCGATAGTTCTTCGACCGCTCGGCGATGGTGTGATCCCGGGTGGGGGACCAGGGTGCCGTCCACGATGAGCACGGTGCCCTTGGCGAACCGCCTGCGGGGCCGCAGGGCAAGCGCGGGACCGAGGTGGTCGATAATCCGGTCGGCCGCGGACTTCGAGATGCCGAAGAGCGGCGCGAGTTGGCGCATCGTGAAATTCGTGCACCAGTAGGCCGGCACGAGCAGTACCCGATCCTCCAGCGGAAGGGACCACGGCCGGCCCTTGCGGACCGGATCCGCACCTTCGCGGCGCAGCGCGGTCACCAGCTTCCTGAAGGAACGCGGGCTCAGCCCGCTGAACGGGGCTATCCAAGACGACTCCGACGCCGTGATCACACCAGCCACCACAAGGCCACTGTGAATTCGCGGGAGACCGTCGTCAGACCGGGCGGCAGGACACAATGGCGTGCCCACGGTGGGGGACCGGGTCGCCCAGACGGTAGTGGCGGCGGTTCTGGAGGAGAAGGCCGAGCCGGTCTTCCACCCGGACTCCTACGGATACGTGTGTCCTGAACGTTGAGGAGGGTTCGATGTAGGAAGAGCCGTTCGATGCGGTGCTGC
>NZ_BMQA01000095.1 GCF_014647875.1 Streptomyces brasiliensis | reverse complement strand
CACGCTCCACCATCCTCGCGGCCGCGGAACGCGTCCACGCCTGACCGGCCTGCACCGGCGGGACGGTCGGTGCCTCACCCTGCCCTTCCTGGCTGTCAGGGCTCACGCGCCAGGCCGCGTGTCTCGGGGGGATGGTGCTGGTAGGTCCACAGCTGGTCGACGAGGGTGAAACCGAAGGAGTGGAAGAGCCGGGTGGCGGTGTGGCTCTCGGAGGCGGATTGCTGGGTGTCGTCGAGGACGAGGGCGACCTCGGTGGCGCCCTGCTCGGCCAGCAGGGCCAGGGCCTGGCTGAGCAGCTTGCGGCCCAGCCCGCGGCGGCGGCGAGCGGGCAGGGTCTCGATCCAGTAGACGGTCGCGGTGTGGCCGGGTTCCACACTGACCAGGGCTTCGGCGACCGGTTCGCTGTCCTCGCGGATGATCAGGCGGTGGCCCGGAGGGTAGTCGCAGGGGAAGACGTCGGCGACCAGCTTGGCCGGCGGGGGCTCGGCGGAAAGCACGAGGTGCAGGTAGCTGCCCTGGTAGCGGCCGGTGAAGCCGGTCTGTGCCAGGGCGTCGTGGGTGGCGCCGCGTCGCGTGCAGGGCAGGCCGCCCGGGCCCAGCGGGCCTGGTGGTGCCCCCACGAATGCCTCGATCTGCGTGCAGTCGGCGAGGGCGGCAAGAGCGTGACCGAGCAGGACGCGCAGCGCGGACGGGTCCTCGTGCGCGTGGACCCAGCAGATCAGACCGCATCGCACATCGGTCCAGGACAAGTACGCGATGATCCCGTAGGGGCGGTCGTCGGCATCGGCCAGAACGCTGATCCGCGGCCGAGCCGGTACAGTCCAGCCGGCCAGAGGGAAGGGGACAGGACTGCGCCGCGCCGCGGCCAGCTTCTCCGAGGTGCAGCGCGGCTGTCCCGGCAGCCGGTCGGCATCGATCAGTTCTCGCACCCCCGGCTCGTCCTGGGGGCCATACGGACGCACCGTCGACGGGCTCTCGGGGTTGGGCGAAGCAGCCATACTGTCCGTCCGGACACACGCTGACGTTCCTATCGGCTACCTCTTAGCGTCCTCCGTTTCCGTCCCGCTGTCACGGAGAACCTCGGCGGTGCCGGGGAGATTGCCCGGTCCTGCTGGGCGTGTGGCCGTGTGGGAGGCCTGCGGCGGATGTGGCCTGCTGAGCCGCGGTCAGCAGTGCGCGCACCTGGTCGATGACCGGCTGGTGCACGGGGAGGGTCAGGTGCCCGACGCCGGGCACGAGCACATTGCATGCCGTGAGGTCGGGATGATCGATGCGGCCCCTGGCGGCCGGGATGACCAACTCGTCCAGGTCGCTGTAGAAGGCCACGAACCGGGTGCCACACCCCGTGGCTGGCTCGGCGAGCTCGGTCAGCAGGCCGCTGCCCGGCCGTAGCTGGCGCAGCAGCGGATGCGGTGGTGTCAGCAGGGCCGTAGCGGTCCCGCCGTGCGGCGTCGCCAGTGTGATCACCAGCGGCACATACGTGTCCCCCTCGAGCCGCTGCACGTAGTAGCGGGCGATTAGCCCTCCGAGGCTGTACCCGATCAACACCAGTGCCCGCCCCGGGCTGCGGGCACTGGCCAGCTCCACCTGCTCGCCCAGAGCCCGGGCGGCCGCGCGGATGTCCGGGCTGAACGCGTGATAACTCACCGTGATGAAGGGCCCCGCGCTGAGGCCGCCCAGCCCCCGCCGCAGCGCTGCGCAGACCGATTCCCGATCCGCCAGCCCATGTACCAGCAGCACAGGTAGATCCCCCTCTGCCGTCGGTCCGTCCCGGCCCGTCCGCCACGGCAGGGTGCGGCCGAAGTAATCACTCAGCTGGCCGACGCCCCCCGCAGCCAGGTCGAGGGGGAGGCGCACCAGCCGCACGGTAGCGGTGCGTGCCTCGGTGCGTACGCCGCGCACCGGTGACAGCCCCGGCACCGACAGGTGCGGTTCGAATGGAATGCCCGTAGTATTCACCCTCTTCCCATACACCCCTATATGGGAACGTTGCGCCTTCGGTCCGGATTCCCGGTGCAGCGGCCAGCGTCATTCCGACGACTTGTCCGCTGCTGCCGGCCGCCCGCGGGGCCCGCTCCCGGTCCCCCGTACCACGGTCGACTCCACCCCGGCATCCATGCGCTGCTTCGTGACTCACCAGCAAGAGAAAAGCACCGAGAACACCGGCGACCGCATAGATCACCGGCGCCAGACCCAGCGCATATGCATATCCGGGCAGCGTCCAGCCGGCCAGACCGTGCGCGAAGAAGGCATGACGAGCGGCACACCCCAGTGAGCTCGAATCGCCAGTCCCCGTGTCGCTGGAGACCGTACGCGGCGCCTCCCACCGGCCCGAAATCACGGAATACACCCACAGTGATCAGCCTCGTTTCCGGGAGTGTCCCCGGCGCCTTGCTGGTGGAGGAGGGGGCGGCAGCCGGGGACGGAGCAAGAGGGGGGTGTGTCCTGATAAGTCGTCGTGGACTTGCCGGTGTGAGTCCGGTCCGGGTAGTGGCCAAGCAGCCCGGTAGCTGGTGGCTGACGGTAGGGGAGACCTGGCCGTCGAAGCGTCACGACAAAGTCCCCTTGGGGGGCGAGCAACTGTGCGGTCCGCAGCATCAAGCGAAGTCTGCCGCGGCGCAGCAGCTGCATCAGGCGGACGTATCAGGCGGGATCGCCGGTGCCCGGCTCGCTGCCCGTATTCACTGGTCGGCCGTCGCGCTCGGCGTCCGCGACGCTGACGACCAGCTGCCCGGCCGCGACCGTCATCCCCACGTCGGTCACCGGCGAGTGCGCGGCGTGCCGCAGCAGCCTTCCCCGGCGACGGGCTCCATCTCGATGCGTGCGGCGGCCGAACCCAACGGATCAGCCTCCGACTGAATCTCAGAGCGCGCCACTTCCGACCTGGCGCCAGTTCCTGAACGCCCAAGCCCACAGCATCCTCGCCGCGGACTTCCTGCACCTCGACACTGTGGCGCTGGGGCGTCTGTATGCCCTGGTCTTCATTGAGCACGGCACTCGCCGACTGCACCTCGTCGGCGTCACCGCCCATCCCACCGCCCGGTGGTCCGTCCAGCAGGCCAGGAATCTCGCCATGACGTTGGGGTATCGGACGGACTCGCTGCGCTTCCTCATCCGGGATCGGGATGCGAAGTACACCGACGCCTTCGACGCCGTCTTCCAGGCCGACGACGTGGAGATCCTGCTCAGCCCGCCTCGGGCACCGAGAGCGAACGCGATCTGCGAGAGAGTCGTGGGCACCCTACGGCGTGAGCTCCTCGACCGGATCTTGATCTACAACGAGGCCCACGCTGTGAAGGTGCTGGCCGAGTACATTCGGCACTACAACCGCCACCGCCCCCACCAGTCCCGGCGGCAACTGCCCCCGGAGAGCGCCGAACCGCCTGCCCCGGCCACCGTCACCGATCTCCAGGCCCACAGAATCCGACGATGGTCCATCCTTGGCGGTCTCATCAACGAGTATCGGCACGCGGCCTGACCGAGCGGCATCGCCGCAGCTCCAGCACCGAATCGTATTCTCGAGCGGCACACGTCGCGCCGCTCTTTCCGCGCACTTCCGCTACGTGCGTGCATGCTCGCCGAGGTAGAACAGCAGCATTACCCAGCCCGCGAGGAGGTAGATACCGAAGATGAAGAAGAAGGCGCGCAACGCGACACCGCGCCCTTCCGGCTCTCCGCGTCCCTCCTCTTGTCGGCCTCACTCACAGGGCCAACTCCTTGCTCTGCCCGGTGTGGTGTGCGCTACGAAGGGATCTGGAACCGTACGAGGACGACCTTGCCGTCGTGGTCGACGGCCGGTTCGGCGCTGAGGTCGCCGTCGTAGCCGGCGGCCAGCTCGGCCACCATCCGCAGCCCGGCTCCCATGCGGTCGTCGGTGAGCTCGGGCAGTCGGGGCTCGGCGTCGGCGACGCTGACGACCAGCTGTCCGGTCGCGACGGTTATCCCCACGTCGGTTACAGGCGAGTGTGCGGCGTGCCGCAGCACGTTCGTGACCAGCTCACTGACGACCAGCAGCACCGTGTCTGCGAAGGCCGACCCGGGGGCGATACCGGCCTGGGGGAAGTGCTCGGCGACCGCTTCCCGGGCTTCCCGCACGGCATCGGGCCCCACTGGCACCGAGGTGATGGCCGGTGCCCCCGCGGCCGGACGCGGCGGGCAGCGGCCAGCAGCTCGGCGACATCGGCGCCGGCCAGCTCGTACATCACCGTCGAGCCGGTGCGGGTGGCAGTGACGATGCCGGAGCGGCGCAGCACCGCCAGCTGCTGCGACAGGTTCGACGGCTCGATCTCGATCGCCGCGAGCAGGTCGCGCACCGGCTTCGGGCCGTCCTGCAGCAGCTCCAGGACCCGGATGCGCACCGGGTGCCCCAGTATCCGGAAGAAATCGGCCTTTGCCTCGTACAGCGGAACCGACATCCCGCTCACCCCTCGTCCGCCGCGTCGGCGCCGACGTCGATGCCATGACGTTGCGCCACCCACAGCGCGTCGTCCAGCTCGTCCTGCGCCACGGCTGTCTCGTAGGCGTCCTCGGCCGCCAGAGCCTGCGACAGTGCGGCACGCGCTTCGCGCACCCGCTCGTGTACGGCCTCGGTGAACCCGCCCACCGAACACCACCCTCCTCGGACTTGATCGGCACAGCACCTAGTGAATTGAAGAGCTCTTCAAGCGTAGTGGATGGGAGCCTGCTGTCCGATGCGCCTGAAGTCGTGGGATGCGCTGGTCGCACGACCCCGAACGGTTCCGGGGGACCGGCACCAGCTCAGTGCCGTCCGGCAGGACTTCGACGTGGGCCCTTGGGACGGTCACGGAGCCGGTGCGGGTCTTGTACTGTCAAGGCTGCGATGCCCCGTTCGAAGGCTCCTGAGGCCGTCCTGGACGGCTTCGCGGGGGCTTCCTGTTGCGGCGGGAGCGGGACGATGCCGAGTTTCGTCAGGCGTTCGCGCTGTCCGTCCATGAGCTGCCGCCAGACGGTGTGCTGGCGTTGCCGGGCGAGCCATTGGCCGATGTCCATGCGTGGATGGTGACGCCGGGCAGGACGTCGGTGTGGTCCTCGTCGCGCGGGAGTTCGCGGGCGGCGGCGTAGTGGCGTTGCCAGTCGGCTGGCCAGTCGGGGTTCCAGGTGACGGACGCCGGTGACGTCGTCATCCGTACGCATGCCGGGGCCGCGCTGCTGTCGAGCGCGTCGGCGTCGGAGGTGGTGGTGCATGAGGCGGACCGGATCGACGAGGACACTCGCACGGGCTGGAGCGCGACGGTCACAGGTACCGCGAGCCGCGTGACCGACCCGCAGGAGCTGTCCTATTACCACGCGAGCTCACGCCGTGGATCAATACGGAGATGGAGCACGTGGTCCGCATCAAGGCCGAGCTGGTGACCGGGTACCGCCTCGTTCGTTGAGGCAGCCTCCGGTCAGAGGTCGTTGCCCGCGTAGGAGAGATTGAAGCTCTTGTTGGTCAGTGGGAAGTCCGGGACGATCGTGTTCGCCAGCGCCACGGGCAGGGCGGGCCAGTTGAAGAAGGACGGGTCGACCGGCTTGACCCGCGTCAGGGTGCCGTCGGGGGCGAGTTCGACGCGGGTGGCGATGGTGCCCCGCCAGCCCTCCACCAGACCTACGCCGGTACGGGGGCCCGCGCCGAGGGCGGGTGGTGGTCCCAGGATCACTTGTGGGGCGGTGAGTCCTTGGGCCAACTGCTCGATCAGGGCGAGGGAGGTGTCGATCTCCTCGGCGCGCACCAGGAAGCGGGCGAGGACGTCGCCGCCAGTGTGGACTGGGATATCGAGCTGTGTGCCGTAGTCGGTGAAGGGGTGCGCGATGCGGGCATCGTTGGCGAGGCCGCTCGCGCGGGCGACGTAGCCCAGGCAGCCGATCTCCCGGGCGGCATCGGTGCCCAGGGTTGCGGTGCCGGTGAAGCGGTCACGGACGGTGGAGTGGCCGAGGGCGAGGTCGGTGATCTCGCGGATGTCCTCGCCGATCGCCTTCAGGCGTCGTACTTCGGGCACGGACTGCAGTGCTGCGCCGCCGGGGACGACGCCTCCGCGCAGCAGCCGGTGGCCGGTGATGTCCCGGTTGAGGCCTAGGAGTTGCTCGCGGACGCGCTGGGCGTGGGCGTTGAGGATGCCGTGGCCGACGTCGTTGCAGAGCATGCCGAGATCGGCGACGTGGTTGTGGATCCGCTCCAGTTCCAGCAGCAGCGCGCGGACACGCTTCGCCTCCGGCGGGACCTGTGTGCCGGTGGCCTCCTCGATGGCGAGACAGTACGCCAGGGCGTGGCCGACGGCCGTGTCGCCGCTGATACGTTCGGCCAGCGGCAGGCCGGCGGCGACGGTACGGCCCTGGAAGAGTTTCTCGATGCCCTTGTGGACGAACCAGAGGCGGGCCTTGAGTTTGAGGATGGTCTCGCCGACGACGGAGAAGCGGAAGTGCCCGGGTTCGATCAAACCGGCGTGCACCGGGCCGACGGGGATCTCGTAGACGCCGTCGCCTTCTACCTCCAGGAAGGGGTAGGGGCCCTCCTGTTCGCCGAAGGGTGGCGGGGGTCCGGCGTCGGGGCGCATGGGGTACCAGCCGCGCGGCCAGTGGAAGTGCCGGATCAGGCGGCGGGGCAGGGGGTGGTCGAGGGGGACGATGCCGAACAGGTCGCGCATCTCGCGTTCGAACCGGCCCGCGGGGAAGGAGAGGTGGGCGAGCGTAGGGACCTCGGGGCGGTCGGGGTCGAGGCGGACGTGCAGTTCGGAACAGGTGTCGGGCGGGCCCGCCGCGAAGAGGTACATCACGCGGATGCCGTCCTCGTCGTGGTGGGCGGCGACCAGGGCGAGGCGATGCCCGCCGGTCAGCAACTCCTCAGCGCGCTGCGGCAGTTCACCGACGCCGATTTCATAGGTCGTACGCATCGGCTCAGTGGCCTCCGATCGCCTGGGCGGCGGTGTGCAACAGGTCGGTGAGCGGGCCGAGAGTGACGCCCAGGGCCGCGCAGGCGGCCAGGCCCAGGGCGAGCGGCCAGACGGCGGCGGGCTCGGGGCCCGTGGGCGGGGCCGGGGCCGGCCCGAGCAGCATGCGGGCGGTGCGGACGGCGAGCGCGGCGAAGGCGACGAGCACCAGCAGCAGGGCCGCCGCCGTGGCCCAGGCCAGACCGGTCCCGGCGAGGAAACCGGCACGGGCGAGGCCGAGTTCGGAGGCGAAGAGGCTGAACGGCGGGAACGCCATCAGCGCCACCACCGCGAACCCGAACATGCCCGCCAGTGCGGGCGCCCGGGCGAGCAGCCCGCGCACCCGGCCGATCTTCGCGGTGCCGGTCAGCTGGAGGACGCGGCCGGAGGCGCAGAACGCGACCGACTTGGCGAGCCCGTGCCCGGCGATGTGCAGCAGCGCGGCCGACAGGGCGAGCGGGCTGCCGATCGCCGCGCCGAGGGTGATCAGGCTCATGTGCTCCATGCTGGAGTAGGCCAGCATCCGCTTGTAGTCCCGCTGGACCAGCAGCAGCCCGGCCGCCAGGGCCAAGGTGAGCAGGGCGATCCCCGCAAGCAGGACGCGGGTGAAGCCGGCGCCCAGGGCGGCGTCGGCGATGACCCGGTAGCGCAGGATCGCGGCGAAGGCCACGGACAGCAGTACCCCGGACATCAGCGCGGAGACCGGTGCGGGCGCCTGGCTATGGGCGTCGGGCAGCCAGGCGTGCAGCGGGATCAGGCCCGCCTTGGCGCCGAAGCCGAGGACCACGAGCGCGATGCCGAGCCGGGTGACCGCCGGGTCGAGCCGGCCGGCGTGGGCGACCAGGGTGGGCCAGTCCAGCGCCCATGCCTCGGTGATGCCCGCCTGCCGGGCCGCGTAGTAGATGAGGACGGTGCCGAGGAAGGCGAGCGCGATGCCGGCCGAGCAGATCACCACGTACTTCCACGCGGCCTCGACGGACGTGCGCGTGTGGCGGTGGCCGACGAGGAACGCGGTGACGATGGTCGTCGCCTCCACCGCGACCCACAGCACGCCGAGGTTGGCGGTCACCACGGCCAGGCACATCGCGGCCAGGAACGCCTGCACGAGGACGTGGTAGCGCCACACGGCCTGGTCGCCCGCCCGTCCGGCGGCGCGTTCGCCCGCCAGGTACGCCGGGGTCGAGCCGCAGGCGATCAGCGCGACGGCGCCGACCACCAGCAGCATCCAGGCGGTCAGCGCGTCCGCGCGCAGAAGCCCGGCGTACGCCCGCTGCGGTCCGTCGGCGGTGACGGACACCGCGAGCAGGCTCCCGCAGGTGAGGATCACGGCGGGTGAGAGGAGACCGGCCCACTCCGTGAGATGACGCCTCGGGGTCGGCGGGGGCGGGGGCGCTTCGGCCAGCAGGACGGGTGCCTCACCCGTCGGCTCCAGCCGGCGAGTCGTCGGCACCATGGAAGGGAGCCGTCGCTCTCTGCGTACTCTGGTCAGCGCGTACGCGCCTGCGACCGCCAACGGCGCGGCGACGGGAGCGGTCAACAGCAGCGCGGAGTTCATCAGTCGTGCAGCTCCCGCAGGTCGTCGATGTCGGTCGTGCCGAACGCCTCCCGCATCCGGGTGGTGAGGATCTGCAACACCAGCACCGCCAGCAACACGTCGAATGAGACGCCGAGTTCGACGATGAGCGGCACACCGGAGGTGGCAAGGAAGGCGGTGGCGGTGATCCCGTTGTCCAGCAGCAGGAACCCGACCACCTGGGCGAGCGCCCGGCGCCGGGTCACCAGCACGAAGAAGCCGATCAGGACGACCGCCAGGCCCACCGGCAGGGCACGGGTGGCCGGAGTCGGGTCCAGTGCGGTCAGCGGCTGGGCCACCGCGTAGGCCAGCAGCGTCAGCAGCGCCGCCGTGAGCAGCGAGGCGGCGACATTGACCAGAGGCTGCGTCTCGCGGACCTCCTCGCTCCCACGATCGGCGGCCAGCGCGGCCAGCGCACGCCGCATCAGATACGGCAGCACGCCCGCCCGCAGCACCCCCACGCCGAGGCCCACAGCGATCAGGTCCCACCGCTCCTCGTGCAAGCCGAGCAGCATGGCGATCGCGGCCAGCGCGACACCCTGAAGCGCGAACACCCTGACGATCGCGGCGAGTTCACGCCGCCACAGCACGATCACGGCCGCCAGCAGGAAGGCGCCGCAGGCCAGGTCGAGGAGCTGGGTGTACAGGCCGCCGCTCATGACGCTCCGTTCAGGAAGTACGAGGCGGCCACCGCGAGCAGCGCCAGCAGGAAGGAACCGGCGAGCAGTTCGGGCACCCTAAACAGCCGGACCTTGGCCCAGAACACCTCGGCCGCAGCCAGCACCGCTCCCAGGACGGCCACCTTCGCCCCGAACAGCACCAGCGCGACAGGGAGCGGCGCCCAGGAGCCACCGGTGGCGATGCCCCACGGTACGAACAGCGAGGACAGCAGGCCGAGCAGCAGGGTCAGCCGCATCTGGGCACCGAGTTCGACCAGCGCCAGGTCGGGTCCCGCGTACTCCAGCACCATCGCCTCGTGGATCATGGTCAGTTCGAGGTGCGTGGAGGGGTTGTCCACCGGGATCCGGCCGGTCTCTGCGAGCACCGCCACCGCGAGGGCGGCGGTGGCCAGCAGTCCGGCGGGGGAGGCGAGGCGACCCGGTTCGTGGGCCGCACCGGAGACGATGGCCGGGATGTTGGTCGTCCCGGTCGGTATCGACAGCGCGAACACCGACAGCAGGATGGTCGGTTCCACCAGCGCGGCGACCGTCATCTCCCGGGAGGCGCCCATCCCGCCGAACGCCGTGCCGGTGTCGAGGCCGGCCAGGGCCAGGGCGAAAGTGCCGAGCGCGATCAGCGCGACCACTACGATCAGGTCCGCGTGGGAGCTGACCGGGGTGTCCGTGGACAGCAGCGGCACCAGCGCGGCGGCCACCACAGTCGTGGCGACCAGCAGCGCGGGTGCGGCCCGGAAGGCTGGCCCGGTCCCTGCGGGCGTGATGGGCTCCTTGTGCAGCAGCTTGCGCGCGTCCCGCCAGGGCTGGAGCACCCCGGCCCCGGCCCGGCCCTCCAGGCGGGCCCGGACTTGCCGCATCCATCCCGTCAGCAGCGGCGCCCCGGCACCGACCACGACGACCTGGCCCGCTACGGCCGCGTATCCGACAGCACTCATGCGTTCGCTCTCACCAGCCCACCGCCAGTACCAATAGCAGGACGACCAGCCCGGCGAAGCCGTAGCCGAGATACAGGTGGACGCTGCCGCCCGCCAGCCGCCGGGCTGCCTGCCCGGCCCCGGCCAGCACGCGCAGCACCGGGTCGTACAACCGGTGCTCGATCCGGTCGGGCACCCGGTGCTGGAAGCGGATCCTCTCCACCAGGTACGCCGACTCCCGCACCGGGGTGACGTTCACGTCCTGCTCGGGGGCGAGGACGTCGTCGAAGACGCGTTGCAGCGGCTCGGCGAACGAGGTCGCGGTGTACGCCATGCGTGGCGTCGGCGCGCCGCCCCCGCAGTCCCACAGCCGGGCGTTCGCGCGGCGCCTGCGGCGGGCGAAGAGCCGGGCCAGCCCGGTCGCGAGCAGGATCGCGGCGGTGAGCGCGGCCACCACCCACAGCGGGGACAGCGAGGCGGAGATGTCGGCGAGCCGCACTCGCACTCCGCCACCCGACACCGCACCGGTGCCCGGCAGCCCGACCGCGCCCACGGCCCGGTCGAGGCCGTCGCCGAGCAGCCCCGGCACCAACGCCAGCGCCACGATCCCGATGGCGAGCAGGGCCATTCCGGCGAGCATGAGCGGCGGTGCCTCATTCGCCGAGGCGGCCCGTTTGTCGCGCGGGCGGGCGAAGAAGCCGACGCCGAGTGCCTTGACGAAGACGGCGGCGGCGATCCCGGCCGACAGAGCGACCAACGCCACCGACAGAGGCAGTACGACGGCCACCGCGACACCGGGCACTTGGAGTCCGTGGATCAGGGACTGGAGCAGCAGCCACTCGCTGATGAAGCCGTTGCCCGGGGGCAGCGCCACGGCGCCGAGCGCCCCGAGGGCGAAGAGTCCGGCGGTCAATGGCATACGGGAACGCAGGCCGCCCAACAGGTCGAGGTCTCGCAGGCCGGTGGACCGCAGCACCGACCCGGCCGCACAGAACAGCAGGGCCTTGAACGCGGAGTGGTTGACCACATGCAGCAGCGCCGCCGCCAGCGCCAGCGCGGCCAGCGGCCGGTCGCCGTAAGAGGTGAACACCCCGGACGCGCCGACCCCGATGAGGACCAGGCTCATGTTCTCGCTGGTCGAGTACGCCAGCAGCCGCTTCAGATCGGACGCCATGGCCGCCTGGAGGATGCCGTACACGGCACTGGCCCCGCCGACCGCGAGGAGGCCCAGCCACCACCAGGCCGGTCCGCCGCCGAGCAGATCGAGGCCGGTACGGACCAGACCGTAGACGCCGAGGTTGACCATGGCGGCGCTCATCAACGCCGAGACCGGACTGGGGGCCTCGGGGTGCGCCCGCGGCAGCCAGGCGTGCAGCGGCACCGCGCCCGCCTTCGACGTGAACGCCAGCGCCACCAGCACGAACACCAGCCCGCGTACGGCCGGCGAGAGAACGTGCGCACCCGCCCGCAGCGCGGAGAACGTCTCCCCACCCGCCTGCGCGGCGAACAGCGCGAACCCGGCCAGCAGCAGCACCAGGCCGAGGTGCGTCATCACCGCGTACCAGACGCCGGCCTGCCGTACCGAGGAACGCTCCCGGTGCTCGGTCAGCACCAGCAGCAGCGAGCCGAGCGCCATCAGCTCCCACAGCACCAGGAACGAGGACACCGACGCCGCCACCGGTACGAGCACTAGGGTGAGCGCGAACAGCGGCAGCGCCGTCTGCGCGGTGCGCGAGCCGAGCCCGTGCGCGCCGTGCCCGGCCGCGTAGCCGATGCCGTACACCGCGACCGCCGTCACCACGGCTCCTGCCACCGCCATGAACAGCCCCGCCAGCGCATCCACCGCCACATGCACCCCGGCCAACGGCAGGACGCCGGGGAGGGCGGCCGACCAGCGGCTGCCGACCAGCGCGGCCACCCCCGCCGCGCCACCGCTCACCCCGACACCCGCCGTCAGTACCCCGGCGACGGGGACACGCAAGCGATACGGCAGGACAAACCCGGCCACCGCGCCCGCGCCGCCCAACCCGCAGGCCGTCGCGAGGACGGCCGGCACCATGCTCACCGGCCGGTCACCCTCCTGAGCGCCGCCACGATTGCCTCGGGCTCCGGCGGGCACCCGGGCACGGCCAGATCCACCGGCACGACATCGGACACGGCCCCTTCGACGCCGTAACCGCCCGCGAACTCACCGCAGTTGATCGCGCAGTCCCCGACCGCGACCACGAGCCGTGGCTCGCTCATCGCGGCCACCGTGCGCCGCAGCGGCTCGGCCATGTTCCGGGTCACCGGGCCGGTCACCAGCGCCACGTCCGCGTGCCGGGGCGAGGCCACCAGGCGTGCCCCGTACCGCTCGGCGTCGTACACCGGATTGAAGGCGGCCGCGATCTCGATCTCGCAGCCGTTGCAGGACCCCGCGTCCACGCACCGCACCTGTACCGAGCCGCCCAGCTCCCGTGCCCTCTCCGGGGCGTCGCCCTCCGGGCGCGGCGGAGCGGGCTCGGCCACCCGTCCGGTGGCCCGGATCTTGCGCAACAGGCCCATGAACCCTCCCGACTGGTGGTGAGGACCGTCCGCAGGTGCCCAACAGGGTGTCCTGCGGCTGGAGTCACGTCGCTTTTACCGTGTTTTGCTCAGTTTGATGAGATTTTGTCGTCGAAGGTCCGTCCCCGACGGGGCGGATACGGTTCCGTGTGACCGGGAGGGGAGGCGACCGCCTCCCGGTACCACAGAGCGCTGTCCAACTCCGAGGAGACGGCCGCCGATCAAGGGCCGTCGTTACGACGGCGGCTTCCCCTCCGACTGGGCCGCTTGCAGGTCGGCGAGCAGCTCCGCCTGACCCGCCAGCACGCCCGACAGGATCGTGCGCGCCACCCGCAGCAGCTCCGCCACCTCCGGGCTGGTCAGCGAGTAGTACACGTTCGACCCCTCCTTGCGGGTCCGCACCAGGTTGGCCCGCCGCAGCATGGCCAGTTGCTGGGACAGATGCGCCGGCTCGATCCCCACCTTGGGCAGCATCTCCGCGACCGCGTGCTCGCGCTCGCTCAGCAACTCCAGGACGCGGATGCGGGCCGGGTGACCGAGCGTCTTGAAGAACTCGGCCTTCAGCTGGTACAGAGGCGTACTCACCGTGCCGTCCCCTCTCCGAGACAACAGCACGGACCCACCGGCCGGGCCTTGGCGCATCGCATCCACCCACTCGTCGACAACATGCGGCCCATCCTCGCCTCCGGCACCGACAGAACCGAACCCGCGGCCGAGAAACCGAGCCGCCGAATCCAGCAGTGACGACCTCAGTAATTGCCAACATTAGCAATTACTACGTTCGTCTGAGGGGGGTGCATGAAGATCACCCGCTGTGCGGCACCGGTCTCACTTGGTTCAAGGGCCCCCGCAACGCCGCCCCGCCCACGACATTGTCCTGGCCGGTTGCCCGGCAAGACGCCGGTTCAGACCTTCTTGACCACGCTGGACTTCAGCTGTATGGCGCCGAATCCGTCGATCTTGCAGTCGATGTCGTGGCCGTCCACTCCGTCGACGAGCCGGATGTTGCGCACCTTGGTGCCCGCCTTGATTCCGGTCGGGCTGCCCTTGACCTTGAGGGTCTTCACGACGGTCACGGTGTCGCCGTCGGCGAGCACGTTGCCGACCGCGTCCCTGATCACCTTGTCCCCGCCTGTGTCGGCAGACGCGTCGGACGGCGACCACTCATGGCCGCACTCCGGGCAGACGAGGAGCGCGCCCATCTCGTAGGTGTACGCGCCGGAGCATTTGGGGCAAGGGGGGTGATTTTCACTCATGGGGTCAGTGTCTTTCACTCAGTGAGCCGATACGAACGTCATGCGGGTGTCAGGCGCCCCAGCCGTCCGTACGCCACTCCTGCTGCCCCTCCTCCAGGGCCGACCGTCCTCGGCCGTGGGCGGCGAGGGCGGCTGTCAGGTCGCAGTGGACGGGGATGTCCGGGCCGTCGCCGGCCGGGACCAGCGAGCCGTCGGCGGGGATGGCGGCCAGTTCCAGGCTCCGGCCGGCATCTGCGAGGTGGCGGGCGGCCTCGGTGATGGCCAGCTGGCCTTCGGCGGACCAGCTGCGCAGCTCGGTCAGGTCGAGGACGACCGGTCCGGTGCCGCGGGCGACGACCCAGCCGATCGCGCCGCTGAAGCGGCGGACCGCCTCCGGGCCCAGGTATCCGGCGACGGAGAGAATCCCCAGATCCTGCTCGACGGTGTAGCGCCAGTCGATGGTCATGTTCGTCAACTTCCTTGTCCGCCTGCTTGTTCGGGGCCCTGGGTCGGGTCAGAGGGGCAGGGTGATCCAGATGCTCTTGCCCCTGCCGTCGGCGTCGCCGCGGACAACCGCCGTGCCGCCCAGGCCGAGCGTGAGCTCCATGACGGTGCCGAGCCCCCCGGCACCGGTGCCGGTGACCGACGCGTACAGCGGAGGCTGGTACGGGTGACGATCGTGGACGGCGAAGGCCAGGCAGTCCCGGCCCGCCGCGTAGATCACCGTGAGCTGAGGGGAGAGCACGGCGGCGTGCCGGACGCTGTTCGTGACCAGCTCACTCAGGATCAGCAGGGCCGGATCCACCACGGGGTGGCGTAGCCCGATGCCCCATTCCACCAGGGCCTGTTCGGCGGTCTCGCGGGCCACGCGCACCGCCGCCGGCTCGGCGGGCAGGGTGAGCACGTGGCGATACGGCAGCGCCTCCAGCTGCGCGGTCATCGCCCCTCCGTCCCCCGGACAAGACGGAAGCCGGTGACCGTCTGCGGGTGGATGCGGATAACGGTGTCGTGCGGGCCGTACGTCCAGCCGGGCAGCGTGCGCCGGTAGTGGGCGGCCTCGTGCGGGTCGGTGATCACCTCGGCCGGTCCGGACGCGGTCACTGTCCATCCGGTGCCGGGCACGGCCTGGATGTCATCGACGTGGTAGGTCGCGGTCGGCGGCACGGCGGCCAGTTGCACCGGGGTGCGGGCGATCAGCCGGCCGTACTCCCACACGTGCCGGGCGGGCCGTACGACGGTCACCTCGCGCTGCTGGTACACCAGCCGCCCCAGCGCCACGCCCTCCAGCAGCCACAGTGCCTCCGCGCCGGAGACCTCGACCATGCGCGGGGCGGCGGAGGGCGTGTTCATCGGACTGGTTCCTCGCTGGTGTCGGTACTTTTCGGGTTCGTTCTCTGGGCGGGGATGGCGGGCAGGACTCCGGCCATCTCCAGGTGGTCGCGCGCTCCCCAGATCGCCTCGGGCGTGGTGGCGTACTCCCGGCCCTCGTGGCACAGCAGCTTCAGCGCTCCGACCGACTCGAGGACCTGGCGCTGGCCGGGGCGTATGCCGGAGGCCAGGACGAGGATGCCGCGCCGGTTCAGCTTCTCCACGGCGTCCTTGAGGACGAGGGCACCGGTGGCGTCCATCGTGGACACCCGGGACATGCGCAGGATGACGACCCGCACGTCGGCGACCTCGGTGAGCTCCAGCAGGAAGCGGTGCGCGGCGGCGAAGAACAGCGGCCCGTCGATGCGGTAAGCGACGATGTGCTCGGCCAGCAGTGCGTGCTCCTCGGCGGTGTGATCGCCGCGGTCGAGCGGCACCTGGTCGAAGCGGGCCTGCTTGGCCACGGCGCGCAGGGCGAGGGCGCCGGCCACGACCAAGCCGATGATCACTGCATACACCAGGTCCAGTGCCAGCGTCGCCGCTGCCGTCAGGACGAGGATCAGCGCATCCGAGCGGGTCGCCTTCGCCATGGCCTTCAGCGAGCCGACCTCGACCATGCGGATCGCGGTGGCCAGTAGGACACCGGCGAGGGCGGCCAGCGGGATCTTCGAGACGAGGGGTGCCGCGGCGAACACGATCACGGCGAGGACCGCCGCGTGGGTAAGCGCGGCCAGCCGCGAGCCCGCACCCGTGCGGACATTGACGGCGGTGCGCGCTATCGCGCCGGTCGCCGGGACGCCGCCGAACAGCGGGGCGGCGATGTTCGCCAGACCCTGCCCGAGCAGTTCCCGGTCGGGGTCGTGCCGCTGACCCACCGTCATCGCGTCGGCGGCGGCCGCAGACATCAGCGACTCCAGCGCGGCCAGCGCGGCCACCGCCACGGCCGGGGGGAGCAGCGAGCCGAGCGAGCCGAGCTCAAGGAAGGACAGGGAGGGCGCGGGCAGCCCCGCGGGCAGGTCACCGATCGGCTCCACGGCCAGGTGCGCGACCTGGGCCGCGACCGTGGCGGCGACAACGGCCACGATCGAGAACGGCACGGTCGGCCGCCATCGCGCACCGGCCAGCATGAGCGCCACCACGCAGACCGCGAGACCGACGGCGGTCCAGTTCGGCGCCTTCACGAACTCCTCGACCGCGCGCCAGGTGACGACCAGCACCTTGTCGCCCTCGGGCTTGGGTACGCCGAGCGCGTTCGGCACCTGCTGCAGCCCGATTACCCCGGCGATGCCGAGCGTGAAGCCCTCGATCAGCGGCGCCGGCACGTACTGCATGTAACGCCCGGCCCTGAGTGCGGCGAGGACGACGAGCATCACGCCGGCCATCAGGCCCACGGTGAGAACGGCGGTCGGGCCGTACTGGGCGACGATCGGCACCAGGACCACCGTCATGGCGCCGGTCGGCCCCGACACCTGAAGATTCGAGCCACCGAACACGGCCGCCAGCGCACCGGCCACCACCGCGGTCGCAAGACCCGCCTCGGCACCCAGCCCGGACGAGACACCAAATCCGAGAGCCAGCGGCAGCGCGACGATCGCAACCGTCAGCCCGGCGAGCAGGTCCCGGCGTGGATCGCGTCGTGCCTCCGCCAGGTCCTCGCGGGAGGGCAGCAGCGAGGTGATCCGGGCCCAGGAGGCCCGGGCGAACGCCGTACTCATCGGGCGGCGACCTCGGCTTCCCGCAGCTCGGACAGCAACTCGTTCCGCCCCGCGAGCATCTCGGTCAGGATCCGGCGCGCGGCCCTCATCAGATCCGCGACATCGCCACCGGCCAGCTCGTAGACGACGGTCGAGCCCTCACGGGTGGAGGTGACGATCCCCGAGCGACGCAACACCGCCAGCTGCTGGGACAGGCTCGACGGCTCCACCTCGATCGCGGCCAGCAAATCCCGCACCGGCATCGGCCCGTCCTGCAACAGCTCCAGCACCCGGATGCGTACGGGATGCCCGAGCATCCGGAAGAACTCGGCCTTCGCCTGGTACAGCGGAACCGCCACGACCCCTCGACTTCCCTCACAGAGCCCCGCCCAGGGGCGAGACGCACAGAAGCTGTGCCCGCGGCTACCTGCGGGCACAGCAAACACAGCATCTAACCAATTGCGAAATTTCGCAATTCGCATATTCGGTTTCCGGCGAGTTGCGCACCCATGGACCCTTGGGTGCGCGGCCGGCCGATGTCACGGCCGACAGGTCAACCGATGCCGCGGGCACGCAGCGGATCGGGCGAGCAGCAGGCGGATCTGGCGTCCCTGTACCGGTTCAAAATAGCTGCAGAGGACCTGAGCTGCTGCTTCGTTATTTGATCAGCCCGCGCGGCGATATTCGTTGATCAGGCCAGCGACGGCTTGTCGGCGGTGGATCCGGCCCGCGTGGCGGGGGATGACGTTCGGGTCGTCCAGAGGGGCGAGCTGGTCTAGATGATCACCCAGGGATGCCTGCGGAGGGTGTGGGGTGGGCGGCGGCCGAAGCCACCGCGAGACGGTCAGGCGGCGGGCTGCCGGCCCTGGTTGTCGAGGTGTCAGCGGGCGGTCAGGCCTCAGGGTCGACTTCGGGGTGCGTGAACCGCATGGGCTTGCCCAGCGACCGGGCGTAGGCGATTTCGGCTCGGGTGCTGTCTCCGATGTAGTCGCCGACTACGAGCACCTCATCAGCGAGCCGGATCTTCGCCCGGTGCAGATCGTCGAGTCGAACCTTCAGCGCCTCGGCCTCGACAGGATCGGACCAAAGTTCGTGCGGCGACTTCATGTCACAGCCCGGTTTGACGACAATCTTTCCGGCTTTGGTCTCCCGCAGATCGGCCTCGTTCATCTCGGTCATGAAGCGGGTGGAGCCGCAGATCACGACGATACGCGGGAGGCTCAACAGCTTCTTCGCGTCGGCGAGCTTCTCCTCGGGGGTGAGCAGTTGCGGGTATGACACTGGTTCCTCCTGGTGGTGTGGTCCAAGGGGTGCCTGCGGAGACGAGAACGAGGGTGTCCAAGATCGTTTTGTGACGAACGACGTGGACACCCTCGCGACAGCACTCTATGCGACGACCGAGGACATGCTGAAGGGGCATCCCGACCTGGCGCCGTGGCGCCCGCCGGTCGGCATTACGCCCCGCCTGAGCGATGCCGAACTGGTCACCCTCGCCACGATGCAGGCCATACTCGGCTACACCTCCGAGGCCAAATGGCTCCGCCATGCCCGTGCCCACCTGCGCCACCTCTTCCCCTACCTGCCCCAGCAGCCCGGCTACAACAAGCGGCTGCGCAAGGCCGCCGGTCTGATGCGAAGCGTCAACCGGATCCTGGCCACCACCACCTCGGTGTGGAGCGACGACGTATGGGGTCGTGGACTCCACCCCGGTGGAATGCGGCCGCTCCCGCGAGACCGTCAAACGCTCCGACCTGGCAGGTTGGGCCGAATACGGCTACTGCGCCAGCCACAGCCGCTTCTTCTGGGGCCTGCGCCTGCACCTGGTCTGCACCCTTCAGGGCCTGCCCATCGCCTTCGCCCTGACCGGGGCCAAGGCCGACGAGCGCGAGACCCTCCTTGACCTCCTGGCAGCCGAATGCGAGCTTCTGCGAGAGC
Organism: Streptomyces brasiliensis; assembly: GCF_014647875.1. Taxonomy (GTDB): domain Bacteria; phylum Actinomycetota; class Actinomycetes; order Streptomycetales; family Streptomycetaceae; genus Streptomyces; species Streptomyces brasiliensis. Next base: position 1,165 of record NZ_BMQA01000095.1, on the reverse strand, counting down.
GCCCCCGACAGACTCTCATCGGCGACAAGAACTACTTCGGCCGTGGTTTCGAACGCGAACTGTCCGAGCATGGAGTCCAGTTGCTGCGGCCTGCCCGTAAAGGTGAACGGGAACGGCCTGGCGCAGCCCTGTTCAAGCCGCTGCGACAGGTCATCGAATCGATCAACGAGACCTTCAAGGGACAGCTTGACCTCGAACGGCACCGAGGGTGCACACCCGGAGGTGTCATAGCCCGCGTCATGCAACGCATCCTCGCGCTGACCGCCGCGATCTGGCACAACGACGCCACCGGACAAACCGTCCTACGCTCACTGATCGCCTACGATCACTGACCCCTTGGAATAGATCATCTAGGGCATTCCTGCGGAGATCGGGAAGAGTCCTGTGCCGGGCCCCATCAACCAGAACGACGGGGCACTGATCGACTCGGAGTACTGGAGAGAGCAGGAAGCATGACGAAGAGGAAGACGGCGGTCCTGGCCGCGGGCGCGCTGGCCCTCGTGTGCGGCGCCGCGGTGCCGGCAGCGGCCACGCCGACCGCGGCCGCATCCCGGACGGGGACGTTCTACGGCACTTACCAGCACGCCGACGGGTGCGTGTACCTGCGGTCCGCAGCCGGATACCACTACCTGCTGGAGGGCTACACGATGGGCGGCAACGGCGGCCTGTACAAGAAGGGCGGCGGCTTTATCGCGTACCCGGGCTGGCGGATCGCGGCACACGGCACCCAGTACAACAAGTCCAGCACCACTCTGTGCACGACGTGGGGCGCCTACAGGCGAATCAAGGCGACGTCGATCTACGCCTACTGAGCCCGTGGCACGGCACCGGAGCGTCGGGCAGGTGTGGCACCGGACGGCAAAGGCCTGTTACTCGTTGCCCTGGCGGGGGCCGGTCGCTGCTGTCACGAACGGAAGGCCCCCGGCTGCCGGAACACCACCAGTGAGGCGGGTTCAGCGGCCGATCGCGGTGGAGACCCGCACTATCCCCTTGGGTGCGGGTCTCCACGTGTAGGCGACACCGCCCGTACGAGGGCCGGCGTAGTGTCCGGCTGGTTCAACGCCCGCCGACAGTCGGCGTCACGCCCATTCCACGCCCAGTGCCCCTAGGGCGCGTATCGAGTCGTGATCAATCTGTCGGATTCGCACTCAGGGCTGGGTCTGGA
>NZ_BMQA01000094.1:418-20100 GCF_014647875.1 Streptomyces brasiliensis | reverse complement strand
GGGACATAACGGGCAGCCAGCCGCACACGGCGACGCCGTCACACCGCTGAAGAATCGAGGCCAACTCGGCACGCTCGTCCTCAGACAACGTGATCGACACAGCAGAAGGCCCCGGATGCGACATCCGAGAGGGATAGCAACTTACCGCGTGATTTACGGTGCAGGACACCAGAGACCTTCGGCTCCCGGCCGCTTCTGCCCAGGCCGGGACCGAACAGCTCATCCAGGTCATGACCGAGGCCGCCCCGGGCAGCCGAGGCGCTCGAGAATTGGTCAAACGGAATCAGGCCGCCCTGGCCGAGCAAATCGGAGCACAAACTACGTGCACACCCGACGTCGTCCGAGACGCATGGGAGACTCCCCGTCAACGAGTTAGGCTTGATCTGTGACCGAGCTGGAGAAGGGACCTCAAGGCATACGCCGCGGCAGGGGCGCGCGCGAGCGCATCCTTGGCGCGTCACAGCAACTGTTCCGCGATCAAGGCATCAACCATACCGGGATGGACCAACTCTGCGCGGTGGCCCAGGTGTCGAAGCGCACGGCCTACCAACACTTCACCGGCAAAGACGAACTCGTTGCCGAATACTTGCGCCGATACGATCCCGAAATCATGTCCGAAGTGTTCGACCGCACCGACCTCACACCCCGCGAGCGCCTCCTCGCCGCCTTCGACAAGTCCGCGACCGTGACACAGGAGGCCACACCTCTGTGCCCCTTCATCGCAGCGGCTGTCGAGATCCACGACCCTCAACACCCTGCACGCCAACGCGCACACGACTACAAGAAAGCCGTCGCCGAACGGCTCAGCGAAACAGCCCGCGAAGCCGGCGCCACCAATCCCGAACAGCTCGGCGAACAACTGGCGCTGCTCCTCGATGGCGCCTCGGCCCGCACCCGAGTGCTCAACGCCGAAACCCTCGGCACCGCCGCCGCCATCGCCGCCATCCTGATCGACAACGCCATCCCCACTCCGGAGCCGTCAACACCCCCATCAACTACGCCGAGCACTGATCGGTCGCCCCTGCGGGCGATCCCGACAACCGTAACGCCGTGAGTGACCGGGTCACGCCGCTGACGCTGATCCACAAGGCCCGGTCACTGTCCCTGAGCCCCTACGGACGAACGCGGATGATCGTCTTCCCCTTGATCCGCTCGGTCGGGTTGAAGGCGGCGACGGCATCGTCGAGGGCAGCCACGTTGCCGATGTTTGTCCGCAGCCGACCATCCCGGACCCGCTGGACGACCTCACCCAGTTGGGCGCGATCGGACACGACGACAAAGTCGATTGCCAGGCCGTTGGCGGGGCGCGCCTCCGGCGGGCCGGCGATGGTCACCAGCGTTCCTCCGGCACGAATCAGGCCTGCGGACCGCTTCCCGATGTCCCCGCCGAGGACATCGAACACCAGATTGACTCCGCCGACGTCTTCCAGGGCGTCGTTGTCGAGGTCGACGAACTCCTTCGCACCGAAGTCGAGCGCCGCCTGACGGCCGGCAGCGCGCCCAGTGCCGATGACATAGGCGCCGGCCTCTCGTGCAAGCTGGGTTGCCATCGATCCGACTACGCCGGCCGCACCGTGCACCAGGACGCTCTGCCCCGCTTGCAGGCGACCGTGCTCGAACAGTCCCTGCCACGCGGTCAGGCCCGACATCACGAGGCCCGCGCCCGCCGTAAAGTCAACGTCGCCCGGCAGCGGCGCAAGGTTGCGTGCCTCGACGACTACGTACTCCGCCAGCGTGCCGTCGCGAGTCCAGTCCGTGAGGCCGAACACCCGCTGTCCCACCGACAGCCCCGTCGTTCCATAGCCGAGGGCAGTGACCACTCCGGCCAGCTCGTGTCCGGGAATCGAAGGCGTCCGGTCACGGCCGAGGCGATCGATCCAGGTCGAGGGCCACGACAGCTCATCCCAGGTGAATCCCGACGCATGAACCTGAACGACGACATCGCCGTAGTTCGCGCCCTCGAGGCTGGCTAGCCTCGATGCTTGCGGCTCGGGCCGCTCCACCAGCTTCATCCCGGCCGTTCCCGCGGCCTTGTCCGTCACCACGATCGCCTTCATCGTCCGCCTCCTTGTGCCAGTCTTCGCCTCCACGGCACGTCGAGCCGCAAGCTATTGGCGTCGCACGAGCTCGGCGTCTTACGACGGTAGATGAGCTGGCATCGAGGCGCGGCTCCACAATCCCTCATTCTGTATACCGCTGAGGTGCAATCGACGCATGCGGGAGTCCCCGTAACGAATGGTCCTGACCCTTCCTCCCCATCCGTTGCTGAAACCGTAGTCAGGTCTTAGCATCCCGGGCATTTCGGCCCGGAAGGTCCGTCACATCACCAAAGCGTGAGGGCTTCGGCTCGAGTACGGTCTCTCGTTTGTGTCTGCCGCTGGTGCGGCAGGGTTGCGCCACCTGCCCGCCCCGCCCTGGCCTTGTGGTCATGGCGAGTGGCGCGGGTCTTCCGGTCGGCTCCACGAGGCTTCGACGCCTTGACTGTGTCCTGGTCTCCGGCCACTCCGGTACCAGTCGTGCATGCCGCTGCGAGGGCGCGAGGTTGCGGGCCGCGTTGTCATGCCGGTCGATGACCAGGCCGCAGGCGCCGCATTCGTAGGTCCGGATGTGCAGCCGCAGCTTGGCTTTCACCGCGCCGCACCCCGAACAGGTCTTGGAGGAGGGGAACCACCGATCGTCTGCCACGATGCGGCAACCGTTGCGGCGTGTCTTGTAGGTGAGCTGGCGTCGGATCTCCCCGAATCCGGCGTCAGCGATCCTGCGAGCGAGGCGCCGGTTGCGGAGCGTCCCTGCGACGTTGAGGTCTTCGACCACGAGCGTGCGGTACTCGGACGCGACGGCGGTGGTGAGCTTGTGCAGGGCATCCTGGCGGAGGTTCGCCACCCGGTGCTGCACGCGGTTGCGGTGGGCGTTGGCCTTCTCCCACTGCTTTGACGCCTTCTGTCCGGTGCGGCCGTCGGGGCCGCGGACACGGTACGGAATGCCCGGCGCAGAAGCTTCAGCTCGCCGTCCAGGTGCCTGGGGTTGGGGACCTCGCGGACTTCTGCGGTGCGCTGTCCGCCAGCACCGCTAGGGTCTTCACTCCGAGGCCCATACCGACTGCGGCGTCCGGCCACGCAACGCGGACCATGTCCCGCGCGGTCTCGGTCTGGAACGACACGAACCAGCGACCGCGCTCATGCCGCACGGTCGCGGACAGGATCCGGGCCCTGTCCTCCTGGACGCGGCTCAGGAGCTTGACGGTGGGCTCGTGGACGCGGATCGTGCCCAGCCGCGGAAGCGTGACGCGCCGGCCATCCGGCTCGACGCGGAGCGTACCGGTGGTGAACCGACAGGACAGACGGCCTTGGAATTGTCCCCCCACCAGGATGCGAACCTGGGGTCGGTGTGCTTGGCCTGGTTGAACGCCTTGCGCAGCGTGGGCAGCGACCACGGCAGCCACTCGGTCAGGGGTGCGGCGTAGCCGCATCACGCAGTGACGCGAGACGAGACCCCCGTTACGACGACGTAACGGGGGTCTCTGCTGTCTCCGAGTCCTTATGGACGAACACGGATGATCGTCTTCCCCTTGATCCGCTCGGTCGGGTTGAAGGCGGCGACGGCATCGTCGAGAGCAGCCACGTTGCCGATGTTTGTCCGCAGCCGACCATCCCGGACCCGCTGGACGACCTCACCCAGTTGGGCGCGATCGGACACGACGACAAAGTCGATTGCCAGGCCGTCGGCGGGGCGCGCCTCCGGCGGGCCGGCGATGGTCACCAGCGTTCCTCCGGCACGAATCACGCCCGCAGACCGCTTCCCGATGTCTCCACCAATGACGTCGAACACCAGATCGATGCCGTCGACATCTTCCAGCGCGTCGTTATCGAGGTCGACGAACTCCTGCGCGCCGAAGTCGAGCGCCGTCTGACGGTCAGCAGCGCGCCCAGTGCCGATGACATACGCACCCGCCTCTCGTGCAAGCTGAGTCACCATCGATCCCACTCCGCCGGCCGCACCGTGCACCAGGACGCTCTGCCCCGCCTGCAGGCGGCCGAGCTCGAACAGCCCTTGCCACGCGGTCAGGCCGGAGATCGGTAGGGACGCGCCCACCGTGAAGTCGACATCGCCCGGCAGCGGTGCGAGGTTGCGTGCCTCGACGGCTACGTACTCCGCCAGCGTGCCGTCGCGAGTCCAGTCCGTGAGGCCGAACACCCGCTGTCCCACCGACAGCCCCGTCGTGCCGTAGCCGAGGGCGGTGACCACTCCGGCCAGCTCGTGTCCGGGAATCGAAGGCGTCCGGTCACGGCCGAGGCGATCGGTCCAGTTCGAGGGCCACGACAGCTCGCCTGGGGTGAATCCCGATGCATGAACCTGAACGAGGACATCGTTCCCCGCCGCCTCCGGCTCGGGCCGCTCCACCAGCGTCATCCCAGCCGTTCCCGCGGCCTGGTCCGTCACCACAAGCGCCTTCATTCGGCACCTCCCTATCTCCAGTCCGTGCCTGCACGGCATTCTCGGTTCACCAGTAATAGCGGCGCCAGACCTCGGCGTCTTACCGGGTTCCTTGCAGGAAGCCCCGGCGTTCACGCTGGGGATGAATGCATCCCAAGGCTGCTCTGACATGCACCTTAGAGCGGACGTTTCTGCTGCTCGATGTACTGGCGGACGGTCGCCAACGGCGCACCGCCGCACGACGCGGAGAAGTAGGAGGGCGACCACAGGTGCCCGTGCATGATGGCGCGGTTGATCGGGCCGGTGAACTCTCCCCCGGCCTTCGGCCGGGAGGTGCCCCCAGCCGTATCCGCCGGGCCAGACGCCCTTGAGGCTGTTGACCAGCTTGGAGACGGCGACCTTGGGAGGGTAGTGAACCAGCAGGTGGGCGTGATCGCGTTCGCCGTTGAACTCCTTCAGCTCCGCCTCCGGGTCCATCGGCTTCTACGCCCCGCCCCGACCGACACCGGTGGCCGGTGGGCGAGACCCTGGCCGTAGGTGCCGCGACCACTCCAGACGAGAGAGGCAACCACGTCACCGATGATTTACCAGCAGGAGCTGTGGGCATGACGTTCGAGCAATTGCTGGAAAAGGTGCGGTATGAAGGCGCGTACCCCGCCCGTGCACAGGCCGAGGAGGTCGTGCACGCCGTGCTGGCCGCCTTCGGGCGCCAGCTCACAGGCGATGAGCACGTGGAGCTTACCGCCAGGCTGCCACAAGAGGCAGCTGTCTCCTTCACAACCGAGATCCCTGCCATCGAACCCCTCACCGGCTGGGGCTTCGTCAAAGACCTGGCGTCCCACACGGGCGGCACGGCAGCCACCACTCGCTGGGACACCGGTACCGTCCTACGCGTCGTGGCGCAGCTCGCCGGTGAGGAACTCATCAGTCGTAGCATCGTCCAACTCCCCTGGCTACGCACTGCTGTTCGGCCGCGGTGAGCTTACGGTCGCCGGACGCGCGCAGTCGCCGTCGAGGAGCCTCTTTCGTGTCGCCCGAACCAGCAAGCTCAGGGGCACAAGTCGCGGATTTCCAGGGCCAGTTGGAATTCAAGGCGGTCATGCGGCCGGGCCAGGTCACGGGCGGCCACCTCACCGATGAGCTTCACACGGCCGCGGACGGTGTGCCGGTGCAAGCCCAGTTCGGCGGCCGTCAGCTCCAGGCTGAGGTTGTTGACCAGGAGGACCCGCAGGGTCGTCACCAGTGCCGCGCGCGGATGGAGTTCGTCGTAGGCGTCCAGCGGGGCGAGGACCGCCTCGGCGAATCCCGCCCGCGCAACCTCGTCGAGCTGGTGCAGCAGCACGGGCAGTGCGCCGAGTTCTGCGATCGACAGCTGGGGCTGATCACTCCGCTGTGCCTGGACGCAGGCGAGCCGTGCCTGTCTCAGCGCCGTCAGCACCTTCGCCTGCGGCACCCGGTTGCTGATGCCGACGTGCCAGCCGGCCGCCTGGAAGTCCTGGGTGAGCGTCAGGTCCTCGGGCGGGTCGATGACGAGGGCGACCACGAGCCCAGCCTGGGGCGCGGTGATCACCTCATCCCACGCAGACTCCAGGCGCCGGGCGTAGGCCGCCGGGCTCACCGGTGACTCGCCGACCGCGGCGTACACCGCCAGCAGTTCGGCGTTCTCCAGACCGAGCCTGCGCATTCGGACCGATGCCTGGCGTTCGTTGAGTCCGCTGTGGACCAGCTCGCCGAGGGTCTTCTCCTGCAGCCGCCGCATACGGTTCTCGAGCTTGTGATCACCGAGCATGGAGACGGCCAGCAGGGACACGAGCGTACCGACGACCGCACGCTCCGCACCGCCGAGCGGCGGGGTGCGGTACAGCGCGAGGCGTCCGATCACCGTGTCATGGCCGACGAGACCGTGCACCTGGATGCCCGCGTCCCGGGCCAGGAGCGCGCCCGCCGCGCGTGCTCCGTATCCCGAGACCTGGTCGACAGCCGCGGCCAGTTCGCCGAGCACGTCGGGCGGACACTGCGGTGAGTGCCCCAGCAGGCGTCCGTACGGGTCGAACAGCGCCGCGTGCGCGCCGGTGGTGCGCTCGAAGGTGGCCAGGACACGGCGCCTGGCGTCCGGGTGGCCGACGGCACGGGCCAGGAGTTCCTGGGCCCTGCTCGTCTGTGACAACGACTGCTCCCGGCCGGCGGTGAGGGCCGCGGCCACTACTTTGACCACGGATTCCAGCGGCTCCTGCTCGGCGACTTCGAGCAGCGGCAGACCCGCCGCCGCGGCGGCTTCGGGCAGGGCGGGCGGCAGGTGTTCGTGGGTCAGGGAGACGCCCGTGCTCACTGCCAGCGCCGCCACGTTGCCCCGCGCGAGCCGCTCACAGTACGCAAAGGTCTCCGCTTGGCCGGCGAAGAGCTGCAGGCCTGTGGTGAGCAGGAGTTCGCCCCCGGACAGCCACGGTGTGGGGTCCGCCAGCTCGCTGACGTGGGCCCAGGTGATCTCCGTCTTGCCGACAGCGGAAACAGGGCCGGAGCGCGGACCGATGAGCCGTAGTGACGGACCCATCCGCTCCAGCAGGTCGGCCAGTGTGATGGCGGCCATCACGACCTCCGTTCCGCCATCGCCCGGCGTCTGCATTCCCGCATATTACGCGGCTGTACGTGGATCTCATGGGTACGCGGTCGGCCTCGGGGGGAGGTGAGACCGACCGCGCACGACTGTCAGGCGCGCTGAGGCGCGAACGCCTCGTCGGCCGGAAGGACCGGCTGGATCATGTACTCGCCCGGCCCAGTCAGCACACGGTGCATGCCCGAGAGTGCACTGTCCACTTCTGCGTCGCCTGTGTCCACCCACAGCGGAGCACCACCGAGCGCGGCCAGCTTGGACCGCGTCGCCAGAACCGTCACCGCGTCGGTGCCGATCTCGCGGAGCAGCATGGCACTGACCTGCTGGTCCCCGCGGCCGAGCAAGAAGCCGCTCCCGCCCAGGGGCGACAGCAGCACGCGGCAGCGCCGGCGACGGACGGCGGCCAACAGCTCCTGCTCACCGGCATCGGCGACGAGGAGCTGCCCGGTGCCGAGGTCGACGGCGTCCACCCCCGTCAGAGTTCCGGTCACGCCGAGCCGCTGCGCCACGGCGCCCACCGTCGTTCCCGGCCCGAGCACGGCGATCTCCACATCGGTCATCTCGTCCAGGACGGCGGCCGCGATCGCCGCTGCGTCCGCTGTCTCGGCCGCGCTGCTGCCCACCTTGCGGCCCTGTACCCCGGGCAGGACGGGCACGTTCAGCGCGCCGTACAGCCGCGGCCGTACGACTCCCGCCCGTACGCCCGCTTCGTCGAGGTCCAGGATCTCTGCGGGGGCGAGCCGCGCCCCGGACACCAGGTAGGCGGCTGCGGTGCGTCCCGCGGTCACCGGCGAGGTGCCGAACACGGCGGAGTGCATCTTCACCCCGGCCGGCACGCCGAGGACCGGGCAGCGTTCCCCGACCACATCGAGGACGTCACGGGCGGTGCCGTCGCCGCCGGCGAACAACAGCAGGTCGATGCCGTGGTCGAGCAGCCGTGCGCAGGCCCGCCGGGTGTCGTCGGCGGTGGTCGCCCGTCGGGCCGTCCCGCCCAGGACGGTGGCGGAGAGGCCGGCGGGCACGGCCTGCTCCCCCATCGGACCGGCGACGGTCACCACGTGGCACGTGGGCGCCTGCGCCGCGAGCACCGACAGGGCGCGACGCGTCCGGTCGATGGACCGGTGCACCGCTCCCCGTTGGTGCGCCTGCGCCTGTACCCGCGCGCCGTCGCTGCCCTTCAGGCCGACCACGCCGCCGATTCCGGCGACGGGGTTGACCACGACCCCGAGCCGGGGCCCGCTCATCGGTGGGCGGCGCGCGGTGGCCGCTGCTTCGCGGGGAGGCCGGCCGGCGGGATCCAGCGGGGCACCTCGGGCGGCTGCTCGCCGAGATACTTGTGCCGGTAGGCACGGTAGGTGACCGCCCAGGTCTCCGGGTCGTCCATCGCGTCCTGGCCGCTGCGGTGGATCGGCCCGCGGTGGGGAGCGCTCAGCACCTTCTCCGGATCGGTCCTGGCCTCCTCTGCCACTGTGCGCATCGCTGCGACGTACTCGTCGAGTTCGGCCCGGGAGTAGGACTCGGTCGGCTCGATGGTGGCCGGTTCCGGCACGCTGTAGGGGTGGTGGCTGGTCCAGTAGTGCAGCCCGAAGTCGCCGAGCCGGACCCCGAAGTCGCCGGACGAGACGCCGGTCTCCTCATGGAGGTCGGCCAGGCTGTAACGCACCTGCTCGATGCGGTGGTGTCCCTCGGCGTACGGTGCGGTGACGCCGTCGATCTCGGTGATCTTCTTCAGCAGGTAGTTGTTGTTCAGTACGGCGGTCTCGGCGACCTGGCGCAGTCCCTCCGCACCGAGCGAGGAGATCCAGGCGTAGGCCCGCACCAGGTTGGCGGTGACGCCGTAGAACGGGCGGACCTTCCCGATGGACAGCGGACGGTCGTGGTCCAGATCGAAGCGCCCGTCGTCCGCTCGCACGATCACCGGCGAGGGCAGATACGGGGCCAGTTCCTCGGTCACCGCGCAGGCGCCGGCGGCCGGCCCGCCGCAGGCGTGCGGGGTCGAGAAAGTCTTGTGCAGGTTGAAGTGGCAGATGTCGAAGCCGACCTCGGCGGCACGGGTGATGCCCAGGATGCCGTTGGCGTTGGCCTGGTCGTACACGCACAGGCCGCCGGCCTCGTGCACGATCCGCACGAACTCGGCGATGTGCGGGTTGAACACGCCGATGTCCTCGGGGTTGGTGATCATCAGCGCCGCGGTGCGGTTGCTGACGGCGGCGCGCAGCGCCTCCACCGTGGGATAGCCGTCGGGGCCGCCCTGCAGGGTGATGATCTTGTAGCCCGCCGTCTTCGCGGTGGCCGCGTTCGACGGGTGCGAGAAGCCGGTGGTGATCACCTCGTCGCGGTGCGACTCGCCACGCACGGCGTGGTACTTGCGCACCATGCTGACGTTGGCGTAGATGGCCGCCGAGCCGGCGCCGGGCTGGAGTGTGACACTGTGCAGCCCCGAGATCTCCGCGATCATCCGCTCCAGGCGATGGATCAGTTCCAGCAGTCCCTGGAGGGTGTCCACCGGCTGGAGCGGGTGGACGGCGCTGACCTCGGGCGAGCGGACGAAGGTGTCGTTGACCTTCGGGCTGTACTTCATCGTGCAGGTGCCCTGCCCGATGTCGATGTTCAGGTCGGCTCCGAGCGTCTCCTGCGACAGCCGCAGGTAGTGGCGCAGGACCTGCGGCTGAGAGATCTGCGGAAGCCTCGGCGCGGCGTTGCGGCGGTTGCGCAGACTCCGGCGGACCGGTTCGCCCGCGGCCGCCGCCGCGGGTTCGGAGGCGGGGGGCACGACGCCCCGCTCGCCGGGAGAACCGAGGTCGAAGATGAGCTGCTCGTTCCAGCGGGCCTGGTGGAAGTCCCGTGCGTGACCGTCGCGTTGGGGAAAGGTGATCATGCCAGGACCTCCTTGACGGCGGCGACGAGCGTGTCGATGTCGCGCTGGTTGTGGACTTCGGTGGTACACAGGAGCACCTGCTGGCTCCCGCTCTCGGCGGAGATGTCCACGCCCGCGAAGATGCGCCGCTGGGCCATCGCCTTGAGGAAATCGGCCGCGGTACGTCCCGACGGAGCGAGGTCGACGACGAACTCCCTGAAGTGCGGACGGTCGATTCCTGGGACCTCCACGAGGCCCGTGCCCGCGAGGGTCTGCATCGCGTAGTGCGTGCGGTCGATGATGGTGTCCCCGAGTTCGGCCATTCCCTGCGGTCCGTGCAGCGCCAGGTACACGCCGGCCGTGATGCCCCACAGCGCGGCGGCGGTGCCGACCCATTCGTTGCCGTTCTCGCGGGCAGCCAGGGAGGTGCGCTCGTAGGCGACGTCACGAAACCCGATCTCGCCCGGTTTGCCGGTCGGGGTGAGCCCGAACAGCCGGGAGGGCAGTTCCAGCACGAACCGGGGATCGTCGTGCACGGCGAGGAAGCCGCCGTGCGCTCCGCCCGCCTGCATGCCCAGCCCCAGCGACTGGATGTCCCCGCACACGATGTCCGCCCCCGCCGCGGACGGCGGGTCCAGCACACCCAGCGCGATCGGGTCGACACCGACCACGAGCAGGGCACCGACGTTGTGCGCCAGGGCGGCGAGCGCTCCCAGGTCCGCGTCGACACAACCGTGGGCGTCCGGCAGCTCCACGTAGACGGCCGCGGTGTCCTCGCCGACGTGACGGGCGATCTCGGCCAGCGGCACGGGAACGACGGGATCCGCCGACAGGTGCTCGACGGTCGCCACGGGAGCCACGTAGTCGTATACCTTGCTCAGCTTGTCCTGCCCGACCGGCCCGACGACGACCAGCCCGCTGCGGTGCGTGATCCGGGTCGCCATCCGCAGGGCCGTGGCAGCGGCCTGGAAGCCGTCGTAGGTCGGGATGGTGACGACGTCCATCTCCAGGAGCTCCGCCATCATGCTGGCGTACTCGAACAGCGCCTGGAACTTGCCGTGGTCCTCATAGGTCTCGCCCGCGTAGGCGGTCAGGAACTCGGCACGCCCGTTGACCTCGGAGCACACGACGGGGACGTGGTGCTGGTAGCAGCCGGCGCCGCAGAAGTTCAGCGCCTGGCGGGTGGTGACGTTCGCCGAGAGCAGGGACTCCATGTGGCGCACCAGCTCCGCCTCACTGGTCAGCGGGGCGGGCAGGTCCAGCGGGCGGGTGAGGCGCAGGGCTTCGGGGATGTCGGCGAAGAACTCGTCGACGCTGTTGACACCCAGTTCCGCGAGCATTCCGTCACGTACCTGAGGGGCCGCGTTCGGGATGTACGGATGTGCCGTCGTGGGGGACGGTGACGCGTTCTCGTGCATGGAATCCTCCTCGCCGCCCACGCTAGAAAGCGGCCCGGCAGGGCGGGAATCGCCGCGATGGCGACTTTCGGGATTTCGGATCGCCTGCACGGCGATTCCGGTCGTACGGCCTGATTGGGAGGTTGGGCGGCCATCACGCCCCTCGTTCCCGCAGGGGCGCCTGCAAGGAGGCCACCATGACCGATTCACAGAGCGTCCGTGTCCCCGCAGCGGGGCCCGGCGCGGACCGGCCGTCCCGGCCCGACCGCAGATTCTTCGGTCACCCGCTGGCCCTGGCCACGCCGGCGGCCACCGAGGTCTTCGAGCGGTTCTCCTTCTACGGCATGCGGTCCACGCTCGCCGCCTACCTACTGGCGCCCGTGAGCGCCGGCGGCATGGGCCTCGCCGCAGCCACCGCTCTCTCGCTCACCGCGATCTACAGCGCGAGCGCCTACCTCTCCTCCATCGCCGGCGGCTGGCTTCACCATGAAACTGGGCCCCCTGGTGGCCGCCCGCGTCGACCTCGCGCCCGGCCTGGACAGCGAACGCGTGGAGGAGGTCGCCGACCGCACGTCCCGTTAGCACTGGCGGCGGCATGCTTCATCCGTACCGTGCTTCTCCGCACCGCCGCGTTCACATTCGCCAGTAGCACTCTCATGGCTAAGAACTCCTAACAAAATGGTCCAACTTGCCTTGGAATGTTGTCGCCTGATGAGGCGTTGGCCTGCGCATGAGAAGGGGCGAGCAGCTGCCGTGGATCGTGTCCGATGAGTTGTGGGCGCGAATCGAGCCGTTGCTGCCGGTCGTGCCGCGCCGCGCGGATCACCCGGGGCGTAAGCGTCTGGATGACCGCAAGGTGCTGTCGGGCATCCTGTTCGTGCTCTACACCGGCATTCCGTGGGAGTTCCTGCCCCAGGAACTGGGCTTCGGCTCCGGCATGACCTGCCGGCGACGTCTGCGTGACTGGAACGACGCCGGCGTCTGGCAGCGTCTGCACGAATCGCTCCTGGCCGAGCTGAACGCCGCAGGCGCCCTGGACTGGTCGAGGGCGGTGATCGACGGCTCCCATGTACGGGCCATGAAGGGCGGCCCAAAACCGGACCGAGCCCGGTCGACCGTGCCCGAACAGGCTCCAAGCACCATCTGATCACCGAAGCGCACGGTATCCCGCCGGCCGCATCCCTGACCGGCGGCAATCGCAACGACGTCACGCAGCTCATGCCGCTGATCGAGGCCGTCCCGCCGGTACGCGGCCGACGCGGACGACCACGCCGGCGCCCCGACAGGCTCTACGCCGACCGGGGCTACGACCACGACAAGCACCGCCGACAGGTCCGCGCGGTCGGGATCACCCCAGTCATCGCGCGGCGCGGCACCGAACACGGCTCAGGACTGGGCGTCCACCGCTGGGTGGTAGAGCAGAGTCTCGCGCTCCCGCACCGGTTCCGCCGCCTGCGCATCCGCCGGGAGATCCGCAACGACATCCACGAAGCCTTGCTCAGCCTGGCCTGCAGCATCATCTGCCGGCGCCGACTGAAGAACCTCGCACACTGTTAGGAGTTCTTAGTCGCACGCATCCCTCCAACACCCCTGCCCGGGCGGTGAACCACGGCATATACACCCAGTCTCTCGACCGTTCTGCCGCTGGGTCGCGCTGGTGGAGATCCTCGTAACCACGAGCGCGACCTTATCGACGGAGATGTTTTCCGGGTCTTCGAAGTTGAGCGGTGCGGTAGCGCTGAGTGCCTGACCTTCTGTCACTCCGCGTGAGGTTCGGGGGCTGAGGAACATCCGTGTCAGGTCGTGCGTCAAGCGTTCTCCCGGCTGATTGGCGCTTTGCTGCCTGCGGCCGGTCGGGACTCCGCGTGGCGGGTCAGAACTGGTTCTCGCCGCCGTTGACGTGCAGGGTGGTGCCGAGCATGAAGCTGCTGTCCGTGGAGGCGAGGAAGGCGACGGCGGCGGCGACCTCCTCCGGGCGTCCCCTCCGGCCGATCGGAACTCCCGCGGCGAGTTCCGCCTTGACGGCGGCTACGTTCTCCTCGCCGATGGCGATGTCGACTCCGGGGTGTCGATCGCGCCCGGCGCGACCGTGTTGACGCGGATGCCCCTGCCCTTCAGCTCGTTGGCCCAGGTCCGGGCGAGGGACCGGATCGCGGCCTTCGACGCCGCGTACAGGCCGAAGCTCCTGGCCACCCGTCTGACAGTCAGTGCCCGCGGGAGCGTGCGGATCGCGGGAATATGACGGTTTCCCAACGACCACCGACGTCCCGTCAGCCGCTCACCTGGGCCGATGTGGATGTAGCGCACGATCCGGCACGGACGTTCCTCAAGCCCTGGTTCTTGCTCAGGCGTTGCCCCTGGATGCGGGCGCTGGGACCAGGACCCCGCCACCGGCAAGTGGCACCTGGTCCGGGAGCGGTGGCACACCGGCTTCGTCGACGCGCTCGATACCGGCGTGAAACCGGCTAATGGTCCTTCCCGTACGCCATCGCAAGTGCCCGCTCGGCCTCCTCTGGCGTGTCTGCTTTGAAATAAGCTCGCCATCCGTCCCAGTTCGGAATGGTGCCGTCCATTCCCCAGTTCATATGTGGGATCTCGTAAACGTGTACCCAAGGACCTCGGGCCGGGAGCGTACCCTCGCCAGTGATGGAGCGTACCGCTTCCGTCACCTTTTCTACGGCGAGTTTGGCTTCCTCTGGGGTCTGAAGAAGCCTTTCGGGAGCGATCACATCGACCTGCAACTTTGCCAAAGGATCGCCAATGGGGTTGGGGTTGTACCAGTTCTCAGGCTCGAATTCGTAATACTGAACCCATGATGTTTGCTGGTGGCGTGGGGTATTCTTGAGCTGTTCAACCTCTGCGATTGCTGCGATCAATCTATCGCCGAGTTCACGCTTTTGTTCGGTACTGAGTTGGTTTTTCATCACGTGCACGCGTACGAAAACCATGTCAGCCCTTCCATGCGGTCACATTGGTCTTTCTCGTCACCCACTGTACCGGGCACCGCCGCGCTGCCCCGGCAACCTGTGCCACCCGGACGGTCAGCGCCGCGATCTTGTGGCCGCAGGCCCGCCCAGGTCAACTGCCCGCATCAGGCCGACTTCGTTACTGATTTTGTTGGCGTGATGTCGTGGCTGACAGGCAGTGGTTGTCGCGGTAGGCCGGTTGCATGAGGTATCCGCAAGGGGGCGGGCTGACCTCGGAACGTCGTGCGTTTCGTGAGCACATCCGAATGCGGGCAGCCGAGTTGTTCGCCCTGGGACACGACAATGCCGCGGTCGCGAGGCAGTTACGTGTCAGCGTGCTTTCGGCAAAGCGCTAGCACGTGGCATGGGGGCACGGTGGCCTGTCAGCCTTGGAGTTGAAGGGGCTGGCGTCCAGGCCCATGCTGAGTGAGGAACTGTTCGCAGTGCTGGAGCAGGAGCTGGCCAGGGGGGCCGATGGCACATGGGTGGCCGGACCAGACCTAGCACGGAGTTGTTCGAGGAAAGGGCGCAGCGTAGAGTCAAACGTAAATCTGTTCGATGAACGGTAGTCGGCAACTGGCGTGTGGGAGGGATCATGACCACGATAGCCAAGCCTTCTGACGGCACGATCGAAGCCGTGCCGCACGAGGTCATCCGATTCACCATCCAGATAGACGACACATACGATAATTTCCGCAAGCGCTACGAAGAAGCCGTGCCGGTGTTCCAGAGCGACCGCTTCGCGGACCTTGTCAAGGAGGGAGCGGACTGGCGCACCGTCCTAGAGGCGACGGCGGAGAATGCGCCGCACGACTTCATAATCTATTGGAGCGGTGATTTCACACCGCTGATGCGACTCGCCGGTGACCGGGGCCGCTGCGTCGAGTACCTGATGGGCAATCACACGATCGCGCAGACGATGTACCGGTACAACCCGGCCGTGATGCTGTACGCGCCGTTGCGCACGGCGATCTTCGAGGACGCGGACGGCGTTACGTGGTTCACCGTCGATCAGCCGAGCACCGCGTTCGGCAGCTTCAACACGCCTCAGATCACCAAGGGCGGCCTCACGCTTGATCATGCCCTCGCCGCACTGCTCGACCATATGGGCGTATCGGTGCCCTCGGCGCTGCAGAATTCCTGACGCCCTGTCGTGATGGTCAGCCCGCAGGTACCGGTGCTTCGCGGGCGATGATGTTTTCTTCGCATGGCCACCCGGCCCTATCGATATGTGGGCGCGCGTCGGCGCAGCGCGGGCGGAGCGGGCCGGAGGCAGGAGCGTCGCCCGCGGCGGAGCCGGGACGCGCGCCCGGCGGAGCGGAACGCAGCCGGGGCTTGATGAGGTAGAGAAACCTGCAACAACTCGCGCCGCGCTACGTGTGTCTTGTCTCCGCTGGCCGCGTGGGTCTGACAGGAAGATTGCTCTGGCAGGATGCCGGCATGGGGAACACACGTGCGTGGCCCGTGTTGCGGACTACGGACTTGGCTGCGGCATTGAGCGTTGCAGAGAGGTTGCTGTCGACGGCGGCTTGGTATGAGCCGAGCGACTGCTACTTGGATGCCTGGGCGCGCAACGATGATGACCTGCGGCGTTTGGCTGACACTTTTCCGGGGGCGCAGGTCACGTCGTACGGAACGGACGGTATTGGCTTGCCCGCGAGCGTGCACCTGGGCGTCGATACCTTCGTGCAAGTGCGCGGGGCTCTGCGGGCCTGGGCGGACATCACTCGAGGTTACGTCCTCTGGCACAACCTGAAGTGGCCGTCTGTGCCTGAGCTCGGGCTGGGTGAGGAGTACAAGTACGCCGAGTTGCAGATCGCGTGCAACAGCCACGACATCCACTGCGAGGAGTGGGCAGCCGAGCACACAGTCTTCATCCATGCACGCCCTGGGGATGATGGGCGGGCTGCTTGGTTGGCCGCACAGGTCGGCGCCCGAGTCGTCGGGCCGCCCGAGTTTGGGTGGTAGCCCGATGGCTGGCGAGTCTCACCACTCGACTCGTCCGTCTCGGATGCCGGAATACCGTTCAGGGCGACGTCAAGCATCACCGACGCCAACCCGTCAACCATCAACTGAGGCTCGACAGCGCCGCGCTACGCGTCGAAGTCGTACTCCAGGATGTAGGAGGCGGCATCGAGCGTCATTTCGTTGATCGAAACGGGGCGCCCTTCGTTCGCGAACGCGGTGCGGCAGACGAGGATGACCGGCGTGCCGGCGGAGATGTCCAACTGCGCCGCCTCGTTCTTCGTGGGCATGCGCGAGCGGATCTCTTCCCGGAAGTGGACGGGCGTGTAACCCAGCTCGGCGAGTCGGGCGTACGTTCCACCTGGCCCCGTGTTCTCCTGCGTGATCGCCGACCTCGCGACCATTGACGTGGGCGGATAACTCGCCGTGAGAAGCGCGGGCTTCCCGTCCAAGACGAAGCGCCTCACACATGCCGTGTCGTCGTCGGCCAGATCGAGGACCACCCGGGGGGCTCCGCTTGGTGGTGTTCTTCAGGCGCATGTACTACGCGGCAGCACGGCCAGCCGAGGTCATCGGACTCCGCATGCGGGATTGCGAGTTACCCTGGCACGGCTGGGGCACCCTGCGTCTACGGGAGACCCGCCCCCGGTCGGGGTCTGCATGGACCGACAGCGGAGAGGCACACGACAAACGCGGGCTCAAGCATCGCCCCCGTAAGGTGGTCCGTACCGTCCCGATCCCCGCCCGACCTGTTGCACGGCTGCGCTGGCACATCATGGCCTACGGCGTCGCACCCGACGGCCGACTGTTCCGCACTCAGCGTGGGGGGCTCATCCAAGCTCTGGTACGACGAAGTATGGGCAGAGGCGCGAGCCCCCGAACCCACCCCTGCTCAGCACGCCTCCCTGCTGGCCAAGCGCCCTTATGGTCTTCGCCACGCCGCTGTCTCCACGTGGCTCGGCTCCGGGGTCGAACCACAGGTCGTGGCAGCGCGCGCTGGCCACGGCGTGGCTGTTCTCTTCCGTGTCTACGCGAAGTGCCTCGACGGCGCCTTCGCCAACGCCAACCCACGAATTGAGGCCGCCCGCAGAAACGGCAGGTAGCAGACGGAAAACTGCCCCACGCCTGCCCCACACGGGCTGGTCAGCACGTCAATCACCGCGAGACACAGTGGGGCAAAGTCACTAAATCGGCGCCGCGCACTTCAGCAACGGCGAAAGGGTCTGCGACCAACATTGCTGCTGGTCACAGACCCTTTCGGTCGTGTGGCGGCGCCAGGATTCGAACCTGGGAAGGCTGAGTCGGCAGATTTACAGCGGGCTACGTGCACCTGCTGCGGCCTGCGAGTTTCCATAATCCTGGCGCTACGGGGGACACCTGGGGGAAAACGGCAGCCAGTGCTCGCGCGGCGGCCTCTCTCGCTTGCCTGACCAGACATCTATCGCTCGCCCCCGGGCCGGTGTCCCGCCGGTGCGCGGATCCGGTCGCTCGCCGGTAACTCAGCGTGGATGCTCGGCCGGACCTCCACGATGGCGTCGGCGTCCTCCTGGTCTCCCTCCTCGTCGCGCCAGAGGTAGACCCGCACGTGCTTCGCCCGGTGCAGGCCGCGCACTTTCCACTCGGTCATCAGGTCGGCGACGACGAGGGAGAGGGCGTACTGGGGGCCCTCACTCGAATCGTGGGCGGTGATCGTGCCCCGCCACCGTTCCGGGTCGCTGCCGTAGGGGCGCCATCCCTCCGAGCCGTGCGGCTCGAACACGCGGTACACCCAGTCCGTCTCGGTGCCCATAGCACCGATCCTGGCACTACAAGGAGCACCATGTGCCGCATCGGATCCACCCCCGCCTACAACAATTGCCCCGACGTCTTTGAGCTGGGCGACTGGTCCTTCTTGGTCATTGGCACGGTGCCCGCCGCCGGGCAGGCGCCGACTGCCGAGCAGCTGCGCGCGATGGGCGCCTCCATCGGCGCCGACGAGCGGACGGTGATCCCGCCGCGCGACTGCATGCTGCACGCCGTGAAGCAGCGGGGTTCCGGGTCCAAAAGCAGCGACGGCAGGCGGGGGCATACGCTTCAAGAAGGGGCGTACATGCAGGAAGAGGCGTGCGTGGAGGCGTAGTGGCACACGGGCCCCAGAACTCCGGTGACCGCTTGTCCGCCCTCAACACGCCCGCAGGAGGTACGCCATGGATCATGAACCCTTGCCCTCCCCAGACCATGCTGAGGTCCGCATCATCGCAGCAACGCCAGCGGTCGCCCGTCGCGTCGCACAAGTACTGCGTTGGCGCTTCTCCTCGACCGAACAACGCAGCTACCCAGCCGGCCGCGGAGGGGCGACCCGTCTCCACCTCACCATTGACACCGCTCATACCGCGCAGCCCGCACAGTCCTGGCTGACCTCGAGCGCATCATCCTTCGCGGAACGCGATCTCAGCGACGAGGTGTGACCGGACGGTGAGAACGCGAAGCCGCCACCGCATCATCGCCTGCACCGTCGGCCACAAGCCCTGGAGCGACAGCCATGACGACACTCCGTGAACGCAAGGCCTACCGCAAAGCGGTTCTCCGATCTCTGTACGGGGCCGTCGAATGCAATCGCCCCGAGGTCAGTGGAGCGACACTCCGCGACGAGCTCCACGTACCCGACGAAGATCTCACCGCGGCCTGCGCCTTCCTCGTCGGCGAAGGACTGATCACCGTCGAATGGACATCGCACAACACCCCCGCCACCGTCTCGCTGACTCACGACGGCATCCGCATCATGGAGGAGGAAGAAGAGTCAGAATCGACTACTCAGGGTGACCGATAAAGGAATCGTCTTCCGCTGGCCATCCACCCTCGTCCAGATCAGGCTTCGCAGTGGTAGGTGGTTGCACAGGCATTCGCCGGCGCAGATGTCCGCTCAGTGCGCCAGGCCCCACTTTGGGTTGGGGCCGTGCTCGTCAGCCTCCGACTTGCCCTCGATGGCGTAGAAGACGATCAGGACCATCGCGCCGAACGGGATGAAGGTGAGCAGGAATTCAATGTGCCCAGCCCTTCACACGGAGCGGGGTGCTGCTTGCGTAGGAGGGCCGACGCTGTAGGCCCCGTTGGGCAAACCGAAGCCGCAGGCGCATGCGAAAGGGCCCGGAGACCGGGCCCTTCCATATGGTAGCGGGGACAGGATTTGAACCTGCGACCTCTGGGTTATGAGCCCAGCGAGCTACCGAGCTGCTCCACCCCGCGTCGGCACCAGCAACATTACACGCCAGGGAGAGCAGGGTGCGTTCAGGCCAGCCGCGGACGATGTTCTCTGCCTGAGATCCCTTCTGGCCGTGCGTCACGTCGAAGGTCACCTTCTCTCCTCGACTGTGGCGGAATCCCACCGCTTCCCTGGGCGCTGGCGCCCTGCTCTCGTAGAACGGGGCCCGACCAGGGTCGGTTGCCAGCCAGCGCCGCTGCGGGGGGGGGGG
>NZ_BMQA01000094.1:0-383 GCF_014647875.1 Streptomyces brasiliensis | reverse complement strand
GGGGGGGGGGGGGGGGGGGGCGACGGCGGGACGCTGCTCCCCGCACCCGCTGGGAGGGTCCTCCTTGCTACGGCCTGCGGGTTTCCTTCGCCCTGGCGCTGCCAGGGGGCATGGGGACTCGCCGTGGGGGCCCTCCACCTTGATCGTGGACACCTCGACACTGGATCTTGAGTCCAGGGAGAGGAGTCCCAGGTGGGGACCTACAAGTACTCGGCGGAGTTCCGGGCCGATGCGGTGGCGTTGGCCCGTTCATCGGGCCGGCCCGTCTCGCGCGTTGCCGCCGAGCTGGGTGTGAACCACGAGACGCTGCGGCAGTGGATCAGGACGGCGGAGAAGGCCGAGCGGCCCGAGGCGGTTGCGGCGTCGGCGAAGGACGCGGAGAT
>NZ_BMQA01000093.1 GCF_014647875.1 Streptomyces brasiliensis | reverse complement strand
AAGGGCGACCTGGCCGCCCTGCTGGCCGGCGGCGACACGTGGACCGTGGTGGGCTGACCGCCCGGTGAGGTCTGCGACGACACCACGGACCGGCAGGGCGCGCCGTGACCTCGCCGACCGTCTGTACCGCGAGGTCCGCCACCGCCGGCAGCCGCGCGTGCGGGAGCGGGCGCGGCAGCAGGCGGCGGCCACGCCACCGCCTGCAGACCTGGATCGACACCCTGGCATGACGCCACCCGCGCCGCTGGATCCGGCGTCATGACCGCCGTCGCCCTGCGGATCCCGATGCCCTGGACGAGCCTCTGCGCGACGCGGCGGCCACGCCGTGCACGTCTCGTCGCTCGACGGCTGCGTCCTGCGCGCCGTACGCCGTCGGACGACCCCCGACGCGGCCCGCCGCCCGGCCTGTTTCGCCCCGCTCGGCCGGGAGGATGCGAGCGGCGCGCCTCGGCCCCGCGGGCACCGGCTCAGCGCCCGGCGAGACCGTCCACCTCGGCGGAGAAGAGCTGTGCGGCGTCGAAGCCCATGCCGGTGAAGTGCCCCGCGAGTTCCAGGGACAGCACACCGTGCAGCCGTGTCCAGAAGGTCAGGGCCCGCCGCAGCACGGGGGCCGGGGCGCGATGGCCGCCGTCCCACTGCCGGTGTTCGGCGAGATGCGCATCGAGCGCGGTCTCCGCGGCCTGCGGGAGGTCCGCGGTCTCCGGGATGCCGGCGCAGGCGTCCAGCAGCGTCGCCATGATCTCGGCGGCGATCGCGGTGGCGTCGTCGGGTGCGTGGTAACCGGGCACCGGTGTGCCGTAGATGAGGAAGTACCGCTGGGGATCCCCGAGCGCCCAGCGCCGCATCGCGTGCGCCAGCCCCGCGAGATCGGCGCCGTCCGCGGCGGCGGCCCGGAAGGTGTCGGCCAGGCTGCGGTAGGCGTCCATGACGAGTTCGGTGATCAGCTCGTCACGGCTGCCGAAGTACCGGTACAGCGCCGGCCCGGTCATCCCCATCCGCCTGGCGATGGCGTTGAGGGAGAGGGCCGAGGCCCCCGCGCTGGCGATCTGCTCCCAGGCGTGCTCCTTGATCTCCGCGCGCACCTGGGCCCGGTAGCGGTCCCGGGGCGATGGGGTGGTGCGAGCCAAGGCGGCCACCTGCTTCCTTCCGCTCTCCAATAGCGAGTTAGACCCTATCACGCACACAACACCATATAAAAAAATCTTCCGCCATCCCTTGACGGAAGAGGCTCCCGGTCCCCACCCTGGTTCTGTTACACCTTCTAACTAACGCAACTCCATCTATCCATGCCGGAGGCAGAGGCAATGAACGAGGCGACCGCAACGAACGGAACGCACGGAACGCACGGAACGCACGGAACGCACGGGACGGCCGCAGGCGTGTGCACGGAGGTCGTCCTGCCCGGCAAGGTCGAACCCGAGGGTCTCCAGCTGCGCCGCGTTCCGCTCCCCGTGCCGGGCGCAGGCCAGGTCGTCGTCCGCATGGAGGCGACCGGCGTCTCCTTCGCCGAGCAGCAGATGCGGCGCGGCCGCTACTACGACCAGCCGCCGTTCCCGTTCGTTCCGGGATACGACCTGGTCGGCACCGTGCAGGCGGCCGGCGACGGCGTGGACCGCGCCCTGATCGGCACGCGTGTGGCGGCACTGACGAAGACCGGCGGCTGGGCCAGCCATGTCCTGCTGGACGCGGCGGACGTGGTCGAGGTGCCCGAGGGCGTCGGCGCGGCCGAGGCCGAGACCGCGGTGGTCAACGGCATCACGGCCTGGCAGATGCTGCACCGTAAGGCCCGTGTCCGGTCCGGCGGGACGGTCCTGGTCCACGGGGCCAACGGCGGAGTGGGCTCGCTCCTCGTCCAGCTCGCCCTCGCCGCCGGAATCCGGGTCATCGGCACGGCCTCCGCCCGCCACCACGACGCCCTGCGCGCCCTGGGTGTCACCCCCGTCGACTACCGCACCGAGAACATCCCCGCCCGGGTCCGCGAACTGGCGCCCGGCGGCGTGGACGCGGTCTTCGACCATGTCGGCGGCCCCGGCCTGGCCGACTCCTGGCACCTCCTCGCCCCCGGCGGCACCCTCGTGTCGTACGGCAGCGCCGCCACCCGCGACGACACCGGCTCCAAGCAGTGGCCCGTGCTCAGGCTGCTGGGCCGCGTCTGGATGTGGAACGCGCTGCCGGGCGGCCGCCACGCCTACTTCTTCAACGTCTGGGCCGGCCGCGCCTTCTCCAGGGCACGCTTCCGTGCCCGGCTGCGCGCCGACCTCACCCAGGTCCTCACGGCCCTGCAGCGCGGCGACATCACCGCGACCGTGGCCGCCCGACTCCCCCTCGCGCAGGCCGCCGAGGCCCTGCGCCTGGCCGAGTCCGGCACGGTCAGCGGCAAGGTCGTTCTGGTCCCGTGACGTGACGTCACCCGTCCGGACGGCTGTCTGTTACTCACTTTCGGATGAGCCTGGCGCCCGGCCGGGAGCCCGTCCTCCCGGCTTCTCCGCAAAAAATCCTCAACATGTACATAAATGTGCAAGCCAAGTAAGAGTCACGGAAATATCCGCAATACGTAACATCCCTCGCGTCGCTCGTACGATCGCCGGACCCGGCTAGCAGGGTGTCGTCGCGCGGCCACCCGGCCGCCCGGCCGCCCCACCCCGTGCGGAACACGGCGGCCCGGAACACCGCGCCCCACGGGGCGCACCCACCCTGCAAAGGGGGACTTCGTGTCCGTTTCCTTTCCCGTATCCGTCCGCCGTCTGAGCGCTGTTGCCGTGGCCGCGGCGTCCTGTGTCGGGGCGATGGCGCTGCCGGCGTCGGCCGCCGGCCCCCGCCACGACGCCCACCGCGACCAGGTCGCCATCGGCGGGGTGCACTCCCGCTCCGACCGTTCCCTCAACGGGGAGTGGGTGGAGATCAGGAACAACGGGCGTGGCGATGTGAACCTGTCCGGCTGGACGCTCTCGGACTCCCAGGGCCACACCTACACCTTCCGCCGCTTTTGGCTGGACGACCGCTCCACGGTCCGTGTCCACACCGGCTTCGGCCGCGACAGCAGCCGCGACCTGTACCAGAACCTCCGGCGCGCCGTCTGGGACGAGAGGGACACCGCCACCCTGCGCGACAACCGCGGCCGCTTCATCGACGCCACCTCGTGGGGCTACGGCCGCAACGACCGCAGCGACGACAACCGCAGCCACCGCAACGACCGCGACGACCACCACCGCGACGGCGGTCGCCGCCACTGACGCGACCGCACAGCCACCCCCGACTGCACAGCGACGCCGCAGCGGCGGCAGCGGCCACCGGGCCCCTGCCGCCGCTGCGGCGTGGGATCGGGACGGCCGCCGTCGCGCCGGAACAAGGACCGGGAGCTGGGCGTTCGTGTGAACATGGTGATCAGGCTCGCGGAGAAGGGCGGCGACGTGATGAGCGACAACGAGAAGAAGGCCTTGCTGGCGGGCGGCTGTTTCTGGGGCATGCAGGAGCTGATCCGCAAACAGCCGGGCGTCCTGGACACCCGGGTCGGGTACAGCGGCGGCGAACTGGCCAACCCCACCTACCGCCGGCATGACGGCCACGCCGAGTCGATCGAGATCGTCTACGACCCCGCCGTGACCGACTACCGCACGATCCTGGAGTACTTCTTCCAGATCCACGACCCGACCACGAAGGACCGCCAGGGCAACGACATCGGCAGCAGCTACCGCTCGGCGATCTTCTACCTCGACGACGAGCAGAAGAGCGTCGCCGAGGACACCATCAAGGACGTCGAGGCGTCGGGCCTGTGGCCGGGACGGGTGGTGACCGAGGTCGTACCCGCCGGGCCGTTCTGGGAGGCCGAGCCGGAGCACCAGGACTACCTCCAGCGCTACCCGGACGGCTACACCTGCCACTTCCCGCGCCCCAACTGGCGCCTGCCCAGGCGCGCGGAGGCCTGAGACCACCGCCCCAGGCCGCAGCGCCGACGGCCGGCACGGGGCCTACGGCCGCCAGTTGCGCACCGCCGGGGCGTACCCGGCGGGCTTGTCCCCGACCTTGGTGCCGGGAGTGATCAGCTGGTTCTGGTAGTCCGGGGTGAACATCTTGTACACCGACCGGGCGTCACGGCGCTCGCCTCGTCGAGCCTGGTGCGCAGTTCGCCCGGCAGCTCGAAGTCGAGGGCGGCCAGATCGGCGTCGAGCTGCTGCGGGGTGCTCGCCCCGACGATCGCGGAGGCGACCCCGGGCTGGGTGGCGACCCGGTTGAGCGCGACCTGGGCCATCGTCACCCCGAGCCGGCCGGCGACGCTCTCGAGGACCTCGAGCAGCTGCCACTCCTGCTCCGTCCGCGACGGAGCGGGAGTGCTGCTGAAGCGCCCCTCGCCGGCCACCCCCTTTGCCGTGCGCCGGTACTTGCCGGTGAGAAAGCCGCCGCCGAGCGGGCTCCACGCGGTGATGCCGAGGCCCAGGTTCTGTCCCATGGGCACGTGCTCGGCCTCGACGGTCCGGTCGATGGGGGAGTACGGCACCTGCAGCGGGACGAGCGGTTCGAGCGCGTGCGCGTCCGCATACGTCTGGGCCCGCGCCGCGTACCAGCCGGGTACGTCCGACAGACCGGCGTAGCGGATCTTCCCGGCCCGGGTCAGGTCGTCGAAGGTCCGTTGCCGCCGGCGTTCGGGTCCGTGGGGTCGGTGCTGCAGGTGTACTTGGTGGTGAGCACCAGGGTCCCGGAGCTTGGCCTCGGCGATGAGATCACCCAGCATCGTCTCGCTCTCACCGGCGGTGCAGAAGTCGGCGGTGTCGATGAAGTTGCCGCCCGCCTCGAGATAGCGGTGCAGGATCGGCCGGGCTTCCTCCTCGCTCTTGCCGTAGGCGGCGTGGAACCCGCCGGTGCCGAAGTTCATGGTGCCCAGGGCCGGCCGGCTGCCCCGCAGCCCGGAACGGCCGAGCAGGAAGTACTGATCCAACGGCCTGTGTCACTCCATTCGGACGGCAGGTCCCGGCGGCCTGTTCGGTCCGGCGCCCTGCACCCCAATTTTTGGACCTGCAAGTCCAGAAAGTGGGGCCGGAAACCGGGCCGCCTCCGCCTCACGCGCCCAGGGCCGGCGCACCGGGCCGGCGCACCATGAAGACGTCGACGGCGTCCTGGGCCTCCACGGTGAACCCGTGCCGCTCGTACAGCCGCCGGGCGGCGCTGCCCCGCAGGACGTTCAGCCGGACGGCCGCGCCCTCGGCGTCGGTCCGCTCCAGCAGCGTGCGCAGCACGGCCGACCCGAGCCCCCGCCCCTGCAGGGCCGCGGCGAGATAGAAGTGCTCCAGCAACCACCCGTCCCCGGCCGGCCGCACCGTGACGCACCCTGCGAAGGTGCCGCCGGCCTCGATGACCGACGTGTACCGCGGGGAGAAGGAATCCCGCAGCCGCTGCCGCACCCGCTGCTCGTCGAACCGCCCCAGCCGCTCCAGATCCGGCCGCAGCACCACCGCCCGCAACTCGGCGATCACCTCGACGTCCCCCGGCCCGGCAGCCCGCAACGCCCACTCCGCCGACCGCCCCGTCCCGCCCCTCGCACGCACATCCATGGCCGGAGTGTCCCAGCGCGCCGCAGTGACCACACTCGCGGGGGCGGGGCGAGACGCAGGTCACATCCGTACGGGTCACACTGCGGGGCGGCTGCCGGGTCCAAGAGGTGCAACCGATCCCGACAACGACTCAGGAGCCCACCATGGAAGCTCGGTTGAACCTGATGGCCAGCCCGGTCGCGGCCAAGGCCCTGAAGCACATCGTCGCCGCGGGCAGGGCCCTCGCCGAGTCGACCCTGCCCGCCGCGACACGCGAACTGGTGATGCTGCGCGCCAGCCAGATCAACGGCTGTGCCGGATGCATCGACATGCACACCAAGGACGCCGCGCACGCAGGGGAGTCCCCGGTACGCCTGAACCTGGTCGCGGTCTGGCGGGAGGCGACGGTGTTCACCGAGGCCGAGCGCGCCGCCCTGGAGCTGGCGGAGCAGGGCACCCGTCTCGCCGACGCGGCCGGCGGCGTCCCGGACGAGGTGTGGGCGAACGCCGCCAGGTACTACGACGAGGACCAGCTCGCCGCCCTGGTGGCCCAGATCGCGGTCATCAACGCCTTCAACCGCGGCAACGTCATCACCCGGCAGCCCGCCGGCGACTACCAGGTGGGCCAGTTCGCCTGACCGGGAGCACCCCGCACGCCCGGGGCGCCCTTGCCGGTGTCCGGGGCGTGACGCAGTACGCCATGAAGCGTTGAACTCAGCGGTCGTGGTGGCGAAGTGCCCGATCCCGGCGGGATGTTGAGCGCTCCCGGAGGGAGGGGCGGTCAGGAACGAGGATGGACTCAGCCTCCGTAGCACCTGAAGGTGAGCCCTACAAGGGTGTTTGCTCAACCGCCGTGCCAGCAGGGAGAATCGAACTCGTGGCCAACGCACTGAAGGACTTGGTGAAGAGCCGGTTGGAGCAGCAGGGCTGGTCCTACGGCGATGTGGCCCGGCGCGGCGGTATCCCGCGTTCCACCGTGCACCACCTGGCGACGGTCACGCAGGTGACACGGATGCCGCAGCAAGGCACACTGGAGGGCCTGGCCAGGGGGCTGGAGCTGCCGCTGGATGCGGTGCGCCGGGCGGCCGCGGAGGCGTGCGGCATCCACCTGTATTTCGAGAACGGCACCGGCACCGCGACCGACGACCCGGAGATCGCGACCCTCATCGCGAGCGTGCAGCGGCTGTCCGACGCCGACCGCCGGCACGTCACCGCGCTCATCGAGTCCCTGCTGCGCGACGCCCCTGCGCGGGACGCCCTCTAAGAGCCGTCACGTAGTTCACGTGACGTCCGATGGGTGGGCGGAACGCTCCGGCGTGGGCCTTGTGCCGCGTGGTCGCGGGTCGGGTCTCATCCGGGGTTGTGCTGCTTTTTTGTCGGATGTGCCGAGCAGAGGCCCGCCGCCTCGACGCAGCCTGATCGGCGACGGCACCGATAGCCTCGACCGCGTGATCGATGAAGGAACTCGGTGGCGTCGGTTCGCGGCGCTCCTGCCACCCGCTGACGCCGGGGAAATTTTGGACTGCTGGGACATCGGGGAGCAGGAAGCCGGACTCGACCAGCTCGTGGCCGGTCTTTTGAAGCATCAGGTGCCGATCAGCGAGACCGTGCGGGCCGAGATCGCTGTGGCGGCCGAGGTCTGGGGCATGCGGACTGCGCTCGCTCCCGGCCTCGGCCGATGCCTCAGCGGCGGTCAGGAGGACGTCGGGCTGAGGCTGATCGAGCACGCCGACACCGTCCCGTTGCCCGGATCCTCCGTGGGGGACGGCACGGCGCCGGCTGATCTCCTGGTCGTCCCGTGGATTGCCTGCACGCGTTGCGGCCAGGTGCTCGCACGTGCGCACGGTCAGGAGCCATGGGGTGACCTGTCCTGCCTTGCAAGGCACTATGTGCTGTTCTTTCCCGGGCGCAACACGTCGACGGGTCTGTTCGCCCCCGACTCGGCGTGGGACGCCTTGGCGCAGTTGCGTATGTTCTGCGCTCAGGCATAAGCACTCGTCTCGGCAGCCGCACGACCATCAGAAACGACGTCTGAAGCGGGGCGTCCCCTCGCCAGATCGTTGATGGAAGCGCTGGAACAGCCAGACGGGCAGAAAGGGTGCGTCCACGGATGCGGCCGGCAGGCACACAGGCATCCGGGTGAGCACTCACCAGCCCTCGGGCCGCACACCTGTAACGTGGCGGCTGCATGAGCGTGCACGGTGATCCCGGCCTCCGCGCCGGCGACGCGACCACCGACCCGGCGGATCTTCCCCGGTCACGGCACCAGACATCTCGGCACCTGCGTCCCAATACATGGCAAAGCGTCAGATCACCGTAAAAAATGTTCCGTTGGGGCTATCCTCTCCTCACACGGGCCTGAATCGCCCGAATCCTCACGAGGGAGGGGGGCCATGTGCTTGTCGTCCATGGGGTGTTCGCGACCGCCGTTGTGCGGGATCGGACGGGAGAGCCGGTGGTCCTGCTTTCCGGCGAACTCCCCGATACACTCACGCCCTCCGGCCTGAACGACCTGATGAACCTGGCCGCCGCGGTGCTGAATACGGACGAGCTGGATCTGTTCTACAAGTGCCTGGCCGCACTGCGCTGCGGGGAGAAACTCTCCGAACGCCGCATCTGGGTGAACGGGGCCGTGCTCACCATCTACCGGAGCTGACGTTGCGCAGGAACGTTTCCCAAGGAAATGATCTCCGCGCAGGCATGCTGGGGGAGCGAGGCAGCCGTCACACTAGGGCGGACGTTGCCTGATACGCCATGAGCAGGGAGAATCGATCTCGTGGCCAACGCACTGCAGGATTTGGTGAAGACCCGGCTCGAGCAGCGGGGCTGGTCCTACGGCGATGTGGCCCGGCGCGGCGGTATCCCGCGTTCCACCGTGCACCACCTGGCGATGGTCACGCAGCTGGCCCGCATGCCGCAGCAAGGCACCCTGGAGGGCCTGGCGAGGGGGCTGGAGCTGCCGCTGGATGCGGTGCGCCGGGCGGCCGCGGAGGCGTGCGGCATCCACCTGTATTTCGAGAACGGCACCGGCACCGCGACCGACGACCCGGAGATCGCGACCCTCATCGCGAGCGTGCAGCGGCTGTCCGACGCCGACCGCCGGCACGTCACCGCACTCGTCGAGTCCCTCCTGCGCGACGCCCCCGGCCGCGACGCCCGGGCCGAGTCCGACACGGCCTGACCGAGGACCCGTCTCCGGTTCACCGACCGGACGCCCGCCGCCCGCCGCTCACCGCCCGTCCGTCAGGGTCCGCAGCCATCTGATCACCGCGGCCACCACCTGGTAGTCGAGCTCGGCGATCCGGGCGACGGCCTGGACATCGCCCGTACGCACCGCGATGCAGGCCGCGTCCAGGGCACAGTGCAGCATCACTTGGTGCGCCTGCGCGGCCGGCAGGTCCTCGCCCGGGCGCATCTGGGGGCGCAGCAGCGCGGAGATGGGCAGCGGCGGCGTCGGCTGTTCCGAGGTCACGTTCCCGTTCCTCTCATCAAGGGGCGATCACCGCTGCGCCGCCCCTTGAGCCCGGCCCGGCGCATGAGGAGTTCCACCGTCCCGTGGCTGACGGCGATGCCGTATCGCCGGGTGAGTTCGCTGTGAATGCGCCGGTATCCGTAGGTGGCGCCCGAGGCGGTGTGGATCATGGTGATGAGCTGGGTGAGCCAGGCGTGGCGGACGGAGCGGGCGGAGGGGCGGCGGGAGCGCCAGGTGAAGTATCCGGACTCGGTCACGCCCAGCACACGCGTGGCGGTCCGCACGGGCAGACCCTCGCCGGCCATCACGTGGACGGCCTCGAATCGCCTTTTGGGGACACCACATCGCGCAGCAGCTCCATCGCGCGCCGCAGGACGGCCAGTTCGGTCTCCAGCTCGGCGATGTGCTTGCGCGCGGCCTTGAGGTCCGCCCCTGCCGGCGGCGCGTGCCCTGCTCGGCCGGGATGCGGCAGATGCCTGCGCCGCCACTGGTAGACCGTCTGGTCGCTGAGGCCGAGAGCGAGGGCGACCTTCTTGACGGGTTCGCCCTCGGCGAGCAGATCCAGGGCCTTGCGGCGCAGTTCGGGCGGGTAGCGCATGGGCGTCGTCCCTGTCGTTCGCCGGGGTGGAAACAACTCCCCGGGCCTGGTGGTGCGGGCCAGGCCCGGGGAGGCGGTGGGGCTCCGTACGGAGCGTGCGGCGGCCTAGTCGATGTGGCGCCGCAGGGTGACGGTGGGCCTGAAGCCCAGCGGGTCGACGGTCGCGCCGCGCGGTGCGGCCGCCACTGCGGCCTGGAGAAGGCTCACGACCTCGGCGGCCAGGGAGTCGGCGCGGCCCTTGACGGCGTCGATCGACTCCCGGCTGCTCTCCAGCTCCGCCAACCGCCGCTCGTACGCGGCGAGTTGGTTGCGGGTGGACTGGCTCAGCGTGAACCGGTACGGCGTGGAGACGATGAACTGGTAAGCGCCGGCGAAGGTCTGGCAGCCCTCGCAGTGGTCGTTGACGGCGCTGCTGGTGTTCGAGGCGTTGAGGCGTGCGGCCCCGGTGGCGGTGACGATCTGGAAGGACACCGCGACCGAACGGCACGGCCGGTCGATGGAGCAGCCGGTGGAGCGGGCGATCGCCCGGTTGCGCACCCCGGCGCCGACGACCGTGCCGAGCTGGTGGATCGTGAACTCGTCGTCGTAGTCGACGCGGTGCCTCGGACCGGCCGAGGAGCGCGCTTCGTCCAGGGCGATGCCGACACCGCTGGTGACGCGTGATCCGGTCACCGCGCCGGCCGGCGTCACGGTCGCAAGTCCGGTCAGGCAGACGGTGGTCAGCATGCCCAGGCGCATGGCCGTGCGGCCGGTGGTGTGGGTGCGGGGTTTTCGGTGGCTCACTGATGTTCTCCTTTTGCGGTCGTACGGGCGGCACGGGGCCGGGAGGTCACGAGACGAGGGGGCCGGGGAAGCTCAGGGTGGGCGTCGGGAATCCGCTGTCCGGGGGCGAGGCGGACGGTGTGACGCTGGGCGTGGCGGCCGGGGAACTGGGCGTGGGCGGCGTCGAGTTCTGCCCGCGGCTCGGGCTCGGGCTGGCCTTCTTGGGCGACGGGGCGACGGACGCGGTCTCGGTCTCGGCCGGGGGAGAGGCGCTCGCCGTGGTGGCCTCGTCGGACGGAACGGCCGAAGGGCTGGGCGTGAGCGAACTCGCTGCCGGTGACGGGTCGGTGAGCACGGGCGGCTCGGGCTGGGCGTCGTCCTGCGGTGTCTCGGCCGCGGGTGAGGCCGGCGCACGGAGTGTGGGCACGCCGGGCTGGAGCAGGGGGACGATCGGCGCCCCCGGCGGCAGCGGCTTGGGTGTCATCCCGCCCACCCAGGCGGCGGTGAGCGCGCCGGTGGCGGCCAGCGTGCCGGCGCAGACGGCCAGGCGCAGCCGGGCGTTCCCCTCGGTGGCGCGGAAAGTGGCGCGCACCAGCCGTCCGATGAGGCGCACGCACAGGTACGCCGCGCCGGCCAGCGGGCACAGGAGCATGAACTCGCCGACGACGCCGACGAGTCCGGCGGCGATCTGGCCGTCGGCGAACGCGGACCAGGTGCCGACCGCCTGCTCCGACAGGGAGCGCAGCCCGGTCGCGAGCAGACGCGGCAGGTTCCACAGGACGTAAGCGAGTTCGGCGACGATCAGCGGCACCATGGTCAGCACCCAGGCGGTCACGATGATCCGCGCGGAGCGCTTGAGACCGGCCGCCTCCGCGGGGGTGGGCCGGCCCGGCAGCATGCTCACCAGGATGGGTTTGATCTTGCCGAAGAGGTCGGGGATCCCGGCGAGGTCGCCGAGGATGTAGTAGCCGTCCAGCCGGAGCGCAGGCATCAGCTGTTCGAGGATCTCGAAGTGCACCAGGTAGATGGCGGCGAGAAAGAAGGGCTGGCCGGTGACGACGTACGCGCCGGCCAGCCCCAGGACGAACACGCTGTTGAAGTAGACCCCGCCCAGGTCGGTGCGGATCCGGCCGGCCCGGTTGACGCGGTAGACGTCGGTGACGTCGGTGTACATCGACGGCCAGATCAGAAAGAGGCCGAACCCGATGCTTCCGGGCCGCGCGCCGCCGTAGCGGCACGCCGAGGCGTGACCGAACTCGTGGAACACCAGCGAGGCCACGATCAGCACGAACACGGCCAGCATCAGCACCGGCTGCTCCAGCACCTGGAGCACCGGCTGCATCGCGCCGTGGTAGGCGAACAGCCACAGGTCCAGTGCGGCGACCGCCGCCAGGACCGCGACCACCACCGGCGGGCGGTGCAGCCACGCCAGTGCCTTCGCGATACGGGCGACCTGCCGTTCGGGGAAGATCACCCGGTGGCCCTTGAGGACCAGCAGCAGGTCGGAGCGGGGGCCGGTGACCGGCTGGTCGTCCTCCTGGCCGACCGGGACGGTCAGGCCGAGCGGTTCGAGCTTCTGCTCCACGAGGTACTCGACGTTGTCCGCGCTGATCTCGCGTCCGAAGCGGCCGCTGACCCGGTGGGAGATGCCCTCGGTGTCGCGTACGCCGTCGATGGCCTCGACGACGAGATAGAGCAGCCGCGACAGCTGGACCACCTGTCCGTCCCCCCGGCGGACAAGATACTTGCGTTCCCTGAAGCCGGATCCCTGGTATTCGCCCAGGCGTTGAAGCCCCGCACCCAGGCGCGGGACCGGGAAGAGCGGTTCGGCGCATCCGTCCCCGGGAAGCGCCTCGACCCCGTCCCAGACCGCCGTCCCCGCGGGAGTGGGGTCAAGGGCCCCCTGACCGTTGGCCACCGTGTTGTCCTCCCTCCCCGGTGCGGACCGCGCCGTCATGAACACGGTCCGCACGCCAGCGGCTGTTACTGGCTGATGTTGATGGTCTGGTTGGCCTCGGAGGCCGCGATGGCCTCGGGGGAGTTGAGGTTCGTGGCCAGCGAGTTGTTGTGCGCGTCGACGTAGGCGACGTGCCGCGTGACGTTGGTCGTCTTGACGAAGCTGAACTTCAGCCGGCCCAGGGCCTCGCGGCCGGGCAGCAGTTCGGCGGACTCGGCGTTGAGCTGGTCGTTGTTCATGGTGAATCCTCTTTCGGTGAGCGTCGGTTACTGGACGGGAAGGGTTACTGGGCGACGGAGATCGACTGGTGGCCCGCGGACTGCGCGATGGCCTCCGGCGAGCAGGCGTTCACCGCCAGCGAGTTGTTGTGCGCCGAGACGTAGGCGACGTGCTTCGTCACGTCGGTCGTCTTGACGAGGCTGAACTTCAGCCGGCCCAGGGCCTCGCGGCCGGGCAGCAGTTCGGCGGACTCCGCGTCCAGCTCACGCATGCCGAGCATGGTGATTCCTTTACTGAAGGGGGCATGGGCAGCCGTATCCGATCCGGAACGTCCACCCACACCGGACGATCTGTCTGACGAGATTGGACAGTAGCCCGTCGTGAAACCCCCTACAACCACTTCACGCACATCACCCCTCACCGGACACATCGCCCACGCAGAGAACGGGCAGGTGACAACAGCCGCACCCCCGGAACGGACCTGGACCGGAAGGGGGCGCGCTGCCACCCGATCGGGTCAACTCAGCCCCATCCGGACCACGTTGCCGCCCTCAGCCGTAGCTATCCTCTCGACCCGCAAGACGGGTGAACCGTCCGAAACCTCCGCGAGAGGGGTGCACGTGCTTGTCGTCCACGGAGTGTCCGCGACCGCCGTCGTACGAGACCGGACAGGAGAGCCGGTACTCCTGCTCTCCGGCGAACTACCCGAGGCCCTCACCCCCTCCAGCCTCGACGAACTGCTGAACCTGGCGGCCGCGGTCCTGGACGCGGAAGAGCTCCAGCTGTTCCGGACCTGCCTGTCCGCCCTCAGCTGCGGAGAAAAACTCGAGGAACGCCGCATCGAGGTGAGCGGAGCCGTCCTCACGGTCTACCGGAGCTGACTACGCAGAACACGGTCCGCACCCGCACCGCAAACACACGGTTCCCGCAGGCCGACCCCCTATCGAACAACAAACAACAAAGAATTCGTCACCACGTTTCCCGGGCCACCCGCACCCACTTTTTACATTTCACGACGGCCGCCGGAAAAGCCACGACATGCCGAAATCGGTTCACCTTGAAGAGTGTTTCCACCCGCACCCGGACGAGCCCGGAAGAGAACAAATAACCAGAGCTCAAAGCGTGTTCAGGCACCCCGCACCCCGCCACGCATTGTGGTCCGGAAAGCGGCCGGAACCCGATCGGACGAATGAGCAGAGGAGAGCGGCCAAGTAATGTCTGGCACGCCATCCGGCAATTCACCGAAACCAAGGAGAAACACGGTGAGAAATCTGGCACGCGCTACGGCGACGGCGGCCCTGACCGTCGCCGCGGTCGCCATCCCCCTCACGGGCTCGGCCATGGCCTCCACCACCGCGGCAGCCCCCTCCCACTCCCACCGGCTCCTGCACAACGCCCACAACGGCCACGGCTGGTGCAGGGACTACCGCTACGACCGCGGGTCGCACTACGGGAACCGGTGGGACGACTGCGACTACCGCTGGGACCGCTGGGACCGCGGGGGCTACTGGAGCAACTGGAAGTACCGCGACTACGACGACTACCGGCACTGCAACCACCGCTTCTGACCCACACTGACCAAACCACCGCCCGCCCTGGGGCTCCCGGAACCAACACCCGGGAGCCCCACATCTGTTGCAGGGGCCGGGCGCGAACCGGGGGCCGCGGGCCGGGTGTCCCTCGCTCCCTCCGACGGCAACCATCAAGACCACGGCCGCCCCGCCAGGCTCCCGGACGACACCGCCGACCGGGACAAGTGGCTCACCCCGAGGAAGAAAGCCACGCTCCTGCGTCTGGAACGCGAAGCAGCGCACCGCGAGAACTTCCGCAAGCGCGGCGAGAAGGCCTCCCACCGCTTGCGGCACACCTACGACCAGATCAAGCAGCTCCGCGCAACAGCCACGCGCCGCACCCTCGACCGGCAGCACCAGACCACCACCTGTCTCGCCCGCACGTACGGCACGGTCGTGGTCGAAACACTCACCATCACGAACACGGTCAAGTCCGCGAAGGACACCGTCGAAGAACCGGGGAAGAACGTCAGGCAGAAGGCCCGTCTCAACCGCTCCACCAGCCAGGAGGCATGGGGCCGCACGGTCACGACACTGACGTACAAGCTTGCCCGGCCCGGCAGCACCCTGCACAAGGTCCCGGCTCCCGGAACATCCCTCCTCGGCCCGCCAGGCATGACACCCCTCACGCGGGCCCGGTCGACACGCCGGCGGCCCACACCCCGGGCGCTCCCATCTCGGTGAGCTCGCCGTCGGCCGACCTCAGCCACCGCTCGACACCGACCTCGCGCAGGAACCGCTCGTCATGACTGACCCGCGCCCCGGGAGAAGGACAGGTTCGAGCAGACGACGGAAACGCCGGATGACCGACCTCCACCCGTTCCACGGCCGACAGCGCCCGCCATATCCGGATGACGCAGCCCCGACACCCGCCAGCGCCACCCATCAAGCCGGTGATGGCAAGGCCGGCTGGCCACCACCTGCAACCTTCGACGCCGTCAGAACGCTCTACATGCACATGGCCAAGATCCTGCACGGCACCGGAACACTCGCCCGGCAACTGGCGCACTTCGCATGGCTCCAGGCACGCTGCTGCGCCTTCGCAGCCGCCCTCTTCGGCGGCATGGCAGCCTCGACACAGCTCCCACCGCTCCCGGTGGCGCACTACGACCTCCTGCTCGCCTACGGCGTCCTGCTCACCGCCGCGGGCTGCCTGCTGGGCTGGGAGACCAGACGCGAGGTGGCCGTCGTAGCCGCCTGCCACATCCTGGGGCTCGCTTTCGAACTGGTAAAAGTGCACGTCGGCTCATGGAGCTATCCCGAACCGGCACTGACCAAGATCGCCGGCGTCCCGCTCTACGGAGGATTCATGTACGCCGCCGTCGCAAGCTACGTCTGCCGCGCCTGGCGGCTGCTCGACCTGACGATCACCGACTACCGCACCCGCGCCACCGCCGCACTCGCCATCGCCCTGTACGGCAACTTCCTCACCCACCACTGGCTGCCCGACCTGCGCTGGCCGCTCGGCGCCCTGCTGCTGGCCGTGACGGCAGGATCACAGGTGCACTTCACGATCGACGAGCACCGGCACAGGATGCCGCTGGCCCTGTCCTTCACCCTGATCGGCTTCTTCCTGTGGCTCGCCGAAAACCTCGCCACCTACCTGGGCGCCTGGCGATACCCCGACCAACTCGACGACTGGCAACCGGTCCCACTCGCCAAATGGGCCTCCTGGGCCCTCCTGATCAGCATCACCTTCGTCATCAGCAGCTCCCGACGGCACACCTCGAACGACACGGGAGACGGACCCAACACGCTGCTCCGCCGGACGTCATCGGCGTGACAACGACGGCTGAAGGCGAATCCGGTGGCCGCAGCATGCGCAGATATCAGTGCGAGTACCTGGACAGTACGAGGCGGCCGCCGGGTTTCAGGCGCTCGGCAACACGAGGCACGAGCAGGTGCGGGCTGCTGAACCACAAGGCGCCGTAGTTGGAGCAGGCGGCGTCAAGTTTCGGCAGGTGCGGCGTGACGGACACAGCGTCGCCCAACCACCACTCCAGAGTGTCGAGGGCGCCGAAACCGGTGGCTGCCTGGTGGATGCGGATGGGGGAGACGTCGATTCCGATGCCACGGGCGATTCCGTGGTTGATCAGGCCGGCTAACTGAGCGCCGTGACCACACCCGAACTCGGCGAGGATTGCGCCGGCGAGCAGGCCGAGCAGTTCACTGCCGGGACCAGGTGCGGGCCTGAACATCCACTCCCTCGCCTTGGGCCGGTCACGACGAGGTCCATGGCGGCAACCCGAAACCGCGATCCGCGCTGGAAAACCCCGGCATCGGCTATGTTCTCGCGGTGGCCCGCTCAGCCGAAATGACCACCGACGCAGGCACGTTCCGCGCTGATGTGCTGCTGAAGAAGGTGCCGAAGAAGGCCTGGCAAAAGCTTTCGGCCGGACACGGAGCGAAGGGACAGCGGTTCTACGACTGGGCCGTCATCGACCTCGTCGAGGTGGCACTGGGCCACCACCAGCTCCCGGGGCCGTCGCAACCGCACCACCGGTGAACTCGCCTATCACCGCTGTCACTCCACCACGTCGGCATCCCTGACCACCCTGATCAAGGCCGCAGGTTCCAGATGGCGGGTGGAGGAAACCTTCCAAAGTGAGAAGGGGCTGGCCAGACTGGATGAGCACCAGGTCCGCCGCTACCCTTCCTGGGCCCGCTGGGTAAACCCCCGCAATGCTGGCCCAGCCTTCCTCACCGTCGTCCGCGCCGACGAACACGCACACCGCCCCACACCGGGCGACCTGATCCAGCTGACCTGCAACGAGATCCAACGCCCTGTTCATCAGTGTTGTTGTCCGGCCCGTTCACGGCCCGGCCCACCGGCTCAGCTGGTCCGCCTGGCGACGCAGCCACCAGGCGCGATCACGAGCCAGCCATTACCGAAGACAAGTGTGACTGAGCACTTCCGCCGACCACCCTGAGCACCGAAGTTGGTCGCCCCGAGCCAAAAGCTGAAGGGCTCATCGGTCGCCGGGAGTAGGTCCTGCGCCTCAGGCGCGCTTCGCGCCTGCTTGGCTAGGGTCGGTCCTCATGGAGACCACAGGAATCGTTCGTCGCCAGACCGCGGAGCGTATGCGCGACGCTCTGGAGCGGCTCGTTACCGAGCGGGATGTATGGATGTCGACGGCTCACCCTGATCACGGGCCGCACCAGGTGCCGCTGTGGTTCTTGTGGGATGGGCGAGCAGTGTGGATGTGCACCAGCGCCACTTCCGTGACTGCGCGAAACGTCCGCAAAGAGCCGCGCGTGCGCCTGTCACTACCGGACACCTTCGACGTGGTGCTCCTCCAGGGCGAGGCGGAGTGCTTCCCGGACCAGGAGGTGCCCGGAAGCGCAGCGGAGGCGTTCGCCGACAAGTTCGGGTGGGATCCACGCGCGGAAGAGGGTCCCTTTCTGTATGTACGCGTGG
Source organism: Streptomyces brasiliensis (assembly GCF_014647875.1). Taxonomy (GTDB): domain Bacteria; phylum Actinomycetota; class Actinomycetes; order Streptomycetales; family Streptomycetaceae; genus Streptomyces; species Streptomyces brasiliensis. The sequence goes on along the minus strand of NZ_BMQA01000093.1, from coordinate 2,672 downwards.
TCCCGAGGACTGTGCGCGCTTGGCGCGGCGAGCCAGAACTACGCGGAAGAGTCATCATGCGCGACGGGATGTGGCTGGAATAACGGCCGTCCCTCGCCGACGCGCCTCTCTCGGATCACGATCTACAGCTGGAATATTAGGCGGAATCACAGTGCCGAGCACTATGACGTGCGATGGCCTCGGAGGGGCTCGGATATGGGCCTGGCGGGGGGCACCATCGAGGATGTTGATCGCGGGATGGAGCCGAAGTCTGCTGCCACGCCGAATAGTTGGTTGTGGTGGTGGAAGTCGAGGTGTTGGAACAGACGGCGGCTGCTGCAGCCGGGTCGGTGAGGTGCTGCCGACGGCACCGGCCCCTGCGACAGATCCCTCCTCACGCGCTTTGCGAGCTCGGCGTGCACCCGCGAGGCGTTCCCCCACAATGCCGACAGTCGCCGCACCTTGGGCGTCACCGTGAACGGCCCACGGGCATCCGACCAGACCCCCCGCCAAGCTTCCGATACACAGCGCGCAGCCACAGTGGAGCGCCTGCTCCGGTCCTGATGCTCGCACGATGAGCTGACGTCTACTCATGTGCGGTTGATGGCTGCAGCATTGGCGCAGGCGGAGCGGCCTGTGTAACGGTGGCTTGCCGCCAGCCACGAGTCATGCTCCCGGTCCCCCACGGCACACGGCCTCACGACACGAGTTCCGGCATAGCAGGGGCGGCTCTGGACCGACTTGCTGGGACGCCACTGTCTGAAGCCGCGGGGTGTTGAGTGGTCCGCGCTTGGCGTGGCCTCTGACTAAAGGCTGCCCCGCAATGATCAACTGACTCGACACAGTCAGCGTCGGGGATGCCCACCTTGGGCCGGTCTACCCGGCGAGGGCGAGGTTGTGCAGGCGGGCGATGCCGAGCACGGCGTGATGAACGCCGTCGCCTTTCAATCGGCAGTCGCGGAGGATCTTCCAGCTCTTCATGCGGGCGAAGGTGTGCTCGACGCGGGCACGGACCTTGCGGTGCGAGCGGTTGCGTTCCTCTCCAGGCCGGGAGTTCGGCCTGGCCTGGTTCGCGGCGGTGCGGGATCACCAGGCCAGTGCCGCGGTAGCCGCCGTCGGCGATCACCGTGGTGTTGCCGACGGCGGCCTTCGCTCCGGACAGCTCCCATGCCTTGCAGTCGTTGCGGTTGCCGGGCAGAGGCCGGCCGACTGCGACGACCAGCATGTATCGGCATCAATGAGCACCTGGTGATTGGTGGAGTACCGGTAGTTTTTCGACTGCTCGGCCACCGCATGGTCACGTATGGGGACCAAAGTGCCGTCCACGATGAGCACAGTGTCCGTGCGGAACCGTCGGCGCGGGCGCAGTGCGAGCATCGGCGCGAGGCGGCTGATGATGCGGTCGGCCGCAGACTTCGAGATTCCGAACAGCAGCGCGAGCTGGCACAGCGTCAAGTTGGTGCGCCAGTACGCCGCGACCAGCAGGACGCGGTCCTCCAGGGGCAGGCTCCACGGCCGGCCTCGGCGGACCGTGTCCGCTCCCTCGCGGCGCAGGGCGGTCACCAGTTTGCCGAAGCAGCGCGGGCTCAGCCCGGTGAACGGGCCTATCCAGGACGGCTGCAACGCCGTGATCACACCAGCCACGCATCATTTCACCCCGGCGTGGGCCAGGCCCCTCATCCGCCTTCTCGTCGGCCGGCCAGACGGCGCCGCCACCACAGGTCAGAACGCCACTGCCGATGAGTGGCGAACGGATCCGACAGCGTGCGCTCAACGTACCTGGTATCCAGGGCGCGCACGCGGCGCTCTAACTCGGCTCGGGCCCCAGGAGGCAACTGCCGCAGGACTTCCTCAAGCACGTCGCGAGCGTGCCGCACGTCGTCGAAGGAACAGTCGCGGCACGAACACTCCGCATCCTGCGGATACAGAGGTCGTCGTCCTGGTGGTTGCAGAAACGCTCGATACCGCCGTAGCGCACGGTCGGTGGCACCGGGGTAGACGTAGCAGTCGCCTGAGAGTCTCTCTACTCGACCTATCGCGACGCTGGTTCGGGTAGAGAGGCCGTGGATCCGGTCTGGAGGCAAGCTCCACGACACGGGGAGAGTGTTCAGCGCGCAGCACGCAGCGCGCCGGGCCGCTTACGCCACATCGGCCTTTCGGTACGTGGACATGAGCATCATCATGCCAGCATCTACGGTCCGACGACGGCCTGGAAGCCGCATCCGGCATCGGCCGATCGTCCAGGACTCAACTCCGCCTGCTGTCCGAGGCGGAGTAGCGGTACAGCCCTTAGGTGGCCGGAAAACGCGTCGGGCGTACTCACACCGCGCATAATCAAACTGGAAATAGAAGGAACTGAGGAAGGATTATATCTAGTGCTCTGCAAGGGGATTAAAAAATCGACCCGGGGAGGGAGGCATTCGAAATGCGGAGGTTTTATTCGGTTCCGGAAGCCGTAATCGAGCGGGCTGCTGAAAGCATGTCTGCTCGCTTTTTTTCGGCCGGCCGGTTCGGCCCGGACCCCACCTGCCCAGCTGCGCCTTCCAGTGATTCGCGGAGTGAATCACTGAACCGAATTGCGGAGCAATTCGGTCACCGTCACGGAGTGACGGTGTATCAACTTCCTTGCGGAGCAAGGAAGTTGGCCCGCCGCGTAGCGGCGGCGCGTCGTGTCTGCGGAGCAGACCTCGCGC
>NZ_BMQA01000092.1 GCF_014647875.1 Streptomyces brasiliensis | reverse complement strand
CCGCGGCCACCCCGATGGCCACTGCGTTCACGGACAAGCCGGACAACACGCCGTTCACCGTCGTGCCCAACCGGACCTCGCTGACCCTCGGCGTGAGCCCGGAGCCCACCTGCGGTACGGACACCCCGGCCCCGCAGAACAAGGCAGCGGCGGCCGCGCCCACGACGACGGCCGTCCCGGCAGCGCAGCAGCCGGTGGCGGACGAGTGGAAGAACTGGGCCTCCAAGCAGCACTTCACCGGCCCGAACGCCAAGCCGGACGCCGCCAACCCGGCCCAGATGGACCGCTTCACCTGGTACCAGACCTACAACTTCTCCAAGCCCTACCCGGGTGACAAGAAGATCTACGCGCCCAAGGACGTCCCCGGCGCCTACCTCCCGTCCTCCGAGAACGACTGACGCAGTAGGCCGGTCGGCATAGCCTGACCGTCGTCAGATGGCCCCCGGCCGGCATCCGCCGGTCAGGGGCCATCTGCGTTTTCCACAGGGGTGCGGGGGGGACGGGTGTCGGCCGGCGTGGGGGGCCGATATTCGGGTTCCGCCGACGCGGGCGGGAGTGAACGGCGGACGGGACCGTACGAGACGCAGCCGGAGACGCTTCAACTCGCGCCGGTGCCGGGCGCCTCGTCCGCGGCGCCACACGCTCAACAGCCTCAAGTGGGCCGTGCTCGTCCCGGTGGTGGGCGTGGCCGGCGGTGCCCTCGGCCAGTACCCCTATGGCATGTGGGCAGGGGTCCCCGTCATGCCGGCCGCGGCGGCAGCCGCCACCGTGGTGGCCGGTGGCGCGTGGCACCGGGCGGGGGCAGCGACGATCGCTTCCTTCGCCTCCCTCGCACTGCCGTTCGGCGCGAGGCCGGCGTCTACGAAACGTACGTCAAGGAGTCCGGCGACCGGGTGCACACCGTGGTGACGGACATCGTCGCGGCGTCACGGGTGAGCGGTAGGCGGGTCTCCCGCCGTCAGCCCAGTCGTTCCGTCAGGAAGTCCTCCCACGTTCGCTTTCCCAGGTCCGCTCCGTCGTCCAGGGTCAGGTTCGCCCCCGCCCGGTATGCCCGGCCCGCCTTTCCCGGGATGCGCAGCGGAAGTGCCGGGCGGTTTCGGCGGCCGCGCAGGCGGAGGTAGGGGGCGGCCAGGGCCGCGATGTCGTAGAGCTTCGGGCCCGCCAAGTCCGGGACGAGGCCCGACGGTTCACCCAGCGCCAGTTCCGACAGCCGTGCCGCCACCTCCCGCGCGTCCACCGGCTGCAGACGCAGGCCACCCGGTACCGGCAGGACGGGCAGCTTCGTCAGCTTCTCGACCATCGTCAGGGCCAGGTCGTGGAACTGGGCCGCCCTCAGCGTCGTCCACGCGATGCCCGACTCCGCCACGGCCCGCTCCGCCGCCAGCTTCGAGCGCAGCCACGCCAGCGGGACGCGGTCCGCTCCGATCACCGAGATGTACACGAGATGCCGTACACCTGCCGCCGACACCGCCCGGACCAGGTTGCGGGTCGCCACGTCGTCGCCCTTGGGGCCGCCCGCCAGGTGCAGCACGATCGCCGCACCGGACACCGCCGCCGCTACGCCCTCGTCGGCCAGCAGGTCGCCGGTCACGTACTCGACGCCGTCCGCCGGCGGGCGGGCGTGCCGGGTGAGGATCCGTACGTCCTGTCCGGCCGCCCGCAGCATCGGGACGACGTGGCCGCCCAGGGTGCCCGTACCACCGGTGACCAGGATGGGGGACGTTGTCGTCGTCATGGCTGTCACTGCTCCCTCGTCGTGCGGGGCCCTTCGCGAGCCCCTTCCGCCCCTATGAACCGCGGCGGCGAGGGAATGTGACAGCCCGGCTCAACTGCCGCTGCCGTACGGCCGCGTGAGGATCTCCAGGTTGTGTCCGTCGGGGTCGTCGAAGTAGACCCCGCGGCCTCCGTCGTTCCTGTTGATCTCGCCGGAACGGCTGTGCAACGGGTCCGCCCAGAACGTCAGCCCGGCCTGCTGTACTCGGCCGAAGATCGCGTCGAAGTCGTCCTCCGTGACAAGGAAGGCGTAGTGCTGCGGGGTGACGGCCCCTGGCGTCTCCATGTAGTCCAGGGTCACGCCGTTCGGTATCTCGACGGGGACGAACGGGCCGAACTCCGGGCTGGGTTCCAGCCCGAGGATGCCGGCGAGGAACTCCGCCGAGGCGTGTTTGTCGTGCGCGGCGACGATGGTGTGATTCAGCTGCACGGTCATCGTGAGAACCTCCCTCCCATCCAACATACTCCGCCACGAAGTTAGGTAAGGCTTAGCTAAGTCACACCGGGAATCTCTCGTACGACAGCAGAAGGCCCCGCTGGTAGAAACCACCGGGGCCGCCCTGTCGCGCCGTGCTCAGATCGTCGCCGTGTCGATCACGAACCGGTAGCGGACGTCGCTCGCCAGCACCCGCTCGTACGCCTCGTTGATCTGGTCGGCGCTGATCAGCTCGATCTCGGCGCCCAGGCCGTGCTCGGCGCAGAAGTCCAGCATCTCCTGGGTCTCCGGGATGCCGCCGATGCTGGAGCTGCTCAGCGTGCGGCGGTTGCCGAACACCGAGGAGAGCAGGATGTTGACCGGCTCCTCGGGGATGCCGACGTTCACCATCGCGCCGTCCGTGCGCAGCAGCGACAGGTACGCGGTGAAGTCGAGCGGCGCCGACACCGTGTTGAGGATGATGTCGAACGTGCCCTTCAGGTCCTCGAAGGTCTGCGGGTCGCCGGTCGCGTAGTAGTGGTCGGCGCCCAGCTTCAGCCCGTCGTCCTTCTTGCGCAGGGACTGCGACAGCACCGTCACCTCGGCACCGAGCGCGTGCGCGATCTTGACGCCCACGTGCCCGAGGCCGCCGAGACCGACGACGGCGACCTTCTTGCCGGGGCCGGCGTTCCAGTGGTTGAGCGGGGAGTACGTCGTGATGCCCGCGCACAGCAGCGGCGCAGCCTCGTCGAGCGCCAGGCCGTCGGGAACGCGGACGACGTAGTTCTCGTCGACGACGATCTTCTGCGAGTAGCCGCCGTAGGTCGGCTCGCCGTCCTTGCCGATGCCGTTGTAGGTCATCGTGGCGCCGTTGGTGCAGTACTGCTGGAGGCCCGCCTTGCAGTTGTCGCAGACACGGCAGGAGTCGACCATGCAGCCGACGCCCACACGGTCGCCGACGGCGTACCGGGTGACACCGGGGCCGACCTCGGAGACCACACCGGCGATCTCGTGACCGGGCACCATCGGGAAGTTCGCCCTGCCCCAGCCCTCGCGGACCTGGTGGATGTCCGAGTGACAGATTCCTGCGAACTTGACGTCGATCAGGACGTCGAACTCGCCCACCGCGCGCCGTTCGATCGTGGTCCGCTCCAGCGGTGCCTTCGCGGCGGGCGCGGCGTACGCAGCAACAGTGGTCATGCCGGGTTCTCCTAGCGGGGGATTTGTGCCCGGCTGCCTTCTGACCGGGTACGGAACCAGCGTGCCGTATCCGGCCGAGCCCACCCAGACCACGCTTCTGCCTACGTCCACCGGTCCTACCACTGGCGGGGTCAGGTTCCCCTGTGCGTACGACCAGGAATACTGGACGTATGGACATAGAGGCCGAAACCACCGGCCGGACCCTGGACCGGCGTGCCGAGCTGAGCGAGTTCCTGCGCAGCAGGCGGGCCCGGCTGAAGCCGGAGGACGTGGGGCTGCCGGACTTCGGGCGCCACCGGCGGGTGCCCGGACTGCGCCGCGAGGAGCTGGCGCAGCTGGCCGGGGTGTCCGTGGCGTACTACACGCGGCTCGAGCAGGGCAACGGGCGGAATGTCTCCGCGGAGGTGCTCGACTCGATCTCCCGGGCCCTGCGGCTCACGGACGCCGAGCACGCCCATCTGACCCACCTCGCCAAGCCGAAGCAGCACAAGAAGAAGCCGTCCGGGCGGACGCAGCAGGTCCGGGGGTCGCTGAGGCAGCTCCTCGACACGGTCGACGGCGTCCCGGCGTACGTCACCGGGCGGCGCTCGGAGATCCTGGCGTGGAACCGGATGGCGGCGGCGGTCTTCGGTGACTGGGGTGACCTGCCGGTCGCGGAGCGCAACTGGGCACGGCTGGTGTTCCTGCGGCCCGACTACCACGACCTCTTCGTCGACTGGGAGCAGAAGGCGATCGACATCGTCTGCGCCCTGCGCATGGACGCCGGCTGCTATCCGGAGGACCCGCGCCTGTCCGCGCTCGTCGGGGAGCTGTCCGTGAAGAGCGCCGACTTCCGGCGGCTGTGGGCGACGCACGACGTCAAGGAGAAGAGCCATGGCGTCAAGCTCCTGCACCACGCGCTGGTCGGCGAGCTGTCCCTGAACTACGAGACGTTCAAGGTCGCCGACGACGGCGACCAGAGCCTGTTCGTCTACCACGCGGAACCGGGGTCCGCGTCGGCGGACGCGCTGCGGCTGCTGGCGAGTTGGGGCACGGACGCGTCCCGCGCGGTGCCGTCCGTGTGAAGTCACCGGAGCTGAGGCAGCCGTAGCCGGGGGCTGAGTGACACCGAATCCGGCGTTCTCATGCTTCTCTTATTACGGCCTTATCAAGTCATCACGGTCCTTCCCTAGCTTGCGGGCCATGTTCTTCACCTACCTGAGGCGCGAACTGCGCCGCCGCAGAAAGGCGGCCCTCGTCGTCGCCTCCGGACTCGCGCTGGGCATCGCGCTGGTCATCGTGGTCAACTCCGTGTCCAACGGGATGGGGAAGGCCCAGGAAAAGGTCCTCCAGTCGCTCTACGGACTGGGTACGGACATGACGGTCTCCAAGGCCGCCAGCGCCGACAGCAGCAGCTCGCAGCGACCGCGCTTCCAGTTCGACGCCAAGGGCAGTCACGACGACTCGACGCAGAGCAGCGACCGGGTCATGGTGCAGGGCTTCAGCACTCTCGCGTCCTCCACGGTCACCAAGGTCGCCGACCAGGACGGCGTCGCCGGCGCCATCGGCGGTCTGAACCTCCGGGTGTTCAAGGTCAGCGGCCAGTTCACCCGCGGCCAGTTCCAGCAGAACGACAACGGCGGCGGGTTCCAGCGCGGCGGCCCCAGCGGCGCACCGCAGGGCGAGGTCAGGGGCGGCGGCGCGAACTTCGACATCAACCAGTACAGCGTCTACGGCACCGACGTCACCGAGTCCACGCTCGGCCCGCTGACGTCCTCGAAGATCACCAGCGGTCGTACGTTCAAGACCACCGAGACGAACGCCAAGGTGGCCGTCGTCGACTCGGCGTACGCCAAGGAGAAGAAGTACAAGGTCGGTTCGACCGTCACGATCAAGGGCACCAAGTTCGCGATCGTCGGCATCGCCACCGCAGACAGCGGGGACTCGGCGGCCAACCTGTACATCCCGCTCAAGCAGGCGCAGACCCTGGCCGACGAGAAGAACAAGGTCACCACGATCTATGTGAAGGCGACCGACTCGCAGCAGATCGACGCCGTCAAGAGCGCCATCCAGAAGAACGTCTCCGGTACGACGGTGACCACCTCCGCCGACCTCGCCAAGACGGTCTCCGGCTCGCTGTCCACGGCGTCCAGCCTCGCCACCAACGTCGGCAAGTGGCTGTCGATCGCCGTCCTCGTGGCCGCGTTCCTGGTCGCCGGCCTGCTCACCTCGTCGGCCGTGTCCCGGCGGGTGCGCGAGTTCGGCACGCTGAAGGCGCTGGGCTGGCGGTCGGGGCGGGTGACCCGGCAGGTGGTCGGTGAGGCCGTCGTCAACGGTCTGGTCGGCGGTGTCCTCGGGATCGCGCTGGGCCTTGCGGGCGCGTACGTCGTCACGGCGATCAGCCCGACGCTGCAGGCGCAACTCGGGGCGGCCGGGGCGAACGCCGGTGGTCCGGGTGGCGGGGGCGGCGGCGGTGGCGGTGGCTTCGGCGGTCCCGCTCGGCAGGCGACCCGATCGCTGGAGGTCGCGCTCACCGCGCCGGTGAGCCTGACGACGATCGCGCTGGCCGTCGGACTCGCGGTGGCCGGTGGGCTGATCGCGGGGGCGTTCGGCGGGTGGCGGGCGTCGCGGTTGCGGCCGGCCGATGCACTGCGCCGTGTCGAGTAGCTGACGCTCGCTGTGGCCCCCACCACCCCCCTCACACATCCCCGGAGTTGCATCCACCATGTACGAACTCAGAAACGTCACCAAGCGCTACACCCGGGGCAAGGACACCGTCCACGCCCTCGACGGAGTCGACCTCACCATCGGCGACGGTGACCGTCTGGTCATCCAGGGCCCCACCGGCGGCGGCAAGTCCACGCTGCTCCAGATGCTCGGTGGGCTCGACCGGCCCACGTCGGGTGAAGTAGTCCTCGACGGAACCGACTTGGCCAAGCTCTCCGAGGCCCGGCTGACCAGGGTCCGCAGTGAGAACATCGGCTTCGTCTTCCAGTCGTTCAACCTCATCCCGACCCTCACCGCACAGGAGAACGTCGAGACCGCGCTCGTTCCGCTCGGTGTGAAGGCGAAGGACCGGCGCGAACGGGCCGCCGACGCACTGAAGTCGGTCGGGCTCGGTGAGCGCCTCGGACATCTCCCCGGCGAGATGTCCGGCGGCCAGCAGCAGCGCGTCGCCATCGCCCGCGCCCTGGTGAAGCAGCCGAAGGTGCTGCTCGCGGACGAACCCACCGGCAACCTCGACGAGGGCATGCGCGACGAGATCATGGACGTACTCGAACGCATGTGGAAGGAACACGGGTTGACCTTCATCATGGTCACCCACGACTCCGCCATCGCGAAGAAGGCGCCGCGTCTCGCGACGATCCGGAAGGGGAAGATCACGGTCAAGGAGAACGTCTGACACCCCCGCACGCGGCGCTCAACTTCGCGGTCGTGTAACGGAGTTCCCGCGACGGGATCACAATCTCCCGTTTCGCTTTCTCACCCTTCTCTCATCTGTTGAGCCCGCTGATCACCCCCCGGCATACTCCGAGTTCCGGGGGGTGACGCACATGCGCACGGGACCATCCCCGGTCGGGTGAACGGGGAATTCGCCCGGTACTCCATCTCCCAGGGGGAGTCTTGCGCAGACAAGTGAAGAGCGCGGCCGTGGCCACCGTCGCCACCGCCGCGGCCGTCGCCCTCGCCGCGGGAACGATCACCCCGGCGTCGGCGAAGCCCGAGCAGCGTGCCTCGGCCGCCGTTTCGGCAACGACCACACCGACCGTAAAGCACCGCATCACCCTGATCACCGGCGACCGGGTCGCCGTGGACGGTAAGGGCCAGGTCGTCGGCCTGGAGCGGGCGAAGGGGCGCGAACACATACCCTTCCAGGTCCGCAAGGCCGCCGGGCACACGCTCGTCGTTCCGGCCGACGCGGCCCGCCTGGTCGCCTCCGGCAAGCTCGATCAACGGCTGTTCGACATCACCGAGTTGAACCGGCCCACCAGCCGCGCGTCCCAGAAGCACGGCCTGAAGGTCATCGTCGGATACAAGAGCGGCGCCACCGCCGCGACGAAGGCCGACGTACGCGACGCGGGCACCCTGCGCCGCAGCCTCAAGTCGCTCGAGGCGGACGCCGTCCAGACCCCGGCCCGGGACACGACCGAGCTGTGGGACGCGGTCACCGACGGGGACGAGGCCGCCTCCGGTATCGCGCACGTCTGGCTCGACGGCGTGCGCAGGGCGAGCCTCGACAAGTCCGTGCCGCAGATCGGCGCCCCCAAGGCCTGGGCGGCCGGCTACACCGGCAAGGGCGTGAAGATCGCCGTCCTGGACACGGGTGTCGATGCGACGCACCCGGATCTGAAGGGCCAGGTGACCGAGTCCAAGAACTTCTCGGGAGCCGCCGACGCCACCGACCACTTCGGCCACGGCACGCACGTCGCGTCCATCGCGGCCGGTACGGGTGCCAAGTCGGGCGGCAAGTACAAGGGTGTGGCGCCGGACGCCAGGATCCTCAACGGCAAGGTCCTCGACGACGACGGCTTCGGCGACGACTCGAGCATCCTCGCCGGCATGGAGTGGGCGGCCCAGCAGGGCGCCGACGTCGTCAACCTGAGCCTCGGCGGCTACGACACTCCGGAGATCGACCCGCTCGAGGCCGAGGTCGACAAGCTCTCCGCCGAGAAGGGCGTTCTGTTCGCGATCGCCGCGGGCAACGAGGGCCCGGAGTCGATCGGTTCGCCGGGCAGCGCGGATGCCGCGCTCACCGTCGGCGCCGTCGACGACAAGGACATTCTGGCCGACTTCTCCTCGACCGGCCCGCGCACCGGCGACGGTGCGATCAAGCCGGACGTCACCGCGCCCGGCGTCGACATCACCGCCGCCGCGGCCCCGGGCAGCGTCATCGACCAGGAGGTCGGCGAGAACCCGCCCGGCTACCTGACCATCTCCGGTACGTCGATGGCGACCCCGCACGTCGCAGGCGCGGCCGCGCTCCTCAAGCAGGAGCACCCCGACTGGGGCTACGCCGAGCTGAAGGGCGCCCTCACCGGTTCCACGAAGGGCGGCAAGTACACCCCGTTCCAGCAGGGTTCGGGCCGTATCCAGGTCGACGAGGCCGTCAAGCAGTCGGTCGTCGCCGACCCGGTGTCGGTGAGCTTCGGCATCCAGCAGTGGCCGCACACCGACGACAAGCCGGTCACCAAGCAGCTGACGTACCGCAACCTCGGCGCCAAGGACGTCACGCTCACCCTGGCCGCCACCACCACCGGCCCGAAGGGCCAGGAGGCCCCCGCGGGCTTCTTCACGCTGGGCGCGACATCGCTGACCGTCCCGGCGGGCGGCAGGGCCTCCGTCGACCTCACCGTGAACACCAAGCTGGGCGGCACCCTCGACGGCGCCTACTTCGCCTATGTGACGGCGACGGGCGGCGGCCGGACCGTCCGCACGGCCGCCGCGGTGCAGCGCGAGGTGGAGTCGTACGACGTCACGCTCCATGTCATCGGGCGGGACGGGAAGCCGGCGACGTACTACAACGTCGACCTGACCGGCGTCGCGGGGCCCGCGAACGGCCGTGACTTCGTGCCGTACGACCCCTCCGGCACGGTGAAGGTGCGCGCGCCCAAGGGCACGTACATCCTCAACTCCGCGGTGTTCGTGGACCCGGAGGACCCGGCCGAGGGCGCCGACTGGCTCGCGCAGCCGAAGCTGACGGTCGCCAAGGCCACGACGGTCACCCTGGACGCCCGCAAGGCCAAGCCGGTGGACATCACGGTGCCGGACACGGCCGCCAAGTCGGCGTTCGCCTTCACGGAGTACGACGTGACGACGGCCGACGGCCTGTACGGCTTCGGCTGGTTCCTGGACTCGTACGACGACTTCCACACGGCCCACGTCGGCCCGCAGATCACCGACGGTTCCCTCACCCAGCAGTGGGACGGGCACTGGACCAAGGGCGACACGGACCAGTACGACACCACCGCCGGCGCCCGGGTCAAGCAGCTCGCCACCGGCTACACCCGGCACTACAAGGCGGGCGAACTCGCCACGGTGAAGGCCCGTCTGGGCGCCGCGTCGAGTGGCAAGAAGGGCTCGGTCAGCGCGGTCGGCTGGCTGCCCGGCGCCAGCGGCGCCTCCTCGATCGGCGTCGCGCAGCCCCTCCCGGGCACCCGCACCCTGCATCTTTCCACGCAGGGCGGCGTGATGTGGGAGATGGAGTTCGAGCAGGACGGCGGGGTCGACGAGGACGGCTTCCCGATCTCGGAGGCGTACTACACGCTGGGTTCGGCGCAGACGTTCAAGGCGGGGCAGACCTACTCGAAGACGTTCAACACCGCCGTCTTCGGCCCGCATCTGAACGCGGACTTCGGTCTGTACCGCGAGAGCAACAAGATCTCCGGCGTGATCCCGCTGTTCGCCGACAGCAGCAAGCACGCGGGCTCCTCGGTGTTCACGAAGGTGACGACGACCCTCTACCGCAACGGCACCGAGGTCGGCACCAACAAGGACCCGCTGTTCGGCGAGGAGAGCTTCAAGGTGCCGTCCGGTGACGCCGAGTACAGGCTCACCACCTCGGTGATCCGGTCGGTCAAGGTCGCGGCGGCGTCCACGCGGATCGACGCGAGCTGGACCTTCCGCTCCAAGAAGCCGTCCGGCAGCGCCCCGGCCAAGCTCCCGGCCTCCACGGTCCGCTTCAACGCCAAGACCGGCCTGGACAGCCGGGTCGAGGCCGGTAGGACGGTCACGTTCCCGGTCACCGTGGAGGGCGCGGCAGCGGGCCGCAACCTGAAGTCGCTCTCGGTGTGGGTGTCGTACGACTACGGCCAGACCTGGAAGAAGCTCCAGGTCCGCGGCGGCAAGATCACCGTCAAGAACCCGGCGAAGGGCAAGGCCGTCTCGTTCCACGCCAAGATCGCCGACAAGAAGGGCAACAGGTCGACGATCTCGATCTACAACGCGTACTACGCCAAGTAGTCCGGGTAGTCGGCGGACGGGGGCAGGCCGCACGCGCGGCGACATCGCACCAGACCGTCTTACGGTCTGCCCCCTGGTCCACGCCCCACCGCAAGGCAATCGCGCCGACGAGTGCGGGACCTCGGCCCGACTCGTCGGTGACGGCGGCGCCCAACCGGAGGGGACCTCCACGAGCAGGGACACGGAGCGGCCCGTAGGACGGCTCCCGGCGCGCGTCACGGCACGGGCCTCACGCCGCAGACCGGCCCGCTCAGGAACGGAACGCGGAGACGGTCCGCGCCCTCGACGCGCTCGCGGTGTGACAACACAGAGGCGGCTGCCCCCCCCCGAGGGGCAGCCGCCTCTGTGTCAGTCAGCCGCAGGTGTACAGGTCGCGGCGATCACGGTCAGACCGCCGAACCCGCCTTCCACTGCGCCCAGTCCATGTTCCAGCCGTTGAGGCCGTTGTCCGGGGCCACCGTCTTGTCGCCCGTGTTGGAGATGACCACGACGTCACCGGTGATCGAGTTGTTGTAGAACCACGCGGCGGGCATGCTGGGGTCGTTCGCGCCCTTCTTGTCCTGCAGGCCCACGCAGCCATGGCTGGTGTTCACGCTGCCGAAGACCGAGGGGGCGCCCCAGTAGTTGCCGTGGATGAAGGTGCCGGAGTTCGTCAGGCGGATGGCGTGCGGCACGTCCTTGATGTCGTACTCGCCCTTGCCGTCGTCATCGGTGAAGCCCACGGTCGCGCCGTTCATGCGCGTCTCCTTGAACTTCTCGGACATCACCATCTGGCCCTGGTAGGTCTTGTTGTCGGGCGAACCGGCGGAGATCGGGATGGTCTTGACGACCTTGCCGTCCTGCGTGACCTTCAGCTGCTTGGTCTTCGCGTCGACGTACGACACCTGGTTGCGGCCGATGTGGAAGGTGACCGTCTTCTGCTGCACGCCGTAGACGCCGTTCGCCCCCTCGACGCCGTCGAGCGCGAGCTTCAGCGTGACGGTCGAGTTCTCCTTCCAGTAGTCCTGCGGGCGGCAGTCCATGCGCTGGGTGCTGAACCAGTGACAGACGACCTCCTGCCCGCTGCTGGAGGTGACCGTGATGCCCTTCTGGACGGCGGCCTTGTTGGTGATCGCCTTGTTGAAGTTGATCGACACCGGCATGCCCACGCCGACGGTCGAGCCGGCCTCGGGCGTGAAGTTGCCTATGAAGCTGTTGGCCGGGGAGACCGTGGTGAAGGACGCGTTCTCGTGCGCGACGAGGCCCTTGGCGTCCTTGGCCTCGGCAGCGACCTTGTAGGTGGTGGAGCGCTCCAGCTGGACGCTGGGCTTCCAGGTCTTCTTGTCGGCGGACAGCTGGCCCTGGACGTCGGCGCCGTCGGCCGTCGTCATCGACACGCTCGTCAGCGTGCCCTTGTTGACCGTGACGGCGGCCGAGTTGTTGATGGAGGCATTGTCCGAGCCGTCCTTCGGCGTGATCGTGATCTCGGCCTCGGACGCCTTCTTGGCGGCCGCCTCGTCGACCTTCGACTGGGAGGTGTCTCCGTTGCCGTTGTCAGAGGACTTGGCGTCGGCACCGGAACATCCGGTGAGCACCAGGACACCACCGAGCAGTGCGGACGCGGCCATCAGACCCTTGCGCCGCTTACTGTCCGTCATCACACGCTTCTCCATCATTGCCGAATCCGCGAAACCCCGAAAACCCCGTTTTGAATCATCAACGCTACGACCGGTTCGTCCCGTTCCACACCCCTCGTAGATGTGGGGCATCCCACGTCGAGCGGAGGGAAGGGTGGTGCAGCAGTCGGTCCGTGCGCCCCCTGAGACGACGAATCCCCGGACGGCGGTTGCCGCCCGGGGTCACGTTTTCCCCAAGAAGCTCAGCCGATGCCGTCCTCTTCTTCGTCGTCGTCATCATCCTCGTCGAGGTCCCACGCGGGCGAGTCGGGGTCGTACTCGATCCGCTCGCTCGACCAGGAGGCCTGCTGGAGTTCGACCCCGGGCACCTCACTGACCAGGTCGAACGGATCCACGAGATACGCGAGGGCCTCCGCCGTGTCTTCCGTCACAGCGGCCTCGGCGTGGACGCGCTCCTCGTCGGGCATGTCGATCTCACCCGCGAGGCGGTCCAGCGCCCGCTTGGTGACCGCCTCCGCGTCCTCGACCTCGAGGACGAGCTCCACCTGAAGGCGTACAAAACGTGATGTCTCTGGAGTGCTCATGCCCGGAGCGTACGGCCGAAACCGCCCGTGACTTTCCCGTGACCCGCGATTTTCACTAACATCGCCTCACACGGCCAATTCGCCAGCGTCACAAGGGGATCGATATTCCGTGTCATCCGTGCGCCGCCCGCTGCTGACCGCCACCGCCGCGGGCACCCTGCTCGCCGCCCTGTGGTTCGTCCCGTCCGCCAACGCGACCCAGGGCGAGGCGTCGAGAGGGCAGTCCACGGCGGCGCAGGTCACCCAGCAGGCCCGAGCCGTGTCCGTGGCCACGACGGAGACCGCCGCGGACTCGGTGGAGGACACCACCCGGCTCGCCGACACGGGAAGCTTCGACACGACGCCGTACGTCGTCGCCGGCACGCTCCTCCTCGGGGTGGGCGCCGGGTTCGTGGTGTATTCGGTACGCCGGGAACGTCTGGGGCTCTGACGCCGGTTGACGGTGTGTCGGCTCCGGGCCCGAGCGGCCGAGCCGAAGTGACGCGAAGGGGACCCCGATTGCGGAGCCCCTTCCGCTTTCCGCTACTGCAGCGGCCCGGTGACCTGCTCCACGGCGGCCACGAGGGCTCCGTCCCGCACGAACGCGTCGGCGGCGGCGAGGTCGGGCGCCAGGAAACGGTCGGGACCCGGCCCCTTGACTCCCGCGGCCCGTACGGCCTCGATGACGGCCCGCGACGCGGGCGCCGGGGTAAGCCCCTCGCGCAACTCGACGGCGCGGGTGGCGGCGTACAGCTCGACGGCGATGATCCGGGTCAGGTTGTCGACGGCGGTGCGCAGCTTGCGCGCGGCCGACCAGCCCATGGACACGTGGTCCTCCTGCATGGCGGAGGACGGGATGGAGTCCGCGGAGGCCGGTACGGCGAGCCGCTTCATCTCGCTGACCAGGGCGGCCTGCGTGTACTGGGCGATCATCAGCCCGGAGTCCACACCGGCGTCGTCCGCGAGGAACGGCGGCAGCCCGTGGCTGCGGTTCTTGTCGAGCAGCCGGTCGGTACGGCGCTCGGCGATGGAGCCGAGGTCGGCGGCGGCGATGGCGAGGAAGTCGAGGACGTAGGCCACCGGGGCGCCGTGGAAGTTGCCGTTGGACTCCACACGCCCTCCCCCAGAGCCGAAAGCCTGGGAGGTGCCCCC
Source organism: Streptomyces brasiliensis (assembly GCF_014647875.1). Lineage (GTDB taxonomy): Bacteria > Actinomycetota > Actinomycetes > Streptomycetales > Streptomycetaceae > Streptomyces > Streptomyces brasiliensis. Next base: position 6,787 of record NZ_BMQA01000092.1, on the reverse strand, counting down.
AGGGAGCACTACCGGGTTGTCCACGGCGGAGGCCAGCTCGCGCTCGGCGACCAGACGGGCGTGCGCGATCGTGTCCCGGCCGGCCCCGGCGACCTGCGGGGCGCAGCGCACCGAGTACGCGTCCTGCACGCGCGGCGCGTCGTCCTGGTGATGTCCGGTGAGCTGCGAATCCTTCAGTACGGCCAGCATGTTGGCGGCGCTGGCACCCTGGCCGGGGTGCGGGCGGATGGCATGCAGCTCGGGCGCGAGCACCTTGTCGGTGCCGAGGAGCGCCTCGAGGGACAGGGCGGCGGTGACGTCGGCGGACTTGTAGAGGGTGTCGAGGTCGGCGAGGGCCATGATCAGCATGCCGAGCATGCCGTCGGTGCCGTTGAGCAGGGCGAGACCCTCCTTCTCGCGCAGCTCGACCGGCTCGATGCCGTGCTCGGCGAGCAGCTCGCCGGCCGGGCGGACGGTCCCGTCGGGCCCCTCGGCGTCGCCCTCCCCCATCAGGGTCAGCGCGCAGTGGGAGAGCGGGGCCAGGTCGCCGGAGCAGCCGAGCGAGCCGTACTCGTGCACGACCGGGGTGATCCCGGCGTTCAGCACATCGGCCATGGTCTGCGCGACCTCGGGCCGCACCCCCGTGTGCCCGGAACAGACGGTCTTGAGGCGCAGGAACATCAGGGCGCGTACGACTTCCCGCTCGACGCGCGGTCCCATGCCGGCGGCGTGCGAGCGGACGATGTTGCGCTGCAGCTGGGCGCGCAGTTCCTGGCTGATGTGCCGGGTCGCCAGGGCGCCGAAGCCGGTGCTGACGCCGTAGACCGGATCCGGCTTGGCCGCCAGCGCGTCCACGATCTCGCGGGCCGCCGCGAGGGCGGCCACCGCCTCGGCCGAGAGCTCGACGCGGGCGCCGCTGCGCGCCACGGCGAGCACGTCGGACTCGGTGACACCCGACGTCCCCACCACCACAGTGTGCATATCCATATTCAGGAGCGTACGCATTGAATGCGGTGGTGTCACTAGTGGGATCGGGGTCTGCCCCTTACCGCAGCTCGGCGGTCACGGCCGCCGCCCACGGAAGCGGCGCCGCTCCGCCGGTGCGCTCGGGGAGGGCTCGTCCGCGAGCCGGATCACCGGGTCGTCGGGGCCCGCGCGCCCCGCGACGACCGGCCGGTCCGCGCGCATCGCCTTGGCGCGGTACTGGGCCGCGTCGGCCAGCCGGAACAGCCGGCGGGCCGAGCGCACCGGCCCGATGGGGTCCTCGGTGGAGGCGACCCCGCAGGCGACCCCGTCACCCAGCTCCAGCTCCGCGGCGCGACGGCACAGTTCGTCCGCCGCCTTGGCCACGTCGTCGGCCGGGGGCCCGACCGCGAGCAGACAGAACTCGTCGCCGCCGAGCCGCGCCGCCAGCGCCCCCGGCAGCATCGCGCCGCACAGCGAGAGCACGGAACCGAAGCGTTCGAGGAGGCGGTCGCCGACGGCGTGCCCCTGGCTGTCGTTGACCCGCTTGAGCCCGTTGACGTCGCAGACCACGAGGCTGACCACGACGCCCTCCCTGCGGTGCCGGTCGATGGCCTCGTCGAGGTGCGCGTCGACGGCGCGGCGGTTGGCGAGCCCGGTCAGGGAGTCGGTGTACGCCAGCCGTCTGGCCTCCTCCAGCCGTTCGGTCTGCGCGATCCCGGCGGCGACGACGGCCGCCAGGACGGTGGCGAAGTCGGCGTCGGCCCGGCCGAAGACCGGGGCACCGACCGGGCGCGCGACATACAGCTCACCCCAGGCACGGCCGTGCAGCACGATGGGGGCGACCACGCAGGAGCCCCGGCCGCGGCGACGCAAAGCGGCGACGCGCTGATGGAAGTAACCGGGGGTGCCCGCGGTAGGGCCCTCGGCGGTCTCGACCCAGGCGTTGGGACCGCCGCCGCCCGCCCAGCGCTCGTGCAGGAACTCGGTGATCTCGGGGAACTGGTGGACGGGATAGGCCTCGCCGTCCGGGAACTCCTCCTCGTCCGGCGCCCGCTCCCCCACGTTCACGAGGACCCTGAGCCGCCCCAGCTCCCGCTCCCACACCGACAGCGCGGCGAAACTGCCGTCCAGCGCCCGGCACGCTCCCAGCGCGGCGGCCCGCCACGACTCGGGCGGGGTGTGCGCCGCCGCCATCCCCTGCGCCAGCGCCACGACCGCCGCGAGCCGGTTGTCCTCACCCATCACTCCAGGTTAAGGACGTTTTGGTTGAAACGGGACATTGGTACGGCGAACAGGTGGGCCGACGGACGTCGGCACCGCCCACTTCACTCCCCGGGCCACTCCGGCTTCCGCTTCTCGTTGAATGCCGCCACGCCCTCGGCTCGGTCGCCCGAGAAGGCGACCGAGCGCCACGCGGCGTCCTCGACCTCGAGACCGGCCCGCAGATCGAGGCCGTGCCCGAGCCGCAGCGCCCGCTTGGCGGCGCGCAGGCCGACCGGCGAGTTGGCGGCGATACGACCGGCGAGCGCGAGGGCCTCCGTACGGTCGGCGCCCTCCTCGACCAGCTGGTCCACCAGCCCCAGCTCACGCGCCTCGGCCGCCTCCAGCCGCCGCGCCGAGAAGATCAGCTCGGCCGCCCGCGCCGCGCCGACCCGCCGCGGCAGCAGCTGCGTACCGCCGCCGCCCGGGATCACACCCACGGACACCTCGGGCAGACCGACGACGGCCGTACGGTCGGCCACGATCAGATCGCAGGACAGCGCCAGCTCGAAACCGCCGCCCAGCGCGTAGCCGTGCACGGCGGCGATCGTCGGCATCGGGAGCTCCAGTACGCCGGTGTAGGCCCCGCGCGCGACCGGGCGCTGCCGGACCAGTTCGGCGTCGCTGAAGGAGTTGCGCTCCTTGAGGTCGGCGCCCACACAGAACGCCCGTTCGTGCGAGGAGGTCAGCACGACGACCCGTACGTCGCGGTCGGCGCCCAGCGCTGCGCACGCGCCGCCGATGGAGCGGGCCATCCCGGTGGAGACGGCGTTCATGGCCTTGGGCCGGTCCAGCACCAGCTCAGCGACGTGACCGTGCCGCCGTACCAGCACGAACTCCCCGAACCGCTCCTCGCTCATGACACCCTCCGGTTAACGTGGGTTAACTTCTGTCGTCCCGATCATCGCAGTCAAGCCCTGCTGGGGAAAGTGGCATCCCGGCACTCCCCGTTCGAGTGACATTTCGCCCGACCCCGGCCCGTTGGCACACGAATGCGCCTAGCGTGCGCTCCACCACGGCGCATTCGGGGGGCGCGCGGCGGGCGGGATCCGGGGAGGGATCGCGATGACGGAGAAGCGTACGGGTGCGGGGTCGGGCGGCGGTTCGAGTCCTGGTGGACGTGCGGGCTTCGCCGCCGGGAGGCGCGCGAACGCGGGGGGCGGCGGGGGTTCGGGCTCGGCTTCGGGAGCGAGTTCGGGCTCGCATTCTGGGGCGAGTTCAGGTTCGCGTTCGGGCGCCGGTCCGCGGGCCACCGGCGGGCCGGGTTCGGCGGGGGCGCGCGCGGAGACGGGGGCGGGGGCGGGATCTCTCACGGGTACGGAGGGCTCGGGCGCACAGTCAGGTGCCTCGCGTGCCGACGCCGGCGAGGGCACGGAACGCCCTGACGGCCGCCGGCCCGATGCACCGAGCACGGACTCACGAGCGGCCGCCTCCAACGCGGGCGCACGTCCGAAGACAGGGGCTGCCCGCACGAAGACGGGGGTTGCCCGCCCGAAAGCCACGTCCACGGAATCGGCCAAGGACACCGCTCCCACGGGCGCCCGTCCCGCCACCTCGGGAACTTCGCGCGCGAACCCCGGTGCCGAAGCCGAAGCCGAGCAAGGCCTCGCTCGGCGTGGGCGGCATCGCAAGCCTCGGCACCGGAAGGTGATGCTCGCTGCCGGGGGGCTGGCGCTGGCCGCCGGGGTGCTCAGCCTCGTACGCGTCGCGCCCGAGTCGGGGGTCGGTTCTCCCGGCACCGCGGAGGCGGAGCCCCGGCTGGACACGGGCGGTGCCACCGACCGCTCCACGCATACCGCCGCCACGGCCGCCGGCGTTCCGACGGCCCGCCCCACCACGACCTCGGCGATGGGCGGCGTCAGCGCCACCCCGACCCCGGGCGCGACGAGTGCACGGCCGCTCACGACCCCGCCGACGCCCGCGGCCACCGGCTCGGACCCGGCGGCTGCCGTACCGGGTGATTCCTCGGCCTCCCCCACCGTCCCGGCGACGACCGGCGCCCCCGCGCCCCCGGCCACTCAGTCCTCCGCGCCACGCCCTGCCCCGACACCCAGCCAGAGCACCAGCAGCCCGCAGCCGGCCCCTCCCGGGGGGCTGTGCCTGCCGGTCATCGGCTTGTGCGTGGACCTTTTCGGGGCCGGGCAGCACCCCTGACCAAGGTGTCAGGACTCGCTGTCGCGCCGGGTGAGCAGCCACGGTTCGACGACGCCGAGTCCGCGGACCGGGCGCTGCCACATCGGCTGGAGCGCGAAGCGGTACGTCGGCGGTTCCTCGCCCTCCTTCTCCGCGGCGGCCGCGGCCTCCGCCTCCGAGGCGGGTGCCTCACCCGTGCGGATCAGGTCCTCGGCGAAGGCGCTGTCGACGAGCACGGAGTCGCGCGGCGCTATCGACGTCAGTCGCGACGCGAGGTTCACCGTCGTACCGAACACGTCGCCCATCCGGGTGGTCACCGTGCCGAAGGCCATGCCGACGCGCAGCTCAGGCATCGTCTCGTCGTGCGCCATCGTCTCGATCAGGCGCAGGGCGATCTCCGCGGCCGTACCGGCGTCGTCGGCGGCGTAGAGCACCTCGTCGCCCAGGGTCTTGATGAGCCGGCCGCCCCGCGCGGCCACCAGGTCGGCGGCGGTCGTCTCGAAGGCCTCGACGAGTTCGCCGAGCTCCTCCTCCTCCATACGGCGGGTCAGCCGGGTGAAGCCGACGAGATCCGCGAAGGCGACCGCGAGCCGCCGGTCGACCATCTCCTCGTCGTCCCCGGCCTGCACGACCCGGCCGGTCGCGGCGGCGAGCTGACGGCGCCAGACGTAGACGAGGAACTCCTCCAGCTCGGGCAGCAGCAGCTCGACCAGGGGATACGTCACCTCGGTGCGCGTCATGCCCGGCTCGGGAGGCTCGGTCAGGCCCTCCAGGAAGGAGTCGATCTGCCACTCGGCCAGACGGGCGGTGGTCTGCCCCGTGGACCGGGCCACCTGCACCGCCATGGCCTCGCTCAGCAGGCCCGCCTCGACCAGACCGGCCAGGCGCCGCAGGGCCAGTACGTCGGCCTCCGTGAGCGCCTTGGCCTGCCCGATGTCGGCGAAGCCCATCGCCCGCCAGAAGCGGGACGCCAGCTCCATGGAGACACCGGCACTGCGAGCGGCCTGAAACGGGGTGTAGCGCCGCTCGGCGCCCAGGATCAGGGTCTCCAGGCGCAGGGCGAGCGGGTCTTCCTCGACGGAGTCGGCGGCGTGGGAGTCCCCCTGCTCGAGTGAGTTCGAGAGAGGAGGGTCCACCCGGCCGTCCGCGCCCGCGCCGGAGCCCGTGTCGTCGACGGTCACGCCTGCTGCCCTTCCGATCTGCCGCGGTCACGTATCGACCGGCCTCAACTCTACGGCAGGTGTGCGCCAGCTCACTCCGTCGGGTTCCGCCGAGGTCCACTCCCGTCACCGGTCCAGACCACAGCGGCACCCCGCAAGCGCGGCCGAGCGAAAGCGCACCCCGCCCGGCCCAACGCCGCTCACCGCTCACGCAGGTCGCAAGTGCACGATGTCTCCCGCGCCCACCGGTTCCTGGACTCCGTTCTCCGTGGCCAGGATCAAACGGCCGTCGCCGTCGATCGCCACCGCCTCCCCCGTGATCGCCCGGTCTCCCGGAAGTTCCGCCCGCACGACACGCCCCAGCGTCGCGCAGCCCGCCGCGTACGTCTCCTGGAGTCCGCTCACAGCCGGGTCGCCGCCGGCGGAGCGCCAGCGGTCGTACCACTCCTCGAGCGACCGCAGCATCGCCCGCAGCAGCGGATCCCGGTCCGTCGTCACCGCTCCCGCCAGCGCCAGCGAACCCGCCTGCGGTACCGGGAGTTCGTCCGCGCGGAGCGAGACGTTGATGCCGACTCCGATCACGACCCCGTCGTCCCCGGCCCGCTCCGCGAGGATCCCGCCGGCCTTGCGCTCCTCCCCGCCGACGGTCACCAGGACGTCGTTGGGCCACTTGAGCGCCGTATCGACGCCCGCGGCCCGCGACAGACCGGTCGCCACGGCCACGCCGGTGAGCAGCGGCAGCCAGCCCCAGCGGGCCACCGGGACCTCCGTCGGGGTGAGCAGCACCGAGAAGAACAGGCCGGAGCGCGGCGGTGCCGTCCACTGGCGGTCGAGGCGGCCCCGCCCCGCCGTCTGCTCCTCGGCCACGAGCACCGCACCCTCGCCCGCCCGGCCGTCCGCCGCCCGGCTGACGAGGTCACTGTTGGTGGAGCCCGTGCGCTGCACCACCTCCACCTCGGACCACAGCCCGCCTTCCCGCACCAGCCCCCGCCGCAGCGAGGCGGCGCCGAGAGGCGGGCGGTCCAGGTCGGACCATCGATTACTGTTCGGCTCAGAGGCATCGCGCGGCGTCATGCAAGCCACCCTAGGTGTGTGAAACGCCGCACTGCCGACTGGCAGGCACCCCATTACGCTACGGATGAGTAACCGTCCCCCCTTTTGAGCAGGCAGGGAGCCGCATCCCGATGTCCGAGCCGGAAGAGCGTCACGAGATCGACATTCATACGACCGCTGGGAAGCTCGCGGATCTCCAGCGCCGTATCCAGGAGGCGACGCACGCCGGCTCGGCA
>NZ_BMQA01000091.1 GCF_014647875.1 Streptomyces brasiliensis | reverse complement strand
TGCGCGATGAAGCCGAAGCCCTTCTCCGCGTTGAACCACTTCACAGTGCCCTTGGCCATGTCTGTCTCCTTCGACGAGGGTTCGAGCCCGCACGGGTACGGGCCCGGAGGTAATCGCCCTGGTCCAAAGAGGGCTGCACAGCAAAACGCCCGCGGGCAAGATGACCGCGGGCGAACGACTTCGGAACCACGACTGCTCTGTAATCAGGCTAGTCCCTTTGCCGGGGTACTGCCAGGGGAAACCCCGCCAGTCCCCGCCGTACGCCGGTGCAAACACTGCGCAAGACGCCCCCGGACCGGGCGGTCAACGGAGCAGACTCGGTAGTGCGGACTCAGAGCCGCGCGCAGGAGGCTCCGTCTGACACGACCATCCGCCCCGACGCAGCCTCCCGCGCTGAGAACCAGGTGGGTACGCGGTCCCCCCAGCCTCCGGCCATCGCGTGGCTGAGGCCGAACATCAACCAGCGCAACTCCGCGCAGACTTGGTGCACTTCGTGTCCGAACATCAGTCAGCCTCTGCGGAGTTGATGGGAGGCAGCAGGCCGTCGCCGGGCCACAGGGGAGAGCCTGCTTCCGCCCGGGCCAGGTGCTTGCCGGCCTGAACGAGGACCTCGATCCGGTCGGCGGGCCCGTACACCTGGTGCTTCCCGGTCGTCGGGCCGACGGCGCGGACCTCGCTGTGCGGGCCGGCGCACACCAGGGCGCGGGCGATGTTCGGCAGGCCCAGGCTGAGGGCGTCGCAGTCGTGGTCGCGGACGAGTTGCAGCAGGTCTTCGGTGACCGCCTCCCAGTCGCCGACCTCCGGCCAGCGCGCGCCGCCGTCCAGTTCGGCTCACCTGGACCAGCTCTTGGACTTCCTGCCACCGGGACCTGACAAGGACCGGCTCATCACCTGGACGGAGGCGCGCAAGCACCTGCCCTGAACCATCGTCCCGACGGTGATCACGGCATCCGAGCGCGAAGTTCAGAGAACTAATCAGTGTCCGCACGAACCACTACTCGGTGCCGGTGCGGCTGATCGGACGACGGGTGCGGGTGATGCTGCACGCCTCCGAGCTGGTGGTCTACGACGACGGGGTCGAAGTCGCCCGGCATGAACGGCTGATGACCAAGGCCGGCTCGCGGCTGGTGCTGGATCACTATCTGGAGGCTCTGGTCCGCAAGCCGGGAGCCCTGCCCGGATCGACCGCGCTGGAACAGGCCCGCTCCGCGGGGAAGTTCACTCCGGTCCACGACGCGTGGTGGGCGGCTGCCTGCAAGGCCCACGGCGACCGGGACGGCACCCGGGCGCTGATCGAGGTCCTGTTGCTGGGCCGGCACATGCCGCACGAGCACCTGGTCGCCGGGCTCGCCGCGGCCCTGCGGGCCGGAGCGATGACCTCGGACGCGGTCGCGCTGGAGGCCCGCAAGGCGGCGGAGGCCGACGGCACCTTGGCCCCGGCGCCGTCCGAGCCTGCGGAACCGGACCTGTTCCGGCAGCCGAAGGTCACGTCGCTGACCGAGCGGAGGCTGGCGCATCTGCCGCCGGACACCCGGCCACTGCCCTCGGTGGCCGTCTACGACCAGTTACTGCGACGACGCCGGCCGGGCGGCCGGCCCCACCCCGAGGGAGAAGAGCCGTGACCGTCAAACGCCACCGTGGCCTGACCGAGCAGGCGGCCGACGCGGCCATCGAAGCGTCCTGCATGGCCCTGCGACTGCCCACGATCCGGAGCCAGTTCGCCGGCATCGCCACCGACGCGGCCAAGGGCCAGATGACCTACCGCGGGTTCCTCGCGGAACTCCTGCTGGCCGAGTGCGACGACCGGGCTCGCCGACGCTCCGAGCGCCGGATCAAGGCCGCCTCATTCCCCCGGGAAAAATCCCTGCGGCAATTCGATTTCGACGCCAACCCGAACATCGACCCCGTCGTGATCCACACCCTCGCGTCCTGCGAATGGGTGAAGAAGGGACTTCCGCTCTGTCTCATAGGAGACTCCGGAACCGGCCTCGCCCAGGCCCGGGCCAGGGCCGAGGCCACTGGCTGAAGTGCCTGTTTGTCATCCCGCCCAATCGAACGCGATGGTCTCTGCCGGTCGTCAGGCTTGTACGGTGGGCCGGACGACGACCTCGCTGATGTCGACGCCGATGGGCTGCTCGATCGCGAAACCGATCGCGGATGCGATGGCGGAGGGCGGGATGGCAATCTCGTCGCGCTGTCGGGCCATCGCTGCTGCTGTCTCGGGGCTCGCTCCCCTGCCGACCCCCTCGGTGTTGGTGAACCCGGGTGAGACAAGGGTGACGCGCAGGTCGGGACCGGACTCCTGCCGCAGCCCCTCGGTCAGTACTTTGACTGCCGTCTTGGTGGCCGCATAGACGCTCTGCGGTGATTTCACGACGTAGGCCGCGGTGGAGGCAACGTTGACGAACTGGCCGGAACGCTGCCGCCGGAAGAGGGGCAGTGCCGCTCCGATCCCGTTCAGCAGGCCGGTGATGTGCGTCGCCACCATCGCGTCCCAGTCGTTCTGGCGCAACTCGTCGAACGGTGACACCGCCATCGTGCCGGCATTGGAAACCAGGACGTCGAGCCGGCCGAACCGGTCGACCGACGTGTCCGTGAGAAGCTTCAGATCTTCCCGGCGCGTCACGTCGATGACGACTCCGACGGCTGAGCCGCCCTGCGCGACGATCTGGTCCACCACCGCGTTCAGTCGGTCTTCCCGTCGGGCGCCGAGCACGAGCCGGGCCCCTTTCTCGGCGAGATATGTCGCCGTTGCCGCTCCGATGCCGCTGCTGGCACCAGTGATCGCTACTACCTTGCCTTCGATTCCCGACATGATCAAAAGTCCTCGCAGAGAGAGCGCGCAGGTCAGGCCATGACCTACAGTGGAACTGGGGGCGCCACCATTTGTAGACTAAGTGGGCACGCCTCCGTTTAGCAACTGGAGAAGATCACGAGGAGATGGCAGCCGCCGATGGCCCAAGACGCACAACGTCCGTTGCGAGCTGACGCGCGACGCAACCGGGACAAGATCCTCACGGCTGCGGTGCGTGTGTTCACCGAGGAGGGACTGGATGCGCACCTGGAGCGCGTCGCCAAGGCGGCGGGCGTGGGCAGTGCAACCCTGTACCGCAACTTCCCCACCCGGGAAGCCCTGATCGAGGCGGTCTACCGCAATGAAGTGGCCCAGCTGTGCGACGCCGTTCCCGATCTTCTGACGGCGAAGCCGCCGTACGAAGCCCTGCGCGCCTGGACACGCCTCTTCCTGGACTACGTCACCGCCAAACTCGGCATGGCCGACGCCCTGCGCGCCATCGCCGCTACGGGAAAGAACCCCTACGGTCACAGCCGGGACATGATCCAGGCCGCCATCGCCACCCTGATGGACGCATGCGCAGATGCCGGGACGATCCGCACCGACATCAGCCCGAGCGACATAAGTGCCGCCCTGGCGGGCATCGCCCTTACCTCGGCGCAGCCCGAACAACGAGAGCAGGCCGAACGCCTCCTCGACCTCACCCTGGACGGATTGGCTGCCCGGTCGTGATGCCGCCTTCGAGAGCCCGCTTCCGATCCGAGGCGCACGTTTCCGAGGCGCACGTTTGCACAGCTCAGGACTCGAACGGGGTCTGGTCCTAGGAGCTTGGGGCCGGTGAAGTGGATGGGACCGCCTTGCCCGGCACTTGGAGCGCGACCTCGACGCCGTCATCGCCGGACTCTCGCAGCCGTGGAACTCCGGAGTCGTCGAGGGCCATGTCAACCGGATCAAGATGCTGAAGCGCCAGATGTTCGGCCGCGCCGGCTTCGAACTCCTCCGCAAGCGCGTCCTGCTCTACTCCTGAGAAGGCTGCTCAGGACGCATCATTGATCATCCCGAAGTCCTCCGGGAACGCTTCCAGGAACTCGCGGCGAGCCGGGTTGCTCTCGCCGGCTGCCATCTCTCCAACCAGCTCGATCAGCTCCTGTCGCTGATAACTCGACAGTGTGCTGACCACGTGTGCAACACCCTCCATGGCTTCGTTGATGTCTAGGAACAGCGTTTGTCGACTGTTTCGGGAGGCGGTTGGTGATCAACAGGCTCGGAAATGACGAGGAGAAATGACGGCACTGCCGTAGTCGCGGAGCACATCGCTCGAGTGCACGCGAGAACTACGGCGTCTACGGTGCCCGCAAGGGGGCTACGTTGAACCGGGAGTGTGCCAGGTGGCCGGCACCGTCGAGTGGCTCATGCGCGCCCAGGTCGTCCGGTCCGCACCATCGCCGGCGATGGTGCGGACCGGACGACCTGGGCAACAGTCGGCTCTGGGCCGCGGACTTCACCTACGCCGCGGCCTGGTCAGCAATCGGCACCGATGCTGGGATTAAGGTGCCTCTGATCGAAAGACGAGAGCCCGCACGCCGGCCTCCCCTGTCTGCCGAGCCGCGTCGGCCAAGTCGGCGCTGAACTGCCGCCTGATTGCGGTTGTGCGGCGGGGCGGTCAGCACGATCGAGCGACAGGGCCGGAATGTTCGCATGCGTTTACGAGAGCACTCACACCTGCGCGGAACCACCGTCGGCGAAGAACTCGGCACCGTTGACGTAACTCGACGCGTCCGAGGCAAGGAACGTCGTCACGGCGGCGATCTCCTCGGGTTCGGCGAGCCGACCAAGGGGGATCCGGTCTTCGGCCTGCTTGAGCCTCTCGGGCGTGACCAGATCGAGGAGACCGGGGGTGCGGGTGCCGCCCGGGGATACGACGTTGACCCGAAAGCCATGTGTGCGCGAGCTGAGGGCCCAACCGCGGGCGAGGTTGCGGACTGCGGCCTTCGATGCTGCGTAGACCTCGAGTCCCTGGTTGGGCCGTGTCGTGGCGGTCGAACCCGTGAGGATCACCGAAGCGTTTGCGCTGAGGTGCGGCAGCGCTTGTTGCAGGGTGAAGATTGTTCCCTTGACGTTGGTGGCGAACACTGAGTCGATCAGATCCTCCGTCACCTCGCCGAGCGGAGCTGCGGTGCCGACGCCGGCGTTGGCGACCAGTACGTCGATGCGGCCGGCCTGGTCGTGCACGGTTTCGTAGAACGCGTCGAGCTCTGAGGGCACCGAAATATCACAGACCACGCCCGTTACGGCAGGTCCGAGCTCGGCAACCGCGGCGTCGAGCGCGTCCTTGCGGCGACCGGTGATGAAAACCTTGGCGCCCTCGTCGCGGAATGCGCGTGCGGTCGCGAATCCGATGCCGGTGCTGCCACCGGTGACCACGGCGACTTTATCTGCCAGGACGGCCATGCCGCCCTCCTTCCAAGTTATGGACTGTCCAGTCCGTAACCTTTCCAGATCTGGACCGTGCGGTCAATATTCCTTTGATGGCGGGGAGGGTCGGCTCCTCGGCGTGGCCCCACGGCCGGGCCGAGGAGGCCGCAGCGCAGAGCCCACGCACGCGCGGCCCCGGAGCCACCAGGCAGACACCTGCCGCGACCGCCCCGCGGCAGCGCCGACCGCCGCGGCAGGATCGACCTGCCGGGGCGCTGTCCGAACTACCTGACGATTGGCCGCCACGCCGGAGCCCAGCCAGCGGACCGCGGTCCTTGGCAAGAGCCACAGCGTGCAGCTTGAGGGCGCACCGTTCAGGGTTCGGGGCCGGTTGAGGGCCGCGACGGTACAGGTCGGCCGGTGAGTTGTTGCTACTGCGTTGGGGTGGGCAGTAGCCGCGCCAGGGCGGACTGGGCCACTTCGGTGAGCATGTCGATGTCCATGCCGGTGCGCCCGAGCGCGATGAGGCCGAGTTGGGCGACGAGGACCGCGCGGGCGGTCTCGGCGGGGTCGGCGTCAGGGGCGAGGTCGCCTTCGCGCTGGGCGCGCTCCAGCGCCGCGGTGAGGGTGGTGGCGATCTCGTCGTAGCTGCGGCGGGCCTCAGCGGCCACGTCCGGAGCGCTGGTGGCGAGCTCGGCGTTGCTGTTGGCCAGCAAGCAACCCCGACGCGCAACTGCTCCGGTCGGGTCGCCGGTCGGGCCGAGCAGGAACTCGCGCACCAGGTCGATCCCTCGCGCCGCGGACACCAGACGCTCGCGCAGCATCAGCAGGTTCGCGTCGTCGTAGTTGCGCAGCACCCGCAGGAACAGGCTTCGCTTGTCTCCGAACGCCCCGTAGAGGCTGCCCTTGCCCAGCCCGCTCACGCGTAGCAGGTCGTCCATCGATGTCGCCGCGTAGCCCTTGTCCCAGAACTCGTCGCGGATGGCGAGAAGCACACGGTCTTCGTCAAACTCGCGAGGTCGGGGCATGCCCCCACCGTACTAGTTCTGGACTGTATGGGCCACAATGTGCTCGGGCCGCTGCCGGCCCGGCTTGCTGCGATGAGATGCTGATGGCTGGGTCCTCGGGTGGGCCGCTGTAGCCGCGATGTTCCCAGGAGAAGACGACTCCGCGTCTGCCGCGTGGTCAGGGGCTTGCGGCGGACGCAGGATCTCGTCGATCACCGACTTGAACGGATCCAGGCCGCTGGCCCGCGGCGGGAGCTTCTTGCGCGGCGTCGGCCAGGACGAGTCCAACGCCTTCCGTACCGTCCGCCACGTCACACCGTACTTGCGTTCAAGCTCCCACTGCGTCCAGGCCAGCCGGTCCCGGAGAGTGCCTCGCCGGGGCCCGGCCGTTGACGCCTACGGTTAGAGTCTGCCGAGCCCGCTCTCTCCAGCAGCCCCGTGTCAAGCCGGCCGCCGGTGGCGCCGGCCCCGTCAGGCTGATGAATGACGACCAGTCCCGCCTCCGCCATGTCGGCGACAAGAATGCGCGCAACGCCCAGCGGCATGCGAAGAAGCGCCGAGATCTCGGCCACTGACTTGATCTCTCGGCACAACCCCCAGATCCGAAGCCACCCCGGAGTTCGGCGAGCAGCACGCTCAGGTAGTCGTCGATCGTGCCCGCGCCGCACTCGGCCATGAACTTCTTGAAGTCGCCGGGGAAGAGGTGCCCCAACTGGCTTCCACTGCATCCCAGTCCACCGTGTCACCCGTCCCCGGGTGGGAGGGCAAGACGCTCCTCAGCTCATCGAACCAGGTCAAGACTTCACCGCCTCTCGGGCATTGCGGTGGCGAGCCGGTCGGTTCCGGAAGGCCGGTGCGGCTGTCGGTGACCTTCCAGCCCTTGCCAGGAGCAGACAAGCCGCTGGTCGGCATGTGCGACTCGGCCCGCTGCCCGCAGGCCACCCACCACATTGGGCACCGGCCGGTGTGGGCCTCCAGCGCACAGAACAAGAAGGTGTCCATCGGCAGGATCGGACGCGGGCAGAAGGACGGCGTCGTACTTCCCGTACTCCCCTCCAACAGTGCCGTAGTCGGTGGACGCTGCAGTGTTGCCCGGTGCGTCGAAGGCGGTGGTCGTCTTACGATTCGTCGCGTCGGTGATCTCGGACTGGCGCTCTACACCCCGCGCCAGCTCTCGAACTCATGGCGCTCCCCTGCTGAGAGTCGCTCACTGAACGGGTCCGCTTCGCCGGTCAGGGCCGCGACGAAGACACAGCCCGCACCCTCCTCGGCGAGCGCCTGCACGAGTTTCTCCCGGGCCACCCGGGCACGCTCAGCCCGTTCCGTGGCAGCGGCAACCTCCTCCTGGGTCTGGCTCAGCACCTCCCGCCACGACTCCAGCTCCTCCCGCGCCCGCGCCTCACGCTGTTCGAGCAGACCGATCACCGACGGCATCGCACCCTCCGGGGTCGACAACAACCGTCCGCTGCCTGCTCCCACCCCTTCACAATCATGTACCGCGGCCAGGGCCTGCGTGTTTACGCCCATCGATGCCTGTCCGGATAGTTCCGAGCTACTGAGCTTGAACTCGTGATGTCGCCTTCCGTGGTCAAGGATTGATCGTCAGGCCGGTCTCGGCGAGGCAGCCGTCTATGAGGCTGCTGCGGTACTGGATGTGGCGTAGGTGCTGAAGGCGACGTTGGAGAGCCAGCCGCGCCGCAGCAGGGACCAGATTCCTCAACGTCAGTAGTCACATCCACCTGTGTGGTGTCGAGGCCCGCAATACGATTCTGGCGTGAAGCGCTGACCTCGGTGGCTGGGCGCCTGGTCCACGGGAGGCTTGAATCAGCGCAAGGCGTCGGCGTTGCGTTCGCACCAGGCACGGAACGTCCCGGGTGCCCGGCCCGTGAGGTTCTGCACGTCGTCTGTGACGTAGGCGGAGCGCCCCTTGCGGAACACCGTGTTCAGGTACTCCAGTGCCTGCGCTTGCTCGGCGGGTACACCGTGGGCGATCTGCGTCTGGGCGAACTCGCGCGGAGTGATGTCCTGGAAGTCGATGGTCCGGCCGGTCACCTCGGCGATCGTGGCCACCTGCTCGCGAGAGGTGAGCGCTTCAGGCCCGGTCAGGGTGTAGCCCTTGCCGACGTGCCCGTCCTCGGTGAGCACGACGGCGGCGCAGCGGGCGATGTCCTCGGGGTCGATGACAGCCAGGCGGCCCTCCCCGGTGGGGTCGACGACCTTGCCGGCGCGGATGCCGTCCAGCCACCACAGGGCATTGGACGCGAAGCCGTTGGGGCGCAAATAGGTGACGCCGAGCCCGGAGGCGCGCAGGAGGTCCTCGCGCGCCGCGAGGGCTCCGCCGATGACGGGGTTGTCGCTGATCGGCATCAGCCGTGCACCGACCGAGGACAGCAGGACGATCCTGGTGTTGCCGGCGTTGCGCACGGCGTCGATCACGATCTGGGTCTGCTGGGTTCCGCTGCCCACCTGCATGAGGAAGACGGCGTCCACGCCCTTGACGGCGGTGGCCACGTCATCGGGGTTGTCGAGATTGCCGACGCTGCGTTCGATCCCGGCCGGCAGGTCGGCCGCTCGGGCGGGGTCGCGCACGAGCACCCGGACGGGGTGGCCCTGTTCGTGCAGCTGCCGCGCGAGCGGGCCGCCGACGTTGCCTGTGGCTCCGGTGATGAGATACATGTGCGTTCCTTTCGGGGTGGTGGTGATTACCAGGGCAGTTCGCCGTCGCGATCGGCGAAGGTGCCGGTCGGGCCGCCGGGTGCGTTGAGGGCGAAAGCGATAATGGCGTCGGTGCCGTCGTGGACCGAGTGGCCCTGACCGCCGCTGAGGTCGGTGGCGGTCATTCCGGGGTCCGCAGTGTTGACGCGGATGTGCGGCAGCAGCCGTGCGTACCGGGCGGTGAGCATGTTGATGGCCGCCTTCGCTGCGCCGTAGAGCGGAGAGCCGAATCGCGATTCGATCCGGCTCTCGTCGTGGAAGAGGCCGAACGAACCCAGGCCACTGCTGACGTTGACGATGCGGGGGTCCGTGGAGCGTTCGAGCAGCGGCAGGAACGCGTGGATCATGCGGACGTAGCCGACGACGTTGGTCAGCAACACCGTCGTGGCATCGTCCGCGGTGTAGTCCTTGGCTTCGACCAGAGGACCGGTGATGCCCGCGTTGTTGATCAGCACATCGAGGTGGCCGTCGGTCTGCTCCACGGTTACGGCGGCATGATCGACCGACGTATCAGAGGTCACGTCCAGTTCGAGGAACTGTGCGCCGACCTCGTCGGCAGCCCTCTTGCCCAGTTCGGGGTTACGGGCGGTGAGGTAGACACGGTAGCCCGCCTCGACCAGACGCCGCGCCGTCTCCAGGCCGATGCCCTTGTTGGCGCCCGTGACCAGGGCGAGGGGTGCGCCTGCAGTGGGGGTGTTCATCCCTGGCTTCCTTTCTCTCGCAGCCAGATCGAGTCTGGGCCGCGAGAGCGGGGGCATCGTGGCCCACATCGGGCCACCCAGCAGCCGGCGGCGCGTCGAACAATGAAGCGGTGAGCACCGACAATGCAGCTGTGAACGAAGCACCGGATCTGGCGACGTTGCTGCGCTCCTGGCGCGCCCGCCTCCAGCCGCAAGACGTGGGCCTGCCCTTTAGACCGGGCACGCGCAAGACCGCGGGACTGCGCCGCGAAGAGGTCGCCTGGCTCGCCGGCGTCTCACCCGACTACGTCAAACGCCTCGAACAAGGCCGCGCGCACCCCAGCCTGGCCATCCTGCGCGCGCTCGCGCGAACGCTGCGCCTGTCGGCAGCCGAATACGAACTGGCCTGCCGCCTGGCGGGACACACCGCCCAATCGGGCGGACTGGTGCCGCAGCACATCGGCCCCAGCGTGCAGCGCCTGCTCGACCGCCTGACCGACACCCCGATCGCCGTCTTCGACGCGGCCTGGACCCTCATCCAGCACAATGATCCGTGGGCCGCGCTGACCGGCGACGACTGGCGCGGCGGCCGGTCGGCGAACATCGTGTGGCGGGTCTTCCGCGAAGACACGGGGCGCGTGCAGCACCCGGACCCGGACGAGCACAAGGCATCGCTCGTCGCCGACCTGCGCGACACCGCAGCGCGCTACCCGGCCGACCGCGAACTGATGGACATGATCGGCACGTTGCGGAGATCGAGCCCCGAATTCGCGCGCCTGTGGGAAGGCTCCACAGTCGCGCACCACAAAAGCGAACGGAAGACCGTCGACCATCCACACGTCGGCGAAGTCGAACTCGACTGCGACGTGCTGTCGGTACACGGCACCGACCTGCGCATCGTCGTCTACACAGCGGCACCCGGCAGTGAAGCAGCCGACAAGCTGCAACTGCTGACCGTCCTCGGCACCGAGAACATGACCCCGCCGCTACGGCCCTGAAGACGTTCGGGTCTGGCCCGTAGTCGGTGGTGACGCCCAGTAGCCGTCCGCGATCATGATCTTGTGTAGGCAATCCATCGTGGACGTCAGGGGATGTGCAGGGAGCCTGTGAGCTGCTGGTAGAGCTGCTTCACGCCCTTTTCGTCCGTGGCAGGGCCGCTGGCCCCGAGTCCGACGAGGTGGTCGGCGGCGGCGACGTAACGGACGAGGACCACTCTCGGGACACCGTTGTCGTCGAACGTGATCCGGCCCTCGCGGGCGGGATGGCCGGCGACTTTAAGGGGCTGGTTCCTGCTGACGGTCCCACTGGTCGAGGCGGCAATGCCGCGGATGGCCGGGTCCAGGGCGGCCTTGGTATCTGCTCCGTGCATGTCCGTGACCTGGAAGACAACCTTGTTTTTCCCGGCGCTGACCTTGTACGTCCGTAGCTGGTAGGTCTTACCGCTCAAGGTGATCGAGTCGTGCTCGACTTTGGTCCTGCCGGGCAGCTTGACGGTGATGCCGCTCGGTGCGTCGGTGGTGTTGACCCACTGTGCGGCGATGCCGCGAGGCGGGCTGGTGACCGGGCCCCCGGCGGTGGCGGCGAGGCGCAGGCTGCCGGTGCGCGCGAAGTCCTGGGGGGTGCTGACGGCGGTGGCCCCGCCTATCGCCGCGCCAGTCAGAACGGCGGTCAAGCCGGCGGTGGTGGCGGTGCGGACAAAGCGGCGTGTAGTTCTCATGGGCCCTCCCGGTGGCCTGAGCTCCCCGTTGATGAGGATGAGCTCCACATTCCAGTCGACTGCGGCTCGTCCCACCTGTCATCTCCGGCATCAGCAGCAAAGCGGTCGGCTGTCCCGAGCGACAAGGACGCCCCTTCCAGCCGGTCGTTTCCGGTTTTGCATGCCGTACAGCCCTCGAGAGGGGCACGATGCGCGGCTCCGAGAGGCGACCACGCAGAATTCACCGGTCTGCCCGTCCCACTGCTCCCATCCGGTCGTACTCTGGCGCGCGCTCTGCCAGGGCACCTCAGCAAGATCCCGTTACGAGCTCGTAGCCACGATGCGTTCTGACCTCATGGCTCTGTGTGCCTGCCTTTTACACCGTGTCCTATGCGGTGAGGCGGACATATCGCTTGTAGCAGCAGATGGCGGCGGCGAGTCCGAGGAAGGCCAGGTAGTTGCGGGGATTGCGCTCATAGCGGGGGCTGCTGCTGTTCCCGGTTCTCCCGCCGCAGGCGGCGCAGCTCTTCCTTCTCGTCGCTGGTCAGCGTGCCCACCGGGCCCTGACCGCGGTCGGCCTTGTCCTGGTTCACCCAGTTACGCAGCCCCTCCGGGCTCACGCCGATCTCCCGGGCGACCTCGGTGACCGTCTTCCCCGACGTGTGGACCAGCGCGACCGCGTCCCGTTTGGACTCGGCCGTGTACCGCTTGCTCGTGTTGCTCTTCTTGCGCACTACCTGGAACTGCTTCCCCCGGGACCGTCCGTCCCAATGTCAGGCTGTCCAGCCCGGCAGGGGAACTTCTGGGGAACTTCACTCACTGTCAGGTGTGACGGTTTGTTCGGCCCAGATGGTCTTGCCGGTGGGGGTATGGCGGGTGCCCCAGCGGTCGGCGAGTTGGGCGACGAGGAGGAGGCCGCGTCCGCCTTCGTCGTAGATGCGGGCGCGGCGCATGTGGGGGGTGGTGCTGCTGGTGTCGGAGACTTCGCAGATGAGGTTGGTGTTGTGGTGGATCATGCGGAGCTGGACGGGGGGTTTGCCGTAGCGGATGGCGTTGGTGACGAGTTCGCTGACGATGAGTTCGGTGATGAAGGCGGCGTGGGTCAGTCCCCACGTGGTGACCTGGGCGGTGGCATTTTGGCGGGCGTGGGCGACGACGGCGGGGTGGGGTTGCAGGTCCCAGGCGGCGACGCGGTCGGCGCTGAGGGCGCGGGTGCGGGCGAGGAGCAGGACGATGTCGTCGTCGGGGCGGTGGGTGAGGGTGGCGGTGAGGACGTGGTCGCAGACGGTGTCGAGGCTGTGGGCAGGGCGGACGAGGCCGGCGAACATTTTGTCGAGGGCTTCGTCGATGTCGTGGTCTCGGGGTTCGAGGAGGCCGTCGGTGTAGAGGGCGAGCAGGCTGCCTTCGGGTAGTTCGGTCTCGGTGGCCTCGAACGGCAGGCCGCCCAGGCCGAGCGGGGGGCCGGCGGGGACGTCGAGGAGGTAGGCGGCGTCGGGAGTGACGACGGCGGGCGGGGGGTGGCCGGCCCGGGCGAGGGTGCAGCGGCGGGTGACGGGGTCGTAGACGGCGTAGAGGCAAGTGACGCCGATGCCGCCGGCGCCTTCGGGGGCGCCTTCGGGGGTGGCTTCGTCGGCGGAGAGGCGGATGACGAGGTCGTCGAGGTGGGTGAGCAGTTCGTCGGGCGGCAGGTCGACGTCGGCCAGGGTGCTTACCGCGGTGCGCAGCCGGCCCATGGTGGCCGAGGCGCGGATGCCGTGGCCGACGACGTCGCCGACGACGAGGGCGACGCGTGCGCCTGACAGCGGGATCACGTCGAACCAGTCGCCGCCGACGCCGGCCAGGGGGTCGGCGGGCAGGTAGCGGGAGGCGATCTCGAGGGCGGCCTGCTCGGGCAGGGCCCGCGGGAGCAGGCTGCGCTGCAGGGTCATGGCGGTGGTGCGTTCGCGGGTGTGACGCCGGGCGTTGTGGATGCTCAGGGCGGCCCGGGCGGTGAGCTCCTCGGCCAGCTGCAGGTCCTGGGGGGTGAAGGGGGCAGGGTTGTGGTGGCGGCTGAAGAGGGCGGCGCCCAGGGTGGTGCCTCGGGCGCGCAGCGGCACCACCATGAGCGAGTGTGTGCCCCACTCGCGGATCCGGGCCGCTCCTGGGTCCTCGCCGGCCCACCGGGCAAGGGTGGGCCCGGTCATCTCGTAGAGCGCCCCGCGGTCCTTTGCCAGGCATTCGGCCACCGGGGACAGCGCCGGGTAGGTGCTGGACTCGCCGACGGCGACCGGGGACTCGGGGCTTCCTTCCAGGACCGAGCGCACGGCGGCGCGGCCCATGGTGACCGGCCCGGGCAAAGCGGTGGCGCCCGCCTCCTCACCGCGCGCAGGGAGCAGGTCGACGGCGGCGAAGTCCGCGAGGCGGGGGACGGCGACGTCGGTGAGTTCCTGGGCTGTACGGGCGATGTCCAGGGTGGTGCCGATACGGGCGCCGGCCTCGTTCAGCAGCATCCGCTCCCCCTCCGTGTGCTCCTCGTGCCCCTGGTACGCGGTCAGGCACACGCCCCGCAGCCGGCCCGCGCCGTCGCGCAGCGCGGTCAGCGACACCGGCCGGCCACTTTCTGGACCGTCAGCGCATCCGGCACGGGCGGCAGAGAGGAAGGCCTCGGTCCACTGCGGCTCGCCGTCCTGAAGCACCCGGCGCATCCGCGCCTGGATCTCCTCGCCCACGGGATGCGGCGCGATGTCCACCGGGCGCAGCCCGCGCATCTCGGCCTCGGTGAGCGAGAGGGCGCGCTCCATGCCGGTGTTCGCCGCGATCAGCCGCAGATCCGTGCCGAAGACGGCCAGGATGCAGGGGGACTGGGCGAACGCCCACTCCTTCAGCTCCCTCAGCCCGCCCGGCTCCTCCTCCTGCCCCCGCTCGCCCGGTGCGCCCGGTGTGCCTTTGCGGGGCGGCTCGAGCGGGGCGTCCGCATCGCCCGGCCGTTCACCAGGAGGAGTGGGAAGGTGCTCCATCGGCGCTCATCTCGCCTCGCTCGTTCCTCGACCGCTGTTCCCGGGGAAACCCCCGCGGCCAGGGCCCCTACCAACAAGCATGATCCTGCGGGGCAGGAAGCACCAACACGGTGCTCGGTGAGGTGCCCGGGCCAGGCGGGGGCGCGGACCGCCCGCGGTGGGCGGTGCGCTGTGTGCGGGGCCTGTACCGAGGGTGGTTCTGTACGTCACCGATGTAGGCGGATAACGAAAATTTCAGGAAATGTGCGACGGCGTGGAACCGGCCTGGGCCCTGCCCGTGTCAATTAGGAGCAAATATCCACATTTCGGCATCCGTGTACTGCTCCGGAGCTGTGAGCCGGGACGACCGGACCGATGCGCCGAAGGAAAGCCGCCATGAACCTCGCACCCGCCCTGCACGCCGAAGCCCCCAACCCCGCCTCTGCCTTCGCGTGCGGGCCGGCTGCGCTGGCCCCGCGTGAGCGGGAGGCGCTGCGGCACATCGCCGCCGGGCGCACCTACCTGCAGACGGCCCGACGCATGGGGCTCTCGAGACACACCGTCGATGCGTATCTGCGCCGGATCCGGGCCAAGCTCGGCATCAGCAGCACCGCCGAGCTCACGCGCCTGGCCGTCTCCCTGGGCCTGTGACGCCGCGTTTCGGACCGGGCGGGGGTCGTGAACTGCTCGTTCTGCACGCGCTTCGCGAGTTGGCACGAGCGGTGAGGATGATCGCGGCGGAGGTATAGCGTCTCTGATCAGCTAAGCGATCCTGGGTTGGATTGAGTTTCCGTCTCGGTGTTCCCATCGCGGAGGGGAAGCATGGGCGTGGAGATGGAATCCAGCGCCCAGCGCTGCCCCTCGCTGCTGGTGGGTGTGCTTGACCGACGTGTTCACACCCTGGTCCCGGTGGGCTGCGCGAGGCAGGCAGTGCCGGGCCGTGTGAGCGTGTCCCTCCGGACGCTTGCCCGCCGGCCCCGAAGGACTGGTGGGAGAGGGTGCCCTGCGTCGCCTGGGCGCGGGGCGTGCTGTTCGAGGCCGGGTGGGGCCGGTCTTCGACCGATCCCTGCCCCGGCTGGTCTCGGGGGCCGTGCTGATGACGGCTTCGGCTTCGAGTCGGTCGACCACCGAGCGGATCATCAGCGCCCCGGTAGCGCGGTCCGCAACGGTCTTGGTCTGGTGTGTGAGGCCGCGGGCTGCGATACGCCGCCGAGCGCCGTGATCACGGTCGCCCTGCCAGCCGCATTCCTGGTTGGGGCAGATCGCCCACTTCCAGCCCGCCGTGGTGCGGCGGTCCGGTGCCTTGCGGTGCCGCAGCGGGGTGAGGCAGGCCGGGCAGTGCTTGGAGGTGTTCCGCGCCGGCACGGTCACCACGGCGATGCCGACTTCGGCGGCGAGGTGCCGCATGCGGTCGATGATCTGTCCGCGCACCTGCTGGGACATGCGGGTGTTGTGGGTGCGGCCCATGCCGAGTGCTTCCACCGAGCGGAGGTCTTCAACATGGATCACCGTCGCTCGGGCCACGATGGCTTGATCGACAGCCCAACGGGCGGCGGCCCATGCCACCGCGTCGTTGAGGTTGGAGCGGCGGCGGGAGACGTGAGCGATCTCGTCGCGCAGCACCTGGTGCCGCTCGGCCAGGGCGTGATCCCCGGCTCCGCCGATGAGGCGGTCGTACTGGTCGGCCTTCGCGTGCAGGGCCTCGCACTGGCCGCAGACGGTGCTGCTTGGCCAGCACGCCAGCAGCACGGAACATGCCGCCCGAGCCAAGGGCCTGGATACGGCCGTCAGCATGCAGGCGGGCCGCACCAGCCGAGAGGAGCGTGTTCAGGCCCCAGTCGATGCCCAGGGCCACGGTGTGCCCGGAGCGCTTCGTCTTCGGGACGGCGTGAGGGAACATCACGTCGGCGTGGACTTTGCGCTGCCTGATGCGCAGCGTCGGCAGGTGCAGCACTGCCGAAGCCGGAACGGTCGGCGGCATCTGTATCGAGCAGGACACCCACGTCCAGTCCCGGTACGAGGCCGGATCCGGCCTGGCTGGTAGCTGCAACCGCAGCAGCGCCCTGCCCGGCTGATCGGCCCGTTCGATCGTCGCTTGCTGCCGGTCTGAGGTTCCCCCGCTGCGTGGGAGTGGCTGGTTAGCTGGTCAGGGCGGGTTGACGTGGTTTCAGGTTCACTTGTTCGGCTGTCGCTTGGCTGGTGTAGTGCTTCTCCATCCACGCCAGAACACACTCGTGCGCTGTCCCGCGGCAGCAGTTCACAACCCCGGCTGACGCGGCAGCTTTCCGTCCCTGCGAGCAGCACCACCCCGCCCGGAGCAGTGGAACCCGGCGCCCACCCGACGTGTCACTCGGGTCCCCGGCATGCCCGCCATCAGCCACAGAAAGCGAAACGACCCACCGACTCCGTCGGCGGACCGTCATGCAAGATCGAGGCTGGCTCGTACGTGGGTGGACAGATGAGGTTGTACGCCGACAACACTCTGCGCAACGGTTTTCAAGACGGACACCGCGCAGTGGGCGACACCTGCCCCAACCTTGCCTCACACACAGCCCGGCGGGTTCAGGGGGCCCGTGCATTCCGTGCTCTGCGATTCCGCCGCGGCCTTCGTTGTCTGAGGCATTGCCTCAGCACTCGTCACGCCCACCGTTGCGGCGAGCAGCGCAGCAACGCAAAACGCACCGACGAGGTGTCGGATGCGCTTCCGGGCGCTTGGCACCATGATGATCTCCCTTGACTTGGGGCGGATTACTCCTTTTTGTCGGTTTAGTATTACAGCTTGGTACTGCAGCCGGACCACTGTCAACCACTATTTCCCTGGTCAACGGCCTGGAGGTGGGGAGTGCAGTGGGGCGGGGACCCCAGCGTCGGGCCGCAGCCAGGCCCGCCCGGCGACCAACAGCCGAGAACCACCGGCTCACCGCGACCGACTCGACTTTGCCGCCCCGAGCGAAAAGGGGAGGCTAGAACTTGATCACCGACACCGAGGCCGAGCCCTCATTGGCCGTGTAGGCCCGGCGTCCGTCCGGGGACACCGCCACCGACACCGGGTACCCGCCGACATTGATGGGGTTGCCCACGGTGCGGTGGGTGGCGGTGTTGATCACCGACACCGAATCCGAGCCGGCATTGGCCACGTAGGCCCGGCGTCCGTCCCGGGAGACCGCCACCCACACCGGGTACCCGCCGACATGGATGGGGTTGCCCACGGTGCGGTGGGTGGCGGTGTCGATCACCGACACCGAATCCGAACCGGAGTTGGCCGTGTAGGCCCGGCCTCCGTCCCGGGAGACCGCCACCCCGTACGGCGTCTTGCCGACATGGATGGGGTTGCCCACGGTGCGGTTGGCGGCGGTGTCGATCACCGACACCGAATCCGAGCCGGCATTGGCCGTGTAGACCCAGCGTCCGTCCTGGGAGACCGCCACCCCGTACGGCGTCTTGCCGACATGGATGGGGTTGCCCACGGTGCGGTTGGTGGCGGTGTCGATCACCGACACCGAATCCGAGCCGTAGTTGGCCGTGTAGGCCCTGCGTCCGTCCGGGGAGGCCGCCACCCCGACGGGCTTCGTGCCGACATGGATGGGGTTGCCCACGGTGCGGTTGGTGGCGGTGTCGATCACCGACACCGAATCCGAGCCGGTATTGGCCGTGTAGGCCCGGCCTCCGTCCGGGGACACCGCCACCCCGACGGGCTTCGTGCCGACACCGATGGGGTTGCCCACGGTGCGGTTGGCGGCGGTGTCGATCACCGACACCGAAGCCGGGCCGTAGTAGTTGGTCGCGTAGGCCTGGCGCCCGTCCGGCGACACCGCCACCCCGCCCGGGGATTTGCCGACCCGAATCGAGGACACGGACGGTGCGGTGGGACCCGAGGAACGGGACTGTGCCAGGTAGATGCCGCCTGCCGCGGCAAGCGCCACCAGCGCCACCCCCGCAATGAGCCTGGCCCGTCGGTTTCTGGGCCGCGGCGGGCGGGGCCGCAGCCGGGCCTCGTCCCCTTTGTGCGGCAGCGGTTTTAGGGGCGGGCCGGCCGGTTCCTCCGGCTCGGCCGGCGACAGGATCTCGGTCGGCGGGGCCGATTCCTGGGGGCGCGGCGGCTTCGAGGCGGGGGGCTGCTCGGGCGGCGGCACCTGCGGTGAGGGAGCCGGTTGCTGCAAAGGGGACGGGTGGGGCTGGCCGGCGATGGAGGCGAGCCGCCGGGCGGCCTCCTCACCGTCCATCCTGTCCGCGGGGTCCTTGGCCAGCAGCTCGAGGAGGACCGGGGTCAGCTCCGTCGCCTGGCGCGGCAGGCTCGGGGACTCGAACAGCAGGGCGCTCAGCGTGGCGAGGGCGGTGTCGCGGTCGAAGGGACCGGCCCCCTCGAGGGCGTAGTACAGGGTGGCCCCGAGCGAGAACAGGTCGCCGGCAGGGGTGGGCGGCTGACTGTTGGCCCGCTCCGGGGCCATGAAGCGCGGCGTCCCGAGGATCTCCAGGGTGGCGGTCAGGCGGTCCTCCCCGGAGCTCGGCTCCAGCGCGATGCCGTAGTCGGTGAGCATCACCCGGCCGCCGCCCTCCGTCGGATAGGAGGGCTGGGGCCCCGGATGGGTCAGCAGGATGTTGGCCGGTTTGACGTCCCGGTGCAGGACGCCGAGCCGGTGTCCCTCCAGCAGGGCGTCGAGGACCGCCAGACCGATCCGGGCGACGTCGCCGGGCGGCAGCGGCCCCCGCTCGCGCACCACCGCCTCCAGATCCATGGCACCGGGCACGAACTCCATGACGATCCACGGCAGGCCGCCCTCCTCCACGATGTCGTGCACGGTGACGACATGCGGATGGTTGCGCAGCCGGGCGGCGTGCCGGGCCTCGCCGCGGGCCCTCGCGATCCGGGAGCTCACCTCGCATTCGGGGACGTCCGGCGGCAGAATGATCTCCTTGAGCGCGACCTCGCACGCCAGTTCCTGGTCGTACGCCAGCCACACACGTCCCATGCCGCCGGTACCGAGCCGACGCAGAAGCCGGTAACGTCCGGTGATCACGCGCCCGGCGGCCTCTTGTTGCGCTCCTGACATGGCACTCCTCTTCCAGGGCGGCCAGCAGGGGTTCCTCGGCGAGCGCTGAAGGGGCTCTCTCCACGTATCGCATATCGCTCGAAGAACGGCAAGTCACCCAGAACGGGTGTAGCCCGCGTGTGTTCCGCGCGGCGGTGTCGGGATCAGGAGCGGGAAAGCGCGAGCGCCGAGAAATGGTCATCACTGTGGATCGGTTGAGGTTGTGCATGCCGTGAGAGGGTGCAGGCGTTCGATGAGCTGACCGCATTCGAAGCGGGTTCCGGCGTGGACGAGGGCGACGAGGTGGGGCGCGTTCACAGCCCGCCACCGCCCTCGGGCGGACTCGACGAGTTTGAAGACCATGGCCAGGGCGGCGGTGCGGGAGCCGGCGCCGCGGGTGACCGTGGTCCGTAGCCGGACGATGGCGAAGGTGGACTCGATAGGGTTCGGGGTGCGCAGGGGGATCCAGTGCTCGGCGGGGAAATGCGGCTTGTCGGCGACGACGATGTGCTCGGCGCGGTACACGACGTCGACGCCGAAGGGCACGGGCACCTCGGCCGACAGCTCCCGGTCAAACCCCACGTACAGCCTCAGCACATAGGGCGCGCCGGGCGCCACGGCCGCCCGTCCACCCCCACGATCAGCCCGTCCCGCAGCATCCCGTCGCTCACTCCGAGCCCCACCGCGCGCCACTCCACCAGATGGTCACGCCCCGCCGGCGGGCAGCCGGACCTGCACCGGACCGACCCCGTGGTACTGGAGCAAAGGAGCAGGAGGTACCGGCGGGCAACCGCTGCGGGCGGGCGGTCTGATGGCCATGGACCGGGAGAACCGCCGGCCGCCCACCTGGGCATCTCCATGGCCGTTGACAGCTGTGTGCCCGCACGTTCCGCCGAGCCGAGGACACCCCGGTGGGGAAGGGCGGGCGCGTCAACGGCGCCGGATACCGCCGAGGGCAGGGCGCAGCTCCCGAAAACCGCTTGGGCGCGCGCCCCTACCGCCGCCTTGCTTCCCCCACGCCCTCCTTGATCCACGACATGGTGCCCGCGGGCACGCCGGCCGCAGGCACGCAACCCCACGCTGGAAGCGGAGGGCGGCTTGACCATCCGCCCCCCGCCGCGCTCATGGCGTTCCAGAACCCGGCC
>NZ_BMQA01000090.1 GCF_014647875.1 Streptomyces brasiliensis | reverse complement strand
CCGGCCGCCATCTGCGAGCGCCCGGCGTTGTGAACGCAGACGAACAGCACGGAGGCGAGCAAGTCGGAGGGCATCGGTTCTTCCTTCGTAACGGGATCAGCAGTGGATCGACAGGCTGTGCGGGACGGGAAAGGTCAGGAGCCCGGCAGGGAGCCGAGCAGTTCGGTGATATGCGTGTCGATCTCGTCGCGGATGGTCCGCACGGCACCGAGCGGAGCGCCGTCCGGGTCAGGGACGGGCCAGTCGAGGTAGCGGCGGTCGGGTACTACTGGGCAGGCGTCGCCGCAGCCCATCGTGATCACGATGTCTGCGGCCTGCACCACCTCGTCGGTCAGCGGCTTGGGGAACGCTGCAGCCATGCTGAGCCCGGACTCCATGAGGACCTGGGCGACGTACGACTCCATGTCTGCGACGGGGTCCGTGCCGGCCGATGGCATGACCACGCGGCCGGCAGCCCGGTGGGCGAGAAGCGCGGCGGCCATCTGCGAGCGGCCGGCGTTGTGACCGCAGACGAACAGCACGCGCGGCAGGCCGCTACCCGGTGCCCCCTGGATGTGGGCAAGCGCATCGAGACGCTCGGTCGCCAGGTGCTCAGCCGGCACGACCAGGTGGGTGTGCACCTTGGCGTGCTCGGCCGGACGCAGGTACGAGTCGACGGGCAGTTTCTGCACGGTCTCCGCAGAGAAGTGGCCCCGGTACCGGGCGGCGAGGCGAACGGCACCGGCCGCCAGACGTTCGTCAGGGAGCAGGGGGAGTGAAGAGGCGGACACGGGAACCCCTTTGGTGGGCCCTACGACTCAGTCCAGGCTGGTATCAGCTTCGGATGATGTGACAGTATCAGCCCATGATGACGTCAGTCGACACTGACCTGATGCGGGTGCTGGCCGACCCGCTCAGGTTCCAGATTGTGACCTTGCTCGCCAAAGAGACGTTGTGCACCACGCACCTGGTGGAGGAGACCGGCGCGAAGCAGACCAACCTCTCCAACCACCTGAAGGTGCTGCGTGAGGCGGGCGTGGTCGAGACGGAACCGTGCGGGCGATGGACGTACTACCGGCTCAGGTCAGACGTCATCGCCTCTCTTGCGGGCCAGTTCGCCGAGTTGGCGGAGACTGCGCGCACCACCGCCGAGAACAACGTCAAGCGGTCCTGCCCCTGATCCCCATCGCCTGCGGCGACTGCACCAAGGAGTCCTGTTGACCGCCACTGGTCCCACCGCCACCACGGAGCCGGCCGCGCCCGCCGCCGAGTCCGTTGCTCCGCAGCCCGCGCCGGAAGCGACTCCACCGCGGACGCCTCTCATCGCCAGGGCTGCGGCCGAGTTCGTCGGTACCGCCGCCCTGGTCGCGGTCGTGGTCGGCTCCGGCATCCAGGCCACCGAACTCACCCGCGATGTCGGCCTGCAACTGCTGGCCAACTCGCTCGCCACCGTCTTCGGCCTCGGCGTCCTGATCACCTTGCTCGGCCCCGTCTCCGGAGCGCACTTCAACCCCGTCGTCACCCTGGCCGAATGGTGGACGGCCCGTCGTGGCGGCGCCGGAGTCACCCTGCGCGAGGCAGCCGTCTACGTTCCGGCCCAGGTTGTCGGTGCGACAGCGGGTGCCGTACTGGCGGATGCGATGTTCGGCGAGCCCCTGGTGAAGTGGTCCACTCACGACCGGTCGGCGGGTCACCTGCTGCTTGGTGAGGTCGTCGCGACTGCCGGTCTGATCCTGCTGATCTTCGGGCTCGCCCGCACCGATCGACTGCGCTTCGCCCCCGTGGCCGTTGCGTCCTATATCGGTGCCGCGTACTGGTTCACCTCCTCCACGTCCTTCGCCAACCCGGCGGTGACCATCGGCCGTGCCGTCACCGACACCTTCGCGGGCATCGCGCCCGGCTCGGTCGCTGCGTTCATCGGCATGCAACTCGTCGGCGCCGTAGTGGGTCTGGCGCTGGTGGTGCTGATCTTCATGCCGGGCCGCGCCGCGTCGGAACAGCCCGTCGCATGACGCAGACGCCTCAGGTTGTGGTGATCGGCGGCTGGACCGGGCTCGCCGCCGGAACCCGCCTACGCCGTCCGGGCGGCGTGTGAATCTCCGCCCGGGTGCGCTCCAGTTCGGCACAGATCGCCTGCCGGTCGCCCCGACTCGCGCTCTCCATGCCTGCCCCCCTTGCCCGGCAGGTCAGTCGACTCGCGCCAGGAACTGTCCCATCGCAGCCACCACCGACGGCTCCACCCGGTAGTAGACCCATGTGCCGCGCCGCTCGGAGGTGAGCAGCCCGGCCTCCTTGAGCTTCTTGAGGTGGTGGGAGACGGTCGGCTGCGAGACGCCGACGTCGGAGATGTCGCACACACAGGCCTCGCCGCCCTCGTGCGAGGCGACCTGCGAGAAGAGCCGCAGGCGCACCGGGTCGCCGAGTGCCTTGAACATACGGGCGGTCCGCTCGGCCTCCCCGGCGGTCAAGGGCCGCTCGGTCAGTGGCGGGCAGCACGGCACCACGGACTCGGGAGCTTCAGGCTCCAGCAGCGGTAGCACCTTCGTATTCGACATACGTCTATGTTTACATACGTCGAACCAGTGAGGCGAGGAGCGGGGGGCCTGGTTCCGGGCCAGGTGGCGGGTCAGGCGGCGGGCCCGTACGCCTTCAGGCCCACAGGCTCCAGTCCCTGCTTGCGCAAGGCCCTCCGCGGCCAAGCCTGACTGGCCGCCTCCGATCACCGCCACATCGGTGTTTCCCATGACCCCACTCACCGATTCGATGTGTGTCTATGTTGACGCTTATCGAATCAGCTGCCATGCTGGGCGAACAGGAGATCGACGAATGTCGAAGCAAAGGGGAATCTCGTGAGCGCGCCCGCCACCGGTCAGCTGCCCGTCGTGGTCATCGGAGCCGGCCCCATCGGCCTGGCAGCCGCTGCCCACCTCGTCGAACGCGGCATTGAACCGCTGGTCCTGGAGGCCGGTCCGGCCGCCGGCAGCGCCGTGCGCGACTGGGCTCACGTGCGCCTCTTCTCCCCCTGGGCTGAGGTCACCGACCCGGCCGCCGAGAAGCTGCTGGCCCCCGCCGGCTGGGTTCGCCCCGACGGAGCGACGTACCCCACCGGCGGTGACTGGGCCGAGCAGTACCTCCAGCCGCTCGCCGACGCCCTGGGCGACAAGGTCCGTTACGGCACCACGGTGACCGGCGTCGCCCGCGCAGGCCGTGACCGCATCGTCGACTCGGGCCGTGACGAACAGCCCTTCACCGTGCACCTCCGACTGCCTGACGGCCGCGAGGAGCGGCTTGCCGCCCGCGCCGTCATCGACGCTTCGGGCACCTGGAGCACTCCCGGCCCGATGGGTGCGAACGGTCTGCCCGCCCTCGGTGAGAACGCGTCAGCCGACCGCATCTCCTATCGCGTCCCGGATCTCGAGGATCCGGCCGTCCGGGCCCGCTACGGGGGCAAGCGCACCGCAGTCGTCGGTTCCGGTGCCTCTGCCTTCACCACGCTGGCCTACCTCGCCGAACTGGCCAAGGAGGAGAAGGGCACGCACGCGGTGTGGATCCTGCGCCGAGGCATTGGCGCGGACACTTACGGCGGCGGCGAGGCCGATCAGCTTCCGGCCCGCGGCGCCCTGGGCCTGCGTGCGAAAGCCGCGGTGGAGAACGGATACGCCAGCGCAGCCACCGGCTTCCGTACCGAGGCCGTCGAGCGCGACGCCGACGGCCGCTTGATCATCGTCGCCGAGGACGGGCGCCGGCTCGACCCCGTTCACGAGATCATCGTGCTGACCGGCTTCCGCCCGGACCTCTCCTTCCTGTCCGAGGTCCGCCTCGGCCTCGACGAGCGTCTCCAGGCCCCGACCGCGCTGGCCCCGCTCATCGACCCGAACGTGCACTCATGCGGGACGGTCTACCCCCACGGCGTGAACGAACTCTCCCACCCGGAACGGGACGTCTACCTGGTCGGCATGAAGTCCTACGGCCGCGCGCCCACGTTCCTCGCCATGACCGGCTACGAGCAAGTCCGTTCCATCACCGCCGCGATCGCCGGAGACCGCGAGGCTGCTGAACGCGTCGAGCTGACCCTCCAGGAGACCGGCGTGTGCGGCGGCGCGGGCCTGTTCGACGACCCCGACGCCGCCCAGGGCAGCGCGGGCGGCGGCTGCTGTGCCGCCCCGACCACCCTGCAGATCGGCATCGGCGCCCCGGTCTCATCCGGCGGCTGCTGAGTTCCCATCCCTTCGAGCAGGAGGCCCGCCATGTCCCGCGTTCAACTCGCACTCCACGTCCCGGACCTCGACGCGTCCATCGCCTTCTACAGCAAGCTGTTCGGCACCGAGCCCGCCAAACTCCGTGACGGCTACGCCAACTTCGCCATCGCCGAGCCCCCGCTCAAGCTCGTCCTGATCGAAGGCACCGCAGGCGAGCCCACCCACCTGGACCACCTCGGGGTCGAAGTCGGAACCACCGAGGCCGTCCACGCCGCCACCACCCGCCTGAGCGAGGCGGGCCTCGCCACAACGGAGGAGAACGACACCACCTGCTGCTACGCGCTCCAGGACAAGGTCTGGGTCCACGGCCCCGGCCAGGAACCCTGGGAGGTGTACGTGGTCAAGGCCGACGCCGACACCCTGGCCAAGCAGCAGGGCAGCACCTGCTGCACGAGCGCGGCCGACGCCGACGCCGACGCCGAGGAGCCGGCGGCGGCGAGCGGCTGCTGCTGATCCGCTCGTGACGAACCTCCGCGCCAGCGAGGCCGTGACCGGAACGGGGGACCGGTCACGGCCTCGCGCCGCCCTGCACGCCCTGTGCATCACACAGATCACCAGCTGGGGAACCGTGTACTACGCCTTCCCAGTCCTGAACCCCCGGATCACCGCCGCCACAGGCTGGTCGGCGACCGCCACCACCGCTGCTTTCTCCGGCGCACTGCTGGTCTCGGCTCTCGCCTGCATCCCCGTCGGTCGCGTCCTCGACCGCCGCGGCCCACGCGCCGTCATGACCACCGGCTCCGTCCTGGATGGTCTCTTCACCGGCGACGACCTGCCATCTTCTCGAGCCGGGCGATGCGCTCCGCCATCGGTGGGTGTGTGGAGAACATCTTGGAGAGTCCCTGCCCCGGGCGGAAGGGGTTCGCGATCATCATGTGGCTCGCGGTCTCGATCCGGGGCTCGGGGGGCAGCGGGAGCTGCTTGGTGCCCGCGTCCAGCTTGCCCAGGGCGCTGGCGAGGGCGAGCGGATCGCCGGTGAGCTGGGCGCCCGAGGCGTCCGCCTCGTACTCCCTGGAGCGGCTGATGGCCAGTTGGATGAGGCTGGCGGCGAGCGGGCCCAGGATCATGATCAGCAGCAGGCCGAGCAGGCCCGGGCCGTCGTCGTCGTCCGAGCGGCCGATCGGGATCAGCCAGGCGAAGTTGACCAGGAACATGATCACGGAGGCCAGGGCGCCGGCGACAGACGAGATGAGGATGTCGCGGTTGTAGACATGGCTGAGCTCGTGGCCGATGACGCCGCGCAGCTCGCGTTCGTCCAGGATGCGCAGGATGCCTTCCGTGCAACACACGGCGGCGTTGCGCGGGTTGCGGCCCGTCGCGAACGCATTGGGGGCCTCCGTCGGCGAGATGTACAGGCGCGGCATGGGCTGGCGGGCCTGGGTGGAGAGGTCGCGGACCATGCGGTACAGGGCGGGGGCCTCGAACTCGCTGACCGGCCGGGCGCGCATCGCGCGTAGCGCCAGCTTGTCGCTGTTCCAGTACGCGTACGCGTTGGTGCCGAGCGC
Source organism: Streptomyces brasiliensis (assembly GCF_014647875.1). Lineage (GTDB taxonomy): Bacteria > Actinomycetota > Actinomycetes > Streptomycetales > Streptomycetaceae > Streptomyces > Streptomyces brasiliensis. The sequence continues at coordinate 14,820 of NZ_BMQA01000090.1, read as the reverse complement.
GACGAGAACCGCGACGATCAGGCCCGTCCGGCCGAAGAAGCTGCCGATGACGATGATGAGTGCGGACAGTCCCCCGAGGAGTACTGCGGTCCTGAGCCCGTTGTGCCGGCGGTGCACGGTACGCCCTCCAAGTCGTGCAGCAGGGGAACCCTTTGCTTGGTGATCGCTTGTCGGTCTGCGAAGCCACTGGTGTGGTGGTGTCACGTCCAGTGGACCCTCCCGCTCTGGTCAACGCCAGGCGGCGGCCGCGAGTTCCCTTGTGCGTGCGGCGGTGCGGGTCGGCCGTCCGGGTGAGCGTGCTCGGAACAGGCCGGAGCGCGTTCAGAACAGGCCGGAGCGCGTTCAGAACAGGCCGGTGGCGGCGAAGCGCAGGACCAGCTGAGGTGCTCCGGACAGGGCGATACCGATGACGCCAGTGAGGGTGATCGCGGCCGTCAGGGGGGCCGGGACGCGGTGTGTGGCGGGTGCGCCTTCCGGGGCGCGGAACAGCAGGGCCGTCCACTGGAGGTAGTAGAAGAGCGCGATCACGACGTTGACCGCCATGACGACGGCGAGCCAGCCGAGGCCGGCGTCGACCGCCGCCGAGAAGACGGTGACCTTCGCGAAGAGGCCGATGATGCCCGGCGGCAGTCCGGCGAGGCACAGCAGGAAGAAGGCCAGGAGCAGGGCGGTCAGCGGGTTCGAGGCGTACAGGCCGCGGTAGTCCGCGATGCGGTTGAGGGTCTTCGTACGGCCCACCAGTGCGGCCACCGCGAAGGCGCCGAGGTTCACGGCGGCGTACATGAGGGCGTAGGCGACGGTGGAGCCGATCGCCTTCGGGGCGTCCTTGGAGTATCCGGCGGCAGCGATCGGTACCAGGAGGTAGCCGGCCTGTCCGACGGAGGACCAGGCGAGCAGTCGTACGGCGCTGTACGCGCGCGTGGCCTGCTGGCGCAGGGCGCCGACGTTGCCGACGGTCATGGTGAGGGCGGCCAGTGCGGCGAGCGCCGGACCCCAGACGTCGGAGTACGACGGGAAGGCGACGACGGTGACGAGGATGAGGCCGGAGAAACCGACCGCCTTGCCGACGACCGACAGGTAGGCGGCGACGGGCAGGGGCGCTCCCACGTAGGTGTCGGGCACCCAGAAGTGGAAGGGGACGGCGGCCGTCTTGAAGGCGAAGCCGACGAGGGTAAGGACGACGCCGGTCTGGGCGAGGGTGTGGAGCTGCCCGTCGACGTGCTGGATGCGGTCGGCGACCTGGGTGAGGTAGAGGGTGCCCGTCGAGGCGTACACGAAGCTGATGCCCATGAGGCTCACCGCGGTGGCGGTGACGGACGACAGGAAGAACTTCAGGGCCGCTTCGGAGGACCTGCGGTCGCCGTGCCGGATGCCGACGAGGGCGAAGGCGGGCAGGGAGGCAACTTCCAGGGCCACGATCAGGGTGGCGAGGTCGCGGGAGGCGGGCAGGAGGGCGGCGCCCGCGGCAGAGGAGAGCAGCAGGAACCAGAACTCCCCTTCGGGGAGCCTGCGGCGGCCGTCCTTCAGGGCGGTGACCGACAGGAGGGCGGCGAGGAGTGCGCCGCCGAGGACGAGGAACTGGATGACGAGGGTGAAGCGGTCGGCGGTGTAGCTGCACACGCGCGTGTCGCCGGTCAGGCAGAAGGTGCTGCGGTCGCCGTCCAGGAGAGGCAGCAGAAGAAGGGCCGAGACGGCCAGGCCCGCGACGGAGACCCAGCCCAGGACAGCCTTCTTGGCGTCGGGCACGAACAGGTCGGCGACGAGGACGACGAGTCCGACGACCGCCGTCGCGGTGGGCGGGGCGATGGCGAGCCAGTCGATGGACTGGACTACCGACTGGGCCACGGGCTGGGCCAGGGCGCTCATCGGGTGCCTCCTGCGAGGAGCTGCTGCACGGCCGGGTCGGTCAGGCCCAGGAGGGCCCTGGGCCACAGGCCGGCGACGACGGTGAGGGCGACGAGCGGGGTCCAGGCCGCGAACTCGTACGTATGGACGTCCGCGAGCCTCGGAGCCTGCTGCGGTACGGCGCCCATGCAGACGCGGCGGACCACGATCAGCAGGTACGCGGTCGTCAGCAGGGTGCCGAACGCGGCGATGGCCATGAAGGTGAGGAACGCGGGGCGGCTGAGGTCGTTGGCGGGGTCGAACGCGCCGAAGAGGGCCAGCATCTCGCCCCAGAACCCGGCGAGTCCGGGCAGGCCGAGCGAGGCGACCGCGGCGAACGCCAGCAGGCCGCCCAGGCGCGGGGCCTTGCCGTACAGCGCGGCGCCCGTCTCCTCGGCCAGCGCGTCCAGGTCGGTGGTGCCCGTGCGGTCCTTGAGGGCGCCGACCAGGAAGAACAGGAGGCCGGTGATGAGGCCGTGGGCGATGTTGGCGAACAGGGCGCCGTTCACGCCGGTCGGGGTCATGGTGGCGATGCCCAGGAGGACGAAGCCCATGTGGCCGACGGAGGAGTAGGCGATGAGGCGCTTGAGGTCACCCTTCGCCCCCTGCTTGGCGAGGGCCAGGCAGGCGAGGGATCCGTAGATGATGCCGACCACGGCGAAGGCGGCGAGGTACGGCGCGAAGGTGCGGAAGCCGTCCGGCGCAACCGGCAGCAGGATCCGGACGAACCCGTACGTACCCATCTTCAGCAGGACACCGGCCAGCAGGACCGAGCCCACGGTCGGCGCGGCAGTGTGCGCGTCCGGCAGCCAGCTGTGCAGCGGCCACATCGGCGTCTTGACCGCGAGCCCGATCCCGATCGCCAGAACGGCGATGACCTGCACGGATGTGGTCAGAGACCGGCCGTTGTCAGTGGCGAGTGCCACCATGTCGAACGTGCCCGCCTTGATTCCGATCAGGAGCAGGCCGAGCAGCATGACGACGGATCCGAGCAGTGTGAACAGGATGAACTTCCAGGCAGCCTGGGTCCGGCCCGCGCCGCCCCAGCGGGCGATGAGGAAGTACATCGGGATGAGCACCATCTCGAACGCGAGGAAGAAAAGCAGCAGGTCGAGGACGGCGAAGGTAGCGAGCGTGCCGGACTCGAGAGCGAGCAGCAGGGCCACAAAGGCCTTCGGGGTGGGGCCCGCGGGCGGCTTGAAGTACGAGTAGAGCGCGCACAGGAAGGTCAGCAGCGCGGTCAGGACCAGAAGGGGGAGGGAGATGCCGTCGATGCCGAGGTGGATCCGCACGTCGAGTGCGGGGATCCAGCTGATGTCGGTCGTGGCCTGCATCTTCGACGGATGGTCGTGGTCGAAGCCCAGTGCCAGGACGATCGCGGCGACGAGAATCGCGCCGGTCATGGTCACGCCGTGCCGCAGCACGGCCTGCTCCGGTGACTTCCCCTTCAGTCCGGGCGGGGCGGGCAGGAGGGCGGCGACGGCCCCGAGGAGCGGGCCGACGACGACGAATGCCAGAAGGAACTGCATCACGGACTCGTTGATATCGATCACGCCTGCTCACGCTCCCGTGGCGACGAGGACGACGGCGACCGCGAGGACGACGGTGCCGGCGAGCAGCGCGCTCACATAGGTCTGCACATTGCCTGTCTGGGCGCGTCGTACGGCGGCCCCGAACAGGCGGGGCAGCGCGGCCGCGCCGCGGACGTAGGTGTCGACGACCTCACGGTCGAGAAACCGGACGAGACTCGCTCCAGCCTGAACCGGGCGGACGAACAGAACTGTGTACACGGCGTCCAGGTGGAAGCCGACGGCCGCGTGCCGGTGCAGCGGGCCGAGCAGCAGCCGGCCGGGGTCGGCCGGGTCGGGTGCGTAGGCCACGTCCCCGTACGCCGGTTCGTGGCTCGCGATGGCCTCCTCCTCGACGAGTCCGCCGTCGGCCTCCGGGTGGGCGGCGACAGCGCCCAGAGGGATACCGGCCGCGAGTGCGGTGGTGTGCCGCCAGGCTCCGTAGGTGAGGATGCCGCCGACGAGGGCCACGCCCGTGCCGAGCACGGAGGTGGTGAGGGTCGGGGTGAGGTCGTGGCCGTCGAACCAGTCGGGCAGGGAGCGGTAGGCGAGTCCGCCGAAGCCGAGTGACGGGACGGCGAGCGCCCACAGCACCACGGTCATGGACAGGGGCTGCCTGCCGTGGTCGGGGGCTTCGGCGCCCCGGCCGCGGAAGGCGAGCAGCCACAGGCGGGTGGCGTAGGCGGCGGTGAGGAGGGCCGTGAGCAGCCCGGAGACAAGGACGATCCAGCCCGCGCCGCCGGGGACGTGCTCGGTGTGACCGGTGGCGGTGTGCTCGGCGGCGCCGAGGACGGACTCCTTGGAGAAGAAGCCGCTGAACGGCGGGATCGCGGCGAGCGCGAGGAGCGCCACGGTCATCGTCCAGTAGGCGTCGGGGACCCGGTCCCGCAGGCCGCTCATACGGGACATGGCGGCCAGTGAGTTGGTGCCGGCGGCGTGGATGATCACGCCGGCCGCGAGGAACAGCAGGGCCTTGAAGGCGCCGTGCGAGAGGAGGTGGAAGACGGCGGCACCGCGGTCGCCCACGGCGAGGGCACCGGTCATGTAGCCGAGCTGGCCGATCGTCGAGTAGGCGAGGACGCGTTTGATGTCGTCCTGGGCGAGGGCGGCGAGGCCGGAGCCGACCATCGTGATGGCGGCCATGAGGGCGAGGACGACCATCGCGGCCGAGGAGGCCTGGAAGACGGGAAGGAGCCGGGCGACGAAGTAGACACCGGCGGCGACCATCGTCGCGGCGTGGATCAGCGCGGAGACCGGAGTGGGGCCCGCCATCGCGTCGGGGAGCCAGGTGTGCAGCGGGAACTGCGCCGACTTGCCGGCGACGCCCGCCAGGAGCAGCAGGGCGATCAAGGTCGGATGATCGAGTCCGCCGCTCGCGACGGTGCCGAGGACTCGCGTGATCTCGAAGGACCCGGCGTCGGTGGCGAGCGCGAACAGGCCGATCAGGAAGGGGACGTCGCCGAGCTTGGTGACCAGGAAGGCCTTGATGGAGGCGGCGCGGGCCTCTGGGGTCTCCCAGTAGTGGCCGACCAGGAAGTAGGAGCAGATGCCCATGACTTCCCAGCCGACCAGCAGCACGATCAGGTCGCCGGAGTAGACGACCAGGAACATCGCGGAGGTGAACAGGGAGACGAGGGCCGCGTACGACGGGTAGCGCGGATCGTCGCGCAGATAGCCCGTCGAGTAGATCTGCACGCAGGTGGCCACGACGCCGACCAGGACGGCGACCAGGGCGGCGAAGCCGTCGATGTGCAGGGAGAGTTCGATCGGGATCGAGCCGGTGGGGGTGAGCTCGGTGGCCGAGTCGATCGCCGTGCCGCCGCCCTGGTCCGCGGCGACCGTCGCCGCCAGCGCCAGTGCGGCGAGGGTCGGCACAACGGCGAGCGGGCGGACGAAGCCGGGGGCCGTGCGGCCGAGCAGCAGCCCGGCGACGGCGGCGAGGAACGGCAGGAGGGGGACGAGGACGGCGAGGGTGGTCGTGGTCACGCGGTGGCCTCAGCCTTCTCGGCCGCGGTGGCGTCGCCGGGGCCGTCGCTCTCGTGGCCCTCGGCCGTGTCGCGGAGCTTGTCGATGTCGGAGGTGCCGCGGTTGCGGTAGACGGCGAGGACGATCGCCAGGCCGATGCCGATCTCGGCGGCGGCGATGGCGATGGTGAACAGGGTCAGGGCCTGACCGGAGTGCAGGGTCTCCCGGGCGGCCTTGCTGAGCCAGACGTCGAAGGCGACCAGGTTGAGGTTGACGGCGTTGAGCATCAGCTCGACCGACATGAGCACGAGGATGGCGTTGCGGCGGGCGAGGACGCCGTACAGGCCAGTGGAGAAGAGGAGGGCGGAGAGTACGGCGGGATAGGCGAGGTGCATCAGCGGGCGCCTTCCTGCTCGGCCGGGCTCTTTCCCTCGATGGGGTGATTCCGGGAATCCGGGACGGATGGGGAACCACCGGTCCCGGCTCGGGAGTTCACAGGGGGAGGGCTCGTCTCCGCCTTCGCCTTGCGGGACAGGACGATCGCGCCGACCAGGGCAGCGAGGAGGAGGACGGAGAGCGCCTCGAAGGGGAGGACCCAGTTCTGGAAGAGGCTCTCGCCGGTGACCTTGGTGGAGCCGGCGGCGGCGCCGCCCAGGTCGATCCAGGTCGTGCGGAAGGCGTCGACGACCACCCAGACCAGGGCGGCAGCGGCGGCGACGGCCACGGTGAGGGCGGCCCAGCGGTTGCCGGAGTCGGCGTCCGGGGAGCGGCCGATGGGGGCCTTGGTGAGCATCAGACCGAACAGAAGGAGGACGACGACGGAACCGACGTAGATCAGGACCTGCACCCAGGCGATGAACTCGGCGGTGAGCAGGAGGTATTCGACGGCGAGGCCGCCGAGGGTGACCACGAGCCAGAGGGCGGCGTGCACCAGCTGCCGGGTGGTGACGGTGACCAGGGCGGCACCGAAGCTGACCAGACCGACGAGAAGGAAGGCGATCTCGACACCGGTCGGGGACAGGAAGCCGTGGGTCGCGCCGGCGGCGGTGGCCGTGAGAGCGCGGTGGGCCGCGTCGGCGGTGGGCGTGGCGAGGGCTGTGGAGGCGGCTGCGGCGAGGATCACGACTGTCCCTCCTGCGGTTCGGCCTGTGCTGCCGCGAGCTTCTCTGCGGTCTTGCGGGCGGCGGCGATCTCCTTGGGCTCCTCCGCGCCGGGATCGAGGGCGGGCGGAGCCGGGACCGTCCACATCCACTCGCGCAGCTTGTCGCGTTCGTGGGTGAGTTCGCGGATGTCGGTCTCTGCGTACTCGAACTCGGGGGACCAGAACAGGGCGTCGAAAGGACAGACCTCGATGCAGATACCGCAGTACATGCACAGGGAGAAGTCGATGGCGAAGCGGTCGAGGACGTTGCGGCTGCGCTCGCGGCCGCCCGGCGTCACCGCGGGGACCGTCTCCTTGTGGGAGTCGATGTAGATGCACCAGTCGGGGCACTCGCGGGCACAGAGCATGCAGACCGTGCAGTTCTCCTCGAACAGGCCGATCACACCGCGGGTGCGGGGCGGGAGGTCGGGCTGGACGTCCGGGTACTGCTGGGTGACCGTCTTCCTCGTCATCGTGCGGAGGGTGACGGCCAGGCCCTTGGCGAGGCCACTGCCAGGAATGGGGGCCATGGTTACTGGATCACCACCTTGACGACGCCGGTGAGGGCGATCTGAGCGAGAGAAAGGGGGACGAGGAGGGTCCAGGAGAGTTTCTGCAGCTGGTCCTCGCGCAGCCGGGGATAGGTGACGCGCAGCCAGATGACGACGAACGCGAGGATCGCGGTCTTCAGCAGGGTCCACACCCACCCGAGGCCCTCGGCGCCCCAGGGGCCGTGCCAGCCGCCCAGGAAGAGGACGGTGGTCAGGCCGCACAGGACGATGATCCCGGCGTACTCGGCGAGCAGGAACAGGGCGAAGCGCAGGCCGGTGTATTCGGTGTATGCGCCGAAGATGATCTCCGAGTCGGCGACGGGCATGTCGAAGGGCGGGCGCTGGAGTTCGGCGAGACCGGCGACGAAGAAGACGATCGCGCCGATGATCTGCCAGGGCAGCCACCACCAGTGGAAGGCGTCGACGATGCCGGGCAGGGAGACCGTTCCGGCGGCCATCGCCACGGAGGCGGCGGCGAGGAGCATCGGGAGTTCGTAGGCGAGGAGTTGGGCGGCGGTGCGCAGGCCGCCGAGGAGGGAGAACTTGTTGGCGCTGGCCCAGCCGGCCATGAGCGAGCCGAGGACGCCGACGCCCATCACCGCGAGCGCGAAGAAGACGCCCGCGTCGAGGACCTGGCCGACCGCGCCCTCGCCGGGGCCGATCGGGATGGCGAGGAGGACGAGGAGGTACGGGAGGAGGGCGACGGCGGGGGCGAGTTGGAAGATACGGCGGTCCGCGCCCGCCGGGACGACGTCTTCCTTCTGCGCGAACTTCACGCCGTCCGCGATGAGTTGGGCCCAGCCGTGGAAGCCGCCGGCGTACATCGGGCCGAGGCGGCCCTGCATGTGGGCCATCACCTTGTGCTCCGTCTGGCCGACGATGAGCGGGAAGGTGAGGAAGACGACGAAGACGACGAGGAGTCGCAGGGCGACGTCGAGCACGCCGTTCACTGCGGGCCTCCCGCGGGGTTGTTGGGGTTGTCCGGGGTTTCCGGCGCGTTGGTGGGGGTCGGGGCATCCGGCTCCGGCGGATTCGCGTCGGACTCCGTACCGGCCACCGGCGCGGGCGGGGCGAGGGGATCCGTCCCGCTCGACGACGCCGCAGCCGACCGGTCCGGCGAAGGTTCCGTGGCCGATTGTTCCGGTGAAGGCTCCGCGGTCGGCTGCTCTGCCCCAGGCTCCCCGGCCGGCTGACTCGCGCCCGGCTCCTGGGTCGACTGACTCGCTCCCGGTTGACTCGCTCCCGGTTCCGCGGAGGCCTGGCCGGCCCCCGGCTCCGCCGTCGGCCGACCCTCCCCGGGTTCCTCGGCCCGTCGGGTCTCCGTCTCGTCCTCGAAGGCCGGGCGGGCGTGGTGCCAAGGGGCGTCCGATGTGCGGGGTGTCGTGCGGCGTGCCGTCGGTTCGGTGGGGGCGACCGGTTCCGTGGGTTCCGGGGTGGTCGTGTCCTGGGTGCGCTGCGAGGCCGAGCCCTCCGAGGCGCTGCGTGCGCGGCGTGGGCCCGTGGGAGCCGTCGGCTGTGCAGGCGTCGCCCCCTCCGCGCCTTCCGCGCGCTGCGAAGCGGACCCCTGGCTCGCGCTGCGTGCTCGCCGCGGAGTGGCGGCCGCCCCAGAGGCACCCACAGGACCCGCACCCTGACCGGCAGAAGCCCCACCGGCACCGGCGCCCGTACCCGCAGAAGCGCCACCAGCACCAGCAGCGGCACTCTCGGCCCCAGCCCCCTGACTCACCGAGCCCTCGGCGGCAGTACGGGCTCGCCGCACCGGACGCTCCCCGGCCGCCCGACCCGGACGATCGCCGGCTCCTCCGGCCCCGCGCTCCCCAGCCGCACGCTCGCCCGCAGCGCCCGCCCCGCGCACAGGCCGCTCCGCCGCCGCCCGGCCCGTGCCCCGAGGCGGGCGTGCCGGTGCAGGTGGTAGTTGGCCCTTCAGCGGGCCCCACTCGTTCGGGTCCGGGACGCCCGGGGGCAGCATCTGGCGGCGCTTCGGGCCGCCGTGTTCGGATTCGCCCGGTTCCTTGGCACCGGGCCAGGCCTTGGCGACGCGGGCCGCCAGGACGAAGTCCTTGCGGAGGGGATGGCCCTCGAAGGTTTCCGGGAGGAGGAGGTGGTCCAGGGCGGGGTGACCCGTGAAGTCGACGCCGAACATTTCATGGGTCTCACGTTCGTGCCAGGCCGCGCCGGCGTAGACGCCGGTGGCGGAGGGCAGCGAGGGCGCCTCGTGAGGGACCGTCGTGCGCAGCAGCAGACGGCGGACCGGGGACAGGGCGACCACGTGGGCCGTGACGCGGAAGCCCGCGCCCGGTTCGTCGACCGCGCTCAGCCAGTCGAAGTAGGTGCAGGACAGGGTCGTACGCGCCGTCTCCAGCGCTGGGATCCAGGACTGGGGCGACACGTCGACCGTCAGGACCTCGTACGCCTCCTCGGCCGTGGCCTCCGTACCGAAGAGGTCCTCGACGGCGGCGGGGAGCCAGCCGATCGTCGTCGTCATCGCGGGTCCCCCTTCGGGGCCGGGGGCTGCACCAGACCACTCTGGAGGGCGGCGGCCGACGGGCGGACGGTGCCGTACCGCTCCTCCAGGGACTCCCGGGCGATCTTCTCCTGGAGCTTGAGGATCCCCTGGAGCAGCGCCTCAGGGCGCGGCGGGCAGCCGGGGACGTACACGTCGACCGGGATGATCTGGTCGACGCCCTTGGTGACGGAGTAGGAGTCCCAGTACGGGCCGCCGCAGTTGCTGCACGCGCCGAAGGAGATGACGTACTTGGGCTCGGGCATCTGCTCGTAGAGGCGCTTGACCGCGGGCGCCATCTTGTCCGTGACCGTGCCGGAGACGACCATCAGGTCGGCCTGGCGCGGGCCCGGCGCGAAGGGGATGACACCGAGGCGGATGAAGTCGTGCCGGGCCATGGACGCGGCGATGAACTCGATCGCGCAGCAGGCGAGGCCGAAGTTGAAGACCCAGAGCGAGTAGCGGCGGCCCCAGTTCAGGACCACCTTCATGGGCTCGGGGGCGAGGCGCGCCAGCGCCCCCAGCCGCTTCGGCTCGGGAAGCAGCACCGGCTCGGTAGGAGTGGGGGTCACGTCCATGCCAGGACGCCCTTCTTGTATGCGTACAGCAGGCCCACGGCCAGGAACCCGAGGAAGATGAACATCTCCACCAGTGTGGTCCCGCCGTATCCGTGGTCGGCGAAGACCGTCGCCCAGGGGAACAGGAAGATGGAGTCGACCGCGAAGATGACGTACAGGAACGCGTAGACGTAGTAGCGGACCTGCGTGTGTGCCCAGCCCTCGCCCACGGGGTCCACACCGCACTCGTAGGTCAGCAGTTTCTCGGGGGTGGGGACGACCGGCCGCAGCAGCCGGCCGGCACCGAAGGCGACCCCGACGAACAGCACACCTACGAGCGCGAGCAGTCCCACGACCGAATAGGACCGGAAGTAGTCCGCCGCGACGACCACGGTCGAGCCCCCCAACGTCTCCCGCAACGTTCGTCCCTCGCTCCCTGACCCGGTGACCTCAGTGGCCTGGTGAACCCTGTGATGCGACATGATTCGACGATCTGTACGCACGGGAGTCTAGGCCCTGATAAAGAGACGGTAAGCAGCCCGTCTAAAGAGAGGGTAAGCAGCCCGTCGCAGCATGAGTCGAACCGGACTCGTGCCATGCACACGCCATGCACCTGAGGTGTACCGGACTGTGGGACGTGAAGGTGGGGTTTTCCCCCGGTAAACCGGGGCGGCGGACCTCATGGCGCCGGGGCGCGGCGCACGGCACGCTAGCCCATATGACCGCACGCATCCCCATCGCCGGCGCCGTCCGGACCGACGGCGACGACCGCCTGCCGCCACCCCGTTTCGCCTACGACGCGCACACCTGGAGGGAGATCGCGCACCTGCTGGTGAACCTGCCGGTGGCGCTGCTCGGCTTCACATACGTGGTCTCGGTGCTGTTCGTCAGCGGCCTGCTCACGGTGACCGTGATCGGGTTCCCGCTGCTGGCCGGCGCGCTGCTCGGGGCGCGGCAGCTGGGGAAGCTGGAGCGTGCCAGGGCCCGGACGCTGCTCGGCGTGCGGGTGGACGAGCCGAGCCCGCTGCCGCTGGCCAAGGGCGGCGGGCTGCTGCAGCGGCTGTGGCTCGCACTGAAGGACCCGGTGGGCTGGCGGACGCTGCTGTACGACTTCATCCGGCTGCCCTGGGGCATCCTCACCTTCTGCATCGTGCTGACGGGGCTGTTCGTGCTCTGGCCGGTACTGCCGTTCGTCGTGCGGGGTCTGGCGAACGTGGACCGGGTGCTGGTGCGCGGGCTGCTCTCGCCGTCGGACGAGCTGGAGCGCCGGATCGCCGAACTGGAGTCCGACCGCGGGGTCGTCGTCGACACTGCGGCGGCCGACCTGCGGCGCATCGAGCGCGATCTGCACGACGGGGCGCAGGCCCGGCTGGTCAATCTGGCGATGGGACTCGGGCTGGCCAAGGAGAAGCTGATGGAGGACCCCGACTCGGCCGCCGCCATGGTCGAGGAGGCGCACGGCGAGGTGAAGCTGGCCCTCCAGGAGTTGCGCGACCTGGCCCGCGGCATCCACCCCGCCGTCCTGACCGACCGCGGCCTGGACGCCGCGCTGTCCGCCGTCGCCTCCCGCTGCACCGTCCCGGTGAAGGTGACCGCCGACCTGGAGTCCAGACCGGCCGCCGCCATAGAAGGCATCGCCTACTTCACGGTGTCCGAGCTGCTGCAGAACATCAGCAAGCACAGCGGGGCGAGGAGCGCCTCGGTGGACGTGTGGCGGACCGAGAACCGGCTGCTGATCCAGGTCCGGGACGACGGCCGCGGCGGCGCGCGGCTCGACGGCGGCAGCGGCATGCGCGGCCTGGCCGAGCGGCTGGGCGCGGTCGACGGACTGTTCGTCGTCGACTCCCCGGTCGGCGGCCCGACCGTCGTCACCGCCGAACTGCCCTGGCGGGACCGGGCGGAGACCGACCGCAAGGGGTAGGGAAAACCCCCCGCTCGAGACGCCGACGGCCTCCATGGTCCGCGGACCTGCGACGCAGCAGGGTGGAAACACGGCGAGACAGCCGCCTGACGAGGAGAACAGGACGACACCGATGGCCACGGAGTACGGACAGGGGTACGGGCACCGCTACGGACACGACGGTGAGCGCCGCCACCGATTGCCCGCCGCGCTGCGGGCACCGTTCGAGGGGCGCAGCTGGCGGGAGTTCGGCTACATCCTGCTGAGTCTGCCGATCAGCATCCTGCTGTTCACGTACGCCGTCACCATGGTGTCGCTCGGCGCGGGCCTGCTGGTGACCTTCCTCGGCATCCCGGTGCTGGCCGCGGGTCTGGCCGGCTGCCGGGGACTGGGCTCCCTGGAGCGGGCACGGGCGCGCGGGCTGCTCGGCCTGGAGGTGGCCGAGCCGGAGCCGCTGAGGATGCGCAAGCCGGGCGCGATGGCGTGGATGGGCGCGGTCCTCAAGAGCGGCACGTCGTGGCGGCACCTGCTCTACGCGGTGCTGCACTTCCCGTGGGCTGTGTTCTCGTTCGTCGTCGCGGTGAACTTCTGGGCGTACGGCTGGGCGCTGCTGACGTACCCCCTGTGGTTCTGGGTGTTCCCGATGTACGGCGGCCAGGGCGGCCTTCAGCTGTACGGCGACGAGCACCACCAGATCTATCTGGACAACCCCTTCGAGATCACCGTCACGGCGCTGATCGGGCTGCTGTTCACGCTGGCCACGCCCTGGATCCTGCGGGCCCTGACGCTGGTGGACCGGCTGCTGGTGCGCGGGCTGCTCGGACCGTCGCGGCTGGCGACGCGCGTGGTGGAGCTGGAGTCGGACCGCGGGGTCGTGGTCGACACGGCGGCGGCGGACCTGCGGCGCATCGAGCGCGATCTGCACGACGGGGCGCAGGCCCGGCTGGTGGCGCTGGCCATGGATCTGGGGCTCGCCAAGGAGAAGCTGGCGGAGGACCCGCAGACGGCGGCGCGGATGGTGGACGAGGCGCACGGCGAGGTGAAGACGGCGCTCCAGGAACTGCGCGACCTGGCCCGCGGCATCCACCCCGCCGTCCTGACCGACCGCGGCCTGGACGCGGCGCTGTCCGCCGTGGCCTCCCGCTGCACGGTCCCGGTGCAGGTCGAGGTGGACCTGGCGGAACGCCCCGCCCCGGCCATCGAGGGGATCGCCTACTTCACGGTCTCCGAGCTGCTGCAGAACATCAGCAAGCACTCCCGCGCCACGCACGCGTCGGTGGACGTGTGGCGGGTCGAGGACCGGCTGATGCTGCAGGTCATGGACGACGGGGTGGGCGGCGCCGACGTGTCCGCCGGTTCGGGCCTCACGGGCCTGGCCGGCCGGCTCGACGCGGTGGACGGCATCCTGGTGGTGGATTCACCGGCCGGCGGACCCACCCGGGTCACGGCGGAACTGCCCTGGCGCGGTTGAGGGAGCTCCTCGAGCGGCTCCGTGCCGCCGAGGTCCGCGCGAGTGGCCGGCGAGGCCGGGTAAGTGATCGGCAACTCGCCGTCGTCGTCCGAGCCGCATCCGACATCTCACATCACCGCCATTCCCCCCGCCCGGGCGCGGCCCGGCGCGAATGCTGGAATGCTGTACTTCCGTACGGACGGGCACCGTCGGAAGATCGGGCTGTGGGGGGCCGGAGATCGTGGAGGACAGGGTGCGGGTGGTCATCGCCGAGGACTCGGTGCTGCTCAGGGAGGGCCTGACCCGGTTGCTGACCGACCGCGGGCACGACGTGGTGGCAGGGGTCGGGGACGCCGAGGCGCTGATCAAGACCATCGGAGACCTGGACGCGCAGAGCGCGCTGCCGGACGTGGTCGTCGCGGACGTACGGATGCCGCCGACGCACACCGACGAGGGGGTGCGGGCCGCCGTACGGCTGCGCAAGGCGCACCCGGACCTGGGCGTACTCGTGCTGTCGCAGTACGTGGAGGAGCGCTACGCCACCGAACTCCTGGCCGGTTCCAGCCGCGGCGTCGGCTATCTGCTCAAGGACCGGGTCGCCGAGGTGCGGGAGTTCGTCGACGCGGTGGTGCGGGTGGCACAGGGCGGTACGGCCCTGGACCCGGAGGTGGTCGCGCAGTTGCTGGGGCGCAGCCGCAAGCAGGACGTGCTGGCCGGGCTCACCCCGCGCGAGCGGGAGGTGCTGGGGCTGATGGCCGAGGGACGGACGAACTCGGCGATCGCGAAGCAGCTGGTGGTGAGCGACGGCGCCGTCGAGAAGCACGTCAGCAACATCTTCCTGAAGCTCGGGCTTGCCCAGAGCGACGGGGACCATCGGCGTGTTCTGGCCGTCCTCACCTATCTGAACTCGTGAGGGCCCGACACTGTGTCAGCGCCGTACACCACCGAGAACCGGGCAAGGAGCGAGGAGCGCCTCAGAGAAAGCCCCGGGGGGCGAGAAATCATGACAAGTCAGGCGACGGGCCGTCTCAGAATGCCGTCCATCATGCGAATGGCCGAGGGAAGGCGACCCTAACCGACGTAGGGTTGATCCTGGGAAGGTCGGTGGGACGACCACGCCCAGGCAGCCGCCTCGAAGGAGGTCCATTTCAGTGACCAGCCAGGTCAGCAGCGCAGCAGCGGAGCAGGCCGACGGAACCGTCGTGGGAGAGCAGCGCAAACCGGGTGGCGTGAAGGACGTACGCCGTCTGGACCGGGTGATCATCCGGTTCGCGGGGGATTCGGGTGATGGGATGCAGCTC
>NZ_BMQA01000089.1 GCF_014647875.1 Streptomyces brasiliensis | reverse complement strand
CGCGGCCGACGGCTTCACCGCCCTGAACACGGTCTCGACGATCAGCTCGTTCCTGCTCGGCCTGTCGATACTGCCGTTCCTCTACAACGTCTGGAAGACCGCGAAGTACGGCAAGAAGGTCGAGGTCGACGACCCGTGGGGCTACGGCCGTTCGCTCGAGTGGGCGACGTCCTGCCCGCCGCCGCGGCACAACTTCCTCACCCTGCCGCGGATCCGCAGCGAATCCCCGGCGTTCGACCTGCACCATCCGGCGATCGCGTTGGCCGAGGCCGAAGCATGGGGAGCCCGGGAATGAACCACCGGGGACGCAGGTGAGCGACCTGTCGAAACGAAAAGCCGAGGGAGTCGGCCTCGGCGACGAGGCAGAGGGATACCTTCTGTGGCAGGCCACGATCATGGTGGCAGAGCAGCGCGCGCGTGAGTTCGTCCGGCCCATGGAGTGGCTGACCACGGCACAACGCACAGCGATCGAGGAGCAATACGTCTCTGACAGCCTCCACCATGCTCAAAAGGACCTTGAACGCATCGCGGCCCGCTGTCTGTCCCTGCGCGGCGAATACGAGCAGCGCTACAGAAGGCTGCGCCTGCGCTGCGTGGGATGGGTACTAGCCGCCTGCGCAGGCTTCACCTCGGTGGTCACCCTGTCATTGATCCGGTGACGGCGGCTGTTACACGGCCAGCGGTCCGGCTGAAGGTCCGGCTCTGGCCCTCATCCACGGCTGGGGGTGCAGCCGTAGTGACTTCGACTCGGTGACCGACTATCTCCCCGAGCATTATCGCGTCCTGGCGATTGACCTCGCTGAGCATGGCGACTCACGGTCGACCCGGGAAGTCTGGACGATGGAGGAGTTTGCTCGCGACGTGGCGGCAGTGCTGGAAGCCGAGTCGGTCAACTCAAGTGTCGTGGCCGGGCATTCCCTCGGCGGGGCGGTCGCAGTCGAAGTCGGCCGACTGCTCCCGGCCACGGTCTCACATGTGATCGCTCTCGACGCACTGTATTATATGACCCTATTCCCCGCGATGGACGAGCAACAGACCGAAACGACGCTGCAAATATTCCGTGAGGACTTCGCCGGAGGCGTGAGGGGACTGGTCGAGGCCGGTTCGCTGGCAGAAACCGACGCCGCCATCAAGGCGTCGCACTTCGAGAAGATGGTCGCCGTGCGGCAGCCCGCGGGGCTGCGTTCCATCGAGGGGTTGGTGCACTGGGACATGGACGAGGCACTGCGCTCGACAGGTCAGCCAATCACCGTGTTCGCGGTACGCGACCTAGTGACGCAGGAAGCGATCGATCGCTACGGAGACCGCTTCAACATCGTGCCCGTCGACCTGGGCAGCCACCACTTCCCCGTAGAGGCGCCCGAAGGCACTGCGAAGCTCTTGACCGGCGTGAGGACCACACGCCGCTAGCGTGATGGTCTCGCCATGCCAAGCGCCACCGCCAGCACCGTGACGACGCTTCCCGGCGGCTTCTCCCACGCCCGTAGCCGCGCCCTGCCTCCGTGCCTGCAGACGGTGCGGTCGGTGGAGCACCTGGAGCAGGCGGCAGCAGGGCGGAACGCACTGAGGTGCAGCACGACGCCGAGCACGCGCCGGCACGCACGCACACGGCCACGTCCGCGCCATCGCCCATGCCCGAAACGCCGATATCCGTAACGGACCGTGGCGTCGGTACGCAGATGCGCACTCATGCGTTGTGGCAAAGGGAGTCCCTGCTCATCGAGCAGGGACTCCCTTTGCCACAACGCACTTGACGACTCCGCCAACCCCGATTCCAGACGGCAGCATGGTCATCACGCTCACCGAGGCCTACGCCAAGGTTCAGGGTGACGGGCGAGCGCGGGACAAACGCGGACACAGCGCTGACGCGTGCAACGTTCGCCGACGCGCTCATGTCCGCGGAGGCCGACGCCCTCTGCAACGCCGAATACGGGCAGGTCAGCGACGAGAGAGTCAACCATCGCAACGGCTACCGCCCACCTGGGTGGGACACCCGCGCCGGGACCGTTGAACTGGCCATCCCCAAGCTCCGGACCGGGAGTTACTTCCCGCATTGGCTGCTGGAACGCCGCCGCCGGGCCGAGCAGGCCCTCATCTCGGTGGTCGCCACCGCCTACCTCCTGGGCGTTTCCACCCGCCGCGTCGAGAAGCTCGCCGAGTCCCTTGGCGTGACCCAGCTGTCGAAGTCGCAGGTCTCGGCGATGGCCAAGCATCTGGACGAGCAGGTCGCAGCGTTCCGCAACCGGCCCCTGGACGCTGGGCCGTATGCGTTCGTCTGGGTGGACGCGCTGACCCAGAAGTTGCGTGAGGGCGGCCGGATCATCAACGTCCATGCGCTGATCGCGGTCGGTGTCAACGTCGACGGGCACCGCGAGATCCTCGGCCTGGACGTTGCCACCGCCGAGGACGGCGCCGGCTGGCTGGCCTTCCTGCGCTCGCTGATCGCCCGCGGCCTGGGCGGGGTCCAGCTCGTCGTCTCCGATCGGCCCCAGATGGCGCGGAGTTCGGGATCGTGGGCGATGTGCGGTGGGCAGGGAGCGAACTCGAAAGGTGCCCACGCGGTCAGGAACTCGTCGGCGTCAGGTCCTGCAAGCCCACCACTCGCAGCAGCTGCAAGCGCTCGTACGACTCCGTGCACGGGCGGGCCGTGTGGATGACGAGTTGCTGGTTGTGGTCGGAGTTGACGAGGACCTCGCAGTCGAGTTCGAGGATGCCGATCGCAGGGTGTCGGAAGCGTTTCGTGGCGGCGCGGCGTACGGCGACCTCGTGTTCGTCCCAGAGGCGGGCGAACTCCTCGCTCGCGGCGCGTAGTTCGGCGACGAGGGCGGCGGGTTCGGGGTCCGTGGGGCGGGCCGAGACCACCGCTCGCAGGCCGGCGACCTGCTCGCGGGCGCGCTCCGGGCGGTCCTCGGGCGGGAACTGCTCCTGGGCCACCGGGTCCAGGAAGAAGTGGCGGATCATGTTGCGTCCTCGGGGCGGGCGGGCGAGGACGTCTCCGCTCAGCGCCCGTGACAGTGCGTTCTGGGCCAGGACCTCGCCACAGTCGGTCACCACCATCGCCGGGGTGTCGTGCAGCCGGTCCAGCACCAGGAGCAGGCCCGGGCGCACGTGCGTGCTGGTCGCCCCCGGGCGCGGCGGCTGTTCACCGGTGAGGTGGAAGAGGTGGTCGCGTTCGTCCTCCGTCAGGCGCAGGGCGCGGGCCAGCGCGGTGAGCATCTGGCGGGACGGGCGCGGGCCCCGGGACTGTTCCAGCCGCGTGTAGTAGTCCACGGACATGCCGGCCAGCTGGGCCACCTCCTCGCGGCGCAGCCCCGGCGTACGGCGGCGGGCTCCGGCCGTGAGGCCCACGTCGCCCGGGTCCAGGCGGGCGCGAGCGCGGCGCAGGAAGTCGGCGAGTTCGGCTCGGTTCACCTCTCCAGGGTGCGGGAGGCCGGCCGGCTTATCCAGGGACTGTCGATCCCCTGATGAAGAGGTCTCTCCCGGTCGTTTCCGTATCCGCCGAGGCTGGTCATCAACGACAGGCGACACAGTGCGTGAGGAGCACATCATGCTGACTTTGGTGACCGGTGCGACGGGACAGGTCGGACGCCGCTTCGTGCCGAGGCTGCTGGCCCAGCGGCAGCCGGGCGAGCAGGTGCGGGTCCTGGTGCGGGACGCGGCCCGTGGCGAGCGCTTCGCGGAGCTGGGCGCCCAGGTCGCCGTAGGAGACATGCGCGACGAGGAGACACTCGGCAAGGCGCTCGCCGGCGTGGACGCCGTCGTGAACGTCGCCGCCTCCTTCCGCGGCGTGCCGGACGAGGAGGCGTGGGCCGTCAACCGGGACGCCGCGGTGGCCCTGGGCCGCGCCGCGCAGGCCTCCGGCGTGGAGCGATTCGTGCAGGCCAGCACGGGCAATGTGTACGGCGTCGGACGGGGCCGCCCGCTGACCGAGGAGGACGAGAGCCGACCGGGCGGCGAGATGTGGGGCGCCTACCCCGAGTCCAAGGCCGAGGCCGAGCGCGAACTGCTCGCGCTCAAGAGCCTGGACGTACGCATCGGGCGGCTCCCCTTCGTCTACGGCGAGGGCGACCCGCACCTCGCCAACACCTTGCATTGGGCCGCCCGCTGGGCGCCGCACCAGCGCCTGCACATGGGCCACCACGCGGACGTCGCCCAGGGCCTGATGCGTCTGCTGTACGCGCCGGGTATCGCCGGCCGGATCTACAACATCGCCGATGACGCCCCCGTCACGACGGTCGAGCTGTACCAGCTCAACGGCGTCGAGGTGCCCGCCGGGCTCCACGAGTTCACAGACCCCGACCCGTGGTTCGGGATCATGTCCAACCAGCGGATCCGCCGGGAGCTCGGCTTCCGGCCGATCTACCCGAGCGTCTGGACGGCCCGAGACGCCGGAGCCCTGTGACGGTCACTGCGCCGGGCCAGTCCACCCTCTGATCCGCCCCACCAGCACCGCCCCCGACACCGCGATCACGGCCACCCACCAGGTACAGCACCCGGTGGGTGGCCAGGTACCTCACGATCGGCACCGCCGCGGGCAGGATCAGGATGAAGGAGCCGTCCGAGAATGCCTCTGCCCGCATTCAGGAGGCGATCACAGGCCCGTATTCGTCGTCCATGTCACATGTCCCGATCTCTCAGCACCCACTTCTCTTGTGTCCCGTTGATGCGGCCGCCTTCGGCCCCATGAACGCTGTCCCTCGTACGGGTAAGGGGTTGGGGGCGCGGCTCAGGCGGCTGCGGGGCGCAGAGGCGGCGATATCGACTCTGCCTCGCGTGCTGCTGCTGACAGGTAGCGCGCCGACCTGGTGACAACCGGTGTGCTGCGTCCGGTCGAAGCCGCAGGTCAGTGGACGCCGACGGTGACAACTACCTTGCTTGGGCTCACCCGTTCCCGGACCCGAAGAACGAAGCTGAACGGGCAGCAAACCGGCAGGCCGCCGACGACTACCAGCGCCAGGAGGAGGAAGCGGCCACCTTCCTGCGCCTGGCCGAGGGGCTTCCCCCGGTCGCCCCCGAGCTCCTTCTCGGACAGGTACGGCTCGACCTGGCCACCGCAGGCCTGCACGTGGCACCGCCCGAGCCGCTCACGGGTGAGGACCAGGGCGGCGTTGTGGTCTACATCGACGACGACGCTCAGGTGGTCGTCGACTGGCTGCCCCACGCCCGGCTCGACCGGGCGGCGCTCGACATGGTCGAAGCCGACCGGACGGACGATGAGGCCGTCGTCCGCTACGAGGTGGTCCGGTCCGCGATGGACACCGCAACGCCCTGCCCCCTGGCACTCGAACTGCCAGGGGGCAGGGCGTTCCGCATCGTAGCCACCGCCGTATCCACCGGTAGCCACCCGGGCGGCAGCACGTATCCACCCATATCCACCCTGCGCGCGCCCGATCCTGGCAAGCCCTGGCAAGTTCCTGGCGCCCGGCCCGAGCGCCCCGCCAGGCTGGTTCCCCTCAGCCGATCGCCGAAGACAGGGGGCAGGCCATGGAAGCGGACAGCACGGTGGCGGGCGACGACGACGTGCAGGCGGTGCGCCGGTGGGTGCGGCTCTCCTGCACCGAGCCGGGCACCCACCTGCCCGCCCTGGACCAGATCGCGAAGGAGCTCCGGCTGTCCCCGCCCGTGGTCCGCCGCTGCCCTGGAGCAGCTCGCTGCCGACGGCCTGGTGACCCTCCATGACGGCTACCGGCTCTGCAGCGTCGGGACGACGTCACGCAGCAGCTGGGCCAGGTACTCGGCAGTGGACCGCTTCACATCGAGCACGGCAGTATATGTGACACTGATCGGCACGTGAGGCCCCTCGGTCAGAACAATCTGTCGCAAGATCGTTCCTACCAGGGGCCTTACTCCTGCCCGGACTTCGGGGACGCGGGGGCCGCAGCACCGGCCTTGCGATCACAGGTAGCAACGACCCGTTACTGGGAAAGGCTCATTGTCATGCCCAAGCGGGCAGACCCGCAGGACTGCCCGGACTGCCGGATCGACATCGCCCGGCAGTCGCCCGGACTGTTCAGCGCCTTTTGGCGCCGTCCGTGAGCGGCCTGCGGCGCTACTGACGCCGCAGGTCCACGACGGGTCGAGTGCCGGCACCTCTTTCCCCACACATCAGCCGAGGGGAAGAGCGTTCCCCCGCCGGTCACCGTGGAACGGTGAGGTACACGGTGACCGGCGGGGGCGTCGGCTGTTGGTCAGCGGCCGATGGTTTCGATGTCGTGCAGCATGCCGGGGTTGGCGGTGATGATGCCGTCGACGCCCATTGCGAGGAACTTCTGCATCGACTGGCCGGTGTCGAGCGAGTACGGCGCGACCTGCATGCCGAGCTCGTGGACCCGGTCGATGAGTTTCTGGTCGGTGAAGCCGTTGCCGGGGTTGATGTGGTCGGCCCAGGTGCTGGCCTCGACGAGGTCGGCGTCGGTCGGCTTGACGTCGTACAGGATGCCGACGGGCACGTCGGGCAGGAGCTGGTGAATCGCGCGCGACGACGGCACCCAGAACGACTGGACGATCAGCTTGTGCGCCGACAGCGCCCAGTTGAGGTAGCCGGGGCGGCTCTTGAAGTCGTCGACGACGTCCTGCTCGATGCCGGGGTAGAGCAGCGCGCCCTTGATCTCGAGGAGCAGGCCGGCGCGGTGGCCGATCCGGTCGACGAACTCGTCGAACGTCGGCACCTTCTCGCCCGCGAACTGCGGCGAGAACCACGACCCGGCGTCGAGCTGCTTGATCTCGGCAAGCGTGAAGTCGTGCACCCAGTACGGGGCGCGGTCGGGGAAGACGTCCTCGACGTTCGTGGTGCGGCCAAGCTGGTCGTCGTGCATGATGATCAGCTGGCCGTCCTTGGTGCGGCGCACGTCGGTTTCGACGAAGTCCGTGTGCTGCGCGATGGCGAAGTCGACGGCGGCGAGCGTGTTCTCCGGCACGGAGCCGGACGAGCCGCGGTGGGCGTAGGTGACGACCTGGGGGGTGGCCGTCGGGACGGCGGCCTTCGCGGCGGCCGCGGGCAGAGTCGCCAGGAGCGAACCGGCGGCGGCGCCGGCCAAGAGGGTACGACGCGGGATCGGCGATCCGAACGGTGAGGACGAGTCGGAGGTGGACAAGGGGTCTCCATTCAGGACTGAACGTTCCTCGACGAGGAGAGAGGCCCCGTGAATGTAGCCACCGGATCCGTAAGCCCGTGAACACTCGTGTGACAGTGCTCCGAACTTTTCGGTGACATGAAGCGGTATCAGCCCCGCCCAGCTGTACGACGCCGCGTTCGCCGACTGCGCGTCATGCCACACGGCCCTGCTGGACCGCGTCGCTGTGGACGCTTCCACCACGGCCGGACCTGCACGGTGGGTCTGCCTGGCCGCCAGCGAGACCTACGGGACCTTCTCTATCCCCCGAACTTGCTGGCCGACAGTCCTCCTGTTCGTGCACGAACCGCGCCGCTGAGCGCCGACCGGCGTTCGTTCTCCCACCGTTACATCACAGCAACGCCGCGCCCTGGCCGACTTCCTCGGCGGCTGGGGCGCGACGCCGGGTCCTACTGACTGACGCAGCGCGGGGATAGTGGGTGGCTTGAAGCTTCCCCTTGATCGTGGACACCTGGAGACTGGGACCTGAGGTTCCAGAGGAAGTAGCACCAGGTGGGTAGCAAGTACACGAAGCGGTACACCGAGGAGTCAAGCGGGACGCGATCGCGCTCGTCGACTCCTCGGAGAAGCCGGTCACCGCCGTCGCCCGGGAGCTCGGCATCAGCTCCGAGGTCCTGCGCGGCTGGTATCGCCAGGCCAAGGCGGACCGGGGCGAGGGCCGTCCGGGCGAGCTCACCACGCAGCAGCGTGAGGAGCTCAAGCGGCTGCGCAAGCAGAACGCCGAGCAGGCAAAGACGATTGAGGTGCTGCGAAAAGCCGCGGTCTTCTTCGCGAAGGAGAGCGATCGGTGAACAACATGTACGCGTTCATCGAGGCGGAGAAGACCACCCACGGCGTCGCTTTCCTCTGCAGGCTGCTGAAGGTGGCCCGCTCATCCTTCTCTGCCTGGCTTGCTGCGCAGAAGGCCCGCGTTGCCCCCCAGACCGCCGACGAGGCTTTGGCCCACGAGATCACTGTCATCCACCTCGCCTCCCGCGGAACCTACGGCGTTCCGCGCGTCCACGCCGAACTGCGGCGCCTGGGACGGTGCGTGAACCGCAAGCGGGTGGCCCGTCTGATGCGCGAGCACGGCATCCAGGGCGCCCACCGTCGCCGGCGCCGGTCACTGACGCGGCCAGACAAGAGGGCCAGGCCGGCCCTGGACCTGATCGGCCGCGACTTCCACGCCGACATCCCCGGCACGAAACTGGTCGGCGACATCACCTACCTGCCCACCGCCGAGGGCTGGCTCTACCTCGCCTGCTGGCTGGACCTGGCCACCCGCGAGATCGTCGGTTACACCCTTGGCCGACCACCACCGCGCCGAACTCGTCGTGGACGCCCTCGACATGGCCCACGGCCGAAGCGGGCTGGAGCCCGGCTGCGTCATACACAGTGACCGCGGGGAGTACACATCAGCCCACTTCCGCGACCGAATAAGTGAGTTGGAGCTACGGCAGAGTTCTGGACGCACCGGATCGTGCTTCGACAACGCCGCCGCGGAGAGTTTCTGGGCCCTGCTCAAGGAGGAGATCGGCACCCGGACCTGGCCCGACCGGGCCACCGCCCGCGCAGAGGTCTTCAACTTCATCGAAACCTTCTACAACCGCCGCCGCCTGCGCAAGCACAAGATCTTCGGCTACCTCACCCCGGCCGAGACCAGGCAGCGGCACCAACACGCCTCGCGGCATAACGATCACGTGTCCAAGACCACGGGGAAACTTCAACCTGAGAGTGACCCATTGCGACGAGCATCCGGTTGAGTTTGGCCAGAGCGTCACGGGGACGGCTCGTGACGAGGTAGTCGATGGACTCAGGCAGGAGGCGCAGCCCGACCGCGAAGAGGACTGCCGTGGTGATGCCTCCGATGAGGAACACGGGTCTCCAGCCGAACGGGATCACTAGGTAGTAGGTCAAGAGGCCGGCCGCGACCGAGCCGAGACCGTAGCCGGTCGTGATCAGAGCGACGACCAGTCCTCTGCGCTTGTGGTTCGCGGACTCGGAGGCGAGCACGGGCAGAGAGGCCGCCATAATTCCCACTGCCGTGCCGGTCAGCACCCGGCAGGTGAGAAGCTGGCCGAAGTTCTGCGACGCGGACGCGCCCAGCATACCCAGCGAGGCCATCGCCAGACCCGCGAGAGTCAAGCGGCGGCGACCGATACGGTCGGCGAGCGGGGCGACGAAGAGTGCCCCGAAGGCCATGCCCGACAGGCCGCTGCTGAGCAGAAAGCCCACCTGCGACGAGGACAGGCCCCATTCCTTACCGATCGTCGGACCGACGAACGAGGTCGCCAGGAGGTCGAACCCGTCCAGCAGGTTCATCGCTAGGCACAGCACGACTGCCTGGATCTGCGCGCGGCTCATTGGCGCGTTTTTGACCTGCTCAAGAATGCTCATGTGGTACCTCGCTTCGATGCGACGTCTGGAGTGGCCTTCTCCTGGAGGGCCTGTGAGCTGAGGAAAGAGCGTGTCGGAGGGCATGCGCCTGTTACACAGGCATTGCCTGTATGTAGCGTTCACTCTACGGGTGCGGGCGTAGGTTAGCTAGATTTCAGCCCTGCGTTTATTCCCGACCGCTCGCCACCGCCCGGCGGCGGCCGCCCCCGCCCCTGGCCAGACTCTCTTCGGCCCAGCAGCACAACGAGTTCGGCCCAGCAGCACAGCGAGATCGCCACGGCGGCGACGCCGTCACCATGGCTGAAAACCACTCGGTGGACCATGGCGCCCAGGGTCTGTCCGAAAGCCGCGCACGCCGCGGCCGCCGGCCGCCAGCATGGCGCGCACCGTCTACAATGCCGTCAACGCCGTCTTCAGCGCGGTAGCCCGCGACTTCGTGATTCCTCGCAACCCGTGCCTCCGTCAAGCTGACTGCGGTCCCCAGGAAGCGCATCGTGCCGTTGAGCGTCGCACAAGTGCGGAACCTCGCCGACCAGATCGCCGCGCCCTACAAGGCGTTGGTCCTCCTTGCAGCCGGCACGGGACTACGTCCTGACGAGGTGGGCGGGCTGCACCTCACGGTCCGGTACGTGCCCTACCGACTGCTCACCCTGGTGGCCGCACTCGCCGGAGGGAGCGGCGCCGCCTGGTTACGCCGACCGTCGCCACGATCCGGTCGTACTCGCCGTCGATCGGCCCGGTCGCGTCGACAGCGGCCAGCGTCGGCTTCAGCCCCAAGGATCCCAGGCGTTCGCATGCGGCGTCGATAGCCGCCAGAGCTGGGACTGAGCGGCCCGAGGTCCTCCGTGTGCTCGAGCAGAGCGAACAGGCCGGGACTGTCCTCGGTGAGCCAGCCCCGCCTCGCCAGACGCTTCAGCTTCGCCCGCACCGACTCCACCTTCGAGGCGCCCTCGCCCCACCCGATCGCCACCGACACCGGCTTCGACCGCATCGGCCGCCCCGCGGCCTGCAGCACTTCCAGGATGTCCCGGTACCCCTCCGGCAGCACCGCCATCTCCATCCCCGGCTCCCACTGCGGCACCGTCACCACCCCGATCGGCGACACCGATCCCACCTCCCGCGGACCCGCATCCTGGCGTGGCATCCGCTCATCGGCGGCCGCGTCATCGAGGATCTCCCGCACCACCATCCGGGCGGTCTCCACCTGCGAGAGCATCTCCTCGAGCGCTTCCAACTGCTCACTCAACTCCGCTGCCTGAACCCGAAGTTCAGCGACCCGTTCCCGGATCGCCGCCTCCCGTCGCTCCAACTCCTCGAGCAAAGACACCATCACCACACCCCCTTGCCGCCTGCTCGACAAGGTAGAAGCGACCAGCACCCGCCACCAGCCCACTCACGCAAACGCCCAGCTCAGCCAGTCATTCGAAACGAGCCGGACCCTCATGTTTTGGGCTCTTCGGTGATGGTGGATCCAGACGCAGACCGCGCGTCGGTGTCGACGAGCCGCACCTTGGCGGGTAGGTCCAGCGACTTACCCAAGGCGGCGACGTCGGGCATCGATCCGTCCTCGATCCGCCAGCGCGATGCGATTCGCGTGCCTCAGGACCTGCGGGCCGGTGAGCGCATCGGCGTCGACGAGACCGTCGGTACACACGAAGAAGGTGTGCTGTTCCCCGGGCAACACAGTGATCAACTGGTCGTCGACCATGGCGTCGGGCGCCACCCTGTCGGCCAGGACCGTGACGTCGCGGGCGAGCGAGGCGGCGGCGATCGTGACGTGGTATCCGCCGGGGTATGAGGACACCGTTGTCTCGACCGGGTCCGGGTCGTACGCGAGGTCCCGGTCTTCGGCGAAGAAGTACACGGCTCTCAGGCCGTCGGCATCTGCGACAAGAACTTCACGGGCCGGATCGCCGACGGCGAGCAGCGGATCGGGCAGCGGCAACGTTCGGTTTTCTCTGTGGGCCGTGGTGATCCGGAGTTCCTCGGCCGCCAGTTGACGCCCGTCGAAGGAGAGGCGGCGCACCCGCACGGTGTCTTGCCACGGTTCGTCGGTGTCGTTGACGACCACCAGGCGCAGGCCCCCGTCGCGGGGCTGGAACGTGAGCAGGCGTGGGGCGTAGGCCCGGCGCAGCGCGTACCAGGCGGGTTTGAACCGGCCGTCGCCGTCGATCACGGCCCACGAGGTGACCGGCCAGCAGTCGTTGAGCTGCCAGAGGATGCTGCCCATGGTGCGGGGCCACCAGGAGCGCAGATGCTCGATGGCGAAGGCGGTGGCCCTGGCCTGGTTGAGCTGGGTCGCCCAGTGCCAGTCGGTGAAGTCGTCGGGCACGTCGAAGTGGTGTGCCAGCCCGCGGTCGAGCTTTCCGGTGCCGTCGAGCGCCTTCTGGTGGATCAGGAACGCCGGGGAGCCCTTGGCCGGTTGCTCGGTCTCCATCGCACGGGTAAGGGTCGCCCAGTTGGGTGGCGCCTGCCAGCCGAACTCGGAGCAGAACCGGGGTATGTGGTCGAGGTGATGCCGGTAGTCGAGGCGGTTCCAGACGTCCCACTCGTGGCGGGTGCCGTGCCGGTCGTCGTTGGGGTGGACCTGCTCGGGCGGGAAGCCGGGGCTTGACGGGCTGCCGGGGTGGTAAGGCCGGCTGGGGTCGAGCTCAGCGAGGATGGCGGGGAAGTCCTCGTAGTAGTAGCGGGCGCCCCAGGTGCGTCCGCCTAGTTGTTCCTTCCAGCCCCAGTCCTCGTGGCCCCAGAGGTTCTCGTTGCCGCCGTTCCACACCACCAGCGACGGGTGCGGCGACAGCCGGGAAACGTTTTCCCGAGCCTCGGCAAGGATTTCCGTGCGCAGCGGGTCCTCCTCGGCGTACGCGGCGCACGCCAGCGCGAAGTCCTGCCAGACGAGCAGTCCGCGCTCGTCGCACACCTCGTAGAAGTCGCGGCTCTCGTAGATGCCGCCGCCCCAGACCCGCAACAGGTTGGCGTGGGCGGCCACGGCCGAGTTGATCGCCTCGGTGTAGTCGTCGCGGGTCAGCCGGGTGAGCAGGTGATCCTGCGGGATCCAGTTGAGGCCCTTGATGAACAGTGGACGGCCGTTGACGACCAGGGCGAAGCGGGTGCCGTCGCCGTCAGGTGTTTCGTACAGGCGGATGGACCGGAATCCAATGCGCCGTTTGAAGGAGTCCAGCAGGTCTGTGCTGGAGTGCGCCTCGGCCAGCTCGACCGTCAGAGGCACCAGTGGCTGCTCGCCGTGCCCGGATGGCCACCACACCGGGGCGTCGGGCACCTTGAGGTCGATGACCGCGGTGTTCTGCCCGGCCGGCACGCGGGCGTGCCCGGACGCCTCCGGGATCTGGGACAACCGGACCCGTATTTCGAGCTCTCGGTCCTCGCCAAGCCCAGCGCGCTCGATCTCGGCGTGCACGGTGAGCCGTCCGGTACGGCCGTCGGCGTCGAGTGTGGCCAGGGGCCGTACGGAGGCGAGGCGGGCGACGCGCCAGCGTTCGAGCGTAACCGGGCGCCACAGGCCGGCGGTTTGCAGATCGGGACCCCAGTCCCAGCCGAAGCTGCAGGCCATCTTGCGCACGGCGTTGTAGGGGTGAGTGTTGGTGTGCGGCCGGGTGCCGAGTTGCTCGTCGATCCGTTCGGCGTAGGTGAGGGCTGGGTCGAATCTCACGCTGAGCCGGTTGCCGCCGGCGGACAGCAGGTCACGGATGTCGTACCGGTAGGTGCGGTGCATGTTGGCGGTGCGGCCGAGCTCGGTGCCGTCAAGCGTGATGGTGGCGATGGTGTCGACACCGTGCAGGGCGAGGTCGATGCGCTCATCGCTTGCGGCGGGGGCGGTGCGCAGGTCGAGGTCGTAGCGCCAGGCGGAGTGGTGCAGCCAGGCCAGGGCTTCCTCGTTGGTGCCGAGGTAGGGATCGGGGATCAGGCCGGCGGCGAGCAGGTCGGTGTGCACGGTGCCGGGGACGACGGCCGAGATCGACGTGTCGGCGATGCGCTCGGGGACGGCGCCGGCGACGGCGCGCAGCGACCAGCCGTGCGAAAGACTCTCGATTTCCATCGATACACCTCGATGCGTGGGAGCGGTTGCCGCAGGGAAGGGCGAGGCAGTATTGCCCGTGGGTCAGGATTCGCGGACCACTAGGTGGCTGGAGACGACGTGGATGCCGGGCGCAGGATGGCCATCGATGGCGGCGAGCAGCAGGTCGCCCGCGCGGTGGCCGATCTCTTCGAGGCCGAGGTCGACCGTGGTCAGCGGCGGCCGGGCCGCCTCGGCGACCACGCCCCAGTTGTCGACGCCGACGATGCCGACCTGGGTGGGCAGGCTGACGCCCGCCTCGCGTAGACCGTCGGCGACCCCGCGGGCGACCACGTCGCTGCCGCAGAACACGCCGTCGACGTCGGGGTGGGTGCGCAGCAGCTGGGCAGCCGCGAAGCGTCCCCATGTTTCGGTCCAACTGCCGAACAGCGGCTCGCTGATCAGCTCCATACTCAGCTCGGCCAGTGCCTCGGTGGTGCCGATCGCCCGTTCTCGCGATGAGGCATGCGAGTGCGGGCCGGTGATGTGGGCGATGCGCCGGCGGCCAGTCTTGACCAGGTGCTCCACGGCGAGCTTCGCGGCGCCGCGTTCATCGCTGACGACGCTGCAGTCGTCAGGGTTGGCGCTACGGGCGAAGGCGTAGACAACCGGGACGGGAAGCTTGTCTCTGAGCGGCTGCCGGGCGTCGGTGCGCCGACCGGCCACGATGAGGCCATCGACCTGCCGTTCAAGCAGTTTGCGCAGATGGTGCTGTTCGCGGATCGGGTCGTCGCGGCTGTCGCAGAGAAACGCGATCATCTCCCCCACGCCGAGGGAGTCCTCCACGCCCCGCATGATCGGGATGCTGAACCGGCCGTAGCTGTCCGTGGTGATGATGCCGACCGTGAATGTCCGACCGCTGAGCAGGCTCCGGGCCACGCTGTTGGGCGCGAATCCGAGCTGCTCGGCCGCCGCACGCACCCGTTGCCGGGTTTCCTCGCGCAGGTTACCGCGCCCGTTGAGCGCTTTGGACGCCGTGCCCGGGGACACACCAGCCAGGGCGGCGACGTCCGCGATGCCGACGCGACGTGCACCGGCGGGGCGAGGGTCGGCTTGCTGAGTCATGGGGTTTCTCTGGTCCGTTCGTCGGGAGCGCGGAACAGCGCCAGCCAGCATAAGAGGGAAAAGCTTTTCCTGACAATCGCGGTCGCCTGAATCGCGCGCATTAACTCATTTCATCACCATATTTCGTCAGGATCCGTGTCGGAGTGCTTCCGAACTCGGGCGTGATGCAGGGGGCTTGACCCAGCCTCATCCCCACTTCTAGCTTGGCGGCGAGCAAACGATTTCCTCGGCGTTTCCG
This sequence comes from Streptomyces brasiliensis, assembly GCF_014647875.1. Lineage (GTDB taxonomy): Bacteria > Actinomycetota > Actinomycetes > Streptomycetales > Streptomycetaceae > Streptomyces > Streptomyces brasiliensis. Next base: position 6,520 of record NZ_BMQA01000089.1, on the reverse strand, counting down.
CTCGTTGTTGCGCCGGTTACACGTTGATCCGTGATGCATCGATCCATGCCATTGCCTTGCCTGCCGTGCCCCGATCGGGCCTCACCGGCGTAAAGGCACCTCGTACCTCCCGAGAGGCCAGCACGTGAATCTTCGTACTCAGGACGCACCGATCCGCGCCGATGTGCTCGGACCGGTTGCGCTGCGCCGCCCGGGCCGTCTCGCCCCGCTCCCGTCGTCTGCCGCCCGCTTGGATCCCGCCTCTTTCCTGGGCGCCTGGCAAGAACTCAACGCCACCGCGACCATCCAGCACTGCGTGGACAACATCGAACGGACCGGCGTGATCGACAACCTCCGCCGGCTCACACCGGGCGGTCCCGACGTCCCGTTCCGCGGGCCGTGGTTCGCCGACTCGGACCTGTACAAGACGCTGGAGGCGATCGGCTGGGAGATCGGGCGCAGCGGCACAGGCCAGTGGTCGCACCTGCTGTCCGAGGTAGCCGACCTGCTCGAACAGGTACAGGAGGCCGACGGCTACCTCAACACCTACGTACAGGGCACTCCGGGTGAGGAGCCGTTCGCCCAGCCCGAACGCACGCACGAGCTGTACTGCGCCGGGCACCTGATGCAGGCCGCAGTAGCGCTGCACCGGGGCAGCGGGGACGAGCGTTTCCTCACCGTCGCCCGCCGGGCGGCCGACATGATCGTCAAAGATTTCGGCGGTGACGGTCGCCCGGTCATCGACGGACACGCCGAGGTGGAGACCGCCCTGGTCGAGCTGTGCCGCGAGACCGGAGAGCCCGCCTACCTGGAAGCCGCGCGGCTGCAGATCGAGCGGCGCGGCCAGCGCACGCTGCCCCCCGGCCGCTTCGACTCGATCTATTACCAGGACCACCTTCCGGTCCGGGAGGCGACCGAGGCCCTGGGCCATGCGGTGCGCCAGCTCTACCTCGCCGCCGGTGTCACCGACGTGTACCTGGAGAGCGGCGACGAGACCCTGCTCGACGCCCAGCGACAGCTGTGGGACAGCGCCTTCCGTACCAAGATGTTCGTCACCGGCGGCCACGGGTCCCGGCACCGGGACGAGTCCTACGGCGACCCCTACGAGCTGCCCCCGGACCGCGCCTACGCCGAGACCTGCGCCTCCATCGCCGCGCTGCAATGGTGCTGGCGGATGCTGCTGGCCACCGGCGAAGCCCGCTACGCCGAGGAGATGGAACGGACGCTGCTCAACGCCATCGCGGCCTCCACGTCCCACACTGGCACGGCGTTCTTCTACTCCAATCCCCTGCAACTGCGCACCGGGCACGAAGGCTCCACCGAGGACGCGCCCAGCGAGCGGCTGTCCTGGTACAAGTGCGCCTGCTGCCCGCCGAACATCGCGCGGCTGCTCGCGTCGGTGCACTCCTACGCGGCGACCGCCGACGGCACGGGCCTTCAGCTGCATCTGCTCACCGCAGGCACCTTCACCGGCCCGGCGCTGTCGGCCACCGTGCAGACCGGCTACCCGTGGGACGGCGACCTGGTCGTCACCGCCACCGGCTCCGGCGAGCTGGCGGTACGCGTACCCGCCTGGGCCGACGGCGCGACGGTGACCGTGACCGGCGGCGAGCTGCTCGCCGGCCCCACGCCCGGCGAATACCTCCGCGTCTCCTGCTCCGACGGCGCCACCGTGCATCTGAGCCTGCCGATGACGCCCCGCCTGGTGCGCGCCGACGAGCGAGCCGACGCCGTCCGCGGCTGCGTTTCCGTGCACCGCGGCCCGCTCGTCTACTGCGTCGAGCAGGCCGACCTGCCCGCAGGGATTCTGGTCGAGCAACTGCGCCTGGCCCCGTCGGCCACCGTCATCGACGAGGTCCCCGACGATGGCGTCACCCCCGTGCGGCTGCGCCTTACCGGCGTCGCCCGCCGACCCGACACCGACCTGTACGCCCCCTACGACCCGGCCCGGGCGACCGAAGACACCCCGGTTTCCTTCACCGCCATCCCGTACCACTCCTGGGCGAACCGGGGGCCCGGCGCCATGCGCGTCTGGCTGCCGCTCGCCTGAGCGCACCGCACCACGCTGTCCCGCACCAACCCACCCTCGGTTCCCCCCTGCACCCTCTTCCCAAGGGACCGCCATCTCGCCCGCGGCTCACGCGGGCAGAAAGCGAACCACCATGGCCAGGAGAACCACCACGTCCGCGACCGCCTCCGCCGTGACAGCCGCCCTCGCCCTCCTCCTGTCGGCGTGCGGTGGCGGAGGAGGACAGACCTCGAGCGCGACCGACAAACCCACCGGGACCGCCACCATGTGGGCCCGCGACAGTGAGAAGGGCTTCATCAACGCCCTCGCTGACGCATACAACAAGTCCCACGACGGCAAGGTCAACGTCACCGTGGTGCCGTCAGCCAACTTCGTGCAGAAGTTCGGGACCGCGGCGGCCTCGGGCTCAGGCCCAGACATCGCCTCCATCGACCTGGTCTACCTGCCCTACTTCGCCTCCAAAGGTGTGCTCGACGACCTCACCTCGGTGCTGGACTCGCTGAGTTGGAAGGACAGCCTCAGCCCCGCACACAAGAAACTCGCCGAGTACAACGGCAAGACCTATGCCCTGCCCTTCACCGCAGAGGCATCGGTCACCTTCTACAACAAGGACCTGTTCAAGAAAGCCGGCCTCGACCCGGACAAGCCGCCGACAACCTTCGCCGAGATGCTCGCCGACGCCCGCGCCATCCGCAAACTCGGCGCCGGCTACTACGGCTTCGCCCTTGCCGGCCAGTGCGGCGGCTGCAACATCTTCGAAACCGCTCCGCACATCTGGGCGAGCGGCGGCAAGATCCTCTCGGATGACGGCAAGACCGCCATGTTCAACAGCCCGCAGGTCACCGACACGCTGTCGTTCTACCGGCAGATGTGGACCGAGGGCCTGATGCCGCCCTCGGCGAAGACCGACACCGGCACCGCCCAGACCACGTCGTTCCAGAGCGGCAAGGTCGGCATGGTGAACCTCGGCGCGTTCTTCGTGCAGACCCTGGTCGCCGACAAGAAGATCGACTTCGGGGCCACACCCATCGTCGGCAAGGACGGCGGCACCGCCAGCTTCGCCGGCGGCGACGAGATCACCGTCACCAAGGGCGCGAAGAACAAAGCGGTCGCGTACGACTTCGTCAAATGGGCCACCGGCAAGACCGCACAGACCATCCTCGCGAAGAACTCGATCGTCCCGATCCGCACCGACCTGATCGACAAGATCTACGCGCCGCGCGACCCGCGCTACAAGGTGCTCGGCGACGCCATGTCCACCGGCCAGACGCCATACAGCGTCGTGGAGAACGGCATCATCAACGACAACAACGGCCCCTGGTCCACCCTCATCAACCAGGGGGTCTTCGGTACCCGCGACATCAAGTCGCTGCAGGCCACCGCCCAGAAGGCCGCCCAGCAGATCATCGACCAAGGCTGAGCGGCGGACCGCCCGCCGCGGTTCCGTAGCCACGGCGGGCACTCCCACTCCATGCCGGTCAGAGGAGTGCCGCATGACCGAAACCACCAGCCCACCGACCACCGCTCCCGGGACACCGGCCCCCGTGCCCGCCCGGTCTGCCGGCCCGCGCCTGTCCTATCGGGGCCGCCGTCAACTGATGGGTGTCCTGCTGGTCTCGCCGGCACTGGCCGTCGTCACCGTCTTCTTCATCATCCCGCTGATCATGACGTTCTGGATGTCGCTCAACGACTGGCCACTGCTCGGCAACCACCACTTCGTCGGCCTCGCCAACTACCGCCGCGCCATCCACGACACCGACTGGCTGCACGCCATCGGCTTCACCCTCAAGTACACCGTTCTGATCACCCCAGTCCTGCTGATCACGGCGCTCGCCCTGGCCTTCCTGGTCAACCGCAGCGGACGAGCCGCGCGGGCGTTTCAATCCCTCTTCTTCCTGCCCGTGGTCATCGGGTTCGCCGCCGCGGCGTACCTGTGGCTCTATCTCGCCCAGCCTGGGCTGGGACCGTTGTCCGACATCGCCGTGCGCCTAGGCATGGGCGACCGTGACACCAACTGGTTCGCCACCGCCACCAGCGGCCTGCTGCTGGTCAGCGTCATGGTGGTCTGGAAAGTCACTGGCATGCAGATGATCCTGCTGCTGTCCGGCCTGCAGGCGATTCCCGGCGAGCTCAACGAGGCCGCCCGCATCGACGGCGCCGGCCGGTGGAAGACGTTCCGGCACGTCACCCTGCCGTTGCTGCGGCCCACCCTCGCACTCGTGCTGGTCTTCTCCGTCGCGGGCTCGCTGCTCGCGTTCGACCAGTTCTACATCATGACCGGCGGCGGCCCGTCCAACGGCACCATCACCGCTGTCTACCAGATCTACCGCACGTCCTTCATCAACTTCGAGCTCGGCTACGGCGCCGCACTGTCCGCCATGCTCATGGTGGCCCTGGCGGCCGTCAGCGCACTGCAGATGCTCCTGCTGCGGAAATCGGACCACTCATGAACACCATCGCCGACGTACGCCGGACGCTGCCGCGCGCCGCCTGGTGGATCACCTGCCTCTGCATCTCGATTCTCGTTCTGTACCCCCTCTACATCATGCTGGCGCAGTCGCTGAAGACTCCGGCGGAAGCGACCGAAAACCCACCGACACTGCTCCCCCACCAGCTCTCGGTCGACAACTACAAGGCCCTTGCCCACACTGGCCAGGTCGGCATCTGGACGCACATCGGCAACAGCCTCACCGTGTCCATCGGCGCCACCGTGCTGACCATCCTTCTCGCCACTTTGGCCGGCTATGGCTTCGCCAAGTTGCGCTTCCGCGGCAGCGGCGTGCTGTTCTTCCTGATCCTGGCCACCTTCATGATCCCGTTCCAGGCGATCATCACACCGCTGTTCTCCATCCTGCAAAGTCTCGAGCTCAGAAACAGCCTGCTCGGCCTCACCCTCGTCTACACCACGTTCCAACTGCCGTTCGGCATCTTCCTGATGCGCAACAGCTTCGCCTCGCTGCCCACGAGCATCGAGGAGGCCGCCCTCATCGACGGGTGCGGCTTCTTCAGCGCGATGACCCGCGTCCTGCTGCCGGTGGCCATCCCCGGGGTGATCAGCACAGCTCTGTTCACGTTCTTCACCTGCTGGAACGAATTCTTCGCCGCACTGATCCTGGTCACCGACGAAACCAAGTTCACCCTGCCGGTCACCCTGACGGTGCTCGCCTCCAACCAACTCGGCACCCTCAACTGGGGCATCATGCAGGCCGGCGTCGCCGTCACCGCCGTGCCCTGCATCATCCTCTACCTGCTACTGCAGCGGTACTACGTCGCCGGTCTGATCGCCGGCGCGGTCAAGTGACGCTCGCGCCGCGCCCACCGGGACCGCCAGAGGCGTCCGCCAGCCGCCAGATCGACACGATGCGGCGTAGTCGAGCGGCTGGCAGCGGTCGAGGAATTGGCGGTGTACCGCCGGGATGGCGCTGACGCGCAGGGTGCAGCCCTGGCCGCGCCGTACGGTCGCGCCCAGGTCGAGCACGGCGCCCTCGGCGGGCTCCAGGTCGGCCGTGCGGAGGAAGTCGGCGACCTTGCCCGGCATGTCGGGGTCTGAGACTGGTGAGCTCGCATGTTGAGGTGTCGCAGATTCGACAGGCGGCTCGCCAGTTTCGTCACGGTGAGTGTTTCAGCGGCCGGACCGTGGCGTCCGCGTAGAGATTGGCCGTGCGAGTCGTCCAGGGGCGGGTGCCGATAGGATCACATGCTCATGAATACGGGTGCAGGAAGCGAGATGGTCGCAGTCCCGCCAGGCCAGGTAACACTGTCGGACCGGCGGACAGAACGCAGTTGGTCGGTCGAGCTTGCGCCCTACCAACTGGCGACGTTCCAGGTCACCCAGGTGCTGTACGCACAGATCACCGGAGAGCGGCCGGTAACCCCTCATCAGGGCAAGCCTTCGAGGAGAAGCTGACGCCCTCCATGACCGGGCTCCTCGCCTTGTGCCAGACGCACCTGTCACGAGAGGAATCGGAGATCCTCTGCGGCTGGACTGTGCTCGTGCCCTTCTCGCTCGATGAGGAGATCTGGTTGTCCATCGACTCCAGCGATTACGAGTCCATGGTCGCCGGCGCTCCCCAGGTACTACCGCTCGCCGAGAAGCTGGCGGCAGCCATCGATCTGCCAGCCGAAACCCCGGCGACATGCGACAACCTCGACCTGAGCATGTGGTTCAGGCATCAGGCAAAGGAACTGGCCACTACTCGAACAGGACCGTGGAGTAAGGACCTGGACACAGCCTTCTACGTCGCACTGTTCCTGCGCCCTGCCCAGCACTCGATCCGACGTGGCTGCCCCATCGTCTGCACCTGAGACCCATCTTCGGTCCCACTGTTCTTCCAGCGGAGATCACTCACCGTGCACGCGTCACGGAAAGCGAGCCAGAACCCGTTCTCATCGACAAAGCCAGCCCCGATCAGTCACCTGGGCTGCAGGACTGATTGAGCACGGAGGCCCGGCCCCTGTACGGTGCCGGGCCGGTTCGGGTGCCGGGATCAGATGACGCGGATGTTCTCCGCC
>NZ_BMQA01000088.1 GCF_014647875.1 Streptomyces brasiliensis | reverse complement strand
CGACAACGCCCTACCCACAGCAGAGATCAAGACAGCGTGTTGATTCTCTGCGGGCCCCAGGGACGGACGTTGAAACGCCGACACCGAACTGCCATTCCGGACCCCGCCGCCCAGGCGGTGCCCGATCTGCTGCGGCGCAACGTCACCGCATCCGCCCCCAACCGGGCCTGGATCGGCGACATCACCTATCTGCCCATCGCCGGCGGGAAGTTCCTGTATCTGGCCACGGTCATCGACGTGTACTCCCGTCGCCTACTGGGCTGGTCGATGACCGATCACATGCGGGCCGAGCTCGTCACCGACGCGCTCAACGCGGCCGTCCGCACTCGCGGCGGCCAGGTGGACGACGTCATTTTCCACAGCGATCACGGGGCTCAGTACGGGTCGAGGGCGTTCGCCGACACCTGCCACCAGGCAGGCATCCGCCGGTCCATGGGAGCGGTCGGCGCCTCCGCGGACAACGCCGCCGCGGAGTCGTTCTTCGCCTCGCTCCAGCGCGAGATCCTGCCCGACCGGCTGGCCGACCGAACGAGTCGCCCGGCTCGCAGTCTTCCGCCGGCTCGGCTTCTACAACCACCGGCGCAGGCACTCCACGATCGGCTACCTCGCGCCGGTCGCCTTCGAACAGAGATCAACTACGCTGGCCATCGCTGCATGACAACCGGTGTCCACGATCAAGGTGGAAGCCCCCCTCGAAGGGCTCAAGACGAAGGACATCCTCAGATGCCTCAAGCGCTTCGTCGCGCGCGAGGTCTACCACCACCTCACCAGTGCCTTCAGGAGCGGACCGTCGGCATCTCCAGCCACTTGACGATCTATAGGAGCTTCAGAGTCAAGCTCAGACAGTCGGGGAAGTTGCGGGCTGTGAGGGTCTCGTGCGTGTGGGGTCTTTTGGGGGGCCGGTTGCGCCTACCAGCGCGGTGACTTCTTTTCGTACGACGGGTGAAGCCGGCGCATGTAGCCGGTGTCGTCCCGGTTGCGCAGGCCGCAGCGCAGGTACTGCTCGTGCAGCCGGGCCAGCACGTCGCGGTCCAGTTCCACGCCCAGCCCCGGGGCGCCCGGCACGGCGACGGAGCCGGCGTGGAAGCCGAGCGTGCCGGGGACGATGACGTCCTCTGCCGGGTCCTTCCACGGCCAGTGCGTGTCGCAGGCGTAGGTGAGGTTCTCCGTGGCGGCGGCCAGGTGGGTCATCGCGGCCAGGCTGATGCCGAGGTGGGAGTTGGAGTGCATGGACAGGCCCAGGCCGAAGGTGTCGCAGATCCCCGCGAGCAGCTTGGAGCGGTGCAGGCCGCCCCAGTAGTGGTGGTCGGAGAGCACGACCTGCACCGCGTCACCGCGCACCGCGGAGGGCAGTTCGTCGAAGGCGACCACACACATGTTGGTGGCCAGCGGCATCGCTGCCTCGCGCGCGACGCGGGCCATGCCCTCCTGGCCGGGCGTGGGGTCCTCCAGGTACTCCAGGACCCCTTCCAGGTCGCGGGCCACCTTCAGGGACGTCTCAACGGTCCAGGCAGCGTTGGGGTCCAGGCGCAGCGGGGTGGCGGGAAACGCCTCCCGCAGCGCCAGGACCGTCTCGACTTCCTGCTCGGGCGGCATGACCCCGCCCTTGAGTTTGATGGCCGTGAAGCCGTACTCGTCCACCATGCGCCGGGCCTGCGCCACGATCCCTTCGGCGTCCAGGGCGGGGCCCCAGTCGTCGGGCTCGTGGCCGGGGTGAGCTGCCCACTTGTAGAACAGGTAGGCGCTGAACGGCACGTGGTCGCGGACGGCGCCGCCGAGCAGGTCGCAGACCGGGCGGCCCACGGCCCGGCCCTGAATGTCCAGGCAGGCCACCTCGAAGGGGGCAAAGACCCGGTCGGCCGTGCTGCTGGTGGTGATCATGCCGGTCAGGCCGTGACCGTCGCTGCCATAGTCGGCGCCGATCACCTCCGCGATCCGCCGGTGCATCGGACCGAGGGTGTGGACGTCCATACTGTTGATCGCGTCGGCGGCCGCGCGCAGCCTGCACAGGTGGCCCTCGTCGGCGTAGGTCTCGCCCAGTCCTGACACGCCCTGGTCGGTGCGCACTTCGACGATGGCCCGGAGTGCGTAGGGCTCATGGACGCCGACGGCGTTGAGGAGGGCCGGGTCCTTGAACGCCACGGGGGTGATGTCGACGCCGGTGATCCGCAGGCTGTCGCTCATCACAGCACCCCGGCAGCATCGGCCTGGAAACCGACGGCCGCCGCCACCGGCGCACGGGGGCCGTCCACGGGCGCGACCCCGACACCGTTTGCGGCGACCAGGGCACGGCCCTGCGCAGTGATCCCCTCCAGTTCCGCCAGATCCTCGGGTGCGGGATCGGTCAGCGGCGGGCGCACGCCGCCGACGTCGAGTCCCCCTTGCCGGACCGCTGCCTTGACCAGGGCGACCGAGTAGCCGGGGACCTTCTCGCACAGCGTGATCAGAGGATGGAAGAACCCGCCGAGAAGCCGCTGGACGGTGACCTCGTCCCCTGCGGTGACGGCCCGAAGGAAGGCGAGGGCGATCTCGGGGGCGAAGCAGAACACCGCGGAGGAGTACAGCTCAACGCCGATGCCCCGATAGGCCGGTACGGTTCCCTCCACGGTGGGCATCCCGTTGAAGAACTGAAACGCGCTGCCGCCGGTCGCCGTGTCGGCACGGATGGCGGTCACGATCCTTGCCAGCAGGTCCAGATCGCTGGTGCCGTCCTTGAGACCCACCACCTGGGGCAGTCGGGCGACCTCAAGGGCGGAGGGGACGTCGAACCGGGCCGTGCCCCGCTGGTAGACGATCACCGGCAGCGAACTGGCCTCCACCACCTGGCGCACATAGGCGACCGGCCCGGCCGGCGGTCCCGCAACCAGGTACGGCAGCATCAGCAGCAGCCCGTCGGCACCGGCCTGGTCCGCGGCCCGCGCGTACTGCCGGGCAAGGGGCAGCGAACCGCCCGCGCCCGCGAAGACCGGCACCCGGCCATCGGTCACCTCCACAGCCGTCCTCACCACCGAGGCGAACTCCTCCACCCCGAGCGCGTGGAACTCCCCTGTGCCGCAGGCAACGAACACACCACCCGCTCCCGCATGGACACCGCTGTGAACGTGCTCCGCAAGCTTCGCTACATCCACCGAACCATCCGGAGCGAACGGAGTGACAGGGAAGAACAAAACACCCTCAAGCATGGAGCCCTCTCCTGGAGTCATGTATGTGAACCTGTGTCGTGCTGCTGCCGCTGTACGTGATGGCGGAGTCGTCGCTCAAGCCGATGCGGGACGTCGGCCGGTCCTTCGTCTGGTGGCCCTCGCACCTCACGCTGCGCCCGTACGTCGACATGTGGCACACGGTCCCGCTGGCCACCTACTTCGTGAACAGCCTGGTGGTGTCCGTGTGCGCGGCGGCGGCCTCCGTCGTGGTGGCGCTGTTCGCCGCGTACGCGGTCAGCCGCTACCGCTTCGCGGGGCGCCGCACCTTCCTGGGCGCGATGCTCTTCACGCAGATGCTGCCGGGCATCTTCTTCCTGCTGCCGCTCTACGTGATCTACGTCAACATCTACCGGCAGTTCGGCGTCCAGCTCTTCGCCACCCGCATCGGGCTCGTCGTCACCTACCTCACCTTCTCCCTGCCCTTCGCGGTGTGGCTGCTCGCCGGCTACCTGGACTCGATCCCCCGGGAGCTGGACGAGGCCGCGATGGTCGACGGCGCGGGCCCGCTCGGCGTGCTCTTCCGCGTGATCGTCCCGGTGGCCGCGCCGGGCCTGGCGGCGGTGAGCGTCTACACCTTCATGACCGCCTGGGGAGAGGTCCTCTTCGCCTCGGTGCTCACCGACGAACGCACCCGCACCCTGGCGGTGGGCCTGCGCGCCTACGCCAGCCAGTCCGACGTGTTCTGGAACCAGGTGATGGCGGCGTCCCTCCTGGTGAGCCTGCCAGTGGTGGTCGGCTTCCTGGCCCTCCAGCGCTTCCTGGTGCAGGGCCTGACGGCGGGCGCGATCCAGTGAGGACGCCGCTGCCGCCGGCGTTGAGGCCCCCCGCGGCCCCGGGCCGGGCCGGAGGCGGGCCGGCGCGGCCCCGGGGCCGGGAGCGTGCGGGAAGGGGGCGGGCGTCCCGGAGGGGACGTCAGGTCCCGCGGGGTGCGGGGGCCGCGCCGGTCACGCTGTCCGGGGACGCCCCTCCGGTGACCGCCACCTGGACCCGGGCACGGGAGAGTTCGTTGCCGGCCAGGGCGATGTCCGTGGAGCGGGAGCCGCTGACCTTGAGGAACGTGCCGGTGCCGTGCGGTGCGCGCGAGCCGCTGACGAAGGCGTCACGCGTGTCGCGCAGGTCGAGCAGCGCCGCGCCCGGCCCGGGAGCCGGGCCGGCGACCGCCGACACCGCCAGGTCCGCCACGTCGTCCGCGACCAGCAGCGGGCGCGGGTCCCGCACCGTCGACACCACCTCCACGTCGCGCAGGCGGATCCCGCGGGCGTGGCGTACGTACAGCCCGTAGGCGGGCAGCCGCCCGAACATCCGGGCTTCGGGGTACTCCGCGACCTCCTCCGGGATCTCCCGGTCCACCCACTCGGGGTGGCCGCCCTCGTCCGTCTCGATGCGGATCCCCGAGAGGACGACGTCCTCCACGGGCTGCTCGGCGACACCGGTGACCGAGGAGGTGAGGATCGCCCCGGTGGCGTCGACGTCCGAGATGCGGACCCGGCGCAGGCGACCGGGCACGGGGGTCGGCTGCCCCCACCCGCGGTTGCCCAGCCGGATGAAGACGGGGGTGCGGGTGTTGCGCATCCGGATGCCGGACACGGTGACGCCGTCGACCCATCCGCCGTCGACCATCTCGACGGCGATCCCGGAGATGACGCGCTCGTTGAGCGGGACGTCGCCGTTGTGCACCACCGAGTTGGTGAACGTGACGTCCTCGAAACCGCCACGGGTCGCGGTGCCCAGCTTGAAGGCGTTGCAGCAGCAGCTCAGGACGCAGTCGCTGACGACCACGTTGCGGGTGACGCGCAGCTCTCCGTACGGGTTCTCGCTCTTGAGGCAGATCGCGTCGTCACCGGTCTCGATGTCGCATGCGGTGATGATCACGTTCTGGCACGCCGTTGGGTCGATGCCGTCGGTGTTGATGCCGTCGATCCGGTTGCGGATGACGACGCCGCGGATCAGAACGGTGTCGCAGGCGATCGGGCGCAGCGTCCAGCCCGCCGAGTTGCGCAGGGTGACGTCCTCGACGCGGACGTTCCGGCACTCGGCGAACTCGATCATGGGCGAGGGGCGGTCGTTGTCGCCGACCGGCTTCCAGTCGTGGGTGACGACGTCCGCCCAGAGCCGGTCCGGCGGAGTCGCCGGCCGCCCGGAGGGTTCCCAGAAGGCCGGCCCCTGGCCGTCGATGGTGCCCCTGCCGGTGATGGCGATGTCGCAGGCCCCGCGGGCGAACACAAGGTGCCGCTGGCCGGCGTCGCAGTCCGCGGGCGGACCCTCGTGCGCGGGGTAGTCCGCCAGGTCCGTGCTTCCCAGCAGGGTCGCCCCGGCCTCCAGGTGCAGGGCGACCCGGCTCCTGAGTTCGATGCCGCCGGACAGGTACGTGCCGGGTGGGAGGTACGCGACACCGCCGCCGGCGGCGTGCGCCGCGTCGATGGCCGCCTGGACGGCCCCAGTGTCCTTCGTACGGCCGTCGGCCACCGCGCCGAAGCCGTCCACGCGGAACACCGGCAGCGCCCCGGGCGCCGGTGACCGCGGCGGCGCCCCCGCCGGGTCCGCCGTCCTCGTGGTGCTCATGCCTCCACCACCCGCGCCACGGCGACCCCGAACGGCTCCAGGACGACCTCCTCGGTGAGGTCCCGGCCGTCCAGGACGTCCTCCAGCCGGACTCCGGCCTGCGCCCGGACCGGGTGCGCGGTCAGCGTGCTGCCCGAGACGTTGACGAACCACGCGTACCGCAGGCCCGACGCGTGCACCAGGGTGTCGACGTGCACGCGGGGGTCGTCCACGGACAGCGGGGGCCGCACGCCGGCCTGGATCGCCAGCGCGCGGTAGAGGCGGTGCACCTCGTCGCCGTCGTGTGCGCCGGGCGTGGCGGACCCGAAGAACTCCACGGGGTACGTGGCCAGGTACACCGCGCCCGCGCCGTGGTCGCGCCGCACCAGCGCCGGGCGGCCCTCGGCGTCGCGGGCGAGTACGGCGCAGTCGGCCGCCGCCTCGTCGAGCGGCAGCATGGCCCGGGCGTCGGACTGTCCCGAGACGGGGAAGCGCAGCGTGTCACCGGCCTTGATGTCGCCGAGCGGCTCGGCGAACTCCCAGGTGACGACCTCGCCCACCGGTTCGTTCAGGCCGTAGCGCAGGGTGTGCGAGGCGCCGATCAGCCGTTCCAGGGGCGGCCACCAGGCGCCGCGGTGGGAGCCGCCCGCACCGGCGAACCAGGACAGGTACACGGTGCTGCCCTGGCGTGCCCAGTCCAGCAGCAGGTCGAAGGTCGGTGCGGTGAGGAGCTTGTTGGAGGGGACCAGCGCCAGCCCCGCGCGCGGTGGTGCGTCGAGCTCGCGGACCAGGGCGGGGGCGAGGTCGGCGGCCTTGGCGGCGAGGTAGGCGTGGTGGCTCACCGCCGTGATCGCGGCCCGTTCCGCGGCCGACACCCGCGGGTGCTCCTCCAGGTGGGAGGGGATCAGGAGGGTGGTGCCGGTGTCCGAGCGGGAGCAGCGGTCGAAGTCGACGGCGTCGAGGACGCGGCGGAAGGTGTCGATCTCGGCCAGGGCCGGCTTCGGGGTGCCGTTGGTGCGGGTGATGCCGAAGCCCAGCTCGAAGGGGCGGTGCCGGTAGGGGTCGACCGCGTCCAGGGCGAAGTCGGTGTTGTTCCACGCGAGCCAGCCGGTGGCACCGGCGAGCAGCGTGTGGTGCAGCACCTGCCGATAGTAGGTGGCGGCGTTCGCCTCGGAGCACAGTGCGGCACTGACCCCGAACTCCTCCATCACCACCGGCTTGCCGAAGTGGCTCATCTCGCACGCCCACGCCGCCGCGGTGTGCACGCGCACCTGGTCGTCGTCCATCGGGTAGGCGTGCGGGCCGACGAAGTCGACCAGGTCCTCCTGCCGCCTGAGCCGGAAGCCGTTGTCCTTGCCCGTGGTCTCCATGGTCCACGCCCCGTCGCCGAGCGACACCGGGAGCTGCGAACCTCCGGCCCTGACGGCCTGGGTGCAGATCAGGGCCCAGGCCCGGACCTCGTCGGGGGTGGCCGGTCCCGCGTAGATCGGGAACTCGTTGCTGATCAGCCAGCCGGCGACCGCCGGGTCCTGGCCGATCCGCCGCACCATCTCGCGGATGAAGAACGCCTGCTGACCGAGCATGAAGCCGTCCGTGTACAGGTTGCGGCCCTGCCGCCACGGCACGTCCCAGTCCTCGCCGGACATGTGCCCGACGAGGAACGTGGGGATCGTGGGCAGCCCCACGTCGGCGCTGGCCCGCAGGAACCGCCGGTAGCGGGAGACACACTCCTCCGCTATGCGGTCGGGCGCCGGGTGGAAGTCCGGCCAGAACAGGAACGACCGGGTGACGTTGGCCCCGTGCTCCCGCAGGGTGCGCAGTTCCTCGCGCACCACCTCGTCGTCGTAGTCCCGCCACATGAACAGGCTGCCGTGGCGCGACCAGAAGTTCGCTCCGAGCCAGCGGCCGGACTTGAGCCTGGGCGCCGGCCGGGGCACGGTCGTGCCGTCGCCCGGGCCGGCGGGGGGATAGGGACTGGGGTCTGTCATCTGTTCTCCGTATTCGTTCACTGGGCGCCCGGCCCGGGGGCCGCGCTGGGAGGCGGCAGGGGCCGGGCAGACGGGGACGGTCAGGCGGGCGGCTCCTGGAGGTGGACCGCCTCGATACCGCGGTTCACCTCGCGCATGATGTCGAGCATGTCGTGGTAGGGCTGGTCCTGCTGGTTGGTGAGCCCCACGTTGAACGCCTCGGTGGCGCCCGGCTTGCGGGTCACCGCCTGGTCGTAGGCGGAGAACCAGCCGGAGCCGACGAACGCCGGGCTCGCGGCCTGTGCCTCCAGGAAGGTCCGGTACAGCTCGCCGCGGTTGCGCTGGCTCGTCGCCGTGGTCGCCTGGTTGGCGGCCGTCATCCCGCGGTCGGGGTACATGAAGGAGAACTCCAGGTTGAGGATCGGCTTGCCGTATCCCTCGTACTGCCGCAGGTAGTCGACGCTGGTGGAGTACCAGTCGAAGGAGATGGCGTCGAGGTACTCGCGTCCGCCGACGTTCCACTCCGGGCTGGTGCGCCAGGTGGGCACCAGCGTGCCGCCGAGGAACAGGTGGTTCGGGTCCTGCCGGTGGATCGCCTCGCGCACCTGCCTGAAGTACGCCTGGGAGGCCAGCGTGATGAACGCGCTGACATCCGCGGACGGCACCCGGGCGAGGGTGAGCGGGGTGTCCGCCAGGGTGCGGAACGAGTCCGCTGTGGTGTTGAGCAGCGCGTTGACCCGGGCGAGGTCGCCGCCGTAGGTGTCGGCGAGGTGGTCGACGAAGGCGGTCTTGGCCGCGAGCGTGGAGTCGCGCGTGACCACCTCGGCCACGACGTCGCGGCTCCAGCCCCGCTCGTTCTCGAAGAAGTACCCGATCAGCCACGGGTCGTCGCGGTTCCCCCGCAGGTCGAAGGTGCGGTCGAGCTTGGCGGGGAACTCGGGGTCGAAGGGATCGATGCCCCAGGAGATCCGCACCACGTCGGTGGGGGTCGGGGCCTGGGCGATGTACGGCATGACGACCTCGGTGTCCAGGGTCCACTTGCCCTGGGCGTTGAACCCCCAGTCGATCATGCGCTTGTGCATCATGCGGCGCCACCGGGGCCGGTAGTCGTCCCCGTACTTGCGGGCGAGGTTGGCCCGCAGGAAGCTGACGACGTAGCCCTTGTCGTCGTAGGTGTAGCAGGACGCGAACCGCTGCGGGTCCGGGAGTTCCTCGAACAGGTCGAGCGGCGTGCCGGCCCGGTCCTTGTACCAGGTGCCGTAGCCCCACTCCTGGGGGGAGAAGGCATCCACGGCCTTGAGGAAGAACAGGTGCCCCGCGGGGGTGACGAACCACCAGCGGCCGTCGACCTGCTCCAGCCGGAAGTAGCCGGTGGCACGGTGCCGGCCGAGCGCCTTCAGGCCGCCGTACCTGTCGTAGCGGACCCGGTCGGGAACGACGTCTGCCAGCCGGTGCGCCTCCTCGGCGTACTCGCGGCGCAGTTGCTCGTCCGAGACCACCTTTCCGGCCCAGTCCTCGTGGAGGTACTGCCCGTAGCGGTCCACGAGCCAGCTGTCGCTCGCCGTGCCGGCCTCCGTCGTGGCCTGCGCGGCGGAGGCGAGGCGTGCCGTGCCGAGTTGGGCGGCTAGTGCGGCGGCCGGCAGCCCGCCGATCAGGGTGCGTCGCGAGATCATCGGGCGAGCTCCTTCGCTCGGGCTGTGCTCTGGGCCGTGGCCGCGTTCAGGTGGATCCGCTCGAGCTGGCGGTTGGTGGTCGCCATCACGTCGGTCATGTCCGTGTAGGGCTGGTCCTGCTGGTTGACCAGTCCGATGTTGAAGTCCTCGCCATCGCTGGCGCGGCCGGTCACCGCCTGGTCGTAGTAGGCGAACCAGCCGGACCCCACGAAGACCCGGTACTGGGCCTCGTCCTCCACGAACGCCTGGTAGAGGCTGCCGCGGTCGGCGACGCTCGTGGCGAGGACGGATCCGTTGACGGACCGCAGGCCGCGGTCGTGGGTGCTGAAGGAGAACTCCAGGTTCAGCACGGGCTTGTCGTAGGGCTCGTAGTCCGCCAGGTAGCTCGCGCTGTCGCTGTAGACGTCGAGGGAGATGGCGTCCAGGTAGTCGCGCCCGCCGACGTTCCACGCCAGGCTGGAGCGCCAGTTGGGCACCAGCGCGGAGCCGAGGAAGAGGTGGTGGGTGTCCTGGCGCCGGATGGCGTCCCGGATGCCCGAGTAGTACTGCTTGGACGCCTCGGTGACGAAGGCGGTGCGGTCGTCGGCCGGCACGTTGGCGAAGGTGATCGCCGTGTCCTGGAGGGCGGTCCACGAAGCGGCGGTCGTCCCGAGGAGCGAGTTGACCTGCGCCAGGTTGGCCTCGCCGTAGGTCTGCTCCAGGTAGGCCACGAAGGCCGCCTTGGCCGGCTGGGTGTGGTCGCGCTTGAGCATGTCGGTCATGACCGTGTCGTCCCAGCCGCGCTCGTTGTCGAAGTAGTACCCGATCAGCCACGGGCTGTCGGCGTTGGCCGACAGGTCCATGCCCGCGTCGAGCTTCGAGGCGAAGTCGGGGTCGAACGGGTCGACGCCGTAGTCGATGCGCATCAGGGAGTCGGGGGCCGTGATGTGCCCGATCCAGGGCATGGTGATCCCGTCGCTGCTCCACTTGGACTTCGTGTTGAAGCCCCAGTCGACCAGGCGCTTGCGGGTCATGTCGGTGTAGGAGGTCTTCCAGTCGGCCGCGCCGTACTTGCGCATCAGGTTGGCCCTGACGAAGCTCACCATGTCCCCGTTGTAGGCGGGGCCGTAGGTGGTCTTGTCCGGGAGCCCCGAGAAGACGTCGCGTGGCGAGCCGTCGGCGTTCTGGTACAGCGTCGCGTAGCCCCAGTCGTCGACGGAGGTGGCGTCGACTCCCTTGAGGATGAACTTGTGGCCCTCGGGGGTGATGAACCACCAAGCGGTGCCGTCGACCTTGCCCAGCCGGAAGTAGCCGGTGGCCTGGTAGGTGCCCAGCCCCTTCAGGCCCCCGTACTGGTCGTAGGTGTTCAGGTCCAGGGTGCTGCCGGCGCGGGCGGCGGCCTCGTCGGCGGCGTCCTGCTGGAGTTGCGCGTCGGAGGTCACCTTGCCGGGCCAGCTTCCGTACAGCGACTGGCCGTACGTGTCGGCCAGCATCGTGGGTACGGACAGCTCGGCGCGCAGGGCGGCCTCGTCGTAGGGCACGGGGTTCTGCCCAATGGTGCCGGTGCCGACGGTGAAGGCGACCTCGGAGACGGGGATGTGGAGGTACTGGTTGTTGCGGGTCATGGAGATGCGCACGAACCGGGCCTCCCGGTCGTCCATCTGGACCGGAAGCGAGAAGCCGAGCACGCTGCGGTCCCGGGTGGCGCTGCTCGCGATGGTGTAGCGCGTGTCCGCCTCGGCCCGGTAGTCGACCTCGATCTCGTCGAAGCCCCAGTACTGGTTGACCGCGTTGCTGGTGAAGGTCAGGGAGTCCAGCGGGTAGTCGCGCGAGAGGTCGAAGACGAGCGTCACCTTCTTGGGCGCGCTCGCCGAGCCGCGCCAGCCGACGTAGTCGGAGGTGTCGCCGTCGAAGAGCTTGCTGTCCTGGAAGGCGACCACGCCGCCCGACGTGTCGGGAGTGCCGTCGGTGGCGGTGGTGCTGGCGATGTACTGCCCGCCCGTGACCGTGGTGGCGTGGGCGCGCGGGGCACCGAGGAGTTGGGTGGTGAGGAACAGCAGCATCGCTGCCAGGGTGAGATGGATCAACCGGCTTCCGTGTGCCGTCACGGAGTCATCCCTTCAGTCCCGTGAATCCGATTCCGCGGACGATGTGGCGCTGGAACACCAGGAAGAGCAGCAGCGGGGGGATGATCGACAGGAGCATCCCGGCGATGACCTGGTTCTGCTGGGCGGTCTCGGCGAGTCGGGGCAGTGCCACCGACAGCGGCTGCGAGTCGGGGCTGGAGATCACGATCATGGGCCACAGGAACTCCTTCCAGGCGCTCATGACCGCCAGCAGCGACACCACCGAGACGATGGGGCCGGACATCGGCATGACGATCTGCCAGAACAGCCGCCACGGTCCGGCGCCGTCGACCTGCGCCGCCTCGTAGAGCTCGCGGGGCAGGCTGTCGAAGAACTGCTTCATGATCAGGACGTTGAAGGCGTGCGCGCCCGCCGGCAGCCACACCGCCCACGGGGTGTTGCCGATAGAGCCCCCGGTGACCGGCAGGTGGAGCACCACGAGGTACAGCGCCACCAGCGACGTGGTACCGGGTATGAACAGGGTGGCGAGCACCGCGTGGTAGACGAAGCGGCCGTAGCGGGGCCGTAGGACCGACAGGGCGAAGGCCCCGAAGGTCGCCACCAGCAGCTGGAAGAACCAGCACCCGACCACCAGCACGCCGGTGTTGAGCAGGTAGTGGCCGAGGCTCAGTTCCCGCCAGGCGCTGGCGAGGTTGCCCCACTGGACGTCGGAGGGCCACAGCCGCAGGGGGTCCTTGAGGAGTTCCTGCGTGGGTGACAGGGCTCCCTTGACGGTCCACAGGATCGGCCCGAGTCCGGCGACGGCCACCGCCAGCAGCAGGAGGGGCTGGCAGATGCGCAGGGTCCAGCGCACCGACGGACGGCGCCGGTCGGCCGACGAGATCACCCCGCGGGGCAGTTCGTCGCTCATGATGTGCTCCACTTGCGGGTCAGGCGCAGGTAGATGGCGGACAGCACCGCGAGCGCCGCGGCGAGCAGCACGCTGAGCGCGGCCGCTGTCCCGTAGTCGCCGTCGAGGAAGGCGTACCGGTAGATCAGCAGCAGGATGCTCACGGTCGAGTCCTCGGGGCCGCCGTCGGTGAGGATGAACGGCTCGGTGAAGACCTGGAAGGTGCCGATGATCTGGAGCAGCAGCATCACCAGGATGACGCCGCGCAACTGCGGGAGCGTCACGTGCCAGATGCGCCGCCAGATCGACGCGCCGTCCAGTTCGGCGGCCTCGTACAGCTCGGTCGGCACGCCGGACAGCGCCGCCAGGTAGATCAGCGTGGTGCTGCCCGCGTTCGCCCACGTCGCCGCCAGCACCAGGGACGGCATCGCGGAGGCGGTCGACTGGAGCCACGGGTACGGACCCAGGCCGACGTAGTCGAGCACCTGGTTGAACAGCCCGAAGTCCGGGTCGTAGAACCAGCGCCAGAGCATCAGCGCGACCACCGGCGGAACGACCACCGGCAGATAGATCAGCACCCGGAAGACCCCGCCGAGCCGCCGCAGCTCGGAGACCAGCATCGCGAGCATGATGGGCACCGGGAATCCGATGACCAGGGCCAGGGCCACGAACCAGGCGGTGTTCTTGAGGGTGGTCCACAGCAGCGCGTCGTGGAAGAGGAACCGGAAGTTGTCCAGGCCCACCCAGGTGGGCGCGTCGACGAGGTTGGTCTGCTGGAAGCTGAGGATGACGCTCTTGCCGATCGGCCACCACGCGAACCAGCCGAAGAGCACCAGCAGCGGGACGAGGAAGAGCAGCGCGGCGAACCCGTTGCCGTAGCGGGCCCGCAGGGTGCGCAGGCGGGCTCGCGGCGCGGCGTCCGGCCGCCGGGCCCCGAGGCGGCCCGGGGGCGCGCCGCGGGGAAGCTGGACGGTGGTCATCGCTGGGCCCGCTCCAGGACAAGGACGACCTTCTTCTCGGCCTTGTCCAGCTCGGCCTGGGGGTCGGCGCTCTTACCGGTGAGGACCGCCTCCACGGCACTGTCCAGGGCGGCGTACACGTCCTGCGCGGCCACGGAGGGCTCGACCACGAACTGCTGCTGCTTGACGCCGTCGAGGAAGGGCTTGAAGTTGTCCAGCGGCACGGTGGCGTGTGCGTTGACGGCCTTCTCCACCGGGTCGTCGACGGCCGACTGGTAGAGGGGGACGTTCGGCGTGCCCACCGGGATGCCGTCGACCGCCTGCACCTTGGCGCGCGCGCCGGCCTCCACCGGGTCGTGCTTGGCCTTGAGGTAGTAGAAGTCGATCCACTTCACCGCGGCCGCGCGCTGGGCGGCGCTCGCCTTCGGATTGACCACGGCCATCTTGCCGCCCAGCAGGGTGGCCGGCCGGCCCCCGGAGGGCAGCGCCGCGACACCGTAGATCTTCGGGTCGCCGTTGTACTTGGTGACGTGGTCGACGTAGGTGCTGGGGGTCGCCATCATCATGCCGACGCGGCCGGCGGAGAACGCCTTCTGGATCTCACCGGCGTCGCGCAGCTGCTGCGTGCCCATGGAGTCGTCCTGCCAGCGCAGGGCCTTGAGCCAATCCAGGGCCTGGCGCACGGGTGCGTCGTTGAAGGCCGCCACCTGCTTGCCGCCCTGGTCCTTCTCCATCCGGCCGCCGTAGGTGTACGACATGGCGGTCAGCGTCCAGCCGCCGGTGTTGTTCGTCGTGGGCTGGGCGTAACCGGGCAGGCCGGTCTTGTCCGAGATGGCCTTGGCGTCCCTGCGGACCTCCTCCCAGGTGGTGGGCGGCTTGTCCGGGTCGAGCCCGGCCTTCTTGAACAGCTCCCGGTTGTAGACGAGGGAGAGGGCGAACTCGCTGGTGGGCAGCCCGTAGATGTGCCCCTTCGCGTCCGTTCCCGGTGCCAGCGCGCGCTTGTCGAACTGGTGGGCGTTCGGCAGCGCGTCGACCTGGCCGGTGATGTCGGCGATCTGGCCGCGGTTGATGAGTCCCTGGGGTTCGGTGAGCGGCACGATGAACGTCGTCTCCAGCTGGCCGCCGGCCAGCCGGGCGGTGAAGGTCCTCGCGTCCCACACCGCTTCACTGGGCTTGACATCGATGTCCGGGTTGGCGCGTTCGAAGGCGGCCACCTGGTCGGTGAACTGCTTGCGCAGCGCCTGCTGGGTGTTCGGGGGCATGTCCGTCACCGTGATGGTCACCTTGCCGCCGGACCGGCCGTCGCCGGAGGACGAGCAGGCTCCGGCGGTGAGCACGATCGTTCCGGCGGTCAGACAGGCGGCGAGTTTCGGCCATGGTGCTCTCATCTGAGTCGGCTCCTTGTTCTGGGCACGGCGGATGTTCAGCGAAGAGGGCGGCAGCGCAGGTGCGTCGTGCGTCGGCAGCGCGACGGGGCAACGGGACGCGGCGGTTCGCGTCCTCGAAGGACACGACCGCTACCCGTTCTCACTCCTCGGTCTGCTGGGCGACACCGCTGCCGGCGGCCGGTGGGGTGGCTCAACGACTGAGTAAATCGGTTGAGTTGGAAGAGTAGTGAGGGCGAGCAGAGAGGGTCAATACCCGTGTCAACGAATCCACAGGCGATTTCTGCGGCCGAATACGCCCATTATGAGCGGAGTTGGCAGTGACTTGAATGGGTTGACAGGGACTCCGGCACCCTCCCACTTTGGAAACCGGTATACCCCGTGAGGCGCCAGAGCCGGCGGCAGCGGCTAACCTGACCACGTGACCGAAGAGTTGCGAGACCCACGCCGGCGGCCCACGATCTCGGATGTCGCCAGCCGCGCCGGAGTGTCCAAGGGCGCCGTGTCGCGGACGTTCAACGGAGGCAAGGGCATCAGCGCCGGCACCATGGCGCGTATCCGCGCCGCCGCCGCCGAGCTCAACTGGACGCCGAGCAGCGCCGCCCGCGCCGTCGGCGGCGGGCCCGCGAAGGCCGTGGGAATGGTCCTGCGCAGACCCGCCGAACTCTTGGAGCTGGACCCCTTCTTCCCCGCCTTCCTCGCCGGCGTGGAGAGCGCCCTCACCTCGGTGGGGTACGCGGCGGTGCTGCGGTTCGTCTCCGACACCGCCACCGAGCGCGCGTGCTACGAGCAGCTGATCGGAGAGCGCCGGGTGGACGGCTTCCTGCTGACCGACCTGCGCCACCGCGACCCGCGCTTCGAGTGGCTCAGCCGGCTGGAGGCCAGGGTCGTGGTCGCCGGATCGCCGGGCCGCGGCTGCACCTTCCCCTGGGTCAGCACCGGCGGGGCCGACAAGATCCGCGACCTGACCCGCCACCTCATCGCCCAGGGCCACCGCACCATCGCCCACGTCGCCGGGCCCCCCACGCTGCGCCACGCCCGCCGCCGGCGTCAGCTGTGGGAGGAGACACTGGCCGAGGCCGGTCTCGAACCCGGCCCCGTGGTGACCGGTGACTTCACGGCCGAGGGCGGCGCGCGCGCCACCCACGAGCTGCTCGACGGGTCGCCGCGCCCCACCGCCGTCTTCTACGCCAACGACCTGATGGCGATCGCGGGGCTGTCCGTGATCGCCGAGCGCGGGATACGGGTCCCCGACGACATGGCAGTGGCCGGGTTCGACGACATAGTCCTGTCCAGTTACGTCACCCCCGCGCTGACCACGGTCCGGTGCGACTACCGCCGCATGGGGCAGATCGCCACCCAGACGCTCCTGGCACAACTGCGGAACGAGGGCGTTCCCCAGCAGATCACCATCGGCGGAGAGCTGCGGCTGCGGCGCTCCACCGGCGCCTGAACGCCCCCGACCGGCAAAGGAGCACCGCCCCGTGAACGACGGCACCGCCGAGAAACCCGTCGCCGCCCACCCCTCCGCGCCCGACGTGCCCGCCCCCGACCCGGACGGCCCCGGCCACCAGGTCCTCGCCGGACGCCGTACCACCGATCTCTGCGGGATCTGGGAGTTCGCCGCAGGGTCCGTGGCCGCCGGGTGGGACCGGCTGCCCGTGCCGGGCAGCTGGGACGTGCACGACAGGTACGCCGACCACCAGGGGGACGGCTGGTACCGGCGCACCTTCGACGCCCCCGCGCTCGGGGACGCGGAGGTGGCCAGACTGAGCTTCGAAGCCGTCAGCCACACCGCCACGGTATGGCTCGACGGCACCGAACTGGGCACCCACGTCGGTGGCTGCACACCCTTCGAGTACGACGTCACCACCCTGCTCAGGGCTGGCGCGGGCCCGCACACCCTCACCGTCAGGGCCAACAACGACGAGTGCGTCGGCGCCACCTGGCCCTGGGGAGGCATCTCCGGGCCCGTCACCCTCACCGTCGACCCCGCCGTAGGCGTCGACAGGCAGCAGGTCACCGCCCGGCCCGCGCTGCGGGAGGGCACCGCGGAGGTCACCACCACCGTCACGCTGTCCAACGCCGGCGACCGCGACCGGACCGTGCGCCTGACCGGCGTCCTCACCGACCGGGCGGGCCGCCCCCTGCCCGGCGGGGCACTGCGCCTGGAAGGGCCCGGCGGCGGGGATGTGAGCGTGCCGGCCGGGCACAGCAGGAGCGTCCGGCTGACGGCCGTCCTGCCCGCCGGCTCGTACGAGCTGTGGTCCCTCGACCACCCCACCCTCTACCGGTCCACCGTCGCCCTCAGCGACGCCGACGGGCTCGCGTACGTGCTCTCCGACCGCTTCGGGGTCCGCGCTGTCGAGGTGCACCCCGACGGTCTCAGGCTCAACGGCGAACCGGTGCGCGCCGCCGGCTTCAACCGGGTCCCCGGCGACCGGGTGCACGGCGCCGCCGAGCCGGTGTCCGCGATGCGTGCCGAGATCGACCGCATGAAACAGGCCGGAGCGGACATGACCCGCATCCACCACCTCCCCCAGTCCCCCGCGCTGTTGGACTACCTGGACGAGGTGGGGATGCTCAACATCGCCGAGATATCCGTGTGGGGCAAGGACACCAGCCTCGACCCCGACCGCTGGAAGCCCGAACTGCGGGAGATGGTGCAGCGGGACGCCAACCACCCCTGCATCGTCGCGTGGTCGGTGGCGAACGAGATCAGGGGCACCGAGGAGGCCGGCCGGGCGTTCGTCCGCACGATGATCGACTACACCCGCGCGGAACTGGACGGCTCGCGCCTGCTGACGTACGTCAGCAACACGTTCGACGACATCGAGGGACCGCGGGACGAGGCACTCCAGTACGCCGACTTCCTCGCCGTGAACATGTACCGGGACTACGCCGAGCGGCTGCGGCGGCTGCGGCGGCACTACCCGGACAAGCCCGTGTTCGTCAGCGAGTTCAGCAGCGACGGCTACGACTTCACGCCTGACAGGGAGAGCGTTGAGTACGTCTCGCGCCACGACGCCGGGATACCCGCCGAACTGTCGTCCCTGCCCTGGGTGATCGGCGCCTCGCGGTGGACCTTCGACGACTACCGCAGCCGCTTCGAGGGCACCTCCCCCAACCAGCTGCGCGGCTGGGGCGTCCAGACCGAGTGGGGCGGCCTCAAGCGGAGCTACGACCAGATGCGCACCGCGTTCGCGCCCGTCGCGGGCCTGCTCGTCGCGGCGGCGGACGGCGGGTCCCGGATCACCGTCGTCCCGCGGGGCCGCGGCGAGCTGCCCAGCCGTCAGCTGCGGGGCCACCGCCTGCACTGGCGCGCGGTGGACACCGGCGGCGGCACGGTCGCCGAGCGGTGGCTGCCGCTGCCGGACCTCAAACCCGGCGGCCCCGCCCTCGACCGGCATGTCGAGTGGCGCCCCGGGCCGGGCGAACGGCCCGTCACCGAGTACGTGGGGCTGGTGAACCCGCGGGGGCACGAAGTCGCCGTCGCCCACCTCAGGCGGGAGCCGCCGGCCACACCGCGGATCACCCAGACCGTCGTCGCGGGCGGCGCGCTGCGGGTGGTCTTCGACCATGTGCCGGGGGCCGACGCGTACCGGGTGGAGGTGGTGGAGACGTCCCACCCCGATCCCCGGACGTTCTCCCGCGAGGTCCACAGGGACCGGTACGCGGACGTCACCGGGCTGGCCGACGGCATGCCGTACCGGGCCCGGGTGGTCGCCGTCTCCGCGGCGGGCGAGAGCGCCTCCGGCTGGACGGTCCTCACCCCGAGCCGGGACGCCGGGCCGCTGCCGCCCGACGCGCAGGCGCTCACCCCCGTGCCGGACGGCGCCGTGCTGCACTGGCGTGGCGGGGAGGCGGACCGGGCGTACGCCGTCGAGGTCGCCGACGCCCGCGGAGGCGAGCCGATCCGCGCGTTCAGCACGCGGGTGCGCGGCTTCAGCCGGGTCGAGGGCCTGGGCTCCGGGCGCCGGGTGCGGTTGAGGGTCCGCGCCCTGGACGCGGACGGTGCGGCCAGCGCCTGGTCCCAGTGGCTGGAGACGACGACCGCCTAGTGCGGCGCGGCCGCGTCGTACGGGGTGCCGGTCAGCGGTAGGCGCGGACCGCCAGGATGTGGGCGTGCGGGGCGCCGTTCGTCGCCTCGGCCACCACCCGCAGCCCGGTGGTGCGGCGCGTCGCGAACCGGTGCGTCCTGTGGCGGCGGCGGTTGCTCGTCTCCCGGGCGACGAGGGTCCAGTCGCCGCCGTCCGTCAGCGCCTCGACACGGTAGTCGCGGAGAAGCTCGGGAATGACCTCGAACTCCGTACGGTGCCGGTGCAGGTTGTTGAGGTATTCGTCGACGTCGTCGTCGAGGACGAGCTGCACCCTGCTGACGTCCACGGGAGCGTCCCAGTCCAGTCGCAGCCACGCCTCGCCCTCCTCTCCGGCGTGCCACATCTGCGGCCCGCCGTAGGGCCGCTGGTAGCCCCCGGCGACCTTCTGCGGGGCGTACGCGCGGGTGGGGCCCGCGCGGAAGCAGAAGCTGCGACGGCGCAGGCCCCGCGCCACCCACTCGGCGACCGGCTGGCCGTCCTCCTCCGGGATGTCGTGGTCGACACCCGGCTCGCCCGTGCGCTTGCGGGCCAGGCACAGCACTCCGGTGCGGCGCTCGTCGACGAGGTGCAGGAACGCGCGGGAGTCGGCCCGTACGATCACCACGGCGTTGCGCGGCTCGTCCGGCTGCCACGGCAGATGCGCACGTACCCACTGCTCCTTGCCCTCCTCGACGGGCACCGTGCGGGTGACCAGGCGGCGGGCGGGTACGGCGTTCTCGCCGCGCAGGGTGTCCCACAACTCGACGGTCAGCTCGGTCCGGGCCTGCGCGTCGACCAGGATCTCCATGTCGTCGAGCCGGGGGTCGACGGGGAGCACGAGGCCGAGGTCGCGGTCCAGCGGCAGCAGCGTGCCGGAGGTGCCGGGGGCGGGCTCGACGGCCAGCTCCGTGAGCGAGCTGGAGGCGGTGACGCGCGCGGCGCGGGCCAGATCGTCGATGTCGGTGTTGCGCACCCCCACCAGCGAGGCGTCTTGCCGCAGCAGGGTCTGCTGGAGGAGTGCCGTCCGCTCGTCCCGCAGCAGGCGCGGGGACACGCCGAGTTCGGCGCACAGGGCCGCGCCGGTGCCGGCGGCCTCCCCGATGGTGGCGCAGGTGGCCATGACCCGGGTGGAGCCGAAGGCGATGTGTGTGGCGGAGATGTTCCGCCCCGCGAAGAGGAGATTGCCGACGTTGCGCGAGTAGAGGCTGCCGAAGGGGATGTGGTAGACGCCGTCGGAGTAGCTCTGGCGGGCGCCGGGCGCTTCGGCGTACATCCCCTCCACCGGGTGCAGGTCGACCGACCAGCCGCCGAACGCGATCCGGTCCTCGAAGGGGTGCTGCGACATCACCTCGGTCTGGGTCAGCACGTGGTCGCCGAGGAAGCGCCGGTACTCGCGCTTGCCGGGGACGGCTCCGACCCACTCCAGGGTGAGGTGCTCCGCGTCGAACCTGCCGCTGTTCTTGATGTGGTCCCAGATGCCGTAGATGACGGACCACAACTCGTCGCGGATGCGTTCGTTGTCGTCCACCGTGTCGAGTTCGCCGCCCCACTCGATCCACCAGTAGTCGCACCCGTTGTCGCCGGTGCGGATCAGCCGGTGCTCGGGGATGGGCGTGTCCAGGATGTTCTTCGCGAACGACGGGGGCACGTACTTCACCGGGCGGCCGGCGTCCTTCGTGTAGAACAGGATGGTGCTGCCCAGCAGCTGGCGGTCCGGGAGCGGCGGCGCCCACGCCTCGCCGAACTCCTCGCGGGACTCACGGCCGATACGGTGCTCGGCGCCGGCGAGGTGGCCCACCAGCCCGTCTCCGGTGCAGTCGACGTAGACCGGCGACACGAACGTGGTGAGCCGTTCGGAGCCCATCGTCCAGCCGGTGACCGACTCCACCCGGGTCCCGTGCTCGGCCGCGACCTCGCGGACGTCGGTGTTGAGGAAGAGCGTCAGGTTCGGCTCGGCGAGCACCGCGTCGAGCACCACCTGGTCCCAGTAGTAGGGGTTGCCGTCGGGGTTGCGGTACTGGTTCTCCAGGTACAGCTCCCCCATGATGCCGGTCTCCCGTGCCCAGCGGTGCACGCCGTGGGCGGTCGCCCCGCACACCCACACCCGCACCTCGCTGCTGGAGTTGCCGCCCGGCACCGGGCGGTTGTGCACCAGCGCGACGGTCCGGCCGAGCCGGGCGGCGGCGATCGCGGCGCACACTCCAGCCAGACCTCCGCCGACGACGGTGACATCGCAATGGCAAGTCTCCTCGCGCATGACGCGCTCGCCCCCCTCTGTTCAGCCAGCTGAACCACTCATCTCCGTGCGCGGCACGGGTGGCCCGCACGTGGCGGATGTTCGCGGGATAAGTTCACGTAAATGAACGCCGAATACATCTAAGAAGCTCGACGAGCGTAAAGATCACCGCGCGCCCGAGTCAAGACGTCGCCGGCACGGAACGCGGCGCGGCCCCGGGGGTCAGCTCCGGTGGCCGCGGCCCCTGCCGTGGAGCCAGAGGTCGCGGGCGCGGCAGCCGGCGGCCGTGCGGCTGCAGGCGACGGGCCTGGCCGGGGGTCTCCGCCATCGCGCGGGAGCCGGGGAGCGGGCGACCGGCGGTCTCGTGCAGGAAGAAGGTCGAGACGCAGCCGACCGCGCCCGCCACCATCAGGTAGTAGGCCGGGATCATCGGGAGCCGCGAAGCCACCAGCGGCGAACCCTCGTAACCGCCGACACCCGCCTACGCAGTGTGCCTACAGCGCCCCCGTCCCGAAGGAGAAAGAGGCTCCGCCATGCCCCTATCGCCCCCGCCGCCCGCGCCGGCCCCCGCGGCTGATGATGACCGCAGGTGCGTCGACTGCGGCCTGCCCTGCACCGAGCAGGTGACATCCCTCCCCCGCATCGGGGGCGGAACGCGCGCTGTGTACGCCTGAAGACCCCGCCGGGCGGCTCGACCTGGAGATCCCCCTTTTGCGGGCGCCGGCCGCGTGCTGGTGGGCGCGGGCGTAGGCGCCCACCTGATCGTCTTGGCGAAAGTCGAAGAGTGGCGGCCGATCAGCGGATGACCTGAACGTCGGCGACAGCGTTCTTTTCACCTCAACCACATCGCGCCCCAGCCGGCGCTGAAATCCCATGTCTCCGACGAGGGCCCAGCCAGTCAAGAGACCCGACGAAAACCCCGGTTCGGAGCCCCACTTCTATGTCATGGCAGGCTCAGACACAGGCACTCAGCTTGTTTTTTAT
>NZ_BMQA01000087.1 GCF_014647875.1 Streptomyces brasiliensis | reverse complement strand
CCGCATGTCCGGTGGTGTGGGGGGAGGGCCGGGCGAACCGGCCCTCCTACCCGATCGAGAAAGAGACATCTCCGCCGGCCGGTGATGGCGGCGGCGGTCGCAGGCGCTCTGGTGGCCGTGGTCACCAGCGTCTCCTCGGCGACCGCGAACTCCGCCGACGACAACGGCACGACGGCCGAGTCCGCTTCCGCTCCCGTATCCGTCTGCGGTGACCCTGAGCCCGGCCACGTCGCCTGTCTGTCCGAAATGGTGCCCGGTGCCGTTCCCTCGTCGAACGGCAGGGCCGCGCAGACACCGGCCGGCTACGGGCCGGCCGACCTCCAGTCGGCCTATCGGCTGACCGAGGCGGTCCAGGCCGGCGCCGGCAAGGGCCGTACCGTCGCCATCGTGGACGCCTACGACGCGCCCACCGCCGAGGCCGACCTGGCCGTCTACCGTTCGACCTTCGGGCTTCCCCCGTGCACCACGGACAACGGCTGCTTCCGCAAGGTCAACCAGCAGGGTGACGCCGCTCCGCTGCCGAAGGCGAACCCGAGCTGGGGCGTCGAGATCAGCCTCGATGTGGACGCGGTCTCCGCCACCTGTCCCTCGTGCAACATCCTGCTCGTCGAGGCCAGCTCAACCTCGATAGAGGACCTGGCCGACAGTGTGGACACCGCGGTGCGGTTGGGCGCCTCGGTCGTCTCCAACAGCTACGGCGGCCCCGAATCCGGTGTCTCCGACGACACCCCCCTTCCCAGCCTCGCGCTGGACCGGCAGGACTCCTACAACCACCCGGGCGTCCCGATCATCGTGTCCTCGGGCGACTCGGGATACGGGCTCGACGCGTCCTACCCGGCGAGTCTGAGCACCGTCATCTCGGTCGGCGCCACCAAGCTGACCAAGAGCGACGATCCCCGTGGCTGGACGGAGACTGCCTGGGTCACCAACCACAGGGGGAGTGCGGCGGGCGCCGGTTGCTCCGCCCACGTCGCCAAGCCCTCCTGGCAGCACGACAAGGACTGCCCGAACCGGATGACCGCCGACATCTCGGCTGTCGGCGACCCGGTCACCGGTCTCGCGGTCTATGACAGCATCCGTGACCCCTCGGGTCCCTACCCCCCGGGCTGGCTGCTGGTCGGCGGCACCAGTGCCTCCGCTCCGGAGATCGCCGGGATGTATGCCCTGTCCGGCCACACCGACATCGTCCGTGACGCCTCGGGCCTGTACTCCCATCGCGACCAGCTCCACGACGTGGTGGGCGGCAGCGTCAGCGTGCCGGGCAGCGGTCAGGAATGCCCGACGAGCAGCTACCTGTGTACGGCTGTGGAGGGCTACGACGGACCGACCGGACTGGGTACCCCCGACGGTCTGGGCGTGTTCGCTCCCTGACCCGATTGTTGATCCCTCACGCACGTAAGGCGGCTGCCCAGGACGTCCTGGGCAGCCGCTTCAACCGTGCAATGCGATATACGCATAGAACATGAGGTCTACGTAGTAGAGTCGGCTTCATGGGTATGAGTCTCGAAGAGCGGGTGCGGTCCGCGGTGGCCGCGCTTCTGCACGCGGCCGGTGAGTCGCAGACCGAGCTCGCCGCCGCTCTGGGGGTGAGTCAGGCACAGGTGAGCCGCCGTCAGTCCGGCGCTGCGGCCTGGAGTCTGACGGACTGCGAGGCGGTCGCCGCGCACTACGGCATCGATGTCCTCGAACTCCTGGCGGGGCCCACCCGGGCCACGGAGGCGCTGCCCGCCGAGCACCGCCGCGTCCCCGGCCGCTCGGCCGGCACCGCACGTCATGCGGCTGTCGAGGGGGGAGTGTGATGACGGACTTCGGTGCGATCGACGCGCTGCTCGCCGGGGCCAAGAAGGAGGTCCCTCTGCCGTCCGCCGAGGAGCGGCGCGCCTTGCGTGAAGAGCTGAACCTCTCGCGCGCCCAGCTCGCCCAGGCCTTGGGTGTCAGCCCGTCCACGGTCGGGGGCTGGGAATCCGGACGGGACCCGAGCGGGGAAGTACGGGAGAAGTACGCGTACTTCCTCGAGGGAGCGAGGACCAAACTGGCGGCTGAGACGGCGGCGGAGGAAGCACCGGCCGAAGACCCCGAGGACGATGATCACCTGGATCACGCGGATCACGATGATCAGGCGGATGCCGAGCAGAATGCCGGCGGCCAGGACGACGACGTCGACGTGCTGACCGCGCCCCGGCCCTGCGTGCTGTGCGGGCAGCCCGCACGCCACCAGGTCGCGGGATTCCCCCAGCACCTGGATCCTGCCGAATGCGGCACCTCCGAGCCCGCGCCGACGAGCGGGCCTGCGGCGCCGGACAAGCCCACTGAGCGCAAGGCACCCGGGAGTCCACAACCTTCCGGCCGGCAGGGGCAGTCGGGACGCGGGGTCCGGGTCGTGCCCGTCGGCCGCCGCATGCAGAGCGCCGACACCCCGGACCTGATCGGCTCCGCCGTCGCCGCCGCACTCGCCGAGCACTCCGGGGACGTGGAGGCGGCGTCCAAGGCGCTGGTGAAGCGGGCCATCCCGGACGCCATGGCACTGCTGGACCACAGCCGCAAGGGCGGCCGCTACGACGTGGTCGCGCACCCGTGGCTGCCCGACGTCCTGCACAAGCAGTCCTCCCGCGGCGCCGACCAGATCTGGGAGGCCCGCCCCAAGTGGGCGCGGCCCGAACTGCCGCCCGGGGAGCACGAGGTGACCGCGCTCGACGTCAATGGCGCGTATCTGAGCGCGCTCAAGACGCATCTGCCGCTCGGCCAGCTGGAGCACTCCATCGGCAATCACCATGACCGGCGCCGCGCCGGCGTGCACCTGATCACCCCGCCCGACTGGGACCATGACACGTATCTGCCGAACCCGATCGGCAGCCGGGACGAACCGGGACCGCTGTGGGTGACCGAGTCGACCCTGCGCCTGCTGCTGCGGATTTCGACCCCGAAGTACGGCCTGTGCGACCCGCCCGAGATCCACGAGTCCTGGACCTCCGGAGCCACCGAGGGCCTGCTGGAGAAGTTCCGCATCGCCCTGAAGGACGCCCGCGACCGTGCGATCGCCGAAGGCGACGAAGTCACGCTGGAGTACGTCAAGGCCATGTACTCCAAGTTCGTCTCCACGCTGGGAGAGTCGAACTACAACCGGGAGCTGTACCGCACCGACTGGATGCACCTGATCCGCAGCCAGGCCTTCGCGAACCTGTGGTGGAAGGCCCATCACGCCTACGACGAGGGCCTGATGGTCGTCCGCGCCATGGGCACCGACGAACTCCACGTCATCGGCGACTGGCGCGCGGTGTTCTCCGAGGGCCGCGGCGTCACCGAGGTGAAGATCAAGGACGTCTACACCGTCGGCGCTTCCGACACAACGGACCAGCGGACCGAAGTGAAGAACTGAACCAGCTCCGGCGAGTACGTAGGGCAAAGCGGCGAACACGTGTTCACTGCACATGTTCGCCCCTGCCGGAGTCGGGGAGAGCGCGTTCCATGACCCGCAGGGTGGCGATGAGCCCGGAGCGGCAGGCTGTGGCGAGGAGGCGGCGCGGCGTGTGCTTCGTGGACCATGACGGCGCCGGTCTCGGGGTCGAGCCACTGCCGTAGTCGCGCTGCATCACCGGGTAGGGCGAGGGGTGCCTACTGGGCGGGGCTTCACGATCCGTCGCCGGTGGAACAGCTGTCCGCCGGTCGAGCGCTACAGCCACCGGGCGCCGATCGGTCCCCACTGAGACCGGAGGGACATCACAGCATTACGTGATGGCTCGTGTCGCTGGGCCGACGCAACGCATGCCGGCGGGCAGTGCCATACGCGGTACGTATGGGTCAGGCAACAAATAGATGTTTGTGAGATTGCAAGCCCGGACGAGACCCTTGTCACAGAGCGACTGGCGCTCTGCCCACGACATCCGGTCGCTGGGCCAAGATCCACAAGGAGGAGGCCCGCAATGATCCAGGTCATGGTCGATTTCGACCGTTGCGACGCCAACGGCACCTGTGCCGCGCTGATGCCGGACGTATTTCAGATCAAAGCCGACGGGCAGCTCGAGCTGCTGAACGCTGAGATCGACGACTCGCGCGAGGGCGAGCTCGAAGAGGTCATCCTCTGCTGCCCGGTCGGAGCGATTGCGCACTCATGACCAACGCCAGAGTCTTTGATCCGTTCGCCCCTGACGCCGGCCAGCACCTCGGTGGTGCCTTCGACGATCAAGCGATCTTGGAGGGTCCCTTCGGGTATGCCGTTCTCGGGTACGAGCTCGCCGGCGCCGTACTCCGCGACCGCCGGTTCCAGAACTCCGCTCTTCGCCTGATGGAGCAGTTCGGCATCACAGACGGTCCGGTCCACGACTTCCGCGCCCGGAGCATCATCATGGTCGAGGGTGAGCCGCAGCTTCGGCTCCGCACGCCCCTCGCACGCTTCATGAGCCCGGTCACGGTCAAGAACACACGCGCCGTGCTGCGGACGATCGTCGAGGCGATCGCTGACGATCTCGACGACTCGGCACCGATTGAGTTCCACAACACGGTCGCGCGTCGGATTCCGTCCATGGTCTATTGCCACCTCGCCGGCGCACCGATGTCGGATGCGCCCAAGGTGCAGAGCATTTCCGAGCGCACGCTGTCGCTGCTCTCCCGAGACCCCAGTCTGACCCCGACCATCCTTGAGGCGTACGACGAACTGTTCGCCTACCTCGATGACCTCATCGGCCGTAAGCGCGAGGAAGGTCTGGGCGAGGACATGCTCTCCTACCTGATCGCGCTCGGTGATGAGGGCAAGCTGACCGAACTGGAGGTGCTCACCGAGGCCACCTCGATGCTCGAGGCGAGTTCGGTCAACACGGCTCACCAGGCCGCTCTCGTTGTGTGGACCCTTCTCAGGGATCGCAATGTGTGGAAGCGGCTGAGCTCCGACCCAACCCTCATCCCGGCTGCCGTCGTTGAGGCTCTCCGCCTCTACCCCCGCACTGGTGTAGTGAGCAAGATTGCTACAGAGGACGTGGAGGTCGGAGGCGTTGTGATCCCTCGCGGCGCTGATGTTCACGTAGCTGTGTGGTCGGCCAACCGTGACCCCGAGCGGTTCGAGAACCCTGAACTGTTCGATCTTGACCGCGAAC
The DNA here is from genome assembly GCF_014647875.1 of Streptomyces brasiliensis. GTDB lineage: Bacteria > Actinomycetota > Actinomycetes > Streptomycetales > Streptomycetaceae > Streptomyces > Streptomyces brasiliensis. The sequence continues at coordinate 17,294 of NZ_BMQA01000087.1, read as the reverse complement.
GAAACCAGCCCCTCACATTCAGTACCGGACCTCACAACTGCCTCGGGCAGGGATTGGCCAAGGCGGAGATCGAGGAGGTCGTCGGCTTCCTCGTCGAGCGCTATCCGAACGCCACGGTGGTCGAGGACGGTACGCGGGTGGGACAGGCGGGCGGTCGCTGGTTGGTGGACACCCTCCTCGTCGACCTCAAGCCCTGAGGCGGTCGACATGACGTTCACAGCCCCTTCTCTGACCGAGACCCTTGCTTCCTACTGGGCATCGGCCACGTTCGACGATCTCCCGGTTGACGTGGTGGACGGGATCAAGGACCACATCCTCGACACGCTCGCTGTAGCCATGGCCGGTGCCACGACCGCCGAGTCTCGCGCCGTTGTCCATGCTCTCGCGGGTGTGCAGGCGAGCGCTTCCGGAACACTCGTCTGGGGAACCGGCCTCCGGTTCGCGCCTGCCCAAGCCGCCCTCGCCAACGGGACTTCGGCCCACGCCAGGGACTTCGATGACGGCGGCGGAGCCGGACACGCGGGGTCGACCGTCATTCCTGCTGCCCTTGCCGCGGCTGAGTCGGCCGGTGTTGACGGCCGAACGCTGATCACCGCAACGGTAGCGGGGTACGACATCGGATACCGCGCGCTACAAGCGTTGGGTGGATTCGCTGCGCACACGGACCGCGGCTGGCACTCCAGCGGCACGATGGGCACTTTGGGGGCTGCGGCGGCTGCTGCCAAATGTGTCGGCCTTGAACCTGAGCAATACGCCGATGCTCTTGGTATCGCCGGGTCCTACACCGGAGGTGTCTGGGCGTTCAAGGACGACGGTGCCATGACGAAACGCCTCCACCCAGGCAAGGCCGGCGAGTCTGGCGTCGACGCTGCGATCCTCGCTGGGGGAGGCATCACTGGGCCGCATCGTCTCTTCGAGGCCAAGTGGGGTGGACTCTTCGCGACCTACAACGGGGGTGAAGGCTTTTCCGATGTAGCCCTCAAGGATCTGGGTGTGGACTTCAATGTCGCGAGTTCCTACCTCAAGCCATACGCGTGCTGTCGGGGCTCCCACTCCGCGATCGACACCGTTATGGACCTTCTGGCCTCTCGGGCAATCGTGGCTGAGGACGTCCGGAGCTTCCGTATCACGGCGGGCGAGACGGCGGTGAACATGCTCTCGGTCGACCCGATCACATCTGTCTTCGACGCCCAGTTCAGCTTGCCCTACGCAGTGAGCCTCGCTTTGTGCGGCGGGAGCCTCGGACTCGATGAGTACGACCCGCCCCGCAACAACGAGCCGCGCATCAAAGAGACCATGGCGAAGGTCTCAATGCATGTCGACACTCGGATCGGCTTGGAGGACGGACCGCGCTTCGACATCGAGTTCGCTGACGGGGAGACCCTGACCTTGGAGGCCGGCAATCCGACGACGGCCAAGGGCTCGTCCCTGAACCCGATGACCCATGAGGAGGTTGTCGCGAAGGCGACATCCCTCCTCCGGCCCTTCGGTGCAGACGCCACGCAGGCCTTGATCCAGGCGGTAGAGCACCTTGGTCAGGCCGCCGACATGACCGAGCTCTTGAACGCGCTTCACGTCCGCGCGTGGGAAGGAATGGAAAAATGACGAATCCAGAGAAAATCGAGCGGACTGAGATCATCGCCGCAGAGCCCGTTGAGTCGCTCGCTGCAATGTTGGACATCGATGTGCCGTTCGCTGCGGGTGACACACTTCTGCCGCTGTGGCACTGGGCGCATCTCCTTGAACGAAGTGCGGAGAGTGATCTCGGCGAGGATGGTCACCCGGTGGTCGGCATCCCAGCCCCGCCCGCTCCTGGCCGACGCCGGATGTTCGCCGGGGGAAGGGTCACGACGCACCGACTTCTGCACATCGGTAAACCGGCGACCAAGGTCACCTCTATCGCTCGGACGCTCGACAAGGAGGGCCGCACTGGCCTTCTGACGTTCACCACCGTCCAGCAGCAGATCTTCCAGGACGGCGAACTCGTCATCCACGAAGAGCAGGACATCGTCTACCGGGCCCCCGGCTCGAACGCCCTTCCGACGCCCCCCGCGCCCCCCGCGCCGCCGGCAGGACCGACGCTGGACATGGCAGTGGACGAGCGCCTGCTCTTCCGCTTCTCAGCATTGACGTACAACGCCCACCGCATCCACTACGACCTTGATTGGTGTGTGAAAGAGGGATACGACGGCCTGGTCATCCATGGACCGCTCTTGGCCTTCATGATGGGAGAACACATGCGGCGTGAAGGCATTGATCTCGTCGGCCGGACCTATGGTTACCGACTCGTCTCGCCGATGAAGAAGCCTCAGACCTTCTCGGTCGTCCCTGGCCCCGACGGGCTCGTCAAGGGGGCCGAGGCACGCAGTGCGGCCGGCGCCGTCTGCGCGGTCAGCACGCTTACGGAGGCCTGATCGCCATGGTGGAAAAACGCGACGTGGTGATCGTGGGAGGGTCGGTTGCGGCAACCCGCGCGGCGGAGGCCGTCCATCGGCACGCACCGCACCTCAGCGTGACGATGGTCAGCGACGAGACGCATCCCCCACACGAGCGACCACCGTTGTCCAAGGTCGGTCTGAACGAGCCCTTGGAGATCGAGACGCTCACGTACCCGACTGTCGAGACACTCCGCGACGGAGGAGTTGAGATTCGTCTAGGGACCAGAGCACAATCGCTGGACCCGGCAAGGCGTCTCCTGGGCACAACGAGCGGCGCGATCGAATACGGCGCCATCGTGATTGCGACGGGCTGCGAACCGATCCTGCCGCCACAGTTCGCGGACCAACCGGACGTCTTCATCCTGCGACGCTACGACGACGCTGTGGCTCTCCGCCACGCCGTCGCGGATCCCTCTCGGACCGTGGCACTGGTCGGGGCCGGCTTCATCGGGGGCGAGTTCGCCGCGACACTCGTCAAGGAAGGCCGCGAAGTCGCAATCATCGACCTGGCGGAAAAGCCCCTCGGACGTTTCGGTGACAACGTCGCGGACGCCTACATCGCGCTGCACCGGGACGCCGGCGTCAACCTCCACCTCGGGTCAGCAGTGGTAGGTACAGCGACGACTGACGGACGCAGGCATGTCAGGCTCGACGACGGGTCACAGATTCCTGCCGATGTCATCGTGGTCGGTGTCGGCGTCCGGCCCTCTGTGGACTGGCTCGCCGAGTCCGGACTTCCGTTGGACAACGGCATCGTCTGTGACGAGACGCTTCGGGCGATCGACGGAGTCTTCGCGGCCGGCGACGTCGTCCGTTGGCCGAACGAGCGATTCGGTGCGAGCATGCGTGTCGAGCACTGGACCAATGCAGCCGAACAGGGGCGTGTTGCGGCCATCAACGCTGTCGCATCCATCCTCGGTGAGCCCTTGACCGTCTGCGCGAACGTGCCCTACTTCTGGTCGGACCAGCATGGCGTCAGGATCCAGTTCGCCGGCCATCGTTATGGCGACGAACAGGTCCTTGAGCGGCACAACGAGGACGGAAAGCTCTTCGTTTTCCAGCGGGGCGACGCCGTGACGGGTGTGCTCGCCTTCGAACGGCGCCAGCATTTCGCGCGCCTGCGTGCCGCGCTCCGAAATGAGCTCGACCTCCAGCAGGCCGACTCAATCCTCGGTGTCGTCGGGGAGGGTTCTCAGGTCGCCGTCAGGTCCTGACCTCAATAGTTCCGCGAATCGCTCCGCCACCGGCGTCACGATTCCGGACTTGCGGCGCACGAGACCGAGCGGGAGCTCGAACAGACCATCCTTGATGGGCACTGCGCTGACGTCGGGATGGTGATCGGCCAACTCGGCGCTCGCCACGGCGACTCCGACCCCGGCCGCGACCAACCGCGCGGCGGTCTGGATCGACTGGACCGAAAGCACATTGCTCGGCCTGCCGCCGGCGAGGGCGAACCGGTCGTCCAACAGTCGTGACAAACTGCGAGCATTGCCGAGAGGCGCCGGCAGAATCCAGGTCTGATCGCGAAGTTCCGCAAGTTCGATGCGCTCGCAGTTCGCCTCACCCCAGGTGCTCGGCACAATGACGACCATCGGGAGGCGTGCGATTACATCGGTCTCAAAGGCGACGGAATGGATTGGCGCCGGGGGCTCCTCGGGGATCACGGGAACCAGCGCGAGGTCCAGATGTCCGTTCGCGAGATGGTCGAGCTGCACCTGAGGGTGAGCGTCCATCAGGTCAAGAGCTACCCGTGGGTTCTCGGTAAGGAACTCGGCGATCTTGCCGCTGATGATGCTCCAGAGACCGAGGATCTCCGCGCCGAGGCGCAGCTCTCCCTCCAGCCCCTTCCCCATTGAACGCAGCGCGGAGGAGAGGCGCTGTTCCTCGGCGATCAGGCGACGGCCAGCTGCCTGGAGGTAGCGGCCAGCTGGGGTGAGTGCGATACCGCGTGGCATGCGCTCGAAGAGCTGGACGCCCAGTTCGGATTCGAGTTTGGACATCGCCGTACTCAGAGGCGGTTGCGAGAGGTGCAGGACCTTCGCGGCCTTGGTGATCGATCCGGTATCGGCTACCGCCAGGAAGTACTTCACGTTGCGAATGTCCATATTTCCAGTGTATGGCAAACGCCCTCAACTGGTATTGGCGCTTATACCAGCCTCTCATCCATGGTTAGTGACGGGCTTCACAGTTGAGGCCTTGGAGAAGATCGTTGGAGGAACCGTGCAGCAGGAACAGCAGGTGGTCGTCGTCGGTGCCGGGCCGACGGGTCTTGTGACCGCCCTCGGGTTGGCTCAACAGGGGGTCGAGGTCACCGTCGTTGAACGCGCAGCCGGGCTTCAGAACTCCCCTCGGGCCATCGTCTACCACTGGGCGACCTTGGACGGTCTTGAGCGACTCGGGCTGTTCGATGAGGCCGTGAAGGCAGGCTTCCTGAAGCAGGACTATGCGTATCGCATCAGGCGTACTGGCGAGATCATCGAGTATGGGCTGAAGCCGCTCGAGGGGCGCGTCAAGCATCCCTACAACCTCCACCTCGGCCAGGGTGCACTCGCGCAGGTCATCCTCGACGAGGTCGAGACCTACGACAACGTCCGGATCCTCTGGAACCACGAGCTCGTCGGCGTCCGTCAGGACGCGGACCGGGTGTCCGTGGTTGTGCGGAACCCGGATGACGACGTGACGCTGAACGCCGGCTGGGTCGTGGCCGCGGACGGGGCGGGATCCAAGGCGCGTAGCCTCCTCGACCTCGGCTTCGACGGCATGACCTGGCCCGAGCGGTTCGTTGCCACGAACATCCGCTTCCCTGACGACCGCGACGGCTGGGCGCAGTCGACCTTCTACGTCGACGACGTGTACGGCGCCATCATCGCGAAGATCGACGAGTCCGGCGACCACGGGCTGTGGCGCTACACCTACATGGAGGACGCCGCACTTCCTGTCGAGACCCTCACCGATCGCCTGCCGTCCTTCCTCGCGGCCGTCTTCGGTGAGGACGTCGCCGGCCAGATCGAGCTCGACGCCATTTCGCCGTACAGCATGCATCAGCGCAGTGCCTCGACCTACCGCACCGGCCGGGTCCTGCTGGCCGGCGACGCTGGGCACGCAACCAATCCCTGTGGTGGCCTCGGGCTGACGATGGGCCTCTTCGACGCCTACGCCCTGATCGAAGCGCTGGGCGCTGTGGTTTCCAAGGGAGCGGACGACGGCATCCTGACTGCTTATGCGGACGCACGACGCAGCGCGTTCGTGGACAAGGCCAGCCCGCGCGCGTCCTCCAACAAGCAGCTGATCTTCCACTCGGGCGACCCGGCCAAGCTCGACCGCGACCTCGATCTCTTCCGCCGGATGTCGAGGGACCCCGAGCTCGCGGCTGAGGTCCTCTACTTCACCAAGACGCTCGAGACGCCTTCCCTTCTCGCTGTCTGACACCCGACTGCCCCCGAAACAAGGAAGCACCACGGATGAACCCCCTCGAAGGATTGACGGTGATCGCCGTCGAACAGGCGGTGGCAGCCCCGTTCGCATCCCGGCAACTGGCTGATCTCGGCGCCCGGGTCATCAAGGTCGAACGACCGGACGTCGGAGACTTCGCTCGAGCCTACGACGAGACGGTCAAGGGCGAGGCCAGCCATTTCGTCTGGCTCAATCGCGGAAAGCAATCGGTATGCCTCGACCTCAAGAGCGCCGAGGGCCAGGCGGCCGTGCACACCATGGCACGAACTGCAGACGTCTTCATCCAGAACCTGGCCCCAGGGGCTGCCGAGCGTCTTGGCCTCGGCGCCGACCACCTCCGGGCAGAGAATCCTGGTCTGATCCATGTCTCGATCTCCGGATACGGCCCTGGGGGACCCTACTCGGCCAAGAAGGCGTACGACCTGCTCGTCCAGTGTGAAGCAGGCTTGGTCTCTATCACGGGAACAGAGGCAGAGCCGTCGAAGGTCGGCATCTCTATCGCTGACATCGCCTCCGGCATGTATGCCTACACAGGCATCCTGACCGCATTGATCCGCCGGCAGCGGACCGGCGAAGGCGCGACGATCGAGATCTCAATGCTCGAAGCACTGGCCGAGTGGATGGGGTACCCACTCAACTACGCCATGTACGGCGGAACCGCACCCGCAAGAACGGGCGCACGTCATGCGTCGATCTACCCGTATGGGCCATTCCGCTGCGGCGACGACCGTCTCGTCTTCCTCGGGCTGCAGAACGAGCGTGAGTGGGCGACCTTCTGCCAGCGGATCCTCGACCAGCCCGAACTTGCCCTCGACCCGCGATTCAGCCGCAACTCGCTCCGGGTCGAGAACGCCGATGAACTGCGCGCCGAAATTGAGACTGCATTCGCCGACAGCACTGCAGAGGCGGTCGCAGCGAAACTCGAGGATGCTGGAATTGCCAACGCCCTTCTGCGTGACATGCACGGCCTCGCCGAACATCCTCAACTCAGGGCGCGTGACCGTTGGCAGTCCTACGCTTCCCCCGTCGGCGAGCTTCGGGGGCTGGTCCCACCGGTGACGATCGCGGGCGCCAGCCCATTGATGGGCCCCGTACCAGCGTTGGGGGAGCACACAGATGCCGTACTCGACGAGTACGGCATCGTTTCCGCGGAGGCGTCGACGGATGCGACCTGACCTTCAGCCCCACCTCCCAGCCCCGAACGTCCAGGTGCTCCGATCGGCCATGACCTTCCTGTTCGTCCCCGGCGACCGGCCAGAGCGATTCGCGAAGGCGGCCACGGCGGGCGCCGACCTGGGTGTCCTCGACCTCGAGGATGCTGTGGCAGACAAGGACAAAGCCGCTGCGAGGACCTCAATCGCCAACTGGCTGGAATCCGGCGGGCGCGGCGTCGTCCGAGTCAACGGTCGTGAAAGCTCGCACCACGATGATGACGTGGCGGCACTTGTGGGCCTCCCTGGACTCGCCGGAGTGATGTTGGCGAAGGCCGAATCTCCAGAGGCGGCCGACGCCGTCAGCCTGAGAACGGGCGTCCCCGTCATCGCTCTGATCGAAACTGCACGCGGAGTCGCCGGAGCGGAGGACATCGCGACTTCGAGGTCTGTCGCACGGTTGGCTTTCGGCCACCTCGACTACGCTCAGGATCTCGGCGCCGAGCCCACGCAGCCGGCCATGCTCCACGCTCGAGCCATCCTCGTCCAGGCGTCCCGCCTTGCGGGGCTACCCGGACCGGTCGACGGCGTCACCACTCATTTGGACAACACGGACGTACTGGCGGCCGACGTCCGCCATGCGAAGGAACTCGGGATGAGCGGGAAGCTGCTCATCCACCCCAAGCAGATCGCGCCCACGCAGGCTGGATTCAAGCCTGACGCACGCTCAGTTGCCTGGGCGCGCAAAGTCGTTGCGGCCGGACGATCGGGCCAGGCGGTTCGGGTCGACGGACAAATGGTCGATGCTCCAGTCGTGGCGCGCGCGGAAGCCATCTTGGCCCGGTTCGAGCAGCCTGGAGCAGATCAGTAGGCGAACAGAAGAATCTGTTCGCGGTCGTAGGACAGATGAGGGTGCACCACCTTCAGGTGTTCCTGGACCGCCGCTACCAAGCTGTCGTCGTCGGTGCCTTCAAGGAGCTCGCCGCAAGGACATGACACGTATCGCTTCCGTTCCATGAATCACACGCTACGACATACCTGAAATGTATGTGAGGCGCACAAAAACTGAATTGGACTTATAGGTCGAGGTCCACAAACCTTTGCCTACGGATTGTGACGCTCGACACTACGACTGGAGCACAGGTGTTGCAGATCACTGGCCTCACGGTGAAATACGGGGTGGGGGTGCACGCCCTACAAGATGCCTCGGTTGATGTGCCCGAGGGAGCGGTCGCCGCGGTGATCGGCGGAAACGGGGCCGGCAAGAGCTCCCTGATGCGTGCCATCTCCGGCACACTCGGCTTCCACGCGGGACGGGTCGTCGAGGGCTCGATCACCTATGACGGCCGGAATCTGGCCGGGCTTTCCCCGCAGAAGATCCTCCGGCTCGGCATTGCGCATGTTCCCGAGGGACGACGGATTCTCGGCGAGATGACGGTCCTGGAAAACCTGCGGGCCGGCGGAGCGATCGTTCGCAGTACTCGTAAGCGGGTGAATGCTCTTCAGGAGATCATGGATCGATTTCCGATCCTCGCTGAGCGTCGCAACCAGCGGGCTGGGCTGCTGTCGGGCGGCGAGCAGCAGATTCTCGCCATCGGACGGGGCTTGATGAGCTCCCCGAAGGTGATGCTCCTCGATGAACCAACCCTCGGACTCTCGCCGCAGATGGTTGAACGCGTCGCAGATACCATCCGCGAGGTCAATGCCAGCGGTGTGACTGTTGTTGTGGTCGAGCAGAACGCCGCGATGGCGCTCGGCGTTGCCACGGACGGCCATGTCATCGAGCGGGGTCGGGTTGTCCTGTCCGACAGTGCGGCGGCCCTCCGTGACTCCCCGGACGTTCGACGGCTCTTCCTCGGAGGTGACGTCGACGAGGGGCTTGGCCTCGACGCGGCCCCCGCTTCCCTCGCCACACTGACGAGGTGGTCGGCATGATGGCCCGATCCTTGACGCTGCAGGACGTCTCTCTGCGGTTCGGCGGCATCAGTGTCCTCGACGGCGTTTCCTTCACCGTCAACCCCGGCAGCATCCACGCGGTCATCGGACCCAACGGTGCGGGGAAGTCCTCATGCTTCAACGTGATCTCGGGCCTGTACCGGGCGACGGCCGGGAGTGTCCACTTCGGCGATGTTGATCTGTGCCGACTGGCACCGCATCAGATCGCCGCGCAGGGCGTCGGTCGGGCGTTTCAGAACATTGCGCTGGCACCCCACGAGACCGTGCTCGACAACCTCATGGTCGCACGCCATCGGCTGACCAGGGCAGGCATGATCTCGACTGCGCTCGCGCTCCCCTCGGCGCGGCGAGAAGCAGCCGCACATCGTCAGCGGGTTGAAGAGATCGCAATCTTCGTCGGTCTGACGGATGTTCTCCGAGCTCCCGCTGGGACGCTGTCGTATGGCTGGCGTAAGAAGGTCGAACTTGCGCGTGCGCTGGCGACTGAGCCGGACATCTTGATGCTCGATGAGCCGGTGGCGGGCATGCCGGCAGGAGAGAAGATGGAGATCGCCGCTCTGATCCGGGCGATCCGCGACGCACTTGGGATCTCAGTGGTCCTCGTCGAGCACGACATGCCCATGGTCATGAGCTTGGCCGATCACATCACGGTCCTCGACTTCGGGCGACGCATCGCCGACGGAACCCCACGTGAAGTAATGGCGGACTTCCATGTCATCCAGGCCTATCTCGGTACGACCGACGCTCCCGCCGACGAACTGGCGGATGCACTGAACCAGGAGGTGGCTGACCGTGCTTGAAACGTTGCTTCAAGGGCTGTCATCGAGCTCGATCTACGCGGTCCTCGCGCTTGGATTCGTGGTGATCTACAAGGGGACGAAGGTCGTCAACCTTGCCCACGGCAGCGTGATGCTGCTGGGCGTCTACGTGATTTCTCTCCTCGCGCCCCGGTTGGGTTTCTGGCCTGGCGCAGTGATCGGAATTCTGGTCGGCGCAGCCGGTGCGGTGGTGATCCAGTTCATGACGAACGCAGTCCGCTCCAAGGATCACCTCGTCATGACGATCATGACGATTGGTATCAACGTCATGATCGCGGCCGAGTTGACGCACGAGATCGGTGACGCCACCGTCTTCACGGGCGACCCATGGGGGAACCGGAGCTTGTCGATCGGTGGTAGCAGCTTCCCCGTTTCCCGGTTGATGGCCCTGATCGTCGGATCCGTGCTGATCGGCGTCATCTTCGCCATCTTCCGCTTCACACAGTTCGGCGTGAAGCTCCGCGCCTCGGCTGTCGACGCTGAGACCTCTTCCCTGCTCGGTATCAGCCAGCGAAGCGTCTCCATCTGGTCCTGGGTGATCGGAGGAGGGCTGGCGACGGTCGGCGGAATCTTCCTCGCCGCATTCCCGGCCAATGGTCTGGACTCTGGGTCCGCAACGCTCGCGATGTCGGCGATCCCCGCGATCATCATCGGCGGCATGGACTCCGCCGGCGGCGCGGTGCTGGGTGGTCTCATCGTTGGCTGCGGCGAGGCAGTGGCCCGACGGCTCATCCCGGAATTGGCGCCAGTGCTCGGTGACAGTTTCGCAAGCGTCGTGCCATTCATCCTCATGCTCGCCGTGCTTCTCGTACGCCCGAGTGGACTGTTCGGCTCCAAGGTGGTGCAGCGTGTCTGACCTGATCTGGAAGCGTTCAGGGATCGCGCTCGTCGCTGTCCTCCTGCTCGCCGTCCCGTTCATTCTCGAGAACGACATGCTCGGTGTGGCCATTGTCTGCCTCGCCTATGCCGTCGCAGCCATCGGGCTCACCGTTCTGGTCGGCGTGGGGGGACAACTCTCCCTCGCTCACGGATTCTTCGTCGCTGTGGGGGCCTATGCCTACACGGTGTTCGGCAGCCCGAAGGGCGAACACCTCTTCGGATTCGGCCTCCCGCCGTTGATCGCAGCGATCGGCGCTGTGGTCGTGGCTGCATTTGCCGGGCTCGCGTTCAGCCCGATCGCGCGTCGCCTCGGTGGCCTTTATCTCGGCATGGCGTCACTCGCCCTCGTCTTCATCGCCGACTACGTCTTCCAGCGGGTCGGGGCTCTCTCAGGGGGCTCCGGTGGGCGAATGGTTCCGGCGTTCACGGTCGGCGGACTTCAACTCTCCGGGTTCACCAAGCACCTCTGGATCGCAGGTGTCGACTTCGGAGGCATGCAGCGTCTTTGGTATCTGGTTCTCATCGTTGCCGTACTCAGTGCCGTTGCGGCTCTGCGGATTGTCCGTGGCCGGCCCGGTCAGGCCCTTCAACTGATGCGTGACAACCCGGCGGCGGCCGCCGCAATGGGGGTCAACATCCCGCGTGCGAAGTCCGGTGTCTTCGTGATGTCGTCCGCCTACGCAGGCCTGGCGGGAGTCTTGATCGCGCTACAGGCCCAGACCGTGGTCCCGCACACCTTCAGCATGACGCTCTCATTGAATCTGCTGGTCATGATCATTCTGGGTGGCCTCGGCTCGGTCCAAGGTGCTGTTGTCGGTGCCGTCGTCGTCAACCTGCTCCCGGCGATTCTCGACAAGCTGGGCACCAGCGGCGCGCTTGCGTTCATCGATCCGACCGGCGTGCGCGGCATGTCCGGAGGACTCTTCTCGGCCCTGGTTTTCGGCGCTGCCGTCGTCCTGGTGCTCATCTTCGAGCCACTGGGTCTCGCGGGTCTCTTCCGGCGGGCAGTTCGCCGGGCCTCCATCACGCGTGCCGGCTGAGCGCGCATCTGAAGAAAGAGGAACGTCAACAATGGTCAAGCGAAGCATGCAATGGGGCATAGCTGCCGCCGCGGTCTCAGTCGCGCTGACGGGCTGTGCGGGTGGCGCATCAGGCAGCACGGCGAACGCGGACGGCGTCAAGATCGACTACGGCGTCAAGGACAAGGAACTCACGATCGGCGTGGTTTCGGACCTGTCGGGGCCTTTCTCCGCCCAGGGACAGAGCATGGTTGCCGGCAACCAGATCTACTTCAATGAGCGCAATACGGGCGACAAGATCTGTGGATACACAGTCAAACTTGACGTCCAGGACCACGGCTACGACGTACAGAAGGCTCAGACGGCCTTCAACGGGATGGAGCCCAAGGTTCTGGCGGTCACCCAGCTGCTCGGCTCTCCGCAGATCGGTGCCTTGGCCCCGGCGATGACGAACAGCGAGACCACGACGATTCTCTCCGGATGGTCGAGCGCCGGGCTGGCGAGCGCCGACCAGCCGAACAACGCTTACTACGCGGTGGTCGGCACAACCCTCCCGGTCGCGGTGATCGACGGCCTCAGCTACCTCGCGCAGCAGGGCGCCATCAAGGACGGCAATCCGATCGGCCATATCCACCTGACGGGCGATATGGGTGACAACGCCCTCAAGGGAAGCAAGGCCTACGCCAAGAAGCACAACCTCAAGCTGACCGACATCGAGGTGACCGGACAGGAAGTCGACCTGACCTCTCAGCTCGCGAAGCTCAAGCGCGCCGGCGTGAAGGCGGTTCTGGTGACGGCCCCGCCGAAGACGACGGGCCAGCTCGCCGCGGCCATGCAGGCTGCCAGGATGGACCTGCCGATCCTGGCCAGTGCCCCGGCCTACTCGCCGACGCTCGTCGACGCCTCGTCCCCGACCAAGGACTTCATCGAGCGGCACCTGCTCGCCACTACGCCGTTGGTGCCGTTCGGCGACGATACCGAGACTTCCGCCAAGGTGGCCAAGGAGTTTGATGAGGGCAAGAAGAGCGGGTTGATCGCAGGCAGCGCTGTTGCGAACCAGGAGGTCAACTACGGTTACGCGATGTCAGTCGTTCTGGGCGACGCCCTGGATGCCGCCTGCAAGGCCGGCGACCTGACCCGTGCTGGACTGCACAAGGCTCTGGGCACGCTCGACCACGTCACCACGGGCGTGACCGTCGACCTCGACTACACCGACCGCAGTCGGACACCGTCGACCAAGGCCTACATCGTCAAGCCTGACGGCTCGGCCGTCGGCGGTGGAAAGCTCGTCACCGAGGTGTCGTCGGACGAGGCCACCACCTTCCAGGACTGAGGGACCGTGAGGGTCCGCCGCGGCGCGGACCCCCACCCAAGTCCATACGTCGTTCATATGAATCATTGAATACACCGGTAGTTGATGTATGCCTTCGGGTCCTATCAGGCTCGGGGCGGCATCGACATGTGGATGAGAAAGAAGTGGTGAGCGTGGCTGACACGCCTATGCGTCGGGTTGCGGTAGTGACGGGAGGGGCCGGAGGACTCGCCGCCGACATCGCGTCGAACCTTGCTCGCGACAGCTTCGGCGTCGCGCTCTTGGATCTGAACGGCGAGGGACTGGAGCTGACCTGCAAGGTGCTTCGTGGCGCAGTCCCGGGGGTGGATGTCATTGCCGTCACGTCCGACCTGTCGGACGAGGCCGCCGTCGAGGAGGCATTCGGTCGTGTAGAGGACCATTTCGGGCGGGTCGATGTACTCGTCAACACTGCAGGCGGCAGCGGAACCGAGTCTGCGCCAACCCTGGAGGACATCTCGGCCGACCTGTGGAACCGGGTCCTGAGCTTCAACGTCACGAGCGCCTTTCTCTGCGCCCGCTACGCGGTTCCGCTCATGCGTCGCAACGGGTTCGGTCGTATCGTCAACTTCTCGTCCCTGGTCGCGAACGGAATCTCTGGGCCGTCCGGCACGGTCGGCGCCCGCCTCGCCTATGCGACGTCGAAGGCTGCGATCAACGGCTTCACCAAGCAGCTGTCGAAGGATCTCGGCGGAACCGGGATCACGGTCAACGCCGTCTCGCCCGGATTGATCATCCCGAGCGAAGGGCGCGTTCGACGGTCGTTCGAGTCCCTCTCGCCCGAAGCGCAAGCCGCAACCACGGCGGCGATCCCGATGGGGCGCACCGGTACAGGGGAGGAGATCGCAGCAGCGGTCAGCTACCTCGTCTCCGACGCCGCCGGATTTACCTCTGGCGCGATCCTCAACGTCGACGGTGCGGCCTGAAGGAGCGCTCGAATGACACTTCCTCTCGTCCTGGTTCCCGCACTCGCCTCTGACGACCGACTCTGGCAGCCGGTCGTCGAGCGACTCGGCGACTCGGTCACCACCCACATCATTCAAGGCATCGGCGACTCCATCGAAGCGATGGCCGATCGCATCCTCGACGAAGCGCCGGACCAGTTCTGTCTCGCGGGCATCTCGATGGGCGGCTACGTCTCGCTGGAAATCGCCCTCCGCGCGACCAACCGAGTCCGAGCGCTCGCTCTCCTGAACACGTCGGCGATCGCCGCGCCCCCGGCCCGGCGGGAGAATTCGTTGAAGGCCATCGCCCTCGTGGAATCAGGCCAGTTCGAGGCGACCGCACGGCACATATCGGGTGCCGTCGCGCCCGGGCGTCCCGACGTGACAGCGGTCGCCCAAGCCATGGCGCTCGAGCTCGGACCCGACGTCTTCAAGGCTCAACAACAGGCTGTGGCGGGCCGCCGCGACCGGCGTACAGAGATCGAGAGAATCTCTGTCCCGACCTTGGTCTTGGGTGGAGACCGCGACCTGATCACTCCCTTCGAGCTGAGCAAGGAACTCGCCGCGCTGATCCCCGATGCGGATCTGGTCGAGCTGGACGGCATTGGCCACCTATCCACCCTCGAGGATCCTGATCGGGTTGCCTCGTCGATCACGCGATGGCTGAATCGGGGCGATGCGTCGTGAAGTTCACCCATGAGTCTCTGCACCAGCGGGTCGTCTTCGCCTCTGGCGAGGCGGCCGCTGGGGTGGTCGCGGCGGTCCAGGCGCTGGGCCGGACCAAGGTCTTCCTGATCGCCTCGGATCGCGAGAAGGAGCTGGCCGACCCGGTGCAGGCGACACTCGAGGCCGCGGGCCTGTCGGTCACGACGCATGACGAGGTGGTCATGCATGTGCCGGTCGAGGTCGCCGGGCGGGCCCGCGATGCTGCGGTGGCCGCGGGCGCCGATGTCGTCGTGTCGCTCGGAGGAGGATCGACAACCGGTCTCGGCAAGGCCGTCGTGATGGACGGCTCGCCTCTTGCCGGGTTGCCGTTGATCACTGTGCCGACCACCTACGCGGGCTCGGAGGCCACGAACGTGTGGGGCCTGACCGCCGGGGAGACGAAGACGACCGGCGTCGACAACCGGGTGCTGCCGGCCTCGATCGTGTACGACGCCTCCCTGCTCACGTCGCTTCCCGGTGACATGACCGTCGCCAGTGGCCTGAACGCGCTGGCGCACAGCGTGGACGCGATGTGGGGCCCGCGGGCCGACCCGATCGACCAGGTGCTGGCGCAGGAGGGCACCCGCGGCCTCGCGGCCGGTCTGCCGCTGGTCGCCGCTGACTCGGCGTCGATCGACGGGATCGAGCAGACCCTGTACGGCGCCTACCTGTCCGCCGTCGCGTTCGCCTCGGCCGGCTCGGGCATGCACCACAAGATCTGCCACGTGCTGGGCGGGATGTTCAACCTGCCCCACGCCCAGACCCACGCCGTCGTACTTCCGCACGTGCTGGCCTTCAACGCCCCCAACGCGCCTGAGGCGGAGCGCCGCATCGCGGCGGCGTTCGGCTCGGCCACCGCGACCGAGGGCCTGCGGGCACTGCGCGAGCGCCTCGACGCGCCACGCGCGCTGAAGGACTACGGCATGCCCGAGGACGGGATCGCCAAGGCGCTCGGGCCGATCAAGGCGGCGATCCCGGCGAACAACCCCACCCCGATCACCGACGAGAACCTCACCGCCCTGTTGCAGGCGGCGTGGCACGGAGACCTCCCATGAGCACCTATGTGAACCCCGGCTCGGCCCACGAGGGCGCGCACGGCACGGTCTACCGCGACGTGACGCCGGAGCAGGAGGCGGTGGAGCAGCGCCTGGTCGACGATGTCGTCAAGAGCTTCGACGCCTGTCAGGACCCGCGCCTGAAGGAGGTCATGGTCTCGTTGGTCAAGCACCTGCATGCCTTCATCCGCGATGTCCGCCTGACCGAGGAGGAGTGGGGCACCGCGATCGAGTTCCTCACCAAGGCCGGCCACATCACCGACGACGTCCGCCAGGAGTTCATCCTGCTCTCCGACACCCTCGGCGCGAGTATGCAGACCATCAACGTGAACAACGTGGCCTACAAGGGCGCCACCGAGGCCACTGTCTTCGGGCCGTTCTTCGTCGAGGACTCCCCCGAGATCGAGGTCGGCGGCGACATGGCCTTCGGCGCGCCGGGTGAGCCGTGCTGGGTCGAGGGCACCGTCACCGACACCGACGGCAACCCTTTGGCGGGCGCGCGGATCGAGGTGTGGGAGGCCGACGAGGACGGCCTGTACGACGTGCAGTACGACGCCGGGAAGCGTGCCGCCCGCGCTCACCTCTTCAGCGAGCCCGACGGGTCGTACCGCTTCTGGGGACTCACCCCGACGCCGTATCCCATCCCCGACGACGGCCCCGTCGGCAAGATGCTCAACGCCGTCGGTCGCTCTCCGCTGCGCGCCAGCCACCTGCACTTCATGGTCAGCCACGAGGGAACCCGCACGCTGGTGACCCATATCTTCCCCGAGGGCGACCCGATCGGGGAGAAGGACTCCGTATTCGGCGTGAAGGCGTCGCTGATCAAGAGCTTTGAGCAGCAGCCGGTTGGCACGCCAACCCCCGACGGTCGGCCGCTCGACAGCTCTTGGAGTCGCGTCCGCTTCGACATCGTCCTCGCCCCCGCAGGAGTCTGAGCAGACTGACCGCATTCCTCTACGCCGCGACGCGTACGCCGTTCGGCAGGTTCAACGGCGCCCTGGCGGCGACCCGGCCCGACGATCTCGCAGCCGCCGCCATCACCGGGCTTCTCCACAAAACGCCCGGCCTGGACAGCGCCGCGATGGACGAGGTGGTCCGGGGCAACGCCAACGGCGCGGGGGAGGAGAACCGCAACGTTGCCCCGGATGGCCACGCTGCTGGCCGGTCTCCCGACCTCGGTCCACGGCGGTACCGTGAATCGGCTCTGCGGCTCCTCGCTCGACGCGGCGATGATCGGCTCGCAGACGCTCGAGACCGGTGACGCCGACATCGTCCTCGTCGGTGGCGTGAAGTCGATGACGCGTGCGCCGTGGGTGCTGCCGAAGCCGGCCAAGGGGTTTCCGGCCGGTGACGGCACCGCCGTCCCTGGCGTGCGCATGCTGGTGAGGAGTTGTGCGGAATATCTTTGTGGCACCGGCATATTCGGGGCTTTCGAAGGTTCACACCTGTGTCCCTTGGGCCTTCGTCCATCCCTCTTCTTCGGAGGGAATCCCCGCCTTCAGGCGGGGAGGGAATCCGATCCTGA
>NZ_BMQA01000086.1 GCF_014647875.1 Streptomyces brasiliensis | reverse complement strand
GTCGCAGTAATGCGGCGGTCCTACCCGACTGATGCTCACCTACGCCACCGCCACAGGGCACGCCTTCATCGACCGCCGCCTGTATCTGCCCGAGGAATGGACCTCGGACCGTGAGCGGTGCCGGGAGGCCGGCGTCCCCGATGAGGTCGCCTTCGCCACCAAGCCCGAGCTGGCCACCGCGATGCTGGAGCAGGCCCGCGCGACCCACACGCCGTTCTCCTGGGTGCTGGCCGATGCCGGCTACGGCCAGGACTCCGGACTGCGGGCCTGGTGCCACGCGCACCAGGTGCCATACGTGTTCGGCGTCCCCGTCGACCTCCCCCTGGACGGGGTCCCGGGGCGGCCGCGTCAGCCGGCCGTCCAGCGCGCCGACGATTTGCTGCCCTACGCGAAAGTCCGTGACCAGTGGGAACGCCGTTCCTGCGGCGACGGCGCCAGGGTGGACAACTTTACGACTGGACGGCCTTCGCCGTCCAGGTGAAGGACGAGAGCCCGGCCGACGGCTTCACGCACTGGCTGGTGCTGCGCCGCAGCCTGCATCCCAACCGACGCGGCAAGGACGGCCGACTCCACCGCGAGATCACCTACTTCCTCGCACACGCCCCCGCAGGCGCCACGCTCTCGCAGATCATCGCCCGGGCCGGTGGCCACTGGCAGATCGAGGAGGACAACGAGATCAACAAACAGCTCGTCGGCCTCGCCCGGTACCAGGTCCGCAAGTGGACGCCCTGGCACCGGCATGTCACCGCTTGCATGCTGGCGACCGCATTCCTCAGCGTCCAACACGCCACCCTCTCCAACACCGACACCGACACCGAGCATGACCTCACCGCGGGAAAGGACCAGGTCACGAGCGAGAGCGAGGCCGCCGGCCAATCCACGGTCCGCTTCTGCGGCCCTCCGGCCACACCATCGGGCACTGCCTGGCCGCCACCCGACTCAATCCCTGGCTGTAGTACTCGGGGGTGAGGAGTAGGTCGACAACCATCGGGAGTACGGGGACGTCGGCGCCGCGGACCGTCCGGTCGAGGGCGAGGTCGACGGCGGTGTGTTCCAACGGAGTGAGCTGTCTGTCGAGCACGGTCTCGGCGAGCGCACCGATGAGATCGCGGCGGCGCGAGGTGACCCGGCTGGCCCACTCGATGTCGTCGAGCCCGGCGGGTCGGTGGCAAATTCGTGACAGCTCCGAGGTGGAGATGTGACGGCTGCGTGATGGCTAGGCGAGGACGGCGTAGTCATGGCGCACCCTCGGGCCGACGAGCCCGTGACTTCGAGGCCGATGCGGTGGTGCTGATGTCCGACTTCGGAGCGCTGATGCTGGAGGCGTCAAGGATGTCGGCGCTGAACTGCTGAGGTGACTGCCGTCACTCACAGGCCTTGACCATCAGGCGAATGTCCAACATTATGAGTACCGTGCATATTGGTTCAGCCTGCGAGCTGTTGGTGATCTTCGCCCGAGCGGCAGAGGGCAGACGGGAAGAGTTCGTCTCTTGGTACGACACGGTCCACGTCCCTGAGATCCTCGCGGCGTTTCCGGAGTTGACCGAGGCGGTGCGATACGACCTCTCGGACATCCAACCCCACTCGGAGGCCAATCCATTCGGTGAGCTGGCCGAGGGGCGTCCCTTCGATTCGGTGGCCGTGTATCGCGTCCATGGGTCCGCGCGTGAGGTGTGGGCGCGGATACGGACGTGCGAGCTCACGAGATCTGATGCGTTTGACTACAGCAACCTCGGCGTCCTCTTCGCTACCGCCTGATCGGGCCGCAGGCCCGGCACACTCGAACCTAGTACGTACGGAGTCCCTAGTGGCTGATGCATTTATCGTTGATTTTGTTCGCACACCCTTGGGGCGGCGCGGTGGTGGTCTCGCAAACATCCATCCGGCCGACCTGGGCGCTGCAGTCTTGGGAGCCCTCGTCGACCGCACTGGCGTGGACCCAGCCGTCGTCGACGATGTCGTCTTCGGTTGCCTGGATCCGATCGGTCCGCAGGCGGCCAACGTCGGCCGCACAAGCTGGCTCTCGGCCGGCCTTCCTGAGAGCGTGCCGGCGGTCACCATCGATCGTCAGTGCGGCTCGTCTCAGCAAGCCGTCCATTTTGCCGCGCAGGCCGTCATGAGCGGCACCGCCGATCTCGTGATCGCCGGCGGAGTCCAGTCGATGAGCCAAGTGCCGATCGCCGCAAGCTGGCAGACGGACACAGCTCCCGACCCGTTCTCCGGCTCAGTGGGCTTCCGCAAGAGGTACGGCGACCAGGAAATCACCCAGTTCCGCGCGGCGGAGCTGATCGCGGACCGTTGGGGCCTGACTCGCGCCGAGTTGGAGCAGTTCGCGCTGCTCAGCCACCAGCGCGCGGCCGCGGCCGTCGATGCAGGCCTGTTCGACGCTCAGATCGTTCCCATCGATGGTCTCTCCCGTGATGAGACTCCACGCCCCGACACTTCGCTGGAGAAGATGGCCGGCCTGCGAACCCTCACCGAGGGCGGGATGGTTACAGCGGCGACCTCGAGCCAGATCGCCGACGGAGCGTCGGCCATGCTGGTCGCATCGGAGGCGGCACTCACGCGCTATGGTCTCACCCCGCGGGCGCGGGTGCATCACATGACCGTCCTGGGGTCGGACCCGGTCCTCATGCTGACGGCTCCGATTCCGGCGACCAGGCAGGCTCTCGACCGTGCGGGCCTGAGCGTCGATGACATCGACCTGTTCGAGATCAACGAGGCGTTCGCGCCCGTCGTGCTCGCCTGGCTCCGCGACACCGGCATTCCGCTTGAGCGCACCAATGTCAATGGCGGCGCGATCGCGCTCGGCCATCCGCTCGGCGCTACCGGCGTGCGCATCATGGGCGACGTTCTGGCGGAGCTGGAGCGGCGTGGTGGCCGCTACGCACTGCAGACAATGTGCGAGGGCGGCGGACTCGCCAACGTCACAATCATCGAGCGCGTGTGAGGGAGGACATCGGTATGGCAAACATCCCGTTCCCGGGGCTGATGAATGAGCGGCCGCTGCTTTTGAGCGAGTTCGTTGAGCGTGCCGAGCGCTTCTTCCCGAACCAAGAGGTGATCTCGTTCCGTGGGCATGAGCGCACGGTTCGCACGATGGGGGAGACCGTTGAGCGCGTCCGGCGGCTCGCTTCCTCCCTCCAGCGTCTCGGTGTGGGCATCGGTGACCGAGTGGCGACCTTCTCCTGGAACACCCAGGAGCACCTCGAGCTTTATCTCGCCGTTCCTGCGATGGGTGCGGTTCTCCATCCGATCAACATCCGCGTCCACAGCGAAGAGATTCGGTTCATTGTCGAGCACGCCGGCGACAAGGTGGCCTTCATCGATGGTTCGCTGAACGACCGTTTCCCCGAGTTGGATTCTCTTGCCTGCGAGGTCGTCATCGGTTCCGGTGGGCGGGCCGGAGCGCTTGACTACGAACGCCTCATAGCTGAGGGTGATCCCAACTTCGAGTTCCCTGTGATTCCGGAGAACTCCGCGGCTGGCATGTGCTACACGTCGGGCACAACGGGGACCCCGAAGGGCGTGGTTTACTCCCATCGCTCGACGGTGCTGCACACCTTGTTGCAGAGCCTGCCGGACTTCTACGCGATCGCCGAACGTGACACTGTATTGCCGATCGTGCCGATGTTCCACGCCAACGCATGGGGCCTGCCATACGCATGCTTCATGACAGGCGCCCGGCTCGTGCTGCCTGGCGAGAACTCTTCCCCTGAGCGACTGGCGCAGATCATCGCCGACGAACGGGTGACCTTCGCCGCCGCGGTCCCGACGATCTGGCACGGCATCGCTTACCTGGACGACATCCCGGACCTGTCCTCCCTGCGCGACGTTATCGCTGGAGGCGCGCCGATCAGCGAGGCGTTGATGCGGCGTTTCGACGAGGTCGGCCTCCCTGCGGTCATCGGATTCGGCATGACCGAATGCAATCCGCTCATCGGAGTGGGGCGCCCGCCGGCGCGACTCGCGCCCGACAGCCCGGAGTGGATGTCGGCACGTCTGGCCCAAGGGCGCCCGTTTCCGCTGATCGGTATACGCACCGATGAGTCCGTGGGCGGCGAAATGATGCTGACCGGAAATACCATCGCGTCGGCGTACTACGACGCTCCGGAGCAAAACCAGGACCGTTTCACTGAGGACGGATGGATGCGCACCGGTGACATCATCACGATGGACGAAGACGGCGTGATTCGACTTGTCGATCGCACCAAGGACCTCGTCAAGTCAGGCGGAGAGTGGATCTCCTCGGTCGAACTCGAGAACGCGATCGTGGCCCATCCGGACGTGCGCGAGGCGACGGTCGTCGCGGTCCCGAACGCTCAGTGGGGCGAGCGACCTTATGCCTTCGTCACCCGAGTGGAAGGTTCGACCCTCAGTGGCCCCGAGCTCAGCGCCTTCCTTGAGGAGAGCGTGCCGCGCTGGTGGTTGCCTGACCACATCGAATTCGTCCCCGAGATCGCGAAGACGAGCATCGGCAAGCTCGACAAGAAGGCGATGCGGCTAAAGGCCGCGGTGCTCGCCAGGTCCGTCGTCGGCTGATTCCTCATACCTCCACGTAAGGAACTTCATGAGCAACACCCTTGAGCGACCCCTGGCGGGGAAGGTCGCTGTCGTCACTGGCGCAAGCCGGGGTATCGGACAGGCGATTGCTGTCGCCTATGTCCGTGCCGGCGCTAAGGTCACCCTCGCCGCCCGGACGGCCGACGCCCTCGCAGAGACTTGCGAGCTGGCGGACCCGACTGGAGAGCAGGTGCATACCGTCGTCGCGGACGTCACTGATCCTGCGGCAGGAGAGCTCATCCTCGGATCGACCCTTGAGCGCTTCGGCGGCGTCGACATCCTGGTGAACAACGCAGGCATGCACTACCCAACTCCGCTGCTGGAGACGCCTGCAGAAGACTGGAATGCCATCATCGACCTCAACCTCATCGCAGCGGTGAATCTGACCCGCAGCATCGGGGCAGAGCTCGTGCGCTGCCGCAAGGGCACGGTCATCAACATCACATCCGCTTGGGCTACGCGGGCGGTTCCTCAGCACACTGCCTATGTGACGTCGAAGGCGGCGTTGGCTCACTTCACTCGCGCACTTGCGCGCGAGTGGGCCCGCCACAACGTGACGGTGAATGCGATCGCACCAGGCTACTTCGCCACAGAGATCACCAAAGAAGGAATGGCCGACCCGAAGACGAACGAGGTCATGCTTTCTGCGATCCCGCAGCGTCGTGTCGCGGAGCCTTCCGAGTTGGGTCCGCTGGCAGTGTTCCTCGCGTCTGACGCTGCGACCTATGTCACCGGCTCCAGCTTTGCGATCGATGGCGGGATGGCGCTGACGTGAGCATGCCGACATACGCCCCGATCTGGATCGATGAGGAGCTCGGTGACGTGGCCGCCATGGCGCGGTCGTTCTTCGAGCGAGTGGTCGTCCCGAACATCGCACGCTTCGAAAAGCAGCATCAGGCAGACCCCGAGACGTGGTTGGAGGCAGGGAAGGCCGGCCTGCTCTGCCCGAGCGTTCCCGAGGAGTACGGCGGAGGCGGAGGAACGTTTCTTCACGAGGCCGTCGTGCTGTGGGAACAGAGCCGAGTGGGCGACGACACGATCGCCTACGCGATCCACTCCACCATCGTGGCCCACTACGTCCTCAACTACGGCACCGAGGAGCAGCGCCGTCGTTGGCTTCCAGCGCTGGCCAGCGGCGAATGTATCGGCGCGGTCGCGATGACCGAACCGGGCACGGGCAGCGACCTCAAGAGGATCGCGACGAGCGCCCGGCGCGACGGGGACCACTACGTCCTCAATGGTGCCAAGACCTTCATCACCAACGGCGCGTTGGCCGGGTTGATCGTGGCGGTGGTGCGGACCGGCGGCCCCGGCGCCCGCGGGCTCTCGCTACTTCTGGTAGATGGCGATGCACCTGGCCTGACCCGGGGCGCTCCGCTGGACAAGATGGGCCAGCGTGGCCAGGACACCCGTGAGCTGTTCTTCGACGACGTCCGGGTGCCGGTCGGCAACCTGCTGGGCGAGGAGGGCAGCGCGTTCGGCCATCTGATGGCGCAGCTTCCCCAGGAGCGCTTGGCCATCGCGATCGGCGCGGTCGCCCAGGCCGAGCTCGCCGTCGAACTGGCGGTGGCCCACGCCAAGGAGCGCGAAGCCTTCAACGGCACGCTGTGGGACCTACAGAACACCAGGTTCGTGCTCGCCCAGTGCGCGACCGAGGTGAAGGCGGCCCGGGTCTTCCTGGACCACTGCATCGCCCTCCATGCCCGCGGCGAGCTCGATGCGGCGACCGCCTCACAGATCAAGCTCTTGGCCACGGACATGCTCTTCACTGTCGCCGACCGCTGTGTGCAGGTCTTCGGCGGCTACGGATACATCCTGGAGTACCCCGTCGCGCGCATCTTCGCCGGCGCTCGCGTGCAACGCATCTACGGCGGGGCGAACGAAGTGATGAAGGAGCTCATCGCCCGCTCCATGTAGCCGGTGGGCGTCCCCGCCGCGCGTCTCTGGGCAGGCGCGCGGCGCGGAGCCCTGCCCTCATGCCGCTTACAGGGGCCACAGCTCATCACCTTTAGACCAACATTGACAGTAGGTGCTAATGTCGGACATTCTTCGACCTGTGAAGGCCGTTACACCTCCCCTCGCCGGCATCCGCGTCGTCGACATGACGACGAGTTACGCCGGTCCTACCGCCTCGATGTATCTCGCTGATCTCGGTGCCGATGTGATCAAGGTGGAGAACCCGCTGCACGGCGACGACGCTCGCCAGTGGGGCCCGCCGTTCGTGTCTGATGCGTCGGCGTGGTTCGCCTCTGCCAACCGCAACAAGGCCTCGGTCGCGATCAACCTGCGTGACTCCGAGGGCAAGGAACTGCTGCTGGCACTGCTGGACACCGCCGACGTGTTCTTGCAGAACATGAACCCCGCGAAGCTGGAGCGCATGGGGATCGACGGGCCGACGTTGCTCAGCCGGAACCCGAGGCTGGTCTACTGCGCAATGTCGGGCTTCGGGCTCACCGGACCCGACAGTGGCCTACCCGGCTATGACCTTGTTGCCCAGGCGCGATCGGGACTCATGTCGGTAACGGGCGCCAAGGGCGGGACTCCTCAACGTGTCTCGACCGCGCTGTCGGACATTGCGACCGGCATGTGCGCTGCCATCGCCATCAACGCCGCCCTCGTGCGTCAGCAACGCGAGGGGGTCGGCGAAATCGTCGATGTCTCGCTTCTCGACACCGATCTGGCGCTGATGGCCCCGCGCATCGCGGCATACACCGCAGGCGAGACCGAGCCTGCGCCCAGTGGCGGCACTGATTCCGTACTCGCGGTCTATCAGCCGTTCGAGACCCGGGATCGTTCGATTGTCGTGGCTATCGGAAACGATGCCATGTGGCAGCGCTTCTGCGGGGTGGTCGATCTTCCGGAGCTGGCTGCCGATCCGGACCTCTTGGACAATGCGGGCCGTCGCCTTCACCGCGAGCGAATCACCTCCGCTGTCGCGGTGCGACTCGCCGATCGCACGGCCGACGAATGGCTGGCACGGCTTTCCGCTGCCGATGTCCCGGCGGCGCCGGTGCAGTCGCTGTCCGAGGTGGTGCGAGATCCTCAAGTGATCGCCCGAGGAACATTGCTCCCAGTGCCAGGCTACGAAGGCGAACTGGTCAGCCTGCGGCCTCCGTTCCGCCTCGCCTCGATGCCCGAGTTGCGCAACGACCCCTTCCCGGCACTCGGTGCCGACAGCCACGCTCTGCTCACCGAGCTTGGGTACAGCGCGGAGGCTATCCATGACTTGGTGCAGCGGCAGATCGTCGGCATGCCCCACGACCTCGAAAGGACCCAGCGATGACCGATGACGTGCTGCACGCCGAACGGACCGGCGACGTACTGACCCTGACGATCAACCGGCCCAAGGCCTTCAACGCCCTCAACGCCGCAGTGCTGGACGGCCTGGCGGACGCCGTTTCGGACGTGGCCACCAGCGGGGTCAGGGCGATCGTGGTGACCGGCTCGGGGGAGAAGGCGTTCTGCGCCGGCGCAGACCTGAAGGAGCTCGCGGACCTCGACGTCGACCAGGCCAGGGTGCTGCTCGCTCGCGGCCAGGGGGTCTTCCGGTCCCTGGAGCGCTGCGGTGTACCTGTCGTCGCCGCGGTCAACGGGCTGGCGCTGGGAGGCGGGTTCGAGCTCGTCCTGTCATGCACCTTCGCCATCGTGTCCCACCGGGCGAGCCTCGGCCTGCCCGAGGCCGGCCTCGGCCTGATCCCCGGGTACGGCGGCACTCAGCGGCTCCCTCGCGCCGTGGGGCCGCAGGTGGCGGCACACGTCATGCTCACCGGCGAGCGGATCAGCGCAGACCGGGCACATGCACTGGGCTTGGCCCCGCTGCCACCGGTCGCGCCGGAGGAGCTGCTGAACTCCGCCCACGATGTGGCCGCGCGGATCGTGTCGAAGGGACCGCTGGCAGTGCGGGCCATCCTCGAAGCAATGGACCGTGGCCGTGACGCCTCGCTGGAGACGGGGCTGGCGCTCGAGGCGAGCCTCGCCGTGGCGGCCACCGCCGGCGCTGAGTCCACCGAGGGCGTGGCCGCCTTCCTGGAGCGACGCGACCCTCGCTTCCCGGCTCCGGATGCCACGCGGGAGGCCCGATGACCGCGCTCACGCTCGACTCCGATCCCGGTGCCTACCTGGCGCTGCACGACGCGCTCGACGAGCCGGTCGCCGACGCCGCGCTGACGCCGCGTGAGCAGCAGGTCCGTCGGTTGGCCCGCGAGCTCGTCGCCGAGCGGATCGCGCCCCGCGCCTGGGAGACCGACCTGACGCATCGATTCCCCGAGGACGGCGTCGCCGAGCTCAGCCGCGCCGGCCTCGGCGGGCTGCTCTTCCCGGAGCGCCTGGGCGGCTCGGCCGACTCCAACGTCTCCTACGCCGTCGCGATGGAGGAGATCGCGGCCGGCTGCGCCGCCACCAGCCTGGTCTTTATGACCCAGATGCACGCGGCGTACCCGATCCTGCTCGCAGGCGACGCGGCGCTGCAGGAGCGCTACATCCCCGGCCTGCTCGATGGGTCGCGCTACGGCTCGCTCGGGATCACCGAGCCCGACGCCGGCTCCGACGTCGCGAGCCTCACCACTACCGCGCGGCGCGACGGCGACAGTTGGGTGCTGAGCGGACAGAAGACCTTCATCACGACCGGCGACCGCGCCGACGTGATCATCTGCTTCGCCACGGTGGACCGCGGAAAGGGTCGCGACGGTGTCACCGCGTTCGTCGTCGAGGGCGGCTGGGACGGGGTGGGTCACGGCAAGCCGTTCGACAAGCTCGGCATGCACGGCTCCAGCACCGCCGAGTTGTTCTTCGACGGCGTGCGGATCCCGTCCGGCAACCTGCTCGGGAACGAGGGCGGCGGCTGGGCGGTCGTGATGAGCTCGGTGGTCAAGTCCCGGATCAGCGCCGCCGCCCAAGGCGTCGGTCTCGCCCGGGCAGCGTACGCCAGGACCCTGTCGGCGCTGGTGCGCGAGCACGGCCCCAAGCTGCCCGACGAGCTGGCCTTCGCCCTCGCCGACCTGCGCGGCCGGATCCTGCAGGGCCGGCTGCTGCTACACGCGGTGGCCAGGCAGGTCGACGCCGACCCGAAGACCACGCCGGGCCAGATCGGCATCATGAAGCAGTCCTGCACCGACCTCGGCTGGCAGACGGCCGTCGCCGCGACCCGGCTGCTTGGCCCCCTCGGTGACCTCGCCGAGCTAGGCGTCGAGCGATGTCTGCGTGACGCCAAGGTCACCCAGATCTACGACGGCACCAACGAGATCCAGCGGCTCCTCATCGGCCGGGAGACGGGACGGGCCGTCGCGGCCCTGGCCCACTGACATCACCCCCGACAAGACGCTCTCCGGAGGAAGAAGAAGTGAGCAACGAACGTAAGACCGTCGCCGTGCTCGGCGCCGGGACAATGGGGTCTGGGATCGCCACCGTGATGGCGAGAGCCGGTCATCGCACCATCCTCTTCGACGTCAACGAGGCCAACCTGGAGCGCGGCCTCGGCACGGTCCGCTCGTTCTTCGACCGCAGCGTCTCGCTCGGCAAGCTCGCCGCAGTCGACGCGGAGGCCGCCAAAGCGACCCTGGTCGGCGCCACCGACCTCAAGGAGCTTGCCGCCAGCGACGTGCTCGTCGAGGCGGTCTTCGAGGACCTCTCCCTGAAGAAGGACCTCTTCGGCCAGCTCGACGACATCGTGGCCGAGACCACTCTGTTCCACACCAACACCTCGACACTCTCGGTCACCGGCATCGCCTCGGGTTCGCGGCGACCGGAGCGGGTGGTCGGCACCCACTACTGCAACCCCGCGCCGCTGATGAAGTTGGTGGAGGTGGCCGACGGGCGCCACACCGCAAGTTGGGCCCACGACGCCACGGTGGAGTTCCTCGCGGGCCTGGGCAAGACCAGCGTCGTCACCAAGGACCGGCCGGGCTTCATCGTCAACCGCTTCCTCATCCCGTGGGAGAACTCCTGCATCGACGCCCTGGAGAACGGCCTGGCCACCCGCGACGAGATCGACGCCGCGGTCAAGGGCTCGCTCGGCCACCCGATGGGCCCGTTCCAGCTGCTCGACATCGTCGGCATGGACATCCACCAGCAGGTCGCCACCCGGCTCTACGAGCAACTGCGCGACCCCCGATTCTTCCCGCCGCCCATGGTCGAGCGGATGGTCGCCGCCGGCGATCTGGGCCGCAAGACCGGCCGCGGTTTCTACACCTACGACGACACCCGCCTCTTCGGGTCGTGAGGAGACCAGCATGAGCTCCCAGGAACACATCGGCCTGCTCGGCTTCGGCACCATGGGTGCCGGCATCGCACAGGTCTTCGCCTCTGCCGGCCACCGGGTCACGGTGCTGGAGGCCGACCAGGCGCGGCTCGACGCCGGCTTCGCCTTCGTCGGTGACTTCCTCGCCATCGGGGTACGCCGCGGCAAGCTGACCGAGGCCGAGCGGGATGCGCTGCTGGCCCGCATCGAGGGCACCGTGAACGCCGCCGACCTCGCGGACGTCGACCTCGTCGTGGAGTCGGTCACCGAGCGCTCCGAGGTGAAGAAGGCGCTGCTGGCCAAGGTCGCCGCCGTGGTCGGCGAGCAGACGCCGCTGCTCACCAACACCTCCGCGCTCTCGGTCACCGACCTCGCCACCGCCGTCCCCAACCCGAGCCGGGTCGCGGGGCTGCACTTCTTCAACCCCGCCCCGCTGATGCCCACCATCGAGGTGGTGCGGGCTGTCCAGACCGACGAGTCGCTGGTACAGCGGCTGGTCGCGCTGGTCGCGTCGCTGCCCGGCAAGGAGCCGGTGGTGGTCAAGGACCGCCCGGGCTTCCTGGTCAACGCGCTGCTGATCCCGTATCTCAACGACGTGGTGCAGGCCTACGACGACGGCCTCGCCAGTGCTGAGGACATCGACGTCGCCCTCAAGCTGGGCCTGGGCTACAAGGCCGGCCCGCTGGAGCTGCTGGACATGCTCGGCCTCGACGTCCACCTGCATGCGAGTGAGAGCGCCTACCAGGCCACCCTCGACCGGCGCTACGCCCCGCCGCCGCTGCTGCGGCAGATGGTGGCCGCCGGCCGGTTGGGCAACAAGAGCGGCTCGGGTTTCCGGGCGGAGGAGAGCTGAGATGACCTACGACGACATCCTCATCGACCGGGACGGCGCCGTCCTGGTCATCACGATCAACCGACCCGAGGCCGGCAACAAGCTCCGCCACCAGACCTGCTTGGAGCTCGTCGATGCGCTGCAGCGGTTCCGGCTCGACCCGCAGCTGCGCGCGGCGGTGCTGACCGGCGCCGGCGAGAAATTCTTCTGCATCGGCGGCGAGCACGACCCGGTGACGTCACTCGACCAGTCCCAGGTGCTGCCGATCATCGACGTCTACCAGGCCATCGACACCATCCCGAAGCCGATCGTCGCCGCAGTCAACGGATTCGCGGTCGGCGGCGGCAACGTGCTGAACACGGTCTGCGACCTCACCGTGGCCGCCGAGAACGCGGTGTTCCGCCAGGTCGGCCCGATGGTCGGCAGCTTCGATGCCGGCTATGGCACCTGGTATCTCGAGGACACCGTCGGCCGCAAGCGGGCCAAGGAGATGTGGTACCTCAACCGCAAGTACGACGCCAAGCAGGCGCTGGCGATGGGCCTGGTCAACGAGGTGGTGCCCGCCGGGCAGGCACGCGACCGCGCCGTTGAGCTCGCCACTGAGATCGCCACCCGCAGCCCGATGGCGATCGCCGGGCTCAAGGGCGCCTTCTCCGCGCGTCACAATGGCGTCTCCGGCCAGGCCCGGATGGCCCACGACCAGCAGCTCTCCTATTACCTCACCACCAAGGAGGCGCACGAGCTGAGTGCGGCCTTCAGCGAGCGCCGTGAGCCCGACACGGAGCAGTTCTGGTCATGAGTGCACCGCTGGTCACCGCACCGATGACGTGGTACGGACCCCGTCCGGCCGAGGACGAGCAGGACCTCCTCAAGCTGCTCGACAGCATTGCCGCAGACCGGGGCACGGTGCTCTCCGACGACCCCGAGATCGTCGCTGCCCTGGTCGCCGAGCTCGCCGGGCTCGGCGTGTGGACCCTGGCCGCCGCCGAGGAGCACGGCGGCGGTGGCGCCGGCCGGGCCGCGGCAGTCGTGGTCTGGGAGCGGCTCGGCCGCTACTGGCCGGCGCTGGGCTGGGCCTCGGTCCAGGCCCACGCGGCGCTCGCCGCGCTCGGCCCGGTCCTCGCGGACCCGGCGTTGGCCGCGCTGGCGAGCGGCCTGCACAGCGGTACGGCGGCAGTCGCGGTGCTCGAGGCACGCCGTCCGCTGGCCGCGCTGAGCTGGGAGGGCTCCACCGTCACCGGCTCGGTCGCCCGTCTCGACGCGGCCCACCCCGCGCCGCACCTGCTGCTGCTCGACGGCGCTCGGTGTCTGCTCGTCGCCCCCGAGGACGCGGCCACCAGCCCGGTCGCCCGCACCGGGCTGGCAGGCGCTCTCACGATGAGCGCCACGATTGGTGCCGCCACCGAGCTACCTGGGGCGGACGCCGCGGCGGCACGTGCGCTGCTCCGGCTCGGCGGGGCGGTCGTCGCCGCCGGCATCGCGGGCGCTGCCGCTGACACCTCCGCTGCCTACACCGCGAGTCGCCGCCAGTTCGGTGGCCCGCTTATCGACCTGCCCACGGTGCGCCGCTCGGTGGACGAGCAGCAGGCCTGGGTGCGTGGACTGCTGGCGGAGGCGATGGGCATCGACCAGGAGCCATCGGCCACGGCCGGGCTGCTGACCCGCGCCGCTGATGGCGCCATTGACGTGGCCGCCGCTGCCCTGCAGAGCCATGGCGGCTACGGCTACCTGACGGAGTACCCCGTCGAGCGCTATCTGCGCGACGCGGTGTCGCTCCGCGCTGCAACTGCCTCGTAAGCGAGTGCGGACGACCTGGGTGCTGCACGCGCCTGAGAGTCGTCACGTAATTCACGTGACGTCCGATGGTTGGGCAGAACGCTCCGGCGTGGGCCTTGTGCCGCGTGGTCGCGGGTCGGGTCTCATCCGGGGTTGTGCTGCTTCCCTGTCGGATGTGCCGGGCAGAGGCTGCTGTCACCGCAGGTGGAGCAGCTGCCGCGGCCGGCAGCCCGAAGGTGTGCCGTGGCATCGCGCTTGACTCGACGGAGCCTCTTGCAGCCCCGGAGAGATCCTACGGCCGTCGTCCGACTATCGGACGCTTTCGCAATTACGTGATGACTCTCAGGGAGCCACGGCCCCTCGTTGCGAGTGTTGTCAACCTGACTCTAAGAAGAGAGAAGAACTATGACCGTCCCGTCCCCAGCTCTGGCTCGTCCCGTCGCCCTGGTCACGGGCGGGACGGGCGGCGTCGGCCGCTCCGTCTGTGACCAGCTGGCGGCACGCGGCTACAGAGTCGCTTTCACCTACAACCGAAGCGAAGACAAGGCCAACTCTCTTGCTGAGGATCTTCGCGGGGCGGGCGCGGATGTGATCTTCGGGCGTCCCGTCCTCAGCGATCCGGCCCAGATGGACGACTTCGTCGGGCAGTTGCTGGAAAGGTGGGGACGAATCGACGCGGTTGTCCATGCGGCGGGACCGTATGCCGACCAGCGTTTCGTCAGCACATGGTCGAGCGAGCAGTTCCGCCGCCACATCGATCAGGAACTCTTTGCCTTCTTCGAGCTGGTGCGCACGACGCTGCCGCACTTGCGCGTCAGCAGCGGCACCATCACAGCTGTTACGACGTTCGCCCTCCGACGCTTTCCAGCTCGTGACGCTCTCTCCTCAGCGCCCAAGGGCGGTATCGAAGCACTCATCCACGCGCTTGCGCTCGAGGAAGGCCGCTACGGAGTGCGCGCCAACGCTGTCGGCCCAGGTGTCATGGCCGATGGAATGGGCGTGACTCTCGAGACCTCTGGCGACGTATCGCCCGAGATGCGTGAGCGCAACAAGCGCGACATCCCGCTGGGTCGACTGGGCCTGGGGTCAGAGGTCGCCAACGTTGTGTGCTTCTTGCTCTCAGAGGCCGCCAGCTATGTCACGGGTCAGTGGATCGACGTCGACGGCGGCTACACGCTCTGAGGGCTGCAAGGTGGTCCTGGCCCCGCGCGTGGACTCGTCTGTGTAGCCACATGCAGATTGCTCAAAACTAGACCTTGATCTTAATGTCCGACATCTTTAATGTTGCGCACACCACTTGCGGGTCTCGGGTCGTGACGGGCAAGCAGGTGACTCCGAGCGGCACTCCGTATGCCTGATCCGGACTCAAAGAACGAGGAGACCAATGAAGCTCAACATGATTCGTCGACGTGCCGGAGCTCGCACAGGTGTGCTTGCGGCCGGCGCAGCGCTCTCGCTCCTCGCGCTCAGTGCATGCGGTGGCGCGTCGAGCGGTTCCGCGAGCGACGCCTTCACTGTCGGCATGGTCGTGTCCAAGACTGGTCCGCTTTCGACCTATTCGGCCGACTGGGAGAACGGGTTCCGTGCGGGCCTGGACTACCTGACGCAGGGCAAGATGGAGATCGACGGCAAGCCGATCAAGCTGATCGAAGGTGACGACACAGGGGACGCGACCGTCGGCTCCAATGTCGCGACCAACCTGCTGAGCGACGGCGCTCAGGTACTGGTTGGACCCACTTCGTCGCCGGTCGCACTCGCGGTCGCCAACCTGGCCATCCAGAACAACGTGCTGTTCGTCGCCGGCGACGCCGGCACCACGGACCTCGTGGGGATGGACGACCGTGTCTTCGCGCCGTTCGGCGCCGCGCGCAGCGGCAACGAGATCGACGCCAAGATTGTCGGCGACGTGGACGGGAAGACCGTTGCCACCATCGACCCGGACTATGAGTTCGGCCAGACCCAGGCGGCGGGCGTCAAGGCCGTGCTCGAGCCGCTCGGTGCGACGGTCAAGTCGTTCCTGGAACCGACCGACACCGCCGACTTCACCACGGTGGCCCAAAAGGTAGCGAAGCCTCATCCCGACTTCGTCACGACCTCGTGGCTGGCTCCCGGTCAACTGCAGCTCTATCGAGCCTTGGCCGCGCAGGGCGTGTTCAAGGAATCGCACCTGTATGCCGCACTGATGAAGTCGGACAGCTTCAAGACGATTGCGGAGTCGCTGGGCAACTTCGTGAACGACACGCGATTCTCGATCGCCTACTTCCCGGGCGCCACGGGCAATGAGCAGGATCTGGCGCTGCAGAAGTACGGCAAGGCGCACAAGCACACGGTCGAGTACGACGACTCGATGGGCTGGACCGCGGCCGAGATCGTCTACCACGCCCTGACCAACGGCGACGCCTCGGATGGTGAGTCACTGGCGAAGACCGTGAAGGATTGGTCGTTCACGGGACCGCAGGGCGAGGTCCAGATCCGCGGGAAGGACAACCAGATCATTCTCCCGCGCTTCAGTGTCAAGCTCACTAAGCAGAACGGCCAGTGGGGTCCGAAGCTCGTCAAGGCGGTGCCGGCGTCCGAGTTGGTTCCGCCGGTCGTCAAGGCGATCGGCCAGTGAGGGTCGGGTAACGAGAGCAACGGTTGTGGGACGCCGGCTGGAGAGCCGGCGTCCCACAACCCCCGAGGGCTCTGTCGGGGACTCGGGTTAGACAAGAAAGGGGAGTCAATGAGCGCCGGATCGGCCCTTGAGCTCGCTGACATTCAGTATCGGATCGGCGCCGCCCGCATTCTCACCGACGTGTCACTCCGTATCGCGCCGGGTGAGATTGTCTGCCTGATCGGGCCCAACGGGGCAGGCAAGACCACCTTGATGAACGTCATCACCGGGACTGTCCAACCGCAGTCAGGCTCCATCACCTGGCAAGGGCGGGACGTCACCAGGCACGGGCCGCATCATCGCAGTCGCCTCGGCCTGGGCCGCACGTTCCAGACGTCCTATCTCTTCGACCAGCTCACACTCTTGGAGAACGTCGCTCTCGGTGCGGGCGGCCCTCATGCAAGCGGATTCCGGGGACTGCTCGGAATCGGCGCGAACGCCCGGCATCTGCGCGAACAGGCCGGTGAGTCGTTGGAGATGGTGGGCCTCGGAGCGAAAGCGCACCAGCGAGTTTCCTCGCTGTCCCACGCAGAACGTCGCAAGGTCGAGATCGCTATTTCGTTGGTGAGTGGCGCGGACATGGTGCTGCTCGACGAGCCGATGGCAGGGGTGAGCGCCGAAGACGTGCCGGACTTGGTCGAGCTCATCCAGCGACTCGCCACTCCGACAACCTCGGTCATGTTGGTCGAGCACCACATGGACGTCGTGCTGCAACTTGCGCATCGGCTCGTGGTGCTCCATCACGGGGAGGTCCTCGCCGAGGGCCATCCCGACGACGTGATGAACAACCGCGAGGTGCAGACCGCCTACATGGGAGAAGAACTGTGACCACCATCGGATCGGTCCTCTCGGTCCGGCATCTCAGTGCGCGCATCGGGACCTCCCAGATCTTGCATGGCGTTGACCTCGAAGTACCACGCAACCAGACCACGGTGATTCTCGGCCGCAACGGTGTCGGCAAGACGACCCTGCTTCGTTCGATACTGGGCTACGTCGAAGCCAGCGGCGATGTCGAGTTGCTCGGTCGTCCGATCGACAGGCTTCCGACGCACAAGAGGGTCCGCGCTGGAATCGCTTATGTGCCCGAAGACCGCGACGTGTTCCGCAGTCTCACGGTCGAAGAGAACCTGCGCCTTGCCGAGCGAGCAGGGCAGGTACCCCGATACGACCTGGTCTTCGACCTCTTCCCCGATCTTGCCGACCGGCGGTCACAGAACGCCGGCTCGCTCTCGGGTGGCCAACAGCAGATGGTTGCGCTCGGCCGGGGGCTCTTGGCCGAGTGTGAGCTGCTCATCGTCGATGAGCCCACCAAGGGCCTTTCGCCCCGCGTGGTGCAGGAAGTCGTGGACGTGCTGGCTCGCGTCAAGGAAGGAGTGACCATCCTAATGGTCGAGCAGAACCTGTCAGCCGCCCAACAACTGGCAGACGATGTCGTCGTCATCAGTGAAGGAACGGTCGTGGCTAGTGGAACCGGCGAGATGCTGGTCGATCGCGACAAGCTACGCGGCTTCCTCGGTGTCGGTCGCTCGGAGGAAGTGTGATGGATACCTTTGTCCTGCTCACGGTCGCCGGACTCAGCATCGGTGCACTGTATTATCTGCTCGCCTCCGGACTCAGCATCATCTTCGGTCTGCTGGATGTGCTGAGTTTCGCGCACGGCGCGCTGGTGACGGTCGGGGCCTACGCGGCGATCGAGACCATGACTCGCCTAGGCACGCCCTCGTTGCTCGGCTTTCTCCTTGCCGTCCTCGCGGCCACTGCGGTCGGTGGACTTGTCGCGTACGTGATCGAACGGCTCCTGGTGAGGCCCATGTACAGCCGGGGCCACCTCGCCCAGCTTCTGGTCACCATGGGAGCCGCGCTGATCATGGCCGCGCTCATCGAATCGGTCAAAGGCCCCGACGAAGTCCACATGCCGCTTCCCAAGGCGCTTGAGAAGTCCATCCACATCTTCGGTGCAGTCATCCCGGTCTCGATGGCCCTCACCATCCTCGCCGCGATCGCGCTCCACGGCGGACTCCTGCTCTTCCTGGCTCGCACCCGGCACGGTCTGATCGTGCGCGCTGGCGTTGACAACGCCGACATGGTGCGCGGCCTGGGGATCGATGTGTCGCGCTCGTTCTCCTTGGTCTTCGTCCTGGGCGGTCTCGCGGCAGGCCTCGGCGGCGCACTTGCCGCGGTGTACGTGCGTGCCGCGACTCCGTCCCTCGGCGACACCTACCTGGTGTACGCCTTCATCGTCCTCATCATCGGGGGTCTCGGGTCACTGAGAGGTGCTTTCGTGGCCGCCGCGATTGCCGGAGTAATCCAGCAGTTCGCCAACTACTACGTGAAGGCGGGCGCCGGCGACATCGTCGTTCTTGCCCTGCTTGTCGTGGTGCTGCTATTGCGCCCGCAGGGCCTGTTCGGTCGTGTCGGAAGGAGCGTCTGAAATGCGTCGTGTCCGCGTCCTCGCTGCCTTGGCAGTGCTTGTAGTTTTCCTTTTCATACTGCCCACGCTCGATCTGCCAACGTTCGGGATCCTGCCGTCGAGCACCGGCATGCCGGGCTCGCTTCGGCTACTGGCCATCGTGGTGATCACCGCCGCGCTCGCCGTCACCTTCGATCTGCTGCTTGGTCAGACGGGACTGCTTTCCTTCGGCCATGCGGTCTATTTCGCCGGCGGATCTTACGTGTTCGCGATGATGCTCAACTACACCAGTTTGTCGTTCTGGGCCGCCGCACCCTTGGCTGTAGTCGCGGTCTTCGCGGCCAGCCTCTTGCTCGGGATGGTCTCGCTGAGAGTCGAGGGGCTCGCCTACGCGATGGTGACACTGGCGTTCCTCGAGCTAGCTTCGGTGATGGTGACGCGCGGATATTTCGGCACGAACGGCGAATCGGGACTCAGGCTTCCCTCGGCGAAGGTCCCCGAGTACTTCATCGGCATCCGCAACGTTTCCAACGTCTACAGCTTGGCCGTTGTGGTCTCCGTCGTGGTCATCGCATCGGCCGCCCTCCTCACGCGCACGCGATTCGGTCTTGTCCTCCGCGGTATGCGGGATAACCCACTCCGTATGCGAGTACTGGGGTATGACGTCTATTGGACCAAGCTCGTCATCATGGGAGTGAGTTCGGGGATGGCTGCCATTTGTGGCGTTGCGTACACCATCATCCTCTCCGGTGCGGATCCGACGACGACGACAATGACGTTCTCGCTCTCGCTCATGTTCATGGTGGTGATCGGGGGCTCAGGCTCGGTAGCCGGGGCCGCTGTCGGTGGCGCCGTCTATGCACTCTTGTTGCAACGCCTGCCCGCTTTGGGCGACTCGGTCGCCGGTTCCGGTCCGGCGATGGTGTCGGATATCGTGCGCGAGCCGCAGCTGCTCCTCGGCGTCATCTTCCTGGCGGTTGTCTTCCTCGCGCCGG
The DNA here is from genome assembly GCF_014647875.1 of Streptomyces brasiliensis. GTDB lineage: Bacteria > Actinomycetota > Actinomycetes > Streptomycetales > Streptomycetaceae > Streptomyces > Streptomyces brasiliensis. The sequence continues at coordinate 3,244 of NZ_BMQA01000086.1, read as the reverse complement.
CCGGTATTCGAGGGCTTGTTTCGCGGGCGGGGGCCGGCCTGGCAACTGCGGCGCGGAACGCGCGCCCGTCGCGCCCGCGTGCCGACGCCAGTCACTGAGATACGCCTGCCGACTCTCCGGGAGGGGTTGGTCTTCGAAGCGACGGTGCACTCGGTTAGCACTTGGGGGAGTCAACGACGCGTGCCGGGACGCTTTCCCGGCACGCGTCGTTGACTCGTCGGGTATGTGACGTGCAGAGACTTGGCGCCGACTTCGCTCGCGCATCAACTCAATGAGAGCGCCGTCCAGGTGACTCCGGAGTCGGCCGCCGGATGAGCGGCGTTTCCTGAGTGGTGGTACAGGCTGGTCAACTTCCTGCGCTTGGCCGGAAATTCCGCGTGCGCGGGGCAGTCGTGCACGCGTGTGCGCGGTTGCGCCGCCACCGTGCACGACCACAGGTTATGGCACTGAGTGCCGCGCGTAAAGGCACTCCGTATCGTCAGTTGCCGTCCGCGCCTGATCAGCACGGCCGGGGTGTGAGGGCCGGATGCCGGCTCTGCCGATGCCCTCCGATCCGTCCTCGGTGAGGGCTCGGGCATGGATACAGAACTCGCCGGCCCGGGCGCCCACCTCCTGGAATTGCTTCGGTGCGCGTCAGCGGAGGCGACCGTGGCCCGCATACCGCTCCCTGTGTCCCTATCGCCGGTGGCGCGGCGGAGGCCGGTTCGCCGCGCGAGGGCCGGTCGCCACCGCCTTGCTCCTCGCGTACCTGCTGGGCTCGCCCCGGGGGTTGTCGTCGCGCAGCGGCGGGGGCAGCAGCCGCTGCGGCCACGACTGTAGGCCACCCAGGCACCGCTCGATCGCAACGGCACCGACGGACGTTTTGGTGGGCGCGGTGGTGGCGGGGAAAGGTCCGCCGTGCTGCATCGCATGGGTGACTGCCACGCCAGGCGCGGGACTTCGAGTTCTTCGGTGCGCTGCACGTCGCTGTCATCACCACCAACCGCGACGATTCCGCAGATACGCGTCTGCCGGGCTGCGTCCGGCGGACTGGACGGTCAGGGGCACCAGCCACGAAGGGTGTTGGCCTCTGTGGCACGGAGCAGGCCCGTCCTGCCGCCGGACGGCGTGGTGACTAGTCAGGAGAGGGCGGTGAGAATGCGGTCGTGGGCCTCATCGAGTTCTACTGCCGAAACGTTGCTGTTGGCACGGCGGAAGTCGAAGTCGTCCAGTCCCCACGCGGGAAAGACGTGCAGGTGGCAATGCGGGACTTCAAAGCCGGCCACCACCAGCCCGGCGCGCGGTGCACCGAACGCCCGGCGGACCGCTGCGCCGATCTTGCTGCTGACGGTCGTGAGGTGACTCATCAGGTCGGGTGCCATCGTGGTCCAGTCGTCGACCTCTTCGCGGGGCACCACGAGGGTGTGTCCGGGGGTGACGGGGGCGATGGTCAGGAAGGCCACCGCCCGGTCGTCGGTCCAGACGAACCGGCCTGGCAGGTCGCCGTTTATGATCTTGGTGAAGAGTGTGGGCATGCTGGCATTGTCCCTGGTGCCCGGTCGGCGTGTGGCCAACGGGCCTTGGCCTGCGGTAGCGGAGAGGCGGACGTGGCCTCGCCGTCGGTTCGTCCTTCCGCTGTCGCGATGCGCGCCGAGTCGCAGCTGTTGCGGCAGCCCTGTCACGGCTTCGGGGAGGCGCACTTCGAGGCGGCGCGGCGCTCTGTCGGGCGCGCCTGCGGTCAGTTCAGAGTGGGCCCGGCCCATGCCTCGTGAAGCCGACGTTTTTTTGTGACCTGCTGGTTCTCTGTTGTCTCACCGCGATGTCACCCAAGATCAGTCTCAGATCGATGCCATTTCCTCGGCGGAACGATGAGTCTGCGGCTGAGCCACCGAGCACGAGGACTACATGCGAGCTCAGATCGCGCACCGATGAGTTTCCCGCGCCGCGCCGGTCTGTACACGTGAGACCGACTCACGGAAGGCTGGCGCCATGCGGAAACTGATCTACGGCATGAACCTGACCCTGGACGGCTACATCGCCGCGCCCGGCGACGACATCGGCTGGAGCGTGCCGAGTGACGAGCTGTTCCAGTTTTGGTCCGACCAGTTGCAGGCGACCGACCTGTCGCTGTACGGGTGCAAGCTGTGGCAGACGATGAGCTCCTACTGGCCGACCGCCGACCAACAGCCCAACGCCACCCCGGCGGAGATCGAGTTCGCGCGCCGCTGGCGGGACATGTCGAAGGTGGTGTTCTCCTCGACGATCGACAAGGTCGACTGGAACACCCGCCTGGTCACCGGCGACGCGGTCGCCGAGATCACCCGGCTCAAGGCCGAGGACGGCGGCCCGATGGACATCGGCGGCGCGACGCTCGCCGGGGCGGCCATGCGGGCCGGGCTGATTGACGAGTACGTGCTGGCCACCGCGCCGGTCCTGGTGGGCGGCGGCACGCCGTTCTTCACCGCGCTGGACAGCTGGGTGAACCTGAACCTGGTGGAGACGCGGACGCTTCCCTGCGGCGTGATCCTGACCAGGTACGAGACGAGGCGCTGAGCGCCCGTCACGCGACTCGACGCCTGCCGGGTCCACGCGAACGTGAAGGACACCACCGGGTCGGGCAGCCGTCGATGCGGCTTGACATCCACCACCACCGGGCCGTTCTCGGTGAGCAGTAAGCAGTCCGGGATGTGCTTGCGGACCTGGCCTTTGACCTCGACCTTCAATAGAAACGGCTGGGCCACGACGCCATGCACCAAGGGATCGAAATCGGCGAACAACAGCCGCCCGAGCTCCAAACGCGACTTGTAGATCACGTGATCCTGCGTAGTCGCCGCCCAGTAGGTGCCGGAATAGTGCTTCTGCCCCTCGTACCAGCGGAACGTCCGCCACGGGGCAGCCGAGGTGGGGGGTGAGGCTGGCAGGGTCGAGACGCTGGTTGGCCAGCCTGTGGTGAAGACGAGGCCCTTATCCCTCCAGTCCGGCCCTGCGGTCTCGCGCTCCTTGTCCTGCTGTTCCCTGTGCTCCGAACAACCTTCGCCTCGTGCACTCCGAATGCCACCGCAAGCACCATGCGGGCGACGGCAAACGGACCACATCAACCTGCTGACCTGCGAAGCCCACGTGGCTTGCTTGAGCCGGATGCCGGGATAACTGGCACGTCCGGTTCTGAGGGGGCCGGGTCACGGCAACGTGATCCGGCTACCCGACTAGGGCGCGTATCGAGTCGTGATCAATCTGTCGGATTCGCACTCAGGGCTGGGTCTGG
>NZ_BMQA01000085.1 GCF_014647875.1 Streptomyces brasiliensis | reverse complement strand
CACCTGCGCGCCTCGATGATCTGGATCAAAGACCTCACTCAGACCACCACTTGATCACGATTCAATACGCGCCCTAGTCGGCCGTTGGCGTCGATGACCGGCTCGGCGACGACCCGGGTGTATCGGGTCAGTCCGCCCGGATGGATCAGCCGAAAGACGGCGGAGGCCTCCTTGTGCTGCCCCAGGATGCTTCGAACCAGCCGCCGGACGGCCTGCTGGTCGTCCGGATGGACGTGGGCGGGCAACGCGGCAAACGGGGGCGAGATCATTCGGGCGTCGCGGACCCCTTGGGGCGAATACGTGCCGGTGGACACAGGCCTGGTCTCGTGGGGTATTGCCGTACTGTTCCCGTTCGTGCCACTCGGCGCGGGTGGAGTTGCGGGCGCGTTGGCCGTGAGTCAGGTCAGACGAGCACAACGGAAAGCTCGGTCCGGCACCGGGGCCCTGTCGAATGGAGCCGCCTCAAGGCCGCACGCTTGATCCCGATTGTCTGGTTGCGGTTTTGCCGGTATGCCGCTGCGCTCTTGCGTGATCCACTCGTATGCGCCCGCCGACCATGGATTCGGACGCTCTCGCCGTTGAGCAGGGCCAGAAGCCGCTGTCGGTCGTGGTCACGGCCGGGCAGCGTGGCGACTCCCCATAGTTCGAGGCGGTCCTGGAAGCGATCCGGGTGCCCCGGCCAGGGTCGGGCCGTCCGCGCAAGCGTCCGGACCGCGTGCGCGCTGACAAGGCGTACGACTCCCTCAAGAACCGTGCCTATCTGCGCAGACGCGGGATCAAGGCGACTATCCCGGTGCCGGCGGACCGGGTCCGCAACCGCCACAAGCTCGGCTCCCGGGGAGGGCGGCCATCAAAGTTCGACAAGATCGACTATCGGGAGCGGCACGCGGTCGAGTGCGGGATCAATCGTCTTAAGCGTCACCGGGCCGTGGCCACGAGGTATGACAAGCTCGCGGTGCGTTACGAGGCGACGGTGCTGGTCGCGGTCCTCAACGAGTGGCTTTGACCAGCAGCGTCCCTCCCGGTGGCGCGGGAGAGGCGTCAGCGGTGGCCCAGCACGTTGACCACACGGCCGTTGGGGTCGCGGACGAAGAACCGCCGCACTCCCCACTCCTCGTCCTGCAAGGGGTAGACGATCTCCGCACCGCGCTCCTGCATGACCGCGTAGGCCGCATCCACGTCGTCCACCTCCACGCTCATGTCGGGGGCGATAGGCGCCGTCTTGGCGCCGGACATGACGCTGATCTGCGCTGCCGGGCTGGACGGGGAGGCGAGCGTCATGATCCAGCCGTGATTCATGACCTCTTCGAAGCCCAGCAGGCCATAGAACTCCCGGCTCTCCTGCGCAGCCTCTGACTGGATGTTGGGCACGACACGACGAACGGCCATCGGACGACTCCAAGTGAGTAGCAGGACGGGTCTCTGGAACTTCCCAGGAGTACTACGCCACATCCGCCACCGCGCACACTTTCGCAACAGACCCGAGTCCGCTGCACTTTCCATGCCCACTGGTCGGAGGCCGGGCCCTGCTCGTCCTCACGGGGCAGCGGATACGTGGGGACCTGCTCGTACGCCACCCCGTCGACCGGTCGGGCCTGCCTGGAAGTCAGCCACACCCGGTACTCCCGCGGCTCGACCCCCTCGGACGGCCCGTCGTTCGCCCACATGGGCAGGCCCACGACGGTCACCACGCCGGACACGGCGCTCTCACCGACCTCACTCAACAAGAAACGCACCCAAAGATGAGCGGCCTCAAGACCTCCGAATAGCCCCTGAGCTGGGAAAACGCGCTCCGGGGCCGTGGGCACACGGCCCCGGAGCCCCGTCATGCCCATCGCCGCAGGTCAGCCCGCACTTCCGCCCCGCCGTATGCCTACCAACTGTCGGACTCGGGTTACGCTTCTGTAGGGGGTGCCATCCAGGGTGCTGGATGTTTCTCCAGGCAAGGAGTGCCGCCCATGTGCGGAATCTCCGGTTGGGTGTCCTACCAGCGCGATCTGCGGTCCGAACGCCCCACCGCCGAAGCCATGAACGCCACGATGGCCTGCCGCGGACCGGACGCGCAGGGCCTCTGGCTCGACACGCACGCCGGTCTGGGCCACCGTCGGCTCGCCATCATCGACCTGCCCGGCGGCGTCCAGCCAATGAGCGAGCACACCCCGGACGGCGACGTCGTACTGGTGTATTCGGGAGAGGCGTACAACTACACCGAGTTGCGTGACGAGCTGCGCCACCGCGGCCACTCCTTCCGCACCGACAGCGACACCGAGGTCGTGTTGCGCGGCTATCTGGAGTGGGGGGCCGACCTCCCCGACCACCTCAACGGCATGTTCGCCTTCGCCCTCTGGGACGGACGAACCGACCAGCTGCTCCTGATCCGTGACCGCATGGGTATCAAGCCGCTGTACTACTTCGCCACCGACGACGGCGTACTGTTCGGCTCCGAACCCAAAGCCATCCTGGCCAACCCCCTCGTACCCCGCACCGTCGACCTCGACGGCCTGCGCGAACTGTTCTCCATGGCCAAGACCCCCGGCCACGCCATCTGGGCGGGAATGCGGGAAGTGGAGCCCGGCACCGTGGTGACCGTCGAGCGCGCGGGCCTGCGCACCCGCCCGTACTGGCAGCTCAGCGCCGCCGAGCACACCGACAGCCGGCAGGACACCATTGCGCGGGTACGCGAGCTGCTGGAGGACATTGTCCGCCGCCAGCTGGTCTCAGACGTGCCGCGGTGCGTCCTGCTCTCGGGCGGCCTGGACTCCAGCGCCATCACTGCGCTGGCAGCCCAGCAACTCCGTGGAAAGGAAACCGTCCGCAGCTTCGCCGTCGACTTCGTCGGCCAGAGCGAGAACTTCATCCCCGACGACCTGCGCGCGACGCCGGACACGCCGTATGTCCACGATGTCGTCCGGCACACGGGCACCGATCACGAGGACATCGTCCTCGATCCCGAGGACCTCGCGGATCCGAACGTCCGCGCCGCTGCCGTACGCGCCCGGGACCTGCCCCTGGGCCTGGGCGACTTGGACCAGTCGCTGCTGCTGTTGTTCCGGGCGATCCGCAAGCACTCCACGGTGGCCCTGTCCGGGGAGTCCGCCGACGAGGTCTTCGGCGGCTACGCGTGGTTCCACGACCCTGCCGCGCGGGACGCCGGCACCTTCCCCTGGTTGGCGGCGCTGGAACGCCTGCATGGCCGGGGCGGCAGTTCGCTGCTCGATCCGGAGCTGTGGGAACGACTGGACCTGCCCGGCTACATCGCCCAGCGGTACGAGGAGGCCATGGTCCAGGTACCGCGTCTGGACAGCGAGAAGGACCCTCTGGAACGCCGGATGCGGGAAGTGTGCTACCTCCACCTCACCCGCTTCGTCCGCATGCTCCTGGACCGTAAGGACCGTCTCAGCATGGCCACCGGTCTGGAGGTCCGCGTCCCGTTCTGCGACCACCGTCTGGTCGAGTACGTCTTCAACACTCCGTGGTCGATGAAGACCTTCGACGGCCGCGAGAAGAGCCTCCTGAGGGCAGCCACCTCGGAACTCCTGCCGCGATCGGTCGCGGAGCGGGTTAAAAGCCCCTATCCCTCCACTCAGGACCCCGCCTATGCGACGCAACTGCAGACCCAGGTCCGCGAACTGCTGTCGGCGGACAACAGCCCCGCCCTCGACCTCCTCGACCGCACCCGGCTGCGGCAGATCACCACCGCTGCACCGGGGGACATCACCACCGGCGAGCGCAACGGCCTCGAACGCACCCTCGACCTCGCCGTCTGGGCCGACCTCGAGGACCCCACGCTCACCCTCTGAGACCGGCGGACGGACGGCGTCCCCGGGACTGAGGCGGGGCTGGTCACTTCCCGGGGCCGTCTGCCGAGCGGCTCGGGGCCGCTCGCAGGCGGCACCGCCTTGCCGGCGAAGTACAGGAACTTGGTAAAGAAGGACGGCCCGAACCTGATAGGGCTCTTTGAATCTCGTCAGAGTCGCTCTTCCCGTCACTTAGTTGGATGTTGAGCGGTGTGGGGAAAAGTGACGAGCACGAGCAGGCGTGAGAGACCCGGCTGTGGATCCTTGATCACGCCGATGCTGGCCGTCTCCGCCTTCGAAGCGCGGGCTCGTTTAGGCTGGCCCGGTGGGGGTCGAACTGCGGGAACGATGGGGCAGACAGCCGGTGTGGGCGAGGTGGGCCTTCGCGGTGTACTTGATCGGTTTTCTCGTGGGGACTCGCACCCACGTTCTCGATGTGGCCCGTGACGGTGTCCACGCCTATGCGATGTTCCCTCAGGTGCCTTTGCAGGTGTTCTTCGTCAGCCTGGTGGTCCTCGATCCGCTGGTCATCGTGCTGGTGGGACTCGCGCGGCGAGAAGGGATCTGGCTGGCGGGCGCCGTGATGGTGCTGGACATGTGCGGCAACTGGTGGGGCAAACCGGCACTGGCTTCACGACGATCCTTCACAGCTGATGCGGCTGGTGCCCCTCACGCTCTTCGGAGTGTTCGTCGTCGTGTCCGTGCTCCCCTTGCATCGCACGGTTGCCGGGACGGCGGGCAAGCCCGGGACGGTTCTGCCGTCTGCCTGACGAGGACGGTTTGCCGAGGGCCCGGCGACCGTCAGGTCGTCGGGCCCTGGAGATCGGCGGCGGTCAGTTTGGGGTGTCCGCGTAGTAGACGCGGAGCATGGAGTTGATGCCGTCGACGGTGTCGGAGATCGTGATGTTGTCGATCCAGCGGTGTCCGATGTGAGCGGTATGGCAGATGCTGTCAGGGTGCTCGACGGTGACTGCGAAAACGAAGACACGGACGATGCGGCCGGCGTCGTGGGCGTGGTCGTTGTGGCCGAGGTAGCGCGTGGCTTCTGCGGAGGAGAACCCGAAGTACTCGGCGAGGACGCGTTCCATGCCGCTGGTGAGGGTTTCCCCGGCGCGGACGAATCCGGTGGGCAACTCCCATGTTGAGGGCGCGAGTTCGAAGTTGCGCGATGGTTTCTCGATCAGGAGGAAGCGTCCCTCGTGCTCGATCAGCGCGGCGGCGGCCAACTCGTTGATGCCCTCGCTGTGGGTGCGGGTGACCAGGTCGTCGAGCTGGCGGAGGCTGAAGAGATCGCTGATCACGGGGTCCTCCGCAGCGGGACGACGCCGGGGCCGGGGATGGCCGGGCGGGCGGCTTCCGGGGTGGCCAGCAGCGCGACGATGGTGACCGGCTGCTGGCAGTGCGGGCAGTTGCGGGTCGCGGTGGGCTCCATCGGGTCACGCTCGACAGGAGCGTGACGCGCGGCAGGACGGGCCGCGGGTTTGGGGGCCTGCGGGAGCACGGGACGCGGCGGCGAACTGGTGGGGGGAGCTTCGCCCAGGCGGCGGGCTCGCTGCTCGTCGCGTTCCTGTCCGCGCTGCCGGTCGGCGGCAGGACGGGGAACAGTAGTACTGCCGGACGGTCCGCGGTGCCTGGAAGCCGGTGTCGCAGACCGGGTAGACACGCTCGTCGAGCGCGTCTTCGCTGGTGCGGGCCGCGTGACGGCACTCGGCCGAGCAGTAGGAACGGCAGGCGCTGGCGTTCGTGGTGAACTCCTGCCCGCAGGTGAGGCAGTTGCGGTGGAGCGGGGTCTGTTTGCGGTGGGCTTCGGCGCAGGTGGGTGAGCAGTAGACCTGGCGGCTCTTGGCGGTGGCGGGGGTGAAAGCGGTCTCGCAGACCGGGCAGCGTCGGGCCATCTGCGGTGAAACTTCTGGGGTGTTGAGAGCGTTGGTGTTGTCAGGAGACACGGGCGTTCACTCCCTGCCGGAGGACTTCGGCCTGGTTCTGGTGGCCGCGCAGTCGGTAGGACGGGCCGTCGATGCCGACGACGGCGGCCCGGTGCGGGAGCCGGTCGAGCATCGCGGCGGCGACGGTGGCGTCCCCGAAGGCGCCGGCCCAGTCATCTGGGGCTGGCGATGCCGACGTTGGTCGTCAAGATCGTGGACGATTTCAGATACCGCTGGTTGATCACCTGGAACAGGGCCGAGGCTCCGTCCTCGGGCAGCGGCAGGTAGCCCAGTTCGTCGATCTATGCCGATATCCGCATAGCTGGACCTATGCCGAGCCCGCGACTATGCCGATCTCTCCCGAGGTGACGGTCTCTTTCGTGTGAAAGCGGGCGTGTCGGTCTCTGCATAGTTCCTACGCCGGGCAGGACCTTGATCGTGGGGCAGGGGGCCCCGCGAAAGGGGGTGGGGACCGTGGCGGGCTCGCGCAGGAAGGCCGGTGCTCTGGCATCGCAGGTCGAGGGCTATCGGGTCTGGCTGGCAGACCACGGGTATACGACGCAGACGGCCAGGAACATGCTCAAGGACCTCGGACAGGTCGGGCAGTGGCTGTCCCAGCGAGAGCTTGAGGTCGCCGACCTCAGCGAAGAGAAGCTGGAACTCTACCTGTCCGACCAGCGGAGGGCTGGCCGTCGCCGGATCTGTGGACTGCGCGGGATGATGCCGCTGCTGACGTATCTCCGCGAAGCCCGAGTGGTCCCCGCCCCGCAGGTAGTGCTGTCGCCGCTGGAAGTCCTGCTGGTGCAGTACCGGTCCTGGATGGCCGGTGAGCGAGGCCTGTCGGCTGCGACGATGCTGCGCTACGAGAACACCGCTCGCCGTTTCCTGACCGAGCAGGCGATGCCTGGCGGGGTGTTCACGCCGAGCGGCTTGACCGGCTCGGACCTGAACGCGTTCCTGCTGCGGGAGTGTGCTCGGGTCTCCGCCGGCTCGGCGAAGGGGCGGGTGGCCGAACTGCGGTCCCTGATGCGCTTCTTGCACCTGCACGGCGTCACACCGCTCAGACTCGGTGCGGCCGTGCCCCCGGTCGGCGGCTGGCGCCTGGCGACGGTCCCTCCGACGATGGCCGCTAGCGAGGTGCAGCTGTTGCTGGACCACTGCCCCCGCGAAGACGCCGTCGGCATCCGCGACTACGCGATCTTGATGCTCGTTGCCAGGCTGGGCCTGCGCTCGATCGAAGTGGCCCGGCTGCAGCTCGACGACGTCGACTGGCGTTCGGGCGAGATCATTGTCCGGGGCAAGGGCCGTCGCGAGGACCGGCTCCCGCTGCCAGTCGACGTCGGCGAAGCCCTGGTCGCCTACCTCTCCGCCGCCAGGCCCCAACTTCTCTCCCGCCACCTGTTCTTGACCTGCCGGGCCCCGCGCGGCCCGATCCGCGCGGACCTGGTGGGCGATGTCGTCGAACGGGCCTGCCTGCGCGCCGGCCTGCCCCGAGTGGGTCCGCACCGACTGCGTCACGCCCTGGCTGGCGAGATGCTGCGACAGGGCGCCGGGCTGACCGCGATCGGCCAGGTTCTTCGTCACCAGGACCTGGCCACGACCGCGCTCTACGCGAAGGTCGACTTCACCGCCCTGCGCGCGGTCGCGCAGCCCTGGCCCGGGCAGGCAGCATGACCGCCCTTCGGGAGGCACTGGACGACTACCTGCGGCTTCGCCGCTTGCTCGGGCACCAGATGGCCGAGGCGGCCTGGCTGCTGCCGGACTTCGTCGCCTTCATGGAAGACCGCGGGCAGACCACTGTGACCATCGCCGCCGCGCTGGCCTGGGTCAAGAGCCGTGAAAACGAGGTGGTGACGACGGTGAGCCCGCGGCGAATCACCGCGGTCCGCGGCTTTGCCCGCTACCTGTCCGGCACCGACCCGGCCACCGAAGTTCCCCCACTGGGCCTGCTGCCCCACCGGCAACGCTGGCGACAGCCGTTCCTCTACTCCGACGCCGACATCGCCGCAGTCATGACCGCCACCCAGAAGCTCGGCCCGCTGCTGTGGGCGGCGACCTACCGCACGCTCATCGGGCTGCTGGCCGCCGCTGGGTTGCGAGTCGGCGAGGCGATCAACTTGGACCGCGACGACATCGACTGGACCGACGGCGTGCTGCGGATCCGCGAGTCCAAGTTCGGCAAGTCGCGACTGGTGCCGCTGCTGCCGAGCACCATGAGCGCACTCGGCGAGTTCGACGCCCTGCGCGACCAGGTGGTGCCGCAGCCGAAGGACCCCGCTTTCTTTATCTCCCGCACCGCACGGCGCCTGATCTACGCCGTCGTCTCCCCGACCTTCCGGCAACTGGTCACCGCTGCGGGCGTCGGCAGCGAGGCTCTCCACCCGCCGCGGCTGCACGACCTCAGACACACCTTCGCCGTCCGCACCCTGCTGCACTGGTATCGCACCAGCGACAACGTCCAGGCGAAGATCCCGTCGCTGTCGACCTACCTGGGACACCGCGAACCGTCCTCAACCTACTGGTATCTCTCCGCCGCCCCGGAACTGCTTGCCCTGGCAGCAGCCCGCCGCGAAGGCATCGGAAAGGCGGCCCGGCCATGACCTTGATCGCACCCACCCTGCAGGCGTTCTTCACCGACCGCCTCGCCCGCCAGCGCCAGGCCAGCCCCCGCAGCATCGCCGCCTACCGCGACGCACTCCGCCTCCTGCTCGCCTTCGTCCAGCAGCGGACCGGCACCACCCCGGAGAAGCTGGACTGGAACGACCTCAACGCGGACGTCATCTCCGCGTTCCTGAACCACCTGGAAGACGAGCGCGGCAACAGCACCAGAACCCGCAACGTCCGCCTGACCGCGATCCGGTCCCTGTTCTCCTATGCCGCTCTCCAGCACCCCGAACATGCCCTGCTCATCCAGCGCGTCCTGGACATCCCGCCGAAGCGGTTCGACAAGAGGACCGTCACGTTCCTGACCGTCCCAGAGATCGACGCGCTGCTGGCCGCGCCGGATCCGAAACGCTGGGAAGGACGACGGGACAAGGCCATGCTGGCCCTGGCCATCCAGACCGGCCTTCGCGTCTCCGAACTCACCAGTCTGAACTGCGACGACATCACCCTCGGCGACGGCGCCGCCGTCCGCTGCGAGGGCAAAGGACGCAAACAACGCACCGTCCCGCTCGACCGCCCCATCCAGGACCTGCTGCGATCCTGGCTGAACGAACGCGCCGGGCGCCGCGCCGACCCCCTGTTCTGCACCCGCACCGGACGGCGCCTCACTCGCGACGCCGTTGCACAACGCCTGAGCACCCACACCCAGACCGCCGCCCGAGCCTGCCCGTCCCTGCGGGAAAAGAGCATCCACCCACACGTCCTACGACACAGTTGCGCCATGTCGCTGCTGCAGGCCGGCGTCGACACCACGGTCATCGCGCTCTGGCTCGGCCACGCCGGCGTCCGCTCCACCGACGCCTACGTCCACGCCGACATGACCATCAAGGAGAAGGCACTCGCCCTGACCGCACCAGTCACCGCCCGGCCAGGCCGCTACCAACCCACCGACAAAGTCCTCGCGTTCCTCGACCGCCTGTGAGGCGTGAGCGGCGCGAACAGTCTCGGCCTTGTGGTCTTCGAGACGAAGGCCCAGCTCAAACGGCGCTGCCGGCTCCGATAGCCTGCGGCGGTGGCTGATGCTTCGTTGAAGTTCCTGATCGATGCCGATCACGGGCAGTTCTATGTCCAAGACCTTGAGCCCTATGACGCGTGGATGGCCGAGCACGCGATGGACCCGGACCTGCCGCCAGCCGGCTGGACCGACGAAGCAGTCCACGTTCATCGCATCGGGGTGGAACCGCACTCGATCTCTATCGGCACCGCTCGGGATGACATGGTCGAGTCGCTGATCACCGTTCATGCAACCGCGCCGATGACGGAGCCGACGGCTGAGCACATCGTGGAAGCGGACTTGGATGCCGACCGGCCAACTCGCCGTGTCCAGCCCCGGAGTTCTCCCGGAGGACGGGCCGGGCATGACCGTTCCCGCTGGGCTGTTGCGGGCCCGGGTCTCCTACGTTCCCTCTGACCCACCGGCCGTCGACACCAACGGAGGCCCCGGCGAGCACTTCCTCTATCGGATCGACTTCTGGCCCGCCGACCAGGCACGCGGGCTCGTCGTCCTCAAGCAGGGGCCGAATCCCTGGGCCGGATAGCTCCTTCCTGCCGTCGACTATGCCGAGCAGAACAGCCGCCGCACAGCCCGTGATCACGCTTGCCGACAACCCTCTCGGCATAGTCGCGGGCTCGGCATAGGTCGATGACCAGGAGTTTGGGGCCGGAGAAGAAGTTCATGCAGGTCTTCCAGCGGCCTTCGAGGGCGGCCTTGTGGCATTTGGCCGAGAGTTCCGCGGCGGTGGTGAAGTAGACGCGGTGTCCGGCGTCCACCGTGGCCCGGGCCAGCGTGACCGCGAGCATGGTCTTGCCGACCCCGGGCGGGCCGACGAACAGGATGTTGGGGGCGTCGTCCAGGAAGCGCAGGGTGGCCAGATCGCGGACGAGTTTCTCGTCGACGCCGGGCTGGGCGGCGAAGTCGAAGTCGTTCAGTGTGCAGGGTTCGGGCAGGCAGGCGAACCGCAGCCGGGAGGCCAGGCGTCTGGCCTCGGTGGCCTCGACCTCGATCTCCAGCAGTCTCTCCAGGGCCGCGGTCAGCGACAGGCCCTCGGCCCGTGCCTGGTCGCAGACCCGGTTGAGCTGCCTCGGCGGCATCGTTGAGTTTGAGGTAGGACAGGTGGCCCCGCAGCTGCTGGAAGCCTTGTACTCGGTTGACTTCGACATCACCGAGATGTTCAAGAGGCCCTGCCACTATGCACCGCCGAGCGTTGATCGCCTGAACGAGACCTGGCCGGACGGCAGTTCGAGCAGGCCCCGTGCCTTCCGGTTTGGGAATCATTTCTCAGCAATGACGGCAGCTACGACGTACACCTGAATCGCTTCCTGTGGTCCCTGCCGACCCTCGGCGTGAGGTCGGCGAACTCCTGGCGGGCGTACGCTCTCGATCTGCTGACGTGAGGGCGGTTCCTCCACGAGCATCGCGGCAAGACCGCCTGGCAAGCCGACCGTGACGACCTCACGGCCTTCCACCGAGCCCGGCGCGTGGCACCCGACCCCACGCAGGTCGTCTCGGCCTCCACCTGGAATCGGGGCGTCGCCACCCTGGACAAGTTCTACAACTGGGCGACGGACGAAGGAGGCTTACGGCGAGGTTCGGGGGCAGTTTGCGGGCGAGGCGCCGAGTCGTGCTCGTTGCAGGGTCGTCAGCCTGTGGATGTAAAGAGCAGCCGCGATGGCCGTGGGGATGACGAGGAGCCGGAGGATCAAGGCCGTCCATCCCATGGCGTTGAAGGCGTAGTCGTCCCCTGTCGTGGGGGGGGCTATCAGCCCAGTCGCCGTGGTTGAATCTGTTCCAGTGGCACGTCCTCCAGAATTCTGGCCAGGTCACCAAGGTGGCCAGCCAGAAACTCCACCAGAGGTGAAGCCTGGCGGCCGGGGCCATGGCCTCAGCCTTGGCAGGCGGGCTGGAGGCGTGCCAGATGTCGTTGGCGATCTGCTTGGGCAGGTAGAGGTTGCCGATGGGGATGAACCAGGCGAGGACGGCCATGGACGGGCGGTATCGCAGCCGCCCGGGGGTGAAGCGCTCAGCGACGGCGCGCGCTTGGGTGAACCAGATCAGCCAGCACACGATCAAAACGGCTCCAGAGCTGATCTGAAGTTTCCCCCATAGGTCGGAGGACGATCCGCCGTCCCAGTACTGGTAAGCCTCATTTCCGTGCAGGGTGGTCACCAAGTAGATCTGTTGGACGGCCGTACTCACGGCCACCGCGGTGAACAAGGCGAGCGCCGCGTACACGGCGCCGGTGGCGGGCTCTGGGCCGTTTCCCCGCTTGCGTTCTTCGGCCAGCGTGTGCCGTGGCTCTCCGTCGTCCTGGGCGGGGGCGGGTGGTTGCTGTGGCATGTCGGGGGCGGTGACCGGAGCGGTGAACGGCCGGGCCGGCTCAGTCACCGCCGCGTCCGGTGGTGGAGGCGTTTGAGCCAGGGCGGTGTCGGGAGTCACCCGGGTGTGCGGGTCTTCGTGTTCGAGCAGTTGTGCCGCGTCCTGCCCCAGCCGGGCCAGGATGGCGGCCGGCAGCCATGGTCCGAGGTGGCGGTACTGCGTCTCTTCCCGGGCCTGGAGCGTGTCGAGGGACGGCCGGGTGGCGGGGTCCTTGGCCAGGCAGTCCTGGATGAGGGGGAGGAGTGGTTCGGGGACGCCGGTGAGGTCCGGTTCCTCGTGCACCACGCGGTACATGACGGCGTGGGCCTGCCCCTGGGACGCCTCGAAGGCCATGTGTCCGCAGGCGGCGAAGGCGAGCACGGCGCCGAGCGAGAAGATGTCACAGGCCTGGGTGAGACGCTCGCCGCGGATGTGTTCGGGGGCCATGAACCCGGGCGTGCCCACGATCAGTCCGGTGGAGGTCAGTCCGCCGCTGGTCGGGTCGTCCAGCGCGCGGACGATGCCGAAGTCAATCACCTTCGGACCGTCGATGGTGATCATGATGTTCGAAGGCTTCAGATCGCGGTGGACGAGCCCGGCAGTGTGGATGTCGGCCAGGGCACCGCACAGTCCGGACGCCAGGCCGCGCACGGACCTTTCCGGCAGCGGGCCGTGCTGGTTCACCACATCGGCGAGGGTGGGCCCGGGGATATAGGCGGTGGCGACCCAGGGCCGTTCGGCGTGCGGGTCGGCGTCCAGTACGGCGGCCGTCCAGTCCCCGCCGACCTGCCGGGCCACGGTGATCTCGTTGGCGAACCGGGTCCGGAAGTCCGCAACCGCCGCCAGTTCGGCGCGAATCGACTTCACCGCCACCATCCGGCCCCTCGACGACCGGGCGAGGTACACCACGCCCATCCCGCCCTCGCCGAGCCGGCCGAGCAACCGGTAGTCCGCTATCCACTCCGGATCGTGCTCCCGCAGCGCCAACACAGCAGGACGACTCCCTTCACCGCGGGCGCCGCACGGCGCGTGAACAACCAGTCAGGTTAGTGGAGACGGCCTGAGAGGACCGGTGGTTTCGTCGAGCAGCTCCAGCCCGCAAGGGAGAAGCGGGTGCTCCCGACGAGTGCCCCGGCGACGCCGGATCACCTGCAAAGCCGGACGACTGCTGCAGTCAGCGGCTATAAGGGATGACGGGCCAGGCCGACTCGACCGTCGCCCCGGGGTTCGAGGTGCGTCGGAGGTACTTCTGCAGTGATGCTGCCTGCTCGGCTGCCGCACGGATCTGAAGATCGTGGAGGTCCGTCGGCGCCAGGGCCCCTATGACCGAGTGCTTCGCCCCCCATGGATCGCGCCGCACGTGCGGCGGCCACCGCGTCCGCGACGGCGTTGTGCGCGTCATCGAGGGTCACCCCGTAGTGCTCGCAGAGGGCCTGGAGATTCCGCGACCCTTTCCTGTACCGGTCCACGTGCTTGTCCAGGACCGAGGGATCGATGACGGGTGATGTCTTTCCGTGCAGCCTCTTACAGTCCCGCATCTGCCTTACAGCGCCTTGTGGTATGTCGGGTCTGGGCTGTTGAGGAGTTCGTTGATCAGCTGTTCGGTTTCCGGTTCGAGGTCGCAGTCGAGTGTGCGGTTGACGTGTTGGATGCGGGAGATCGCCGTGTGCAGGCCCGACCGGTTCCCGGCGGCCCATTCGGTCTTCATCCAGTCCCGGTACAACAGCTCGGCTGTCTCGTCGACGTCGACGTCGAGGCCGGTGGCGATGGCGTGTCGGGCGGCGGTGAGGTCGTGGTGGGGGCCGGGTGGGGTGCGGTGGGTGGCGACGGTGTGGGCGATGTCGATGATCCGGGTGGTCATTTCCTGTTGGTGGGGTTCGGCCCAGGGTAGGGGGCGGGTGCCGAAGGGGCGGCCGCGTACGAGGGACAGCGCCTTCTCCAGGTCCGGCAGGCCGGCAGCCGCTTGTGGAAGGGCTCGCTCGGCGAGTTGGAGTTCACACCCGCCCGCGGCGTGGTCGGGCCAGGCGGCGGGTCATGAGCAGGGTCCTCGACCAGTAGACCATCGCTTCGGCGCTGGTGGTGCGCCGCTCATAGTCGCGGACCCAGGCGGCGACTTCGTATCCGGTGGGCGATGGAGCGCACCTTCTCGTGGCTCACCGCCCACCGGCGCCTCGCCCGGGACTACGAGACCAGCCCGGCCCACTCCGAGAGGATGATTCGATGGGCCATGATCGGCGTCATGGTCCGTCGGCTTACCCGGGGCCGTGCTGCGATGCGCCCTGGCCCACGACCGCTCGTGCGGCATTCCTCGTAGACAGCCTGCCGGCCTCTCGCCGCCGGCAGCTGCTGTCGGCGGGCTACAGAGCCAAGAACCACTCAACCTCGCGTTTCAGGGCAGGCGGCACGTCGGCCAGCTCCGAAACCATCAGGCGGACCTCCCGCCCAAGTTCGGGGGACTCCCGCCAGACCTCAGCACTCCTGGTGAGCACGGCGGCCAGCAGATCGCCCTCGTACATGTCGCCTTCCGCCAGTGGGTCGACCCGGAGGACCTCCACCGCCAGGGGCAGGAGATAGGCAAGGCCCACGTCTTGCCTGATCAGCAACCGCATGTCCTCGACCGTCAGGCCGCCGATCGGCTTGCGCCGAAGCTCGCGCACGGTCGCCATCAGCCGGGTTTCGCCGCCCGACGGGGCCGACCAGCGGTCACGCTCAAGCTCCTCAAGGGAGCGATCACGGTTCGCAAGTCGAGTCACCGACCGATCGTCCCATGTCAGGGCGCGGTGGCGCCGGTTGCCGGGCGGGCGGGCGCGTTGCATGAGCAGTTCCACGGTGCCGTGGCTGACGTGGATGCTCGGGCCCAGAGCGGGCTCGGCGTGTACCCGGCGGGAGGCGTAGGTGCCGCGGGAGGTGGTGTGGATGCCCGCGATGGCCTCGGTCAGCCAGGCGTGTTTGACCAGGTGGTTGGATGGCGGCCGGTCCCGCCAGGCGTGGTAGCCGGACTCGGCGGCATGCAGGACCCGGCAGGCCGGTTGCACGGGCAGGTGCTCGCGGGCCATCACGCGGATGGCTTGGAACCGCCTTTGGGGGACGTCACCTCGCCCAGCGGTTCGGCAGCCCGGTGGTGGATGGCCGGCTCGGTCTCCGGTTCGGTGATGCGTTTGTGGGCCGCAGCGGGCTCGGACAGGTCGCTGCTGTTCGTGCCGGGCAACTGCCCCGTATTGATGAGGTGCTGGCGGCGCCGGCGAGCGGAACGGTCCGCTGGGCGCTGGAGGCTGGTTGGCCCGCCGCGCTTTGCGCTGGAGTTGAGTTCGTTGTTGTGGTTCTGTTCTGCTTCCTTTCTGGGGTCAGGGAGTGCGCGGCTTTGGTGGGTGTCATGGGGTGGAGGGTTGTTTTTGTGGCAGAGCGGGTGGTTTGCCGGAGTGTTCGTAGTGGGACAGGAGGTCGATCCTGCGCTGGTGGCGGCCGGCCTCGAATGGGGTGGTGAGGAAGGTGTTTACGATGCGTTCGGCGTCCTGGACTGTGTGCATGCGGGCGCCGATGCCGGCTAGGAGTGCGTTGTTGTGCTGGCGGGCGAGTCTGGCGGTGTCCACGTTCCAGATCAGTGCGGCGCGGGCGCCGGGGACCTTGTTCGCGGCGATCTGTTCTCCGTTGCCGGAGCCGCCGATGACGATGCCGAGGCTGCCGGGGTCGGCGACCACGCGTCGCGCTGCTTCGATGCAGAACGGTGGGTAGTCGTCGTCGGGGTCGTAGAGGGTGGGGCCGACGTCGGTCACTTCGTGGCCAAGGTCGGAAAGCCTGCTGACAAAGTGGTTTTTGAGGTCGAGTCCGGCGTGGTCGGAGCCGAGGTAGATGCGCACGTTGGCTGTCTGCTCCTGATGTCGTGGTTTGGTGGGTTGGTGTTGGGTGGGTTGGTGTGGGAGGTGGGTCGGGAGGATCTGGGGGTGCCGGTTGTTCTGGTTCGCCGGTCGGGGGATGGTCCCGCAACCGAGGGGGCTTCAATGTCTGGCTTTTGAGGGTGCTGATGGGCGTGTGTGGTGTGTGGTGTGTTCGGGCTGGGCGAGTCCGAGTTGTCGTTCGATCCTTTCCCACAGGTCGGCGTGGTCGCAGACGTGGCGGCCGTTGTCGCGGGCGGCCCAGGCGGTGGTGAGAACGGATTGCAGGCGTTTGCTGTTGTCGCCGGCGCTCGGCACGCGGGGTAGGGCGTCCGGCCCGAGTTCGGCGGGGTGGTCGGGCGGGGTGGGGTGCAGGGGCAGTGCGGGGGCGAGCAGTCCGCTCAGGTCGGCGGCGACATACGTGGGACGCGCAGGACGCTCGGCGAGTGCCAGGTCCCAAAGACGGCAGGCCCCGCTCAGGACGAAGAGTGAGTCGAGGCCGGCCGCGTTGGCGCCCTCGATGTCGGTGTCCAGCCTGTCCCCGCACACGAGGGTGTCCGGCTGGTCGGTGCCGAGCCGGGAACGTGCCAGGTCGAACAGGGCTGTCTGCGGCTTGCCGACCACGTGCGGCTGTGCGCTGGTTGAGGTCTGCACCAGTGCGACGAGTGCGTCGTTGCCGGGGGCTTGCCCGTAGGGCGTGGGCAGGGTGAGGTCGATGGTCGTGGCTACCCAGGTGGCTCCGGCTTCGGCGAGGTGGCCCACTGCCGCGAGTTCGCTCCAGGTGACGTCGGTTCCCAGTGCCTGGACGACTGCCTGGACCGGTGTGTCGCCCAGATCCGCGACGCGGAGCGGGGTCAGCCCGGCTTCGGTGAGTGTCTGGGCGACACCCGGCCCTCCCACCGCACACACCGGCGTTCCTGGGGCCAGACGCTGCGCCAGGTGTGCCGCGGCCGCCTGGGAACTGGTGACCACCGAGCAGCCCTGCTGTGTGAGGCCCAGCCTGCGGAGGTGGTCGCCCACGTCCTGGGGAGAGCGGGATGCGTTGTTGGTGGCGAACACGACCGGTACGCCCTGCGCTGTCACCCGGTTCAGGGTCTGCACCGCATGGGGAACAGCCGTGGCACTGCGGTAGAGCACACCGTCGAGATCACAGATCAGTCCGCGGTAGCGCGTGATGACGGCTTCGGCCCGGACGGACGTGGTGGTGGTCTCATCCGTCATGGGAATCGGTGCTCCTGTTGCGTGTGTGTGCGGTTTTCGTCGGCCTTGCCCTCGCCCCGGGTGGTCGCTCCTCGGCTTGTGGGGAAGAAGTTGAGGAGGTCAGCCATCCTCTGCTCACCCGGAATCAATTCCGGGGTGTTCGCGCCGTCTGGCATGCCGGTGTTCGGACGTGACCGTCCGCACGGTGTGCGGCGTTGAACACATCACCATGGACTGGGTAGTAGTGCGGCCTGCGTGGTGCTGCACACCGTGCAGCAGTTCGCTGCCGGTCACCCCGGTGGCGCAGAACACAACGCTCTGTCCGCGCACCAGGTCGCCGGTGTGGAGAACTGTGTCGAAGTCATGGCCGGTGCCGGGCTTTTCGCCGTGCTCGAGGTCGTTGGGCCGTAGCCGGGCCTGCAACGAGCCGCCCATGCAGGACAGGGCAGCCGCGGCGATGACCCCCTGCGCTGCTCCCCCTGTGCCCACCAGTATGTCCACCGGGCTGTGGGGGCACGCCGCGGCAATCGCACCCGCGACGTCGCCTCCCTCTATCAGGTGGACCCGCGCTCCTGCATCGCGGATGTCGCGCACGAGTTTGAGGTGCCGGCGCCGGTTGAGAACGGCAACGATGACCTCCGACACTGGCACGCCTTTGGCCGTGGCAACCGCGTGCAGATTCTCCGCCACCGGGCGGTTGATGTCGACGACGTCGGCGCAGTCGGGGCCGACGGCCAGCTTCTCCATGGAGAGAGCGGGCGAGGGATCGTACAGTGCACCGCGCTCGGCCACCGCGATCGCCGTGAGCGCGTACGGCACCTCCCTGGCCATCAGATGGGTGCTGTCGCCTGCGCTGATCCCGATGTCGCAGGCCGGCCCGTTCCCGTCGCCGACGCCCTCACCCGTGAACAGGGCAGGCGTGTCCCTCTTCTCACCCTCCCTGATCACCACAACGCCGCGCATCGGCACCGACATGATGCGTTTGTGTATTGCCTCGAGGGCAGCGGCCTTGCCGCGGTTGGTGGCGCCGCGTCCGACCCACCGGTCGGCCGCGATCGCGGCGGCCTCGGTGACCCGTACGAGTTCGAGAGCGAGAGTGTGATCGGGGCCTTCGGTCCTGGCGGAGGAAATGGCGTTCCGTTCCTTTGCACGGGGGCGGCCGGGAACCTCAGGGGTGCCCCATTCCTGCATTCTCATCGGCATCAATTCAATCGAACGAGCGGTGGCAGGGGACCGTTTGAAGGGTCTGCAGCGTACTCGGCCACGACGGCATCTGAACGTCACGCGGCGGGAGGCCGGACCGGCAGCCCATGGAGCCGATCCGGTCGCCCTCTTCATCGAGCCGCAGGCCGCCGCGAAGTGCCAGGCACCAGGCATCGGTGGGATGCCGGCTGGAAGAACTAAGCCGGCGGCATCGCGCCGGCTGGCCCGTCAGCGGGCGGCGGCGTTCGCGATGGCTCGCTCGGAGAGCGCCTTTTGGGCGGCAGCCCAGTTGTCGGTCTCGCCCCGCCATGTCTCCAGGGCCGGCCCGACCAGTGCCCTTCCGAACGAGTAGGTGAGCTCCCAGGGAAGCGGATTCAGGTTCTGCATCGCCCCGAGGTGCTGTGTCGCCACTTCCGGGTTTTGTCCACCGGAAAGGAAGGCGATGCCCGGTACGGACGGCGGCACGGTCTGCCGCAGGGTGTCCACCGTGGCCCGGGCGACGTCGGTGACCGCGGGTTGCTCCGGGCTGCCGCTGCCGGCAACCACCATGTTGGGCTTGAGGACGATGCCGTCGAGTTGCACCTGCATCAGGTTGAGCTCGTCGAACAACGACGCCAGCACGGCAGTGGTCACCTGCTGGCATTGCGCCAGCGAGTGGGCACCGTCCATCAGCACCTCGGGTTCCACGATGGGCACCAGGCCTCCTTCCTGGCAGAGGCCGGCATACCGCGCCAGTGCGTGCACGTTCGCTCGCACCGCACGGTCCGACGGCAGATTGTCGCCAATCGTGATGACCGCGCGCCATTTGGCGAACGTCGCGCCGAGCCGCACGTAATCCTTCACTCGCTCGCGCAGCCCGTCGAGACCCTCGGTGATAGTCTCGTTCGGGGCTCCCGCCAGCGGCTTTGCTCCGGTGTCGACTTTGATTCCGGCGAGAATCCCGAGATCGGCGAGGAACTGTGGAAACGTGCGTCCGCTGGACAAACTCTGATGGAACGTCTCGTCCGCGAGGATGATGCCGCTGATCGATTCCGAGAGTCGAGGGGTCGTAACAATCAGCTCACGGTATACCCGGCGGTTTTCCTCCGTTGGCTCGACCCCCACCTTCTCCAGCCTGGAGGACATCGTCCCGATACTCTCATCGGCAGCAAGGATTCCGCGCCTGTTAGAGACAAGTGTACGCGCAATTTCATTCAGTGACATCTGCCGTTAATCCTCCTGCGCTCGGCACCACACGGTGCAACATGTTCGCGACTGGTTCAACAGTCAGGTGATCGACTTAATGGGCACAGACCGTCCTGCTATATCGCTGTGGTGATGTTCGTCTCCGCGAGTCGATTGCTCTGGACTGTGTGTGCAGGCTTGACAACGGGCATCGGACTGCCCTTCGACGCTGCAGTCTCCACGAGTTCCCGCGCATACTCCGGGAGACCCCGGCGCTCGCTCCAAGCCGCATAGATGGGTTTTGCCGGCATTTCTTGGTCGACGGCCACCTGGTGCAGCCGGCCTTCCGCGAGTTCGGACCTCACGGTGGAAATATTCAGCACTGTCACCCGCTGGCTTGTAGCGACTGCTTGCTTGATCGCAGCGCTGGAGGGAAATTCAATATAACTTCGCGGGGCGCGTGCGGTTCCCAGTAGTTCATCCGTGAACTCCCGGAGTCCTGAGCCGCGCTCGCGCAGAACAAGTTGAGCGGATGCCAGCTCCTGCACCGTCAGGGGAGTGGGTCTCGTGGCCCACGGGTGCCTCGAGCCGACCACCACGGCCAGCTTGTCGTCGCATATGTACCGGGTCACCAGGTCTTCGCGGAATTTTTTCTGCACGTGGCTTCCGGCCTGACACCAGCCATCAATGAACGCGAGGTCGACATGGCTCGCATGGATCAGTTGGTGGAGTGTGTCGACACTGCCGGTCTGCACCTCGACACGTGCCTCGCCGAACGAGAACCCGGACCGGTTCAGCCATTCAGGGATCAAGTGCTCGGAGACGGCCGGGCTGGCCGCAACCCGTAGATGTTTCACAGGGGAGGACTGGGACCCGGGTCCAAATTCCAGCAGCTCTCGCGCTGCATGCATCAGGTTACGGGCGTACTTGGCCAGCCGTTCTCCGTCCTCGGTGAGCTTCGAACCGGCAGGAGAGCGTTCCAGTAGCCGAAGACCAAGGCGACGTTCCATGGCGCTGATCCGGATACTGGCGGCTGGCTGTGAAAGACTGTGCGCTTGAGCGGCCTTTCCTACACTGCCGTAGCTCTCGACCGACAGCAGCAAATCGAGGTCGGCGAGCTGAGGCATCTTTGATGGAAGAACCACGATTTCACCTCTCGCTCCAGACTGACCTGTCGTCAGGATGCGCGGCTGCGCAGTGTGCCGGAATCAGGCGTCCTGCGACGCTTTCAAACTCCGCAAAGACGTGTCAGACGACCCTGCCGGTCTACCGGTTGAGCACAGCTTGTGCCGCATCGTTGCAACAGCGCAGCTGGTCGCACCAAGCGCATGGTTCAGGATCCGCCTGCCATGCCTTTTCTTCCTCGAGCTCGCAGTTGTCGGCTGCACCTGCGACTCGCGGTGTGTCATGAGCCTGCTACGGACCTGAATGTGGGGTCAATCTGTTGGACACGAACGCGCGCCGCGCGGGCATGAACGGTGTCCACCTGGTTACCTGCGGACCATCAGCCTTTTCAGCGTTGCCTGTGCGGGGTGAGGACGGCGTTGGTGGGGACGGTCCTCTCGGTGGGGCTGATGCGGGCCGGGCTTCAGCCGTGCCGTGCCGCGTTCGACAGGGGCGCCCGGGCCTGGGCCGATGACACCCTTGACCTTCTTCTTGAGCGCAAGCCCGGGCGTTTACGCCCGGGTTAGCTCATCCCCAGTCCGAAGCCGCGCAGCGGCGGAGCACAGTCCGGCGCTTGCCGCACGGCCGGTTGTCAGTGGGGTGCCGTAGTCTTCAACTGGCCTGCTGGGCAGGCAGGAAGCAGTGCCCGTGGTGCTGGTTGCGGCGTGTTCTGCTGCCGGAACTATAGGGGCGGGAGTCCGGTGAGGGGGTGTGGCAATGTCTGAGAACGCGGAGGCGGAGAAGAAGGTACCGCCGGCCGTTGCTGCACGCCTTGCGTCGATGAAGGCCCGGAAGGAAGCCGGTCTCGTCGGCCGCACCTCTGTTGTTCCCCTCTGGCTGGACCGCGCGGACCATCTGCGCGCCCACGAGGCGTGCCACGCGTCTGCGGGCGTGTGGAACCGGACAGTGTCATGGCTACGCGACCAGTGGGAGGCAGGCGAAAGCCCAGGCAAGGAAGACATCCGCCGATTCGTCACCTCCCTGCCCGGTGAGGCTCGCCCTTTCCACGCCCACACCGCGCAGGCCATCGCCTACGACCTGTGGGACGCGGTGGCAACGTCGCGGACGAACCGGGCGCAGGGTGTGAAGGCGCGGGCGCCCTGGCGGGAAAAGAAGTACCGGCCTCTGTCGTTCACCGCAGGTTTCGGCTGGCGAGTCACCCCAGAAGGCCGGCTTGCCCTGTCCCTCGGCCGTGGCCGCGGGCGTATCGTTGTGCCCCTGCCAGGAGTCACCCTCCGCGACGGACGGCCAGTTCCACCGAAGGACTGGGGAGAGATACGCCTGTGCTGGGACCGCAACGCACGCGCCTGGTCCCTGCACATCGCCTACTCCGCACCCGCCGAGGCGCTGCCCGGGCCTGTGGAGGGCCGGCCGACGGTCACGGTGGCGATCGACGAGGGAATCATCAACCCGATGACCCTCGCCGCAAAGATGCCCGACGGCACCATGAAGGTCGAGGTCCTGGGCGGCCGGCAGGGACGTTCCGCGAAGCGGTATAGGAACAAGGTCGCCTCCCGGCTCACGTCGCGCATGTCGAGGTGCAAGAACGGCTCCCGGAAGCACCGGCGTCTCGTGGCGGCGAAGAAGAAGGTCGAAGCGAAGACCGAACGTCGTCTGCACGACTTCGACCATCAGGTCTCCGCGAAGGCCGAGCAGTTCACCCGCGAAGTCCACGCGGAGTGGACCGAGCACCACAAGATGGTGTCCGGGCCGGGCACCGTGGTCGGGGTCCGGCTGGTCGCAGGCGACGTCCGGGGTATCGAGCGGAACACGAATAAGAAGCGCCGGGCGTCGAGGTCTACGCGGCAGCAGCTGTCGCAGTGGTCCCGGGGCCGGCAGGAAGACTTCCTGCAGTACAAGACCGGGCTGAAGCTCGAGCACATCAACGAAGCCCACTCCTCGCAGACGTGCCCGAAGTGTCATACGCGGACGAAAGTCCGCGGGCGCGAGTACGTCTGCAAAAACCCAACGTGCGGGTTCCGGTGCCACCGGGACGCCGTGGGCGGCGTGAACATCCACACGCTTGCCGACAACGACGGGACGTACGTCCCGGACCCAGACCTCCGCATCGAGGTCACGTATCGCCGGTCCCAGACCGGCTGGAGCCCGCTCCAGCGGTCACTGCATGCCTACCACCAGAACGTCCTCGGACGCTCTGGCGCGGGGGCGCGTAGGGAAGAACGGCGTAGCGCCCAGAACCGGGCCTCCCGCACAAGCACCACCTCGGCGGGTGTAGCTGTCGACAGCGCTTCTATTTCAGACGACACCACCACCCGCAGGGGTGCTGGCAGGGCACTCGCCCACGTCGCCTGAAGCGCAAAGACAGAAGCCCCGGCCTTCAGGACTTTGTTGGCGGATTCGGTTGATCAGGCGGCCAGTTCCAGTCCG